>NZ_PJAR01000037.1 GCF_002836745.1 Glaciecola sp. 33A | reverse complement strand
TTATAAAAACCTTACTGTATGATACCTCTGCCAGCGATCCAGTGATTATAGGTGAGCCCCATATACGGTTTTATAGCGTTGTAGTGCGAGTCTAGTGTGTTTTTCTTGATACAGATGAACGTTTAACATTTAAGCCCCTGCTGGATAAATTATTAGAATTGACCAACAGTGGTTTTGGACACATCGCTGGACTCAAACATAGCGACTGTGATGACGGAATATAATCTAATTACAGTGGGCTTGTTCTCGCGGTTGGGCTGCGGGGCAGGTCGCATAAGTTGTTTTATGGGATGGTAAATGGAGACAAGTTGGGTGCTAGATTTCCTATTTATATTAGTTGAAATTTCCTTGTTTTTTGATTCTAAATAGATACAAACGGTTTTAT
Organism: Glaciecola sp. 33A; assembly: GCF_002836745.1. GTDB lineage: Bacteria > Pseudomonadota > Gammaproteobacteria > Enterobacterales > Alteromonadaceae > Glaciecola. The sequence goes on along the minus strand of NZ_PJAR01000037.1, from coordinate 188,849 downwards.
AAATACAATGAGTCGATTCCTCAGCTTTTATTAATAGCTCAGTTATTCCCAACATAGACGTCTTCGAATTTGACAGATGCCACTCTACGTCTGAATTTGGAGTATATGGCCAAATGCAGAGTTCTTTCTCAACTAACACTTAGTGCCCGAAACGGAGCTTGCAATATAATTTGGTGACGGTCTCAAATACGGTGCATGTTCAACCGGTCATATTGAAATTTTGAGTTGTCATTCTTGGAAGCGGTCATTCAAGATAGTACGGCATCATCATTCTGTTAGCTATCGCATTGCAATGGGGCCTCAACAAGGGCAAAAAGTATTTACGCTACAAACCTTACCTGCAAGCACCGAGGGTGAATATGGGCAGTTGGCCAATACTTCAGGTTTTTCGCTTCACGCGGGTGTATTCTTTAGCCCCATCGATTTTATCGGCAAATTAGCTGCCCTTATTCCACCACCGCGACTCAATTTAACCCGATTCGGATTACCCGCTAGTTCGGAGTATTCGCGCCAGACAGCAACCTGCGAGCACAAGTGACTGCGTCACAACGAGGCAAAAATAGTCCTAAACTGGCCAATGAAGAAAATAAGCAGTTTGATAAACCTTATCAAGCCAGAGCGGTGAGTTGGCTAGCAGGGACTGCTCAGCGGCTAAAGCGGGTATTCAACATTAATATTACCGAGTGTGAAAAATGTCAAAACACAATGTCACAATAATTGCATGCATCATAGACACTGGTGTTATTCAAAAATACTGGCACATTTAGATAAAAATTACCCCCGTTCTAAACAAACACCGATATTACCACCTTTGCGTGCACCACCTGACGAACAGCACGCAAACGACTTCAAAATCCAACGCGACTTCAACTTTGGTGCATAGACAACAAGTCAACATACAATACACAGAAATAGATTACTTCATGGTAGGAGCTTTGACATGCTGATCAACAATTTTTTGTACCAATGGCCTATCTAAGCAGGAGTTTGAAAGCTCACATGCCATGCAAAGCGTCCCCAACCGAACATTTAAACAAACCTAATCAAAAATACAGCTGTTACTGTGGGTAGTAAATAGCTTTAATTCTCCTTATACTCCTGCATTGCGGCTTTTGTATTAGTCTGTTTAGTACGTGGGAATATGAATAGCAAACGGAATTTTGAAAATATATGAGATACGTCACCTTTTGGTCGCTCGCATTATTAGTTATCGTTGTCAGTATGTTTGTTTTTTTTACGTCTATTAAGCATGATAATGGCACAGTCACAAATGCTATGAATTTCGACTCCCCAAACTTGTATTCTATTCTTGAAAAAGAATCCGTAAATGAAAACAAGAGTGGCTTAACAAGCTATATAGGTATTGAAGCAAATAGTTGCAATCTTTTCCCACGACAAATGTCTTTCGACGGCATACGAACTCAAAAACGAATTGGCTATATTCAAAATCCCAGTGCTGTGAAATTAGCTTTATTAAATTTTTATAATGAAAGTGTCGCGAATAACAATCAATTGTCTCTCGAGTCAAAAGATCTAATTGCGAATAATCTGGGTTTTCAATATATTCACCCGAACGTTACACAAATATACTCAAAATTCCAAAGTTATAATCAATTTAATCGTCATATTTTAAAGCCTTTCGATATTGAATATCCAATTAAAGGGCAAATTGAAGGCGCTATTTTAGTCGACAATAAGACGTTAGGCAGCTTTGAGGTTTTCACAGATAAAGAAATGCGCTCTGATATTGAGAATAACCTTCAACGCCTAGTACGATCCAATCCAAACGCGAGTGAATTTTTTACAAAGCAATCTCAGTCTTTACTTGTAACGCTGCTGAATCGAACAAATGTAGTTTTTGCGAAACAGCTTATAAACGTGTTTGTGGAAGTTGGATATCCAATAAATGTATACACACTTGCAAACGCTAGTGCAGTCGGAGTATCTCAAGATAAGCTTTCTTTGTTATTGGAGCTAAAAAAGTTAAACACCGCCGTAACTATTAAGATGGATACTCACCATTATTCTCTCAGTTCGCTCGCTGCATATTTTAGTAATTTTAGCACTAGTCTATTTTGGGCAAAAACAAATTCTGACCCATACATAGATGTAGAGTTGGGGTCTTCTCTGGATTTAATCGTCGCTAATCAACTATCAAGAAAAAGCACATTCCAAACGCAAGATTTAGATCCTACAACCAAATCTATCCTTAGTAGCTTTATCAATCTTGGAGTTGGGGTAACAAATCTTGATAATTATGAAGCAATAAAGTTGCTTTCTCTCACCAACCGGGCGGTATTTGTCAATAATAGAGTGACGTTATCGGAAGTGAAAATTGCTGAAGACTTAAGCTTTGAGTTATTTACGCAGTTGAAAAAAGTGATTGAATATGAACAAGGAGTCCATGAGATTCTATCTATATGTAAAAGGGATTTTTTCGTTAACGTCGTTGCTAATTTGTATGGCTGGGAGGAGATAACGCGTAAGAAAATATTCGAAATAAGAAAACTTAGGAGTGAAGACGCAGACAACATTCTTGCTCAGCATCGGCTAGGTGAAATTTCCTTTGCTGAAGCATTTCAAATGCTCTCTAAACTTGATTCGATCATAGCGAAAGCTCAACTAAATTATTTCATTGCAAGAATAAGATTGGAGGAACAGGAAAGGTTTTATAATGAGTTGTTTGGAAGTGATCGAGGTGTTCACTATTTAAGTTTAGTCGCAACGTCCAGAGCCCAAAATTGGGATGAAATTGAGGTAGAGTTAGATGACTTAGGGAATTTAGATCCCAATGCGAAGTTGTATCTTGAGTTATTTCATCACATTCAACGAAATAGCACCGCTGATAGCGCGCAGAGATTAATTGACAAAGGTGCCCCAGTTTCTGTAAGTATTTTAAGCCTAGCAATTCAAGCGAATAATGTAGATATCCTTAACTTACCGGCTCTAGTTGAGCTTCTAGAAAAAACAAAAAATACTGCCATTTTTAATCCATTGGTTATTGCTACGCGGTCGGGGTCGTTTGAAGTCTTTGAACGACTTATAGAAAAAGGAATTGATGCTGGTGAATCTCCATCAGAAGGAGAGGACTCTCTGGATATAGCACTTGGGAAAATTAATGCTAATGACAACTCTTATGTAAAATTTGCACAAAAACTTATTGCCCTCGGTAAAGAAATTAAATTTAGCCATACTCAACGATTGCGAATACTAGAACTAGAACGTCCAGATTTATATAAAAAAATAGTTCAAGGAAGAGAAGCCGATTTAGATGACTTAAATTAAATAGCTTCCATTCATTTAAAGGTTTCCGCGACTAGAACATGATTCTACTTTAGTGTTATTCATTAATGAGTCATTAATTAAGTAACTTTAGTTGTAATTCAAGAAATATCAATTTCTATTGGGTTCAAAAACGAATAAAAAGGAGTGAATGCTCTGCCCAGAAGAGCGAGCAGCTTTGTTCAAAGAAATGGTGGGCTTGAGGTGGTCAAGCAGTTTTGGCTACCAATTTAGCCCAATTTCTTAAGCCGAGTGCGAGTTATTTACTGACGCTTGCTAACTAAGGGTTCATTCAACTGCTCTAACAACTGATTATTTTCAGTTTCCAAGCGCTCTATCGTCCTTTTCTGCTTACTTATACGCTCCGATGCAATTTGTAAGCTTGGTGGCATGCCTATTGTTTTCTTTGGTGTAGCGCCCGATATAATATTTTTCACCTCATTAAACGCGCTTTTTATCCTGCTTTGCTTCTGGAGTGTTTGTTTTGTTTAAAGTCTACCGTGACTCACATTAACAAAACGACTGCATATTGATTGAATCATCCTATTTAAATTAGTCACTATTTATTGTATTTAAACAAGATAAGGACAAGCTTCGAGTTGTTCCTTAATGATATCATCGATATAGTAATTTAAAATACGACAAATTAATATTTAGTTATACATTTATATTGATGAATTTAATGAAAAAAATCTTACTAATTGTTACGATTGTTTTTAGCTTTTCCATTATTGGATTAGGTTATTTACTTGTATCCTTTACGCCTCCGGATCATGCTCTATACAAAGAGTCATCAACAAAGTTACCCACTGACTATCTTAGTTTTGATGCATATATTAAGTTAACCAAGCGCTGGCTTTCGGCAAACCGTGAGTTTGTGACTAATAATAAAGAACAAGAGCTCTTAGCCAATACTCCCTTTGAAATTAAAACAAATAATAAGGGTGAATTGAGTCGTGGCATCATCCTTGTTCATGGTCTAGGTGATTCACCCTATTCTTTTATTGATATTGCAAATGAATTATCAGAGCAAGGGTTTCAAGTAAGAGTGTTACTTTTACCTGGACATGGCTCAAAGCCGGCAGATCTTATATCGACTACAATTGAGGAATGGAAAAACATTATCAACAGCCAAGTTGCTATGTTTACTAAAGAAGTTGACCATCTATATTTAGGAGGCTTTTCTACTGGCGCTAATTTGGTAACTACTTTAGCTATTCGTGACGAAAGTATTAAGGGCCTAATTTTATTTTCACCTGCATTTCGACACCGTTCAGGTGTTAGCAAATTATCCCATTTATTGAATGCGTTAAACCCATGGCCGTTTCATAAAACGAAAAAAGCAAATAACTTTGCCAAATATGATGTTGTCCCAAATAATGCTGCTGTTCAATTTAATTATACTAGTGAGCAAGTCACTGAAGATTTGGCAATAAAATTTTTTGATAGACCTACCTTTATGGTAGTTAGTGAAAAAGATAATGTAATAGATACCAATCAAGTATTAACATTATTTGAACAAAGATTCACCCATCCGAGCAGTCGACTACTTTGGTTTGGCAAAGATACCCAAAGCTCCGATAAGCGAATTATCATTCTAGATGACTATTTACCAAAAAGTAGAATTAGCAATTTTTCACATATGAGTGTCCTATTCGCTCCAAACAATAATCATTACGGTATTAATGCTAACTATAGGATATGCGATGAGAGTTCTAACTCTCGTATTGGCAGGCTTTGCGCGAGTAAAAAAGAGATCTGGTATTCAGCTTTCGGTTATAAAGAAAAAGACAAGATCTATGCACGATTAACTTACAATCCATGGTTTACTGAAATGAGTTCTATTATTGATACAGTTTTCAATAATGATGATCGATCAAATTAGCTTTATGATTCAATTATTGGTGTCCGTCGTTAGCACTACACTAGCCTAAATTGACTTTCCAAGGCAGCAGTTGTTCTGGATCTGTGTTTCCCGCCATGATTTCGTTCATCACGTGCATTAAGTAATCGTATGGAACAAGGCCATTGGCCTTGGCGCTTTGAACAATAGAGTAAAGTGTCGCACTGGCATTTGCGCCCCTTGCCGTTTGACTAAATAACCAAGCACGCCTGCCCATCACGAACGGCTTTATTGCTCTTTCACTTCTGTTATTGTCGATATCTAAGCGGCCATCATCACAATACCGAATGGCCTTTTGCCATTGATTTAGCGCATAATTGAGTGCTTTCCCAAGCAGGCTTTCTGGCAGTACATTGGACGCAGACTTATCTAACCATATTTTAAATTGGTTAAGTAAAGGCACTGACTGTTCTTGTCCAATGCGGTAGCGCTCGTCAACGGGCAAGCCTTTTATCTGTGTCTCAATACGATACAGTTTTTGAATGTGATTCAGTGCCCAATCTGCTTTGCCTGTTTTTTTACTCGTTTTGCTTTGCGCTGTTTGAGCTTCTTTGAATTTACGGCGAATGTGCGCCATGCACACCACAAGGGTGGCATGCGATTGATGGTAATCTGCGTAGCCATCTACTTGTAAATAGCCTGAGTAATGCTGGTCGTCGTCATTTTGTAAGAAGTCCACTGCACACCTGCCTGCCCGTGAAGGTTGGTCATCATACAAGACGATGTTAGGCGCACTGTCACCGCAGATATTACCCGCAGGCGAATCCGCTCCGCTACTGTATACCCACATGTAGGAATTTATCCTGTCATCGCTTATGACTTTTAGCGGTGTTTCATCTGCTTTAATGACCTCTTGTTGCAGCAGTATTTTTTGCCAATATTCATACAGCACTGGATGTAATACATTAGCAATTTTAATCAGCCAATCCGACATGGTTTGGCGACTTAACTGAATGCCTAATTGTTTAAAAATAACTTCTTGGCGATTTCGTTGTAGCCGGCACAAACACCAACTTCTCAGTCACGTCTTTACCCATACAGTGCATCTCGCCTTGGCAACAGTTGCATACCTTATCGGCTTCATCAATATCATGAACAATAACTTCACGTGTAATGTGCTCAGCAAAGGGCTTAGTATTGCGTTTACGCTTCTTTTTCTGTTGCTCTGGTGCATATTCACTATCAGCTTTTACTTGTTCAAGCTCAGCGATTTCTTCTACTTCATTGAACAAGTCGCCTTGCCCAGGGTGAGCTTCGTTTTGGCTGGCAAAGAGTTTGTGTTTGGCTAAGCGGAACTGCTCCTCTAAAAAGCCTAAATGTACTGTCTGCAAGGCAATTAACGTGTCTTTTTCAGATGCAGACAAGCCTTGCTCAGCATGCTTTTGCATGAGCAATTCTATCTTTTTAGTGGCGTGCTCTGAATTCAATTTCATAGCCTGTATTTTACCGTAACATAGGGCTAAGATGTTGTTTTTACGTAGACTAAATCGTGATCAATAAATCCTACTTATGATCAGATGTTATAAGCCAGCAGAGGCATAAAATAGGGGCTGATGGCCGTGTATAGCAAAGCCCCCTAGAAGACTATTAAGTTGCTGCTCGGTCAAGCTGATGGCGGCTTGCTTACTGCTAGGCCACTTAAACATGTCTTTTTCCAAACGCTTACTCCACATGGCTAATCCAGTGTTATCCCAGTAAAGAATTTTAAGGCGCTTACGGGTGCGGTTGGTGAAGACAAACAATGCACCCGACATCAACGGCACATCAAGCTCTTGCTCAACGATTAATACTAACCCGTTACATTGCCGTCTAAAATCGACAGTCTTTGGATACAAATACACAGCACTTGGGTCAACGAATATTCTCATACAGCCAGCCCTTTTAGCAAGGCCGCTAACCATAGCGGATCACATTGTGTAGATAACGACAATTGTGCATGGTGGGTTTGTAATACAATTGTACTGGCGGGTACGGGGAGTTGTGCTTTTATGAATTTAGCTTCATTTTTGACTACACTGCTGGTGCGTTTAGTCGTGCTTGGTTTAGACAAACCTATTGAATGGCGGCGGGCGTAAAAACTTTGTTGGGGGATAGTGTGTTCGAGGCAGAATTGTTTAGTCGTACCTGAGAATGCGGTATGCAGCTCCATTATTGCTCGCTAATCTTCTTTTGTGCGTATAGTCATATTAGGTTTTTTTGGTTGAAAACCTTATTATTGAGCAAATCCTGAGCGTAGACTATGTGTGCTATTAACGACGGACACGTTCTTTTAGTATTAATTTTCATTGCTATTAGTTTCTATAGTTATGGCAACTCAACAGGCATGTTTATTTTCATTATTTTGGGTTTTCTTTTTGAAGGAGCGTTTTGGTTAAAGCTATTTAATCGGAAAAAGAAACGGAGTAGCACGTAAGTATATTTTTTTGTTAGACGGTCAGTTCGGGTGCGCGAGTGCATCATGTCTATTCGCGCTGCCCCATTAACGTTAAAGCTGGCTCTAAGGCTCAAACCGGAAGTCCATCTCAATGTGGATAACCGCTTCCATGTTCGCGAGCATATGTTGTTTGGTTTCCGCTAAATGACATGTGTTGCCGTCGCGAAAGTTCAGTGCATGCTCGTTCTTTCTTTCAAGAGTAACTCTCTGGTATTTTAAAATAAATATTTTCGGGTGCGCGTGCATTTGTTGTTTGGTTTTCGCTACTAACCATCAGTTGCTGTATCAGCGTCAAACAAGTACGATTCAACCTAGATGGTTAACGAAAGGAGGCATCAATTGTTTAATCAAAAGCGTAATTACATTGGGCAACATAACAATCACATCAACGCACTCGCTGCGCTCGCAAGGAAAATTACACGGCCGCATTTCGCGTTGTTCAAAAGCTGCATCCATAAACTTGCCCTCTATGCGGGGTGTTATGTGTCTTAATATGAACTTGCATAAATTAAAAATAATATTGGCTTTTATTTCTATTTCATTCCTAATTACGGGGTTTACTCATCAGCAAGAAAAAAGCCAACTGTTATGATTTTCTCGGCTGATGGCAGGTATACAGGTGACAAAAGGTATGTTTCAGTTCGGGTGATTGAATCCGAGGTTACAGTTGAAGGCTTTAATTTGAAATATACGGGAACACTCTATAACTCTGGGACTGACTCGCTTGATAAAGTTCAACTAATTATTGACCTTTACGGTGAGCATCCCCTCATTAAAGAGTCCTTATCCCCTATATACCAGTGCAAAAAATCACTAGAAAATAGCCTGCCGGCAGAAGAGTCAATTGATTTCTCCGGCCATTGTGAAATACCTCAAATGGTTGCCGAAAGTCACAAAAATCATAGGGTTAGCATTGGGAAGCAATAGATACATAACAAGTTGCCTAAGTTCGCTGCAAAAAGCGCGGCTGGGACAAATACTCACTGGGCTTCGCCCAACAACGTTCGCATTTGCCCCTTTGCAAAGCGTTAGGGTTACAATAAAGTATAGAAGCATCATTCGACGTTAAAGGAAAAGAGTTTAAAGTAGACTTCTCAATGTTTGGTTCTGAAAAGTATTATTTTAATGACGAACTTCTTAAAAAACGGTGGAATTTCAAATTTAATGATCGTTTAGCATTTGATACAGAAGAAGGAATAATTGAAATTGTTGTTTCTCTATCTTCAAAGGCTTGGTCAACTCAAGCATTTTTAGATAATGAATTGGTTGTTGAAGAGCTTTTTCCTGAATTTAAGCAGAAGATCGAAGATGGCAAAAAAACTAAAGGAATGGGTAAGGCCGGTATGTTTAGAAATGCTATTTTGTGGTGTGCTTTAACAGTCACTTTTTTGCTGATATTTCAGTGGGCTAAGTAGCCCTAACAAGTCATTAAGATGAAATTTACAGTTGGCTGTTTTCATTGAGATCAACATTTTAGCCAACTATAAATTTCCTCTTAATGAGGCGTTATATTGCAGGAGTAACATGGAAAGTAAACTCGTAATTTCTTCTATTTGGGAAGATGAAGATCTTTTTGAAATCCGTATTTATGGCAGCAATGGCAGTTTTGCGGGTGAAGCCGAATGCTACACGACCAGAAAACAGATAACAGAATTGGGACGGATACTTGAGACATTTCCTACTTCAGTGCGCGACACATTTGAATTCGCAACTAGGAGTAAACCAGACCTTTCCTATCTTTCCATTTTAGGAATGTGTACTGACAACTCAGGCCATACCTTATTTGCAATAACTATTGCTCACATAGAAAGCTTTTCAAACACCAGAAATGAAAACTATAGAGTGAATTTTGATTTAAAAATAGAACCGCAGGCAATTAATACTTTTGGATTACAGTTACAGCGCATAGCAAGTGAGCCACTTTCAAGAACAGAGGCAGTATTGAAAAATACAATATGACAAAGCGTTTAACTCCCTCGCCCTCACTCGCTAGGACACAAAATGTTGTGCCTTTGGCTATTATGCGCGCCATGTTTGCGCCCGTTAACTTGACGTTATATCCTTAATCACATGGAGGAGTTTTCATATGAATCTCAGTAAAAAAATCATAATAGTTGAATCAATAGCAAATGTTGGAGATAAAGGTTGTACCTGCTTAATGCTATCCCAAAAGGTACCATCTGTCAGCTCGGTTATTCGTAAGTTCTTAAATGGCAACCCTGCTTTTTTTTGAAAAGTTGGTGACACTACTAAATACATGTTAAATCCCTCGAGTAAATATAATGCTGATGCAAATCGCATCACAGCTGAATTACAAAAAGGAGGGGATGGAATTGATGAGTTAAAAAATGATACTACTTTTGGTGATTATTTTTAAGCTTGTTCACTTTTACCTGTAAGCATATAATAAGAATGTAGAGCGCGACTGCAAACAGTTTGCTCAGTTTCGCTTCGCTACACATTTTAGTAAACCATTTCCAGCCCCTTAAATGGGCTTTGTACGTAATTTAAAAAGGAGTTTATAGATGAACGCGACATTAATAGGACAATTAGTTCTGCCATCTTTTGCGATAGTTGTTGCTGTCGTTTCATTTAATTTAGGTAAACGAAAAACAACTTCGCCTATTTTAGTGTCAATTCTGGGTTTCTTTTTAGGTTTAGTTCCCCCATTAGCACTTATTTATCTTGTCGTACTCGTGCTTAAGAATGATATTGTGGAGCCAGATAATGATCACTCACGTCGCAACGTATAACAACATGATAAAGATCGATTTATCACAATAGCGTTGCCAAACCGCTTGTCAAAAGTGTTACTGAACGTCAGCTATCGAGAAAAGGTAGTTTAATTATCAACTTCTAAATAATCGTAAAGTCACTCCGTATACCATCGTAAAGTTCATCACCTTTTAACTCAAATGATGTAAAATAAAAGAAAACCGCAACGTCCGGAATCTGCCCGAACTTGTCTTAGACAACTGAAGGGAATGTTCTTAATTAGTGTCCATTTTTATGGGGAAATATCAGTTACAGCACTCTTATCATTAGGACACCGCATTTCTTTCGAAGTTCTTGAACAAGAAACTCACTATGCTTTAGTTGTCGTGATATCGTCGCTGTATGACTAGACTTAACATAATGATAAATAAGAATTCGCTATATCAACTGCTTTGACTTTACTTAATATGTCGGCCCCAGACAGGTCGATATCACTGACCAGTGCTTTATTGATAGCGGCACCCAACTTTAAAGGGCTTTGTGTTGGAACCAGAAACTGAGCTAATTCACCAAGTAGTATTTCGTCAGGTCCATGGGGGCATGCTGTTGACACTACTTTCGTTCCGCAAGTTATTGCTTCAATAAGTACTGTCGGTAAGCCTTCAAAATCAGAACTTAATACCAGTACTTCTGCTTTCTTTATCCACGGATAAGGATTAGTCGTGAATCCTGGCAAAATGACTCTATCTTCGATACCAGTGCGCTTACTCAATTTTCTTAATTTTTTAGTACTTCCGCTCAAGCAAACTAATTTAACTTTTGGATCTACCGACTTTAATGCTTCGAATAGAATATCGTGACGCTTTGCTTTAGCAGCTCTGCCTACATGAACAATGTATTTCTCTGGAACGTCGCACTCAATCGGCTGGTTAGCCATTGCAACGATACTTTCAATGTCAAAAGGGTTGTAAATAGTGATAACCGACTTGGGTTTACAAAAAGAGCTTGATAATATTTCGTTAGTAACCCCTTTTGAAACTGCAATTAGTTTTTTCCCGCTCATACTCTTTACGATACGCCGCATATAAAAATACTTACTTGGCCCCATTAGTTTTTCACGCTGGAGTTCTTTTTCAAACGAGTTATGAATTATGTAATGACAATTCGTAAAGTCACACAAATGTGCTAGACGATAGCTCTCATGCAAGTTAACTAACACAATATCAAATGATCGACCTTTAGCTTCTATTGCTTCTACTGATGCCTTAAGTTTAGCCGCGAGTCTAGGCCCATTGAACCACCCCCGAACCGAACCTTTCTCATTTTGAAGCGGGAACTCGACTTTTATTTCTTTAGGGATAATGTGAGCGGTCTCTGATTTGAGAGCAAAAAACGTAACGTTGTTGCCGAGTTTCATCATCTCTTGAGCAAGTGACAACATTACCCGTTCAGCGCCGCCACCAGAAAAAGAATCAATAATTATTGCTATATTTTTCACGTATCCTCAAGTAGACCTTTATTAAAGCCAATGTTTTATCCATTACCGTGAAAAATTATAATATGAATGACTAGTGAAACATAGACTAGCGTAAGACTCTTGTAATGTTACACACTAAATAACAACTATTCATTGTCGTGAACCTAAATAAAGTCGAACGGACTTACACTAGATCATTTAGATTTCTCTTATTTCAAATTTTTAAACAAGTTTGTTCTAGTTTCTGAATCGCCAAAAATTTAATTATTAACATCTCGGAGCTCTGCTCCTGGTGTCGGTGTCGGTGTCGGATTAACACCTTCATCATAGAAGGCCTTAAGTTTATCTAGATACCACCTTTGCGTGCACCACCTGGCGAACAGCAAGCAAACGAGTTCACTATTCAACGCGACTTCAATTTTGGGGTATAGACAACAAGCAAAACACAAGATACTAAGAAATATACAATCTCATGGTAGGAGAGCCTGCACTCAATTTCCAATATTGCTGTACCAAAGGTCTAACAAGACCAAAAATTGCAACCTGTCACATCAGTAAAAACTACCAGAACATTCTCGCAAAAAACATCTAGCCATTCTAAAAGTGGGCTGTGACGAAGGGTAGTACATAGCGTTAATTCGTCCTACACTCATTTCAACTTTGGCGCATGACACACGAAAAACACAATGATGCTTGAACATGCTATATGTTGAGGCATAGCCTTTTGAATCTCACTATCAAGATTTCAGCACCAAAGGCCAGTTTACTTACTCACACCAACGACAAATATTTCGCAAATTTCTTCAATACAACAAATGAGTAACCACAAAACTATTCGCAAATGCAGCTGTCACAGAGGCTAGTCTATAGTGTTAATTTGTCCAAAGCGTTGACGCTACGCGTAGCACTGCGATGCCTGAATTCGATTTGGGCATGACAGAACGTTTGAAAAAAGATGATGACAAATAAGAGCAGAGCGTAAACGCTTATTACTACTTGCGCTCGTTCTAGCGAGCGCCTTTTATTTCTCCCTGCACGTACCACCCTAACTCGATTATTTCATAAAAAGTTCACCAAACGCGGCGTCGGTTTTTAAAGGCGATGCAAAAATGGTTATTAGTTACTAACACTAGAGAAGTGTCCTTAATTGATAACTTTGGACATGTCGAATACTTTCTAAAAATGGTGAATCAGCCATCATTGACTCCTTTTTTGTATGGTGTGGTTACTGAAAATGCTCAGCAACACATATTCTACAAAGATGGAGATAAAGCTACAGGCTATATAAGACAGGGGTTAAGGTTAATTCAATTCCTGTTGTTACTATGAATTCATTGTAACAACAGTGATTTGTTAACTTACTTGCTTTAGGCTATTGTTTTATGTCAATTTATGAAGAAACAGTGTGCGCGGTTACAATGAATTCATAGTAACCGCAGAAAAAGTGGTGGAAATTATTATCAAAAAGAGGGTAAGCTATTGATAATAAATAAGTATGGAGAGTTTACAAAATGACGACAGCCCGTTGTTACTATGAAGTCTTCATAATAAGTTGTTAGCAGAACAATCACATTATTCATCAAATTTAAAAAAGGAGTTTTTAAATGATTCGGCCAATAATTGTTTTGACTGTTTTAATAAATGTCTACTCTATTTATTCTTTTAGAAATTATAAAAGTTCTGAAGAAAAGGGTGCGTTTTTTTCTGGAGTTATAGGACTTGTATTACTTCCATTGGTTGCGTTCGGGGTGTTGTTAGGGGCAACAAATGTTCAAGGTATTCACGGAGATCTTGGATGGGTTGGAATCGTAATACTGATTTGGTTTTTTGCAACTTGTAAGTCTGGATACTCTTTAGCAAAGTTAATATTCAAAACTAAATTTAAAAAAACTGATCAAGAATAAAGTTCAACTATAAGAAAATAAACAAGGACACGTAACAGTTGGCTGCGTTCCACTTCGTTTCACATTTTAGCCAACCATTACTTAGCCTGTTATTTAGGCGTTGAGGTTGTAGAATTACTCAGTTTCTCATATTTCATGTTGAAATAAGGGGTAGCAAATGCATTGCTTTAGTCTAGTTCGTCTTTTACAGAGACATATAGGAGATCAAAAAAATGGGAGTTTTAACCGAAATAGAAATTCTACAGCCTCGTTATGTAACTAAAGAGTGTAATTTATGGAAGTAAAAACCGCAGAGAAAATCCTAGAAGCTTCTGCGTTTATGTCCGTTGGATTGGACAAGCTCTTTGTGGAACTATCAAAAATTGAAGATTTAAAAGAAAGGAAGGAATTCTCTCCGTTTGTAAAAGACTTTCTAACTGGATTTTATAACTTCCGAGATGAGATAGGAAACAGGCACCCCGATTTACATCCGGACTATTTAGGTATTGAAACATATGCGAATATGCAGCAAAAATTTAAGTTGCCCGATTACCCTATAGCTCCGCCATCTCAAGAGTCAATTGAGAAGGCTATTGCGCTCGGTATCAGGATGAAAAATGCAAGGGACAAGTAGACCGTCACATAAATCGGGTAACCAGAGGTTTCTAACCTCCAGCCCCCACAACACCCTGCATGCGGCTCCGCACAGGGCGTTTCCTGAAAACGGTTAAAGCATGATGGCCGATTAGCTCCTTCATGCTCCAATTATGGCTTCTGATTTTGCGCCACTGTTTCTAAGTCCGGTCGGATACAAAACAAGTGAGCTGCACAGGCTCCTAATTGATTTTCAGGTTCAGGCCTTCACCGTGTCCCAACCATTACGATGGGTGTTTGGCTACTATGCCGTCTGCTGACTTCTGCTCAATCACTTTCAAGGTTGCCCCTAAAAGCGCTATCGGTTTTCATCAAATTCGCTCCTTTGAGTTGATGAGACTCAAAGACCAAGGCACTTGTATACCAGAGCCTGACTGGTTATTTACCGATTGCTTGTTAAGCAGATCTCCGGAAGCCGGTCCAACCCAAAATAAGGACGTGAACTTTCCCTGCACTGCTGCATCATTTACGGTGGCCGTTAAATCACATGGCTTCGATATCTTTGGCTATCTCGCCTCCAGCCTACGCCTCATATGATGTTCTTGTTCATCAGCTCGCAGTTTTGCGTCCGGCTTCCTTCAGACAATCCTTCGCGGTGTTGCCCTTGCCATTCGCTAGTAGTTATCGTTTAATAACAATCAAGTTAAATAAACGGTGACTTTCCTAAGAGGACTTTCACCTCATTAGTTCACGCCCATGCTGGGCGTACCAAAAACATTAAGACGGATTTGTCAGAAGAGCACTGCCAAACCGCTTATGTAAGGTGTTATTGAATGTCAGCTATCGAGAAAAGATAGTTTCATTATCAACTTCAAAATAATCGCAAATTCCTTCATATACCATCGCGACATGAGCCACCTTTTAATCCCAATAATGCCAAATACAAGAAAAATGCTACGTCCGTTATCTGCCCAAAACGGCCTGTCAGTTGCCAAAAGTGTGATACTTTATTGTCATCGAATTAAGTGATTTTGCCATTTCATCTAAACTTAGTTTGTTACTTTTAATTCTGACTTCGATGAGGATTATCGCCGCAAGACCTCAAAATTTAACCAGAAGTATGATTCTTTTGTGTTCGTCCTTTTAGCTAAGACAAACATGTTCGGCCAAACGAAGATAATTCATGTTGATTTTTAAACGAGTTTTCTAAAGTAAAGTCATAAGCCTTTTTTGGCAATCTATTGTTAAGACTGTTATCCAAAGGTCGCGCCAGTATTTTTTGATCGAGGTCTGATTGGAATAGAGTTTCACCTAATTGTGATTTTCTAGTCGCATTACCGAAAAGTTCCTCAAATTTCTCTATGAACGCAGTTAAAGGTAGGGGGAGTTCAATTCTATAGTTTTCGGCACTTCAACCACTGTTAGTGCTAGCGAACTCACCCGCAAAATAAGGGTCTTTTGTCCATAGACCAAGCAACCTAGATGTTTATTGAATACATTAGTGACTTGGTTTATTCTTCTTCAGCCTAAAAATTTGTATTAACGGCTCACGTTAATGTTGCGCATTGCAGGCGTTCAAATAATGCCTATTCGAATAATCGCTATTTAAAAACACGTAAATCAAAAGGATGTTGAGATGAAGCTGCTAACGATCTTACTACTGGGAATGATTGCTCAATCTGTCCTCGCGCAATCCCTCATTTTACAACCTAATATTAGTCCGGATGGCGACAAAATTGCCTTCTCGTATCAAGGAGATATTTGGACCGTTGCTACGTCTGGTGGACGTGCTGACAGAATAACTATCCATGAAGGTTATGAAAAAAATCCTGTTTGGAACGATAACAGTGAACTGATTGCGTTTAGCAGCGACCGATTTGGCAACGACGATGTGTTTGTTATTCCTGCTTCTGGTGGTTCTGCTCTGCGCTTAACTTATCATTCGGCGAACGATAGTGTGATTGGGTTTACAGCTAATAATGAGGTGTTATTTAATAGCCGACGCTTGTATGCCCAAGTTGAGAGAGAACCTGAAGTGCTTACTGTGAGCGCAGAAGGTAAGGGCACTGAATCGCGCTTTATGGATGCATTGGGGTTTGACGCGAGCATATCGCCAGACGGTAATAAAGTGGCTTTCGTGCGCGGAACTGCGCGTACTTCAAGAGAAGATTATCGTGGACCTGCCAATCGCAATATTTGGATTTACGACATAAAAGCCAATTCATATGAGCAGCTCACTGACCATGCTGGCGCTGATTTTATGCCGAAATGGATTGATAATGAAACGATTTATTTCGTGTCACCTCGCAGCGGCAAATACAATGTGCACAGCAGCACCCTAAAAGGGCGTATACAGCAAATAACATCCGAAACTGAATTTGGTATAAACACATTTAGCAGCACTGTAAAGGGTGATGTTATCGTTTATCAAGCCGGCGATAAGGTTGTTAGCTTAAATGTACAAACAGGCAACGCCACTACCATTAATATTGATGTGAAAAGCGATGTTCGATTTGATCCAGTAGTTGCTAAAAAAGTCAGTAACGACATTGATCAATACGCGGTGTCTCCTAACGCAAAATTATCCGCCTATGTGGTGCGCGGTGATATTTATGTGACTCGCAACGATAAAGAGGATAGTCGAAGTGTTCGCCTAAGTCAGGGCGCTGCGCGCGATGAAGACGTTATTTGGTTAAACGACAACGCATTGATATTTGTATCAGATCGCGCTGGCAACAAAGATCTGTATCTGCTTAGTTCAGATGATCCTGAGCAACCGAGCCTATTTGAAAGCTTAAAACACAACATCAGTCAAATTAGCCTGTCGACAGAAGATGAACTTGGCCCTAAAATTTCACACAACGGCAAACGCATTACATACCAACAAGGACGCGGAAAATTAATTAGCGCTGACATCGACAAGCATGGCCAACTGAGTAATAGCAAGGTGCTGTTAGATGGCTGGGATTCGCCCTCCGGCGTTTCTTGGTCACCTGACGATCGTTGGTTAGCTTACTCGTTATCCGATCTTAACTTCAATCAAGAAATATACATCCACGCCGCTGACAATAGTCAAGCGCCGGTGAATGTCAGCATGCATCCGCGCGGCGATATTAGCCCAGTATGGAGTCCTGATGGCAGTAAGTTAGGCTTTAGCTCAATGCGCAATAACGGTGATTACGATATTTGGTTTGCATGGTTAACTAAAAAGGATTGGCAGCGTTCAAAAGAAGAATGGCGACGCAGCGAAAAACGCGATAACAAGAAAGACCCTCTAAAAAAGAAGGGTAAAAAGGACAACGACAAAGAAGAGTCGGATGGCAAAGTAGAGTCTGACGACAACGACAATGAAAAAGAGGCTGAAGCCGAAGTAGCGATTATGAAAATCGACTTTGATGGCATGTATAAACGACTCCAACAGGTTACTCGATATACTGGCAACGAAGTTGGTCTGGTGTTTAATCAAGAAGGCGATCATGTTTATTACAGCATTGGTGGTTCGGGTAGGCAGAATTTTGAAATTGAGCGCAATCTCTACAAAATAAAGTGGAACGGCGAGGACAAAAAAACGGTGCTTAAGGGTGACGTTGAGCCAAGCAATCTATTATTGGCTGATAAAGGTAAGTCTATTTTTGCGCTTACTAAAGGCGGCAAGATGGTAAGAATTTCTACTAAGGATGACAAATCGGAAAATTTAAGCGTGTCGGCACTGACTATTATCGATCATATTGGTGAACGTGAACAGATATTTGATGACGCTTGGCGGGCCCTTGATGCTGGCTTTTACGATCCCCAATTTCACGGTAATGATTGGACTGCCTTACGTCAAAAATACAGACCGATAGCACTTAAGGCCTCAACCAAAGAAGATTTTCAATACATATTTAATTTGATGCTGGGTCAGCTTAATGCCAGTCACATGGGACTGTCGAGAGGAGAGGATCAGAAGCAAACACAATCTCAGCGCACCGGTTTGCTTGGCGTTGAAGGAATTCACACGAAAAATGGTTTTGAAATAACCTCGGTCCTACAAGGCAGCCCTGCAAGCAGAGAAGAAAGCACACTCAATGTGGGAGACGTCATCACGCAGGTAAATCAGCAAGCGATTGGGGAGCATAATTTTTATTCTCTTTTGATTGATCAAGCCGACAGTCCAGTGTTGTTAAGCGTACAAGCTTCTGCAGCAGGCAGACAGGATGGCGGGTTGTCAACGTCAAGTGAGGTGGTCATATGGCCCACCTCAAGCCTCAGTGCAGAACTCTACGATGATTGGGTTGAAACACGACGTAGTCTAACGGATAAATACGCTAAGGGTCGCTTGGGGTATTTGCATATTCGCGGTATGAATTGGAGCAGTTTTGAACGCTTCGAGCGTGAGTTAATGGCAGCGGGTCATGGTAAAGAAGGCATTGTTATTGACGTTCGATACAACGGCGGTGGCTGGACAACGGACTATTTAATTGCGGTGCTTAGCGTCAAACAACATTCCTATACTATTCCGCGTGGTGCGGCAGATGATCTCGACAAAGAGCATAGTAAGTTCAAAAACAGCTACCCTTTTGCTGAACGTTTGCCCTTATCGGCATGGACAAAACCCTCTATTGCCATCAGTAACGAAAACAGTTACTCCAACGCAGAAATATTTTCCCATGCTTACAAGGCACTCAACTTAGGCAAATTGGTTGGTCGCCCAACGTTTGGTGCGGTTATTAGTACCGGCTCTTATCGTCTGGTGGACGGCTCAACAGTGCGCATGCCGTTTAGAGGTTGGTGGGAAAAAGAGTCGGGTGAAAACATGGAGTTGGTGCCGGCTAAACCCGACATTGAAGTATTCAATCCGCCTGCTTATAAAGCAAGTGGTATTGATCCCCAATTGAAAAGATCGGTGGAAGAACTGCTCAAGCAAGTTAAGCGGAAAGGATAAATACTGACATGTAAATAGTGGGTGTTATATTCACACTCGCTATTGATAAACGCTGCATACTTAAAATTATAAGCACATTGGCCCGCGCGGTTGCCCATGATGCAAGATCACGAATTCAAGAGGAAGGTATATGAGACCTACTTACTGATCAAAAGTATCATAATGTGAGCGTCGAAATGAGCTCACATCAATTGATACACAAATTCAAATTATTGAGAAAGTGTAGCGTTTTATTTCATTCTCCTTTTGTTTCAATAGATCTGCGCATAGCCTTTTGGATTATGTTTTCTATTTGTAAACCGATTGCCAAGAGTCGTCTATCACTGTTGATTGGACCATTAATCTCAACGCCGAATGGAAGGCCCTCTGCTGTAGAACTTAGTGGAATACTCAAACCGGGAATACCGACATTGCTTGCCGGATCTGTGTTGTGAATATATGTTGGAAAAGTGGGGGTTTGAATACCATTTAGCTCAACTGTTTCTTCACTGCCTTTGATCGGTCTGGCGGAAAGTAGGGTGGTTGGAAAAATTATCGCATCGACCTTGTTTGTAGTAAAATACGTACTATACAATTGCTGCATGTCAGGCCTAATTCGTTCAATTACATCATCATATACTTGCTTTGTGATGTTTCCATTTATTGCCATCTGCATAATGCCTTTCACATTAGGATCTGCGATTTTCTCTAATAAACTGTCTAAAGTCTCAGTAGGCAAATTAAGTTTAAGATAAGCACTTAGTAGTTTTTTCGTTTCGCATAGAACGATAGGAAAACCTACCTGTGCATTGAGTTCACCAATGTTCTCCAGATCCGTATAAACAAGTTCGACACCCGCGTCTTGCAGTTGTGCTAATAGTAATTCAGTTTTCTGCGCTATTATCGGTTCTATATTATCGTAAAAATATTCGCGAGGAACCCCAAGTCGAAGACCCCTTAGCGATATTTCTTCGGTTTTGTCAGGTTCACCACTTAATACGGTGTCGAGTAATTGTGCGTCTCTTACACAAGATACAATCGGACCCACTGTATCTCGAGTATGCGAAATACTAGTCAACCCTTCTGAGGGATAACGACCTACAGAAGGTCGAAAGCCAACTAAGCCATTGAGGGAGGCTGGGATCCGCACTGAACCACCAGTATCAGTTCCTAATCCCGCCACAGCCATACCTAATGCCACGGCTGTAGCCGTGCCGCCGCTACTCCCACCAGCAATGTAATTACCCAAAATAGCATTACCAACTGAACCAAATGCCTTGTTATCACTGGTAATGCCGTAAGCCAATTCATGCATGTTTGTTTTCCCAATGATGATGGCTCCGGCTTTTTTTAGGCGACCTATTACAGGCGAATCTTCACTGGGAATAAAATTAGAAAACGCTGGGGTACCCGCAGTATTTGGAAGTCCAGCCACATGAATATTATCTTTTATGGCAATAATGATGCCGTGCAGTGGACCTATATACTCGCTTTTAGTCCGCAAACTATCGCAATGTGTTGCTTGCTTTAAAGCACCTTCACGATCCACAGTGATAAAAGCATGGCGATCACTATTTTGGTCGATGCGAATTAATGCTTGTTTGAGCATTTTCTCGCTCGTGAGACTACCAATCGACATCTGCGTTAATGCTTCATTAATAGACAATTTATTCATAGATATTTCAGTGTTTTTAGTTTTCTCACTATCTATTTTCATTTTTATATAATCCTCATTGGCGGACAATTTATTAGTAACCATATATTTTCTTATTAAAACTGCACCGGTTTTACAACCTTCAGTGACTCTGAAGACTGTGCTTGGCGCTCGACATCCTCAGGATAAAACCACATTCGCTTCTTCCCAAAGCTCTGATATAAATCAACTTGGTCATACATATGCGGCGACTTTGTCCCATCGGGCGCAATAAAACCACTTTGCCCGGGGGGGGCAACCTCGAAAGCTTCAATCCGCTCTGAATAGAAAACCGTCATATTGTTCTCTGTCCCTCGATTTTGTTCAATCGGCAATAAAGGCCCTGTATCGACATAGTTTTGTGGAATACCCATAAAGTTAGTATGTGCAAAAGCACGTGGATAGAGTGCTAGCTGCCATTGCGTATAATCTTCCCCATACTCTTGGGTTAGCTCGGCTAATGTTTCATTGAGCGTACGCTGAATGATCACATTACTGGTCTCACCATTTAGCAAATCTACTTGTGTTTTGCCCCGTAATGCTTCATAGCTCACTTTTAACCCGCTTGATAAATTCATTCCCGCAGAAGTTGGCTTAGCAGCTGTTGGATAACCGCTTTCTTTAAAGAAAACGAAACTGTCACCTAAATCATCACTGAGTACTGCTTCAATAATATTTACAGCAAACTGGTGCATAAACAAATACTGGGCTTGATCATAATAACCATCATCATTGATGTCTGTCGCCCGTCTTTCCCATGACTGCAACCAATTATTGAGCTGTTGGATTGGGGCAGTTCGGTTTTGCTTTGCCGCTTCATCAATTAGAGGTAATAAAAATTTAGCAACCACGTCACCATAAGCGCTTTTTTCTATTAAGTCCCAAGCTTCTTGTGGTGTGAATTTAGTTTTTTTAGTCAAGGTGTCGTTTAAAATATCGACACGATCAGCGCCAGACCATGAGTACCAAAAGAGGTCTGGGTTTAAAACACCATGTGCTGGTTTGTTATTCCAGTTAGCGATAAAGTCAGCTTCCGGATTCAATGCTGTTGGATTCTGCGAAAAATCTTGAATACCTAACCAATCCATTGAGCCATCTCCTTTTGCTGGGAACCTATTATCGTGCCCAGCTTGACGCATGGGGTAATGTCCTGTGTATGTATAGGCGATGTTTCCTTTTCTATCAGCGTAATACCAGTTTATATTCAAGGCCTGATCATCTGCATAATCTATCCACTCATTATAAGTTGTCGCTGTCCCCTGGTATAGCCACGATAAAAGCGATTTGATTTCACTACCGTCCCAACTGCGCTTTTTACTAACAGCAACTAAATTTTCTTTATCATAAGCGACAACCTGACCATGCACAGAACGGTAAATTACTTGTTTGTAAGACTCTCCATCTTTTACTTTTATATTTTCTACACGTTTTTCAAGTGAGCGTAATTCCCCTTTGTATTGATACATACTGGGATCTTTTTTATCTAGCTCTAATGTGTACAGATCAACAATATCTCCTGCTCCCCAAGTTGCTCCCCAGCCGATATCTGCGTTATGACCAAATAAAATAACGGGATAAGCGAATGGAGTGTTACCTACAATATTAAATCCAGCACCATGCAAACCCACTGAATAAGTATAAGCAGGATCGAACCACCCAAACTGTGGGCCATTTACTAAAATTGCGTTAGCCCCCTCCGTTTTATCTTTACCAATGACATAACAATTACTAAACCCTGAGATTGGTTTTGATTCTGCACTGCTTTCAACAATAGAAGCCGGCAGGCGAGAAGCGAACTCTGTGTATTTTTTAATAACTATAGGCGAGGCCTGCCAGTCATTTTGACTTATTGACGTTGAGGTATTAAAAGTAAATCTCGGATTTATGTCATCAAAGATAGCCTTACCTTTTGCTTCTCCAACTTGTTTAATGAGCTGCTGGAGAATTTTTGTATTGTCGATTTCTGAATTGAAATCGCCAAAACGATTAGCCATAGTACCCACAAATATCATCACCACATCATAGGAATCCCATTGACTTGGCAAAAATTCCAAATCAATAAATTGCTTCGGCATATATCGTTTAGGCTGTTGATTTATCTTGGCTATCCAAGCATTTATGCCACTTGCATAACCTTCAAAAATTTCTCGGTCTTTTTGTTCGAGCTTTTCTAACTGAGCAATTATCGACGCGGGGGAATATAGGGTTCGTGCATTTATATCAAAGTCTAAGTACTCAGCACCTAATACTTCGGCAACTGAACCTTGAGTACTGCGTTTTGCCATTTCCATTTGAAACAATCTGTCTTGCGCCACCGCATAGCCATATCCATAAAAAAGATCGTAAACTTCATCAGCATAAATATGTGGCGTACCATATTCATCACGTAATATTTCGACTTGAGAGATTCTATTCTCTTGTTGCTCAGATTGCGTGGAAGGGCAGCCCTGTAATAATATCGCGGATCCCATGAGTAGAAAAATTCGATTCATAACATTCTCTTTAAATTAAAAAGAGGTTCCCTCTCTCTAATTTAAAGAGAGGTTTTCACCTCTTTTGAATTACCTAAGTATCACCTACCATAAAGACCATGTCGCCGTCACGCCCGCCGTGCGAGGCGCGCCCCAAATTCCGATAACGCCCGGACCAATTACATAAGAATGTGAAATATAATCTTCATCGGTTACGTTTTTCACCCAAAATGCGATATCTAAGTTTTCATCTGCTGAGACCCAACCTATGCGTAGG
Organism: Glaciecola sp. 33A; assembly: GCF_002836745.1. Taxonomy (GTDB): domain Bacteria; phylum Pseudomonadota; class Gammaproteobacteria; order Enterobacterales; family Alteromonadaceae; genus Glaciecola. Next base: position 165,217 of record NZ_PJAR01000037.1, on the reverse strand, counting down.
TCAACCAAAGCATGTTGATCAATGATGACTCTGTCATCTAAGTAATCGCGAGTTTGCTCTCCAACATGAGCATATTGAACTCTGAAATCAAACTCGCCGACAGAGGAAGGATAAATATAATTAGCGACTAAGTTGTAAGAATTCTCAGGAGCTGAGGTTAAAGATTTTCCAGAAATATCAACGGGCCCGCTTGTAGCTTCTATTATTAGGTCATTTACTTCAGTATCAAGATAAGCATAACTGCCGCTAAAGTTGAAATTATCAGTCAACACCCACATAAAATCGAGTTCCAGTCCTTGAATATCCGCTGTACCCAAATTAGCCGTAATAAAAGTGCCAAATTCAGAACCAGCAACTGGGCCAAAGCGCGTTACCTGTAAGTCTTTATAATCAGTTTTAAATACCGTGGTGTTTATTCGTAATGTGTTGTCAAGTAAATCGCCTTTAAAACCGAGTTCAAAATTGGTCGCCTCTTCTGGATTTACCGGCACTGATGCTGCAGATTCAACTCCTTGAGAACCGCCAAACCCGCCGCTTTTAAAACCCCGAGAAATAGTGGCAAAAACCATACGGTCGCTGTCAACCTTGTATTGCAGCGAAGCCATTGGCGAAAAGTCACTCCAAGATGCCTCAGGCGTAACCGTAAACGATTCAGAAACAATATTAACACTTCCCCCTATACCGCCTGCACAGGCAAAGAAATTTTCAAATTCTGTACCAACGCGATCACCGCCGCAGTCTACCGCTGTGGCTAAGTAGTCTTTTTTGTCTTTAGTGTAACGCGCTCCAACGGTAATGGTTGTGCTGTCACTAATTGTATAATTACCTTGTCCATAAACCGCATAACTAGTGGTCGAGTTATCTGACAATGTGTATTCATTGCCAATCCTATCTTGTGGACCCACATCGATTATTTTGAAGCCGTCATAAGTTCCTGCGCGGGTAATCCAAAACTCTTCTGAACGAGTTGTGTCTTCAGTAAAATAGAAGGCGCCTAGTGTATAATTAAAGTTACTGCCAAGGTTTGAAACCCAACGTAGTTCCTGCGAAAAGCTGTCAATATCTTCATGAATTTCATCAACCAGTTCATCCCATGGAAAACCGATTGCACCTAACCCTGTGCCAATTGCAGCCATAGCCCAATCAGTTTCGGCCTGTCGTGAAGCGGTTATAGTAGTGAAATTACCGGTATCGAAACGGAACGCACCTGTTAAGCTTATTCCTGACGCCTCGCGGCTTGAAAATCCATCGATGGTCGCTGCACTTTGCCGCGGCCCTGTAACGCCATTAGCAGCGGCAATATCAATCACCGGTGCATTATTGGCTATCGGTGTCCTGCCCATATCTGCACGCTCGTCTTCCATCCAATCAGCTGATAAGGTCCAGTCACCTCTATCTGTATAATAGACCAGCTGCCCGCGGACAGAAGAGGTATCCTCATCCTGTAATTTGGTTCCAAGTACGACGTTATCAACAAAACCATCATTTTCGCGATGAGTATACGAAAGCTTACCTGAAAGGTTATCAGTAAGAGGGCCACTAACAAATCCTGCATAACGCAGGATCCCTTCAGTGCCCACGGTTGCGCTAACTTTCGCTGTTACATCGTCAGTGGGTTTTTTAGTAATAACACTAATGACACCGCCAATTGAGTTACGACCAAATAATGTGCCTTGAGGACCTTTAAGTACTTCGATTCTTTCTAAGTCGAACATATCGAAATTTATAGAGGCGCCGCGACCAATATAAACACCATCTAAAAACAGTCCGACTGAATTGTCAATTCCGGCTCCATCGTCAGCAGAATTGATGCCGCGCATAGACATAATTGCTTGGCCGGGGGCAAATTCTGAATATGCCAAACCTGGTACCGCAAGCGCTATTTCAGATGCATCATTAATATCTGCTTTTTCAAGCTCTTTGCCGCTGATGGCGGTCACTGTTAAAGGCACTTCTTGAATACTTTGTGTTCTATGTTGTGCGGTTATTTGAATAACTTCAAGTTTACCGTCTTTTCGTTCTTTTACCTCCTCTTCCTGACCTAAAACCATTGAAGAGTTAAAGAATACCGGCGAGAGCAAGCATGCATAGGCGATTTTGTTTAATTTCATTTGTGTTACCTTTCATTATTATTGTATTACATTATAAAAACGCAGTTGAGCGATGCTCAGTTAATGGCCTACAGAACCACTTACATCGGTTGCAAGCTCAGAGGCAATAAGTTGTTTATCGAATTTAGTTCGGTCTTCTTTTGCACCATCACTATGATCGAGCATCGATACCAAATACATGGTTATAAAGGCTGCAGTCATCGTGAATAAAGCGGGGTAGTCGTATGGAAAAATAGCTGATTCGGCGCCTACAATACTGATCCACACTTTAGGGCCTAAAACAATTAGAGTGACTGAGCTGATGAATCCCACAATTCCTCCAGCGACAGCACCCTTGGTAGTAAAGTTACGCCAAAACATGGCCAGGATAAGAATAGGAAAGTTGACGGATGCCGCAATGACTAGCGGCATGACGGCTATAAATGCGACATTTTGTTTTTGAAATAAAATACTTATGCCCATACCAATAAAGCAAAAGGCTACCGCAGCAATGCGGGTCAACTTAAGCTCTTTCTTGGGATCTGGGCTTCCTTTACAGATTAGTTCTGCATATATGTCATGCGATACTGCAGCAGAGCCAGCCACAATTAGACCCGCAACCACAGCCAATATAGTTGCAAAGGCGACAGCAGACATAAAGCCCATTAGGATGTCACCACCTAGTACTTTTGATAGGTGAATGGCCACCATATTGGTGCCACCAACAAGCTCACCATCAACAAAGAAATCAGGGTTAGTTGAAACAAAAATAATTGATGCAAAACCAATTAGTATCGTCATTACATAGAAGTAGCCCATGATGCCTGAGGCGTAAAATACTGACTTCCTAGCAGTCGCCATATCAGGCACTGTAAAAATACGCATAAGAATATGGGGAAGCCCGAGTAACCCACACATCATCGTGATTGCTATCGTAATCGCTTGTATTGGGTCGGTGAACAAACTACCCGGTTGTAAAACTAGTGCTCCCTTTGGATGAACCAGCGCCGCGTCACCAAACAATCTGTTAAAATCAAACTCCAAAGCAGCCATTAACAAAATACACATTAAGGTGGCACCTAAAATTAGTAATATGGCTTTCACGATCTGGACCCAGGTTGTCGCTAACATGCCGCCAACAGTGACATACACCATTACAAGAAGACTTATAATTAGCACCGCTAATTCATAAGATAGGCCAAACAGCAACTCAATTAATTTGCCAGCTCCGACTAGTTGAGCGACCAAGTAAAAAATAATGACAGTAATAGACCCAAGGGTTGCGATACCTTTAATAGGGCGTTGCTGGAGTCGATATGAAACAACATCCGTAAAAGTGAAGCGTCCTAAGTTTCTAACGCGCTCAGAAATAACAAACAACATTAAAGGCCAGCCTGCTAGTGCGCCAACAGCCAAAATGAGGCCGTCAAAACCAGCGCTGTAGATGAGTCCGGTAATTCCTAAGAAAGAAGCTGCTGACATAAAGTCCCCAGCAATCGCGGTTCCATTTTGTGCTGCCGTAATTTGGCCGCCGGCCGTATAAAATGCAGTACTTGAGGTTGTGCGTTTTGATGCCCAATAGCTGATGCCTAAGGTAAATAGTACAAATAACAAAAATGTTGTTACCGATGCTGGATTAAGTCTATCGCTTGCTGCAAGCACATCATTTGAGTAAAGCAAAGCAAGTAATATAATTAGATATTTCATAGAGAGAGCTCCTTCTTTACCTTAGCTTGCAGGACATCTAAATAGTCGTCGCTAATCTTGGTATATATATATTGCAGTGTGACCATAAAAATAATTACTAAGATAGTTGCTGGAATGCCTACCGGTATTGAACTTCCATCGACAATAGGCGATGCAAACCAATCTTTATACAACACGATCCCTCCAACAAAAAAGGCATAGCTCGAGAGTGACAAGAGCGTCATCGTAATGCGTACATTTCTTCTTGCTTTCAGTAAAGCCAAAAAACTGGGCGACTGTAAAATTTCTTGCGTTGAATAAGACATATCAGCCCTGCCTATCTCGGTTGTCTAGAACTCGCTTTGCTTTGCCTTCTGAGCGGTCAATGCTGCACGGAGGCGTGATTACTGCAGCGCATGAAATACCTACATACGTTTTTATCTTTCCTAAAAGGGTTTTTTCCAGCGCTTGTTGTGCGTCATGGGAAATCGGCTTAACACTTTCGACATAAACAGTGACACTGTCCAAATTACCTCGTTTAGTTAGCTCAATTTGATAGTGAGGTGCGAGTCCCTCGGTCTGACAAATTAGCTCCTCTATCTGACTTGGGAATACGTTAACGCCACGAATGATCATCATGTCGTCGCTACGGCCGGTAATTCTGTCCATCCGACGCATAGTCCGAGCTGAGCTAGGTAACAATCTAGTCAAGTCACGAGTGCGATATCTGATTACCGGCATAGCTTCCTTTGTTAAGCTGGTAAATACCAATTCACCCTCTTCACCATCTTCAAGTACTTCACCTGTCACTGGGTTAATAATTTCTGGATAAAAGTGGTCTTCCCAAATAGTTAGTCCGTCTTTGGTTTCAATGCATTCTTGTGCTACGCCGGGACCCATTACTTCAGATAAACCATAAATATCAATGGCATCGATACCTAACGAAGTTTCCATTTCGTTGCGCATTGCTTCCGTCCAAGGTTCCGCGCCAAATATTCCGGTGCGCAGATTTAACTTGCTCAGATCAACATTTTGACGTTTGAATTCGTCTGCAATATTCAGCATGTAAGAGGGCGTAACCATGATGATGTCAGGATTGAAATCTTGAATTAGCTGCACCTGTTTGGCAGTTTGCCCACCACTCATAGGTATAACTGTGCAGCCTAATCGTTCTGCACCATAATGCGCGCCCATGCCACCAGTGAATAACCCATAACCGTACGAAATATGGACAATATCTTTAGGGCGACCACCCGCTGCGTATATCGAACGAGCAACAACGTCCGCCCATACATTAATATCATTTTGCGAATAACCTACAACAGTTGGCTTGCCCGTCGTGCCACTTGAGGCATGAACACGAACAACGTCATCCATTGGCATTGAAAACATACCAAAAGGGTAGTTATCTCTTAAATCATCTTTAGTCGTGAATGGAAATTTGCTGATATCTGATAACGTTTTTAAATCGTCAGGATGTACACCTGCGTCATCAAATTTACGCTTATATACGGGAGAATTATTGTAAACATGATGTAAAGTTGTAGCGAGTCGAGATAATTGTAAAGCAACCAATTCGTCTTTACTCGCACTCTCTATTGGATGTAAACCGATTTGACTTGCTGTCATCAATTAAAACTCCGTGTTTATGTATCATTTAAAATTAAATTAAAACTATATATTTCAATCACTAGGAAATATCGCCTGGTTAATATAATACAGTTTGTTGATATATATCAACAATTGTGTATTATATTTATAACGATTATTTAACAACAGGTTGAATTTACAAGATATTTACATTGTAAATTTATTATCACGAAGGTGAATTCATGAAAACAAACAGTTATGTATATGGTCAGTGGATTGATGGAGTGGGCACTCCTGCTCAAGTAAAGCATGCTTTGAGTGGCGAAGTCATTAGTCACGTCGACAGCACCGGTATTGACTTTGCAAAAGTAGTAGAGCACAGCAAGCAAGTTGCTGGACCGATACTACGGAATATGACATTGCATGAGAGAGCTGATGCACTTAAAGCATTGGGTCTTTATCTGCTTGAAAGAAAGGCGCATTATTATGAAATTTCACACAAGTCAGGCGCAACAAAAGTAGACGGCTGGGTAGATATAGAGGGAGGGATTGGTACCATGTTGAGTTATTCAAGCATGGTGCGCCGAGAGTTACCAAATGAAACTTTCATCGTAGAAGGTGATGTTGAAGCCTTATCAAAAAATGGGACGTTTGTTGGTCAACATATTCTTACTGCAAAACCGGGCCTATCTTTACACATTAATGCGTTTAATTTTCCTTGCTGGGGGATGCTTGAGAAAATCGCGCCCAGTATACTCGCTGGAGTACCTGTCATTGTTAAGCCAGCCACAGTTACAGCCTATCTTACTCATGCGATGGTTCAAGATATAATCGCATCAGGTCTTCTGCCGGAAGGTTCGCTACAACTAATATGTGGTGCCACGGGGAACCTATTAGAACAGCTAGATGAACAAGATGTAGTTACATTTACAGGTTCCGCAGTAACTGGAAAAATGCTCAAGCAGCACCCTAATATTGTCGAAAAAAATATCCCATTTAATATGGAGGCCGATTCTCTTAACTGCTCTATTTTAGGCGAAACGGTTACTGAAGACTCTCCGGAGTTTGATTTATTTATCAAAGAAGTAGCTAGAGAAATGACCATGAAAGCAGGTCAAAAATGCACGGCTATTCGACGTACTATTGTTCCATCAAGTAAAATTGAAGCGGTGCAGGCTGCACTCATAGCGCGATTACAAAAAGTTACCATTGGAGACCCAAGTGCAGAGGGAGTGAAAATGGGCGCTTTAGTTGGCTTAAAGCAACGAGACGATGTTAGGAGTCAGGTAGCAAAACTGGCTCAAACATGCGACGTGGTCTTTGGCGGTAATGATGCTAAATTCGACGTTATTGGCGCTGATGCCAGCGTTGGTGCATTTTATCCACCAACGCTGTTGAGGTGTAACTCACCGCTTACCCAGGCCGGACCTCATGAAATTGAAGCCTTTGGTCCGGTAACAACATTAATGCCTTATGCGTCAATAGACGAGGCTATTACGATTGCAAAGTTAGGTAAGGGAAGCTTAGTTGCTTCCGTCGTGAGTTTTGACCCCGTTGAAATAAAAAATCTCGTGCTCAATGCAGCTGCATTTCATGGGCGTGTGCTGGTACTAAACAGGGATTGTGCAAAAGAATCGACGGGACATGGTTCTCCGCTTGCTTCGCTAGTTCACGGTGGTCCAGGTAGAGCAGGAGGGGGAGAGGAACTAGGGGGCTTGCGTGCAATTAAACATTATATGCAACGAACTGCAATTCAAGGTTCTCCGTCTACTCTAATGGCAATTACAAATGAATATGTCAAGGGCGCCAAGACCGTTTCCTACGATAAACATCCGTTTAGAAAGTATTTTGAAGATCTATCCATCGGCGAGAGTTTAACGACTCATAAACGCACTGTGACTGAGGCCGACATCGTTAACTTTGGCTGCTTATCTGGAGACCACTTCTACGCTCATTTTGATGAAACAGCAGTTAAAGATTCTTTCTTTGGTAAGCGCGTAGCGCATGGATATTTTATTATTTCAGCGGCGGCAGGCATGTTTGTTGATCCTGCAAAAGGACCTGTCATTGCTAATTATGGCTTGGAAAACCTGCGTTTTATTGAACCCGTTGGGATTGGTGACACAATTCAAGTAACCATCACCGTTAAACGCAAAATCAAAAAAGCGAAACGTCCGGACGATATAAAAGCAACAGGTGTCGTTGTTTGGAATGTAGAAGTCTGTAATCAACACGAAGAATTGGTTGCATTATACGATATCTTGACGCTCGTTGAGCGCCAAGAACCATAGTCGCTAGTCTTGAGATTTTGGCTGATGCGTACTTTGATTAAAACGCGGGCGCTGGTCTTGCTCTCTTTGCAAGGCCTTTACCTCCCGAAAACTTGCGTGGCAACGGGTAACCAAGAGTTGATACTCTGCCGTTCCTTTACTTTTCCACGCAATTTCTTTATCGCTCAACGTGCGCATTATACTGGCGGGTACGCCTGCTACAAGGCTCTTGGGTGGGCAATTAAAGCCTCCTTTTACAAACGAGCAAGCTGCCACCAAACTATCTGCTTCGATTATAGCTTTGTCCATGATGACACTGTTCATGCCAATCAGTGTATTGCGCCCTATTGTGCAACCATGCAAAACCGCACCATGACCGATATGCCCATCTTCTTCAACGATGCAATCTTGGTTAGGAAAGCTATGAGCAACGCAGTTATCTTGTATATTCGAGCCTTTTTTCAAAATAATGCGGCCAAAGTCGCCTCGCAAAGAAGCACCAGGCCCGACATAGCAGTTAGCACCAATAATTACGTCGCCTATCAAGGTTGCCGTTGGATGAACAAATGCAGTGGGATCGACCACTGGATGAAGGTCTTCGATAGCATATATGGGCATACATTCCTCTATTTAACGAGATTACCTGCTTATTAATCGGCAGCTGAGCTTAAGGATTCCTATGAATTATTCAACTATTCAATTTAATAAGCAAGACGGATATGCTGTTTTAACACTAAGCCGTCCTGAATCTTTAAATAGTTTTAATCAACAAATGCATCAAGAAGTTAAAGATGTTTTTAGGCTAGTACGCAACGATGAGGAAATACGTTGCCTCCTAATAACAGGGGCCGGCCGAGCCTTTTGCGCAGGGCAAGATTTGGGTGACCGAACTGTTACAAGCTCTGAGCAGGCACCGGATCTTGGTGAGTCTGTTGAAAATAACTATAACCCATTAATACGTGCCATTATGACTTTAGAAAAGCCAATAGTATGCGCCGTTAACGGCGTTGCCGCCGGTGCAGGTGCCAGCATAGCTTTGGCTTGCGATATCGTATTAGCCGCGAAATCAGCGAGTTTTGTTCAAGCTTTTAGTAAAATTGGCTTAGTACCTGATTCAGGCGGTACTTTCAACTTACCCAGAGCACTTGGGCTGCCGCGCGCTAAGGCATTGGCCTTACTAGGCAGTAAAATTTCTGCTGAACAGGCTGAAAATTGGGGGCTAATTTGGCAATCGGTTAAAGACGAAGAGTTACAAACAGAAGCGCTTGCATTGGTCACTCATTTAGCCTGTCAGCCAACATTGGCGCTGGGGAAAATAAAGGTCTTACTTAATCAATCTTTCAACAACCCGCTGCACCATCAACTCGAGCTAGAAAAAGACGCTATGCGATTACTTGGTCAGACACAAGATTACAAGGAAGGAGTCAGTGCGTTTATGGAAAAGCGCTTGCCCTCATTTAGGGGTAAGTAAATGATGAAATCATCAGAGCTAGCAAGCGCTTGCGCGCAGCATATGTTCAGCACAGATTCTTTGTCACAGTCTTTAGGAATGCAGATTCAAACGGTTGATGAAGGTAAAGCGGTTGTCTCCATGCAGGTTAAACAAGATATGTTAAACGGACATCAAACGTGTCACGGAGGCATCATTTTCAGTCTTGCTGATTCGGCGTTTGCGTTTGCATGTAATTCACAGGACCAGGTGGCTGTAGCCTCAAATTGTAGCATCGATTTTTTACGACCCGCACTAATTGGTGACAAACTTACTGCGATTTCAGAAGTTCAGTATCAAGGTAATAAAACCGGTGTTTATCAGACAATGGTGACTAACCAAAACAAGCAGCTCATCGCAATATTCAAAGGTAAATCAGCACGTCTAGGAATGAATGTACTAAATAGAACCTCAGGGGAATCGATATGAAAGATGCATTTATTTGTGATGCGATTAGAACACCTTTTGGCAAATATGCGGGCGCTTTAGCCTCGTTACGTGCAGACGATCTTGGTGCAATTCCGATGCGTGAGCTAATGCAGCGCAATCCTAATGTTAAATGGGACGCCGTTGACGATGTATATTACGGATGTGCCAATCAAGCAGGTGAGGACAATAGAAATGTCGCGCGCATGAGCGCGCTACTAGCTGGTTTACCAGTGAGTGTTCCAGGAACGACTATTAATAGATTATGTGGTTCAGGGATGGATGCGATAGGCAGTGCGGCCAGAGCCATAATAAGCGGACAAAATGATCTCGCCATAGCTGGTGGCGTTGAATCTATGTCAAGAGCTCCATTTGTAATGGGCAAAGCAGAATCTGCCTTTTCAAGACAGGCGGAGATTTATGACACCACGATGGGGTGGAGATTTGTAAATAAACTGATGAAATCTCAGTTTGGTATTGAATCAATGCCTGAAACCGCTGAAAACGTCGCTGAGGATTTTAATATTAGCCGTGAAGATCAGGATCTATTTGCGCTGCGTAGTCAGCAAAAAGCGCAGCTTGCGCAAGAAAGCGGGCGTTTTAGCCGAGAGATTGTTGCGGTAACGATTAAACAACGCAAAAAAGAAGATATTACTTTTTCCCATGATGAACATCCTCGCAGCACAACAATTGATGCTCTTGCAAAATTATCGACCCCGTTTCGAGAAAACGGATCTGTGACTGCGGGCAATGCCTCCGGCTTAAATGATGGTGCTGTAGCGCTATTGTTAGCGAGTGAAACGGCAGCTGTAAATAATAAGCTAATACCAAAAGCACGAATTGTTGGAATGGCCTGTGTTGGTTTATCTCCAAGGATTATGGGTTTTGGCCCAGCACCAGCTGTAAGAAAAGTATTAGCACAGACGGGTTTGAGTCTCGCACAGATGGATGTAATTGAGCTTAATGAGGCTTTCGCCTCTCAAAGCCTAGCTGTACTGAGAGACTTGGGACTGCATGATGATGCAAAGCATGTTAATCCAAATGGTGGTGCCATTGCTCTGGGTCATCCGTTGGGCGCCAGCGGCGCTCGATTAGTTATGAGTGCTATGCATGAATTGCATATTAAAAAAGGACGATTTGCGCTTTGCACAATGTGTATTGGAGTGGGTCAAGGCATCGCAATGATTATTGAACGAGTCTAATTCGTCAACGAGACATTACATGCTTAGTTAATTAAACAACAAATATGTAACATTTTAATTGATTTATCTAAAGTGATACATTATATTAAATCTAGATTAATAAAGCGTAACATTTAATGAAAGACAAACGAGGTTCCTTATGAATAGTTTACCAAGTGACTTAGAACGAGCATTTCAGGCCAAAATCGATAATGAATACAAGATAGAACCCAAAGATTGGATGCCAGCAGGATATCGTAAAAATCTGATACGCCAAATATCACAGCATGCACACTCTGAAGTTATTGGAATGCAGCCGGAAGGTCATTGGATAACACGAGCGCCAAGCCTTCGCAGAAAAGCAGTACTGCTGGCAAAAGTTCAAGATGAGGCTGGGCATGGTCTTTACTTATATTCAGCAACTGAAACGATGGGTATTACTCGTGCTGAATTAATTGACGCATTGCAAACCGGTCAAGCTAAGTATGCATCTATTTTTAATTACCCTACTCAGACTTGGGGTGACATCGGCACTGTAGGTTGGCTGGTGGATGGCGCGGCTATTTGCAACCAAGTCTCCTTACAGAGAACGTCTTACGGTCCATATGCACGAAGCATGATCAGAATTTGTAAAGAAGAGAGTTTTCACCAGCGTCAAGGTTATCAAATTATGATGGAGCTTGCTAAAGGTACCCCTGAGCAAAAAAGCATGGCTCAGGATTCACTTAATCGATTTTATTGGCCGTCATTGATGATGTTTGGACCTCATGATTCAGAGTCTGCACATTCAGCAAAGTCTATGAAGTGGAAAATAAAACGTGAAACAAATGATGATTTACGTCAAAAGTTTATTGATCAAACGGTGCCGCAGATCGAATTTTTAGGACTAGAGCATCCAGATAAAGACCTAAAGTGGAATGAAGAGCGAGGTCACTACGATGCCGGCGAAATTGATTGGGAAGAGTTCCATAATGTTATTAATGGAAATGGTCATTGTAACCGCCAACGCATTAGCCACCACGTTGCCGCGCATGAAGAAGGCGCATGGGTAAGAGATGCTCAAAATGCCTACAACGCTAAAATGAAAGCGCGTCGTGCAGAAGCAGCGTAGGATAATAAAATGAGTCTTGAAAATTTAGAATTATTCGAAGTATTTGTCCGTTCCAGTCGTGGTTTAGACCATAAGCATGTGGGTAGTTTACATGCAGAAGATGCCGAGCATGCGTTAGATTATGCTCGGGATTGCTACACACGCCGGAGTGAAGGTATCAGTATATGGGTCGTAAAATCAGCTGATATCTGTTCTTCACAAGAAGATGATGCGCCAGAGTTTTTTGACCCATCGGATGACAAGCCCTATCGGCACGCAACTTATTATCCGCTTCCTAAAGAAGTCGGTAATATGTAAATAATGAGTGTACATATGTTAGATTTAAAAGAGAAAACTAAACAATATTCAACCCGTTTAGGTGATGACAGCTTAATTTTGGGGCATCGAATTTCAGAGTGGACTAGTAATGGACCATTTCTCGAGGAAGATATCGCATTAGGCAATGTTGCTCTGGATTATATTGGTCGAGCTAGAATGTTCTATACATATGCTGCTGATTTAGCCGGTAACGGTAAAACTGAAGATGACTTAGCTTACTTGCGAAGCGAACGAGAGTTTCAAAATTATCTAATTAACGAACTGCCTCGCGGTGATTTTGCTTTTACTATGGTAAGGCAATTATTCGTTGATGTATTCTTTAGTTACTATCTCAAAGCGCTCACAAATTCTAATGATACTGAACTTGCCGCTATTGCAACTAAGTCTTTGAAAGAAACCCGCTACCATCTTCGTAGAAGCCGTGACTGGACTCTCCGTTTAGGTCTAGGCACCGACGAAAGTAAGGCTCGAATGACGAAGGCACTTGCAGAAATTTGGGGATATGTTCATGAGTTGTTTGAGCCGGACGAGCTCGAACTTGAGCTCATCGCATGTGGAATTGCAGTAGATACCCGCGAGATCAAAGACAATTGGTTTGCTGATATCGGCGCAATATTAAGTGAGGCCGATCTGGCAATACCAGATGCTGAATGGGCGGTTCGAGGTGGGCGAAAGGGCTATCATACCGAGCACCTAAGTATGTTGCTATCGGTCATGCAAAGCGTACACAGAGCTCACCCGGGAGCAAATTGGTAATCATGACAATTATCCCAACTATATCAACCGTACTATACGACAAAATACAGCTTCGTGAACGCTCGGAATATACAAATATTTGGTCATTATTAGATAATGTATATGACCCTGAAATACCGGTCTTATCGGTTTGGGACATTGGGATTTTGCAGAATATTGAATTCGATGGTGATGATTACCTCATTATTATTACACCAACATATTCAGGCTGCCCTGCGGTAGATGCAATAAAAGAGGATATTGCGAAAGAACTGCAAGATAACCAAATTTTTAATTATCAAATTAAAACGCGCCTATCTCCAGCTTGGACGACCGACAGTATGACATTGGAGGGGATCAATAAATTGCGCGCTTATGGGATTGCGCCACCTACCGATGTACTTGACGGTTGTGCGTTACATATTACGCCCACAGAAAATATACTCTGTCCACAATGCAATTCAAGAAACACCCATATTATTAGTGAATTTGGTTCCACTGCTTGCAAGGCATTATTTAAGTGCCACGACTGTCAAGAACCCTTCGACTTCTTCAAGTGTATATAAATTATCACCAGGAATCCTTATGTCAGAAAACCATTTCTATCCATTGACGATCAAGCATGTTAAACCTGAAACTGATAATGCTATATGTGTGAGTTTTGATATTCCAGAGAGCCTTACCGATACATTTGCTTTTAAACAAGGTCAGTTTTTAACCTTAAGTACTAAAATTGACGGCGAAGAGGTACGTCGCTCATATTCAATTTGCTCAGGCGTAGACGACGGTTCGTTAAGAGTAGGAATAAAACGTGTAGAGGGTGGTGTATTTTCTAATCACGCAAATGATTATTTTAAACCCGGTGTTGTAGTCAATATATTGCCTCCACAAGGTTCGTTTTTTACCGAGCTGAATGCCGACAATCAGAAGCGTTATATGTGTTTAGCTGTTGGTAGCGGGATCACGCCTGTTTTATCAATTACTAAGTCAATCCTTTCTCGCGAACCAGGTAGTTTTGTAACAATCCTTTATGGTAATCGACAGACATCACAAATGATGTTCAAAGAAGAATTATGCTTTCTGAAAAATCGATATTTGGAACGTCTTCAAATCGTACATATTATGAGTGCAGAAGACCAAGGATCGGATTTACTGGATGGTCGGATAGATAACAATAGAGGCTACGCTTTACAAAAATCGGGTTTAATTGATATTAAAAATACGGACGATGTCTTTATTTGTGGACCAGAATCGATGATGTCAGAGGTATCTCACGGTTTTCGCGCAGAGGGATTATCAGAAGAAAAGATACACTATGAATTGTTTGGCAGTTCAGCGAACTATGCACAAACCAGTCTTAAAAAAGCTAAAGCTCGGTTAGATAAATTTGGCGATGACAAAGACAGTAAAGTGGTACTTCGAGCTGACGGTCGAACTATTAACTTCGTACTTTCAACTGTTGGTGAGAACATCTTAGATGCAGGACTGCGAAATGGGATGGAGCTGCCATATTCGTGTAAAGCGGGTGTTTGCTCCACATGCAAAGCTAAATTAGTCAAAGGTACAGTAGAGATGGACATTAACCATGGGCTTGCACCCAGTGAAGTAGAGGCAGGATATATTTTAACGTGTCAATCACATCCTACCTCTGATGAAGTCACGGTAGATTTCGACCAAAGATAGGGAATTGGAAATAACCATGAATATTAACGCTCCATCGATTTTGCAAGAGGAACTGACGGCGATGCTGTTGCAGCAAAATGTCAGTTGTACCTCTATAATTGTCACCTTATTTGGTGATGTAGTCTCTCAACATGGCGAATGGATTTGGCTTGGGAGCATTATTGATGCGCTTAGTCCTTTAGGTTTTAATGAACGTTCAGTGCGTACATCAGTATTTAGGCTTGTGCAGAATGATTGGTTAGTGACCAAAAAAATCGGTCGAAAAAGTTATTATTGTTTTACTGAACGGGCCCGTAGTCATTATGAGCGCGCAGAAAGGCGGATTTATCACACGTCTCACTCTGACTGGGACACCCACTGGATTTTGGTATTAAATATTTCGATACCAGAGGAGAAGTTGGAAGATTTTCGAAAAAGTATACGATGGTTGGGCTTCAATATTCTATCACCTGGGCTTTTTGCTCATCCGTCGCCCGATCGTCGTTCACTTGATGAAATGCTGATTGAAAACAAGTTGACGTCGAGCGTTGCTGTATTCAAGGCGCAATCTAACGATGTTTGTTCTAAAGCCGTTCTCAAAGAGTTGATTACTGACAAGTGGCAAGTGGATACTCTTGCAGATTTATATCAAAACTTTCTAGATACTTTCAGAGAAGTTGCAAAATACACCGATATTGCTGAACTGAATGACACAGATAGTTTTGCCTTCAGATTGACTGTTTTACATGAATTTAGGCGGATACAATTGAAAGATCCTGATCTGCCACCCGAATTGCTGCCTATTGGATGGGTTGGGTTTGAATCACAAGATTTGCTCCAAAGAGTTTATAAAAATTTGACCCCTGGGTCATTGTTCTTTATTCAAAATAAACTATTTAATGCTCATGGTGAGCTTCCCTCACCGTCATTGAGTTTTTATAATCGATTTAGTGACCCTATAAATTCAATGGATACTGTATGATTCGAATAGCAGTTATGTACGCTAATATGCCTGAAAAATATTTCGAGGAAGTGTCTGATGATATTAACAACGTCACTAATATAAAGCCCACTATACAAGTCAGCCCTTCTATTACCTGCTAAAATCGGAGTTTATTATGCCATCATTGGTCTCGGTTGCACTGCAACAACAAGTTGCCATCATCACAGTCAATAACCCGCCAGTAAATGCGCTTTCAACCGAAGTACGTGCTGGCTTGTTAAATGCGATTAACGATGCTCAGCTTAATCAGCAAGTAGCGTCTATTATCATTATCTGTGAGGGGCGTACTTTTATTGCTGGGGCTGATATTAAAGAGTTCGGGCATCCGCCAAAAGCACCTCACCTGCCAGATTTAGTGCTAGCTATTGCGTACTCGGTAAAGCCGATTATTGCCGCATTACATGGCACTGTGTTGGGTGGTGGATGTGAAATAGCGTTAGCTTGTCACTACCGAGTGGCTCTAGAGGGCACAAAAATAGGGCTGCCAGAGGTTAATTTGGGCTTAATTCCAGGAGCCGGAGGTACACAATTACTGCCACGGCTAGTTGGGGTAGCTAAAGCGATTGAAATGATTGTTAGTGCGAAACCGATCATACTTCCTAGCACACCAGACAACATATTAGTCCACGAAGTTACAGATATTGACTTATTACACAGTACCCTGAAATTTGCAAAAAACATCAAGCCAGCCGCTGTGCTGGTAAAACGAATTTTTACGCCAGTTTTAGAGGATGATTTAACTGCTATAGAAGAATATGCGCACCAGCATCTCATCGCGAAACGTAAAGGGGAGATTGCGCCCTTAAAAGCACTATCTGCTATTTTACTTTGTACCCAACTATCATTAGATGAAGGTATGCGTAAGGAACGAGAAATATTTATTGAATGTCGAAATTCAGCTCAATCCGCAGCATTGCGGTACGCTTTTTTTGCTGAAAAAAAAGCAGAAAAGCCCATGATAAAAAATCATTCAGAGTCACTAAAGTCTATTAATAAGGTTGCAATTATAGGCGCTGGAACCATGGGGGCTAGTATCGCTATGTGTCTAATTGCTTCTGGATTAAATGTGTATTTAGTAGAAATTAATGCTGAAAATTTAGAAAGAGGAACTGCTTACATAAGCAATGCACTATCATCATCAGTAAAAAAAGGGCGGATTAGCGAGCAGGAAAAAACAGCTCAATTATCTCGTTTAACGCCGACAACAGAATTTAATGACATTGCAGACGCCGACTTAGTTGTCGAGGCCGCATTTGAAAGTATGTCAGTTAAAAAAGAAATTTTCGCCAAACTAGATCGCACTGTCACAGTCGACTGCATTCTAGCAAGTAACACGTCATATCTCGATATTAATGAAATCGCATCTGTGGTTAATCGTAAGGACCGCGTTATCGGTCTGCACTTTTTTAGCCCAGCACATATTATGAAGTTACTAGAAATTGTGGAAACGAAATATACAGCTCCTTATGTTATTGCCAGCGCAATGGCTTTTGCTAAAAAAATCAATAAGCAGGCAGCACTGGTTGGTGTGTGCTATGGATTTGTAGGTAATCGAATGTATGCTAGCTATGGTCGCGAGGCCAACATGTTATTACTTGAAGGTTGCTCACCTGAACAAATAGATAGAGCAATGACAACTTTTGGCATGGCTATGGGACCCTTAGCGGTGAATGACATGTCTGGAATAGATATTGGTTATAAAGCGCGCAAAGAGAATCCCCAATTAACAACTGACCCCACCTATTTCTTACCCGCAAATTTAATGGTTGAATCTGATCGACTGGGTCAGAAAACAGGGGCAGGATTTTACTTATATGATGATAAAAAACGTCGAATTACGGATGATCATGTACTCAAAATATTTAAAACGGCAGCTCAGAGCCTAAAAATAAAACAGCGAACTTATACTGATCAACAAATCAGTGAAAGGTTGATTTTAGCGATAATCAATGAAGGAGTCACTATTCTATTAGAAGGAATTGTTGATAGCGCAGAAACTATCGATACCATCTGGCTAAATGGCTACGGCTTTCCTAGATATAAAGGAGGCCCAATGTTCTATGCCAAGAAATTAGGTTGGGATCAGGTAAGGGAACGCCTTATTGCACTGCATAAAGAAACTGAAAAAGACTGGTGGTTACCTCCTTATTATATCGACAGCTTTATGGAGCGTAAGGGATTTTAAAATGTTAACAATGGCCCCATTAACCCCTTCTACCAATAAACTCACCTATTAGTTGATACGTTTTTTCACATTCTTCAATTATTAAGTTATGTAGCAACAAATAGGCGTGGATCATACCGTCAAATGAGTGCTGCTCTACTTTTACCCCAAACTTACTCAATGCTTGACCATAGGCAAAACCTTCATCTCTTAGTGGATCACAGCCTGCTGTAAATATGATGGTTTCTGGCATATTCGTATCCATTGGCATAAACAACGGTGAAACCAGTTGATAAGGCTCGTTACGTTGAAAGTAATTATCGAAATACCAAACTATTTTCTCTTTTTCTAATAAAAAGCCACTGCCATTTTCTTCAATAGAATTACTGCTCATCGAATAATCAACACTGGGATAAATAAGTACTTGTTTATCAATTTTGATATTGACGTTACCTATATTTTTACTTGCTAACGTAGCACAAATAGCGCCGCCACAACTATCACCAGCAATAACCAGATGATCTGTAAATTTTACGTCGGTTAACAACTTTTTGTAATGAGCTAGCACATACTGACAATCATCAATAGCGCTAGGGTAAGGAAATTCGGGTGCTAAACGATACTCCACTGCAATCACAATACAATGACCAGACTTGGCAATTCTGCGACTAACGGGGTCATATAGAGCAATATTTCCACACATATGGCCGCCACCATGGTAGTAAAGCACAACAGGTAATGCTTGCTCTGGATTTGGGCTGTAAATTCTAAGCCCAATACGGTGAGTTAAGGTCTCAAAGGCACTATCTTTTGCATAAGGGAGTGGTGGCCCTTCACCAATAAAAACAGATAATTTTGCAATGTTTTTACGCACTAGTGATGGTGTCAATCGCACACCGTCAGCTTTCGCTAGTTGACCCGCTATATTTGCTTGCTTAATGAAGTCATGAAGTTTCTCTGAAATTATGCCTCGCATTTTTTCTCCATTTTCCAAAATTCATTAGTTTATGATGATAAGCCGCAGCGGTAGCTCCAGCTCGTAATGAGTCAACACCCGCTGCCATATGTTTTTATTAATCATGCTACGACAGCATAAAGGCCGGCAACTTGAAAAACATTTCTTGGTTTCAATTCAGCTAAAATATTGATCGGTATATTCTTTTCCGTCCTGGGCATAACGAGAATAAACCACAACCCTGGTCTATTCAATAAGCCCATTTTTGTTGCGTTCCAGAGTGACAGTGTAGTAGTTGACATTGGCTTAGTTAACGTAAAATAATGTTTTTAGTTTTAAATATGACGAAATTTTGGATTTTTTTGTGCTCACAATAGAACGGACATAGAGCCACATAGCGTTTCAAACGTTAATTCAAACGTTAATTCAAACGTTAATTCAAACGTTAATTACAACGCTAATTCAAACGCACTCGTCTACACTAACTGTATTGTTTAGGTAGAAAAGAATTGGAACCTTGTCTTAAAGTCGATGTAATAATGCGGTCATAATCCGATGTACGTTTGAAAAGAATCCGAAGTAGCGCTCAGCAATTGGTGCTTGTTCATCGCGCTAGTTACCAATACTTAAACACCAGCGAATTTATACACACTGTGTCGCACAGAGTTTATTACCCTAAAACTGCACCACCACATTGACCGAGTAATTACGCTCAGGTGAAGTAAATGGCAGTAAATTATCCTCAGCAGATTGTCCTCTCACTTCTGACGCTAGCCAATATTGCTTGTTTGTAACATTGAATATACCCGCGTTAATTTTTATGTGAGGCGTTATTTTAAGATGGCCAAGTATATCAATAGTGGTGTAACTGGGTGCTACAAAAAACGGGGTTTCACCAGCGCTGGTTAATGCTTGCGCTTCTTCTGTGTAGCTAGCAGCGACTTCGATGCGCCATGGGTCACTATAGTCTTTATACTGCACCCCAAATACGGCTTGATTTGGTGGAATAGACTCAATATCGTTGCCGGTGGCTTTGTTTTCAGAGCCTTGAATACTGTAACTGGCCCTTATTTGCCAATCTAGGGCGCGGTTAAAAGTGTCGCCTAATGACCACACAACTTGTCCCTCAATACCTTTAATTTCAACCTCGTCTACATTAACGGCTTGAAATTGAATAAAGCCGTCATTCGGGTTAATTCCGACAAAAGTCAATGATTCAATAAAGTCCGTATATTTGTTTTGATAGGTACTTATGCTCCAGGTCAAGGCGTCGGTAAAGCCTCTAATGCCAAATTCTAAACTGGTCACCGATTCAGGCTTTAAGTCGGGGTTTGAGAGTGAGGTGTAGCGTCCTGCAAAGTTGGTAAAGCCAACGTTAACATCATCCATAGGCGGTATTCTAAAACCCTCAGCATATTGCAGCCAAATATTGTAGTTTTCGCTTAATGAATAAATGGCCCCTAGTTTCTTGGATAATTGACTGTCCTTAAAGCTCGATACTATTACCCCAGGATTAGCCGTCTCAAATAATCGATCTGACTTAGGTGAAAGCGTAAAACGGTCGTAACGTAGGCCTGGGCTTAATAATAAACGGCCATCTAAGAACTGGATCTCGTCTTGTATAAAGATGGATTGTTCAGCCAATGTTGACAGGGGGAAATCACGTGCTGGAAATACGCTAAATTCAGGGATGGGGGCACTTGTCGCTTGGTCTTGAGTTTTACCTTCTCTTAATCCTTCTGACTCGGTGGTTTCGGTGCTGAGGCCATAGATTAAATAATGCTGACCTCCCCATTCAAACTGATGATCAAACTGAGCATGTAAACCAACTGTGCTTTGTTCAAACATGCTGTCGCGAGTTCTAAAAAAGGGGGATGGGTTAGGTCCCAATGATTGCCTAACAAGTTCAGATGCTTGCTCAGTAGAGGAGTTTTGATAAAAGGCGAACATATTGACACGCTTTAGATGATGAGCACCAGCAGGTTGATACACATACTGGGCTGAAAAACGTGAACGCTCCTGCTGGTCAAAGCCAAGACTCGATAAGGTGATTGTGCCGCGTACCTGTGTGCCAATCTCCGACAACAGTTGTGTGTCATTGTTTTGTTCAAAGCTTTCGGCAATAAACTTAAGCCGATGGGCATCATTTTTTTGGTAAATAAGTTTAGTTAATACGCTTAAAGAATCGTTATTTTGAGGATCGGCACTACTACGCGTATTGCCTATGCTTGCATCATTATAAAACGATTGGGTTTCATTTCCATTGCGGTAGGTGCTGTTGACCAACCATTGCCAATCGCCGCCTACGCCTGCCAGCATGGCATTAACATACGACTCGCTCGACTGACTAACATAGCCTATTTTTGTTCTACCCGCGAATGATCCACCATCGGTAATAATGTCGATGGGATCCTTAGTGGTAAATGCAACAACGCCGCCAATAGCATCGCTGCCATAAAGTGTTGAGGCTGGACCGCGCACAATATCCACAGATCTTATCAAATCAACATCAACGAAATCCCGGCGGGCAGACAAATTCGGACCAAAACTAAATTCATCAGCTATGGGAATGTTGTCGACCAGAATTAATACCCGATCACCGGTAATGCCGCGAATATTAAAGCTTGATAGTCCATAACGCCCGCTGCCTTCGACAGATATACCTGGCTCGTAACGCAGCAAGTCGCGGATGTTAGTTGCCCCTAAAGCATCTATTTGTTGGCTGTTAATAGTGGTTACAGTAGCTGCTATTTCATTGATTTTACGCGCTGTTTTGGTGCCGGTCACTGTAATTGTTTCTATCTCAGATTCGGTACTGGCTTCTATCGCGTTGGCGCTTACATTGCCTGCAAGTGCAACACAAAAAGTGACTAGACAGACAGATTGAGTGAAAAAAGAAATACCTGCTTTATGTTTCATAAAAATTTTCTTATCTAATAGTTGACTGTAACCTTAATGATAATTATTATCATTAAGGTTAGCAATAGAGGAATGAGAAATTATTATGAAAAGTGTCAAATTAGTTTTTTTAAGGCGAGTGCTATTCGCAAGTTTACTCGTTTTAGTTAGCGCAATTGCGCCTGCAAAAACTCCTTACAGTCACGCTAGCGACCGAATAGTAAGTGTGGGTGGAAGCGTAACTGAAATCTTATATGCCTTGGGCGCGCAACAACAAATAGTTGCTGCCGACACAAGCAGTTTGTATCCGGAACAAGTAAGCCAATTACCAAAAGTGGGTTATTACCGTCAACTAAGTGTTGAGGGTATATTAGCGATGCAGCCCACGCATTTATTTGCTGCGATGGGGGTCGGGCCAAGCGAAGTGCTGACGCAACTGAGCAATGCAGGCGTCCAGGTGCATGTATTTGAGCAGGCGCGGACCGTTGCCGGATTACTCAACATGATCCATGAAATAGGCCAGCGGGCTGGTTTGCAAGCACAAGCCGAACAACTCGAGAAGCACGTCAAGGATCAGCTTAACGCGATCAAAAAAATAAATATTAAGCCTGAGCAAAGAGCGGTGTTTCTAATGTCGGCGGGCGAGCGGGGCATTATGGCGGCTGGCAAAAATACCGTGCCTAACCTTATTATGAAGATAGCGGGTTTGCGTAACCCTTACGACAATATTGACGGTTTTAAGCCGGTGTCAATCGAGTCATTTTTGGCAATAGCGCCCACTCAGGTGCTGATAGCTGAGCATCGTACCGGTGGTTTGTCGGCGAGTGACCTATGCAAACAACCGGCCTTGGAAAAGTGGGCACAAGCGCAAGGTTGTAATTTATATATTGTGGACGCTTTATTGTTTTTAGGCTTAACTCCCCGTTTGCCTGACGCGGTTGCGCAGTTTGCTCATATTCTTGAACAGTAATTAGATACCTTGAGCACGTCGTTTTTTGTTTTTTGCGAAACAATGGCCACTTATAAAGCATGACCTAAGTGCTAATTGATTAATAAGGACAGCAACACATATTTATGAAGACACCCACGACCATAGTAAAAGTACAACAAGAGATTGCGCAAAGGAAGTGTGACTTTCAACCCAAAGTCACCGCATTAATTATCGCTTTGTTTATTGTTGCTGTTATCGCCTTAAATGCAGGTGCGGTAGATGTAAATTTATGGCGGTGGTTAAGTGCAGACTCTAGCAGTCCACTGCAGCATACTATTTTGTGGGATATTAGATTTCCGCGTATTGTGATGACCATGATCACTGGCGCAGGCTTGGCTTTATGCGGTACAGTATTGCAGTCAATATGTCGCAATCCGCTGGCTGACCCGGGCCTTATTGGTGTCTCGTCAAGCGCTGCTCTGTTTGCGGGTGCAGCTTTTGCGGTATTAAGTACGGTGCATCTTCCTCTTTTTTTAATGTCTTACTTTGTGCCGCTCAGTGCGTTTTTAGGTGCCACTCTGTCTTTAATTTTACTCCTTAAAATAGCCGACTCTGAGCAAGGTATGAATACGCTAGTGCTTATTTTAGCAGGCGTTGCCATCAATGCTGGCGCAATGACGCTTCTAGGCCTTATTCAGTTCGTTGTTGATGATGCAACTTTGCGTCAAATTACGTTTTGGAGCATGGGCAGTTATGCCGGTATTAATTACACGAGTCTCAGCATTACCATCGTTCCAGTTATCCTTGGTACTTATTATTTTTGGCAGATACGTCATCAACTCATGTTAATGAGTTGCTCAGAAAAGCAAGCAAAATATCAGGGCGTAGATACCCGCAAAATTAAATTAGTCAGTTTGTGGACAGTTGCTGCAATAGTCGCTGTTTGCGTCAGTTTTACTGGCATCGTTGGTTTTGTTGGCTTAGTGGTTCCGCATTTATGTCGAATGGTGTTTGGCGCACATTTAAACATATTGCTGCCCACAAGTTTACTGTCCGGTGCGTTGTTGGTAGCTCTAGCCGACACGCTTGCCCGCATCATTATTATTCCTGCTGAAATACCGATTGGTTTAATTACTTCTATGGTGGGCGTACCGTTTTTCTTGTATTTGATTGTGCGCGAAAAAAGGAAATTTGACTATGTTTAGTGTTGAAGGGATAACCATTGTAGCGGCCAGGCAGCAGCTACTTAGTGAGGTAACACTGCAGTTTGAAAGCAACAGTATTACGGCTATTTTGGGCGCAAATGGCGCAGGTAAGTCAACCCTTTTTAAGAGTTTGTTAGGTGAGTATCCATTAAAAAAGGGCCATGTTAGATTTAACGGCAAGGCGATAAGTCAGTATTCGCTTAGTCAACTGAGTAAAATGCGTGCCTATATTGCACAGGTAAAAACGGGCTTTTTTAGTATGCTTGTATATGAGTATTTGCAACTCGCTAGGCTACAGTACCCTGAGTCCGAAAAATACTCAGAAAACTTGATATTGACTCTTGCTGAGCAATTTCAAATTGCGCATTTGTTGATGCGCGATGTAACATACTTGTCAGGGGGAGAACTCCAACTAATTGAATTTGTTAGGGCTTACTTACAACTTTATCAAAGTGCTAACATGCAAGGTAAATGCTTATTGTTAGACGAACCGGCAAGCGCACTAGACATAAAACAAACACGTTTGTTGTATGGTCATTTAAAAACGTTTCAGCGACAGGGTGGCACAGTTATTATTATTGACCATAATATAAACGCAGTCGCTAATATAGCCACAAATTTAGTATTGATCAAAGACGGTAAATTATTGGCAGAGGGCAGCAGCAAAGCCGTATTTAATAAAACAATATTAGATACGTGCTTTGAAACCGACGGTCAAATTATTTTAAATAAGGCCAATGATGCAGTAGAAAATAGTATTTATCAGGTATAAGCGTCAATACAAAACTATGTTAGGACTTGAACGTAACAAGTGGTCTATAAAGAGGAAATCACATGAGTAATAAAAGTAAGCACATTCATCAAGCCGCTGTACTGATGCGAAGCCAGCATACAGGCGTTTTATCGACGTATAGTGTGTCTATGCAGGGCTATCCTTTTGGCTCGGTTATGCCATTCTTAATGACGGAAGAAGGCAACTTAGTTGTTTTTGCGTCTGATATTGCGCAACACTCTCGTAATATGCAAAAACACAATAAGGTGAGTTTATGTGTTTATGATGGCAGGCAAAGTGATAGCCAAGCAAGCGCTAGGGTCACCGTTTTAGGTACGGCCCAAGCGGATGCTGTTGACGCTCAATTGCAAGCGCAGTATATGGCGGTGTTTCCGCAAGCGAAATCATATATGCAAGCGCATGATTTTAGGTTTTACTTAATTAGTACTGATCGGCTGCGTTATATCGGCGGGTTTGGCGAAATTTATTGGTTTAGCCTAGACGATTGGCAAAGTCATATGTTTAACTTAGCTGCAAGCGCGCAGGGTGCCATAGAGCATATGCATGAAGATCATAGCGATGCTTTAGCGTTAATTGTTGCGCACCAGTTGCAGCGGTCCGTAGTACAAGGTCAAGTAACGATGCTTTCATGTTATCAACACGGCTTTCATTATTCGTGCACAACAGATTCAGTCACTGACAAAGACGCTACACACATTGGATTTATTTGTTTTAAGCAGCCGATTACCAAGGATCATGGCCTACGTCAGGCAATGGTTATGTTGACTCAAGAAGCGAGAAAAAAACCTGAGTGCAGCAACGATAAAGCCGAAACCATGAGTAGTACAACTTAACATTCGCAAACGACTGACCGCTATGAGGGAATTAGCATGCACAAATATCCACAGAATCGACAGAACCTACTAAGTCCGAGGCGCTCACTAGATATTATTGAAACCCGTATCCGTGGTGGTATAGAGCACAATAATCCACCATTAGTTAATATTTATCTTTTACAAATTGCAGACTTAGCAGCAGCAAAAACAGCCTCAAGCGCGAGATTTGTCATTGCAAGCAGGGCGTTTCAGCTTCTTTACGACACAATTGCCGATGAGTCGGTTGAAGTTAATTGGCGCATGCTATGTCTAGATAAAATTAATTTACCCCTGCAGTTGATGAAAAAAAGCTGCGACAGCACTCGACTGCAGCAGCAGCATCGTCATCTGCAATACAAATTGACATTGCTCGTCATCAAAAACTACTTTTTACTCAATAACCCTGACTAACGCTATCCCGCTTTACCTGCGGAATCTGAAAATAGGCTATCAAAATCACCCAAATTTCTTTTTTAACATTAGTTGCAGAGTATCTTTTTCTCGGGTTAACCTACTTAGCTGAGAATTGTCAGCGGCCGTAAGCTGCGGTTTATCATTTAGTTCTTTTATTAAATCTATAAAGCTCTGCAAACTTAAGCCGGCTACCTGCGCTACAATGGGGTCATTAATGTTACACGGAATATCGCACTTGGCTGTAGGGGTGGGGATTGCAAATGTATGGTTGAGTGCCTTGAATAAGCCCGTAATCATAATGGTTCCTTATTGTTGTTAAATGAACTGTAAAGTCTTTGCAGTAGAGATTGATTTGACTGTTTAGTGCTTGAACTGTTGAGCTGACCCTGACTGTTTTGTGAGATGGTATTGTGGTGCAGTTGTCTAAATCTTAGTAAGGCAACCTTGGCTCTGCACTTACCCCATCTTAATGCCTCTTCTTGCGTGTCAGATTGCTCGTTGAGCAATAGCGCATTAATAATATTGTGCGCTTTAGCTAACTCGTTTTCACTTAAGTTATGTTCGTCTTGTTGGGCATATAATTCAGCTAAATTATGAAAACTAGCGAGCAGTGCAGCAACAGCTGCTCTTCCTGAATTGAGCATATTGATAAGTATAATCGCTTCGCAAATCGCTATTTCATAATGCTCAATAGAACGCGTAATTTGTTTTTTTTCGAAATATAAATTACCTGCTAAAGTATGGCGCTTCCAAGTGGTAAAACGTGGATCTTGATTAATATTTTTATCCTGTTCCATGTAATCTCTCCAATAACTGTATAGCAAAAATGAGCTACTAACATAGTAACGTAAAACCATATAAATGCAAATGATAATCATTTGTATTTATATGGTTTTACACTAGTCTATTATTATGGTTATTTATTGAACTACGCGCCCTGTAAAATAACGTAAATTATTTTGCCTATACGCGCCTACATATGGAAATAGAGACTGTCCTGCAGAGCTCACGACTGCCAGTCAAAGGTTTGCTTTAAAGGTCTTTTCCATCGCCGACAGATACTAATTTAAGTCAGACCTAGCTGGATGTGTAGAGGTAATATTATGATACTCGACCGGCAGACCTTGTCGTTCTGCCGTCTCATCTGCCTACTCAATTATTGTGAATTTTCCCTGCATCATTGCAAAATGTCCTACAAAGGAACAGAAAAAGGTATAGTCGCCTCCTACTTTCAGATCACTAAGATTGAATGAAACACTGTCACCTTCGCCTCCTCCAATAATTTTTGTACTAGCAATTACTCTGGGGTCACCTGATTTCAAATATTGATTTTCAAGTCCAGCACTCCAGCCATCTTGTGCTGTGGCTTGAGCATTTTCGGTAGTAGAAAGCACCCAGTTATGGCCCATCGCATTGCGAGGAAATGTGCCTGTGTGGGTTAAATTAATCGTAACTGTTTTGCAGGCCGTCGCTGACACTTCAAGTGCTGTAGGAACAAAATTCATATTGTCACCTACTTTAACTTCAATGTTGCAGGAGTCTGCATATACGTTTGAGGGAATGAGTATTAGCAGCAAACAACCACAGTATAAAAATTTCATTGTTCTAACCTTTATTCAAAAAACGAAGTGTGACATTAAAATCACTTAAATACAAATAGTAACAATTATCATTACGGTTAATTTAATAGCCTGATCACACATAGACTTTAAAAAATAATATAAAAATAGGTTGAGCGGGAAATATGAATTTTTTATTATGTTTGTAATTGATGGCATAACCGTCATATTTCTGATTAGAAAGAGTAGTAAGGTTAAGAATTGAGTTTCAATTTTCGCCGAGTCAATATTAATGAATAAACCGTTGCACCAAGATCAGCTATCTTTTGTTGCACCTTACATTAAGAAAAGTGCTACTGAGTCATTTCACACACAAGCAAGCAAGAATAAACTTTCTGATAGTCAATCAATTGATACCCTATTCCGTGACCATTGGCTTGATGTGTGTCGTTTGCTACACAAAAGTTATGGCTCGGGTCCTCCAGAGCCTGAAGATGTGGCTCAAGAGGCCTTTAGTCAATTTGCCCAAATGAAAAACACGACAGAGGTTAAAAATCCCAAAGCATACATAATAAAGATAGCCATAAATATCACCCTAAAGTCGATCGGCAAACTGTGTAAAGTTCGAGAATTTATTACAGAACAAATAGACCCCGAAGATGGTCAATTAAACGAGATATGCCCCGAAACCATCTTACAAGGCGAGCAACGTCTTACCGCCATGCAAAAAGCAATTGACAAACTTAGCAGCAAACAACGTGATGTTTTGATGTACGTCCGAATTAAAGGACAAACTTACGCGCAAATATCTGCCCAAACAGGATGGAGCATTGCTGATATATGCCGTCAACTGAATGAAGCAATGGCGATTTTAGAAAGCATCGACAAACAAGTCCAAGGCACAAGTGTCAGCGCTGAAGACTCCGTCAACGAACCTGACCTTTCACTCCCTGAAAACAACACAAACGAGTGGAAATTATGACCCACAAAATGAATGAATTTACGATTGATGAGGCTAGGAAAAATAAAGAGTGCCAAGAGGCTCAAGACACTCCTCAAGCTCAAGCAAGAAAATGGTTAACTGAGTTATATGCCGGCAACAGCGACGCTAAAAAGCGCAAGAAATTTATTTTATGGCTCAATAGCAATGAGGCAAATGTACACGCATTTAGGTATAGCCTGCAGGTTTGGAAAGCGATTGGCATGACGGATTCTGCGGTGGACTGGTTAGAACAACAAGTGGATCGAGATCCGGTCATTGTGCTGACACCAAAGCCTAAACCCAAATTCAAACACCGCTTAGCAACATCGCCAATGTGGTTAAGCAGTATGGCGGCTAGTGTTATCTTAATAGCGGTCACTGCTATTTACCACAGCCCAAGGACACTTGAAATAACGCCTCCCGCAATCGCGTTTAATTCACCCATTGGCCAAAATCGTAGTATTACTTTGAGTGACGGCTCGGATGTAATACTAGCAGGAAATTCAAGTATTTTAGTCGATATAAGTCAAGATACTCGGCGCATTATTCTGCAAAAAGGTGGTGCCTATTTTGACGTTAGTCATGACCCTAGTCGCTTATTCTTAGTTACCGCTGAACATCTGCAAGTGCGTGTGCGCGGCACCGCGTTTGCGGTAAAGCATAGCGCAGACAATGCAATCAAAGTGTCGGTGCAACGAGGTTTAGTTGAGGTAGTAGATTTACCTGAACAGGGCACAACAGATGAACAGATGTTGCAGTTGCGCGCCAACGAACAAGTCCGTGCGGCCTTCAACGGAACGTTTATCACAGAGGTCACTCAATTTAACAATGAAACAGAGTTCTCTTGGCTCAGTGGGCGCCTCATTTACGATGATATCCCCTTAAAGACCGTGGTTATTGATATAAACCGCTACGCTAAAAAGCCGGTTGTAATATTAGACGAGAGCATTAACGACTTAGCGATTACGGCCTCTTTTACCTTTGATCAAATAGATCAAGCACTCGATGGATTAGCCGCAGCCTATCCGATTATCTTGATCGAAGAGAACGAGCGCAAGGTGCTGACTAAACAGTGAGCCCTAATGTTGAGGAGTGTGATTTCACTGAATAGAAAAGGGCTGTTGTGTGAAGGTTTTGTGAAACCGTCACACACACTGAAAAAATTGACGCCAATATGACTCTTATGACGAACCCACATTAATCTATTGGAATATACGTTATGAAAAAATTGAGTCGTTCAATCAAATTAGCCCTATTTGCCGGGGTATTTACCTGCCTTACGCCGCTTCACGTTTTCGCACAGCAAGCCGAGGTTAATATCGCTATTCAACCGCTTGGGCAAGCTTTGAATAAACTTTCTGAGCAAACGGGTGTTGTGATCATTGCCCCTAGCCGCCTTGTTGAAGGCAAAATAGCCATGGCCACTACCGGTAAATTGTCAGCTATTGAAGCGGTCGAGCAATTAATTGAAGGCAGCGGATTGAAAGCGCACAAACAGCCTAGTGGCGCCATTATTATTAAAAAAGCCGATATTATTTCGTCAAGCATAAAACGAGCATCAGATTATCAAGCACCTATGGATGAAGTGCTCGTGACTGGACTAAAGCGAGAAAGCAGCTTGCAAGATACGCCTGTTGCAATATCTGTCTTAGGCGGCGATGAATTAAAGGCCCTCGGAGTAAGCGATTTCACAGACTTAATTGGCAGCCTATCGGGCGTTTCAATTAACTCAGCCTTTGGTGGCCCTGAAAATAGTTTTATCACTATTCGCGGCATTGGTGGTGCGGATGACTACAAACCCAATGGTAATCCTTCGGTGGCGTTGCATGTAGATGGTGTTTACCAGACCTCTAATGCTTACTTGAGCATGCCGCTTTTTGATTTAGAGCGCATCGAGGTACTTAAGGGCCCTCAAGGTACCCTATATGGCCGCAACACAACTGCCGGCACAATTAATGCCATTACACGTGCCCCCGGTGACAGTTTAAACGGCTATGCAGATATTGAATATGGGTCTTACGACTTTGTTTCTGGTAGCGCTGCGGTTGGCGGTCCTGTCTCAGATAGCCTAGGTATTCGCGTTGCAGTATTAATAAAACAAGGTGGCGGCTTTATGGATGGTGCCGGAGCAGGTAGTTTTGCCGGATTTGTACCCGAAGGTGCTGAAGGTATTGTGCCGCCTGTAGCTGACCCAGGTAAGCGCGATGGTTTTGGTGACGCAAACTTATTTGCTTTTCGTGGCACTGGCGTTTACGACTTTACTGATGTGACGTCACTGACATTGCGTTATTTCGTCAGCCAAGATAGGGGGGATACCCGCCAATATGATCGCGTGGCTTTTGCAGATGACAACCCCTCACGTAACGCAGGTGAAAACAGCGACCCTTATGAATTTTATGCGAGTGAATATTACTCCCATGAAATTGATGTAAGTGGATTTTCAGGTGATTTTAACCATCAGGTAAATCTCAACTTGAACTTAGATATTCTGTTCGCATTACAAAATAGTGAGCGCAATGTTAGCGGTAATGGCGACGGTACTTCATTCCCACGTTTTCAATACAACTTTGACGATAAGCTTGACCAAACCTCATTAGAAATTCGCTTAAGTGATTCAACAGGTGGTGAGTTTGACTGGATTGCGGGGGCGTTTTTTATTAACGACTCAGTAGATTTTACTAGCAACTGGACGAGCTATGCCGTGTTGTCTCAATACAGTTCGCCTTATAACCAACGCCGAACCAGTGTTGCCACCTTTGGTAACCTTGATTGGAACATCTCAAACGATTTGGTCGTCACGGGTGGCCTGCGTTACACCAAAGATAGCGCTAAGTTTCGCGGTCAAAACATCGATTCCGATCCGTGGGGATTATCTGTATTTGAAACAACCTTTAATACCAAAGCAAATTTTTCGTGGGATCGTGAATTTGAAGACAGTAATATATCAGGAAAGTTAGCTCTTCAATATTTTGTGAATGATAACTTTAACGTATTTACATCGGTGAGCAATGCTTATCGTGGCGGTGGCTTTGACGGTACTTCAATCTTTTCAGAAGAAGAAACATTCCCGTTTGAATCAGAACAAGTGCTTGCGTATGAAGCCGGCGCACGTTTTGTTACCGACCGGCTTAACTTAACGTTTGACCTCTTTTCTTATGATTTTGAGGAACTTCAGGCCACAGCTAGGCTATCAAATGACACCAACGGGAGAACAAACGTGGGCGAGGCAACAGTGCGCGGAGCTGAGGCATCTATCGCACTGACCTTATATGAAACAAGTGGTTATAAAGTGACTTTTAATACTGCGGGCACCTATTTGGATACTGAAATCACCGAATTCTCTTCAAATCGGGTAAATGACGTTATCAATACGATTGGCGATCCACTGCCCGGCTCACCAGAGTGGAGCCAAACCGCGGCGCTAAATTATCAAACATCACTAAGAAACAACATCACGGTGAATGCGCGTATTAATTACAGTTATCACGGTGAGGAATCGAACCGTCTCAACGCTGGTGAAGGCAACACCGCACCATCTTATGAATTACTGGGTGTAAGAGTGGATTTAACCTTGGCTAACGGCTTAAACCTATACGCCTATGGACGCAATATTACCGACGAAGTTTACTTCCTTGAACTTAACGGCGGCTCCCGTCTAGTGGGCGCACCTGCTACTTATGGTGCCGGTGTTAGTTATGCGTTCTAAGTCATAATATTTACTTATACAGGAATAAAAAAGTGGGCTGAATAAACTTACGCAAAACGTCAAAGGTATGCTTTGACGTTTTGCTATTAGCCTTTTATTAAACCTTTTAGGAGTACTCATGAAGCTAATCTGGACCACCTTGTTTTGTTTTACGCTGATACTATGGACTGTGCACACTCATGCTCAGTCAACCCAGGAAAAAATCAGTAAAGCTAAATCACCCTACATAGCAGCATCTTCCTGGCCGGATCGTATAATAGTGACACCTACTGAAGACCCCTCAACCAGCTTTTCGATAACTTGGCGCACTGACCAAACTATTGAAGTTGCGCAGGCACAAATTGTTAAAGCCAGTCCAGATGCACGTTTTGACATACAGGCTAAGTCGTTAACAGCAACCACAGATGGCGTGTCGTTGAGTCATGGCGAAAGTCAACTAGGTGAATTTAGCTACCCTGCAAATACCGGTCTTGCTGG
Source organism: Glaciecola sp. 33A (assembly GCF_002836745.1). Taxonomy (GTDB): domain Bacteria; phylum Pseudomonadota; class Gammaproteobacteria; order Enterobacterales; family Alteromonadaceae; genus Glaciecola. The sequence goes on along the minus strand of NZ_PJAR01000037.1, from coordinate 132,718 downwards.
GGTCAATTACCACTGGGTAACCTTGACGGATTTGCAGCCTGACACTCTATATAACTATCGCGTAAGTGGCGGGCAGGGTAACTGGACATCGTGGCGGCAAATAAAAACGGCGCCGCAACAGCGAGATCGCGACGTCGAATTTTTATATTTTGGAGACGCACAAAGCGGTATTTATTCACATTGGCCAATGATATTACGCAGCGCTTGGCAACACGCTCCTAAAGCCGAATTTGCTATATACGCAGGAGACTTAGTTAACGAAGGGGCTAGTGATCGCCAGTGGTCAAATTGGCTTAACGCAGATCCTTTTATTCTAAGTATGATCCCAGCGGTACTGGTGGTCGGTAATCACGAATACGACTGGAAAATGCAGGCTAATAATCAAAAAGATTGGGCGCTTTCAACACTTTGGCAAGACCAGTTTACTCTGCCTCTTTCTCCCACGTTACCAGTTGAACTTCAAGAGACAGTATATGTGACTCGTTACCCAGACTTAGATATTTTTGTGCTTAATTCTGGCGCATTAGGTGATGTAGCGTTGTTAGATGCGCAAGCTCAGTGGCTGGACAAAAAACTGCAGAGCAGCTCAGCAAAATGGCGCATTGTGACCATGCATCATCCCGTGTTTTCTTCATGCGGAATGCCACTCAATACAGCAGGTCAGGACGAGCCTGATGTTCGTGCCGCTTTTTTACCTGTATTTTTAAAGCATAATGTCGACTTAGTGCTGCAGGGGCACGATCATACTTACTCCCGAGGCAGCATAGGAACGCCAGAAGACATAGGAAAAATAGCCAGTCCACTGGAGCCTAAAAAGGTAAGGTCGGTATTTTTGACCACAGTAGCCAGTCCTAAAACGTATCCTCAAAAGCTCGATCGCTGGCAAGAGTATAGTCATTATGGTGTGGTCTTAGAGCGCATAGGCGAAAACACACCCACCTACCAAATCATTAAAAAAACAGATAATAAATTGAAGTATCAATCGTTTACCACAGATGGCAAATTATATGATGGCTTTATTTTAGAAAAAAATCTGAAAGGCCAAAACACCTTAAGAATTCAAGCGGACCTGCCTTTACAGCGGACTTTTGCCAACACCGGCCCTTACAAGAGTCATCATGATTTAGCAGAGTAAACAACTAATATAACAGACTAAAATAGCGATTCATCGGGGGGGGGAGCATTCGAGCTAAGAGAAGAGCGGTAATTTCAGCCAATATGAATATGAGCCAACTTATAAGGGCAAGCTTATTGCTGAATGTCTATTATTACTACAGTATTTTTAAAAATTCCAGAAGAGCCGATTCTTCTTCCTTACTCAGCTTAAAAGGAACTAAAATATCTGATGTGATTGGAAAGGCAAGCATCGAATCCAAGTCTTTTGGTCTTCTGGGGCGCGCGCCACCATGCGAATACATTCGAACAATACCTGTCAAATCATCGAATAAGCCGTTATGCATCCAAGGCGATGTTTGTGTTAAATGACGTAACATCGGGGTTCTGAATTTCCCCATATCAGCGGGGTTGTTAGTCAGTTCGTAAGTACCTAGGTCTTCAAAACGTCGTCCAAAATAATGCAGTCCGGTATTGTGGAACTCTTGGTCTGAAAAAAGCTCCCCATGGTGACAATTTACGCAGCCCGCTTTAGTTCTATACACATGCATACCCAGCAATTGCGCGTCATTTAGTGTCGTTTTTGCTTTTGCATAATCTTGGTTTTCGATATACCGATAAAATAGATCAAAAACAGTGTCTGGACCACGCAAGGTTTTTTGAAATTCAGCTAGGGCTAATGCCATATCAGGCCAGTTTACTTTTTTGTTGGGGTAGGCCTTTTGCCATGCTTGGCTCAATGCGAATAGCTTGTGTACTTGTTCCACTGCATGTTTCGGTGTCGCTCCCATTTCTAATGGATGAGTCAGGGGATCAGTCGCTTGAATATGTAATTCTGTTGCTCTACCGTCCCAAAATAAGACATCCCATAGGTCGACGTTAAGCAAAGACGGCGAGTTTCGGTGACCTTTTCGGCCGTTGATCCCAACTGATACTTGAATTGGATCAGAAAATCCAACGCTGGGGCGATGGCAAGAAGCGCAACTGATGTCGCCGGTTTTTGATAACGATGGCGCGTGAAACAGTCGTCGTCCTAATTCGGCAAGACCGTTGTCCACCTTAATTGCATTGGGCAAAGGTAAAATATCTTGTTTGGCCAACGCTGGTTTCTGCGGCCATTTTTCAGGCGGGGTTAAATATGATAACCAAAGCGCTGAGTCTGCCTGAACATTGCTGGTGCTCAATAAACTGCTGGTGCTTAATAAACTGCTGGTGCTTAATAAACTGCTGGTGCTTAATAAACTGCTGGTGCTTAATAAACTGCTGGTGTTTAATAAAATAAAGCACAGCATTGAAGCGCGGGTTGATTTTTTAAAGCTCATAGCTTACTTCTAACCAAAATGAGCGACCAACTTCAAGACCTGTTTGACCTGATGTAACAGAAAAGGTGCGTGCATCTAACAAATTATTGATTTCTAGTCCAATGCCAACGTTATGCTTACCCAATGCTAAGTTGTATTGCGCAGCCAAATTAAGCAAGGTGATTGCGGGCCTTTGCACTTCTATATAAAGCGGGTACAAGAATGAGTCAATTTCACATTTACCGCAGATCCTTATGTCACGATCAATTTCTTGCAAGAGACCGGTGTAAACAGCTGCATCATAGTTGCCGACATAGCTGATATTCAAATTTGTACTAAAATGCTCGCTCCAGTCACTTTGCACGCTTAAGTTAGCGTTAATAGGGCGACTGTAATCTAAATTTCGCAGACTCAGGTCTTGTTGGCTGATCAGTCTAGAGATATTGCTTTGCGCATTACCGGCCCTTAAGATTACTAACTCATCTTCTGGAATATTCTGCACGCTTTCATCATAAGAGCTTGCTGAACTTTTATTATCAGTATGACTGACATGAAACCAGACAGCATGGTTTTTAAAAGCAATATTATACGAGGCGGTGTAACGTTCATATTCACCATAACCAAGGTTATCTTGAGAGATAATGGTTATACCATCAACAAGCTTGGTTTCGCCCCGGGTAACCTGATCCTTTTGCTTGCGGTGTACTGTTTTTAAGGAAAAAATACCGCCAAATGCACTTTGCTGCCAACCCAAGGAAATTTCATCGTTGTAGGGCGTGGCCAAATCGTTATAGTCGTAGCTAAAGCGCTGTGCTTGAGTTGACACTAACCAATCACCAACATCACCTTTGGATAACGCGCGATATTGCGTTAAATAAGGGCGTTGTTGTTCTCTGATTAAATAAGTAAGGGGACCACTTGCATAGTACCGATTAAAGCCCAAAGATAATAAATAATCGTTGTCGGCGAAGGGATCAAAACCAATACTAAACCTAGGTGAAATGTTTATATTCTCAAAAATAGAATCATATTCAATTCGTGCGCCAAGGTTAATTCTAACCCGCTCATACTCCAATCTACCGTCGCTATAAACAGCTATCAACTGTTTACTGACATCGATATCTTCGACCGGGTAAACACGCCGATATCTGAAAAATTGTCCACGCGTAAGTAAATTATCCCTATATGCAGCAATTTGTACGGGATCACTGAAATCAATTTGTCCACCAAATTGCTGCACGAAGATAGCCAACGCAGTGACATAGCTTTGTTCAATGCAGTCAACGAGCTGCTCTCGGCAATTAAGGTTGGCGTCACGAAAAGGGCTGTTATAAATGAGTCCCGTCTGAGTACGGTTTCTAGATAGCTCAGCTTGTTCCAAGGATACGCCTAAATCTAGCAATAAATTGCCGCGTAAAAATGACATTGGATCAAGATTGAAATCGTTATCAAACCTTATAATATTCTGGTTTTTCTCAATGTTGCCATAGCCACCCTCGATTGAAAAAGGAACGTCATTCACATCAATTCCCCAGCTTTTACCAGCTGCACGATACCAAGGGCGATATATATTCGGCGCTGACCGCGAATTTTCGCTGAAAGAGTAAGAAAATCGACTGCGCCAATCAAAACTTTCAAAGGCTTCTTTGGTGTTTACCACAAAACTAGCGCCACCACCTTCATTGGTTAATTCAGAATTCAAGACATCGGTAATAATGTGCTGGCCTGTATAGGGAGAATAACTCGCATGAAATCTAATTTCGTCAAATAATGTGTTTTTAATCTGATATTGAATAGATGAACTGATTGATTCTCGCTCGGTTTCGATGAGTTTTTGTAAGCTGATTTGGTCAATGAGCGAGGTGGTGCGAGAAAGCGACATGATTAATTCGTGATTTTCAAAAGGGGTGACCTTGCCCATTAGTGACAAGGTTTCTTTGGCAAATGAGGGCGCACGAGGAAGCTCAATGTTACTCTCATCTTGAGAACCATCATTGGCATCGTTATAGTTGCGCTCATCTATGAGCGTATACTTGTTAAATTCACTTCTGCTGGTGCGGTAATTGAGACGAAAGATGGGAGATTGAAAATAACTGCGAGGTTTGACATCCACAACACCGCCACTAAATTGTCCAAACTTAGCTGGCACATTGCTTTCGTAAAGAGTCACTTCACCAACCAAAGCTTGGTTAATAAAAAAGCTTTGTGGGTGACCCTGTACATCATTTATGGCGGCAACGCTGAGGTTGGATGCGTCAGGGTCGAGTAATGAATTATTACTAGCACCATCAAAAAAGAACCCAGTTTGCCAAGGCTCAGCCCCCGACACAGATATCAATTGACTGCGTATCTCTGCTTGCTGTGATACGTTTAGCGCACTTTCGCTAGTTTGGACTCCAGGTAAATTGGACAACATATCCGTGATATTGCCGTTACCTTTAGCGCTATCACTTATGAAATCACGATCCAATACATACTTTCCTGTCAGGCCAATACTAACGGGGAGGGCACGCTTACCGATAACCGTAATTATTTCAAAGCGTTGTTCTAAGCACTGCTTAAATTTTTGCTTGTCATCACCTGATTGCGCTAAACACTTTTTTGAAATTGATTCTGGGGGGTTGTCAGTTGATGCTTGTGGTGCTGCAAATACAGCACCATTCAGAAGCAGCAGCGCAATAGACTGCGCTGCATAATTTCTTATCACCTTCACTAATTTCCATCCCCAAGCGGCGAAACATCGTTGCCATCCTCAACGTCATCGCCATCCGCATCACTGTCAGCGATAACGTCGGAGGCGTTAATCTCTTCGGCAGTTGCTTGAACTGAATAAAAGTTTGCCAAACCATCGCCATCAGTATCGACCGAAGCAATATTGGTTGATGGGTAATCATTTTGTAACGCTTGAACTTGAGCCAGCATCGCGCTACTGATGACGAGTTCCTCGCCACTGAGGCTCAAGGAGGTAATAATGTCGGCCACCGCAGTGTACGCTCTTGCAGAGGCAAGTGCCTCAATGGCATCTTCGTATTGCTCTTCAAATTCTGCTACCGCGAGTAGCTTAACCGAAGCCGCTAGCGCATCAGATAGTGTTGCTATATGTGTATTCATTGCCAGAAGATGTGCTGCATAATTACTGTTGTTGTAACGATTGCGCAGTTGAATAATAGCGGCAGAGCGATCAAGTGAAGAGTCGTCCTGATAGTTAATGCCAGCGATAGCGTCAAGTAATCCAATTAGGGCTTCAGTCTTTTCTTCTTCTGTTTTATAAGTTGCATTTAGTACCTTTTCTGCAGTGCTTGAAATAGATTCATTTGCCGCGGTGAAATTACTGTTGCTACTAAACAATACTGCAACTTGCGCTAAACGCGAGTAGATATCAGAGCGTGAATAGTCTTGTAAACGAAGGTTCATCGCGTTAATGACAGCAATCGTTGCTGCACTATTGCCTACCATTTCTAATGCACTAGTCGCATCTACATGTGCTCGCATTACGTCGAGTTCATCTTGATTTTCTGCACCAAAGTATGCTGTTCTAATGCGATCACATGTACTTGCCGCATTTTCTGCTTTAGCTGTTTCACCAACACGTTGATAAAAAAGAACATATTTTAAGCAACCTCGGACACCGGTTGAATATGATGTTGTTGATGTGTTTTCAATTAGATAGGCGTCACTCGATAGTATTGCTAATCCTCTGTCATAGGCTGCTATAGCTGCTTCTGGATTACCAAAATCGAGCAATGTTTCACCCAAATGTCTATTAGAAAGGTTAGACGTTAATCTTGTTTGAATATCTCTTAAGTCGCCAGCATATAGTCTTTCGATTTCAGCTATTGCTTCTGCAGCAGTGCCTCCGTTTTGAACTATTTTTGCTGCTTTTGCATCTTTGACACCAGTCTCTATATCATCCAGAAAGAAGCTGTCTGACGTTGCAACACTGAGGGCAATATTGTCTTCAAAATCGTAAATTAACTCACTGGTAAAGGCAACATCAATAAGTGGAAAGGTGTACTCAAGCGCGGTTATTGCCGCATAGTTTTGAGCCGGCAAGCTGTAATCGCTATCATAATCAGCAGTCCCATAGTAGGAGAATGTATATGCCAGTTGATCTTTTGCTTTCTCTGTCTCTCCTAACGCAAGGAAGTAAGCTATTGCATCCGCATTATAGAGAGGCGCCAATCGGTAATATTTTTTGCCTTCATTATCACCCCGTCTAACTGTTTGATAACCTGTTTCACGTACGGTTAAGGTAAATCTCTGTATTGCATCCAATGCAGTTTTCTTATTTTCATCGCTTCTATCGTTTAGAAAAACATCAATAGTGTCTTCTACCTGAAAGCGGTACGACGTAATTAGCCGCCCGAAAGCGGTCGAGTATTCTTTGGTTTTACCACCCAATACGTTCGTGTAAGTATTCAGTTGGTCTATAATTTTTTGTAAAAGTGCAGGGTTGTTTAATGCGCGTGCATCGCTAAATAGACCTTGCACAAAAGACGCATCAGAAGACGTTATATTCTCAAGCCCATTATCAACTAAGTATTGTGCGTATATTTGCAACGCAAGCTCAAAGTATTCAACCGCTTTTTCGTCACTACCAATTTCAGCATTAACGACGCCTAAGCGTCTATATAAGGTCGACTTAGCCTGCTGGGTGGTAATGTTATTTTCAATTATGGTATTCAGTTGTTTGGATAGGCCAGCACTGGCATAGCCCATAGCAAGGGCTATGTAAGCATCTTCTGTGGCAATGTCATCGTTTATCGGCACAAGCGTTTCGCTTGCTTGCTTTAAATGTGATAAGCCTGAACGATAGTAATATGCAGCTTTGTCTGCATTTGTAGTGTAGGAGGGCGACAATGCAACCGTAAAGTCAGCACTGCTTTGCGCATCACTTAATGTCACGTTAAAACTAGTATTGGGTAGTTCCAGCTCACTAGGTAGATACGTAAAACTGCCATCTGACGTTAATGTTAATGCGCCATTTTCTGGTGCCTCAGTTAGCGCAAACGTTACGGTATCTCCATCTATATCATCCGCGATAAGTTGGCCTGAAATTTCATCTGCTGCAGTCACTTTTAGTGAGGTTTGTTGTAATGTTGGTGAGTCATTTACGGCAGAAATGCTAAAACTGAATGCATAACGTGTGGTACCTGCTTCAACAGTTGCTGAATCGTTGCCATTGAAGTTAGCGTTTGGTGTATAGGTGATGCCCAGAGCAGAAACGGCTAAGTTCCCGTTGCTGACGGCTGTTAATACTATGGGTGTATCGCTAAAATTAATGCTTTGTTGAATGCTCGTGTCTTCTTGCAGTTGCAAAGAAATTTGTTCATTGGTGATGTTATCACTGCCGCTTCCGCAGCCAGTTAATGCAATAAGGAATACTGCAGTGATAAAATTACGATAAAAGGGACGTTGCGAATTATACTCTTTTTGGCCTATCATTTTTGTATGCTCTTGTTAATTTTCGAGCATACTACAATTCTAATAATGTAAATGCAAATAATAATCATTATCATTACTATCAATTGGATTTGGTGGTATCTAGACGATCAACTATTGCGCTGTATTACTATTTCGTTGGTGAAACTTTTATTACCTTAGAATGATATTGAGAGTAATTCTTTGGGTTTTTACTCAATACTTTAAAAATTAACTTAACAATGACATAAATTACGGTGATGAAACTAATAATCGCTACATCAAACAAAAGGTAATATAAAAATGTGTCAATCGAACTGGTGTTTGCTGTCGCTTCATTCACCTTAAATATCCTTTATTGAGGGTTAATTAACTGGTTTTTCTAATACTGGCATTAAGTGTCGTGTCCGAGTGTGACAATTTATCTCGATTGTTGTGAACGTTTTGTGGGTAAAAAGTACTCAGCAAGCGAACTTATTTTTGCAATGAGCTTACGGTATTCATTCTCATTAAGTATTTCAAAAATAAGCGGTGTCAGTCTTTTTATAACGCGAAAGCAATGTTGTCGCCAATGCGCAGAGAGTAAATGATCACACATCGCTTCTTCGAGAGTCGAAATCACTCTAAAATAGACACGCCTAGTGTCAGCCCCTGTTTGACATTGTTGTGCTCTTTGCAATCCTAAATGTACATAACAATCGATAATATCTACGTCATGACCGCAATTTTGTGCTCTTACAGCTCTTTCATAACTATCAAGTTGGTATTGATACATAAAGCAGTGGCCTTTTAATCTAAATAGTAATCATTCGTATTTATACTAGTGTGCGATGTAGCATACGTCAAGTTTATTTTCGAAGGTGGACTGAGCTTAAAAATGTACAAACAGGTGAAGTCGTTTATACTCCTGCTACGCTAGCTATTTCAGCTTTTTTTGCAATAATTCAAGCCCGCAGAAATACATAAAAGGAATATGGATTGAGGCGTTTAAGTAAACAGGAAATCTCGACATTACCATTATTTGAAGGACTGCCGACAGACGCAACTTATATAGTAAGCGATATACACAAGGCAAAATTGGCAATCGAGCATATATCAGAATACGCGGTACTTGGATTTGATACGGAATCAAAACCATGTTTTTCTAAGGGCGAAATATCCACTGGTCCGCACCTTATTCAGGTAAGTACACTTGAAAAAGTATTTTTATTTCCAGCTGAAGTCACAGAAGCTGTTAATTTATTACTGCCGATATTAGAAAATGTGCAAATAAAGAAAGTCGGATTTGGATTAAAGGCAGATAGCGTTTTACTATCTCGGAAATTTGGTATAGACCTAGCCGGTATTATTGATCTAGCCAATTCAATACAACGCCGATTAAAATTAGAAAATAGTATCGGCGCTCGCAACAGTGTCGCAATGATCCTTCGTAAAAAGCTGTCCAAGATAGTTCAAATGTCTAATTGGTCGGCAAGGCCGCTAAATCCCAAACAAATTCAATACGCAAGTAATGACGCTTATAGTGCGTTAGTCACATACATGCGGTTTATGGATTTAAGATGCGATGATATTAGGACGCGCATAGTGAAGCGTTAGCCTTCGCTGTTTGATGCATAGTTTAACGTTGGTATGTCATTATCAGTTTTACAACTCGTGAGTGCTGCTTCGATCCTTCCCGCTAAACATGTTCAAGAGCTTTCGCCATCTTCTCAGTACTAGATGCCTTGTTTTATCCATGGTTTGATAAGATGCCAACTGCTACTTTCATATTTGGCGCGTCGATGTCGGTCGCATTCATATTTTCAATGGTCATGCTATATAAGGTGCTGATAGCAGCCATATGATTGACATTCATGTCGAACAAGTATCAGTCACCGCTTTTAGATGGCTAAGTTCTACTTATTTTTTTGGTAATAATTGTTGCCAGTCGCGAATTTTATGCCCCAATAATGCATAAAATAATATAAATAAATAGCATGGAAGCCCAACTAAATAAGCAATCTGCATACTATCCATTGAAAAAGATATCTTGCCAAATATTAACGGTAGGATCGCTCCACCAGATATTCCCATTATTAGTAAAGCTGATCCTTGAGCGGTAAATTTACCTAAACCATTTAAAGCTAATGGCCAAACAGCCGGCCAAACCAATGCGTGAGCCAGTCCCATCAAAGCGACAAACGTTATCGGGTCTGGTAGAACTTGAAAGCCTGACCAACCCCATAGGAAATCGGCAATAGTTGTTGACGTTTCAGATGATGTTACGACCCCTAAAATACATAAACTACCGGCAATAGCCGAGCCTATTAGCGCTTTTTCCTGTGAAAGGAATTTAGGAATACAAACAACACCGATTGAATAGCCGATTACCATAAAAAACATAGTGTAAGAAGTTAAACCTGCAAAATTAGTAACATTTAGGTTTGCGCCATATAGTCCAATCGTATCTCCTGCGATAACCTCTACTCCGACATATGCAAACAGAGTTAAGGCTCCTAAAACTACTTGAGGATATTGTAGAACAGACGATTTTGCAGTCGCTTTCTCTTCTTCACTTTCTTCTATATCAATTTCAGGTAGTGGTGAAAATTTGACTAGCGCTATCATAGCGGCCAAAACAAACGCCATTGCAAGGTACGGCGCAATTAACTTATTCGATAAGTCATTGGTTAACTGACTTAGTTCGTTAGCTCCTAAAGAAGACACATGATCTCGTGAAATGTCACCCATGTCTGATAGTACGATTGCTGTAAATACGATAGGTACAATAACACCTGCACTTTTATTAATGATCCCCATAATACTTATGCGCATTGCCGCGCTTTTGACTGGCCCCAAATAGACTATATATGGGTTTGATGCGGTCTGTAATATGGTGAGACCAGTCGCTAAAACGAACAACGCTATCAGAAAAAATAAGTAGTTTGCTGACATTGCCGCCGGTATGTGCAGCAGCGCTCCTGCAGCCATAATAGCAAGTCCAATAGACATGCCGTTCTTGTAACCCGTTTTTCGTAGAATAATAGACATAGGAAAAGCCATAAATGTATACGCAATATAAAATGCAAAAGTAACGAATAGCGCTTGGAATTCAGTTAACTGGCAAATAACTTGTAAAAATGGAATGAGAGATCCATTTAGCCAAGTAACGAAGCCAAAGATAAAAAACAAAATACCGATAATGGACATGGATAGTAAAGTTTGATATTTGGAACTAGATTGATTTGTCATTTTTGGTATGCCTTTTATTCTTGGGACAAGTTAAGTTAATTGATATTAAAAACACATTGTCCGTTAATCCAAGTGGATCTGACACTGTAGTCTTCATTAAGTTGAACAAAATTGGCTTTCTGATCGGGTGCGAGCAATGCAGAAGGCAAAATTGGTAGCCGTGCGGATGTTAAAAATTTGAGTGGATAAAGACTCGCCATTCGAAGAGCCTCATCTTCCATCACGTTTAAAAGGGCGATGCTATTTTTAACTGCTGTCGCCATATTGAGATTAGACCCAGCTAATTCACCTGTTGATGAGGTTAATTTGCCGTTATTACAAGTCACTTTCCTATCAAAAAAATCAAACTCATGGAGTTGCGTTCCGACAGGTGGCATTGCATCAGTGACTAAAAATATGCCTCCCTGTGGCTTAGCTTTTATTGCAAGTTTACAGCTAGCGACACTGACATGGTGTCCATCGACTATTAGGCCACATTGAGCATTGTCATTAAGCAGCGCGCACCCAGTCACACCTGCTTCTCTGGCGCTGACAGGAGACATAGCGTTAAATAAGTGAGTAAATCCTCTGGCGCCAGCATTAATTGCATTATTTGCGCAATCATACGTGGCATTGCTATGACCGATAGACACTATAATGCCTAACGATACCAGCCGTTGTATATCTTCAATGGGCACTAATTCTGGCGCAAGTGTCACTAATATTTGACCGATATCTTGGCGTTCAAAAACTGTCCACTCAGCCTTTGAAAGTGGCCTAATGAACGCTTCACTGTGCGCCCCTTTCTTAGCTATTGATATATGTGGTCCTTCGAAGTGGATACCTATAATACCCAGCGTTTTCTGCTTTATAGCTGCACTAATTGCATCAGCTGCCATTCGCATGACCTGTATATCATCCGTGATAATCGTTGGTAACATTGCGGTTGTGCCAAACATTGAATGTGTAGACACTATTTTTTGAAGACTATGCAATGTTGGATTTGAATTAAACAAAACAGATCCGCCACCGTTTACCTGAAGATCAACAAAACCAGGCGCAACCAAACCATCAACAAACACATCACAATGCGCACTATCTTTTTGTAGCGAGGAAATTACGCCGTTCTGTATCGTCATAACAATATCATGGTGATATTGTTTACCGTCAAAAAGTCGATTTGCACGCACTCTTTTGCAATTTTTTGAAATCATGTCGTTTGTGTTACTTTTTTTAGCCCCGTCGGTTTATCCGGATTAAGTCCAAGAGCAACTGATATATTGGCTATATCGATGTAGAAGCGTTGTAATATTAATAGTGGAGCCAATCTGGGATGAATTTCCAAGCCCGCTTGACCTATAAAAATAACTCGACCGTTTCTTTTAATAATTTCATGTATTTGTTGGCTATGAGACGCTTCACACTCGTCTTTAACGACACAGTTTAAAATGTGTATGCCTTTATCAACAAGCGTAATCGGGCCATGAAGAAATTCAGCACTACTGAATGCTTCCGCGTGAATGCTACATACTTCTTTGAGCTTTAACGCCATCTCGTTTGCAATTCCAAGGCTGATACCTCGGCTCAGAACGACCATATTCTTAATCTGTTCAAAATCAGCCGGCAGCAGTTGAATATCCTTAGCAATGACCTCTTTCATCACCGCAGGAAGTCGTTTCAAAGATGAATACAGTTCGTTGTTTTTAGACCATACAGAGATTAAGTGAACCATTGCTGATAGGGTCGCTAAATAGCTTTTTGTCGCAGCTACTGATACTTCTTTCCCTGCGCGAATGGGCAGCACTTCATCGACGATATCTTTTAGTGGAGATGTTTCATCATTCACCATTGCAATGCAATATGCACCGCCGGTCTTAGCCATCTTTGCCTGTTCAATTATATCAGGGCTTCTGCCTGACTGAGATATAACGATAACGACAGCTGAATTTAATTTTAATTGTTTTTTATAGATACTGGAAACAGAGGGTGCTGCTGAACATGTTGGAATGTTCAGCTCTATTTCAATTAAATACTTGGCGAAAACACCGGCGTGATCAGATGAACCTCGACCAATAATCATCACCATTTTGGGGTCTAATGATATAAGTTTATGAGCAATTTTTTGCACTATCTTATCATTTAATTCAATCTGTTTTTGAATCACTAACGGTGATTGTCTGGCTTCACTTTCCATTATCGTGTTGGTCATAGAATTGCAGTTCCCTTCTTTACTACTTATTAATTAACATCTATTAGGTATTTTTCTTGCACTTAACGCGTTTTGTTTTATTGCATACAGCACGGCTCCAACCTCAGGAGGAGACAACGAGGGAGCCAAGCGTAGCTGTAATTCTGCATCTAAGTATGGAGTAATGAATGCAGTCAATCCGCCAATAAGTGTTATCCTGGGTGGCGTGGTGTCGTCTAATAATCTTGCCATTGTATTAATATACTCAGCACCTTCTTTTATAATAGCCAAGGCTACCTGGTCATCTTCCTGGGCTGCGAGGAAAACTACATTTGCTACAGAAGCAAATATTGACGAGGGTTTAGATGCAAATTTTGCGACAATATCCTCGGCGTTATTTACTTGCAACTCTTCTAGTAAAAAATTGAGCATGGAGGTTTTAGGTCCGATTTTATCTAGTGAAAGCAGCGATGCCTCAACCGCTTGTAGACCAAACCAAGCACCGCTTCCTTTATCACCTTGGGGGAACCCATGAGCACCAATTATTGTTGACTGGCCTTTAACATATGAATATCCGCATGATCCTGTTCCCGAAATCATCACCGCTCCGTCGCGCCCATTGTGAGCACCTAAACAAGCTATTAATAAATCTGTTGTTATATATTTAGCTTTAAACGGAGACTTCCACTCACTCATTTCTTTATACATTTGGGGAACGTTAGCTCCGGCTAATCCAATCCCTGCGATCACACTACCTAAATGTAAATCACCGAGTGTTAAATATTTTGATTTCGCTTGCTCAAGCGCAATTTTTGCTGACTCTACAATGGAATTTTTGGCTAGTTCAACGCCATAAACTGGGTTACCCGGGCCTGAGATCCCGACACCTAAAATGGTTTGATTATGGTCCATTAACACGGCTTTACATTTGGTTCCGCCGCCGTCGATCCCTAGGAATATAGATCCGTCGAAAAAAGTTGTATCGTTTGTTGGTTTTGACACCGTCACTCCTTAGTATTGGAAATAAAAATTAATGCGTCTGCAACCTTGCGTTCACCATTTGGATCAGATGGTGAGCCGGTTAATTTCCCCTGCACGTACATGGCGCTTGAACCACCACCATCTAAATTGATCGCATCGCTCGCATCCAATGAACGCATAACATCAGCCATTTCATGTATGGAGGCTCCAACACTAATTTTTGGGTTTCGGCCATAAATCACCACAATAAAAAGCACGCCGCTTTCAGTTACCCCTGCAGCTGTTCGGGGGTGACGTTGATTTACCCAATTATCAAAAAACGCTCTGCGATTATTGGGTTCAATTCTTTTCGCTACATTGCTTACGTCTCTAGCGTCTAGTGATTCCAGTGCTGTTCTTTTTGAACAAGGATCCCAGCCTTGGATTGCCCAATATTTTTCCTGATTAGCGCCATCCATTAATAAAGTAGGTCCGCCATTAATGATATATAGGTCATCCCTCATTTCAATGAGTTCACCACTGTCATAAATACTGATTTGTACAGATGCAGTTGTCTGTTCTTTTTTATACTGTTTTAGCAATGCTTGTTTGTGTCCGGATGCGGTAACTAAGTAATGACCCGCTGGGACAGTCACTGGATGGGTATTAACAGAAGTAAAGTAGATACCTCCATTCTCATTTATCCAGAAGGTTGCTTGGTCTTTTAGTATTGCCGGTGGTATCTGTCCAAAATGCTTATCATAGACAATAATTTCATTCTTGTTTTGACAAACAACGTCGTGATTTGCTCTGATGACGTCGTTTTTTTGTGCATAACCACAGTTAAATATAAGACCTGAACGTCGATTGATCCCATCTATCGTTAGGGTCTTTTCCCCAATCGATATGCTTAGTTTGGTAACAACATCTTTCAATATTTTGAATCGATACGGGGATGACTTTTCGATAAGAAGGGCGGGGCGATTAATTACAGCTTCACTGACAAGTTGTCCACCAATAACCGCAACCCCCGCTGGGTCTCCAGGGGTTCCTTGTTCGTGTTTATAGACAAAGAAGCCGCCATTAACCGCGGCATCTGCGTTAGCTTGTTTTGCTATTTTAGACACAGTTTTAGTGCGTTTTATCACATTATGTGCAAGTGCTGATTGTATAATTCCTTGGTATTTTGATGGCTCTACTTTTAAGATGCTAATTTCAAAATTACCAGCTGTGTAGGGCTGTATCGATGCATCTGACGCAGCGAAGTCAAGCTGATAGTAGGTCAGTCCTGGCACAATTGACGTCTTCTCAACTAACTGGACTGACTCTTGCGAACCAATATTTAATCTGGGTAAGGTGTCACTAGCCAAAGCTTTAGACTGAACGACAGATTGACACAATAAAAAAATTATAAACAAAAATTTATTGAATGAGTGAGGCATCGTTTAAACCTTATTGAATAAAAAATTCTGGGAGGTATCCTTACGCCCCCAGAAAGGGACGACACAATCTTTAAAACGCGTAACGAACCCCAGCGATAAATCGTCTATCAATCTGAGTTAAGTCATACGGTGTATTTTGAACTGAACGGTTAATTTCTTGCTCAGATAACAAATTCAAGCCTTGTATTTGAATTTGTAGCGACTCAGTTACGTCATAACTAGCAGAAAAATCCAGTTGTCCATATGCTTCCTGCCACTGAGGAACACCAGCAGTAGAAGCAAAAGCGACTAAGTATTCATCGCGCCATGTGTAAGAGACCCTTGCATTAAAGTTTTCAACGTCGTAATAAACAGCTAAATTAAAGCTACTATCTGACAATCCTGGTAAACCGGAATTTCTAACATCTCCAGAATCAGAATATTGGGCTTCACTGTCAATAAGGGTGTAATTCATGAGTAGACCAAAATCATCCATAGATTCGCTTATAAAACCGAGCCTAGATTGATAAGCCAGCTCTAAACCGGTTATTGTTGCCGAGACACCGTTTGCAGGTTGAGTGAAAATAATCGGACCTGTTACCAATACGCCATCGCTTTGACGAGGGAATATCTTTTCTTCAGTAAAGGAAGATGTATCAATAAAACCATCTAAATCTTTATAAAAAACATTGATAGAAGCAATCGCTTCGTTGGTAAAATACCATTCAAGCCCTAGATCATAATTATCAGCAGTAAACGGCTGTAGATCTGGGTTACCTCTTGTTCCTAAGCCGCCACCTTCGTCAATACCATTGAAACTTTCAAATGCGGCAAGCTCGCCCAAAGCTGGTCTACTTAAACTTTTAAAATAGGCGCTTCGAATAACAATATCATCATTTAATTCGTAACGAATATTGATGTTTGGTAGAACTTCTTGGTAATCGCTTGTCAGCGTTACAGGACTAAATGCGCCGGGGTCACGAGAATCTGTCGTGGATTGTGCACCTATAGATTGGTCTGTTTTGACGAATCTCAAACCGGTACTGATGTTTACTTTCTCCGACACATCAATATTAGCCTGAGCATAAATAGCGATAGTTTCTTCTTTAAGATTATAGGAATTAATAAGCCCAAAGGGGACATTTACGTCTAAGGCTGTTCCTTCGATACCCGAGCCGTCAGCATTAAAGAAAACTGATTTAATTTTATCAGCATTTCCACCAATTAACGTTGAAGGGGCAAAACCTGCACCATCAACTTGAAACCTTTCTAATGAGGTAAACACGTCTTCAAGGGTAGGTAAATCTGTTCGACGATTCAGTGCAGTGGTGCCGTCAGCTAAAAAGTTATTCGCTCGAAGATTCGCTCTGGATTGTTTGCGTTTCAATTCTCTATCAGTGACTCGGATCCCAAAATCAACTGTCAGTAAATCGTTATCGTAATAGGTAAAGTCAAACTTCATTGTTGTATTTGAATCTTCTTGCTCTATTGGCCGACGAATAAATACATTCAATACAAACTCTTCTGGGTTACTAGTAAAGTCTGTGCCTGGGGTAGACCACTCAAGGTAATCATCTTGCATTACATAACTTACATCGGCGACTACAAAATTGCCATCTGTATTCATGCGTCTAAATGAAAACAAGTCATTGCTATTTGTTTTTTCACGACTGAAAAAACCTAGATATGGAGAGAATGTTAGATTATCTGAAATATCCCAATCAGCACTTAACGTAAATTGATTGACATCTTCCTCCACCAAGGCCTGACTGGCGCCTATGCGTTGTTGCACACCCGTTAAAGTCGCTTGCGTTGCAACCCCATCTTGTATCACCGTGTTGGTAACCGCAGTAATATTACTTTCTGAAGGTGCGTCCAATATTGTACTTCTTCGATCGGCATCAATGGTACCGATTAATGCCCTTGCTTTGATGTCTAATTTTTCGTTGGGCCGCCATTGAGCCGTGACTACACCGCCTAATGTTTCTCTTTCTTCGGTTGCGTGACCAAAACTTTCGATTCTCGGATAAAGTGCATCGAGTTGTTCTTGAGTCGCGCCGCCTGGTTCACTTACGTCAGGCCCAATCCAAACACTCGACAAGGGCGAGTGACTGCTGCCTCGTATCTGACTGTATTGCAAGTCAAGATCCGAATAGACTAACGCAGCGTTGATCCCAAAGGTATCGTTCCAATTGCGGTTAAATACGATGGACGCTTTAGGACTGCTGGAGCCAGAGTTTTCACTGTAGTTGTTGTATATCGATACATTTAATACTGGTTTTTCTGTTGAAAGAGGATCCGGAGTGTTCAACGAAACACTACCTGCAATGCCGCCTTCAACTTGATCTGCAGTAACAGATTTAGATATTTCTACGCTACTGAATAATTCAGCAGGAAATATTTCAAATGAGAAACCACGTCCTCCATCACTGCCTCCGGCTAACATTCCATTAACTTCTGTTGAAGTGAATTCAGGGCCAAGGCCTCTTAAATTAATTGCGGTTCCTTCACCCGATGGATTTCTATTTAGCGTAACTCCAGGAACACGTTGAAGTGCTTCGGACAGATTGGCTTCCGGAAACTTTCCGATGTCCTCAGCGGTAATGACATCTACTACCTTGTTGGCAAATCGTTTTTGATTTAATGATTTTAACAGACTACCTCGCACACCGGTTACGGTGATCAGCTCCACGTCTTTTTGTGATGGTTCAGGTGTTTCTTGGGCAAGTGCAGGTGTACTCAGTGCAAGAGTGATAGACGCGGCCAAAATGCATTTAGGCATATAGATGGTTGTGTTTGGTTGCTGTTTCATAATATTTACCGAACTCCTGATTTTCCTAATGAGTATTATAGGAAGCAAAATATTGCCTCGTTGCTTTTTGAAAAAATGATCCTAAAGCAAGCTAAATGTCGATATAAGTCGAGGCCATTCAATTCAGTGCTTACTTAAACATCCTCAAATTAGAGGAGTCAGCACGTTGGTTATGGTGAAACACAAACTTAATTACCGAACTGGTACTTAAGTTAGCGATTAGACGTTAATTAGTCAACCATTAAATACCAATTTGTTATTTAATTAATAAAAGTAGGTATTTAAAAGGTATTGATTTATCATGTATTATTAATTAAATCGTATTAAAAACAAAAGATTCCGGGTTTAATTGTTAATATGTTTAAATTTAATTTAATACCCTGTTGGTACTTAATATACTATTTTAAATGATGAATTGGATAGTAATGTTAACAATAGGTAAGCTTACTGCGAAAGTAACAACACAACTAATGCACTATTAAAGATAAGGACCGTAAATTGCACGCGCAAATTCAGCACCAATCTGTTTCAGAAATTGAAAAAAAATTAAACTCCAGCCATAAGAGGGTGATCGAGGTTATCCGGCGTAACAGAAAATCTACGCGTGCGGAAATTGCCAAAGCGACGGGCCTATCGACACAATCTTTAACTCGACTGACCAAACATCTTATTGGTTTGGGTATCATTTCCGAACATTCCCGCGCAGAAGGCAAACGCGGCCAACCTGCAATTTATTTAACCCTAAATAAAAATGTTTTTTTATGTGTTGGGGTCGTCTTTGAACACGACCGGGTTACAGTCGTTTTGAATGATTTCAATACGGATACTATTACTAGCTATTGTGAAGAGGGGACATTTCTCTCTGCTAAAAAAGTAACGTCGACAGCAATTCTGATGCTCGATAAACTATTTTCAGAAATTGATCAAAACGCCACAGTTCTCGGAATAGGTGTCTCTATTTCAGGATTTTTTACCAATATTGACGGCCAAATTTGTTCACAACAAGATCCTCTAGGTTGGTCTACTGTGGATTTTCAAACAATGTTTGCCGCAAGGTATCGATGCCAATGCTTTGTTGAAAACGATGGTAATGCTGCTTCGATCGGTTTTTCTCTTACAAAAAGAGGAGCAGAAATACAGAGTTTCTTTTTATTACTTTTTACCTTAGATGTTGGCGGCGGTTTTGTTTTTAACGGTAGGTTAGTGGATGGCGCATTTGGTAATGCAGGCGAGATTTCAGCACTATTTGGTTCAAACGGTAACATGCCCAGACCCACAATAGGCTCATTGCAACAATACTTGAGTGATGCAACAGGAAAAACGATATCAATTAGCGATATCCAGACCGCGATTGGTGTTCAAGATCCAATAGTGGAATCTTGGGTTATCGCTTGCATTGAATCTATGAAGTACCCACTCAAAGCAATTCAAAGCTTACTTGACCCTGAAGCGATTGTTTTTGCTGGTAGGCTGCCGCAAGAACTTCAACATAAACTTGCAAAAAATGCGTATATTTCAAGTCCCTCGTTTGGCGGTTTTAGTGCGCCAAAGCCCAACATACATGTCTCTGATAGCAGGAATATACTGACAAAGGGTGCGACCTCGATACCTGCTTTTTACTTTTTTAATAGGTGAAGTTTTTATGACGTGGTCATCTTCCCTGGCCAAAAGTAGATTGATCAGGGAGGGTCACTTAGACGCATAGCGATAAGGCACCCCGTATTCAGTGAGTATTTTGAAGTAATTCGGATGCGGCTGTTTTAAGGTATTAGCGACGACAGTGGCATCCACAAATAAAATGTTGCCACCTTTTGCATCATTGATCCTGCAATGCAAGAATTAAATACCCGGAGCAAGCTCTTCTGCAGGTAAATCAGTGTGCAACTCAAGCGCCTTATTAGTGTAAGCAAGGTTTTCAGGATTGGCTTTGGATTTGACATCAAAGGTGTAACCAGAAAAAGATGGACGCACCGTTCCAAACAGTTCGCATAAGGTCTTCAGCCCTTTGTCAGAATTTGGCATATACTGAATTAAGGCGATACCTTCATCCAACATTGCTTCCGCCCAGTCGGCTACATTGGGCGGGTTAAGCATGACATTATCGTAGTTAAAACGCGCCATGTCCGAATAGTGATCACCATACCAATTCTCACGAACACGAACGGCCAAATCACCATGATTGCAGCCCTTGTGCCAAAGCTCAAGCCAACGTAGGTCGTATCGGCTTTCAAATCCATCGCTCCAAATAATATCCAGTGATTCGTTACCCAACCTGGCGCTGGTGGCATGCAGATCATCAGATTCATCAAGAATGTCAAAGGTAGGTTCTTGCCTGCTGCTATCCCATGAGATGACGCAATTATCGCGTAACCAACAGTAATTGAAATACACCATCTCTCCGTTCATAGTTCTGAATTGAGTCCATATTCATGTTCGTTAGTGAAGTCGAAGTAGAGACGTACTCTTTACCGGTTAAGGGATTTCCTAAGCAATTTTTGATTCTTTATCATTCAGCAAAAGCGATCACAACAACAACCAAACATGAAATAAAACCAAAAGTGTTAGCAACAAATGCGCTAGTTGTTTCACTGCAGCGGTGGCTCCTTTATAATGGTAAAACATCACTTAGAAGAGGTTAGCGAGATTATAGAGATTGAGCATCAGGGTATTTTTGTGAAAGTCTCAAGTAGTGATGTTAGGGTGACCTATCGCGTTGTTAGGTAAAGTTATAATCGCAGTTTTTAAACACCATATAATTAGAGAACAGATGTCTGAAAAAAAAGTTAAATTTGAGTTCGAAAAGCAAAATAAAAATAGTGTTCGTTACAAAGAGGTCCCAGAAGATGGCATGCCACCAGTGATTGGTAGCATTTATGTGCAAAAGTGGTTTGCTGGAGAGAGTAAGAAAATAGAATTGGTCATTACTAAAAAAGAGTAAACTAACGGGCGTTTATGCCGAGCTAGCTTGTTGACGGATAGTTCATTGATTCAAGAAATGCGATGTCTCAGGCTGAACGAATGTTGACCACTGAAGTGAGTAAGAAAGATTCAATGGTGGTGGCTATTTTAGACGTCGATAATTTTAAAGTAATTGATGATACTTATGGACATGATTTGGATGATAAGGTGCTTCAAAATCTTGCATATATCATTTCTAATGCACTTCGAGAAACTGATGTGGTCGGTCTATATGGACGCGACTAATTCAGACGTTTACTAAACATGCCAAAAGCGCACTCAAGTAACCTTTTTCCATATTCAGTTATGAAACCTATAGTAAAGGATGAATTAGTTTTTTAATATCAGATTGCGCTGACTTGCCGCTTGTGAAGAGAAGTTCTTGTTTGTTTAGGTTTATTGAAATCTCTTGATAGCCCGATACCTTATTAAGCGGTAAACGCGATAATTCCACTAATGACTGTTGAGCAAAATCGTAACGCAGATGTAATTGATGATCTATTTTATTAGTACTAAAATAAATTGCATTATTGGCGTAGACCCATGAGAAACGTTCATTGAATATCTCGCCAGAAAGTTTTAAGAAGGTGTCTCCTTCAAGTTCTTTTTGCCACAGACCGCTCTCTCTCCGAGTATACAACAACGTTGTTGGCGACGTCATAATGCCGTAGCGCCCGCCGTCAAAAGTTAGACGAGTTGATGAGCCATCGGCTATCGAAATCTCGAATAAGTCAATGAATTTATCGGTATATACTGCCGAGATAACGGCGCTATCATTCCAATTCCAAGTTGGCCTATTGTGTAATTTAAAAGCAGTATCAACCGTCGTCACTTTTTTTGATTTAACATCAATAATATGTATTTTATCAGTGTTTGTATTTTCTATTGGTGCAAGAAAAGCGACTTTATCGCCTTTCCTTGACCATCTTGGATAATTAACCGATTGTTTTAAAAAAGTAAGCTGTTGTCGGTTCATTCCCTTATCATCAGCTATCCATAACTCATAATATCCAGACTCGTTTGAGACATAAACAATGGCATTGGCTGGCGCCGAGTAGTCGGGATAAAGATGGCTAAATTCAGATTCTATTACGGGGAACGGGCTACTCATTGCATCTTTGTCTATCTGCAATTTTGTAATGTAGTATCGTTCATTTTGATACTGATAAAACAGTTCGCCCGTATTTTTTGCGAATGATGGATAACTAAATCCCTCTATGCTCAGTGATTGCGATTGTTTTGTGTCGATGTTAATAATATGTCCGCGTTTGATATCGGCGCGTTGTGCAGCATAAATTAAGTGTTTGCCATCGGGGTGCCAAGCTAATCCGACGATATCCTCTTCGTTAGTGACTAAGGTTTGTTCCTCACCGCTTAGAATGTCAATAAGCAATATATCTTCGGAATACCAATAGTTTCGGCGACTAATTGCTAATGATTTTCCATCCGGTGAAAATGCGATATCACGGTCTTTGTAGCCGCAATCTATATTGCAAGAAAAACGCACGGGTTTTGCGTTCTCAGTAGTTAAATCAACAATATAAATGCCCGTATTCCCTGTGGATGCGTCATATCCACGAAAAGCTAACTGCGTATCGTCAGGCGAAATATCTAGATAGTTATAGCCCCCAACAGACGGGCAGTTGGCTACTTGTCTTTCTTGATTAGTTGTCACTTTCATTTCAACGATATCGCATATAGATTCCGCTCTATTTCGGCGAGAAAAGTAAAGAAACTGACCGTCGTTGCTCCATACCGAAATACTTTGTTCAGCGTCATCAAAGGTGAGTTGTCTGGCTCGCAGTTGTGGTTGCGTGAGGTCGACCATGTACATATTGGTTTGACCATCGGGACGTTCCCATGCGTAGACCAGATATTGTCCGTTAGGTGAGGCTGAAGGGTGAATTTCGCTTCCTGGATCTCGCGTTATTCGTTCGATCTCAGTCATTACTGGACGTCCGGCAGACCCCGAGAAAAGGGTAAACCATAATGTAGTGCTCACCATTACTAAGGCTACTGCGATTACAATTACAAAATGTCGTTTCTGGTATTTGTCTTTGTTTAGAGGAGGTACACCATTTGCAGCTTCTGCAAAATCGTCATTTTTATTGGTATTAATAAGGTTGAAATCGCTCTGCCAAATGGGTTGTATGAGCAGTTGATAACCGCCTTTACGGATAGTCTTGATAACTTCGGTGACGTTTGTTTCGTCCTGACTGCCTGTTTTATTTCCCTCACTATCCTGCACGGTTAAGTCAATTAAGTTTTGGCGCAAGTGCCAAATAGTATTGGTGAGGGCTTTTTCGCCAACGTAGCTGTTATTATTCCAAATTTTATCAATAAGTTCTTTTCGCGGAATAACCCGTGGATAATGCAATGCGAGATAAACGAGTACCTCCATGTACTTTGGTTGCAGTGCTTGAATGCAACCATTGTCAAAGTGAATTGAAAAATCAGCTGGTTGAATTAGGCAGTTGCCTATTCGGAACGTATTAGTCGGCCCCATCTACATTACATCCCTTTTTCACAGTTTTAAACTCGCCTTTCAACTTCTTTCAACCCCTGTTTGAGTTTACGGGTTAAGCCTTATTCACGCAACAAATCGAAGATAATAGCGCTGTACTTATTATTTACATTAAATGTTTTTATTAAAAAAAACGAAGGTTGGGGCTAAGATTTTGTTTTTATTAAATAAAATGCTTAGAGATATTTTAGAGATATAAAAGCGAGTTGTTACAGATTGTATGTAACCTGAATCCAAAATATAACTACGTCCCACAGCAATGGCAAATAAAATAATAATAAAAAACCAACACATTCTAAAAACTAAAATAGAGAGAGGGGAAAGCATGAAAAAGAAACTTATTTGCATTGCGATAAATAGCGCGTTTGTCGGAGGCGCATTGGCGCTAAGTCCTGGCGCTTTTGCACAAGAACAAACAACGCCTAACGTTACACCAACGGCTGATAAAGTTGAAAAAATACAAGTCACAGGCTCTCGTCTTCGCAGAGACAGCTTTAATATGGCAACGCCATTGGTCACAATAGACAAAGAAAGTATTCAAGATACGGGACTGGGTTCTTTAGCGGAAATTTTGGTAGAAGAAATACCGTCAATATCAGAAGGCAGCAGCAATACTAACAGTCAGTCTAGTGTTTCTACCACTGGGCTTTCTACAATTAATCTACGAGACCTCGGTACTGACCGAACCCTGACACTCATTGATGGACGCAGAGTTGTCTCTAATAGTTATAGCGGTAACTTTGTTAGCTTAAGCACGATACCGAGCGGTATGGTTGACCGAGTAGAAATTATAAGCGGTGGTGCTTCAGCCATTTATGGGTCAGATGCCATTGCTGGAGTCGTCAATATCATTACTCAAAGCAGCAAAGAGGGCTTTGAGTTTAGAACACGAGCAGGACAGACGCCAGAGGGCGGTGGTAAAGAATTCACGGTGGATGCTAACTATGGCACGTCGTTTGACAATGATAGAGCTTACGTATTTTTCAGTGCCACTTGGGACAGACAATTTGGACTTGATTTTGTTGACCGAGATCGCGCACAAATAGAGTCTAGCTACGATTACAACACCAGCCTCTTATGTAATGAGAATAATACAGAGTCTGGCGACCAGTGTATGCGTGACATTACTCAAGCCGATTGGCGTGAGCGCAGCGACGGCACAGCTGGTGGGGTATTCGAAGAAGGTAATAGCGCGGCGAATGGCGGCTACTTTTTTAATGAAGCGGGTTTGCAAACGGGTTGGGTAGAAGAGCGAGATGGACTTAACTCAGAAATATATGACAAACTTAAAGTCCCAATTGACCGCTTAGCGGCTGCGTTCAAATTCAATTATGATTTAACCGACGACGTCTCAAGTACCTTCCAAATTCAATACGCATCTAATCAGTCGATTAATGTAAAGTCACCAGAAGATGATGCAGAGAATTCCGATGTATTGATCCTCGACCCCATAACGGGGGCACCTGGTGAAGTAAGGCCCGGTTCAATATCACCTGATAACCCATTTGTACCAGCAGAAATTGCCGCCAATGCTGGCAGCAGTGTGAGCTGGGACCGGCGTTTCTTTGAAGTAGGTAACATAATAACCGACAATGACCGTGAAACTATTAGGTCTTGGTTAGGCTTCCAAGGCACCGTTTTTGAAGATGATTGGGACTGGGATGTGTCAGTTGGGTATGGCAAATTCAAACAAAGACAATCACGCTTAAACGAACTAGACGTTGTTAAAACTTCGCAGGCATTAGATGCAGAATTTGCGGCCGATGGGGTGACGATTCAATGCGCTGACGCCGATGCCCGCAGCGCCGGTTGTGTTCCGCTTAATATCTTCGGTGTAGGATCAATAACACCTGATGCCGCCGATTGGATCCGAGCCAACCCAAGAATTAGTACCGATATCAGTCAAATTAATTTCTTAGGTTATATCGCTGGTGACCTATTTGATATGCCAGCAGGTCCAGTCGCAACCGTATTTGGGGTTGAATATCGCAAAGATACGCAGAAGCTGCGTACTAACGACGAGCAAAGATTTGGTGGCGTGACCTTTAACGTCGTTCCTTCCTTTGATGCTGACCTTGAAGTCATGGAAGTATTTGCTGAGGCGGCTGTTCCTTTATTAGTTGATCAGCCCTTTGCTAAGAGCTTAACAGCTGAAACTTCATTGCGACTGGCTGAATATAGTTTTGAAGGTATCGACACCGTTGCCAGCTACAAACTTGGATTAGCGTGGCAACCTGCAGATGGCTACTTGATCAGAGCCAACTATGCTCGCGCGCAAAGAGCTCCGAGTATCACTGAAGCGTTGTCACCAGCGCGTGGTGACTTTGATAGCTTTGATGATATTTGTGCTGAGGTTACGGCAACTTCAACTGAAGAGGGTCACGCTAGCTGCAGACTCGACCCCGGCATAGCAGCAACAATTGCGAGATTAGGCGTATTTGAAGATGAAAATAATGGCTATTCACCGAATGCCGGTAACGAATCGTTAACCGAAGAAACCGCAGACACTTATACGTTTGGTATCACGATGTCCCCTACATTTATAGAAAACTTCAATATTGCGATTGATTATTATGATATTACGGTAAAGGATGCAATTGGTACCATTGCTAACCAAGATATATTGCGTAATTGTTATGAATCGTCGGTTGCTTTTGGCAGCGGTAATTCTTTTTGTAATGACATTCGTCGTGATGATGATGGACAGCTGATTGAAATATTGCAACGAGAGTTTAACTTAGATGAAATAGCGACTCGTGGATACGACATTGCGATTTCATATAGATACGACCTCGAACAATACGGCAGCCTAAGATTTAAGGCCGATATGAACCACGTAATCGAGCATTCACGGAGCTTTGTCGGTAATGACGGGCTTGAAATAGTTAACAACAAAGGGCAACTCAGTACAGGTATTTTTGATAATAGAGCTTCTGCCTCGGTATCGTGGCGTAAAGATAACTGGCGCGTGAGATGGAGCACTCGCTTCAAAAGCTCAACAGTTGATGATTTAGACAGAGTTGAAGACTATCAAGAACGCTTTGCACAGAACCAGTTGCTTATTGATGCAGGCGATCCAGATGCTATTTTAAATCCAGAAATACCACTGTATTTATTTTATGGATCTTATACAACACATAACTTGTCGGCGTCATACAATTTGGAACTGGATGGCAGTGAACTACGTTTGTTCGGTGGTGCGAACAATGTGTTTGATAATCAAGGTCCATTTGTGCCAAATACAGGCGATAATGTTGAGAGCGGAAGAGGTAACTTTGAAAGTGAATACGGCGGTGGTTTAGGGCGCTTTGTTTATCTTGGTTTTGAGTTAAGTTTTTAAATATATAATGAAACTGACATTCAAAAATTGAGTAACTCTTATGTTAGGCCTTTTCGAAAAAGGGCCTAATATTCTATTCAAGTTTAGTTATATTGCGTTCCTCTGGAGTAAGCAATTGAGTCGATTTATCTATTTTATCTGGTTAATTAATGCAGTAACTATTCAAAGTGCCTCTAGTCAGTCTATTTCTGACCCTCAAGAACAAGGGAAGATTTCTGATGGTCCTTATATTTTTGTCAATAATGATACATTAGATATTGATTGGGTTTGTCAAAATAACGCACAATCAAAATCTATAAACGTAGCATCACTTCCGTTTTATTTTTCTGAATGTGGTTTAAAAGCAAAAATAACCACACTCGATTTGCCGCCCCAAGCAATCCATTATAGTGGGGACTTCACTGTTGCGGCTTTAAGTGATTTACATGGCCAATATGACCTGATGCTCACCTTATTAAAAAATAATAAGATCATTGATGTTAATAATAATTGGCGTTTTACTAATAATCATTTAGTGATTGCGGGCGATCTATTTGGCCGCGGCGATAAGGTGACAGAAATAGCTTGGTTTTTATATCATCTTGAGAAAGAAGCCATTTCGGCGGGTGGAAAATTACATCTTTTGTTAGGCAATCATGAAGTGATGGTGCTAAATAACCAATTGAAATACTTGCATAAAAAATATATTGCATCCGCAAAAGTACTTGAGCGACCATTTCATGAGTTATTTGGTCAAAACAGTGTCCTGGGCAAATGGCTGCGCAGTAAAAATGTGTTGGTTAAAATAAATGATAGTTTGTTTGTACATGGCGGGTTTCACCCTGAACTTGTGAATGAAAAGATCAGCCTGCTGATGATCAATAATATCTTTAAAGAGCATCTAATTGAGACTGAACTAGAGGCACCAAGACTTGGCATGGCGAAATTTTTGCACACAATCAATGGTCCAATTTGGTATCGAGGCTATTTTAATGAAATCAAAGCAACTTCATCTGAAATAGACCGCTTACTCGCTCACTTTGATGTGGCAAGAATTGTTGTTGGACATACGTCGCAAGAACTGGTGATATCGCGCTATCAAGGCAAAGTTATCGGCATCGATACAAGTATAAAACGCGGCCACAATGGTGAAATATTGTTTGTAGACGGCGATAGAAAGTGGCGAGGGAGTTTACAAGGAGATGTTCTGCCTTTGCTAATTAATGGCGGCTAACTATTTTGCGTCGCCATTAATAGTGTTATGGATATCTAAAGTGGTTTCTTAATTTTTATTACTACTTCTCACATCAGGCCTTAGTAAAATTTATTCCTCAATCAAATCCCACTGCTATCGATTACAATGGCATAGTGAAAATCCAGTGCCTGTTGTATACATCAGAGTTGTGTTTTATTGTTCTTGCACATCAGCAGCAGTTAATTGATAAGCGCATGTCTGATGTCATTATTATAAATTTACCGAGTATGAATTATTTGGTTTAGATGCTTAATTTGATGCCTGACCTGGGTAGGGTCACTTGCTACATGCGTTAAAGCGCTAATGAACTAGAGGAGTCTATAAAAAATGCCGGATAACATAAAGCACCAAGTTGCACAGCAAGTCAGCGCTAATGGCTTGCAAATCACCTATGATAGTTTTGGTGTCCCCAGCGATCCGGTCATTATCTTAATTATGGGACTGGGCACCCAGATGATCCACTGGAGCGATCAGTTCTGTCAATTATTAGCCACTAATAAGTTGAGGGTCATTCGTTTTGACAATCGTGATATTGGTAAAAGCACTTGGCTGACTCACTACCCTGTGCCAAGCACGTGGGATTTTATTTGCAACAGTTTGTTTAGCAAAAAAGTGAACGCGCCTTACCTACTTGATGATATGGCTGATGATACCTTAGCTTTGATGGATTCGCTAAATATACATAAAGCCCATATTGTAGGTGCCTCAATGGGCAGTATGATAGCCCAATGTATGGCTTTGAAATCGCCTAACAGAGTAAGTAGTCTCACCTCTATTATGTCTACTACTGGCAATCGTTCTTTGCCAAAAGCAAAGATAAGAGTCATGGCAAAGTTACTTAAACCGCTAGCCAAAGAGATTGAGCCGCTCGTGGAGCAGAGTTTGGGTGTGTGGCGTATGTTGCATGGCGAATATTTCCCTTTTGACCGAGAAAGTGTTGAAAAAGTGATACGTTATTCAGTGCAAAGGGGGGCTAATCCTGCTGGTGTTACCCGCCAGTTAAGCGCAATAATTGATTCACCGGATCGCACTCTGGGTTTACAGAAATTACAAATACCCAGTTTAATTATTCACGGTGATATTGATCCCCTAGTGCCTGTGGAGTGCGGCATTGCCACTGCAGCAGCAATTCCTGGTGCCACTTTAAAAATCCTCGAAGGAATGGGGCATACCTTGCCGCTTCAACTATATCCACAAATTGTTGAGGACATAGTCGAGTTAAGCAATTACGCGGAGAATGCCTAAGCGATGATTTATAAATAAAATTAGCGTTAGGACAAGCAGGTGTTGTGGACGCAACGATATATGGCTATACGCTTAGGGCTATCGCCTATTATTGGTAGATCCGATTTACCTGACACTAGTTGCGTTACCAATAGTTTCCTGCATAAAACTCGCTTGACTCCAGTCCATTTTAACTTTTGAATAATATTGAGTTTAAGAGGACTTTAAACATCTTCCATTTTCGGTTCTAATAGCGCTTAACGCTTTACTTGATTAATGTAGGTTGACTTATCCGTGATACGAACAAGTTAAGGCTGCTTGAGACACCTTCTACAAATTACTCAAAGCCAGCGCGGCGTCCCAATATAAGCAACGCGAATCTCCATCAAAAAGGAATTAATAAGACATGCATGAAATCATCTGCCCACACTGTAATAAAGCATTCAAGATCGACGAAACTGGGTATGCCGACATTTTAAAGCAGGTCCGCGACAGCGAGTTTGAGCAACAGATACACGAACGACTAGAATTGGCTGAAAAGGATAAGTTTAATGCCGTAGAACTGGCCAAGAGTCAAGGTGGCAGCGAAATGCATAGAGCCGTGGCGGCTAAGGATATTGAGATCCAAGCGTTAAAAGCCAAATTAGATACAGGTGAAGTCACTCAGAAGCTTGCCGTAACCGAGGCGTTGGGGGATGTCAAAAAAGAGCGAGATAGTCTGGCTAATGAGCTGGAGCAAATTAAGCGCGATAGGCTAACAGCTTCCGAACTTGCCGATGCTAAGCTTGCCAAGGAACTACAGGAAACCGCAGCAATAAAAGACAGAGAAATTCAGGCATTACAAGCCAAGCTTGGCGCCACTGAACTTGAGCAGAAGGTGGCGATAATCGCCGCTGTCAGCGCAGTTGAGAAGGAGCGCGACGAATTGAAGAACGGTCTTAAGCAAGCCGGGCTTGAAAAGCAACTTGCCGAGACCTCGCTTAAAGATAGATACGAGACACAAATCAAAGATCGCGATGATGCAATTGAGCGGCTTCGGGATATGAAGGCCCGCCTATCAACTAAGATGGTTGGCGAAACCCTCGAGCAGCATTGTGAAACAGAATTTAATCGTATTCGTGCAACTGCGTTTCCGCGGGCGTATTTTGAAAAAGATAATGACGCTCGAACAGGCAGTAAAGGCGACTATATTTTTCGTGACTTGGACGAAAATGACACTGAGATTGTTTCAATTATGTTTGAAATGAAAAACGAAAATGATACTACCGCCACTAAAAAAAAGAACGAGGACTTCTTGAGAGAGTTGGACAAGGACCGCGTAGAAAAGGGCTGCGAGTATGCAGTGCTAGTGTCTCTGTTAGAGCCTGACAGCGAACTTTACAATACTGGGATCGTGGATATGTTTTATCGTTACCCGAAGATGTATATTGTGCGGCCGCAGTTTTTTCTTCCGATCATTACGTTATTGCGCAATGCATCGATGAAATCACTCGAATATAAGAGGGAACTTGCACTTGTTAAAGCACAGAGCGTTGACATAACAAACTTTGAAGATGATCTCGATTCATTTAAAACCGCTTTCGCAAGGAACTATGATCTCGCCTCAAAGAAATTTAAAACAGCGATCGATGAGATTGATAAGTCTATCGATCATTTGCAGAAAACCAAGGACGCCCTGCTCAGCACCGATAGGAACCTTCGTCTGGCAAATGATAAGTCACAGGATGTAACAATCAAGAAACTAACTAGGCGCAATCCGACTATGGCAGGCAAGTTTGATCAATTAAATGATAAAGGTAATTCGGATGCCGAATGATGCAACAGATACACTGCATTTCTTTGTATTTTGGGCTTGAGCAAATTTCCTTTAATAGCGACATTTGCGGTTGGCTGGATCGGCGTTTGTCCGGCAAACCTGAAGTCGTTATTGCAGCGAAATGTTAGCGCTTCTTATCCCTTTACTGGAATATCTTCAAGTAATTTTATGATCGCATGATTATTACTTAGTTTGGCTAAGTCAACGAGATAGCTTTTTTCAAGGTCCTGCATCTCCTGGTCGCCTGAGAGTTCCTTTACCGACTGCACTTCATCATTGACTATGGCGGTTTTTAAGGCCGCAAAATTTGCGATACCGTGTCCGTTCTTGTCATTCATTGTAGCTCCTATTAGTTACATTTCACTAATCGTTGGTTACTAACGTTATACTCGTTACTAAGATTAACAAAATGACCGCGTATGTTGCAATCCAAGTGTATGGTTAATGTAAGCATATGCCGAAATTTAACCGAAACTAAATAAGTCGATATAGCGCTTTGCAGCACAGGCAAGCAAACCCGACTGATTGTCGTTTATGGGTCCACCTGCAATTTGTTTTTAACCAACGTTAAATAATCAAGGTCATTCAATTTGTCATGAT
This sequence comes from Glaciecola sp. 33A, assembly GCF_002836745.1. Lineage (GTDB taxonomy): Bacteria > Pseudomonadota > Gammaproteobacteria > Enterobacterales > Alteromonadaceae > Glaciecola. Next base: position 100,596 of record NZ_PJAR01000037.1, on the reverse strand, counting down.
AATATTCTGGACAGGCTTCTATTTGCGATATGCTAACGTTGCAAGTAATTGTTTTATACTCCCAATCTACGCTCTTCACTTGTTCAGTCGATATGAGTACCTTTTTTCCGCCAGGTAACCAATCATGAGTATCTATTACAAGATAACGCAGTGACCAGCTATCGGTATCCCAAATAAAGTCTTTAACATAACCTTTGTTGTCACCCATTGCATTGACGCTATAGTGTGAGACTTCGTTTGACGACTGAAGATGGTTAGTTCGCTCGATATCCTTGTCGCTTGCGCTATCAAAAGACAACATATTTCGAGTAGACAAGGCTGTCGGGTAAGCATATTCTCCCCACGTGTCTGTGTCCATCCAATAATAGCCATACCCAAAATAATCGAAATAGAATTTTTCAAACTCTCTCGAAACCGTTTCATGCTCTTCCACTTTAGGACAATCCTCAATCATTTCTTTTGTTAAAGATACATTGAGTAAACGCTCATGCGCACTAAAATTTAGCAATGCAATAGGGCTTATTAACACTTTTTCACTAAGGGGAAGCCATGGGTGCGTGTCAATCACTAAATACCTAATTGTCCAAAACCTATCGTCAAAATAAACATCTTTTATTTCGCCTAAATCACCATCCATACCGTTGACGATACTACCATTTAATTCTTTTAAGCTAACTAACATAAGTTTCTCCTCGCTTGTGAATTGGCTCTCTGCCACCTTTTTGGTCATCTATGTCATTATTAAATAATAGACCTTGCCGTTTCATTATGCCACTTCAGTTAGGCGCTTTTGCTTATTAAGTGTACAGTTAAATCGACGGTATAATTCCATGTCCAGCTATTATAGCCGCTTAATTTTACACTTTAGCGACTTTTTTTATGTTAATTTGATATTTATTATTGATTAAATTCAACGATTTAATTGCTTTTATTTAGATGTGATACCATTTTATGTAGATAGATAGATAGATAGATAGATAGAACTCCAGCTATTTTTAGAGACTAGCCGTTAAAGCTCTTATTTGTCTTAATCGCAAGGGAGTTCTCAATATTATCTTCACGAACAACAAAGCGTAGCGTTATTAATGCGGGGGCGAATTGATTTGAGCGTAAAAGTAGCACTGATTGCTGAAGGTGGTGGTCAACGAGGAATATTCACTGCCGGTGTGTTAGATGCCTGGTTGGAGCATGATTTTGATCCTTTCGATTTATTTATCGGCACCTCATCTGGATCGCAAAATCTGACGAGTTTTTTATCTCGTCAAAAAGGCTATGCCAAACGATTAATCCGAGGTTTATCGCGTCAAAAGCGTTTTTATAAGCTTGGCCGTGGATTAATGGGAGGCAATGTTGTCGATTTAGACTGGTACTTTGATAAAACCATTCAAGGCAGTTTTGCCTTAGACTTTGCGGCGGCTAAAAAATCATTGGGAGAACGAGAATTATTGATCACCGCAACTAATTCACGCGATAGAAAAGGGTACTTTTTACGCCCAAACGGCAATAGTAATCACTGGCGTAAATTGCTTAAAGCCTCCAGTGCATTGCCCTTTTTATATAAAGAAGGGGTCAAACTCACGCCTGAATTAACTGCCCGCTCACTTAATAAGGCAAAAGGTAATAAGCTAAAAGGTAATAAAGCAAAAGCGCCTCCAGCTGATTACTATCTGGACGGTGGATTAGCGGCGCCGCTACCCGTGCGCGAAGCCTATCGCCGCGGTGCTCGAAAAATAGTAATTATACGCACGGTTAACGCTGACTTTCATGCTCAGTCGGTTTGGCTAAAAAAATTAAAGTCATTGATTTACTCGTCTGGGCATTGCCCAAAAACCATTGATTACTTGCTTCAGCATGAGCAAGCTTATCGCCAAGAGCTCGCGTTTATCGCTAACCCTCCTGATGATGTCGAGCTCATTCAAATTTTTGCTAAAGACCATCTTCGAAGTAAACGCTTAGGCAGTTCGGATATGGATTTACAGCATGATTATGGTGCCGGCATCGATGCGGGTAATGCCTTTTTGCGGACGTCATAAATATTTTACGCAGCACATCCTTAGTATTCTTTCGCATATTAGCCACTTTTATGCTGCTTTTGGCAAGTTATACCTCTCCTGTTATTCTGAACTATATGAGAGAAAGCATGACCAATCAAAGCATATTGGTTAATCCTCAATCGATTATTAAGCATGGCCTGACTCGCTAAAAATGGTTGCAAGCGTTGCGCTGATGCTATCTGATTTGGATTCAGTATCATTGATTGAAAAAATAGCAAATAAAAAGAATAATTAATGATGCCGATAACACGTTACTGTCGTATATTTAAGCAACTTACGAAATACCTGCAAATAACAGGTTTACAACGGATTATCCACGGCCAGTCTTAGGTCGTGTAAAAGGAATTAATGTGGACAGGGTAAGGTACGTCAAAAATATTACACAATTATTACCCAAATTTGAGGACAGCACAGCTAATATTGTACTAATAAAGCGAGCTAAAAAGCGGCGTTTCCAATTAACAAACCTATTTATAATATTGGTCTGTGTTTGTTTTTCTTTGTATATAACCTTCTTGGATTATCAGTTTACGCTGGTTGCTCATCTGTTTCTGGTTGTTATCCTGTTATGTGTTTATACAAACTACGTTGCCTTAAAGGACGTTTTTTTCTTGAGGGAGCAGCTAACAAAGAACATGAAACTAATCATGACAGCGTCAGAAATTATTGAGAGTAAAGTTGAAGCGGACGACAATCTGTTGGCGACTATTTCCAATCATTTGGAACTGGATGGAAGCGAGCTCATAAACAAGGCGTTTGAAATCGGCGTTCGAGTGAAAGAACGATGAGAGTTAATTAAACGGATTAATTGGCTTTACTGACCTTATTATCTTCGCTACGTCGGTCTTCTGGTGCATCTAGCACCTCTTCAGATTCAGGATGCATAGGGAGCACATTTGGCGACGTACGCACCATCGCAACATATCGACTCTCATGGTCTTCTGGTCGTTCAACGATGCGTGATCGGACCAATTGCATTATTAAAATCAAACTGAAAATAGCCAAAACGCTTAGATAGTATGCTGGCAACGCGCTAGCACCCATATATTTCAGTGCAAAACCAGCAATCGCCGGCCCAACAAAAGATCCTAAACCATAAATCATTAACAAACTGCTTGACCCAGCCACCAGATGATCTTTGTGAATTCTATCCACTAGGTGTACCACCGAAATAGGATAAACAGCCAGAACCAAACCACAAAAAACGGCTGAGAGTGCGGTTATTAATCCGTGTTCACCAGGGTAATATTTTGCGCAAATAGCCATCGACAATGCCACTATTGTTCCTAAGATAAACGTGAACAGAATGACTCGTCGGCGGTCCATCTTATCTGACCAACGACCTACCGGATATTGGATCAAAGCACCGCCAAGAATAGAAAGGGAGATAAAGGCAGCTAGTTCTTCGTTAGTGTAACCTAGTTCGCTTACAAACAACGGAGTTAGCCCCCAAAAGGGTCCCATAATTAAACCTGATACCAAGCAGCCCGTTACCGCTACTGGGGCAGCATCAAAAACTTTTAAAATACTCATAGATGGCATGTCAACTACCACATGCGGTTGCTGTAAACGTGTCCAAGATATTGGCATAACCGCGGCGGTGATAAGAAAACTAGCAATGATAAAAAGTGTATAGCTGGTGGCATTGTCGATTAGCAACAGCTGTTGCGAAGCGGCAATAGCTATCAAATTGACAAAAGTATAAATAGAAAATACACGGCTACGGTAAGCGTCTTGGGTTTGACCGTTTAGCCAGCTTTCGACCACGGTATAAACCACAAATATACCAAAGCCGGTAAAGAATCGAATAAACAGCCATGCCACTGGCGAGATAAATATTACGTAAGCTAAAACGCTACATCCAAGTAAAGCCGTACAGAACGTAAAGCAGCGAATATGCCCCATCCGCTTGATCATGGCAGAAGCCATCAACGTTGCTACGAAGGCGCCAAAAAAATAGACAGACGTCAGAATACCTAAAAATTGCCCAGAGAAACCCTCAGAAACACCGCGCAAAACTAACAATGTGCTAAGTAAACTGTTGCCCATTAACAGCAAGAAAATGCCTAAAAATAAGGCTAAGATAGACACCAGGATTGAACGCATGACGGTTCCGAAAATGCAGAGGAGGCAGGACAGGGTGAGTATAACCTAAAGGCTATGAAATCAACAACCGTTGAATGAACAACCGTCGAATCAACCAGTCACGGGTATTATGCAAAAAGAATTTTGCCTACTCTCTAAAGCCAAAGAATTTGTTATTTACAATTTCATCTACAGCATCTTTGGGAAGCGCCTTCTCCCAATTACCTCGGCCTTTTGGAATTTGCTTTAATATGGATCTAGAGAAGATTTTAAACAATTCTTTATCACTGCAGTCGATGCCTGAAATAAAGTCATTTTCCAGTAAGTGGCGATATAAAAAGCGTAAGTGCTCAGGCACTTTTACATCAGTGAACTTGCTAATTTCGCCTTCAGAATTAAGCTCTGGATAAACAAACAGACGTGTATGGTCGGGAAAGAGTTTGCCAAAACCTTCTAAGATACCGCCTTCAACACCACGATAAAAATCCTCATCGAAAATTTGCTTAACGTTTATCATGCCAACTACTATGCCGATGTTAAGATTAGTGTATTGGCGAAAGTATGCGCGCAGAGAAAAATAGCGAGTGTAATCTGAAATCATCACATGATAACCCAACGAATGTAGCACTTGCACTCGCTGAATAATATCCTGCTCAGAGAAGTTGGCATCATTACCTTTTACATCGTTAAGTGAAATTTCAGCAATCGCAATGGTGTTTTCTGGTGTTACATCTTCAAGTTCATAGAAGGACCGTTTACCTTGTTCGATCATATCTATATTTAGCTTTGTCACTGGGCGGAATGAACCGCGTATCGTTAACACATTCTTTTTGTAAAGTAATTCTGCTGGCACCGCTACTGAACCATCTGGTTTCAGCATAATGGCGCGCGTTTTCCAACTTCTAATCAAGTGTATGTTTTTCATTCGATTATCTAAGTCCTCAAAATATGGACCTTGAAAATCAATTGAATCAATTTCAATACGCTTGGTTTTCATATTGTCGGTTAACGAATCAATCATTGTTCTAGGATTCTCAAAATAGTAGAAGGCAGCATAAATTAAGTTAACACCGAGCACGCCTAATGCTTGTTGCTGTGCTTCGGCGTTATCATCACGCATTCTAACATGCATGGTTATTTCAGACGCTTCTGCGCCAGGATACATTTGTACTCTTATTCCGCACCAAGCGTGACACTCATTATCGCTTTTAAAGCTTTTAGCAGCGACCGTAGCTGCGTAAGCAAAATAACGTGAGGACTTGGAACGAATATCACCGACTCGTTCAACCACTAGTTTGAACTCTTGGTCCATCATGGCTTGAACTCTTGACTTACTAACGTAACGTCGATCTTCTTGAACGCCGTAAATAGCGTCAGAAAACTTCATATCATAGGCTGACATGGTTTTAGCAATTGTGCCCGCAGCTGCGCCCGCTAGAAAAAACTGTCTGGCTACTTCCTGTCCAGCGCCAATCTCAACGATGGTACCGTACTTTTTTTCGTCTAAATTAATGCGTAATGCTTTTTGGCTAGTGCTTCGTGCGCTGACTTGTTTATCCATGATGTTCCCAAAGTAATTAAGCATTAGTGTGGTGTTCTGCGTGCAGATTATTTAGGGTTATGGCGATACTGTCAACTTAATGAAACAAGCGATGCGATCATATACCTTGATGGGCGCAAAAACAGCGAGGCATATCGACTGACCGCAAGGTGCCATTTGTTTAACATACTACCACTGATAACTGACACCTACGCTAGCCACGTTTTGTGTGTAAGTTAGTTTATCCAGGTCAGAGCTATAGTCTCCGCGTTCTAACTCTGTCTTTAGCGCTAAGTTATCTAATATATTGAGTGACCAACTTGCTGTAATTACGTGTCTGTTATCATCTCGTTGTGTTTTTTCTTCAGACTCTGCTCCCACATTTTGTAGGCTAATGTAGTCTTTCATTTGATAGCGCCAATCTAAGCCAATCTGAGAACCCAATCCGAATAGTGTGAATTTGTGAGAAACCTTAGAAGCAATTCCCGCTCCTTTAAAACTAAACGCTTGATTAATTGCATTTTCTTTCTCGATGTTAACGCCAAGCATAAGCATCGTATTGGCGTTATTGATAAAATGAAATATGTCAGTAGACACAGCCAACGCCTCTGCATCTCTATCGGTTAACTCGGCAAACGATTTATTCTTAATTTTGAAGCTTGTACGTATATAAGTGTGTGGTTTAACAAATGAGCCATAATAAACAGTAGCTTGCTGAAATTCTAAGAACGTTTTTGTAGCCAAACTTGCTGTTGCTGCATCAAGTCTAAGTCCAATTTCGCCGTTACTTAATTGGTAGCTTGTATCCACATTGGCTTGATGTAGAGCCAAGTCATATTGGCTGAATGTATTATAATTTTGTTGTTGATATGAATAACCTGTAACTACCTTTATTTTTTCATTGGGTAACCATTTTGCGTTCAGTTGTATGCCAATTTCGTTTCCGCTATCGCTATCGCTTGACACATTATCAATCTCATCAACACTCAATGCTGAATTGTTAATTAATCCGGCGCTAACCTCACCACTAACGTTAAAGTCACTGTTTGAATCTGCTAGTACGGTAGCACTGGCAGATACTGCTAACAAACCAATAATCTTACATATAATTAATTTCATTGTAGAATCCTTACGAGAATGAGATGAACGCCGACCCCAGGCCGGCGTTAATAGGTAAGTCAATAATTAAAGACCTAGACTTAAGTCATTACTGATGTTGTTGACTACCTCTGCTGTGGTGGCTGCTGCGATCTCGTTAGTAATCTGTTCAGAAACCAAGGTACTGATTTGACTATTCACTGATTCAGAAACTGAGTTCTGAGTATTACTCGTGATGGAGTCAAGCACGTTAGCCTGAATAGTTTGGTCGATAACAGTTGATGCGTCAGTGGCAGCGGTTAAACCGCTATCTGCGTCTTCAGCGCTTGCTTCAGTGCTGGGACCTTCTGCTGTTGCCACAGTGTCAGGATCTTCTGCTGTTGCTACAGTTTCAGGATCTTCCTGAATTAATGCGTTATCAGCATTACCGATAGACTCAGAAGACTGCTCATTATTAGTGCTTAGCAGTGAAGCTGAATCTAATGTTGTGTTGCTTGCTAATGCCGAGGTACTTGTTAACTGGCCTTCGAAGCTATCAGACCCTGCCGTTAGTAAGTTGTTGCCAACGTCAGAAAGGTTGTCGAGGATTTTGACCGTTGCCGTTTGCACGGTTTCAATTTGTACGACATTGCTTATATCTAGGTTATTTGCACTTGATTGCGCTTCCTCTGAGTCATCCGAGTCATCCGAGTCATCCGAGTCATCCGAATCAACCGAATTATCCGATTCAACAGAGGTATCTGACTCAACTGAGTTATCTGATTTAACTGAGTTATCTGACTCAACTGAGTCATCTTCATCTGATACATTATCAGCCTGAGCTTTCACCTTAGTAGAAGACGTTGCTGAAGCGTCAGTATTCATCTGCGTTGCAGTTTGCCCTGAGTTTGTGCTGGCCGATTGTGTTGCATTTGTTTGCTTGGAAGCACTGATTGATTGGCTTGCGCCCGTGTCGGCCGCGAACGCGCTCATTGATATTTGTGTAAGGCCTGCAATTACCATCACTTGTACTATTTTATTGAACTTAGTCATTTTAGGTTTCCTCGTGTTTGTGTTGAATGACACTTGGATAACGGATCAAAAATTGATTTATTCCCTATTTTTTGAAAAAGCTTAATGCATCAAATTTTATATTTAAAAATGGGCTGGGAAGAGAGAGATTAAATAGGAAATGGGAAAACTAGAAGACATTGCAGAACTGGCTTGTCCTAAACGGCTTGTTTTGGTCAGTCCGCATTTTACTAAAATTATATTTTAATTGTTTTGTTGTGAAAAAAGGTTTTTGAAAAAGATAACACGTCGTATTTGTTTTAAATATCTACGTTTTTTCAAAGCTTAACGTTAAACGTAATACGAAGTGTAGTATTACTGAAAAAGATCGAGTTTCGTAAAATGGTAAACACAACTAACAGTTACCAAGGCTGAATAGCCCCGAAACCATATATAGGGTCTTTACCAACAGGCCCCAGATCAATTGCTTTTTCAGCAAGTGCGCTTAGCACCTCGCTTCTGTTCGCTATTGCTGCGTTTTTTATGCGAGCCACCGTGCACGCTAGCGCAGCTGATACGATTGGTGCCGCCATGGAAGTCCCCGACTCTCGGCCGGTACGTCGTTGAGATTGTGCTGTTAATACATTGACTCCCAATGCAGAGTAATCAATGTAACTGCCCTGATTTGACCATCGATAAGGTTGCTGATGTTGATCAATCGCGCTCACCGCTATAACGTCTTCGTACCCAGCGGGAAACACAGGGTCCGCTGCAGGACCTTCATTTCCTGCCGCCGCTACGATATAAGCCCCTTGTTTGTGCGCAGCATTAATAACCGCTTTTAGTATCGCGTTGTCGGGCCCTGCAAGGCTCATATTAATTACCTTGACATCCTCTTCTATCAACCAATTTATGGCTTCAATCATGGCGTTTAAAGTGGCGCCTTGAGCATAATCAGACTGACGATAAAAAACTTCAGCAGAATACAAGTGGGCGCCTTTAAGTAAAGGTGCTTGATTATTGATCTTCCCTAGAAGCACACCAGCCACTGCTGTGCCGTGTAATGTAGGCGATTGTATACTACCAGAGAGAAATGATTTAGCGGTGATTTTAGCGTCATTAAATACAGGGTGAGTTTGCTCCACGGCACTATCTACCATGCCAATGCGTAGAGCGTCTGCGCAAAATGGGGTAGCCAATGGCCTTTGATTTGACTGCACATTCGCCTGCGTTATGCGTCGTGCAGATTGAGCTTGATATATGTGATTTCTATCCAGTGTGGCAGTATCAGATTCGGATAAATAAACAGCTAGAGCTTGTTTTGAATCTACATTATCAGGAACCGTAAAACGCAATAAGGTCAGTTTTAAACCGGCGTATGGACGGTCTGATTCGATCCTGGCACCTAATGAGGTTAATTTGCTTTTGGTATTTTCATCGGCCAATATTATCCATTGGTTTTTTACCGCACGCCAATTATCTTCAACTCTTACTTCTGTCCAAGCCGGATCCAACATATTAACACCAATCGCCAAAGTGTCAGGAAGTGAATTTAACGGGGAAGTGACAAGTGAATCGATTGGCGCCAATAAGCGGTTGCTAAATGATCGCTCAGGTAATTCATTAACCAAAGGTTGGCGCAGTTTATTTACAACAGAGTCAATTTTATTAATTGGCGGCACGCTGAGCGTATATTGTTCAACAATTTGAGCACTTGCTAATTGACTTACCACCGCGGTTACTATCAGCAATATGATGGTTCTGATTGAGCGCATATAATCCTCTACATTATGCTGCTTAGTTTTGGAGTAAACGTTTCAGCTAAAAATAAATTTCATTTTTTTTGGAATAAAATTAACCTTGGCACGTTACCCTGATAATAAGTGAGAAAAAAGAGAAAAAAAATGAATGAATCTTGTGTAAATGTATCGTATGAAAATATCATACCAATGTTACGTCGTTTTGCCTACTCACTAACGGGCAGCCCCGCTGACGCCGACGACTTGGTGCAGGCGACATTCGAGAAAATCTTAAACAAGGGGGTTCCAGAGAATGTTGAAGCCGTGAAATGGGCATTCAAAGTCTGTCGAAACGTTTGGATTGATGAATATCGTTCGCAAAAAGTCAGACAAAGGGCAACCCAAGTGCCAGAATTACAAGAGAAAGTAGTTGATCCTCAGTCAACTCCGCATGAAGCAAAAGAGCATATTGCCAAGGTCAATGCTGCGATGGGCACTTTGCCTGACGACCAGCGGTCGATTTTATCATTGGTGGCTTTAAAGGGCATGTCGTATAAAGAGGTAGCGGTTATCTCCGGCATCCCAGTAGGGACAGTGATGTCGCGATTATCTAGGGCACGCACTAGTCTGCTAGAGATGCTAGAAAATCAATCAGCAGGACAAAAATCATGAAAATAACCGACGAAAAATTGAGTGCGTTTTTAGACGCAGAATTAGCGCCAAATGATATGGAGATAATTCGTGAAGTACTCGAGGTGGATGATGATTTAGTAATGCGCCTCGCGGAACTTAGCCAAGTAGATCAATGGGTAGTGGAAAATGCTGAACAAATAGACGCAACGCCAGTGCCTGAAAACGTTGTAGAGCTAGCACAACAAATTGATAGAGGGCAAAAGCAAAGTAATGTAGTGCAGTTGTTTAATTGGAAATTAGTAAAAACCAAAATAAATACGTCAATGTCGATAGCCGCCAGTGTGGTATTAGCGATAATCGTTGGTGTATCCACCATTAATTATCAGGCAGCGCCAACGATTTCTAATCAGATAGCCAAAGTATTAGATTCGTCTACTAGCGGTCAAACAAGCCTAATTGCCGAAAATACAAGTGTTAAGGCTCAGCTTAGTTTTGCTAATAAAGAGGGGGATCTTTGTCGTCAGTATCTTTTGCTTGAAGAGCAGGCTAATTCAACCAACATTGCTTGTAAGGAAAACAACCGTTGGCGTCTGCGTGCTTCTATTCAAGAAAACGAAATTAATACTCAGCGCTATCAGACTGCCAGTAAGGAGCAATCGTTAGAAAGAGTGATAGACGGCATGATTACAGGAGCTCCATTAAATACAGAGCAAGAACAAATCGCCATTTCAAAGCAATGGCAATCAAAATAACCAAACGAGGTGAAATATGAAAACAATCATGATTTTTTTATCTATAACGATCTTGCTAGCAGGCTGCACATCAAAACCAGATTATCGCGCAGCGACTGACGGATCCGTAGGCCATAGCGAGCAAAAAATATCAGAAGACCGATACAGAGTACAATTTAAAATATATTCTAACAGCGTCGCCGACGCGACCGATTTTGCTTTATTAAGGTCTGCGCAATTAACCCAACAAGAAGGCTTTGACTGGTTTCTAGTAACCAGTAAAGAAACCTTTATAGAATCAACAAAAATGCATCCTGCGGCTAGTGTTGGCTTATCGCAAAATCGTCAAACTGTAAGGCAGTGCGGTTTGCTCACATGCGATACTTATCAGCGACCGTCGAGCCAAATGGACGCGTCTATTTCGTTAAGCTCACAGAACGATCGCAAAGAGGTGCATACGGTTTTAGATATTAGAATGGGTAAAGGTATGAAGCCCAACGACGACAGCTATCACGCACAAGATGTGATTGACAACTTAGGAAATAAGGCCATTGAATAAGTAAAAAACAAGCTCTTTAGTTTGATCAAACGACCGAGATAAACAACTCGGTCGTTTAATATCAGAAAAAAATGTTGCTGACATTACGATAAAAAGCACACACTTTATAAAAACTTAAAAACTTAAAAACTTAAAAACTTAAAAACTTAAAAACTTAAAAACTTAAAAACTTAAAAACTTAAAAACTTAAAAACTTAAAAACTTAAAAACTTAAAAACTTAAAAACCTCACAATTTAGGGCGAAAATTTTTCAACTGACTCGGTAAATATGGATTAGTTAATCGAAACGCTGTACGCGTCCGCAAAGCTAATCGGTTGATTAAATCTGGATGGTGCTCTTCGAATAACGATTCATGTTTTCCATTCGCTATGGCTGTTGTTAAACCGCTTTTAATTATACTGACAAGGTCCTGTCTATGAGGGTGAATGTAAAAAACCAGAGGTAGTGAATAGTAGATTAAAATAGTTGGTTCTAGTAAAAGTCCTTTCTTTTCACCGTTAAACTGCTCAAAAATTGATTCTATCTCATTAGCCCCCAAGGCAATATAGTCAAACTCTCGGTCTAATAAACGCATAAAAAGATCGTCTAAGCTGCCTTTTTCCGACACAGTAAAACCGTTATGCCTGAACAAATCAGCATCAGCCCAAGTGGCAGGAATGCCAATAGTCATTTGCTGTAACTGGTGGATATTATTAATGTTTGCAAAATACTCAGCCTGTTTTTGCGGTATTACCAGTAAGCGATGTCCTAAAACACCTCGGCAAACAGGTATCTCAATAATAGTTGTGGGCTTACCTGAAAATTTTTGATTACCAGCCACACTGACTAATAAATCGCAACCGTTAGAGAAAACATTGCCTTCATCCTCGGCGACTGGATAATCACATTCATCAACTATAATGTCAGCATCGGTTATGCCTGCTTCTTGCAAGCATAAAGTCAGTAATTGCTTCTCATAATTGCGCCTAGTTGCCGATTTATTGCCATTCCAAAAATGTATTTTTTTTTCTTTAATTATCATTTTTTAGAGCTTCTAAAGAAAACCATTTCGTGATCCATAAAGGTCGATCCCTATTTTTTGCATGCCCGTCAGTTTTATTTTTGCATACAACGCATTACATATCACTCTACCTGTTCTTGAAACCTTGTCGATATCAAAAATAATAGAGGAATTAAGTTAAATAAAGCGTTATTGAATTGATTTATGTCTGTCCCTATTGTCGAGCGCAGCATCATAGTTATATTGAGATTATTTTTATTACTGCCTGAGCTTCGCAACTTCGTCCAGAATCACCTTAGCCAAATGTGTCTTACCCAAAAGCACTAATAAAACCCAGTGATATTTGGTCGCTGGATAACTCACAAATACGTAAATGACGACACTTATACAAATGAGTGGGTATACACAAATGAGCCTAAACTATCTATTAAATACCATGTTAAGAGCACAAATCGATATCTTTTATTTCTCAAAGGGTTGATATTACTTGAATAGATAAATTAGACTAAAGTCTAGTTCCTTAGAACAGTCAGATCTGTTCGCTTCATTTGAAATTTATTAATGGTTTAAGGTTCGCAAAACTTTTCACATTTACGTAAAAAATAAGAGAGCAGAATGTTAGCAACTTCAACGTTTTTTGAAAATATTGACTATATATTTTTCAGATGTAATCGCAAACATATAATAGACTACGCTAATCCTTTTGCATCAAAGGTAACGGCTTCTCGTCAAAATGTCTTTCTTGGCAGCAGTTTTGTCTCCTTGTTCCATGCAGATGATAAAGAACATATTGCTGAAATATTGACAAAAAAGCAATCGAATAATCAACACTATACTCACCGATTATCCAAAGCAGATGGCAGTTACCTTTGGTTTAAGTGGCAGTTTAATCGAGACGAAAATTCGGGCGAATCCTATATAATAGGCGAAGATACTTCTGAACTTAAACGAATTAATTCAGCCTTTACTGCACTAGAAACCGTGACCGATACGGGTTATTGGGAAATTGATTTAGATACAAGCCAGTTGTATTGGTCTGATTATGTTCATCGTATTCACGAAACAGATCCGCTTACTTTCAAACCTAAACTCGAAGAAGGTATTAAGTTTTATCATCCAGACGCAATTCCAACATTAACTCGCGCATTACAAAATTTAGAAAAAACGGGTGAGTCCTACTCAACTGATTTAAATTTTATTACCAATAAAGGCAAAAATTTAATCGTTAATGCCACTGGTTTTTCAGAAGTCATTAATGGGCGCGTCGTTAGAAACTTTGGAACATTCAAAGATCTCACCATGCAAAAAGAGGATGAAATATTGCGACAAGGGCTTGAGCAACGCATCATTCTTGCGCTCAAAGCCGCAAAAATTGGGGTCTGGGACTACGACATAGACAATGACCATTTAATATGGGATGACCGATTATTTGAAATTTATGGATGTAGTCGAGATTCATTCAAAGGTTGTTTTAAAGATTGGAGCAACTCGGTTTTCCCTGATGATCTTGACGCAGCTAAAAAAGCATTTGCAAAGGCATTAAAAAGCCATTCTTACTTTAACCATGAATTTAGAGTGATCACTGATACGGGTGAGATTCGAAGCGTGCTGGGCATGGCAGCCTGTATCTATGATGTCAATAACAACCCAATTAAAGTCACTGGTGTTAATATTGATCTGACGGAATCGAACCGTATAAAAAATGAGTTAAAAGCAATTAGTGAACGAGCTCAACATAGCGCCCAATTGGCTGAAAAAATGGCTGAAAAAGCAAAAGCAGCCGACTTACAAAAGAGCGCATTTTTGGCAAATATAAGTCATGAAATTAGAACCCCAATTTCCGGTGTGATTGGGCTAACTGACATGTTATTAGACGATGCTGAGGTTAATCAAATAAGTCAAGATAAGCGTCAATATTACCTAGGATTAATTAATAGCAGCTCACATCATTTACTTAGTATTATAACAGATATACTCGACTTTTCTAAAATTGAAGCAGGTAAAATTAGTATCACTAATCAACCATTTGATCTGCTAACGTTAGTTGAAGAATTAATTAATGATTTTAAACATAGAGCAGCAGAAAAAAGCCTTAAACTTGATTATTTGTCAGCGGGAATGGAAAAAGGACTATTTGTTGGCGACCCCCATCGGTTAAAACAAATACTATACAATTTATTAGGGAATGCGATTAAGTTCACCCCAACCGGTTCAATAAGCGTTCGTGTTCGACTTAACAAAAAAACACCAGAGCAAGCCAACTTTGTTTGCTCAGTAATTGATACAGGTATTGGCATAGAGCAAGATAAACTGCTTGTTTTATTTGACCCCTTTGAACAAGTAGATTCAAGCGCTAAACGCAGAGCACAAGGCACAGGATTAGGGCTACCTATTTCTCGAAAATTAGTTGAGTTGATGGGGGGGAGTGTCAATGTAGATAGCGAATTTGGGTTAGGTTCCAATTTTACTATTAGTATCCCTTTCGGTATATGCGACGGATTAAGTCTGAATGATGCAACAGTCAAAAATGAGGATGCCGACAACATATCCGGCCACTTATTTCAAAATTGCCATGCTTTAGTCGCCGAAGACAATGATATAAATCAGCTTGTGATCCAGAACTTACTTGCCCAATTAAACATCACCTGTACCTTAGCAAATGATGGTGAAGAAGCGCTAGCGCAATTAAATAGTGAAGCGGCTGGCTTCTACAATTTTATTTTAATGGATTGTCAAATGCCAAAACTCGA
Source organism: Glaciecola sp. 33A (assembly GCF_002836745.1). Taxonomy (GTDB): domain Bacteria; phylum Pseudomonadota; class Gammaproteobacteria; order Enterobacterales; family Alteromonadaceae; genus Glaciecola. The sequence continues at coordinate 85,416 of NZ_PJAR01000037.1, read as the reverse complement.
TGGCTTTGAAACCACACGTCTTATTCGTCAAGATGACAAATATCAACAAGTAAAAAATATTCCGATCATTGCATTAACAGCCAACGCCATGGTGAGCGACAAGGAAAAATGTTTTGAAGCTGGCATGAATGGATATTTATCTAAACCGGTCACCAAATCCATACTCAGCAATAAAATTATAGAGCTATTACAAGATTCAAAATACACTAATGAGTAAATTGGGATACAAGCTGATTTGGCCTCTGTAAAGCGATGCAGCAAGGACGGTTAAATGCTGTGTAAGGCCCTTATAAAGGACTCATATAAGTTGTTACAGAGAATGCCTTATTAGTTGTTAAATACAAGCGAATAGATATGTATAATAGTTGCTCCCGTTACAATATTTATAATTAGGTCGACAATAAGTTAACTAAATGAGAATAATAATGTCAGCGCGCATCCCCAGAGATAGTGATAACGATCATACCCATAATACGGCTAAAGTCCGTCGCGATTTTGTTAAAGATAAATGTGATACGTCATTAGAGCATGTCGGTAGTTACTCATTCGATCCTGTTGTAACAGCGGGTAATATTGAAAACTTTATTGGAGTCGCGCAGGTGCGACAGTCAGGGTTGTTGATGATGCGATGCAAAGAGCCCCTGTTTTTATTTTTGAAAGCGCTCGCCAAGCTAGAGATTTCGGTTTGTGGGTTGAGGCCAACTTTGAGCAAATAAAATCGGTCTCTGAAACAACCACAAAAACAGGAAAACTAAGAGACATTGAACAATATGCTGCATACACGTGGAAAGCGCGTCATCGCTGAAGCTATATTACCAAGCGCATTATTAAGCGGAGACTGGGTAGCGAGTTATGAAAACTTAGGGCGCAATCGATAGGGGTATTAGAATGCGCACCTAGGGTCTTCGGCTATGCTTGAGCAAGACATTGATGAATAAATTTGAGCTAATACTTTCATCTTAACGAGATATTATTAATAGTAGTTTTACATCTTTGATGTTATCAATAATGTCATTCACAATTATACTCAGATTATGATGACCAAGTTTAATAAGGGCGCTTATGTCGACACAAATTGTACTCCCACGAATTCTTCAAATTGGCGCAGATGCAGCAAGCAAAGTAGTGGAGGTTATTAACAGTTTGGGTTGTTATCGTCCGATTATTTTAACCGATAAAACCATGGTTGAACTCGGTTATGTTCAGGCCCTATTAGCGCAGTTTAACGATTCTGAACAATTGCCAGATGTATTTGACAATACAATACCTGAGCCAACAGTCGCCTCAATTATACTAGCGCTGGAAAAAGTCAAAAGCGAACCTTACGATTGCATCATTGCCTTAGGTGGCGGAAGTCCTATTGATAGTGCAAAAGCAGTGGCGGTGCTAGCGACGCTGGGTGGTGAAATGAAGGACTATAAGTTTCCTCATATACAAACTCAGCCCGGTTTACCTGTCATCGCGATCCCTACTACTGCAGGAACAGGCTCTGAAGTCACCAAGTTTACTATTATTACAGACCAAGAGACGGATGAAAAAATGCTGTGTGCCGGTCCTGGCTTCATGCCCGCAGCAGCACTTATCGATTACACGCTGACCTTGAGCTTACCACCACGCACCACAGCCGATACTGGCATTGACGCACTAACTCATGCAATTGAAGCTTATGTAAGTAAAAAAGCAAATCTGTACAGCGACAGTCAAGCGTTAGCGGCAATGAAGTTGCTTGCGCCGAATTTGCGAGAAGCTTATCGCAACGGAAAAAACAAAGTCTCTCGGGAAGCAATGATGTTAGGCGCTACGTTGGCAGGTTTGGCGTTTTCTAATGCATCAGTTGCCTTGGTGCATGGAATGAGCCGCCCGATTGGGGCGTTTTTTCATGTCCCTCATGGTTTGTCCAATGCGATGTTGTTGCCAAGTGTGACTGCATTTTCGATAGCGGGTGCATGCCCGCGTTACGCTATGTGCGCGCGAACGATGGGTATCGCTACAAACGTGGATTCTGATGAGCATGCTTGTGGACTCCTTATTAAAGAGCTACAACAACTTAATGATGACCTTAATGTGCCAACACCAAAAGATTTTGGTATTGAAAAGGAGTCCTTTTTTGAGGTTTGTGAAACCATGGCCAAACAAGCATTAGCCTCGGGCTCACCGGGAAATAATCCTATTGTGCCTAGCATTGAGGAAATGGTAGCGATTTATCATGGGCTTTGGAGCGTGTAAACACCCAAATGAAAGCGCAGACTTAGGAAGTCAAGCTTCGTTAATTAATTTACTAAGCAAAACCAACATCGACTTTATACAAACACTGACAATTAACTAATATAAGATGACTCAATAAATGATAACACTGGAAACCCAAAATTCAGCCCACAATAGCCAAAAAAACATCATTATTGTGGGTGGTGGAGCGGGCGGTTTAGAACTCGCTGTAAAACTTGGACGACGTTACAAAAACAAAGCGCGCAAAGTCATTTTAGTAGATAAAAATCGAACACATATCTGGAAGCCCCTATTGCATGAGGTTGCGGCAGGGTCCCTCGATCCTGACATAGATGGGGTTGATTATCTGTCGGTAGGTAATAAAAATGGTTTTATTTTTCATTTAGGTAGTTTGGTCGAGCTTGACCGAAAAACTAAAAAAATCACTTTGGCTCCGTTGTTAGACGATGACGGCAATGTGATACTCGATTCACGAGAATTAGAATACGTAAAGTTGGTTTTTGCGATTGGCTCAGTGACCAATGATTTTGGCACAGGGGGTGCTAAAGAACATTGTATATTTTTAGATTCACCTGCAAGTGCTCAAAAATTTCATATTAAGTTACTTAATGAATTTTTAAAATTACAATCTGACGACAACAATCACAGCTTAGAAATTGCTATTGTTGGAGCCGGAGCGACCGGCGTTGAGTTGGCCGCTGAGCTTTATAAAACCTCTGAACTACTCAAGTCATATGGTTATAATCACTTGTCGAGCAAGCGACTCAAAGTCACCTTAGTCGAGGCTGGTCCTCGACTATTGCCGGCACTTCCTGAAAGAATTGCTAAAATTACCAAACGGGAGTTAGAGAAATTAGGGGTTGAAATATTGCTCGATACAGCAGTGTCTGCAGTAGAAAAAACAGGCCTACATACAAAAGACGGTCGATTTATTAGCAGCCGCATGTCGGTATGGGCAGCAGGCATAAAAGGGCCAGATTTTTTAGCCAACATAGGCGGCCTAGAAACTAATCGAATTAATCAAATTGTGGTCACGCCGCAATTAGTCAGTGTCACGGATGAGAATATCTATGCCTTGGGCGATTGTGCTCATTGCTTAATGCAGGATGGCTCTAAAGTGCCTCCACGCGCGCAGTCTGCCCATCAAATGGCCAGTCATGTATTCAACAATATTAAACTACTTGATGAAAACAAACCGCAAACCGATTACAAATATGTAGACTACGGTTCCTTAGTTTCATTATCGACCTATTCAACGGTTGGGAGTCTTATGGGTAATCTAACCAGCGGCACCATGTTTATTGAAGGGCGCTTAGCACGTATTGTTTACGTCAGCCTGTACCGAATGCATCAAGTGGTTATTTATGGTAAATTAAAAACGCTGTTATTCATGTTCGTCAGTCGAATTAACAATAGATTACGACCCAACTTAAAATTACATTGATAGTAAGTATCGTGACGTCACCCTAAAAGTATTAAGGATCTTATGAATTTTGCAGAATTCGCTGCGTCTCGAAAAAGTGTTCGTGGTTTTAACAAAAAATCAGTTTCCAAAGAAACGGTTGACGCAATTATAAATGCAGCCAAATGGGCACCTTCTTCCTACAACACACAAACTTGGCGAGTGCATGCGGTGACTGGCGATGTCTTGGATAAGATCCGCGAGGGTAATACGCAAGATACAATAGCTGGAAAGCCCCATGTCCGTGACTTTCCGTACAAGGAAGATTACGTCGGTGTGCATAGGCAACGCCAGATTGATGTAGCGGTGCAACTATTCGAAGTCATGGGCATAAAGCGAGAAGATAAAGAAAAGCGTATGGATTGGATGATGAGAGGTTTTCGTCAGTTTGATGCCCCCGTATCACTTGTGTTGACCTATGATAAATCCTTGGAGCCTGCTGGTATTACGCAGTTTGGTTTGGGCTCATTAGCTTACGGTATTGTCCTAGCTGCCTGGGATCTTGGATTGGGGTGTGTCATTAATGGCCAGGGTATTATGCAATCAGACGTGGTTCATAAATACGCACAAATACCAGATACCGAAGCTATTATGATTTGTATTGCTCTAGGATATCCGGACGAAAATTTTGCTGCCAATCAAGTGCGCTCAGTACGAGTAGATAATAAAGAATTTGTGAGTTATCACGGTTTCTAAACTGGTCACTGGAGGTTAGCCAAAAACCGTCTCGTGATCAGTCGATAAGTTTGCCTACTTCAGACACCCTTTCATTTAAGTAGCTTAATTAAGGATGAGTGTTGCTGGCATTACAGCCAACTTCACAATACAAACGTCACCGCCCAGAAAATACCTCGCTTTACCAACTAGCTGAGCGCGAGTTTGATGTTTTTGTGCGGAGCGTATGTAGCGACTGTAAACATGAAAACTCGTTGCATTTACCTGTAAACGCTGTGGTTTTCGCCCTAAACTCGGATCACCGCCTCCAAGCGGGATGATGGCTTGGTGCACAATGCGGCTAACAGCTATGTCTCAATCTGCCGCGCGCGGCGCACTGCAATGAAGCTCTTAATGTAGACAAACAGTGCGAACAGACTGACGGCCATCATCACTCCCACTCGAAATACGGCAACCATATCGTCCCGTCCAATAGAGCCTATTAGTGGCATGATTAGCGCTATGGTAATCAGTAGGGTTAACCCCGCAACCGCGTGAGCAACAATTTTGTTTTCCTTTTTAAAAAACGGAACCAACAATGCGAGAACGACGCCAAAAATCACTGGGATCAATATCGTCGTAGAGCGCGACTCTGCTGCCACATTTAGATACGCCCAAAGGCCGAATACCACCAAAACGGCGGAGTTAAAAATAGTTGCTTGATATGGTTTCATTTATTTCTCTCAGTTTCTCAGTGAATGACACAGAGCGTTCTCCAACTCCAAGTGCAGCACTCGGATTGGTAAACGCCTGATGGTAAGATAATCCAAACAATGTAGACTCAACAGAGCCGGATTAGTTCCCTTGAATGTGCATTGATTGAATGCAGTTGTTGCAGAAAGTTGAATCCGTTTATCGAAAAAAATCTGACCTCTATTAAGCTTCCAGTCGTTTGACTCTTGCGCTGCAAATAACAAGTCTTCTTTAGACAAGTCTGCACCTTAAATACACCATTCATCATCGTAAGATATCTTCAAATTACTCACTTTATTTTTAGTATCACTATAATTTATTTAGGACACTGTTTTAAAACCGCTAAACGCCTTATAGCCCAATCATTAAGCCCAAGTGCTTTAGACGAGTCAGATGCAGCTAGTCACTGGGCATGATTATTAACGGTTATATTTGCCCCAATTTCCCTGAGGATGACGAAGGCAGTCTATTGCAGCTGCAAGTGCCTCGGTGAGTTACCGCATTGCCATAGGACCGCAACAAGGACAAAATATATTTACATGACAAACTGGCCAGTCTGTGTGAGTAAACAGCCAAGAGCCCACGATACTCGTTATTGAATAACGCTAAATTTACTTAGTAATTTTTTGTACCATCACAAAAAACATAGGTACAAAAAATATGGCTAAGAAAGTGGCTGCAAACATCCCGCCTATTACCGCAATACCAATTGCATTTTGAGATGCTGCGCCCGCACCATTTGATATAGCCAACGGTGTTACCCCTAATATAAAGGCCATGGATGTCATAATGATAGGACGAAAACGCTGTTTAGCAGCAGTAGAAACCGCGGTCATGACATCAACTCCATTTTCAACTTGGTCCTTCGCAAATTCAACAATCAAAATGGCATTCTTAGCAGCTAAGCCAACGGTGGTTAAGAACGCAACTTGCAGATAAATGTCATTTGGTAGATCAAAAACAAAGGCTGCTACAACGGCGCCTAATATACCTAAAGGCACAACTAACAGGACTGAAATTGGTACCGACCAGCTCTCATATAATGCTGCTAAGCATAAAAATACGATAAGAAGGGAAATAAGATACAGCTGCGCTGACTGTGAGCCCGCGGCTTTTTCTTCATACGATAATCCAGACCAGGCAACACCAAAATTGCCAGGTAACTGAGCTACCATATTTTCCATTTCAGTAATCGCTTCACCTGATGATACTCCTTGGGCCGGATTACCTTGAATATTTACCGAGGCAATGCCGTTGAAACGTTCTAATTTTGGTGAACCATAGGTCCACTGCGTAGTAGCAAAAGCGCTGAATGCGACCATTTCACCGCTGTTATTTCGTACGTACCACTTTCCTAAGTCTTCAGGTACCATCCGGTGTGGGGCATCGGCTTGCATATATACCCGTTTAATACGGCCATTATCAATAAAGTCATTAACGTAACTCGAGCCCCAAGCAATTTGTAATGTGCTATTAATTTCGTTGAGAGGAATACCAAGCGCCGAGGCTTTTTCGCTATCAATGTCAATTTTGAATTGCGCAACATCGGCTAAGCCATTAGGGCGAACTCCAGCAAGCTTAGGATTTTGTGCTGCCATGCCAAGTAATTGGTTTCGCGCATTCATCAGCGCTTGGTGGCCATCCCCAGTTCTATCCACCAGTTGCATATCAAACCCTGTCGCATTTCCAAGTTCTTGTATAGGTGGCGGTAGAATAGGAAACGCAGTAGCGTCTTGAATTTGAGAAAATGCGCCGTAAGCTTGGTTAACAATGGCAAATGCACTGTCTGACTCATCTCTTTTGTCCCAATCAATCAAATGTACAAAACCCATGGCGGCATTTTGCGCTTGCCCGGCAAAGCTATATCCAACCACGGTAAATAAGTCAGATGTGACCTCACCGTGAGTGTCTAAAAAGAAATCTTCAGCTTGTTTAACTGACTCTAAGGTACGCTGTGCAGTTGAACCCGGTGGCGTGCTCAGTAGCATTAAAATACTACCTTGGTCTTCGTTGGGTAAAAAAGAAGTAGGTAAGCGTAAAAAGATAATGACCATGACTCCAACGAGTGCGCCATAAACCACTAGGTAACGTTTAACTCGCTTTGCAATATGAGTAGTTGCGCGTTCATAACCATCTCTACCTTTGTTAAAGTTGCGATTGAACCAGCCGAAGAAACCTTTGTTTTTGTCTCTTTTAGGATCGTGTGGTTTCAATAATGTGGCGCATAAAGAGGGAGATAAAATAATCGCAACTAACACCGAAAATCCCATGGCCGATACAATAGTTATGGAAAACTGGCGATATATAGCGCCAGCAGTGCCACTAAAGAACGCCATAGGAATAAATACGGTAGACAAGACCGCGGCTATACCGACTAGCGCGCCGGTTATTTGTGTCATTGATTTTTTTGTCGCCTCTTTGGGTGGCAAACCTTCTTCGTCCATAATCCGTTCAACGTTTTCCACTACCACAATAGCGTCATCAACCAGCAAACCTATGGCTAACACCATGGCAAACATAGTTAACACATTTATGCTCAAGCCAAAGGCATACAGCACACCAAAGGTACCAAGTAATACAACAGGTACGGCGATAGTAGGAATAAGAGTAGCTCGCCAGTTTTGTAAGAACAGCAGCATAACTAAGAAAACTAACACAACAGCTTCTATCAGGGTTTGCACCACCGACTTAATCGACAGTTCAATAAAAGGCGATGAGTCAAGCGGATAGACAATTTGAACTCCATCAGGTAATGTCGATTTCAATTCATCTACTCTGGCTTTTACTCGGGCTATGGTATCAAGGGCATTTGCGCCGGTTGCCAAACTAATTGCCATGCCGGAGGCTGGACGGCGCTTATAGCGAACAATAACGTCATATGACTCAGCACCAAGCTCTATTCGAGCGACATCTCGCACTCTCACTTGAGAGCCATCTGTGTTAACTCGAAGTACGATCCTTTCAAAATCCTCAACCGTTTTTAGTCGAGATTGTGCTTGTATAGTCGCGTTGATTTGCTGTCCGTCAATAGCCGGCATACCGCCTAATTGTCCTGCAGACACGTCGGTGTTTTGAACTGTAACCGCATTGCGTACATCAACGGGAGTGAGGTTGAAACTATATAGTTTGGCAGGGTCTAACCAAATACGCATGGAACGTTGTGAGCCAAATACACGCACGTTACCAACGCCGTCTATTCTTGAAATAGGATCGCGGAATTGTGAAACCAACATGTCGCTCAAATCAAACTGGCTTATTTCTTCATTATCAGAGTAAAAACCAACTACCAGGGCAAAGGCCGCATTTGATTTAGTTACCGTAACGCCTTGTTGTTGGACCTGTTGCGGTAACAACGAAATAATCCCTTGTACTTTGTTTTGAGTTTGCACTTGTGCGATGTCTGGGTCGGTGCCAGGTGCAAAACTCAATGTAATTGTCATTGAATTGTTTGCGCTACTTGCCGAGAAATAGCGTAAATTGTCGATACCCGACAAGCTTTGTTCAATGACCTGAGTCACTGAGTTTTCAACGGTTTCTGCTGATGCACCAGGGTAGGCTGCGGTGATAGATACAGTGGGAGGCGCTACCTTTGGATATTGTTCTATAGGCAGAGATGAGATTGCAAGTACGCCAGTTAGCATGGTGATGATGGCAAGCACCCATGCAAAAACAGGACGATCAATGAAAAAGCCAGCCATAAATTGCTTTCCTAATACGTTTCTAAAATTAAAGTATGGACCAAACTGGAGTAGAGCAACTCCAGAGGCCGTTTTTGTTATCGGTTATCGGTTATTAGTTTGTTGTCCAAGGAACTGCGTTTACGCTAGCGCCTGGTCTGACTTTTTGATAGCCAGTTACGATGAGTTTTTCACCCGAATCCAAATTTTCGGTAACGACATAGTCCGAACCAATAGATTTTATGGGATTTATTTTTTTAGCAATGACTACATTGTTAACATCAACTAAATAGATTATTAGACTACCATCAGGTTGGCGCATCGTGGCGCGTTGAGGCACTAAAACTGCATCTTTTGAACCAATATGCACTCTTGCTGTAACGAATAAACCCGGCAGCAAAATGCTATTTGGATTTGGCATCACTGCGCGCAACGTAATTGCACCTGTGCTTTGATCAATCGTTACTTCTGAAAATTTCAGCTGGCCTTGTTGAGAATATAATTCACTGTTAGTTTCATTGACTAAAATGGATACCGGTAAGGATTCTTGTTGCTGCATTTCACGTCGTAACTCTAAAATAGCAGCGCCAGATTCTTGCATATCGACATAAATAGGATTTAGCTGTGTAATGGTAGCAAGCTGTTGTGATTGATTTCCGGTTACTAAGGCACCTTCCGTTACATATGAACGACTAATTTGGCCGTCTATTGGGGCATACACCTTCGTGTAATCTACATTCACTTTAGCAACGGTTACTTTAGCTTCAGCCACACTAATATTTGCGTTTGCTTGCTCGTTTTGGGCAATGACGTCGTCGAATTCTTGCTGACTGACGGCATTTCTGGAAACTAAGTCCTTGTATCTAGCCGCTTTAGCTTGCATGGTTTTTTGATTCGCAAGGGCACTTTTTACATCCGCATGAGCACTGTTTAATTGTGCACTATATCTAGCATCGTCAATTTGATAAAGCTGCTGACCTTGTGTAACTTGGGCACCTTCTTCGAAGAAGCGCTTAATAATAACGCCGTCAACCTGTGGACGAACCTGCGATTGCTTAAAAGGTGTGACACGGCCCGGTAAATCCATCGAAATATCAACGTTCTGGATTTCTAGTGTGAGAATAGAGACCGTCTGTGCGGGTTTTTGAGTCGGGCCTTGTGGGTCCTTTGTGGTGTCAGAACAACCATAAATTGTGGTTGATAGAAATACCATCATTAAACAAATTCGAAATGTGTGCATATATATATAAACCTTGGAGAGAAAAGGTGATTAGTCTAGACAAGTTCTTGTTAATTGATTATTGTAATATACATACATGGATGTATGTTGTCAATTTATCATACTTTTTTAAGTAATAAATGGCGCAAATAACAACGGATCCCTTCTTTTCATTCAGATGTGTGGAGCAGTTAATAGTCATGAGAAAAACAAAAGAAGAAGCGGATATTACAAAGCAATCAATTTTAGATGCCGCAGTCAAATTATTTAGCGAACATGGCGTTGCAAAAACGTCATTGGAAAAGATTGCCAAAGCTGCGGGTGTGACAAGAGGGGCTGTCTACTGGCACTTCTCTAGCAAGCAAGATATTTTTGAGGCACTTCACGACCAACTGCATTCCCCATTTATACAAATGATCACGGACGGCCTCGAAGCAGTCAGTCCTAATGCAATAGAGCAATTGCAAGAGGTATGTACTGAATTACTTATTGATTTAGAACAAAATAAAATGAAGAAGAAAATTGCGACCTTATTTTTATTGCGCTGCGATTACTCCGACGAGTTTGCGCAAAGTAAGGAACGATATAATGAAAAGAAGAAACAAAAAAACGTCACCTTGTCGCGGTACTTTGACAAAGCAATCAAGCAGGGCGTGCTTCCAGAAAATACCGATTCTATGTTGTTAACGATTGGTATTAGTGCTTATTTACGGGGTATCGCGGTTGAGTATTTAGAAGATCCTGATGCGTTCTCAATGCAAGATAATGCCGCAAAACTCATCGGCATGTATTTTGGAAATCTGCATACAAAGTAGGCATGACTTCTATAATTGATGGGACCGGCGACTTCATTTCTTGCTAATGAAGTTTCTACAGTCAAATCAACTCAATCACCTGTAGGGTCCAAGCTACGTAGTTTTCACTTAATTAGTCTTTTTATCTATTTTTGCTTACGTTATGAGCGAGGTATTTTTCTAATAGAGCGTTAAAAATGAATTGCTCTTCTTGATTAAACACAGAAACTATTTTTTCTTGAGTTTTTACATGTTCTAAAATGACTTCATCAATCAATTTTAAACCTTTCTTAGTAAGCGCCACATTGACGCTGCGTTTGTCGTGTTTTTTAGTTTTTCTTTTTACTAAGTCTTTCTTTTCTAACTTATCTATTCTGGTCGTCATGGTGCCAGAGGTAATATGCATTTGCTCAATTAACTCACTTGGGGACAACGAATGGGGTGGGCCAGCACGAAGCAGTGTTGCCAAAACGTCAAAGCTAGCATCGGTCAGCTTGTAATGCTCAAAGTGAGTGCAAAGTTCGCCGTTAATTTCTTTCGTTGTTTGCTGTAAACGGGCGATGAGAGCCATGGGTTTTGTGTTCAAATCAGGCATTTGTTTTGACCATTGTTGAACTTTGTTCTGAACCGAATCCATGCAGATTGTATCTTCTTATTGTTTTATAAAATTAACATACGGATACTTTATCTTTGCGTCAAGATATAATTCCAGTCAAGGTTATTTCTTGGCAGCTTCTTGTTCGCGACCTTTTTTCTGTTTTTCTTCAAGTTTTTTTAGCTTTATAATATCTGCGCCGAGTATACGTTCAACTGTTTTTCTTCCTAAAATAGCGACGGGAGAATATGGATACTTTCGTTTAAAAAATTTCTTAAATGCTTTTATAATGAACATTATTGTATGTGCCTCCCTTAATTTAAATAACGATTTTTGATAGATATTATTTGCAGCATACTTATAAGTTTTAAATCAAACTATCAAATTATACGACACGTTTTATTTACCTTGATATCAAGATAGTATAAATTTATCTTGATGTCAAAGTATTATTTTAATTTGATTATTAAAGCCTAATTTACCAATAGCTCAATGAAGATGTTACCTTTAGTAGTGTTGAGCAGATTGCGGCTCATAACTTTGCCATTGGTTCTGCAGTGGATATTATAAATTTTAGGCTTTCTCTTGAATAATAATAAAATGCCTACATATTTTAAACAGTAGAAGACGGAATCAACCAATGTTAAAGATATTTCTGATTTTAGTGTCCATATTTGCCGCAAGCGCCGCTTTCGCAAGCGACGACATCGCGCAATTTGACAAAAACACGTCAGTTTTTTCTTGCAGCGCCGATTCTGAAACTGTCGGTATTGAAGACATCGATGATGTCGAAATGGATATGGTTCCACTTCTTTATTGCCTAGCCACAGTCCGTTTTGTAAACATAAATGCCCGCTTAAGTGGTGTGTTTATTATATTATCAAGCAGCGCTTTATTCCCGATCCGAGCCCCTCCATTTCATTATTAGTAACACTCAGATTCAAAAATTAATGAATATTTTACGATGTCTAAAACTTGCTATTAGTCGTTTTAGCACCTATATGATAATAAAAAGGAATGGTTTTTATGAAAAATTTAACACTATATAATACTGAATCTATTGATGAATTAGTTTGGCCGGACGAGAATATATCGATTTCAAAAAACACGCCAGCGCTAAGTATTCTAACCGATTTCCACCATAATTTGCCTAGAGTCATCGGTACTAATGTTAAGGCCATAGATGTAGAGGCAATGATGAAACGCGCTCACGTTAGAATGAAGCTAGTGGTAGATGATAATAATAAGTTTGTTGGCTTGATTGGATTACAGGACCTATCCGAAGAAAACGTCCTTAAAAAAGTAAATAAAAATACGCATCGGGATGAACTCTTGGTTAGCGACTTTATGCACCCGAGAGAGAGTCTGAAGTGCTTTGATTACGAAGAGCTTACCAACGCTTCAGTTAGCGATGTATTAGAAACACAGAGAAATAACCATCAACAACATTGTCTAGTCATCGACCGTGAAAGACACCAAATTAGAGGTCTTATTTCGGCGCGCGACGTGGCACGTTTAATTAATCGTTCATTTGATATTGAAAAACACCTTTCATTTGAAGCGTTATTCAAAGAATTAGAAATTTAGGAGTGGTTTATGATAAAAACCGTGTTGAAAATTGTATGTTCCCTTGGTGCTTTTACCTTGTTATCACTGAATGTGTTTGCTGAGCAAAACAATACCTTATTTTTAGGTAAATTAGATTTACGAGCAAAAGCGCCAATTAAAGAACTAAATCAAATTTCAACTGATTTAGCAATTGCAGATAACCCTCATTTCTTTGATAGGAATCATCTTTACTATACGCAGGTTTTAGGTATCTCAAATAAACAGGAAGCAGATGTGTTTGTCTGGGACTTATCAAAAAATAGTATGCGTGGTATTGCGCGTTTAAGTAAAAATCAACTTGCCGCTGCGTCGGCACCAAAGGATTTTGGCTTTTTGCTGGTAAGAGAAAAGGATAACGATCAGATTGAATTGCGAGCTATCAATGTTAACGGAAATCCGGAAACATATTTAGCACAAAATGGAGAGGGAGTGCCTACATCGATAAATACTCATCAATTTGAAAAATCTAACTGGTATCTTTATGCTCAAAATCAACAGCAGAATGAGTTGAAAGCCTATAACACTAAAAGTAAGAAAACGATTGTTGTCAGTGAACTACCACAAGGGAGTGAGTATTTTTCAGTAAGTGCAACAGGACACCTGATCGCTAGCGATGGCAGTAAACTTTACCAACGACAGATCATAGCCAAAGGTGAATATCTTCAGGCAGAAGGTGACTGGAGTCCAATGATTATTGAGTCTGAGTTCTGCCAATCGGGTATTACTAAAACCGCGATTTCACCCTATGGTGAGACGATTGCGTTAATATGCTCAAATTAAGGTGTTCTAAAAAAGACCATCGCCAAGTCACTTGCGGGCGAGTCCCGCGCTAGTGAGCGATTTCATCGGTAATGCATAACTATCGAATAGTAACAACACGGTTTAATGCGTAAACATGGTTAAATGTCTCAATTTTATATATATATCAGTATGTTAAAGTGCTTCTATTGACTTTTTAGGCGTGTTGACGCGCATTTTGGTGCGTATTTTGCGTTACACTCTACGGATGCTAGTAAAATTTTAATAAAAAAATGAAAAACATAACTAAAAATTTGGTCCATTTTTGTACGCAAAAGCCTAAAGTTGTTTATACAATATTGGTGGTTTTAGCATTACTTTTTACGGCGCAAATACCGCGTATAAAAATTGATACTGACCCAGAGAATATGCTCGATGCAGAGCATCCAGCACGTTTGTTTCACAACGAGGTAAAAACCCGTTTTGCGATGCATGATTCGATTGTCGTTGGAGTGGTTGATACCAGCACCGAAAATGGCGTATTTACGCCATCATCACTCACTGACATATATGACATTACGCAGTCAATACTGTCAATTGAAGGTGTTATTTCAGCTGACCTAATGTCAATATCAACTGTCGACAATATTAGCCAATCCGAGTCAGGCACAATTCGCTTTGAATGGATGATGGACAAACCGCCTTCAACCCTCGATGAAGGCGCAAAAATTCGAGAACATCTAGCTAGACTGCCATTGCTGCAAGACACACTGGTATCTCAAAACGGCAAAGCAGCAGCCATTTATGTCCCGATTAAAGACAAAAATGAAAGCTACAAAATAGCTGAGCAAATTAGACAAAATATTAGCAAATTAAATGGCAATGCCGACTGGTATATCACCGGTTTACCTGTTGCTGAGGACCAGTTTGGTGTTGAGATGTTTATTCAAATGGGTATTTCTGCACCACTAGCCGGATTAACGATTTTCATACTGCTGTTTTTCTTTTTTAGAAATATTCCGCTCATTATAGCGCCGATGATTGTGGCAATGGCAACCGTGGTGATCACGATGGGTGCGCTCATAGGTATGGGCTATACCGTGCATATTATGTCCTCAATGATTGCGATTTTCTTGATGCCTATTGCGGTAGTCGACTCAGTGCATATTCTTTCTGAATTTAGTGACCGATATAAACCAGGGGCAGATCTGAATGAAACAATTGAAGAGGTCGTTGAGCATCTGTTTACACCAATGCTGTATACCTCAATTACATCATCTGTGGGTTTCTACTCGCTCATGCTAACACCAATACCACCAGTACAAATATTCGGAGGTTTTGTTGGAACGGGGATATTACTCGCGTTTTTAATCACGATCACCTTCATGCCATCCTACTTATCACGAATGAACAATGCGTCATTACAAAAGTTACAATTAGTTATGCATTCCCAGCAAGGCGGCAGTCGAATAGCTAAAATAGCTAAATTTCTAGGTGGTTTTGCACTCAAATTTAAAACCTCGCTAGTCCTAAGTTTTGCTGTTGTGTTCACTATTTCAGTATGGGGAATAACGCAAATTGAAATTAACGATAATCCGGTGCGTTGGTTCAAAAAAGGCCATGAAATTCGTATTGCTGATAAAGTGTTGAATGAAAACTTTGCTGGAACCTATGATGCTTATGTCGTTCTTAGTTCGGGCAATTCCTTACTGTCGCTTGACGAGTTACTCGCTAAAGACAAGCCTACCAGTCTAGCAAGTTGGGCAGCGGATCAGGTCACTCAATTGTCTGGACAACCTCTTAGTGAGCAGTATCAGCAATTGTTAATTAATATTGATGACAAGTTATTTTCACACGCATCTGATACGCAAGCGAGCTATCTCAATACGACATTACAGAACGCGGAGTCAGCATTAAGCCAATCTAAGGCATTTCAGTCTCCAGAGTTACTCGCGTATGTCGAATCATTACAAGACTATTTAAAAGCATCGGGATTAGTCGGAAAATCAAATTCACTTGCCGATGTCGCTAAAGTGGTTAATAGAGAATTAAGATCGGGTGAGCAAAAGGATTATGTACTGCCTAATTCGCCGCAGGCGGTCGCGCAAACGTTACTGCAGTATCAGTCATCACATCGTCCCAATGATTTGTGGCATTTTGTGACGCCAGATTATCAAGAAACGCTAATTTGGCTGCAAATGACTTCAGGTGACAATCAGGATATGAGCAGCGTTATTGCCTTAGTTGACAAGTTTATAAGTCAGCAACCGTTGCCACAAAACATTCAACTACGTTGGGCCGGTAAAGCGTATTTGAACGTTGTTTGGCAGGACAACATGGTCGCAGGCATGCTCGATAGCCTTATCGGTGCCTTTGTCATTGTGTTTATCATGATGGTGTTACTGTTTCGCTCAGTTGTATTTGGCGTATTAGCGATGCTGCCACTAACTATCACAATCACTTTTATTTACGGTCTAATTGGCATTATTGGCAAAGATTATGACATGCCGATAGCGGTATTGTCCGCACTGACGTTAGGCTTATCGGTTGACTTTGCCATCCACTTCTTAGAAAGGGCACGTGAAGTATTTAAACGAACCAATGATATTAAACAAACCTTTGACTTGATGTTCGACGAACCGGCAACCGCCATTACCCGTAATGCCTTGGTAATCGCATTCGGCTTTACGCCTTTGTTGTTTGCACCGCTTGTTCCGTACATAACTGTAGGAATATTTTTAGCCAGCATTATGGCGATTTCTGCCTTAGTGACCCTGTTAATTTTGCCTGCGGTGATGACCATGGGCAAACGTATTGTCTTTAAATAAATAAGGAAAACGAAGATGCTAAAGAAAATATTGAACGTGATTACCTTGAGTTTACTGCTATCTATAGCAGCGCTTTCTATAGCAGCGCCTTCGATAGCAGCTCCCTTAATAGCAGTAACTCTAACAGCCGCGCCATTGCCTGGTATGAGTGCAGACTTGAGCTCTGTTGATGTAGCAAGCATTGTAAAAAATGCTGAAAAAGCCGCTTATTACAGCGGTAATGACGGTCGCTCTGATGCTAGAATGATGATTGTTGATGCTCAAGACAGAAAGCAAATGCGCCAATTCACTATTTTGCGTCGCGATATTGAAGACAATGGTGACCAGCAAATGATGGTCTTCTTTTCAAGGCCCGCTGATGTTAAAGACACGGTATTTAGAGTTGAAAAACACGTTGATCTGACGGTTGAAGACGACCGCTGGTTGTACCTGCCTGCACTTGATTTAGTTAAACGTATTTCTTCAGGTGACAGGCGTACGTCTTTTGTCGGTTCGCACTTTTTTTATGAAGATGTGTCAGGTCGCGCTATTTCAGAGGATAACTTTGAGTTACAACAAGAAACGGATGTTGCATATCTATTAAAAGCAACTCCTAAAGCGCCTGATACTGTTGAATTTGCACATTATGTTGTGACCATTGACAAAAAGACCAACCTGCCAATATTGATTAATTTTTTCAACGCTGACAACACAAACTATCGTCGCGTAGAAGCGCTAAAGATTGAGGAGACACAAGGTTTTCCAACCGTTGTTCGCTCAAAAGTAAGTGACCTTGAAAGTGGCGCTTATACTTTAATGGAGTTTCGTAATATTAGCTTTGACCTAGGCTTAGGCGATGACGTGTTTAGCGAGCGCAGTTTGCGAAATCCGCCGCGTGAATGGTTAAATTAAGATGAACTTTATTTTACCGACACTGACACTTTGTTTGGGATTATCGGGCTCGGTGTTAGCTCAAGAAGAGCCGTGGGATTTGGGAGAGTGGGGGATGGAAGAAACTCCCTCTCATGGCTTTTCTGGCTTTATGGAGCTAGCGTTGGGTGCCCGTTTGTCATCTGATCCGGTTATTAATACGGAAAAAACATTGGCTGATCTAAGAGCACAATTGCAATGGGATAAAGACTTTGACGCTTCGGGGATCAAATTTACAGCCGATTTTTATTATGACGGTGTGCTTGATCAAACAAAACTCCAAGTTAGGGAATTGGTTTGGCAGGGCGGCTTGAATGCATTAGTCGACTTAGGTGATTGGGGTAAGAAACTAGATGTCAAAGTTGGCCTGCAGATACTCACTTGGGGTACAGGTGATTACGTATTCTTAAATGACTTATTCCCAAAAGATTTTCAGTCTTTTTTTGCTGGACGAGACGATGACTATTTGAAAGCGCCATCGTTTTCAGCAAAAGTATCTGGTTTTTTCGATTGGGCCAATGTTGATCTTGTGATCACACCAAAATTTACCCCTGATAATTATATTAATGGTGACTACTTTTCGTTTTTTTCTCCTCTTGCAGGAGCTAATATAGCGCCTGGCTTTGATGTCTCATCACCTAACAAACCCAGCTCGCCAACGTATGCGATGCGTATTTATAAAACCATAGGTTCAACCGAATATGCCGCCTATGCTTATACTGGAGCGCATAAATCGCCCGCTAGTTTCACTGAATTTGACGAGCCCTATTTTTCGACGTTGAGAGTGTACGGTGCTAGCGCAATAACGCCCTTTGCCAAGGGCTTATTAAATATAGAAATTGCCTATTACGATTCGACCGAGGACGAACAAGGTAACGAGCCTCTAGTGCCTAATAGTCAAATGCGTTGGTTGCTGGGTTATGAGCAGGAATTAGTCAAAAATTTAACGGCAAGTGCACAACTATATGTGGAGCATACAAATGATTTTGATGCCCTAAAAGCAAATTCTCTGGCTCCTGAGTTCGATCCAAATCGAAGTCGCGTTTTGTTTACTCAACGTTTTATGTATCGGGTTATGCAACAAACATTGACATTAAACGCGTTTAACTTTTATTCCACTAGTGATGAAGATGGTTATTTAAAATTAAGTGCTGATTACAGCCCCGTTGATCAGTGGCAGTTATCAGGCGGATTTAATTTATTTTACGGCAAACAACGGTTTAGCTTCTTTAAGCAATTTGAAGATGCAAGCAACGCATTCATGCGCTTTAAATATTATTATTAACAGCGCTTTATTTTGGGGCCTAAACCTAACATCACTCGGTTCAATAAATAGTATCATGTCCGGATCAAACTAGAATTTTTGTTGGACACGATTACAAAAGCGCGCCTCGAGACCAATATGCTTGGGGAACCACCGTGTTGCAAAAAAACGCAACAATATACACGTTAAAGTAGGCACAACTGAAACTGAATTTGTCAGCTTGCGAGAGTCATGTAATGCGAATTTACCCGTTCCCATGTTGTCTTTTACTGACATGCAAGGTGTTCTAAAAGTAAAGGCTACGATTTGGACAATATAGTCAGGATATTTGAAGCCACTCAGTTGCAAATAAGTAAACCAATGGCTCACTTCCTAATGATCTGATTTTTTGATCGTAAAGCCAGCGTGGTCAGTCCGGTAATCGTCTTCCATACCGAGTCCGTGTATTTCTTTTCCGCTTAATTTAGACAACCATTTCAATGGTAAAATTCGTGAAGCGATATGTGTTTTAGTCGCTTGATTACCAAACACGATACGCGCTTTATTACGCATTATTGAGTTCGCGATATGCAGTGCTATGGTTTCCGGCTTAGTGGTTAAAAATCGTTCTTTAAATTTTTTACTTTGCTCTAATCTGGTGATATTTGTATCAATACCGCCAGGATGAACCAGATGCACTTGCACTTGAGGATGCACCAGCTCGAGCTCAGCACGTAATGATTCCGTGTAGCCACGAATAGCAAATTTACTAGCACAATAATCCGCAGTATTTGGAGGCGCGAGCAATCCAAATACACTAGACACATTAACTAATGCTGCCCAAGAACGCTGAGTTAAATACGGAAGGGCGGCTTTACTGCCATAAACCATGCCATAAAAATTGACGTTCATAACACGTTTAAGAAGTTCATCGTCTGACGCCCAAGCCGGCTGTGATGAACCTTCAATGCCTGCGTTATTGATCACTATATCAATATGTTCACAATGACTCGCCACATCAGCTAAGTAGGTTCCCCAATCAGTTTTATTGGCAACATCAAGGACACTTGTAAATAGAGTCAATGCAGGGTGGGTTGATTTAAGTTGTAAAGCAACGTCAGATAGCGCCGACTCATCAATGTCGCAAATTGCCACTTTGCATTCTAAATCAGCAAACACGTTGGCTAATGCTCTGCCTATACCCGAAGCTGCACCAGTAATAACCACGGTTTTACTAGCAAAAAAATCATGCAATACAGGCATTGAAGCGTGTCCTTTTAGACTGATTTAGTGGGTATTTGGGGCATATTATCAATAAACTTTAAAATACTGCCGAAAGCACGTTGACCTCCCTGCTGTATTTTTTTGTCAAAGTACCAGTTACCTAGCAGCGGAATTGAAATATGACCTTGAGAACGCCAATGCACATGCGTTTTGCCATCAACTTCAGTCAGCCTAACTTCGCCAAGTTTATGCTTATAAGGGAGTGGTTTGGAATGAATTATTTTGTAACCAAGTAAGTAAGGCGGCTCAAATGCAATAATTTCTTCATGCAAGGTAGCACCGCCAGCTTGAATTTCCCTTATTGCACCTAAGCCATTAACGTCGTCTTTCCCTTTTTTTATAAGACTAGATTTATCAACGCCCTTGAACTGCGAATAATTAGCATGCTCGCTTAATACTTGAAAAACCTCGGCGATGGGTTTATCTATTGTGCGTTCAACTGAAATTGAAAACATAGGATTCCTTATTCTGGTTGTTATTTGAGGTTTTATGATTGATGTTAGTAAAAATCGTAAGGTTGATATTGCATGTTTGTTTTACCATCAATCTTTAGATTTATGAATTATGTTGAGTAATTTGTATCACACTCTACCGCCTGACTTTGGCTTATATTAAGATAAAATGAGGCGGTGGACTAGACAACAGCCATATTCGTGTTTACTTTACGCACTAACGATAATAATTGGAATACAAAATAAAATGCGACAAAAAATTGGGGTAGCTATTCTTTCAATTGGTTTGGTAATACTCTTAGCTAGTTGCGCAAAGACGCCATACAACGCACAGAACGCAATAGTAAATACCGCTAGTACGCCAGCATTGGCGCACGCTTTAAACGTAAAAGAGAATAGTCAAAAAAGCGGTTTATCCTACCAAATTGTGAAATCGCTCACGGTTGAGGTTGGACCAAGGATCGCAGGTTCACAGGGTGATAAGCGGGCTGTCGCTTGGGCTGAGGCAAAATTCAATGAATTAGGCTTTGATAAAGTCTACAAACAAGCTGTTAGGGTTAGAAACTGGGAGCGCGGTTTTGCCGATGCGAAAGTGGTTTCGCCTTTCCCCCAGGTGTTAGCTATTTCAGCGTTGGGCGGATCTATCGCAACGCCGGAAAAAGGACTCGAAGCAAAAGTGGTCATGTTTGATTCGCTCGATTCACTTGCTAGCGCTGAGAAAGCCACGATTGAAGGTAATATTGTTTTTCTAAACACAAGAATGGAGCGTGACCGAGCCGGCAGTTTTTATGGTCAAGTTGTTCCAAATAGAGTAAACGGTGCGGTTGAAGCCGCAAAACAAGGTGCTCAAGCCGTTATCATTCGTTCTGTCGGTACTGACAACTCGCGCTTTGCTCATACTGGCATCATGCGTTATGCCGACGATATTGAAAAAATTCCAGCGGGTGCTATTTCAACCGCTGATGCAGATAATTTGGAAGCTATGTTTAGTGCTCAAAAAAGTGCTCAACAAGATATTATTCTTAATATCAACATGCAGGCTAAAGACGCAGGTTGGCAAACATCTTATAACGTTATTGGTGAGTTCACTGGGTCAGAAAAACCAGATGAAGTTATTTTAATATCGGCACATTTAGATTCATGGGATGAGGGTACTGGTGCACTCGATGATGGAGCGGGTGTCGGTATTGTAATGGCGGCAGCTAAACTAGTAAAAGAGGCGGTAGGTCAGCCTAAAAGAACAATTCGGGTTGTTCTTTATGCGGCAGAGGAAATTGGATTAGTTGGTGCTTATCAATATGTCCGTACTAATAAAAACACATTGGGAAATATTATTTTTGCTGCAGAGTCTGATTTTGGAGCGGGACAAATATACCAACTTGATACAGGTTTTGCTGCAGCGGTAAGAAATGACCCTGCCGATTTGTATTCAGCGCTTAACATGATGGGCGTTAAACTTGGCAACAACACGACCAAAGGCGGTCCGGATGTGTCGATGTTGCCAAATTATGGCGTCCCTGTGATTGCACTTAAACAAGATGGTACGTATTACTTTGACTATCATCACACGCCAAATGATACCTTGGACAAAATTAAGCCTGAGGATATTCAGCAGAACCAAACTGTATGGGCGATGATAACCGCTTATATGGCAATGTCTGATTTTGATCCACGTCCAGCACCAAACACGAAATAGAGGCGCAAGCTTTTATATAAATACAAAAACGCCTAGCCAAGCTAGGCGTTTTTATTTCAGCACAATGACTTTGGGAGTGGCTTCCTCATCAACCAGATAAGCAACCGCAGCGTTGGCCATTAGACCGTTTTTATGACCGACATTAGGCACAGTTACCAGCTGCCAACCGAAATTAACTGCATATCGCTGTGAAGCCTGTTTGCTTTGATTAAAAAAATATTCTCCACGTGCTAGCCTGTGTGGTCCTTGGCGCATAGCCGGCGCAGCCTTGCGTAAATACTTATCGTTAGGATCATTGTCAGCCTCTCCTAACAAAATAACCACTGGTTTTTGCAGCGAAGCAATTAGATAGTCCTGAGTAACCATCGTATTTTTTAATCCGTAAGGGAAAGCAATGTTGAAATCAGGTGCTGTGTACCAACCCGCATTTGCACTGACTATTTTTGAAACTCTAGCCTGTGGGACGAAAAAAATAAAACGATGCACAAACTGCGAACCAGCCGAATGGCCATATAGTCTGTAAGTGTTGTTGACATTTGCATATGTTGATTTTACATAATCGAATAAGGGTTCTATTGCAGAGTATGCCCATACCTCAGGTGGATTAGCTTGCTGGTACTTATCATCTATAAACACATTACCTAAATTGTACCCAAGGGCCCGAGGAAAGTCTTGTTGACTAAACTGCGGAACAATTAGCAATAAATTATGTTGCTCTGCCAATGCGACCCATTCATCTCGATAACGGTCGGCATCTCTTTTAACGCCGTGCATAACAAACAATATTTTACTGTTAGGTGCATAATTACTTGGAGTGTAAGCCCATACGTTTAAGGGTTTTCCTTGCCATTGGTCAAATACAAATTGATGTTTTCCAGAAGGTGATTCTGCATGAGACTTTTGAATACAAAAAATCAACAGTGCTAAAAACATTGCATATTTTACAGTAGTCATGAGGTTCCTTTTATTGTTCCATATGATAGATTATGTCTCACGCCTAAAACAGTAAAGATATTTCGGTATGACTGATCCCACCTATAACGATTTTGCCCAAGTGTCATCATGCGATTTAGCGGATGCGCTGCCCCGTCATCAATTTATGCATTATGCCATTCATCCTTTATGGCCAAACATGCCGCGTATTGCCGGAAGAGCTTTTACCGTGCATTGCGGTCAAGGTGATAACCTGATGTTGCACGCCGCCATTTATGCTGCCCAAGCTGGCGATATTTTGGTTGTACAAGCCAATGATCAGTATGCCGTAAGCGGCGGTAACGTATGCGCCATTGCACAAGCGCGAGGTATTACTGGTTTTGTGATTGATGGCGTTATTCGTGATCTAGATGAAGTGGTTGATATTAAATTTGCAGTCCACGCACTTGGAACGTGTCCAAAACCAGGCGCGAAAAAAGTCTACATACCGCTTAACAACCCCGTGGTGTGTGGTGGTGTAAACGTGCATACCGGTGATATTATTGTTGCCGATAACGACGGCATAGCCGTTATTCCAAAAGCCCAAGCATCAGAAGCTTTGGCCGTTGCGGTCAGTCGACGCGACACGGACCTTCAGCAAACGCTAGCGCAATGGCAAAGTAAGCATGAGCAAAATGTGAAAGATATTTTGCGCCAATTGACGCCATAAATTAACCCCCAACGGCCGCTGACTCTTACCGGTGCTTCTGCTCTCCATAAGTGCCCCCCATAAGTGCGTTCCTTAAGTATTGTCCACAACTACCTGTGGACGCTGCTAATTGCCGACCGTCTGTTTGTGTCATCGTATCTGAAATATCGCATTAAGAAAATCCTCTCTCGGATAATTAATTCAGGTTTTGATGCAATGAGGAGGTATATTCCCACTGGTCTCAAATAGAGTCCAAACTAACGTTATCCATAAGGTAGAAGGACTCATATATGGGATATACTGCAAAGTCTAGGTGTTCTTGTTTTATTGTTATAGGGCTTTTAGTGCCCTGAACGTAATTATTCTATAATCTACTTTATGTTTGGAGATCAGATGAAATATATTTCGTCCATCATTACATTAGCTGTTTTAGTCTCTGCTTGTTCGGGGCCCACCTCAGAAGAGCTCGTTAAAGAAGAAAATGCCGCAGCGGTTAGTGGTTGGCAAGTAGACTTCGTCGATGAATTTGACACCTTTAACACAGAAAACTGGCAAGACCAGATGATATGGGTGAATAAAGAAGACCAATGTTATGTGCCAGATAATCAGTTCAATACACGGGAAGTCAGCGAAGGTACTCTCAAACTAAGAGTGATTGACTTAGGTGAAAAGCGTCCTTGTGACAACATCAGTAAAGACGGTAAAAAGCATCACGATACACAATATGTGGCCGGTCGTATTGCTTCAAAAAACCGTAAGGAATTTATCAAAGGTAAGTGGACCGCTAGATTAAAGGTCCAGAATAGTGGTCAACCAGGCATGTTCCCGGCTTGGTGGTTGCTGGGTGCTTTGAACAACGAAGCACCAGTGCAAGAAGCCAATGAAACTGTGTGTTGGCCAATGACCGGTTCAGGTGAAATCGATATTTTTGAACATCACAGTGATGGTGGCCCTGATCACTATGCAGCTCGCGCAATAACAAGTTTAGGCTACTGTGATGGTGGTGATTGGCAGGCACTGATGTTGGTGCAAGCCGCAACGCTGAGTGAATACCATGATTATTCAGTAGAATTACTTGGCAATGACATCATTTTCCGCCTCGATGGAGTGGAGGTCTACCGTAATAGCAAGGATGAAGACCAATTCCCTGAGCCCTTATTTGCTGTCCTGAACTTCGCAAAGATCAATGACTCTCCTATGACCCAAAATTGGACCATGGAAGTGGACTGGGTGAAACACGAAGTCTGGAAATAAATAAATGCTTCATTTCGCTAGGTGACCGTTTTTCAGCGAGTGTCGTACCTACTATTTACTTGCGAGATAAGCCTGAAATATTGCAAAAAGTGTCGTTAGCCAGGACAAATCCAGACTCGTTATCTTAAACGCTATAAATGATTAAGTGGAATAGCCGTTTGATTTTTAATTTTCTCCATGGCAAAACTTGAGGTAACTTCGCGCAATTCAATACCTGAAATGAAGCGTTTATAAAAATGATCATAGCCTTGCATATCACAAACAAGGACTTTGAGCATATAATCAAATTCACCACTTAATCGATGAAATTCAATAACTTCTTCAAAAGCTTGAGTATGTTCAGCAAATTTTTTGAGCCAACTAGAGTCATGTGTAGCAACTTTGACATTCACAAAAACAGTCAACATAAGGTTTAGCTTTTCGGGTTGAAGAAGGGTCACCTTTTTTATAATGATCCCTGAGTCCTGCATACGCTGAATTCGTCGCCAACAAGGCGTTGTTGTCAGCCCGACTTGTTCAGCAATCTCGGCGGTTGTTAGCGCCGCATCCTGTTGAATGATTCGTAGAATTTCTTTGTCTATTCGATCAATATTCACCGTTATTTTTCTCTACAAGTTTTACGTACTTCATTTTATCATATCAGCAGAAACCGTTTGATTACGACCTTCTTTTTTAGCATTGTAGAGTGAATGGTCAGCTACGTTTATAGCTTGGTCGATATTATCATCGGGAGTAACTTCGTTTACACCCATACTGATCGTAATTTTGATGTCATTGTTTTTGTATTGAATGATGTGCCCCTCAACATGCTGTCTAATTTTTTCTGCAAGTACTACCGCATCCGCTAATCTAGTATTTGGCAGTAAAAACAAAAATTCTTCTCCACCCCATCTTGCCACAACATCTTGTTGTCTAATTTTTTCAACAAAAAATTTGGATAAGCTTTGAAGCACAAAGTCACCGCCATCATGAAAGTATTTGTCATTCACTTGTTTAAAATAATCAATATCGCAAATAAGTAAAGACAGAGGTTCTTTGGAGCGCATTAACCGATTATATTCATGATTTAAATATACTCGCATTCCTCGTCTATTTGGCAAATTCGTTAATGCGTCATGCATCGCTTGCTGTTCGTACTTATGGCTAAGTTCCTCGATATGATTGTATGACTGCTGGCGTGAATATTCATAAAAGCCGAAGAGTAAGGTGACGGTAAGGAATGACAATATCAGGCGCAGCTTGAATTCCAGCGTATATGTCGTTTGTAGCAATGCTTCGTGTGGATAAAACAGCATAATACTGAGAATGATTACAAAAACAGTAATGCCTTTAATCCCCTTACGCAAACCATTAAAAAAGAACGCCACAGGGGGCACAAGATAGATCCAAAGAGGGCCTGTATTAGACACACCTCCAGAATAGACGAGGTAGAGCATTAATATCAACAGATTAATAAAAACCACGCTTGTAGAGATTAAAATGGTGTTACCTAACTTCGGAAAGCGGTGCACCTGATGGCAAAAGAAAAAGATAACACTGGCAAAAAATAGTGAAATTGACAACACAGACTTACCACTAATTGCGGCGTTTAGGGCGAGACCAAATGTGATGGTGTACCCGATAAAAGAAAATAAATTTGAGACAAATAACTGCTGATTCGCGTCTAGACTTTTTTCGTCTGTAGTGCCAATTTGAAGGTATTCTATAAATGTTTTTTTGCCATGTGCAAACATTTGTTTTGTCTCATGTATATCAGTTTTTTGAAAATGAATTTATGGTCTGCAATTCATTAGCGGAACTGAAATTATCAGTAGCTAAATTATGCATCTGTAATATTACCTCGTTTACTCAATGAAACAACAATTTTTTAACATGTCAATAACGACAAATTCGATGATTTGATTCTTAGCTTGAGGATTTCTTGGTAAGTGGTTGGGAGCAATTTCTAAAAAATAGGCTAGCGGTTCTTAAAAAAATAATCAGTAGTCTTAGGGATAGACAACAAGTTAGCTTTTAAAATTGGTATGAAATGCTTAATCTGGCGTTTACAGGCTCACCAATAGTAATGTTGTCATCGTTGTGAGCGCATGGATAGAAGCCTTCAGCGAATAAGCTCTCAATATTTAACGGCACTTTTGTGTCGGCTTATATGTCGTAATGTAGCGCAGCGTCAACACGCGTAAAGTCAGGTACTTGAGATAATATTCTATTTGCCAAACTGCCGTTAACCATCCGGTCTGTATCATAGGCGTCTAAGCTGATGGTCGATATATTCGTATGATAATACTAGCTGACTCACGTCATTGAGGGCAGTGAATATGTCTTCTGTTGATGCTGTTTTAGTGACTCGGTTAACAACACCTTACTTAATTTAGCGTAAATATAAAAAAGGCTTAATACGAAGAGCATATTAAGCCATTTAACTGCGTTATTATTTTCTAAAAATTAGTATTGAGCATTTCCAGGTGTTCTTGGGAATGGAATAACGTCGCGCACATTCTGCACACCTGTAACGTAAGCAACCAGACGTTCAAAGCCTAGACCAAAACCGGCATGTGGAACCGAACCATAGCGACGTAAGTCGCGGTACCAAGAATAATCTTCTTGGTTTAAGCCCATTTCTGCTAGGCGTCGGTCAAATACGTCAAGACGTTCTTCACGCTGCGAACCACCAATAATTTCACCAATACCAGGGGCTAATATATCCATCGCTGCAACCGTTTTATTGTCATCATTAATGCGCATATAAAATGCTTTAATATCTTTTGGATAGTTCTGCATGATAATAGGCGCGCCAACATGCTCTTCTGCCAAATAGCGCTCATGTTCAGACGACAAGTCAACGCCCCATTCAACTGGGAACTCAAATGCCTTGCCGCTGTTTTGCAGAATTTCAATCGCATCGGTATAATCCATACGAACAAATTCAGAGTTCACCACGTTTTCTAATCGAGTAATAACGTCTTTGTTTACGCGTTGTGCAAAGAAAGTCATGTCGTCTAAACGTTCTTCTAAGACTGCTTTGAAGACATATTTCAATAGGTCTTCAGCTAATTGTGCAACCGTTGATAAGTCAGCGAAAGCGACTTCTGGTTCAATCATCCAAAATTCAGCTAGGTGACGACTCGTATTTGAGTTTTCAGCTCTGAAAGTAGGTCCAAAGGTGTAAACTTTTGACATAGCGGTGCAGTATGTCTCAACGTTTAACTGACCTGATACTGTTAAAAAGGTTTCTTTGCCAAAAAAGTCTTCTTTATAATCAACGTTACCTTGCTCATCATGTGGAATGTTCATCATATCAAGTGTTGAAACGCGAAACATTTCACCTGCGCCTTCCGTATCCGACCCGGTAATAATGGGCGTACTAATCCAAAAATAACCCTGCTCATGGAAGAAGCGATGTACCGCTTGTGATAATGAATTTCTAACGCGTGTTACAGCCCCTATGATGTTAGTGCGTGGGCGTAAGTGAGCATGTTCTCTCAAATATTCAATGCTATGACGCTTGGCGGACATTGGGTAAGTATCTGGATTTTCTACCCAACCCAATACTTCCACTGACTTTGCATCAATTTCAATGCTTTGCCCTTGTCCTTCAGATTGTTTCACTGTGCCAATCACTGACACTGAGCAACTGGTTGTGAGACGTATGATTTCATCATAGTTTTCAAGCGTATTCAGCGCAATCACCTGAATAGGGTCAAAACAGCTACCATCGTGCACGTTAATAAACGAAAGACCCGCTTTAGAATCACGACGGGTTCTTACCCAACCTTTAATTGTCACAGTGTCGTTGACACCATATTTGCCAGCCAAAACATCGGCGACTGGTGCATATGTCATATTATTCTCCATGGGCATAACTAGATTTCACCAATTCATTTTTTATTGCTTCACTAACCTGCTTTGCATTAAAGTTTGTATAAAAAAAATGCAAGTGTCAAAATTAGCAAAGTTGTACGCAAGGCGTGCGATATTAGAGACTTCTCATTCAGGTCTCAATTTAGCTGCCAAGTATACTTAACTATGCGGCACATAACAGTAGGCAAATTGGATTATGCAGGATATTCATAAAAAAAATCAGACTGAAAGAGAGGACGCAGGAAAACCTTCAGGGTTTACTAATCGTCGACACACGACTGTGAGCAAGGAACCTTTATTTAGGTGCATGGTTATTTTAAACGCTGCCGCCTGGGTTTCGCTCATAGTCGCACTGGTGCTGTTTCACTATGCTCGCCCAGAATTTATCAGTGGCATGCAAAAATTTTGGGGAGTTGAAGGTCGAGTATATTGGTCAAAAGAACATGTCGATGGCTTGTTGGCTATGTTGCAAGTCTGTTTGGGCTTAAGTTTGGTCTCAATGATCCTGCGCTTGCGAAGGAATAGACGAAAGAACGATAGCTTTGGTATAAATCTTTTTATTTTAGCGAGCATTACTATTATCAGTTTAATCACGCTGAACACAATTTTTTACACCACGCTGTAAGTTATAAGCTAATGTCATCAGCCGCACATCGCTGCGCTAAAGCACCGTATTTCTGCAAGACTCTGACGCTGGCTCTAATCAGTTGACTCAGTATCACGACTATTACAACTATCCTAACTATCACGACTATCGCAGCTATCACAACTATGCTTTGTCTGTTAATGGAGACACCGTTATGGTGAGCTTAAGTTGTTGTAAATTATGGTATTTATATTTAATTTAAATGAGGTTCCGCTTGCCTTTTAATTAAGTGTCTGTTTTTCGCTTCACATTAACGCTATAAAAAGGGTGTGTTTTTCTTAAATATCTGAATTTAATCAATTAAAAATATTGGCTTGTATTTTGTATAGGCATTGTCGAGAGCTTCTTTCACGCAGCCTATTACTGAGAATACGTTCGTTGTAGGTAGTAAATAACAAAAGCGCCACTGGTACTTGTAATTTAGAACGCATTTCACAGGCGCTAATTAAGGAAATAATATGGCTAATTTCAAAAAATTAATGACAATTGCTTTAACCATCATGCTGATGCAGGGTATTTTGGCACTACTTGTCTCGTCTGCGGCGCATGCTCAGGAAAGCCTGATGACGACGCTTGATAACGATCAAGACGGTCTAATATCTTTACGCGAAGCCGCCGGGCATGAGGCACTGCTTGAAAACTTTACTAAAATTGATAGCAACGAAGACGGCTTCATTAGTTTGGACGAACTAGAGGTTAGCAAGATAACCAAAGGCTGAACATTGATCATTGGGCTATTATTTTTTGTGTTATCAATATGCAACTATTGATGCTACGCCCCGGCTATGTAATGCTTGAAAAAATCCACTTGAAATTATTTCGCCACGTGCAAATACGGTCTCTCAAACAACTCATATTTGGTAGCTTCATTGTTGCACTCATTCCTCTGTTTACTTTGCTATGGCAAAGCCAAAATGACTTAGCCAAATTAAATCATAATACGGTAAAAGAGACGCAGTTTTTTGTTCAAACAGCGGGCACTATTAGAAACTTGGAAAACATGGCTCTTGATATCGAAAGATTGCTGCGACAGCACTTCGTTCTCCCCAATGCCACGCTTAAACGACTTAATGACGACTCTTTGAATTTATTGCAAGAACAGCTAACGCCATTTTGCCAACAACTAAATGATGCGGATGTATGCGGACACCTGCATCGACAACTCATCCAACTTGAAAATTACAGCTCAATGACTGATAAAATAGTGCTTGATGCGCATTTACAGTCGTTTCGGATAGCCGTTAGCACATTGAGCGATGGCGTGCGTGATACTGTCAATGAGCGCGTATCTAAACAGCAAGACTACCTATCTAAATTGCAGCAAAAACAGGCATGGTCAACGGCAGTGTTGACCATTCTCTCGTTGACCCTTATTATTTTCGCTACTAAATTGATTATTAAGCCGGTGAATAAGCTAAAAGACATTATTGGTGCTATTGCTGAAAATCAAAATGATCTACCTGCAAAATCTTCTTCGGGACCACGTGAATTAATTGCTGTTGAAAAAGATTTATTTGCCCTACACCAACGCATTCAACAACTTGAAAAAGTAAGGACGGCGCTATTGCGACATGCATCGCATGAATTAAAAACACCACTTGCTAGCTTCAAAGAAGGATGCGCATTGCTTGCAGAAGAAATGGTAGGGCCGTTGAGCATGCAGCAAAAAGAAGTCGTAACTTTGCTCCAAGCCTCTACCACAAGATTAAATTTGTTGATTGAAAAGCTGCTCGATTACAATGCCCTATTGCAACAAGCTGAACCTTCCATTGAAAATATTAAAAGTGCTAATATTATTCAAGAATGTTTGACTCAAAATGGCTTAGCATTAAAGCAATCTGGCTGTATTGTTGAGGTTGAAGTAAGTGATGGCGCACTGAATATACCCACTGATGCAGAATTATTTAGGCGAATATTGGACAATCTTATTTCAAATGCGATAGCGCATGGCGCACTTAAAACTAAAATTTATGTTTTAATTACAGTTGATATTAATAGTTACATTCTGGATATTGCTAATCATGGCAATCCAATCTCGGTTGAGGCACGCACTGACATTTTTGAACCTTTTAAGCGAGGCGACTTTATGCGCAATGACAAAGTTATTGGTGCTGGATTGGGCTTATCCATTGTTGCCGATTGTTCTCGATTACTCGGTGGTACAGTGACTATTGTCGATGTTGATTACGCAGAGGTGTGTTTCAGAATTAAATTACCAAGGAATGTTACACAATGAAAATTTTGCTTATTTTATTGGCTATGTTTTCACTCATCGGTTGTGGACTGCTAAAACCACTGAAGAGCGAACCAAGCGAAGTGGTTAGGTTAATGTCGACCAAATATTGTCAATCTCCAGAAACAATGGCTCGCTTTGGCGATTACTGTGAGCTTGACGCTTGGTCGGACAAATTGATCTTACTATCAACTATTTCATGGCCAATCAGGAGCGATATGATTGAAGCGTTGCCAAATGACCCCAAATCACTTATCGAAAAAGTGTTATTGAGCCAAGGCGACGATACGCCATACCGTAATCGATTACGCGCACAACAATGGATTGAAGACTTGCAAATGCTGACCGACACGTCGATGACACAAGTATTGGATATTCTCATATTCCAACCGAGCCAACAGTTATTGGAATTAGAGTCGGCGATCACTATTTTGAGCAAAGTTAATGCGCGTCAAGAAAAAACGATTACAGCTCAAGAAATTCAACTTGTAGAAAAAGATAAAGAGATAGAAAAACAACGTAAACAGGTTGAGCAATTGCTCGATATTGAGGCATCGATGGTGAATCAAAATAGGAGTGATAGCAAATGATCACAAGCCCAGTAAAAAATGATGAGTTGGCCGCTAGCCAAACTAAAAATATGCCTCGATTATTACTAGTGGAAGATGACGAAAATCTACTGCGCCTATTAACTATTCGCCTTCAAGGTGAGGGCTATGAGGTGACACCATCAAATAATGCAACTCAAGCATTACGTATGATGTTTAATAATACATTTGATGTTGTATTGAGTGACATTCGCATGCCCGGATTAGATGGTTTGAGCTTTTTTGATGAAATAATTCATCGTTATATTAATTTGCCTGTTGTGTTAATGACTGCCCACGGCACTATTAAAGACGCCGTTGCGGCAACACAAAAAGGGGTCTTTGGATTTCTTACAAAACCCATAGACCATGACGAACTAAGAAAAGTATTGGCTCGAGCAACACAGAAAAATACAACCAGCAATATTGGTGATTGGTGCAAGGATATAGTCACTCGTGCACCTGAAATGACCAAGTTATTGCATCAAGCACATCGTATTGCAGGCAAAAATGTGAGTGTGCTAATTAACGGTGCTAGCGGAACGGGTAAAGAATTACTAGCAAAAGCGATTCATCGCGCGAGCGATCGTGCAAATAAGCCTTTTGTGGCAATAAATTGCGGAGCGTTACCAGAAAACTTACTCGAATCTGAATTATTTGGGCATACCAAAGGGGCATTTACGGGCGCAGTGCAATCATCAACCGGATTATTTCGCGAAGCACACGGTGGTACCCTGTTTTTAGATGAAATTGGCGATATGCCAACGTCTTTACAAGTCAAGTTGCTGCGCGCGATACAGGAGAGAACAGTTCGACCCGTAGGCAGTGCGACTAATATCGATATTGATGTCAGAATTATTTCAGCAACGCATAAAGATTTGCAGCTTGAGATGGAAGAAGAGCGTTTCAGAGAAGATTTATATTACCGTTTGAATGTAGTCAATTTACGCATTCCGTCACTCAAAGAGCGGTTTGAGGACATTCCTTTGTTGACCAATCATTTGCTAAAACAAAGTGCTGAAAGGCACGGCGTAAAGGTGACTCGATTCTCATTAGATGCGTTAAAACGTTTGGCAACCAGCGATTGGCCGGGTAACGTAAGGCAGTTAGTTAACGTTGTTGAGCAGTGTGTCGCATTAACACATACTCCCGTGATCCCCCTGAGCCTTGTGGAACAAGCGTTATCTGAACTGTCACAAAATTGGCCAACATTGACACAAGCAAGAGATTCTTTTGAATATCAGTACTTGTGCCGATTACTACAGTTAGCCGACGGCAATGTGACGCGCGCTTCTGATCTAGCGGGTCGCAATCGTACCGACATGCACAAACTATTGAAAAAGCATGGTCTAAATGCCGCTGATTTTCGCGGCAATAAAGACTAATTTGGATATAAGCGCTGAATTGCAAAATGAATTGCAGACGTGAGTTTTTTTAATTGCTCGGGCTCAATAATATACGGAGGCATAATATAAATTAGTTTACCAAATGGTCTTATCCATACGCCTTGTTCTACGAATATTTGCTGAATTTCAGCTACATTGACTTGCTGTTTCATTTCTACCACGCCTATAGCGCCGAGCACTCGGACATCGGCGACAGATTCGTAGTCGTTGAGGCCCGCAAGCTCTTCACGTAGTTGTTTTTCTATACGAGGAATTTGTTGCTGCCATGCACCTTCGAGAATCAAATCAATACTCGCATTGGCAACGGCGCATGCCAATGGGTTACCCATGTAAGTTGGTCCATGCATAAATACGCCAGGGTCGCCAACACACGTTCCTTCGGCAACTTCGTCGGTGCATAACGTTGCCGCCATCGTTAAATAGCCACCCGTTAATGCTTTGCCTAAGCACATAATATCTGGACTGATTTGAGCATGCTCACAAGCGAATAATTTACCCGTTCTGCCGAAGCCCGTGGCAATTTCATCGCAAATCAGTAGGACGTTAAATTCATCACAGAGCTTTCGACAGGCTTTAACATATTCAGGGTGATACAAGCGCATTCCGCCGGCACCTTGTACTACTGGTTCAAGTATTAAGGCGGCTATTTCATGATGGTGCTGTTCTAGTATTTCTCGCATCGGCAATACATCATCCGCGTTCCACGTTTGATCGAACTGGGTTTGCGGCGCAGGAGCAAAAAAGTGCTCAACTAGGCTTTTTTTAAATAAGCTGTGCATACCGTTGACTGGATCGCAGACCGCCATCGCAGCAAAGGTGTCGCCATGATAACCATTGCGTGGGGCGATAAGTTTGACCTTTTGTGAGCGTCCTTGACATGCCCAGTACTGTAACGCCATTTTAATTGCGACTTCAACTGCAACAGAGCCAGAGTCTGCCAAGAATACTCTGTTTAAACCGTCGGGCGTCATGTCGATTAACTTACGACATAAATCAATTGCCGGTTGATGGGTAATACCACCAAACATAACGTGTGCAAAAGCGTCGATTTGTTTATGTGCTGCCTGATTAAGAGAAGGATGATTATAGCCATGAACTGCTGCCCACCATGATGACATGCCATCAACTAACTTTTCACCGCCTACTAAAGTCAGTTCAACACCACTGGTGCCAACGACTTCATAACATGGGAGAGGATTTATTGCTGAGGTATATGGGTGCCAAATATGGCGTTTGTCAAATTCGATATTGTTCAATTTTCAGCCTGCTGTACAGTTTTTTATTTTAGTAAAGTTGACAACTTTGTCGGTGTGCATAGACTAGAGGACATAATAAGAATAGTAAACCCTACAAGCACGATAAAACGTGATGGGACTAACCAGGATAATAAGTATTCATGAACACTTCCGCGACGTCAGCTAAGCCACAAAATAATAAATTTGAACCAAGACATGATTGGACTATCCCTGAAGTAAATACCTTATATGCGTTGCCCTTTAACGATTTATTGTTTCAGGCACAATTGGTGCACAGAGCTCACTTTGATCCTAATTACGTTCAAGTAAGCACATTATTATCGATTAAAACGGGTGCTTGTCCTGAAGATTGCGCGTATTGTCCTCA
The DNA here is from genome assembly GCF_002836745.1 of Glaciecola sp. 33A. Lineage (GTDB taxonomy): Bacteria > Pseudomonadota > Gammaproteobacteria > Enterobacterales > Alteromonadaceae > Glaciecola. Next base: position 50,047 of record NZ_PJAR01000037.1, on the reverse strand, counting down.
AAGTGCTCGTTATGACACTGGTCTTGAAAAAGAACGCTTGATGGAAATAAATAAAGTTATTGAGCGTGCTAAAGAGGCCAAAGAAGCCGGTTCCACTCGTTTTTGTATGGGTGCGGCTTGGCGTAATCCAAAAGCGCGTGATATGCCATATGTCACAGACATGGTGCGTGAAGTGAAAAAACTGGGACTAGAAACCTGCATGACTTTAGGGATGTTAACTCGCGAGCAAGCGATAGAGCTTAAACAAGCAGGTCTGGATTATTATAACCACAACTTAGACACATCGCCTGAATTTTATGGTGACATTATTACCACCAGAACTTATCAAGACCGTTTAGATACACTGGGTAATGTGCGCGGTTCCGGCATGCATGTTTGTTCCGGTGGTATTGTAGGTATGGGTGAAACCGGTGACGACCGTTCTAGTTTATTAGTGCAACTAGCGAATCTTGAGCAACATCCAGAAAGTGTACCCATCAATATGCTGGTAAAAGTAGAAGGCACGCCCCTAGACTCGGTAGATGATTTAGAGCCATTTGAATTTATTCGCACAATTGCGGTTGCACGCATTATGATGCCGCAGTCTTTTGTGCGCTTGTCAGCTGGACGCGAATCAATGAATGAACAAATGCAGGCCTTGTGTTTCATGGGAGGCGCGAATAGTATTTTTTACGGATGTAAACTGTTAACAACGTCAAATCCAGAGACCCAAGAAGATGTGATGTTGTTTAATAAGTTAGGAATTAATTCAAAGCAAACTAAAGACTATTCTGATGAAGCATTTGCAGCGGCGTTAACTGATGAAATAACGCAAAAGCAAAATGCGTCGCTATATGTCGATGCAAGCGCTAAAACAAGTAAGCCCAGCGCTGAAACTAAAATAATGGACGAAAAAACAATGGACAAGAAAATTAAAACGCAGACTGAGCAGTTGATTAGCTAATGTCATTTGATTTTATAAAGCGAGAGTTGGCGCAAAGAAGGGCTGATTCATTGCTCAGAAAGCGTGTTGAAGTTGTCAATAATACCCAAGGTATTATTGAGGTCGATGGTAAGCATTATATTAACTTTTCGAGCAACGACTATTTGGGCTTGAGTCAACATCCTGACGTGTTGCAGAGCTTTGCTGAAGGCTTAAGTCTATACGGTGCTAGCAGCAGTGCCTCTTCTGTAGTCACCGGATACTCTCGTGAACATCGATTATTAGAAGAGGATATTTGCAAACACACGCACTTTGATAACGCATTGCTATTTTCAAGCGGTTTTGCGGCCAATCAGGCCTTATGTCAGGCGCTTTTTCAAACTGCTAATTTAAGCACGCAAGTGCCGCGCAGCATCGTCGCGGACAAACTAATGCATGCATCATTCATAGACAGCGCCATGCAGCTTAACAATGGCCCAAAAAAGGCCGTATTCTCAAGATTCAAACATAACGACCTCCAGCATCTGCAATCTACGTTAACGCCGAAGACGGACACCTTAGTTGTCACTGAAGGTATTTTTAGCATGGATGGTGACAAGGGCGATATTTCAGGTATTGCAGCAATCTTAGATAACACAAATTCAAATGCATGGTTAATGGTTGATGATGCTCACGCAATAGGTTGTATTGGTGAAAATGGGATGGGTAGTTCTGCACTACCGGTGCACAAAATAACTCGCCGTGCACCAAAGATCGATGTGTTAATGGGCACTTTTGGTAAGGCAATTGGCACTCAAGGCGCATTTATAGCGGGTTCAAATGAACTCATAGAATACATGGTGAATTTCTCCAAACATTACGTTTACAGCACCGCAATGCCTGCGGCACAAGCGCGAGCAACTAGAACCAGCTTGCAAATAATGCGAAAGGGGATAGAGCGTGAAGCACTGTATAAAAATATTGCTGTGTTTAAAAAGCTGGCAACTCAAGCAGGTTTGCCTATCTTACCTATTGATGGGCCTATTCAGCCTATTATTATTGGTGACCCAGTAAAAGCAGTAGCATTGAGTGAACATCTAAAAAGCTTAGGTATTTGGGTTAGTGCAATTAGAAGCCCAACCGTTCCTAAACATGCTGATCGACTGCGAATTACCCTCAGCGCACTTCATCAGACCCAAGATATTCAGGCATTGGTAGATGCATTAAGTATCAGTATAAGCTCGCTAAAAACTTCGGAGCACAACAATGCGCGTGAAGCAATGAATGGCGCAAGCAATGAATAGCGCAAGCAATGAATAGCGCAAGCAATGAATGGCGCAAGCAATCAAGTGCATGAGTTTATTCAAGTTGTGCAAACCAACAGTGCACAGGATCTCACTCAAGAAGTAAATAAAAAGCGTGTTGCTGAGCACTTTTCAGCCGCTTGTGGTAACTACGATCAGTATGCACAAGTGCAGAAGCAAATTGCTGAAGTGAATATTGAGTTACTTAGCCACGTTATTACTGGGCGAAGCAAATTTTCAGTAGATTTAGGTTGTGGCACGGGTTTACATACCGGCTCGCTTGCCAAAATGTCAGATAATTGTTTAGCAATCGACATCTCTCATGGCATGTTGAAAGTCGCCCAGATAAATAATGCTGATGTGACAACGTTTACCAATAAGGCAATTCTGTATTGCAGTGGCGACGCTGATAGCTTGCCGCTTCAGTCGCAATCAATTGACGTACTTCATTCCTCAATGGCATTGCAGTGGTGCTCCTCGCCTAGTTTCGGGATCGCTGAAATTACTCGGGTGTTATCAACTGGCGGTTCGGCGCAACTGGCTATTATGCTGGATTCTTCACTGTATGAACTTCGAGATGCATGGGAGAACATTGGCATAACGCCAAGAATAAATAATTTTTTTAGTCAACAGCAATGGCTACAAGCAACTCAAGATTTGCAGATTGAACAAATTAATAAAAATTCAAATGTGAAAATAAATATTCAACAACAGGTGCGTAGCTTTACAGAATGGCATTCCAGCAGTTTAGATATGTTAAGGGCATTGAAGCTAATTGGTGCGGCGACAAAATACAACAGCATGGAAATAGCCGAAAATAGTCATTTACAACTCTCTCCAGTAACAGTCTCCAACGCTATTAGTAAACAAGAATTGATTGAACTCGACAAACAAATGCAACGGCAGGTGTGCGCTCTGTCTGAGCAATATCAACAACGAAACGCCGGTGATAAAGGCGAGGGTAATCGGGGTTTGCCGTTAACTTACCAGATTTTATTTCTAACTATTCAAAAGACACAGAGTTAAGCATGAAAAGTGTATTTATTACCGGCACTGATACTGATGCAGGAAAAACCTATGTCAGCGTTTTATTGCTCAATGCAATTAATAAGGCAGGCTTTAAAACTATTGGTTTTAAACCGATAGCAGCTGGGTGTGAGCAAACACCACACGGTTTACGAAATGACGATGCCCTAAATTTGCAGGCTGCTGCGAGTCATAAAGTGCCCTATGCTATGGTCAATCCGATTGCTTTTTACCCGCCGATTGCACCGCATATTGCTGCTGCTCAGGTGGGTGGAAAGATTGATATGCAGCGAGTAGCGGGTGCGTTAAAAGCATTACAAAACGAGGACGCAGACTTTTTGCTGGTAGAGGGCGCAGGTGGTTGGCGCTTGCCCACATCATTGCCATCAACGCCCTTACGATCTTCATTATCGAGCGCTTCAGATGATAGTAAATGTACTCAATTAAACGACAACAAAAAAGTGGAATTCTTATCTGACTTTGTAGCCAAGTCAACGTTGCCAGTAATATTGGTTGTTGGGGTGAAGCTAGGGTGTTTGAATCATGCAGTGCTGGCGTTTGAACAAATTAAGCGCGACAATTGCGATATCATCGGCTGGGTTGCAAATCAGATTGATCCAAATATGAATTGTTACGCTGAAAATCTCGCATCCCTGCATGCACTTCTTGACGCGCCCTTTCTTGCTGAAGTTAAGCATGCTCAGCAAAGCATCGAATTTACTCATAGTACGCTAAGGCATATTCTTGGCTAATTATAGATAAACCGACATATCACTGCCTGCAGGCACTACTTTTCGCTGCGTTCCAGTAAATACAACAGCATCAAGTTGACCCATAAGCGTTAGTTTTTGACCATCACGCAGCAATGCACTGCCTTCACGAATGCCGATAACTGGAACTTCAGGATATAAAGTACAGAATTCGGTTATGCGTTGGTCTCGTGTTTCACCATTGTGATGAGGAGCAACGTAGTCGGTGTAATGCGGGTTTATCTGTGCTGCAATGAAACCAAAAGTATCGAAACTAAGCGGCTGAATGATTGGCATATCATTTGATGTTTTGATACTTAAACCACATAAGTTTGACCCCGCACTCCAGCCAATATACGGCATACCCTTAACAACTCGTTGCTGAATAGGCAGCAGTAAATCTTGATTATATAATTCATTGAGTAGATTAAAGGTATTGCCGCCACCGACTAACACAGCTTGGGCACTTGCAATAGCGTCGCCTGCATTTGCATGTCGATGAATACCGCTAACGTTGAAGTCGGGTAGTGCTTCTTGGACTTTTGCAGTGTAATCATTCCACGGCAATGTTACACCAGCAAACGGGATGAACAACACGTCGGTAATCCCGATTAAATGTTGTTTTATCATCGATTGAGCATGATATAGATATGGCTCATCGTCCTTCTTGGAACTGCTTAGCATCAGTACTTTAGCTAAATTAAGCATATTTAATTGTTATCCTTTTAAATTGATATAAAAACTGATGTTAACAAGAGAGCTAATTGTTATAAACTTAGTTCTCATTTTTATTTGAAAAAAGGTCTGTTGACCTAAAAATAAGGCAAAGGTAATCGATGTCGTCGCCAGCAATACTTTTCGTATGTTTAGGGAATATTTGTCGTTCACCCACGGCAGAGGGAGTGTTTACTCTAAAAGCGAAGCGCTTGGGCCTTGATTTTAAAGTTGATTCAGCCGGTACGGCAGGTTATCACAAAGGGGCAGCTCCAGATAAGCGTTCTCAAGAGGTCGCTAGTGCTAGAGGCTATGATCTTTCTCGTTTAAAGTGCAGAAAAGTAAACGAGCAAGACTTCACCGATTTTGACCTAATTTTAGGTATGGACGAAGCTAACGTAAGAGATTTAAAGCGCAAATGTCCTGAGGAATATCATGTCAAGATTGCGCTATTTTTAGATTATACACAGTCCGAATTTGATGAAGTTCCCGATCCTTATCACGGCGGCAAACGAGGCTTTGAACTCGTTCTTGATCTGATTGAAGATGCATCAGATGGCTTATTGACGCATTTGACTCGATAAGAACCTCAATGAGTCAACGTAAAACTATTGTTTCATCCGTCGTCGTATTTATCCTCGTTGTCATCTTGTTTGTCTTCGCCGATGGGCTTGCTTGGTTCACGTCGGATATTGAGCAACATATTTTTATCAATATTCGGCTGCCGGTGCTGCTAACCGCTATTGGCGTTGGTAGCGCGATCTCAATTAGCTCCGCTGCACTGCAAATTCTATTGAGAAACCCGTTAGCTGACCCTGGTATTATCGGCATTAGTGCTGGCGCAAGTTTAATGGCGGCGATCGTACTGCTGACTGGAAGCATTGCTTTTTTACCTCGCGTTTTTGATTCTGTAGCTTACTACGTGCTTCCCATTGCTTGTTTTATTGGTGCTTTGTTGAGCAGTTTTATCATTTACGGATTAGCTCGAAAGCTGCAAGCATCAGTTAGTGCGGTGATTTTAGCCGGTATTGGTATTTCGACGATTGCGGGTGCAATCATAGGTTGGCTATTTATATATGCTCCTCCCCAGTCGATTAAAAACTTGAGCTTTTGGTTAATGGGGAGTTTGCACAATACCAACTTCACCAGTCTTGCCTTCGCTCTTCCTATCATTAGTATTTCAGCAATATTACTGATAATGCAGGGGAAAAAGCTTAATTACTTATATCTCGGTGGCGCATCGGCACAACTTAAAGGTGTCGATCCGATTCAGTTTGAACGAAAAATACTCCTCCTAACGGCATTACTAGTAGGAACGAGTGTTTCTATTGCCGGCAGTATTGCTTTTATCGGACTGCTTATACCGCACTTTGTCAGGCAATTAGTTGGCCATGATAATCGTATAGTGTTGCCTATATCCGGACTAATGGGCGCAACATTACTTATCATCACAGCATTAATTAATGAATGGTTATTCAGTATGATTGTGCCTGTATCAATGTTAACCGCCACCATCGGCGGTCCATTGTTTATTTATAGTCTGTTAAAGCAGCCTAGCGCGCTCACAAATGCTAACCGCGACTAAGCGCGACTAAACGCTAGGGTGCATTCCACTGCTTTGTGCCACTGTCCTAATAATTTTTGTCGCACGTTCTCATCAATATTAGGTGTGAAGCGTTTCTCGATTTTCTTTTGCGAAGCAATATCAGCAAGATCTTTATATAAACCGAGTTTTAAGCCAGCTAAATAAGCTGCACCGATTGCTGTTGTTTCCATATTTTGCGGACGTTCAATTTCAACTTGCAATATGTCCGACAAAAATTGGCATAACCAGTCATTTGCTACCATTCCGCCATCAACCAATACTTTAGAAGAAGCAATGCCATCACTCTCCATTGCTTGTTGCAAGTCATAGGTTTGAAAGCATACCGCTTCAAGGGCAGCGCGTGCGAAGTGCGCTTGCGATGTGCCGCGTGTCATACCATACAGACTAGCCCTAGCATCAGGGTCCCAATGCGGAGCACCCAATCCAGCAAAGCCTGGGACTAGAAATACGCCATGGTCGTAGTTGAGTGATTCCGCGAGTGTCTGGCTTTCTTTAGCGTCGTTAATGACACCTATACCATCGCGTAACCATTGAATATTTGCTCCTGCGGTGAATATTGAACCTTCTAATGCATAGGTGGTTTCACCATTCAAGCTATAGCCGATCGTTGTTAGCAACTTGTGTTTTGATTTAAGTGCTCGATTACCCGTATTTAGCAATGCAAAACAACCTGTTCCATAAGTCGATTTTACATCTCCTTGGGCAAAACAACACTGGCCGAATAATGCAGCTTGCTGGTCACCTGCAACACCAGCAATTGGTAATGAGCGTCCAAATAGGCTGGCTTCAGTGTGGCCAAAATCATCTGCGGATTCTAATACTTTGGGCAAAACAGATGCTGGCACATCAAACAGGCTAAGCAAGTCATCATCCCAACATAAACCATGAATATTGAAAAGATTAGTGCGCGACGCATTTGTTGTATCAGTTACATGATTAGCGCCACCGGTTAAGCGCCAAATTAAAAAAGAGTCGATGGTACCAAAAGCCAGTTTGCCTGCGTTTGCAAGTTGTCTTGCACCATCTACTTCATCTAACAACCATTTTATTTTTGACGCTGAAAAGTAGGGGTCTAGCAATAAACCTGTTTTGGAGGAGACGTTATCTTCATGTTTTTTTATACTATTGCAAAAAGCAGAGGTGCGGCCGTCTTGCCAAACAATCGCGTTGTAAATTGGTTTGCCGGTGTCTCTGTTCCAAATTACGGTTGTTTCACGCTGGTTGGTAATACCTATACCAGCTACGTTAACGCCTTTTTGCTGTGCTTCATGCAACACCGATTTACATGTTTCAACAGTCGTTTTCCATATCTCTTCAGGATCGTGTTCAACCCAACCATTGTTGGGATAAAACTGCGTAAATTCTTTTTGAGCAACAGCTATTTTAGTACCGTCCAATGCAAATACGATAGCCCTAGTCGATGTTGTTCCTTGGTCTATTGAAAGAATACCTGATGTTTTAGACATGTTGTTCCGCCTTTATTGTATGATATTGCGTAAGTCAATCTTTGTATTAGATTAAGCAGTTTTTAATGGCCTTGCAAATTGATTACGGTGTTAATACGTCATTTAAATCGTTAATTTGGATATTATATTTGCATAGGAACGCCGTTAACAGTAGTCAAAACTAAATGTGCTATGCGCCCTGTAACAGCGCTCTTTTATTAAAAGTAAGTGAACAAAATATAATCTTAACAAACGTCGAAATAATAATAAATCATATATATAATATTTTATTGAATGGTTTATCATGGTGAGGTGTAGAAATGGCAATCGCTAAGGGGTCTAACTGTGATTTTGAGAGAAACGAATATAACCAAGCTGTCGGCTGAGGTATTCGATGTGCTTGTATTGGGCGCGGGTATCAATGGTGCTGTGTCAGCGGCTTCTTTATCAAGAAAGGGTGCAAGCGTGGCGATGATTGATAAAGGCGATTTTGCTGGTCACACTTCGTCTAATTCGTCTAATCTTGCCTGGGGGGGGATTAAATATTTAGAGAACCATGAGTATTTTCTGGTTAATAAATTATGCAAAAGCCGCAATCATTTGATGCGCAGTTATCCTTCAACGGTTCAAGAAATTCGTTTTTTAACCACATTACAAAAAGGCTTTCGTTTTCCTGCCTGGTTTGTTTTTATTGGTACTTGCCTATATTGGTTAATGGGAAGGTGCTTCACTCAAATGCCTACCTTTATGTCTTCAAAAAAAATAAAACATACCGAACCCGCTATTGATATATCAAATGCACAAGGCGGTTTTGAATATTCAGACGCGTTCTTGCACGATAATGACGCTCGTTTTGTTTTTAACTTTGTGCGTAGCGCAATGGACAACGGTGCTGTTGTGACCAATTATGTTGGTGCACACGGCAGCGAAAAAATAGAGGGTATTTGGCACACAAAAGCGGTCGATGAGCAATCTGGTAAAACATTTACCATCCAATCCAAAGCAATTATTAATGCCTGCGGCCCGATGGTGGACAACTACAATGACGACGCCAATCAAGTCACTGAGCACAGCCATTTGTTTTCCAAGGGCGTGCATTTAATTGTTAACAAGCTCACTAAAGTTGACAAAGTGTTAGCCTTTTTTGCATCTGACGGGCGTTTATTTTTCGTTATTCCCATGGGCCAGAAAACCTGTATTGGCACCACTGACAATCAAGTAGAAAATCCGATGACATCTGTCACCGAAGAGGACCGCGACTTTATTCTTGATAACGTAAATGCGCTGTTAGATTTACCCAGCCCATTAACGAGAGATGATATTATTTCTGAACGTTGTGGTGTCCGCCCATTAGCTGTGAAGGGCGCAGGTGGCAAGGCTGATTGGGTTCAGTTGTCTCGCAAACACGCTGTAGACGTTAATAAAGAAGACAAGTATGTGAGTATTTTTGGCGGCAAACTGACCGACTGTATTAATGTAGGGGAAGAGATAGCTGACCTTGTGCAAAATTTAGGTATCGTATTGCCAAATAAAGATGCTATTTGGTATGGCGAGTCTTCAAATGCGATTAAAGAAGAATTTGAATATAGGGCGGGCTTGATTGGTTTAGACGATATGACGCCAAGTTACAGCTCAGAAAAACTCACGGTGAGACTGTGGCGTCGTTATGACATTTATGCATTGCAAATTTTAGATGAAATTCAACGTGACCCAGCGCAAGCTGAGCAATTGATGCGTAACGCAGAATATTTGCGTGCGGAAGTTCACTATGCGGCAAGAAGAGAAATGATTACAAACCTCGAAGACTTTCTACGTCGACGTTCTAAAATTGAAATGGTGTTAAGAAAGACGGAAATTATCAATACACCGGGAATTATTGAGGCATGCCAAATCTTGTTTGGTGATCAAGCTGAACAAAAGCGTAAAGAGTACGTTGACAAAGTACTCAAAGATTACCCTGATGCACCTGTGGCTCAGTCAAAAGTAGCATCTTAGTAAACTATATCGGCTTGCTTTACAGGTCTCAAATAGAGACAATAACGGCCTTATGATATGCACACAAAGCCGTTTTTTATTTTAAGGTATAACTTCCTGTATGCTAACCGTTTCTCAAGTCGTTCTCGAACATCGCTTAGAAAATATAAATATCAGTATGCATGCTGGTGAATGTTGGCACGTGCTGGGTCAAAATGGCGCAGGCAAAAGTTCACTATTTGACGTGATAGCGGGGCTAGTAGAGCCTGATAGTGGCGTGGTTAAGTTAAATGGTCGAGATATATCTGCATTTCCAATTTCAGCGTTGGCGACTAAGCTGACCTATTTGCAACAGCACTATGCGCTATCATTTTCGCTAAATGTGTCGGAAATTTTAACTTTTTACGCCGGGCACACTGATATTCCGCATGACATTGAGCAAGCACTTTTAATCAAGCCACTGTTGCATCATAAATTAAACAATCTCAGTGGCGGCGAACAGCAACGTGTGCACATTGCGCGATGCCTAATGCAAGTTTGGCATACCGTTAAAAATGGCGACGCCTTGATTCTTTTAGATGAGCCGATCCAAAGCCTTGACGTGGTATTTCAAGAACAAACCTTAGCGATGTTTAAAGCGCTATCACAAAAGGGAAATTTGGTGGTGCTGAGCATTCATGATGTGAACTTGTCTCTGCGTTACTGTGATCATGTTTTGATGATAAAAAACAAATCGGAATTTTGTAGTGGTGCTGTCAAATCTGTTATGACCGCTGAGAACATAACCGAGCTCTATAATTATCCGTTCACTGAAGTTATAAATCCCAATAACTCAGAAAAACTCTTTATTAGAAGCCCACTTTAACCCCCCCTTATGATATGCTTGAAGTCTTGTTGTGGTTGAGCTAATCGATTGTTAGTCAGTACTCAAATAGCTTCTGATAACTAGCTTCTGATAACTAGCTTCTGAAAAGTAGCTTTTAATAAGTAGCTTTTAATAAATAGCTTTTAATAAATAGCTTTTAATAAATAGCGTGTGACAAACAGTTATTGAAACGCACACATAAACATAAAATATATTATTCATCAATACGAACAATACATAACAGAGTAAAAGGAAACACAGTGAGTCAATGGAAACCCGATAGTTGGAGAGCAAAGCCGATACTTCAACAACCCACATATCAAAACCAACAAGCACTTAAAGAAGTAGAAGCTAAACTAGCGGGTTATCCACCGTTGGTATTTGCTGAGGAAACACGTCAACTTTATAAGCAACTTGGCGATGTATGTGAAGGTAAAGGGTTTTTATTGCAAGGCGGTGATTGTGCCGAATCATTTGATGAGTTCAATGCGCCAAAAATTAGAGATACGTTCAAAGTTATTTTGCAGATGGCTATTGTATTGACTTTTGCGGGTCGTTGTCAGGTGACAAAAGTAGCTCGTATGGCTGGGCAATATGCTAAACCTCGATCGTCTGACGTTGAAACCATCAACGGCGTTACCTTGCCAACTTATCGCGGTGACATTATTAATGGTTTTGATTTTACAGAGGCTTCTCGCCAACCGGATCCTAATCGTTTACTCGAAGCTTATAATAAAAGCGCTGCGACACTGAACTTGTTGCGAGCATTCGCGCAAGGTGGTTTGGCCGACTTACATCAAGTTAATCGCTGGAATATGGCGTTTTTAGAAAATAATCCATTAAGAGAACGTTATCAAGATATGTCTGATCGTATTCAAGACACATTGTCGTTTATGGATGTGATTGGCATAAATGCACAAAACAACAGTGCATTGCATGAGACGTCATTATTTACCTCGCACGAAGCCTTATTATTGAATTATGAGCAAGCATTAACGCGCATCGATACGTTAACGGGCAAACCTTACAATTGTTCTGCGCACATGTTGTGGATTGGTGAGCGCACTCGTCAATTAGATCATGCGCATGTCGAATTTTTCAGCGGTATTAACAATCCTATCGGTGTTAAGATTGGCCCAAGCATGCAAGAAGATGAATTGATCCGTTTAATTGATGCCTTAAACCCAAATAATACGCCTGGGAGATTAACCTTAATCACCCGTATGGGAGCAAACAATTTAGGTGAAAAGCTACCGCGATTACTTCGCCGAGTCAAAGCTGAAGGTCGCAATGTTGTTTGGAGCTCAGATCCAATGCACGGAAATACCATTACGTCTAAAAGCGGTTATAAAACGCGTAATTTCGATGCTATTTTGTCTGAAATCATTCAGTTTTTTGATGCTCATAAAGCAGAAGGAACACATGCCGGTGGTATCCACTTAGAAATGACTGGTCAACATGTAACTGAGTGCACAGGTGGTGCATATAAAATAAGTGACGCTGACTTATCCCAAGCATATCAAACTCAGTGTGACCCGCGTTTAAATGCCGATCAAGTGTTAGAAATGGCCTTTTTAGTCGCAGATCATTTAAAGAGCGCAAAAGTGTAGCCAATTAATAAGGCTCGGCAGCGAGCCTTACAATGAGTCAATGAGTCAATGAGTTACATAACTCATTGATTTATATAATTACAATATTTATATTTCCCTCCAATCCTTGAAGTCCGGTGACGCCGTTAATTGTTTTTATCAAAGCAGCATAAAAACATGACAAAAATTTAATTTTTTTGAGCGAACTGTTTATTATTTGCACCAGTCTAATCGAGTATTATAAAATTAAAAGAACCTACCATGTTAAAACATTTATTGATAATATCTGTTGTATTTGTCCTTGCTGCTTGCAGCAGGAATGATACTGACATCATTGAACCTGCAGAAATATTTAGTCCTAGCGGTAGTTTCGACGCTACGCTTAACGCTGGCCAGCAAGTTCCACAAACGGGCAGTGCTGATACTGCAACGGCGTCTATCGAATATGATTCTGACGGTAATTTAATAAAAATAATGCTAGATGTAAGCTCTGTAAATATGCTGACAACGGCCACTTTACATATCGGTGCAATAGGACAAAATAGCGCATCATTGTTTACGTTTGAAAATAACGACACTGACATGCTTGAGCTATCTAATGTGGTTAGTCCGCAGCAAATTAGTGCCTTACTTGACGGTTTAATGTACATCAATATCGCTACGATCGAGTTTCCTGATGGAGCGATACGTGCGCAAATATTGGCGCCGGATGTAGTAGTAATCGGCTTCTCACTAGCCGGTTCTCAACAAGTCCCTGTTGTTGCAACGTCAGCAAATGCAGACGGCTATGCAAGCTATAATAAAACAACGCAAGCACTAACGCTGAAAGTTAACACAACAGGGGTTGAAGACGCCACTATGGCGCATATACACACGGGTCCAATTGGCGAAAACGGGCCAGTTTTAGTTGCTCTTGAACAATCAATCGATGATGTTAATGTTTGGTCTGTACCTGAGGGTACGACGTTGAACGCAGAAATATTTGGCGTCTTAGCCTCCGGTGGACATTACGTTAATGTGCATACACCAGCTCATCCATCGGGTGAAATACGTGGACAGATTGAGTAAATAAGTGCTACTTCACAATAGACACTTAACAATAAAGGAATGGTTATGCATGCCAGTAAAGAAGGTGTTGGTATCCTATTTGCCTCTTATAATGAAGAGTTCGGAACGATGTTGGAGCAGGAAATGATTCAAGCGGGTAATAACAAAACAGACACTTGAGTGATAGTAGCCCAGCGGTAAGAGTCGATGTATCTGATCTATTCAGCCGGCGTTTATAACGACAATACGCTCTTCTTCTGTCAGTACTTGAGTGAAAACCGTTGCTCGACGCAGATTGCGCATTTTCACTGATTTCTCCAAAAGTGCCGCGATTAACTGCTCTGGTTTATCTTTCAATTCAAGAATAGATAACCAAGTTAAATAAGCCCCATAACTCATTTGTCGTGCGGCATAGCGCACTTCTATTCGGGCTTGAATCTCAGAAAATAAATCAGGGTGTGCAAGGCATTTTTCTATCATTGCTTGGTGTAAATTAAGAATTTGATGGTCAATGCCTACATCTTTTACTGGTACTTTTTCATACTGGGGTTTGCGCTTCGATTGCGCGCGACGTTCAGAATTAAAAAAGCGCATATTAATATCGGTTTTTATCGCGGGTTTTCACTGCTTCTATATCTTTAGAGTGTAAAAATGCAGCTCGTGTGGTGTTTCTATTTTCGTAAAGTAAAGGAGCAAGTAGTGGCTCCAAGCCATTTAGTTTGATTTCATACATTGATGCTAATTGCTCTCCTAGTTTGCCACTAGGAAAACCTTGCTTATGAAACCAGACTAAGTATGGCTCCGGTAAGTTGAGTAGTTTGGTGCCAGCATATTTACCAAAAGGCATAACGGTATTAACTAATGTTAACAGGGCTTCCTGCGACTGACTGCCAAAATCGATGTTCATATTCTACTCTTCTTATCTATATTCACGGTTAAAATTGCTTGCAGCTATAATACGTGAACAATGGTACGTAAAAATAGCACGTAAAAATAGCACGTAAAAATAGTCCGTAAACCAATAATGTCCGCAGTGACACGAAGCATGTCACCCAGTGTTAGTGTTTTTTTGTTGTGCTTGCCATAAATTCGTATATATCCCATTTAGCTTAAGCAAGTCGCCATGTGAACCCTGTTCTGCAATTTGTCCCTTGTCCATAACAATAATCATATCAGCATCAACAATAGTCGAAAGTCGATGTGCAATCATAAAGCTCGTATAGCCTTTGGCTATTTCTCGCAAGGCCGACAGTATTGCTTGCTCCGATTGTGAGTCAAGTGAAGATGTGGCCTCATCGAACACCATAATAGGAGGGCGTTTTAATATTGTTCTAGCAATCGACACACGTTGTTTCTCGCCACCACTGAGCTTTAGACCACGTTCACCAACTTGGGTGTCGCCTTTGTCCGGGAGAAGGCCTACGAATGTATCTAAGTGGGCTAATTCTATTGCTTCTTGAATTTCTTTTTCAGAGGCATCAGGGCGTCCATAGCGAATATTTTCATAGAGAGTGTCGTTAAATAAAACGGTATCTTGGGGCACGATCCCAATATGTTGTCTAACCGAATCTTGGGTATATTGCGCGATATCCTGACCATCAATTTTTATACTTCCCACAGTGGGGTCATAAAACCGAAACAACAATTTTACTAGGGTTGATTTTCCCGCTCCACTCTCGCCAACCACAGCGACTTTGGTGCCTGCTTTGACTACAAAATTAACATTTTCGAGTATCTGACGCTCTTTATGATAAGCAAACCCAACGTTCTCAAAGACAATTTCACCCTTCGTCACATGCAGCTCTTTTGCATCCGCCTTATCAACAATAGCAGGCTGTTGTTCTAACAAGGTAAATAGGTTTTCAATATTAGTTAATGAGCCTCTAATTTCACGATACACAAAGCCTAAAAAGTTCAATGGCATAAATATCTGCATGGTAAACGCATTCACCAATACAAAGTCACCAATGGTCATGTTGCCGTTCGCCACATTAATTGCAGCTAAAGCCATCATCGAGGTCATCGCACCAGCAATAATAAAAGCTTGACCGCCATTTAATGCAAATAAGGATAGGCGATTTTTTCGCCGTGCATTTTCCCATTTTTCAAGGTCAACGTCGTAGCGGTTTGCTTCAAATTTTTCATTATTGAAGTATTTGACGGTTTCGAAGTTGAGCAGACTATCGATGGCACGCGACGTCGTATTATTATCCGCTTGATTTACCTGTTTTACATATTTTGTACGCCAATCGGTCGCTTTCATCGAAAAAAACACGTACAGCACAACAGAAATAAAAATAACCAAAGCAAAACTGGCACCGTAATTATAAAACAAGAGTCCGACTACCATGCCGATTTCAAGCAGAGTAGGGCCGATATTAAAAATTAAAAAGCGCATTAAAAAACTAACACCCGATGTGCCGCGCTCAATATCGCGCGACAACCCCCCGGTTTGACGAGAAAGGTGAAAATCGAGGTCCAGTTTATGTAGATGATTAAATACGGTTAGGCCTAGTCGACGCATTGCGCGCTCGGTAACACGACCAAATAGGGTATCTCTTATTTCACCGAACAATACGTTAGCAAATCGCAGGACACCGTAAGCAATAATAAGACCGATTGTGGCGGCCATTATTACTTCTTTTGTGGTGTTTAAATTAAGGTTATCTACCGTATCTTTTAATATAAAGGGGAGTGCTACACTGGCAACTTTGGCAGCCACTAAACAGCCGATGGCAAGCCACACTCGGGTTTTAAATTCAGTAAGATAGGGTAATAGTTTAGTGAGAACGCGCCAGTTTATTGCGGCGTCTTCTGGATCATTGTAGCGGGATTGTCGCATAGTTTTGTTGTATTACCTTTGATAAAGAGGAGACATTCTAGTCATTAGATACTACGTGAAATATCCGTTAAACGTTTAACAGATTGCGCAGTTTTTTGTATTTTTGAGATTGTTCAAAATTAAGTTTTTTCTGTTCGAGAACATTTATGTTGCGGCTAACGTGTAAACCCAACTCTGAAATAGCCGTACTCATTTGTAGTTTTGAAATGACATGCAACAAATTTAACGCAATCGCGGTATTTTTCGGCATTAATGCCGATGCTTGTGAAAATATTTCAAATGCTTTGCCAAAATTACCGGTATTAAAGGCCTGGATCCCTTCCTTGTTTAACTCTTTTGGATTCAATTGAATACGTTGCTTTTCTGTTTTTTCCTTACTTATTAACTTTGATAACAGCGAGATATCGGAAAGTTGACCGTCACTATAATTAATACGCTGTTGAGCGCGCGCTTCCAACACGTTATAGAGTGCAATAGCATCGTCTTTTAATCCGATTTCGTGTAAGGCTTTTGCCTTATCTATTAGAGCTTCATCTGACATCAATGAATTATCTCTACTAAATTGTTCGACAATGTCGAGTGCCTTTTCATTTTCGTTTTGCAAATACAAGATGCGAGCCTGCATCACTTTTACTTCTTCAGCATGTTCTTCGATGACATAGTTTTTTTTCAATTGAGTTAAAAATTGCTTGGTCGCATTCATAATATCGTGCAGTTGTTTTGGTTCAGCACTCATCGCATAGTCGATACCCGCACGCACCGCATTCTTATATAACTCGGGTGATTCTTTTACTGAATTTTTTGCAAAAGCCAGCATGCGTTTAGTGATATCAAACTCGGTTTCATGATCGTGTGATAATTTAGCCAATAAACGAGCTGTATTTTGACGCTTAAAATTTTTGGGTGAGCTCTCGGTAGCCATTAATGCACTTTCAAGTGCCTCATCAAATTTATTATGCTTAACGTGTAATATAGCTAAGAGCTCATAACCTATTGTTTTAGTTTCTCTTTTACAAGCCAAGTTAATGATTTTCTTTTCAGCTTCATCATCTTGATCAAGTGCAATGAGGCACTTAATAAATCCAACTTCAGCCCAACTAAGCGCTTGTATTTTTAGCATTGATGTAAAAAAGGCACCTGCGTCAGTGTAGCGTTGGCTTAGCAATAACACGTCACCTTTGGTTTTGAGCGCGATTGGAAAAAGTTCTCGATTATTTTGAGATGAGAGCACTTTGTCAACTTCAGTGAGGGCTGAGTTATACTTTTGTTGCTCGATAAATTCGCAAGTCGCACTCATTAGCTGCTTTTTTTTGTATACGCGGTTAATGCGTTTCTCAAGCTTTTGAGTGTCGACTGGTTTCGCAATAAAGTCGTCAGGAGGTAAATCGACAATACTTTGAATAATTTCAAAGCTAGTGGTGGTGCTAGTAAAAATAAATCCAGTTTTGCTATTTAACAATTTTAACTGCAATAACTGCTCGTAAAAATACAGGCCGTCATGCTCAGTTTGAATACTATATGCACAAATAATTAAGTCAAAAGGCAGCTTCTCAATCGCCAGCAGGGCACGACTAGTTGATTCGACATATTGGATATCTCTAAAACCAATTTTCTCTAAAGGTGATGTAAGATATTTTTTAGCGCTGACCACATTGTCAATAATGAGGATACGTATTCTTGTTATGACAGCCACATCCATGATCTTCTACTATTAATTCTTATTACTGAATTTATTATCGTTATATCCTTAATATACTTGAATTAAATCTTTTTTAGTATGCCTAAATTAAACAATAAAAAATCAGCTGATTGAAATTAGAAAAACAGTCGCAGATACTATATCGCGGTAGCGGTGTTAGATAAATAAAGTGGTGGCAAATACAGAGCAGGAATGGGCGCGACAGCCACCATTTGGCTTATTGAGGCAAGGCTATTTTTTGTGAAGTATTGATGGCTGTTATGCGTGTTGCTTAAAAGTTTCAGTAACACACCGATTACAAAGTTGAATGACAGGCCGTAGCTCATATTTCAACTGCGTTTGATGGTATTTAATCAGAGTCGTCAAAGTAGCTTATTGTTTTTATTACATTTATGCTGAAATTAGATGCGGGGTTATTATGAACTCATAGTAACAACGATAAAAAGCAGTGGAAATTGTCACCTAATCAGGGCAAGCTATTGATATCAATCAACGAATGCAGAGCTTATTAGATGAAACAACCTGCATGGCTCAGTTCAACAAATGATTCTTTTGCCGTTATGACAAAAGAATACTAAAGCGTTATGTAACTAAGTAAGGGAAGCAGTTGAAAAAAGAAATTATAGGGAAATACGTTGCAATCTCGGGATTACTGCTTTTTTGGGCGCCACTTTGGGGAATCGCTGATTACGTTTTCATTATGGCATCTTCATTCCAGGAGATAACTCTGTTCGGAACTAATGAGCCTAGAATACCGGCAGACGAGATGTCATCAGCAGCGATCTCTACAGCTATAGGGTTTCTCTTATTTCCGGTAGCGTTAATCCTTTTGGCAGTTTCCGTTGTGGGCCTGAATTATCGAACGCGTTGGCTGTTTTGGGCGCTAGTAATATATTCAACTTTATTACTATTCATGATCCCAATCGGTACTTTGTTCGGGTTAATAGTGTTGACACTGCTAGTTTTAAATAGGAAAAAATTTGGACCAGTCAATCACGTTACACAACAATAGTGAGCGTTTTTTGCAGCTCAAAAAATTATTAGCTAAAAAAAGTTGTGGCCGATGAGCGTCTGTTTTATCCCGGTTGTTAATTTGCATCGGCAATTGACTCACCCTTGTATTCACTAGCCAAGTTCAGCTACAGCGATGTCGTCACAAAATCAAGCTGAGCTTAAATAATTTGCTTGGTTTTTGGCTTCACCAAACAAGCGACGATCAAAACTACGATGCCAATGGTAGCGCTGACCGTGATGACGGTATAGCTTGGGTCTGAATTGAGGCGCCTGATAACGATAAATACCAAACCCCAAATAATGGGGAAGGCGTAAGCCCGATTGCCACCGCTTTTAAGGATGATAAATACTCCCCAAATAAGCGCAAGCGCGAGGATAATAGTATGGGAGAGTTGAGCATCTACCCCAGCGTTTGTCATTAATGTCACCGTTTGAGTGGTCCAGTTTAAGAACACGGCTATTGAGCACCAGCCTGCGATTAGCGACAGGCCCAACCATGTCACGATTTTCTCAAATCCTTTAAGATTCCCCTTCTCGGTGGTCACAATCAGCATGGCTTTGACCAGCAGTAACATGGTCGGGATAAATATAATTGCGGTGCTCAATAGTGCCCAGTTAAAGGGCTGCATTGGTGCGAAAGCATTGACAAGTCCCCACAGGCAAACGCCCGCAAAACCAGCTGCGCTCCACCATCCTAGACGTCTAAACACACCATGTTCGCGGTTTCTCGGACGTGCTTGAACAAGGCCGTAAGCAATGCAGAGCAAAAATATCGGCAGCCATATTGAAAACGCCGCGCCAAACGGTGTTAACAAATTCGTGTTGGGATCTGACATATCGCCTGGGCTGTTCGCTCCCTCAATGACAAAACCAAGGCTGGAGCAAATCCACATCAGCGGCGCGAGGATTACGTTAGATATTTGACGTAGGCTATCGTTCATGATTTCACTCTGTATATGATGGAATTGAATTTATGTAAATTGTGAATATTAATTACCTATAATTTGCCTAATTCCTGTTACAAGCGAGTTTAAGTCCGCTTGTATATTATTAAAGTCTTGCCTGCGTGTATCAGGACAATAAACGGCATACCTGATCTATGCAACAACCCAAGCCTTCGTTGTAAGAGTTCGCGTTCAATTAATAGTATACTGCGCATGTCTTTTCATTGTGTGAGTAGCTATGGAGTATCTTAGCTATGCTTCACTGTATGACGAATTTGATTTGGCCTGTTACCCATATTCAATTGACCCTGTGTAGTCTAAAATGATATGCATCGGTAGTGATCCCTAAGGCGGTGTGAATTCGTTTAAACTGTCATACAGTTCTTTGCGGACTGACTGGGAAACAGGCCAACAGACCCCTGTTTATTCAAGTGAGACGCATATCTCGCAAATTAAGTTATTAGCATGAATCATAAAGTAGGTTATTAGCATGAATCATAAAATATTTTACGTCGTCTTGGTCCTCAGTCTGAGTTTTATTGGTTTCAAGGCCATTGGACTCAATAATGTGGCTTCTCAAGAACCGCAGTATGCACCATCCGATCCATCTCTCAAAGTAGCCACGTTCGCAGGGGGCTGTTTTTGGTGTGTTGAGGCCGGTTTTGAACAAATTCCTGGTGTAGCCGAAGCAGTCTCCGGCTACAGCGGAGGTATTGAGAAAAATCCGAACTATCAGCAAGTTGCTAGTGGTGCAACGGGTCATACTGAGGCTGTTCAAGTTTATTACGATCCACAGATCATCACTTATGAGGGACTGCTACAAGCACTTTGGCGAATGATGGACCCGACTGATGTCGACGGTCAGTTTGTAGACCGAGGCAAACAGTATCGTCCCGCTATTTTTTTCCACAACGCTGAACAAAAACGTAGCGCTGAAGCTTCTATTCAGGCTTTGCAAAACAGTGGTCGTTATGACAAACCAGTGGCGCTGGAGGTTACCCAGTTCGAGTCATTTTATGACGCAGAGGAATATCATCAGGATTATTATAAAAAAAATCCGATAAGGTATAAGTACTACACTTTTAACTCCGGCCGCTATCAGTTTATTGATAAGATATGGGGCGAGGACCGTGAAATTGACTATGCCCAATACCGGCCCAAAACCAGCGAAGCTGCTGATAGAGGCCAGCAGGGTGGACTTGATCAGCAGGCCTTTCAAAAGCCAAGCGACGAACAACTTCGTAAACAATTGACCAGTATTCAGTACAAGGTTACCCAGCAGGATGCGACCGAGCCCTCCTTCAACAATAAATACTGGGATGAAAAACGTGCCGGTATTTATGTGGATGTGGTTTCTGGTGAACCGTTATTTTTGTCCACCGACAAATACAAGTCAGGCACAGGATGGCCTAGCTTTGTTCGGCCAATTAGTTTGAATGCTGTGGTGGAGAGAGAAGATCGCTCTTGGTATGGGGGAGTGCGCACCGAAATTCGCAGTGCACTGGCAGATTCCCACTCAGGCCATGTTTTTAAAGATGGCCCGAAACCAACGGGATTGCGCTATTGTATGAACTCAGCCGCGCTGAAATTTATTTTAAAAGCTGATATGGACGAAGCCGGATACGGTCAATACGTTGACCTAGTGAAAAAACCCATCAGTTAGGGTTATTGGATACCTATGAAAGCAACACGGCATACGCTTATTCTCGCCGGCGCCGGCCATGCTCACCTTGTCGCTTTGCGTGGCTGGGTCGATAATGGATTTCGACCCCCACAAGGCACAATATTACTCAGCCCCAATTCGCACGCTTGGTATTCAGGAATGATGCCTGGCCTCGTTGCCGGCCGCTTTACTCAAAACGAGTGTGCGATCGAACTTGCGCCTTTATGCAAGGCCTGCGGTGTTGACCTAATGATTGGTGAAATAGCCACATTAAAAGCAATAAGCCGCAAAGTGCAGTTGCTTGATAAACGAGAACTTGAGTATGACTATCTTTCATTAAACGTAGGTTCTGTGCCACCTCAGCCCAGTCTAAACGACGGTAGTATTAATGTCGCCCCAGCGAAACCGTTTGCGGCTTTTAACAACCATTGGCAAGCGTGGCGAGTGCATAACGACCCAATACAGATAGCGATACTGGGCGGTGGTGCGGCAGCATTCGAGCTTGCACTAGCTTTGCATCAGAGTTTACCCCAGGCGCAGTTATCATTGATTTGCAGCGGTGATCTGCTGGATGGCTATTCGTTGGGGTTACGCAAACGAGCCAGCAAAATACTATATAAACGCGGTATTGACCTGCGTAAAGGCACTCGAGTCGATTGTATCGCGGATGGTTGGCTATTGAGTAACAAACAACGAATACAAAGTCCCGATGCGCTTGTGATTGCAACAGGCGCTGCACCTCAGCCATGGCAGTCTGCCTCTGGTCTTAGTTGCGACAATTCAGGCTTTGTGCGAGTTCGGGCAACTTTACAAAGTGAAAGTCACCCCGAGGTCTTAGCGACCGGAGATTGTGCAAGTCAGCCTGGTGCATTCCATTCTGGCGTTTATGCGGTGCGACAAGGAGCGGTGTTGAGCGAAATCATTCCCGAGCTGTTGGCAGGCAGGACATTGCGTGAATACCAGCCCCAACCACGTTCGTTAGCCTTGCTTTCCACTGCTGATGGCAGCGCACTCCTGAATTATGAGCGTTTTAGTGTGGGTGGACGCCTCTTAGGCATGTGGAAGGACTATCTAGACCTGAGCTTCATGAAGCGTCATCGGCTGGACTGAATTGCGCAGGCCCGCAGCGTATTTTGAGGCAGTTAAGTGCGCAAATATGTTCAGCCTGAACAATCTCATTTGTCGCACGATGCCTTCAAATCTTGCTCTTTTAAGGTATAATAGCCACCGTAAATTCTGGTGAATACAGTGATACTTCCCGCGATTGCAAAACCATAGGCTAACCATGGAAAATGTTCTGGCCAGATGCAAAACGCGACAAAAATTAGAATGGTCTCCGTGCCTTCGGTTAAACCATGTAGATAATAAAAACTTTTGTATTCAAATTGAGGCTTAATTAACTTGTATTTTTCCGCCGGTATAGCAAAGGCTAAGAAGCTTGAACCTGTTCCAATAAAAACGGCTAATAAAATGGCTGCTGGCAGTGCATTTTGAGCCGTGTCCCCAAGCGCAAAGCCCACTGGCACCGCCGCATAAAAAAGAAAGTCTAGGCAAATATCTAAAAAACCGCCTGCGCTGCTGCTAGACCCTTGATACCTTGCAAGTGCACCGTCTAATCCATCTAAGATCCGATTACACAAAATGACGGTTAAGGCCAAATACCACCATTGCAAAGCTAAAAATGGGATTGCCAACAAACCAACGGCAAAGCCGGTGAGTGTTAATTGATTTGGCGTTATCTTAGAATGGTCGATAAGTTTAACCAAGGGCATTAATACTACTTTTACCGCTGGCGTAATGCTTGCGTCTAACATTATTAAGTGCTCCTTGGATTTGACAAATTAATCACCTTACCTGCTGCGGCATCTGCGTCACTTTGATCATGGGTAACCAATATAGCGGTCAAACCGCGCTGGCGTATTTGTTCAAATACTAGCTCTCTTGTTGCTTGCCTGAGTTGACTGTCGAGCTTGCTAAAAGGCTCATCTAGCAAAATTACCCGTGGCTCGTTTAACAATACCCGCAGCAATGCAACACGGGCTTGTTGGCCACCTGATAGACTTTTAGGTGCTCGCGTTTCCATACCCGATAAGTCAACCGAGGCCAATGCCTTTGATATACGCTGTTTTTTGCTGCTGGATTGTGAAGCCTGCATGCCAAATTCGATGTTGCCTGCAACTGTAAGATGATTAAACAGTAATGGATCTTGAAAAAGAAGCGCAATTCGTCGCAAATGACTGGCAGTTTGGCTTATATCTTGGCCACCTAGCAAGAGTTTCCCTTCTGCTGTGAATGCAGGATCTAGCATTCCCGATAGCCAACTTAGTAAAGTCGATTTGCCGCTTCCTGATGGCCCCATGATGGTCAATATTTCACCCGCCAATACGTTTGTATCTAACGTAAACAAACGTGACTCGTTTTTGTAAATACATAAGTTTTGAATGCTTAACATGTTGTTTGCTGGATCCATTGCTTAATACCTTGGACGAAAAAAAAGTTTAGGGATCAGCCAAGCAAGTATAAATCCGAAGGCTGGCAAGAGAATCTGTAGTATGACATAGACCGCGCTTATACGCCTACTGGCGCCGCTTGCAATAGCAACAGCTTCAGTGGTTAGGGTATTTATACGTCCGCCACCCAGTAATAATGTTGGCAGATACTGACTAAAACTAATGGCAAGTCCAAGCGCACTAGAAAATAAGATAGGCGGCATTAATTGAGGCAGTTTTACCGAATAAAACACGCTCCATGGCGAACGACCTAAGGACGCCGCCACCTTTGCATAGCGCAAATCGAGCTTGCGATAACTTGTGGCTAAAGACAAAAACACATATGGCATAACAAATAGTAAATGACCAACCACCACCATGCTAAATACGGCATTAATACCAATGATTTCTTTGACCCATACAATACCAAATAAAAAAGCAATACTGGGCACCAACAAAGGTAAATAAATCATGAGACTAGTAAAAGAACTTAGCTGTGTACGGCGTTGTTGTTCTGCCTCTAATGTGAATAAAGCAAGGAATAAGGCAACACCGGTGGCAGCAAGGGCGACTAAAATTGTGTCGCTGATAGTTTCTGGTAATTGTTGTAAAGCGCTTTGCCAGTGCTGGGTAACTAGTTGATCGGGATACGCTTTTGGAAAAGACCAATAGCCAGCAAATGACCAAAGCACTAAGCCAATCAATGCCAAAACGATGGCAAAAAGCACAACAAGCGTTATGCAATGAGTTAGGAATTTCCAAGTGACATCAGCATATGTTCTACGTCCATTTATCAAACTAGATAAACAAACTCGTTTAACGCATTGTTCTAATAACCACCAAGTAAACAATACACACAGAGTTAGCATAATTTGCACTAGCGCGCCTGCCGAGGCTTGGATCCTTAAGTGCAAGTCGACATCGTTAAACCACTGCATAATAGCAACTGCCAGAGTGGGTGGCGTATTTGGACCTAAGATTAACGGAATTTCTATGCTGGCGCTAGAATAGGCTAATATGGCATAGATAGGTAAGCGTATAAAAGGATAAAGCATAGGTAAAACGGCTTTGCAAAAGCTGGTAAAAGGGTGATAGCCGAGGCTGAGTGCGACTTTGTATTGTCCCTCAATAGCTTGCTTAATTTCTTTTTGCTGCATGGCTGCCATTGCCATTAATAAAATGAAAGGCAGCTCTTTTAAAGTAAGCCCCAAAATGATACTAAACCCGTAGGGGTCGTTTGGTAAAAGTATATCAGGTGGCAATTCAGCACCGCTCAACCATGGCGAAAATAAACGCATAATCAAGCCAGATGGCGCAATTAGAAATCCAATTGCGATAGCGGCTGCCGCATGAGGAATAACCAATATTGGCCCTAAAAGTGTTTGAATGTGTCCTAATAGTTTACTGTTGAAGTAGTTTCCCAGTATTAAAATACTTAAGAGGACCGCAAAAAATGTGCTAACAAAGCTAGTTGAAAAACTTAAGGCAAGCATTTTGACGAAACCGGGAGTTGCAAATAAAGCCTCAAAACCTCTTAAGTCAACAGTATCTTCGCCAAGTGCAGGTAACCAACCAAATGCCGGCAGTATAACGCCTAATAAGCCGGCGACAACAGGCATTATCAGCAGTGTTATTAGAATGCTCGGACTGAACTTTACCCAACGTGTAAAAAGCGATGTGTCGACTATCATTGCTTTGCACCGTATCGTTTTTTCCATTCTTTGGAAATTACTGCGCTCCACTGTGGATGAGGTTCACTCAAAGATGGACTTGTATCCAACTCGGGCAAGGCGCTTGGATGCTGTTGAGGCGAGCTAAACAGCAATTGTTTATCGAGTGCGAGTAAGCTTAAATCAAGTACAGTCCGGTCACCCCAATTACTTGGCTGCTGCTTTTTTGCTTGTGCTTCTATGCTCATTAAAAAATTAGCGACTACTTTTGCGCCAGCCTTATGCTTGGCGTTAACCGGTATAGTGACAAAATGCACATTGCTTAAACTACCGTCTTTCATTGCATAACTTCGAATGCTAAGAGGTAAGTCAAAACGGTCGACAGCGCCGGGTATATCAGAAGCAGAAAACGTAAAGCCTAGGTCAAGCTCGCTGTCACCAACTAAGCGCCTAATGCTTGTGCCATCGCTCACAAAGTATTGACCTTGACGCCATAAGTGTGGGTGAAGTTTATCTAAAAATGCCCATAAAGATGATAATAATTGGCGTTCACTTTGCGGTGTTGGTGCTACATATAGCTGCTCATAAATGCCTACATCCTGCTGCTGGTTGAGTATTATCAATGCATATTTTAAAAAGCTCAAACCTAAGAAATCAGGCGGTTTAGCATAAGTAAAGCGTCCTGGGTTAAGCACGCTCCAAGTTAATAGTTGTTGCAGCGTTGTTGGCGGCGTGGATACGGTCGCACTGTTGTAATAGAAGGTCAGTGCGGCTCTTCCCCAAGGTGCTTCCATGCCGTTTGTTGGCATACCAAAATCCATCGTCATGGCCGGGTTTTGATCTGGATTGGTCAGGGCAAAATTGGGTAGGTTGCTAACCCAGTTGGCTTCAAGTAAGTTGTTTGTCGCCATAGTCGCAAAATTTAGGCCATTTATCCATAAAAGGTCAACCTGTCCTGCGCTGGTATTCCCCGCTGACGTTTCTGCAAGCACGCGACTCACAGCATCACTGGTTTGCGCCAGTTTGACGTGCTCTAAATTGATGCCGTATTTGTTATCAACTCTTTTTGTAACCCATTCGAGGTAACGGTTAACTTGAGGATCGCCGCCCCAAGCATAAAAATAAACACTGTCGTTGCGAGCGTCTTGGAGTGTCTGCTGCCAAGCTGTTTTTTCTGATGATGTCTGCGCGTTAATACCCGGACAAACCAAGAGTAGTGTCCAAATTAACCAGCGCCTTAACCTCAAAGGTTTATTTTTGATGATGGGCAAGCGATATCCAGCCTATTTTTTCACATCGTTTAACTGCCAATTATAGTCTGAGTAAGTGATTGTTATCTTTTTATTCTCCAATTTAGCCATTTGCTCGGCAGTCAAGTCGAGTGACTCAGGATACAATAGTAAAAATGATCCTACGCTATTTGCTCCTCTGAACTCTTTTTCAAAATCGCCTTTGTACCATTTAAATATTGACGACAAATATAGTTGCTTATCCTGCACATAGTTTCGGCTTTTATCTGATAAGAACCTTCGCGTTTGCTGTTCCAGCTGGGCATCAAGTTGATCAGCATCGTAAGCTTCTTCACGCAGCGCTGGACAGCCTATACTGGCGCAATTGACCGCGAAATGAATACGCGGCTCTTTATATTTATTGCCGCCTCTGATGAGCTCGTGTTCTATGTCATCAAGACTATAAGTATGCCCTAGTAATGGAATAAAAGACCTTCCCCAAGGCGACCGAAAAAAGCGACCTAACTCTTTAATGGATTTAACATCCGGATACTCAGTTAGAATAAGTTCTACGGTCCATGCGTTATAAGCATTGATTAAAAACGCTAATTGCTTGGCATCACTCCACTGACTGAAGTCTGCGAGACTGATTTGTTCAAGCTCGTTAAGATAAGCCTTTAGCTGACTTCGTTGTGCTAAAAAACCGCTGTAATCTACCGCGGTGCTGTGGCCCTGATTGATTGGACTTACGTGTTCAGCTAACAAGGTGTTCCAGCTTTCATGCAGCGTTTTTGCTTGCACTAAAGGGGTAAAAATGGCGAGTAAAATAATGCTCGCTATTGCATAGCCTTTTACTCGTGAAGATGTGACCGCCCAGCTTGTCAATGTGTGCATATTATTATCTTCTTATGAACGTATGGTACTTCTCGAGTAATTTGAGCACTGCTTGGGGAGCATGCGCCCGTTTCCATTCACCAGCAGCATATTTATTAGCCTCAGCCCAAGTCGGGTAGCTATGAATGGTACCCAAGATTTTTTCAAGACCAAGACCGTGTTTCATCGCTAAAACAAATTCAGCGATTAAGTCGCCAGCATGCTCTGAAATAACCGTCACCCCTAGGATCTTGTCTTTGCCTTTTAACGTAATTACTTTTATAAAGCCTTTGTTTGCACTTTCAGTAATGGCTCTGTCGAGCTCTTCAAAGTCATAACGCGTTACCTCGTACTCAATTTTTTGTTGAATAGCTTCTTGCTCATTAATACCTACTCGGGCAACTTCAGGATCGATGAAAGTAACCCATGGGATCACGCGATAATCGACCTTAAACTTTTTAAAATGCCCAAATAGACTATTAACCGCTGCATACCAACCTTGATGCGCTGCAACATGCGTAAACTGATAAGGTCCAACAATATCGCCAGCAGCTAAAATATTCGGGTATTTGGTTTCTAAAAACTCATTAGTACTAATTGTACGACCGCTTTCAATACCCAAAATATCCAAACCGTAACCCTCTAAACGAGCGGCGCGGCCAACTGCACAAATCAACTGATCGTATTCTATCGAAAGTTCTTTTTCAGCGTGCTTCACGATGATGAATTTTTTGTCATCACGTTGCTCAAAGCGCAAGGCCTCGTGCTCGGTTAACACATTCACACCGCTGTCCTGCAAGCTTCGCATGGCGAAGTCAGAGACCTCTTCGTCTTCTTTTGTCATTATACGTTTGGCAAGTTCAATTTGAGAAACGTCAGAGCCTAATCGGGCAAATGCTTGTGCAAGTTCACAGCCAATAGGACCGCCCCCCAGCACCACCAGTTTTTTAGGAGCCTCTTGCAGTTTTGCAAACTCTGTCCACATGGTGTCGCTGGTAACATACGCAGAATCATCAATACCCGGTAACGGCGGAACAAATGGGCGTGCACCGGCAGCAATAACGATATTACGGGCGCTTAAGCGTTGTTTACTGCCATCATTTAACGCAATTTCTACAGTCCAAGGATCTACAAAGCTAGCGTAACCTTTAATAACTTCTACGCCTAGCTTAGTGTAGCGCTCAACACTGTCATGCGGGGCTATTTGCGCAATAATGTCGTGCACGCGCTGCATGACTTTTGCAAATGAAAAGCTCACTTTGGTCTCGTCGAAGCCGTATTTTTCTGCTTGTTGGAATTGGCTGAGTACTTTTGCACTCTTAATGATAGCTTTACTTGGGACGCAGCCGTAGTTTAAGCAATCGCCCCCCATTTCGCCAGCTTCAATCAACGTCACTTTGGCTTTCACGGCGGCGGCAATATAACTGGTTACTAAACCGCCGGCACCCGCGCCAATTACAATTAAGTTGCGGTCGAAACTTTTTGGTTTGTTCCAACCTTTATATACACGCTGTTTTTTTATGATGTTTATAATGGTTTTGGCTATTAGGGGGAAAATACCCAACAGAACAAAGGAAAGAATAAGGTCGAACGATAAGATACCTTGTAAGCTATCGAGTTGTGAAAGCTGCGTGCCTGCGTTTACATACACAAAAGTACCGGCCAACATGCCTATTTGACTGACCCAATAAAAGGTCCATGATTTAATTGAAGTTAAGCCCATTAGCAGGTTAATTAAAAAGAACGGAAAGAGGGGGACGAGGCGCAGTGTAAACAAATAGAAAGGGCCTTGTGTGGCCATGCCTTTATCTATCGAAGATAAGCGTTCAGGAAATTTTCTTTTTATGGTCTCTCTTAATATATAGCGAGATACTAAGAAAGCTAATAATGCACCGAAGCTTGAAGCAAAAGAGGCGAGTAGCAAACCTTCAACTAATCCAAATAGCGCACCCGCAGTGATGGTCAGTATCGCTGCACCTGGCAATGAAAGCGCGGTAACGGTAACATATATTAAGAAGAAACCGCCTAATACCAAAACAGGGGAAGCGTCGCGCCACTGCCTAAAGTCCTCAATGGAGCTCTTAAGACCTTCCAAAGTGAGGTAGGTATTCAAATCAAAGTAGAAAAAGCTAGCGATTAAAGCAGCTAAAACGACGACTACGGTAAATTTTTTAAACATATTATCACTTCCTTAAAATGAGTAGGTCAGCTTCACTTCGCTATGAATGGGCAGCTCTGGAAAGACCAATGTTGAGCCAAAAAATCCGCCTTCGAAAACGGGCCGCCAATTTTTTTCATTGGTAATATTAGTAACTGCAAAACGAAGGGCCAACCGCTCACTAAACATATAACGAGTATTCACATTGAGGCTAAACTGGTCACGGATCATCACCGTTGCTAAAAAATCTAAGGGATAACTCTTTGTGTAAATACCCGAGAAACCGACGGTCCAGTTTTCTTTGATGTTAACACCGGCGCTTAATCCTAAGCTTTGCTGCGGGATCCCTTGTAGCCGATTAGTTGATGCTGGAAATGGCGTGAAGTTAGGCGAGCCTAAGGCCGTCCCTTGAATAATATCAGGGCGAGAGTTGTCAAACGCATCGGCTACTTGTCGAGATTCTTGGCTTGCTCCGCTGTTGTCGTAACGCACATCTATGTAAGTATATCCGGCGTTGAGCCAAAAGCGCTCGTTGCTATAAAAGGCTTGCACTTCTAAACCGGTTGAACGAATTCCTGTGTTGCTGCCATCTCGGTTTCTCTGACTTCTCTTTTGATTAAACCAAGCGCCATCTATATACCATCCGCTGTCGTCGGGTGCATACTTTAGGCCCACTTCAAATAAACTATTATCGGTGGCAAAATTTAGCTCGCTAATGGTGTTATCACCACCCAAGGTATTGCCTCCTGCCATGCTGTTTGAGGTGGCTTCATTGTAACTTGTGGCAAGATATGAGGTTAACGAAGGAGTAATAGCGTAGCTAACGCTAATTTGCCGAGAGAGCAGAATATCATTAATACTGTCGTAAGCAGCCATTTGTCCTCGCGGTGTAATGGGGTCTTGGGCGTTAACATCGTAATAATCAAGTCGCAAGCCGATACTTGTGCTGAGTTCGTCCGTCCATTTGCTCTCGTGCTGCACAGCCAAACCGGTTTGTAAGCTGCTTGAATCAGTGGTGTCTGATAGGGAAAAGTCACCCATGCCGTCACCATTAATATCGTATTGCCCACCGGGCGAAACAAATACGCCAGGACGCAGTTCGACTAAGCGGTCTTGTTGCGCGCTCGTCAGCGGGATGCGCCGATTTGTGATAGGGCCAGTTAGGTCGATTGGCGCATCGGCTTCTGTGGTAAATTGACTATAGCCGAGCACACTATTATAGCGAACATCAATTGCTAATATACTTTGTTGATTGGCGTTCCAACTGTATGCTAACTCGGTGCGGCTTTGCGCAGTTTTAGCAGCATCAATAATCTCTACAAAACTATTTTGGGCAATTCCTTCACGCTCAAGGTGCTGATAATAGGTCGTGTTTTTTAGGTTTATTCTATCGTTAAGTTGACGTCGGTAGATGCTGTGCATTAAGAAGGTGGTTGCATTGTTAATATTATCGGGGTCTGTTAATACTCGGTTTCTGTCGATGACAATTTGCGCCGTCGGTGAGATGATTGCGCCAGCGCCAGGAATGAAGCTGCCGTTAGCCTGAACACCTTGGCCTGTGATATACAAGCCATTATCAATCAGATTTTGGGTAGGTCGATTTATACCTGCGTTGTCAGTAAACTGCACATCGTAGTATTCAAAGTTAATATTCCAAGTGCTGTCGGAGTCTGGCACGAATAGAAGTGCGCCATACAAGCTGTCGCTTTGATATGAGCTAAAATCATAAAAGTCACCATTGTCGATACGCTCATAGCTTAGCCGCAAGCCACTTTTATTTTTAACTAACACCATTGACGTATCTATTTGGGCGCGATAACTATCCCATCTGCCTGCTAAAACAGAAAATTGACTGTCTTGTTCGGTGATGGATGCTCGTTTAGACTGTAAATTAACAAACCCACCGTTGCGTTGACTGGTGCCAAATAATACTGGAGGTGGTCCTTTTACAACGTCAATTTGTTCAATTGCGTTGAATGATAGCGGCACACCAAAGCCATTGTTACCTGCTTGACGCCTCACGCCGTCTTGCAGTAACTCGCCTAATTGCCCTCTGATGGTTGGTAGGCTAGGAGCGCCAAAACCTGTCGCAGCATAAGTATTTGGGCTAACGGCTAAAATATCTTGCAAGGTCGTGATATTCAGTGTTTCCATCATTTGAGCCGAGATGGGGGTTATCGAACGAGGAATATCTTTGATGGTTAAGCCATCGCCAAAGGGGCCATTGATTAAAGCCTCTTTAGGTGACATTAAACTCGCATTAGACCCACTATCAGTGACCTTAATGACTTCAATTGACGCTTCTGTTGTCTGCTGAGCCGCGACTGTAAAACAAAAAAGTGAAAGCAGGATAGATAGCGCAACAACCGTGTGGCGCGGTGTAGACGAATTTCGTCGCATATTTGATAAATCCATGTAATTAGTTAAAACAGTATCATTACGCTGTCTGACATTAAGTGATCATATACAAACAGTGTTGCTGCAGACACTAGCTTGGCTTAGTAGACCCTTATTAGGAAATTATTCTTTCAAATAATCATAAAACGACCTGTCGTTTTTACCCAAACTGCCCAATAACGCTTCGGTTAGTTGTAATTTTGCATAAATGTCAGCTCTGTATGAATGTCACCCATGTTGAAGTTAAGCCAAACGTCAAGACCACCTTAACGTCAGGGCAGCACTGATTACCCTGTAGCAAATGACTTGTTTTGCTCTACACCCGCTATTTGCTGATGTACTTTTAGCTATTGAATTGATCTATAAAGCGTTGAATTCTTTTCGCATTGGCGCCCAAATCACTTTGGCCAATCCTCGACACTGAGCGCAAATCGATATAGGTAGTATCTGGCGTTTGCGAATTTGACCGCAGTCTAATAACGATGTCATCCTTAAATTGCCATAAAGTGGTTGTTTGTGTCGCTTCGATGATGCCCTCATGGGCTTGATTTTTATTGACGGTTTCCCAACCTATGGTTTTATTGACGATGTCCCAACCTAAACTCCCGGCGACAAAAACAGCTTTATCAAAGGCGTTAACTATGTCGGTGTCTGCCGTAATTGTCTTGATATCCGGGTATGCGTTTCTCTGAATTTCACCTAGATTGCCGTTCTCAATACTATATGCCAGAGGATTCGTGCCTGCGCCGCGAAGATCAACAATTGCGCGAAACTGAGGAGGGTCGACAATATCAGTAGAAATGTTATGAATTGCGGGTACCGAACTTGCGACAAATACCTGAGAGCCCAAGCCCACAATTGGTATTAAACTTATCGCTACTGCTATTAGGGCGTTTCGACTGCTCGTTGGTTTAGAGCGCCGGTGTATAAAAAATAGCACAAGGCCGACTAAAAGCACGGCAACTGCCAAATAAAACGAATAGTTTAAAAGCTTAAAACTTGTGCCAAATTGGTACAGGCCCAGTCTAAATCCGGCGAGTGCAAGTGGAAATCCCAACGCACTTAGCACTGCAAACCAGTTAAGTAATTTACTCATAATGTTTGTGACCACTTATTAGTTGATTATTATAGGGATACGTCAGCCATAGATTACCACTAACGCAGTGCAATAAGAACACAGATGATACGTAGCATAAAATAAGATGGATGCTGACCTATTTCCCATCTAAAGATGCAAAAACGATTGTGGCTATCTTTTTTAGTGTCGACTGACATTACGAAACTCACATGAAATAGTTACAATAATTTTTAAATATTTGAAGAGTGCTGTCTTAATAAGATTGATAAGCATGTTATACTAGCTATATTATTTACGATTATTTCAATGGAGATCTTTTATGACATATATAAAAACTGCGCTTATTCTAGGTTCTGCTTGCACAATATTAGCCTGTACTCCGTCGGCTCCGCCTGAGGCTGATTCCGCCGAGACTGAGGCGATGTCACAGGTTGAAGTTATGCCTGATTCAACTGAAATACCAGAGGTTGAAGCACTTGTACGCGACATTAAAATGGCAGACGGCACAACCTTAGGTTCTGTTTCTTTGACAGACTTAGCTGAAGGCGGAATACAGGTAACCATCAGCATAAGCGGTTTAGACGGTGCAGGAACCCACGCGATGCATTTTCATGAAAAAGGCCTTTGCGAAGCGCCTGGCTTCACGTCTTCAGGTGGTCACTTCAACCCAACTAACGTTTCCCATGGCACAATGTCACCAGATGGTCCTCATGCGGGTGACATGATGAACATTGAAGTTACAAGTGATGGCATAGGCACGCTTACTGTGGTCAATGAGCGTGTTTCTATCAGGGGCGACTATGGTCTTCCTGCTTTGATTGATGACGACGGTGCGGCTCTCATTATCCATGAAAAGGCAGATGATTTTACAACACAGCCAACTGGGGCTGCGGGCGGACGTATCGGTTGCGCCGTACTCTAAAAAAAGTGCATATGTGCGATATTTTGCACATATGCCATTTATAGCAAAAAAGCACTTAAAGATAATTAAAACTTCTAGCATCTTAGCCGTGTTTTAATAATTAGTTTTAAACTCGGCGATAAATTTCCCTATAGTTAAACAATAACAAATGATGGAGAAGAAATTTCCATCATTCTTCGCACTCTTAATTCGTCAGGCGAAGGGATCGAGTTGCCTTGGTCCGCTACATTTATTTATGGCGGCAGACATTGTTCAAGGTGTGCGAGCTACTTAAATAAGAAGCGAAAGCAACTATGCCCTTCAGGAAACTAAAAACACAAGTAACAAGCCTAGTGAAATGGGTAAGCTCAATACTCACTTGCGAACAGAGTAGCCATGTAGCACATCATCTGCCAGTAGCGCTGCACTTTCAGCCATTATCCTAGCTCTGCAATTGGGACATAATCCGCGACGCTTGTTGCTGTAATGCCAACAAGATAGTTCATCCCTGTGCATATTTTCATCCGCTTAGATCGCAAAATAACATCCATAGAAACAAGTGATAACGCCATTTTTCAGGGCAGGATCACACTTTAAGTTATAATAAACGTAATACTGATCGCAAAATGATATAACAGGCGGTGAATTTTATGGTGAACAACGGATCAGTTCGTCTAAGTTAGTTACCTGTAGTCAGTTTATGTCTTTTTTAGCCTGTTTTGAAAACCTCGAAGATAGCCGTATCGATAACAACAAACATTATGATTTACTCGATATTATTTTCCTGACTATGTCTGCTGTTTTATCTGGCGTCAAAGGGTGGAAAGCCATCCAGATCTTTGGTGTCGCCCAACTTGAAAGACTCAGGGAGTTCCGTGGGATCGCCAATGGCTCAAACGGGTAAACGCTTTACAGATATATAATTCTTTCCACTTTACTTGTAGAACAAATTGCTTATCCGGTGGCCCAAAATGTGTGTTATTTACGATAAAAATCATTGATTTTGATGATGGCTTTCTTTCAACAGAAATGTGAAATTAGAGAAAAGGAGAGAAAGTGAAATTAACTAATACTTCAATGAATAAATTCGCCTTACCCTGTGCCATTGCTTTGCTATCGTGCGCTGCATATTCAGGGTTGTTTTCGATGCCACTGTGGATTGGCGGAGTGATCGATTCCTATGATATATCTTCTACCCTTGCTGGTTATATGGGGTCAACTCAACTATTCGCCTCAGTAATCGCCGCATTACTGGCTGCATCCCGAATAGATAAATTTGGGTTAACACATGTTATTGCGTCTGGTTTGGCCGTCATTGTCGCGGCAAATTTTATCTCAGCAACCACAGACAATACCATTCTGCTTTTTGCTGGCAGGGGAATTTCCGGTTTTGGAGAGGGTTTGTTGTTAGCTTCTTTGAACAATGCAATATCCAGAACTGATACACCTGATAAATATTTTGCTATATCGCAAACATCAATAGCCCTATTCGGTATTTTACTTTTTGCTGCAACACCACACAGCATTACTCAGTTTGGAGTGTCAGGTGTGTTCATTATGGTAGTCATTACAGCATCAATTGGCTTTTTGGCATTACTGATATTCAATTTCTCGTCTATAGAGGCTATTAAATGTGCTATTGCGCCAACCGCCGTCAATACAAAACGTTATTTGTTGCCATTGTTATCACTTGGCGTCTTGTTTATCGGTTGTCAAGGCGCTTGGGCTTATATGGAACGGATGGGAGTCGAAAAAAGCCTTAGCATCCAAGAAATCAGTTTTTTTCTTATTATTGGCCAGCTTTTAAGCCTCGCGGCTCCATTTTCCGCCACTCGGTTTGCGGCCAAATTTGGCCGCAAAATGTCTATTACCATGGGGCTAATAATATCGGGTAGCGCAGTGTTATTAGCCAGCCAAAAAATTGCCAATGAAAGCTTTTTTGTCGCGGCTGGGATTTTCCAGTTTGGCACACTTTTTATTGTTACCAGCTTTTATGGTTTTCTAGCTGCAATCGATTCTACTGGTAGCAGCGTGACTGCTGCGCCTGCCTATTTAAGTTTTGGCAGCGCGCTGGGACCCGCGGCCATGGCTGGCATTCTTCGTGTCGAAGGGTATCCTGAATTGGGATTTGTTATCATCGTTATTTACATCATTGCAGTCGCACTTTTATATGCTTTTTCGTTTGATGATAATTACGTGACTAGTTCAAAGTGACAGTACCTTACGAAAAATCTCTGTTTTAAGTAAGTCACTTTGATCCATTATTTGATTAACAGTGACGGCATCTTTGTATTTTTGCATTATAGGAGTAATGGGGTCATTATATTGAAAATATTGTTGATAAATCGCCAGATTATCTTCTGACCTATTCAAGAATAAGGGCTCAATAAATTTTGCTTTTTCTTCACCACATAAAAAAGAAGCAAAATAATCGGCTGAAAGTAACTCTAGTAAACATGTATCCGCATTTTTGCGTATTTTGTGAGCATCCAAACTATCGTTCAAATGCCGAATAACCGTTAGTACTCCTTGACATTGTTTTTCTGTAAGGTTCATAAAATTAAAGTTACGTGCCCTTTGGAGAGGGGCATAAACCTGTTTGGAAATTTATAGTGAAATTATCACTACGATATAAATATGTATATATCTGGCCTGCACCATCAAGTTTATAACTGAGTGGCTTAATGTCTTTTACAATACATCTCCAACTATATTAATCTTTGGCCCTGCAGTTTTCTTGCACGCCAAAGCTACCTTGTTCCATTTCTAATACTTTTTTATCTAATTTTTCCATGATCCGCATTAAATCTCGGTACTCGCTGACGTCTAATGCTTCTATTAATTCTTTTTCCCAATCTAAAGCTCTGGGGGCGATCTCAGCATACATTTCTCTACCTTTTTCTGACAGAGACAAATAAACCGCTCGATTATCTTCTACAGCTTTTTTTCTATGAATGAGTTGTTTCTCTTCGAGTATTTTTATGGCACTAGATACCTTAGATTTGTCCATAAAGGTGATCCTGCCAATATCTTTGCCATTAAGCTTTTCATGTTCTGCTAAGCGCGCCAAGATCCGCCACTCTGAAATAGAAATGTCAAACTCGGAACGATAAATTTTTGAACAGCCATTACTGATATTGGAGGCAAGATCCACCATTCTTTAGGGAACAAATTGATTCAACATAACCGTTCTGTTCCCTCGTTCTTTCAAGATTAGTTGCTCCAAATTAAAAGTTTGAACGACATTTTTATCACAGCTGATAAAGTCACACATCTTTTATCTTGAGCATTTTTAAAATTGTCAGAGTAAACAGTCATTACTTATAGTGATTGGTATAAATCACTGGCTAATTTTGCAGTTGATCCCACACTTCTTGGTCTTTTTCTGCCGTCCAAATTTGTGGCCAGTCAGTACCATCAAATTCGTCCCAAAGACTTTTCATATCAAATGGTAGGCAGTGCTCGAAGATTGGCCACATTCCGAATTTAGGGGCAAGCAAGGTATGGGTTTCATCAAATGCTTGTTTCAATGTTCCGCCGTTTCTGTGGACTTCTCCAACTTTTTCGATCATACCATTCAAAAACCCACGGGTTTGCTCTATGGCAGCATCAACCTTATCTCTCCCTTTTGCTACAGCATCGCGACCGCCAACCAAAATGTCTGCCTGATAAGCTTTTACTCTGTCCAACGTGCCCGACGACCAGTCAAAGTGAAACGCATCACCAGTATACAAGGCTGCTGCCGCTTCAACTAAATCACCAGCAAACAATATTTTGTGTTTAGGCAACCAGGCTACTATGTTTCCAGCGTTATGTCCTCTGCCACAATGTTCTAAAATTAGGCTTCCGCGCTCACCACCTAAAGGTATTTCGATACGTTCATTAAAAACAATATCAGGGTAAGTGAGTCCGGGAATACCGTCTGGCTCTCTGAAAAGTCTTGGCATTCTGCCAAATTCACTTCCCCAGTCCTGCATACCGGATTCTTCAATCAAAAACTTCGTTTTTTCATGAGCGATAATGGATTCTGCACCAAAAGCGGATGCCCCAACACTCGTAAGGCATGATAGTGAGAGAGAACAAGATATTTTATTGGTTTATCGGTATGCTCTCGTAATATTTCTATTCAATCATTAGCCGCTATAGGTGTCGCTCTGGTTTCAAACGCGATAACGAAACCTTCTGCTTCAATAGCGCCAACATTTGGGTCACCCTCAGCGGTTAGCGCATAAACGCCATCGGCAAGCATTTCAAGAATTTCAGTTTTTTCACCTAGATCTGCAGATGATGCAAACGGCTTTATAGACATAAGAGTAACCTCGACTTGAGTTAAGTAAATAAATAATATTGATAATGCAAATTAAATAAACATTCTCGCATGAGATTAAATATAAATAATAAATGGAATTTTATCTAATTTAATCTCAATTTAGATGTGATTTTATTATTATATTAATCTCATCTGAGAATTTATTTCGAGATTTGATGGGCGCCTTTTTATGCAGAAAACTTATACAAATCCAGTTTATACCTACGTCAGTCATCCTGATTTGAATGCTAAGGAAGCGGTGCATCATCCTGTAGTGATAGTGGGGGATGGTCCTGGCGGCCTAGCCTTAGCAATAGATTTTGCATTGCATGGCATCAGCACAGTGGTATTGGATGACAATAATACTGTCAGTGTGGGTTCACGGGCTATTTGCTTTGCTAAACGTATGCTAGAAATAATGAACAGTCTGTATTACCGCACAAACAACCTGACGACCTATGGCGTATTGACCTACAACTTGGCTAGGATGCCGATCCGGAACATCAAAAACAGGAACAGGTTATCGGTCCCCGTATCCAAGCAATGCTTGGCCCAGAAGCGGAATTTGATATTGAATGGTCTAGTGTTTACACCTTTCGATGTCACAAGATGGATCATTTTATCCACAATAAGGTCGTTTTTGTTGGTGACGCGGCGCATCAGGTCTCTCCTTTTGGTGCACGTGGCGCAAATGGTTGTATATAATCAGCAGAGAATTTAGTCTGGAAAGTGGCAGCGTGTTAAAGCGTCAGGCTCCTGTAGCGCTAATTGAAACGTACAATACGGAGCGTCAACAAGGTGCTAAAGAAAACATTCTGAACTCAACAAGAGCGACTGATTTCATTAGGCCTAAAAACCACATAAGTCGGGTGTTTCGGGATCAAGCCTTGCGCTTCGCCAAACAATTTGAGTTTGCCAAAACCTTGGTCAATAGTGAGGGTTTGTCAACGCCATGCCAATTACAGATTCGTCTTTAAACAGCTCCGAACAGGGCAATTTTGAGAGCTTACTATGCCCTGGTAGTGTACCCCAAAGATCCCCCATCAGTGTTTCTGGCGAAGAACAATGGTTCCTCTCCCATCTTGGTAACCAGTTTGTTATTTTAGTCGCACTATATTCTATAGGTCCAGAAGAAATCACTGAAATTATTAATTTATCAGGCGTTGTCAATCTTAAAATACTACTCACTGGGCAAATAACCCTTTCAGCCACAATTATCGGTAAAGTGACCAAGATTGATTGCACTAAAGGTGCGCTCTTTGAAAGATATGATCTCAAACATAACACAACCTATCTGTTTAGACCGGATCAAATGATTTCAGGACGTTGGCGTCAGTGTTGGTCATAAATCCTAGAAAAAGCGATGCGTAAGGCCCTAGGTTTCGAATTGGATGCTGAACTATCTGATAGAAAAAGCAAAACATTTAAGGCGTAAAAATGAGACTCAATACCAAGCCAAATTTATCTCCCCCTGATTTGTTTTACACCTCGCTGACCGATGTACATCAGCAATTAAATAGAGAACAAAGTGAAAGTGTGAATGCACGATTGGTCCTTTTGTTAGCCAACCATATCGGTTTGATGGAAGTGTTGAAATAAGCGTTAACTATTTTCCAAAGATATCGAATAAAAATACCTATCACTGCCCTAAATGACCCTACAGGTTTTGGTAATGAACACGGGGCACTCCCCATTGATGAGACCCGTTGTGAAAAGGAAGGAGATCACTATCCCCCGTGTCAGCATCTGTCTCTTGATCACATATCCTGTAACTGGTTTCGCATAAATCTCGCACCTTCTAGATGCTGGCTCAGTGCAAACCATCCTTTCCACAAAGCTTCCCAACCAACAATTCCTGTTCGTTTACTGTTGTGCCACCCGCCTAATTTGGCAATGGCATAATATGCCCAGTAAAGTGAAGGCGCTTTTTTAGGTAACCCTTTAGTTTCTGTCTTTGACCAGATTAATTTCTCTGCAATGCCCCATCTAAAGTTTTATATCTTTCTTGGTCTTAATCTTAGCTGACGGACATCTAGTATTTCAAAATATCATCAATTTCGATGATTCAATCAGCGAAATAATTAACTTACATTCAATACAACTAATTAGTTTGCTGATTAATATCAATTGGATAAAAGAAAAATGTCGACAAATAAATTCACCATTAATGAAACACAAAAATTAATATTAAACAGCACCTTAAACAGTGAAAAATTAGTGCATCAAGCGTTTACCAATATCAAATGGTACGCCGATTTCAATGCATTTATCACAACTGACTATGATAGGGCATTAGATCAAGCTAAACACCAAGATATTAGTCGAGCAAAAGGTGAGGTTGTAGGGCCGTTAGATGGGATTACTGTCGCCGTGAAAGATAATATTCATGTCGCAGGCCTTCCAAACACCGCAGGCACACTCGCGCTCAAAGATTTCATACCTGATAAAGATGCAACGGTAGTGACGAAGTTAAAGAACGCCGGAGCAATAGTGATTGGAAAGACCAATATGCATGAACTTGCATATGGAGTCACTAGTGCGAATAAGACTTTTGGGGCCGTTGCCAATGCAATCTCAAAAACATGTTTTGCTGGTGGAAGTAGTGGAGGAACAGCTACGGCAGTGGCACTTAACATGGCAACGATTGGTCTTGGGACCGATACAGGTGGATCAGTCAGGATCCCTGCTGCATTAAATGGATTGGTTGGATTTAGACCAACTGTTAATAGGTACTCTTCAAACGGATTAACACTTATTTCTCACACACGCGACACTGTCGGGCTAATTACAAATTCGGTCAAAGACGCTCAAGTAGTTGACGAAGTTTTGAGTAACGAAATTGAAAAGTTAGGTCAAGTATCTTTGGCTAAATTAAGAATTGGTGTTCCTAGTAAATATTTTTATGAAAACTTAGAGCC
Organism: Glaciecola sp. 33A; assembly: GCF_002836745.1. Classification (GTDB taxonomy): domain Bacteria; phylum Pseudomonadota; class Gammaproteobacteria; order Enterobacterales; family Alteromonadaceae; genus Glaciecola. Next base: position 8,643 of record NZ_PJAR01000037.1, on the reverse strand, counting down.
CACTATTGCTAAAAGAGCAGAGTTATTTTTAGAACAGTTAAAACAAGTGGGTGTAGAGCTGGTTTATGCGGATCTTGAAAATATAAGTGAATTAAATGAGCTGGTAGGATTTCCTGTAGTGCTTCATGAAACTAAAGAACTGCTTAAAGCTTATCTTAAGCATAACTATCCACAGGAGACGGTTGATAGTTTGTTAGAGAAAATTTCCGATCCTGAGGTGAAAGGTATCTTAGAGATGTCGCTAAATGGGAGTATCACAGAAGAAAGTTACCAGAATGCAATTAACGTCGCAAGACCCGCACTTCAGAAACTGTATACCACATATTTCGATAGCAACCATGTTGAAGCAATTATCTTCCCAACGACACCGTTATCAGCAAGACCTATCAATGGTAGTTCGGAAACAGTCGAACTAAACGGCAAGAGAGTTCCCACTTTTCAAAGTTATATACACAATACTGATCCCAGCAGTAATGCCGGTATTCCAGGTTTGAGCATCCCACTAGGCAACAGTGATGATGGGCTGCCATTTGGTATCGAAATTGACGGGCCAACAGGCAGTGACCGAAGGCTTCTCTCCATCGGCGCCGAATTAGAGTCACTTATAAGATCAGTGTTTTGTTAAGTCCTTACTGAGTGGCGTGACATACATTATTCTTCACTTGTATTAAATGCACCAGTAAGTACTAAGCAGCATAGTTTAAAAAGAATCTTTATACAGCAATTCTGAAGGTGACTAACCTATTAGTGATGTTGGATGAGCACGTTTAGTTAGGTATTTGAACGATTGAGTTAAGTGCCTTTTAGCAATGCAGTTTTATGAATAGATAAGCAATGAATTTCTTAAGCACATAACCAAAACATAATAAAATGGGAGCAACACATTATGAGTAAACAAAAAAAGTACATAGCAGGATGCGTAGCAATGGCTATCTTATCCATGTCGCATACGCAAGCACAAGCTCAAGACGTCACAGATGAAGAGCAAGACGCAAAACTTGAAATAATAAATATTACCGCTCAGCGAAGGACACAAAATTTGCAGGAAGTGCCCATTGCCGTTACGGCATTGAGCGCGGAAAAAATTGAAAGATCAGGTATTCACGATTTAACCGATGTCGCTACAAGAGTACCGGGATTAACCTTTTCACCGTTCTCACCGGGCCAAAATATATTGGCCCTGCGTGGGGCATCGTCTAATGACGATGGAGCGGGTACGGATAGTTCGGTAGCTGTGTTTATCGATGACGTCTATTTAGGACGTGTGTCAAATGTTAATCCAGAATTATTCGATCTTGAAAGCATAGAGGTGTTACGCGGCCCTCAAGGAACCTTATTCGGAAAGAACACGATAGGCGGGGCGATTAATATTACTTCAAGTAAGCCCAATACAGATGAGTTTGAGGGCAAAGTTAAAGCTACGCTCGGCAATTTTGGGTTAAAAGAGTTGGGCGGTCTTGTCACTGGCCCTTTATCAGATGACTGGGCTGGTAAAATTTCCTTTAACTCGAGAACGCGTGATGGATGGGTAGATAATGTCTTCCTAAATAAAAAACAAAAAGATGATGATGCTCAAGTCGTTCGCGGGCAGTTACAATATAGTGGAGATACATTCACTGGGCTTTTCTCAGCCGATTATAATCAGCTTGATGTTCAGGATAGTGCGAGGATCCCAATTGATACAGGTGAACCGGGTGACCCGGCATTTTGGGCCACCAACGTGCCGGGAAGCTATGCCGAACTATGTGCTGGAAGAGGACCTGAATGTTCCGCTGGTCCAGTAGATGGTTTTGTCAAAAAAGCCGCTTGGGGTGTTAGTAGTAAGTTAGTTTGGGACTTCAAGTCAGGAGAGTTGACCTCTATCACAGCGTATCGCGAAAGTGAAAATGATTGGAATATGGATTCCACCGGAACCCCAGCGTCTCCGCTTCCGTCTTCTGTATTTGGCCTTGTGAATGACGATATCTTTGATGTTACCGAGCAATTTACCCAAGAATTTCGGTGGGTTTCATCGATAGGTGACAGCATAGAGTATGTTTCTGGTCTTTGGTATTCAAAAGAGGATACGGATAGAACCGAATGTTTTGATAATGACCCGACACCCAGCGACTGTACACCTGACGCAGATGGAGGGTTGACCGATTGGTATCGGCAAGTCAATGAAGCAACTTCCTACGCGGCATTTGGTCAGTTCGATTGGGAACTTGATGAGCAATGGACATTAACCTTGGGGGGGCGTTACAGCTATGAAGAGAAAGAGATTGATAACGAGGCTGTTGCAGGGGACTTTGTTATTATTAATCAAACGTTCTCTAACACGGTTAAAGATGATTGGAATGCATTGACACTTAAAGGTTCGATAGCTTATCAAGTATCAAACCAAACCAATGTATATTTTACCTATGCTGAAGGATTTAAAAGTGGAGGATTTGCCGCGGCACCTCAAGGCATTGAATTCACACAGCCCCTAGATCAAGAAGAATCTACTAACTTTGAGTTTGGCTTTAAGTCGGATTTAAGCGATCTATTTCGACTTAACGCCGCATTATTCTATACCGAATATGAGGGACTACAAATTCAAACGTTCGGACCATTAACGACTGGCGCCTCATTTGGGACCTTTCAAACTTTTAATGCTGGAGATGCCAACATCGCTGGGATTGAATTAGAAGCAACTTGGATAATTAGCGATAACCTCATATTATCTGGCTTTTATGCTTACCAAGATAGTGAGTTTGAAGAGACCAATATTCCTGGCACGGCTTTTCCGAATCAAGAAGGACAAGATCTCATTCGTACCCCAGAGGTTAAATATAATATTGACTTAAATTATTATATACCTTTGGATAGCGGTGCCGAGATTAATACTAGTCTAAATTATCGATTTACTGACGATCAGAGAGGGGAGTTGGACCCTTGGGCAATACAGCCTAAATTTAATCTACTGGATGCTAGAATTACGTGGACTAACAGTGATGAAACACTCGATGTGTCTCTATGGGGTAGGAATTTGACTGATAAAGAATATGTGTCGCATCTCTATACTATTGCCTCTAGCGTAGTGGCAGTTTTTGGAGATCCACGCACATTTGGTTTATCTGTAACTTACAGGTTTGACTAAAAGATTGCACATGCCGAGTTTGTACACAAAGTGAACATCGAGCGGCCCATGCGCTTGATGTTCATTTTAGTTCATGATTTAGAATTATTTGAAACCAGTGAGTTTATTTAGCACTTTGTGGGATAGAGAAGTGCGATTGTGAACGCTAGTTTTTGCGTAAATATGTTGAACGTGGGTTCGAAGAGTACAGCAAGCAATACAGAGCTGATTCGCAATATCTTCGTCTTTTTTTCCTCTCAATAACTCTCTAACAATTTCTGCCTCACGTCCGGTGAATGAAAATTCTTTTGCAATTAATGCTAAATCCCATGAGGCGTTAATAATTGAAGTGTCTTGACTGGTTTCTTCACTATTTGTTTCACTACATCTATGCATATTACGTAATGAGTTTGTGAAATGAGGGCTGATCCTTTGAAGCAAATCGACCGATGTGCGATCAAAGGCTTGACGCTTTTTATTGCGCCAAATTCTGATGTCGCCTATATTATTATTACTGCAGTCGTAGGCATATAAATTAACCCCACTGTGCAAACCATCATGGCTTAAAAAGTCATTATAAAACTCCGTTCTTTCTAATTCCTTTTGATCAATAACCTCATTTACGCACGTTGCACGTTTACGCTTTTGCAGTTTATAGGTAATGGGGTCATGAAACTGATAATATTGCTCATACTCATTAAGCTTTTTTTTGTCCATGTTAATCGAGACCCCTTTTCCAAATCGACTGCCTGCTGAATTCCAAATATAAGAGGCATAATAATCAGCGTCTAATAATTTGAGTAATGCTTCACCTAGAGTTGACCGCATTTGAGAGGAGTCAAGTCCATGACTTAAACATTCTGTTACATAAAGGAGTTGTTTGTATTTAGTTTCTGAAGTACCCATATATTCCCTAACCCCACAGTTAAATACTCATTCTATCCAGGCTATTAATGCTATATCACATCGTTAGCTTATTGTACTGATTAGCGATTGTATAATAACCACGCTAATTCATAATTGAACAAGGAAAACTTATTTGACGCCTAGTTTGTAAGCAAAATTCCTTTTTATGACCGAGAAAAGGTACGGCGATTAAGAGGATAATATCCTGCGTAAAGATTCTAGGTGTGCTTACCCATTGGTGTCACTGTTCATTGTCCTGACCACGATGATTATAGGTGCCATACGGAAAAGTATGATGATCACGTCATGCACGGTTTTATATTAAACCATGTCCGCATAAAAGCGTTTTATCATGCGGACTAAGCTATATGTCCCGTCAAGATTTTCTGCCTGAGCAACCAGCGCCTTCTACTTCGCCAGATGGCGTTGGCTGCCGTGTTATGCAAATAGTCCGCTGACGTCGCATCATAGAGTTGCAGGCCCGCTTGCAAATCAACGCCAAAGCGCGACAAAAGGCCACCATCAGTGACATAGTCGATGCCTGGAGTATGGGCATAAGCATCGGCGTCATGGGTGACTTGCAGGCTCGACCAAGCGACCTGCAGATGTTTTCGCTCTTCAGTGTTAATGGATTGCGGAGCCACTAGTTCAAAGGCATCAGCTTCAGTCATGACCTTGGTGAAATCTTCTAAGACCTTGTCCACGCCTTTGCTGCCTGCGGCTGCATTGCCCACTTGTAGCATCTGAGAAGTGAAAAAGGATGGGGTGTCAACCTGCATAAAATCTTGCAGTGAGATAACTTGGTACTTACTGGAAAAATGATGACCTTGGTGAGCGACCTGCAGCGCCTGCTGCAACAATATAGGGTCGCCATAAATAGCCACCCTATCCACAGCCTCTGCGTCAATAAGATCGGCATACTGCCCGGCCCCAGACAGACCAAAGGCAACATCAATCTCAATGTTGGACAGGTGTGTCTCTAGTAGCGCATTCAAGCGCGTCACATCTCGCTCGTGTTTATCCTCGTGCAGACATTCGTCGATAAACAAACCGGCAGACTTGACCATGGGTGCAAGCCAGCTATTCTCTGCGGCATAGCCCGACGAGTTTACGGTGAAGGTGGGTTTGACCGACTGACGGGCAAAACCATTCAAAGACAGTTCGTCGATACCTTTGCGTTGCACTTTTTCCATATTGATCAGCATGCCGTAAGGTCTGACCCCAGTCACGACTGCATTCTGCAACAGGGCAAAGGATTTATTTTTGGGAGTGTTTTTTTGCACCGCGCGCCCGAGTGCGGGGATATCAAGACTTGCGCCTTGCTGAAAAGGTGTATATCGGCTGTGCATCTGAATATTGTCACCCGCCCAGATGCTAGGCCCGCTGATCGACCGCCACTGCACCTTTAACTGGCGGTCGAGATTATTATAGCCAAGTGATGACGACATCACAGACTTACACCCACTGTCCAGTACAAAGTTTGCGTTACAATTGTATGGATTAAATGTTGTCGCTCTATCCAGTGCTGCGAGTTTTGGTGTGATAGCAGCCCCCGCCACTGTCATTAAAGTGTGTTTTATAAATTCCCTTCGTGATTGCATTTTTCTACCCTCCGAGCTTTATATGAATACCGTATTAGTGGCGTTTAATATGAATAGGGGTCTGGTGCATTTTGGACCAGATTATTGATATTGGTCGTATCAACTTTGCTGGTCCAGCTCCCGCCAAATTCAGCCTGTGCGGCTTGCTGGATGATGCCGGCGCTTGTATTCAGTGCCGACTGAAATGCACCTTCAACCCAGCCGCCATAATTACTGACCGCATCGCCGGCAAAATACACTTTCTTGACTGCAGGGTGAACATAATAGTTACCGTAAAATTTCATATCCCAAACATAGTTATAAGTATAAGATTCAGTGTTCACTTTGTAGGCATAGATCAAGTTTGCACCGTAACTAGGCCTGTCTAGTTTAAAGCCCATTTTGATGAAAGGTACTTTACTCCAGCGCACTATGGCGAAGTTCAGGATGTTATTATTTTTTTTGAAAAACCAGGTAAATGGTGCCCATAGTCCTGCGTTAAACCCTGTCCATGCCGAAAAACCAGAGAATCGGCTGCGTATCGCTTTCCAAATGTTGTTGCCGAGGTTGAATGCACTACTTGAGCTACCAAAAAACTTCCCAGTCGAATTTAATGCGCTCTGAACGCTTGCGTCATTGTTCAATAAATTCGCCTGAATATTCGCCGCATCATTTGGCCAAAAGTTCTGGCCATAGTCATCGCTGCCCCAATTGTAGTGCAGTGCCACTGAGGTGGTGGCGTCCTTAAACGGCAGTAAAGGCCCGGTTGCGCTGGTGTTGTTATGTACCGGGAATACATAGGTTAGGCCCAGTGGCGCATAACCCGGCGCGTTTTCGTTGGCATTACCAAAACATGTTTTGATCAGTGCATCGTAGGCCGTATTGTTGGGGTCCACTTGTAGGTAGTTAGCCCCTGTGTCACCTGATGCAGGGCCTGACATAGTTTGGAAAATTTTTACACTGTCCATCCCGTCTTGACCTTCCAAGTCCCGTTTGATATCACTACTGAAACCTGAATACGCGCTCCTGTTATCATAAAAGGGGAAGATGTAATTTTGCGTGTAATTATTGATGCGCGATACTGGGAAATTGGCTTGAGCGTTGGCTAACAAGTCCTGGGATGCCTGGCTAGTCATCGCCAGAACGATGTAATCCCTCCAACCCGAAGTACTAATTAAACCGTTACTAGAATAGCGGATGATGTAGCTACCTCTATCCTCATCATAGACGAATGATTTGAACTGTGTGTCGTATTGGAAATAAACCCCTGCGGCCTTGCATTTGTCGTATAGCTTCTTGGGTAGATCCCCCAAGTTAGGCACGGCAAACTCGGTATCATAGCGCCAAATAAACAGGCGTATAATTTCCAGAACACAACGGCTGAACAGTGGGCCAAACCCACCTGTACCTATGCCTATATAGCCGACTTTTTTGATACGGTCTGCAGTAAAGTTATAACCACCGATATTGAAAGCCGAATCACTCAGAAAGTCATGGTAAGATCTATGATAAAGCTCATTAACCGCAGCCGTCCAAAATGTATCGACCTGGGATTGATAACTAGGGGTCAGGCCACATTCGATCATATCTGCCACGTCTTGGACTGTGAGAGAGGTGCCAGGTGGACTGTAATGACTAAACCGTTCAGCGTGTTTTTCGCTGATTGTTTGAAACGCTGCAGGCAACTCTTTCTGACTAGCCGGCGAATGTGTTTGGCCTGTATTCCAAATACCTTTGACTTCATCGCCGGATGTTCCCGGATCACCCCCAGTGAATGTGGTCGGCACTTTTCCGACATTGGGAAAGGCAGTAAAGGTGTCGTTACCACCGGCAGCACCTGAGATTTTCATATAGTGCCAAAATAAATAAGCATTGGATGGGAAACGCATCGCACCCAGTTGGCCAGTGGCACTTTGCCCCCCCCCTGATACGATAGTCGGTGCTATACGCCCCGCGCCAATAGAACCGTTGGTTGGTTTCGAACCTGCTTCAAAGAGAGTTACAGTCATACCGGCTTTTTTTAATTGGTAGGCTGTCAGCAATCCAGACATCCCGCCACCGACTACTGCGACATGTGGGGTATTGCCGTTCCAATTTATGGGGTTGCCATCTGAGGTGAAAGGCGACTTGGCTGAGTTAGCCGCTTCAGCCGCAACAATGTCCGAATATACCGCATTGGTATTATCAATGTACACACGGTTGTAACCGTCCATAAGGATTTGATTAAGGGTTTGCTTAACCAACCCTGTTTCAGGGTCGATAGTTTGAGTCGGTAGGGTAACAGTACAGTAGCTATTAGCAGCAGCTTCATGGACTGGGTAAAAACTTGCAAGAGACATAGTTAACACTCCATATTTTGTGGGTATATTTTTCTGTATAAGCTCGTTTAACGTACTTTTTTGCGCTTTTTTCGGCTGTAGATATTTTGCCTTTTGCTATGTTCTGCCAACAACATTTCGCAAGAAGTGCAGACAGGCCCTTGCTTCCACTCGTAATATAATCAGTAATATGCTCTTTTCCATCTTGCCCAAATAGCGCTAACAAGAATGACTTTTTATTGCTGTTCAGCATTGTTCAACTAAAACCTAGCTTACAGTGTTAACTTTAGCCAGCTTTCAGGGTAATTATTTTGCTGTCTGCGTATTTATCGTAGTACCGACAATAACAACTTAGTGACATAACAGTTAAAGCATCAGAACACTATCGCTATACCTGCCCAGTATGCTAAAAATGTCGTTAAGAATTTTCACAACTCAGTAGACTAAATTGAACATAACAGTAAATCTAGACAGTTGTTATCATCATAAATGATGATATTTTGAGCGCTCCTCAAATATCCGAAAAAATTGTTTTACTGATTTTTTTAAGCTTTTAATAAGCGTGGAATTTCTGCATTTTTTGTTAATGGGTAAATGGCATTACCAGCTATAAGGCTTTGGGCGGGTTTTGGAGCTTGTCCCAAGCGGGTACTGTCAAGTTGACGAACAGACTCAGAAACGTGCGATAATCAGGGCATGAAAAAGACCAATATTTATGCCGGATATCGCTACCCATCTT
>NZ_PJAR01000036.1 GCF_002836745.1 Glaciecola sp. 33A | reverse complement strand
TAAAGTTTCATCCTTTAATGCCTAAAGGGCCGTTTTGGCCAGTTTCCTGCCGTTGCGGTTTCACTCAGTTAGTCTCGTTTGAACGCTAAACAGACATGGGTGTATTAGTTTTTTGATTGAGCTTTAAGCTCTAAAGCAGACATTAATGCTTTGCCAATGAGAAAGTACGAAGGTTGTTGTGCACAACCCAGTGAGTAATTGTTCCAGCCGCGCTTTTTACAGCGAACTTAGGCTATTTGTAAAACTATAACTTTAATCAACCCACTCCGCCAATGCTGAATCGGATGCATAACCTATAATCCCTGCTCTCCCATCTTCATTAATCCACCCCAGAGAAAACAGCCCCGTCTCAGTATTCATGAATAATGCGTCGTAGCCGTTTTTGTTCTTCAATTTGGCTAAAACGAACATTTCATAGGGTCTCTCTTCCCAGTCGCCAAGTTTACATGTTGACCTGTCAGGTATTATCTTAACTTTATAAGGCTCAATAAAACTAGCCTTCAATTCATGCTCTTTTTCTGTTAGAAACTCTATCGGTTCTCTATTAGGAGGACACCATGCTCCATTTATTTCAATATTAATATTTAGTGAGTCGGTTAGTCTTTGGACAGCTTGCTGCTTGCAGTTGACGGTTGTCATAATTGAACTATATTCTCAAAATAAGCGGTATCTTGGCGTTTTTGCGAGATATCAGTCTTCGTTTTCCATATTAATACGCTACTCTCCATCAGATATGTCATAACATGAAAAACAAAACTCTAAATCAAGCTTAGCTATAGCCGCGATTTCACGTTTTGTGAGCGTTAAATTACACTGTTCTTTATAGAAATATCCAATATAAATATGCGGTTCATCTGCCCCAAGTTTTCGCAGGGTATTAACCTTGTCACTCAACGCATTTGTTAACCATAAAATACGTTCATGCATATTTATTTCTTGTGGTACTTTTAGCGTCCCCGAGCCATATGGGACAGGCTTGCCTTTGTACTTTCCACTGAGGGCAATATCACCAAATTCAATTTTATTTGATAAGGCTAAACCTGTGACTTCTTCTGCTTTATGCGGAGAGAATTTATTACCGCAAAAATTAACACTTACCGATATTTCTTCAATCATAATTAGAGTCCGAACTACCTTACTAATAGGCGAATAGATGCTTGACTAAAATTAGCGACAAAGAAACGCAAACCAAGCGTTTTTTTGTCCTTTGGAGTCTCTTGCTAGGTGCCTTCTAGTATCACAGGTTCTTTTTGAGCAATCACGCTGACACAAGTATCCAATCCGATGATAAGAAATTCCTTGTAATATTCAAGGCTACCAATCATAAAATCTGTCCGTGAACTTTCTTGAGAAAGCCAACCTCCTGATTCAACTTTAAAGCACCATCCATCTTTCATAGTTATGACTTGCCACCAGTTATGCAAATCTCTCTCGTCTAAAACACGAAAGCCTTCAGTCATGTCAAACCGTAATGTCAGGACTTCTTGTGTCGCTAAAATTGACACTTGGACATCGAGAAACTCAAGATCATACTGAATATTGACAACTTCAACATCACCATCATTAATCTTATCTGGAAACACCACTTTTGCGTTAAACTCTTGCATAGGCACCTAACGTCCCCGCGAGCGGAGCGAGGGTGTTTATTGATATGTTAGAAACCTGCACGCCGTTGCTCCTTGCAAGGGTTATGTGGATTTACATTACCACCAAAAGTTTGTTTTTACAGTTTGCCTAAATCAGATGTTATTTCCAATGTAAGCAGATACGGCTTACCAAGTGCTGAACGCCGATAGTGATATTGTTTCTGATACGGCTGGTCAAAACTGAAAATAACAAATGCTGACTTTACCCAAGACAAAGGTATTTTATGTGCAGTTAACATTTCAACGAAGAAGTGTCGCATGTTATTGGCAAATGCTTCGAGAGTTTTGGAGGAAAGTTGGCTTTCGACTTTCAACAGATTGAGAGAAATAGAAGTTACTTCCTCTTGTTCAGCGTTAAAGTAAAGCTGGCCTGTAGCCCAATAACCGAGAAAGTCATTATTTCTGCTATTTAGCATATGAGCAAAATTTCTAACTATTCCTTTGAATTCGCTACGACGAGCCATGACTCTCCTTGGCATCAACAGTTATTATGTAGAAGTCTCAGTAACACACCAACATCTACACAAATGTAATTATAGTAATCTGCCATATAAACAACGAATTAAAAAGTTTTATTTGAACATTTAATGCCGAGCGAGACGGTCATTACTAAGACTTTTAAGTAATAACCTCAATTTATCAAATATATTGCAAAACACATAGTTGTCCATTGAATGGCGGCTTTGTGGTTTAACGGGTTGAATATAAAACTACCGCGAGTTTTATAAATTGGCACAAACTTCCCGTATAATTTTGAACGGCGTATGACGGCTTTTGCCGTTAACTTGTCGTAAGACTTAGGCAATACGCAAGACCGATGAACGCTCAAAACATCCGTTAAATAGTATAATAGTATGGGTTAACAGCAAAAAATGCCTGAAAGCTGACGGAAGCATCTCTTATTATGTGGCCAGATTAACTATGCCACTTCACAGTCGAGGAAACTACAATACAAGAGGGGGTATCTGTTATCGAAGAAGTGTCACAAAAAACACAAGAGCCTCTAAATGCTGAAGTGCAAGCTGTTGAGGAAGTCCCAGTCACAAAACCTGTATCTAGTTTGAGTTCAAACACCGCTAAATTCATACAAGGCCTAAATGCACAAAAACTTGATGAATTATTAAGACATGAAGCCCAAGAACATAGAATCCCTAAGCCGCTCATTGATAAAACAAAAGAAAAGAGTAGGAATGCAGAGCGCAGAGCACTCAGCACAAACTTTGCCCCACCAGGTACCGACATAATCGTGCTAGCTGAGTTTGGACCAAACGAAAAAACGGTGGTGATAGGTGGTAACTGCATGACCGTCACAGAGACCGACCTCAATGACAAAGTTCACAGAGGAAACACAGTATATAAGTCCGGGGGCAAGCCTGTGGCGGCTACGATAAGTTTGATGGACAGCTTCAAAAATCGCTCGATAAGTTTCTTAAGAAGAAGTGAGGTTAATAAGTAGGAGGGGCGGACAAATTAACAGTGTGGACTGTCCGCAAAGGAAGTAGAGAAACCCGTCAAAACTTCCAATCTCGAAGATTGTGTTTAGCATAAATTTCTCGCAAATTTTTTGAGTGGCGTACGTCGGCTTTTGCCGTATTCACGTCACTACTCAACCAAAGATTTCAGAGCTAGTTGGTATGATACTTAGTTGTAAAGTATGAAACTATATTGTCGAGGATGATACTTTATTGTCGCTCTACATCTGGTCGGGAGTTCTTTTATTGTTCCACCAACGCTTACGCGCGCTAGCTTACTTTCAGCTTCATCAAGGTAACTAAAGTAGAGCCCTTTGCTATTGCTTGCCCATTGTACTGAACTTATTTGACGATCTAATGTGGGTATTAATGAGGCGGCTGGTTTATCAGAGTCAACGGCTGCAGCATGATTTGACTAACTTGGTATGACAGTTTCTATTATTTACTCATTCATGCGCAAAATATTTGCCATTTGGGCTAACCAGTGGCAAAGACTCAGGGCCTAGGTAAGTCGCTCACCATCTTTTGAAAAGTGCGGCGAGTAATAGCTATTGCCATCAGCTAATAAAAGCAAATGTTGTTGCGTTTTTAGATCATAAGTCCACAACTGATATTTGGCTACGATCATTCATAATACTCATAATACTTTCTTCAATATACTTGTAAAAACTGGCAGTAATAAGCTTAACCTTTACCCGACGGAGTAACGTGTTATCAGTTAACATTGTGGTTATTTGATTTTATTTTCAAGCGCCTAGTTAAATGATAGCAAAAATACATCAAACCTTTTCATATTCATCGTTATACAGCGTGACTTTATATTAAGGGCAATGAGATGCAATCAACTAACTCGCAAGACCAGAGTACACAGGCCATGACAGAGGTTGCTTTAGCACTTTCTATGGCATTTTTTTCGCTACTGTTGTTAGCCTTAGTTTCTATTGGGGTGCCTCAATCAACTGATAATACAGAACAAAAAATGCACACCACAGTGCCAGCATTTGTATTAACTGAATCAACCCAAACCAGACAAAGTGCGGAAGGCAAAAAAGAACCTACTGAAATTCAATATGTCTTTTATTATGCGGCAACGCTGTATGATCAAAATTTGATACAAACCCAAATTAACAAGCTCAACACTATGCAAAAAGTAATACTTGCTATGCCCATGGATACCGACGTGACGCAGGCGTTGACGCTGCAAAAGAAATTCAAAGACTTCGATTTATCTTTGACTATAATGGATCACGAATGGTTAGCTGCGTTCGAGTCTACAATGTAAGCGATTTATGAATACCTCCACCCGTTTTATAAACACCAATCAGTACTCAAAAATGGTTGCACTGAGCCTGCTAAAAACAAAGTCTAAAATAGGCCTAGTCTTTGGCTTGACGGCATTTGTGATTGCTTTGATTGTTATACTCATCCGCACTTTTTCTGCTTTTTACAATACTCAAGATACAGCTTCGATGTATAAATTTGAGTATGCAGATTATCAAAAACACAACGTAGAGCCGGCGAACAAACGTCACTTAATTGTCACATTGCAGTCAATTAGAATGCATAACGTGACAAGATATCAACGATCCGCTTTGCAGAACCAGCGATTGATTCAAAACATAGCTCAACAATTACAATCGCCACATGTGTCGCTGTTAAATACTGTTCAAGTCCACAGCATGAGTGCTGAGCCTTCTGAAGCCCTTACTAATCCTGTCGAGTCCGTTCAGCAGGGCTGGTAAATTCGATAATAAATAGACCCATTCTGTGTGCGTCATGCTAGCGCAAAGTAAAAGTAAACTGAGTCCCGTAGCAATTTAGTCAGACTTCAGCTTAATATAAAAAGTCGGCGCAATAATTGCAGAATATTCAGGGAAGTATTACTAAAACAGTAGCGAATAAGTCACACTGAAGCAGTGATGTGGCAGATTTTTTTGTTTTTTTATTCTAATAAGCAAGGCTTAAAAATAGTCATGCTACGAGAATTGATTTGCGTTTACAGCCGCATCTACTTAGTTTGGGACTGAATTTTTGTTAAAAAGCATTGGAAAATATCAGGTGAATGGACTGATAGCGCGAGGCACAAGCAGTCAAGTTTATCTGGCTCAAGATCCTAATCTATCTATACAACTTGCGATTAAAGTATTTGATTGTCAGCTAGTCGACAATCAAAATAGTGGTGAAGCAGTTGAGCAACATAAAATAAAGAATTGGCAAGCAGATTTTATCAATGAAAGTAAAATTCTACATCAACTATCATCGGCTCCGCATGTCGTTTCGTTGATGGAGTTTGACTTTACCAACGCTAAACAACCTTATATCGTGATGCCATATTACAAGCGATCGTTGGCAGACTTGTTGGGTTCGCAAAACAAACTAAGTATGCGTAAAACATTGCTCATTGCGCAGCAAATATTAACAGGGCTTCACTATATTCATATGGCTGGGTTAGTTCACCTTGACATCAAACCAGCGAATATTTTACTAGATGATAATGATCAAGTTCAAATTGCTGATTTTGGTATCTCAATATCTAAGCTAACGCCAGCAACTACAAATCCTGATAAGGCCTCTCAAAGCGGGATTGGCAGCTTATATTATGCTAGCCCGGAACAATTAATAGATACCCAAAATTGCTCGGCGAAAAGCGATATTTATGCGGTTTCAGCGCTTATGTATCGTTGTTTAACTGGCGGACAATACGGTGAAATAGGGCAGTCGGTGAATATTGTTAATCCAAATATTAACCCTGAAGTTAGCCATCTTATTCAGCTTGGATTATCCACAGAGTCTGAGCAACGACCTGCATCAGCCAAGCAAATGGCATTCATGATTGAAAGTATCCTTATAAAACATACTGCGCAAATAGATGGGTGTGGGCAATATGATGATCCTGAAGCGACGCGAGTATGGGAAAGCCATTCGACGGTTAACAAAACTGTTATCAGTAGCATAGAAGGGCTGCAGCTGAATATTCAGCAAACACTATTAAAACAAGGTGAAATTAATGAGTTTGACTTTAATCGATTAGCCTTGCTAGCCGAAGCAGAACTACATCAACAATATTCGCCTGAATGGTTAGTTCAGTACATTGCTCAAACCCAGTCTCAGTTAGCACGTCAAAACAAGAAAGCTGCCACCCTTTTTTTATGGGTACAACAAGTCAATCAAGCAATTACGAGTGCGACCGTTAAGCATCAATGCAGTCTGACAGATGCAGCGCAGCAAAAACTAATAGCGTTAGGTAAATCTACTTTGAACATACCGGCGCAAGAGTTAGCCCGAATTATTGAGCACAAGCTTTTAGGCATAAACACTCAACGTAGCCCAGCAAAACACACAAGCAGCAATAGAGCGCGAGGACGTTTTGTCTCTGCGCTGAGCATTGTCGCTTGTGCCCTAGTATTACCTTGGTGGTTGCAGTCCGTTAAGACAAGTGAATTGCCGCGTGGTAATTCAGAATTAACCGCAATAGGTCAATATGCAGGCGAGCAGGAACGACTGCTCGTCAGCGCGCTAAAAGACGACCCTCGCCAGCCCAGAAACAGTCAAGAAAATGTCATCAATGACATATCAAAAATTCAAATTATAAACCGCTCAGCCGCAGATATACCGACAAATAATACTGACGTAATTTTGCAGATCCAACCTCAAGATGCCGATGTAGTGCTGCAATCTATGCAGGGAATAGCGGTCAGTAATAATAGCGTAAAACAAGGTGAATATTGGTTGCGAGTCAGTAAAAACGGTTACCAGACAGTGACTAAGAAGATTGATATCACAACCAGCCCTTACATTATTAATGAACAACTTGAATTGTCAGATTCCCGATATTTTATTGGCAATACCGATAAAACCGTCGCTGACGGTATTGCAGTCGAATTCATATTACTGCCAGTAATGCCGACAACTCTGGAAAATCTAAACGCAGAGGCATCTACGGCTGCGTATCCCCGAATTCGCATAATGTCATTTGAGGTTACTAACCAGTTATATGGCGCTTGCGTTGATACTGGAAAATGTGCGACGTCAAAAACGCTATCAACAGATCCTCGCTATCGTACTTTTTCTTTGCCCGAGCATCCGGCTATGAATGTTAGTTGGTTTGATGTTAATGAACAGTTTATTCCTTGGTTAGCTGAACAAACAGGGTCACGTTTGCGCCTGCCTACTAAGGTAGAGTGGGAATTTGCTGCGGCGAGTTCACCAGAGAATATAGCCAAAAAATACAGCTGGGGCGCAAGTATGCAAATCAATAAAGCGCATTGTAAGAACTGTAATGCGAGTAACGAGGGCAGTCTTAATACCACAATGCCGGTGCGAAGCTTTGCTCCAAATGATTGGCAGTTATTTGATATGCATGGCAACGTACAAGAGTGGACATCGACATGTCTACAACCTTATACAGCAAAGACGTCAGACTCTCTCCTGAGGCCTCGATGCGATTTGGCTGTGGTTAAAGGGGGTTCTTGGTTGAGCGATACAAGTCAGCTAGTTATTTCAGAGGATGATTTTCTGAAGAAGACGGTTAAGTCGCATACCACAGGGTTTAGGCTAGTAGAGGAAACACATGAATAAAGTCACCTGTTTTTTGCTTATGGCTTTGCTTATGTTGACTACTCAATCTCTGGCGTCAGCCTTATTAATTGAAGGCCGCATCTTCGATAATGCGTTACAGAGCGAAATACGTGATAACAGCGGCTTGAGTTTACCAAAATTACCAGCACTTGCAGAGCGCAATATACCACAGTTAGCGACACCAATAGCAAGTACAAAAAAGCGCTACACTTATAAGCTAACACTTGTCAATTTCACCCCCCAAGAGGTTGATATTGTATCCTCAATGGTACTTTCTAGAACAGACAATGTGAACACCATCTTGCTGGATGAAAAAACGAAAATGCACTTTTTAGGGTTGTTTTTGCCGAGTAAAGAGATCACATTCGAGCTTTCTACCTTCTTATCACCAAGCCAATTCCGTGAGCAAATGTCTCATCTATTTGAACGTATGAATGTTGAGGTTTCGTCTACATTCATACACCAAGATAATCTATTTATAAGCACGAGAGCCGTTTCTGCATATTCAATGCAGTTGGTTATTTTTTGGGGTGCTTTGATAATATTAGTGCTATTACTAACATTTTTGGCATTTTGGTCTTGGGTCCAATTTAAACTAAATGTGTACGAGTCAAACAACCAGAGTGCAAAATGGATTCGATTTGTACATATACTCAGGCTCATTCCGCTGCCATTTTTATGCCGTAACAAATGGCACAAACAATTATCATATTGGCAGAAGCGAGTCAGCCAGGCAGACATTTGGTTTGATAACGCGCAGCAATTATTGCAAAATAATGAAATTGAAGCGGCCCACATTTTTGTTAAAAGAGCACTCGAAAGTAATGCGTCAAATATGACTGCACAGGCTCTGGAGGTCACAATTGCCGAGCAACTATCTAAACATCAAGCTATCCAAAATGACCGCGAACAGTTCAAAAAACGAGTTTCAAAAGCGGTTGAATTAGCGCATGCGGGTAAGGGCTTGGCGGCCTTAGAGCAAGCTTACAAAGCGCTTGAATTATGCCAGCGTCAGGTTGCTGTTAATGGGCCGTCGATTGACTTGCAAATTGAGTCTACTAAAAACTTAATCCAAGGTATTTCAGCTAAGAGCGGGCAGCGCTGTGAAGGCATTATTTTAGCTTCTGGGGAGCAAAAAATACACATTAACTGTGCTCAATCGATGCGAATTGGCAGAAGCAGTCCCAAAGCGCAAAGTGACACTAGCGCAGATGTTACCTTGCCACAAGACACTCTCTCTCGAGTGCATAAGAGTATTATTATTGCGCGTCAGCCAAACGGTTTTACAATTCAGGATTTAGGTAGTACCAATGGTATGTGGCTACAATACCGTGAATGTGAAAATAACAAAGAATACATTCTTGCTGAGATGGACCAAATTCACCTTTCGCCCCCTGACGAGCTTGGCAGCATCGGTTTTCAAGTTAGGCATATTGGAACAAATCAGAGTATCGCTTTGGGTTTGTGTCAAAACGCGATACTACCTGCCGTCAATTTTTCGTCTGCCAAAAGCTTTCTCAATCCCTCAGAGTATGCTGATCATCGCTGGTATTTAAGTAATGAGAATTTTTATCTAGTATGTTCACTCAACAAATATATCTGGTATAGCGAGTCACAGTGGCAAGTCAGTCAAACGCCAAAAATAACTCAGGAAGAGGTTAATGAAGTCCTGAAAATTGAATTGAAAGGAGAAGTTTACTTACACTTATGCAGTCAAACCTTTGATGTGAGAATTGATAATACGAGGATTTTAGGATCTGTTCCTTTGCCGCTAAAAAGTCAACTAAGTGTCAATGGTTTTGTTATCGATTTGATACTTATCGCGGCGCAAGCTGTCGACAAATCTGTGAAAAAAATACCACATGACTAATATTATTGAGTACGGTGTTAGTCAAGTGTTGCAAGCTGAATTTGATATGCTCAGAGAAACTTTATCAATGCGCGAATACCAAGGAGGGCAAAATAAAGAGCAAAATAGAGGGCAAAGTAGAGGGCAAAATAGCGGGCTAGATAATGAGCTGAGTAAAAAGTACGCTGCAAAAACAATTGATAAGCTTGCGCAATATATCCTTTGCCGAAATTACGGTAAAGCTTGTTTGGAACTGGCGTATTTATGCTGGCCTATTGTCCGTCACCAGGATTATAGCAAGGGTTTATTGGATTTTTTCTGGATACAAGAAGCTATTTCACCCAGTCGCTTCAGAAGTCGTATTTCTCTTCTTACGCAACACGATCTTTGCGCACCTTCAGTGGCGTTGGATCAGGTGGGCTTGGTTATCAGTTTTGCAAAACAAGATTTCACCGTCAGTGCTTCAAGAGTGATGCTGTTGAGCGCTTTGCTGGAATTGCTGGTTAGCAATATTCCAAACATAATAGAGGACATTGAATCACAGCTCTCTGCGTCCGATAGCAAGTGCGTGGAAAAGTTAGCAAGCTATTTACAAAAGAAGCTATACGAATTTTTAAAAGTACACCTGCCAACCGCTAATCTACAACAAAAATACCGCTATATTCATCAATGGATAGGCGAAAATGGCGACGTAGACAAGCTCAATGATGAAACTGTACTGAATTTTTGGCGCTCAGCAATTAATACGCCAGGGTACGTGAAATTTGAAAATGCCTTAGTTGATATCGTTGACTATCAGTTTGCCTATCAACAAGTCAAAGTCGCTCGTGAAATCTCTTTTAGTGAATCTGACTCGGAACATACGAGCAGTCAGAGTGACACCTCTTCGCTTGACGAAAATCAAGCTTCTTGGTTATATGAAACTATTTTTGAATTGAGTGAAGACTTAATTACGCCGCCAATCTGGCTTGTTGATAAACCCAAATTTATGACCAAAAAAGAATATACATGTGTGGCGCTGTTATTTGACTTGCGCCGCGCGGTTACTCAGTTTCCTTTATCTGTAATACGAAGCGATGTATTTGGCGACTGGCAGAATTTAATTATCCAACAAACGAGAGATGAAAATGATGTGGTAATTGATAGGCCAAAACAAGATTACAAGACTTATTTGGAGCGGTTAAGTGACTGGCGTAAACAGGCTGGGAGCACACTTTTATGCTGTGCTGCAGTATTGTATGAACATAAAGATGTCAGATGCTTAGGGTTATTATCACAAGGTGTTGCCTTTATGATTGAACGCCAAGAGAGCCAAGACTTTAGTCATATGCTGCAACGGTTGGTGAGTACACTAGAAAATAGTGAAGATAAACCTGAGCTTACATTTACGCATATTAGCCGGTGGTTGTTGCAATCAAAAACGCTCAATAATTTCTTTTCGTTAGCAAAAAAGACGCTTGCTAATAATAATCGGGTAGGGTTTAAAAATAGTCAGGACTTTCATGAACCCGATATTTATGAACAAGGAGGCGAACAAATAGCGCAAGGCGGCAAGCTCATTCATGATTTACATCAGGCGGTGTTTCAGCAATTAGCAAATAAAAAAAGTCAAATTGTCACACTTGAGACATTTTTCACCTCAGATCTTTTCATATTCAAAGGTGAATTGATAAAAAGGCATGGGCTAAAAGATGAGTAAAAAACAAAGCAAAAGCAATACTAATGGCGCCGCTACTGGTGGTACTAAGAGCGCTAGAGGTAAAAATAATGAGGTAACAACAATTCCCCCATTGGATAGTAAACAAGCTGCTATCTTCAAGGTTAAACAACAATATAAGTGCTTGACTGGTGGTGCTCCTGTAGCTCAAGTTAGTGAAGATGGGGAAGGCGATAAGCCGATAATATCATTGGCGACTCGCCGTATCTCATTTGCCGAGTTAGTCCGCTGCGCTTGTTTTCCGTTTGCTACAAAGTCGCAAAAATTGATGCCTGTTATTAAAAGCAACGTGAGTTTGTATACTCAATATGAATGGGTATTAGGCAAATTAAGTTTTGCCTCAAGCGGTGAGCAAGTTGCTGCTAGTTCGGATAGTCGAATAATGTCAAGGACAACTGAGTATTTTGATTTTCAAATAAGGCCTGACAAAAGTAATAGCAAACAAGTGCATCTATTGCTCAGTTTGAAACAGACGCAAGCAAACACCTCGCTATACGTAAAAGGTGTATTTTTACATTGTATGCTTAAAAATCAATTCAAAGTGCTGCATTTTGAAAATGTACTTGACGGACGAGCACAGATTATTATTGAAAAAGACAGTGCCACTTATCATTTGATAACTAGCCCTAATACAAAATTGTATTTATGCTAATAAACGTTATCAATCAATATCGGAAGCATGATAGCCAATGTCACTAACTATCCACGTATTTATTGCAACAAGCAAAGGCCTTGTCGCTATACAAAGTATTACCGAACTGCAAGACGTCGAGTTGCAGTCAGTGATAACGATCAACGGCTCAACTGACTTAGCGACGATTAGCTCTGCATACCATCGATTTATACAAAAAAGTACAGGTGTTGTTCAATCTGAATTTGGCGGTCATAGCTTTCGGGCGAATATTTCAAGAAATATAGATCAGGGAAGTAGTTGGCAACTGCCTTTTTATTTAGCGCATTTCATTCAGGCAAACGTGTCCTCGCTGGCTCCTCATATAGATCAAACCAATCCAGAGACAGGACAACTAGGTTCGGGCGTTGTTCAATTAGGACAAGGAATACCGAAGGCTGGAGATGTGGTGTTGATCGCGACAGGTCAAATTAATACGTCGACGGGTGCGATTGAGGCGGTAAACTATGTTCCTGATAAATGTATTACAGCGTCACCGCAAATAAAACTGTGGATGAAGAAAGGGATATTAGTTGAATTTTTTGTGCCAGCAAATAACCTGCATACTAAAGATTTAAGGCTGGGGGAAGACGATCAACAGACAGCATCATCGTCGCATTTAACAACTAGCATACCGCAAATACTCCCAGCGGTAGATTGCGCTATTTATCCAGTTATCGACATAAATCAGTTGAAAGAACACGTTGAGCAGTTATTGCCCTCTCCGATGGCATGCAATGACAACCAGTCTGCTCACGCAGTTAAGTTAGTTGCTCCAGCAATCCGCAGCAAGCCATTAAACGACAATTCATCGGATTCTGATAGAGCGGCTTCAAACTCGTCAATACTGTCAAAAAAAGCACTTATCTTAGTGTTAACAATAGTGCCTGTGTTTTTTATAATTATCTCTGCAAATATCTATTGGGCTTTGAATGCGAGTGCCGGTTACACTGACACTCGATTTATAAGCACAATTAAAAGTGGCTTGTATTGCGATGGAAATGCGCTAAAAAAAGTCAGTAAAATTGCGCAACAATATGTATCAAGAATTCCAGCCGTGGCCTTTAATGATGCCTGCAGCCTAACGTTAATAACTGCCAAACAGACACCGCAAGTATGGTTAGTTGCAGACAGTAAAACTCTCATCGAACTCAGTTCGGTTGTTATTGATGAAGAGTTTCACTGGACTATTCCGTTACCCAAACAACAGCATGCTGACCGCGAGTATGTGCTGATTGTTACCAACCAACATTTGGATCTTGCAGACTTAGCAGCATGTAAATCGTATTTGTCACGTCTTGAACAAACACAGAAACCCTCGGTTGAAATACTGGCGTCATTCTTTTCAAAAATGGATATTAACCCGCAATATATCAGTCAAAAGTTAGTCACTGCGGCTAATTAATTCATCTTATTTTGGCGTAAGATTCAAACTAAACTGTAAATAGTCTAAAAAACCGCCTAATCATTTTATAACCCTAAGTAATATAAGACGGGAGAATAAAATGAAACGAACACGCATATCGACACACTATTTTAGCTTGGCTATAAGTAGTCTTTTTTTGCTACTAACTGGCTGCAACAATCCGTTACACAAAGCCGCTGTCGAATCACAACACAGCAGACCAAATAGCACTAACCAAGCAATAGCGACGAGTATAGACCGCCTTGACGCAGATTGTCATGCGCAGGTATTGCAACGTGAAAACAGTGTCGGTGCTACTGCTGATATTGGCCAGCAGATAGCGCTGGCAAATGCGGCAACACGCTGTATTGAGAACAAATCCTTTTTTCCTAAACACCCGGAAAATGAAATTGCGATGCAATTAAATGCCTTAGCGTTAGTTAATTTTATTAAAGCTGGAGAAAGCAAATTAGCCGAGCATAGTTTAGCTGAATTTAGAACGCAGTTTCCTCAACAAGATCTTTTATTTGCCGACTACACGTCCTTTGTCGATACCGCTGTTGCCTTGCTAAAGCATGACGAGTTATCGGCTCATCAGTTACAGGTCCTCAATATAAATACGGCATTGCGTAATGAGTTAACGCGCCAAAATTATTGGCTTAAAAACTAGGTGTTATCGCTCAATAAATTAATATTCATCAGAAGGTTAAGAACATGAATAAAGTACAAAACGGTAATGCAGATAATAATGCAAAGGCGAAAAAAAGAATGGCTACGGTGTATTTAACAATGCTATGTGTATTTATCACTGCGATGCTTACATCGGTAAAAGTCCATGCGAATTCAACCAATCATTGGCAACCAGTTGCCTCTGAAACGTTACTGAAACTGCCGGCAAATCTGATTGAAAAGCGCATTCAACAGGACTTTGAAATGTCGCCATTGGCGAATCAATTGCTCTCGTTAGAAAGTAATATTGCAGACAAAGGTGACAAAATTAAAGCGTTGCAAAGTCTATTAATAGACGCCAGCGCGAATCAAATGACAGAAGAGCAAGTTAGTTTGCTGCAAATAAAGTCGAGCTATTTAGATGATATGCAACTAAGTCAGTCTCTGCGCCAAGACGCGTTGAATAAAAAACAGTATTTGTATGAAGACGTACTGAGAAAGTTGTTTCATCAGCAAAATTCGTCAGCAAATCTAGATATGCAAAAACTGCGAGCCAAACAAGAAGAGGCAAAACAACGCATGGACCGTGTTATAGCTCAAGTTGATGCTACGTTATTAAATGGTCGCCTTGATAAAACAAGTCCTTATGCGGATGAATTCGCGATTAATTTGGGAAAAATAGAACAATTAAAAAAAGCCATAAGTCAGCATCAATCTTCATTAGCACCAACCATTGATGGAGTTGAAGTGAGTGCACAAGAGTACGTTAGGCAGTTGTTGATGCAGGCTGCAAGTGACCAGTCATTGTTGGATCAAGAAGCACTAATGATCAGCTATATGGCGAAACTCGTTGCATTAGATGCACAATCCATTGAATTTCGCTTGGCTTATGAAGAAACTGAAGACGGTGTCGTCATTAATAATTTCACCAAACCAAACCAAGCTGCGGACCTCTTTTTTTAATTGATATTATGGAGATTACTATCATGAAATATGCATCTAATGTTACTCAAAAAATCACCTTTTTTGTCTTGTTGTACCTATGTTCATCTCAACTTGTCAATGCTAATGAGTTATTCACACTTAACAATCTTGAACGAGAAAGAGCGACACTTATATCCGAATTTTTGAGCAGTAAGCTCGATAGTCAACAAAAACAAATGCGTTTGCAGCAACGACAGCGTCAACTCGCCGATATGGAGAGAATGGTATTACGCGATGAACGATTATTAAGCGTTAAGTCAACTATGGTCGACAATGCGTTTAAACAGTATGACAAAACCTTTTTGGTTCACGCCGGTGCCGAGCACAAAATGAGTGCCATGGATCAATGGTTGAAGAATGTAAACGTGACCAATGAAAGTGTGCTCAATGCTAGAGCAGGATATAGATAATGAATGAGTTTAAATCACTACAGGGTCATTAGCATGTTAACAATTGAGAAATGGTTGCCAACGGTATGTCGACTATTAGGCGCGATGGTTATATTACTAGCGGTCGCAAGTTACATGACAAATATGACGCTAATTGATCTACTGAGTTATGTTGAAAAAGCATTCAGCTACAGTTTCGTCTTGTTGTTCGTTCCCTTGTTGCTTTTTGCAGGTTACGCGATTGCGTTAGTTAATAGAGCCAACGTGAATAAGGCGCAAAAAGCGTTTTGGTTCGAAATAGGTCAGCAGTCGGCCAATGGCATGTCAACCTTAGCACTAACTTTTACTTTACTGGGCATAAGCGTCGGTATAGGCACGTTGTCAAAACAAAGCTTAACGCCCGAAACAGTAAATGAAGTAATTGGCATTTTAACACAACAATTTTCGATGGCGTTTATGACCACTGTAGTAGGGCTGCCAGCGGCAACGCTAAGCAGAGCCCTATTGAGTATCAGTATGGTCAAGCCACAAAGCGAGTTGCCATATAAGCACTCATTTGAGCTACGATTTATGCATCATAAAAAGGAGTAAGGGCATGACTATCATGCGAAAAGTCGCGTTTATTGCAGTTAGCATCAGTGCACTTATCTATCTGGTGCTACAAACAAGTCAGGGTCAACTTTGGTTAAGTAAAAGCCAACAATCTCTGCTAGGCGAAGGGACAAAAGAGACAGAGTTTGTCGTCTCGAATGCACCTAAACAACACGCACCTAAAAGAGACGCACTGATTGATTCATTTACGCAATTTTTAAACAATAGTAAACATGCGACGCAAATTGCAGAGCTAGAAATTCAGCTCAAGCATATGCAGACTGACATTGTTGAAATGGCGGCAGCAATGCAGCAATTAACGGCACTTAAAAACACATTACCGGAGAAAAAAAAGATGCTAGGCAATGCACAAATACAAACATTACAAGACAATGATACATCGGTAAATGTGTTTGCAGCGCCGCCAAAATTTCAAGTAACGAGCACAACCCTCGCGGTACACGATAAACAGCAAAATGGGCCCGTTGTGCAAACACTTGCCTCTTCTCAATCACGCAAAGCCGACGCAAGGATGCGCCAACTTGAGCATCAAGCCAGACTGCAAGAAGTTGTTCAACAAATGGAATCAATGGCCTTACAAGCTATCAGTCGTTAACTTACGTTATTGATTAGGTGAAGCTAATATGCTGTTTCAAAAAACGAATGCAATGGATAGGGTCCTTTATCAAATGCTCGGTAAGTATTGGCTTCATTTAACATTACTGAGCATCCTAATAGTATGGTTGTTTGACGTTTTCTATGTGGCAGAGGAACACACCTTAGTTTCTGCTTTATCAACTAAAAATTTGCCTCTCTTTGCATCTGTTACCTTGCCCAGTGTGCCTAAAATCAGTCCTACTTTAGCGCTCGATATGACTGCGTCAGAACCGGCTCCGCAGATATTGACAACTTTAGCTCAGGCGTCAATAATAAAGACCTCAAAAACGCAGGCTTTTAAAGTACACGCAACTGTAAACCAAGCTATGCTGACAAGCTCAGTTATTCAGCCGACAGACGTTCAAGTCAACAATGTAATTAAGCAATTAACTGATTTAGATAGTCGGCATATTCAATTTTTGCTACCTGAGACAAATTTGGCAAAAAAGGCCTTTGTGAACCACATGTATCGGTGTGAAAACATCCAATTTGGCGTCATAACAAGGGAGCGACCTCATCAACTTACTTTGCTTTCAAGCGAGCGCGTTCAAGCAAGGGCATTTCAAGCAAGTGAACTTTTGCGCGTTGCCCACGATTATTTGAATCGTTATGAACGTAATTTAGTCACTTTATATGCACAAGGAAATCAGCCTGTTCGCCTATTTGAAATGAGCTTTGATGTTAATTTAGCAACTAAAATAGCCGCGGTATTGGGTCAAAAAGAACTGCAATCCTTTAGTGCCCGATATTTTTTAGAAAGGTCGCAAGTAGGTTTTACTGACATTGTGTTAAATCATCATGCGATCTCAGAAAACTGGATTATCTCGTCAAAAAAATGTTATTAAAATAGCTGTCATTGTGAGCTTGCGATAGAATCAAACAATCAAAAAAAGTGTGTGGAAATAGTTGTGCAAATCGGATTAGTACTAAGTGGCGGCAAGTCATCCAGAATGGGCAGAGACAAGTCTGCAATGACAATTGGCACAGAAACAATGTTGGAGCACAGCATTGCTGTAATGAATTCACTTAATTTAGATCGTGTTGTGGTCAGTGGTGCTGACTTTGATATTCCTGATATATTTCCTGAAAAAGGTCCTGTTGGGGGGATCTATTCGGCTATCCAGTACTTGTCACTTAATGTAGGCGATATTGTATTAATAATACCCAATGATATGCCTCTACTGAGTTCTGATGCACTACTAAGGCTAGTCCAGCAGTCGGTACTACGGAAATGTACCTTTATTTATAAACAGCACCCAATGCCATTAAGCTTGTATATAAGTAAAAGCGTATTAACAAGACTTCAATTATTGGAAGGCGCTACCGGAATGTCTATTAAGTATCT
This sequence comes from Glaciecola sp. 33A, assembly GCF_002836745.1. Taxonomy (GTDB): domain Bacteria; phylum Pseudomonadota; class Gammaproteobacteria; order Enterobacterales; family Alteromonadaceae; genus Glaciecola. Next base: position 177,500 of record NZ_PJAR01000036.1, on the reverse strand, counting down.
AATTGAGGCTGACCGAGTAGAAGAACTTGCTGTTGTATCCCAAGACGTATTCAGTAATGTTAATACGCCACAAGAATTAGAAGACGCCATTCAAACTTATAATAACACGCGCTCATAGCATATTATCAAAGGATATCGTGTATTGGCAGTTGGTATACTAAAACGAAAAATACTGCGGGTGGAGATAGTCATAATAAGTGCTCAAGCACCATAAAAACTAGCATTGATTCAATTCAGCAGAAGCTAGAGGATGCCTCTATGGCGATAGTCTACTAGGTAGTCAAGGCCATTGTAATTTTGTTAATCAATACTTCTCTAGTGATAGGTTTGGCAATGATATCTTTAAAACCGGCAATCGAATAAGCGGTAACCTCGTCTTTTGTGACGTTAGCTGTTACAGCCAATATAGGCGCTACACCGCCCTGATTTCGAATTGCTTTGAGTGCAGCAAGACCATCCACATCCGGCATTTGGATATCCATTAACACGATATCTGGTTGGAACTCGTAATACAATATTATGGCCTCAAAACCGTCTTCAGCGACCTTGACGGTGCAACCTGTTGATTTAAGCATACGCACTATAATTTGAAGGTTAATTGAGTTATCTTCAGCCACTAGGATCTTGAATTTTGATAGATCTAATTGCACAGCAACTTTATCTTTTATTCTGAACGCGGTTGCACCTTCAGCTTTTTCTATTGGCGTAATTTTGGCAGCAACATCGGCAACGTCAAATGAGTCTGTTGTACTCGTTTCAACTATTGTCATAATGATTTCCTAGCGTTTAGTGAAAAAATATTTTTAACATGATTTAATGTCTATAAAAACTCCATGGTGAAAATAACAAAATTGGCTTCATTTTACAGGATTATTTTAAATACCAACGTATGAGCTCGATATAACCTATTTTATGAAAAAGCAGACTTCGGTTTATATTCTATTTAAAAAATAAACACGCTTTATGCATAAGCTAAGCAATATATCGTTTTTTTGACAATTTAATTTCACAATAACAATTACGTAAGTATGATCATCATAGCGTGAGTAGAAGTGAGTTATAACTTCCTTATTTTCTCTTTCAAGGGCGGTTAACGCAGCGTCTTTTTATCTAAGAAAGCATCATGTTTACCCGTTTCGACTACTTACCACAATTAATCGCTATGTAGAGCATCGATTGGATTTAATTTAGACGCTTTAATAGCAGGGAAAACACCAAAACCCACTCCCACAATCATACAAATACTGAGAGATAAAAAGATAGCAGGAATTGACCAACTTACCGCCCAGCCCGAATAAAAACCGATAATTTCAGATAGCGCTAATCCAAATATAATACCCAAAATACCGCCAAGCGCTGAAATAGCAAAACTTTCCGCTAAAAATTGCTGTTTGATGTCCTCTTGGGTAGCACCCACGGCTCGCAGTAAACCTATTTCTTTGGTTCTTTCCATAACATTAGCTAACATAATATTCATAATGCCAATACCGCCAACAAGTAACGAAATTCCAGCTACGCAGGCCATTACAATATTGAAAATCTGCTGAGTTTGCTTCTGTTGCTCAAGCAGAGCTGCAGGGATGATAAGGGAATAATCCTCAATACCACCATGGCGTAATTCCATGAGTTGCTTAACTGCTTTAGAAGCAATCACCGGGTCGCTCGCTTTTGATATGTTAAGTTTAATAGTATCTAGTTCGCTGGTCAGTAGATCGTTTGAAAACTTTTGAACACTGGTGGATAAGGGTAAGAATATTCTGTATCGGTCGCCGCCAATTTTGACACCCTGAAACTCGTTTTTATCGCCTGGAGGCGGACTCAACACACCAATAATTTGCAACCACACATGATTGACTTTGACGTATTGATTTAGCATGTTATTGGTATCATCGGCCATCGCAGGAAACAGTTCCATTGCCGTATCAAAACCCAATACCGCGACTTGTGCAATTTTATTATTGTCATTCTCGTTTAACAAACGGCCTGCAGAAAGCGTCAAATTTGCGTGTTCAAAGTAGGTAAGGGTCACACCAAGAACTTCAGCTTGGGATTTTCTAAAATCGCTGTAAATATCATGGATCTTAATTTTTTTACTGGCACTAAATCCCTCGACGAAAGGCAACGTGGCAAGTGCAGCATCCACGTCTCCCATTGAAAGACCTAAACTTTCTTCTCTAATCTCAATGAGTTCTTCACTGGGGTATTCTTTACCTTCAATAATGATGTTGTTAACACCCATAGAATCAATTAATTTTAAGGCTTGACGTTCTGCACCTTCGCCAATATTAAGCATAGCGATAACAGCACCAACACCAAAAATCATGCCTAAAAGGGTTAAAAAAGTACGCAGCTTTTGCGCTGATAACTCAGCAATAGCATCTGCTAATAAAACGCGATACTTTCTGATCATGATGGATCCCCAATAGCAACAGACTCAGGAATACTTAAAGCCACAACATCGCCTTTCGTTACACCACTCGTAATTTCTACTACATACTGATTTTTACGACCACTGATGACTTCACTGCGTGAAAATTGACTGTCTAATTTTAAATAAACATAACTTTTTCCTTTATCGTGATGGATCGCTTGTAGCGGGACGACGATAGTCGGCTCTGGTTGTTTTACTTCAATCTGTGCTGTTATTTTACGCCCTGGTTGCATCAGTCGCTTGTCTTGCATATCCAGTGTGACTGTAATTTCATAATAGGTCACAGGGTTTCCACGTTCAATTGAACGTGGAAACCCTGCAACGTTATTTATCTTGCCGCTAAACGCGCGATCAGGAAAAGCGTCTAAGCGAATATTCACGGTTTGTTTTAGTGCCAAGTCAATCGCGTCATTAGCCAGCACGAAAATACGAGCTTGCATACTATCTAGGTTGGGAATGTTGGCAATTGCACGACCAGGAAATACCGTTTGACCGACCGATGGTTTTTCGCCGCGACGATCCTTTTCATAGATAAGTAAACCAGAGTAGGGGGCAACCACTTCTAATTTAGACAATGCTTGCTGATATCTATCGTACTTTGCAGCGTGCCCACTGTTGCGAATATTGAGCACCGCCGATTCACTCTCGTGCTGCTGGTCAATACTTGATTCTTTCCATTCGAGGAAATCGTCTTTTGCCTCTAAGAAATCACGATTTTGCAAAGTATCTATTATTTCTAACTGTGAATAGATACGTAAATCATCAATGGCAAAACGGTCAACAAAGGCAAACTCATGTTTAACAAATGTTTGGTCGGACTCAATGTCCTTCTGTTGTTGAGTTTGAATCGCATTATTTTTTGTCATATCCTGTTGCAGCTTCAACATTTCGAGTTCTTCGTCGCGGCTGTCTTTTAAGATACGTTGAGCATCAAAACGAGCGATAACTTGGCCTGCTTGCACGATACTATTTTCCGGTGCTAACCATTCTAAAATCATGGGCTGGTTGCCTGGTGATGCTATTTTTTGAGCCTCGGCTGCTTCTATTTCACCAAAAGCGCTAACAGAAATTTTGAATTCCCGCTCCGATACTTCATAAGTTGGTACGCTTCCTTGTTCTTCCTCACAAGCCGTAATGAGTAAGAATAAAGCACATAAACTCGCTAGTTTTGCCGCCTTTGATAAATACATCAGACACTTCCTTGCGATAGCTCAACAGTGGCTTTCATACCCGGCCGCATAATACTGGTATCCATTTCATCAAGCGTTACCCACGCATCAAAAACAACTTTCAAATTACGTTGTGATTTGTTTCTAAAGGCCTTACCAATTTCACTGATTTTGCCATTAAAAGGACTTTCAGGATAAGCATCTAAAGTGACCTTAACCTGCTGACCAATATTTACTTTAGCAGTGTGTGATTCATCAAATTCAACTTTGACTGAGATATTGTCCAATGATGGCAATGTCATTAAGGTTGCACCCATATAAACCGTGTCACCCACAGCCGGTTTTTCATCATTCCAGTTGAGGTAAATAACCATGCCGTCTTTTGGCGACTTGATAGTTAACTTATCAATACTATCTTCTAATTCTTTTACTCTTACTGCCCGATTATCGATGCGCGCTTGCTGTACTTTTTCATTAACGCTCATTTCTTCTTTATGCTGTGCCACCCTGTTCCTTGCTTGCAAGTGGGTTTGTGTCGCAATCTTATGGTCAGCCTGCTGCTTTTGACGCTCAATTTTAGAGCGCGAGGCATCGGTTATTTCAACTTTACGTCTTGTTTTGTCCTCGTTCATTTTGGCTTCAGCCAAGCTAAGGAGAAGATCTTTGAGCCTGGCCTCATTATTTAATTTACCTTGCTCTGCTTCCTTTGTTGCCGCATCAAGATCACTTTTACGCCCAAGTAAATCGTTACGAAGTGACTGCCCATCGAAGCTGATTAGGGTGTCGCCAACTTTTACAATTGCATTTTCGCGGGCAATATACTCTATCTTAAAGCTCCACATGCGTCTGATATTAGGTGGGCCAATGGTTATTTTCTGCAAGGAAACTAATTCTGCGGGTGCTTTAATAATATTTTTAGACGATTGTTGATATATTTCAACAGGTTCGCTACCACAAGCACTAAGCAGGAAAACGCCAGCTAAAACAGATAGGTAATTACGCATTAGGTTTACCTCCTGTGATATTGATTTGAATTCGAACGCTCATACCAGGCAACAAATTAATGTCGGGTGCCGTGGTAAACTTAACAATGGCAGGAAAGTATGAACTTTTACTCCACTGCGCGCGTTTTTCAGATTGACTTGAAATAGCCTCAATATAGCCTTCGAATGATTTATTAGGGTAAGCGTCAACTATTAACTCCACCTTTGTTTTGTCCTTTAATCCGACCGCATCAATTTCATGCACCCAAGTTTCAATTTGAAAGTCGGTTGTTGCTTGCACATCCATGACTTTCCAGCTTGGTTGTAGGTTATTGCCCGCGGTTATTTTTTGTTGGGTCCACGGGTGCATTGCATACGTAATAGGTCCCGATATTGTTGCTGTGACATTCATTTTTGCGAGTACCTCTTCAAGATAAGCAATCTCTTCTCTTACCTTCTGAATATCAATGTTTTTCTTTTGGATTTCTGTCTCACGTTCTTGTGCGGCCCGTCGCAGGGCTTCCTCGGCTTTTACTTGTTCTAGCATCGCACGCTGCAGAGCTAAGTCATATTGACCTTTTTCATATTGACTCACATCAGAAGCGGGCACAGAAGCCTCAATTTGTGCTTTTTCAACTCGCATTATGGCTAATGTCAAGCTACCTTGAGCGTCGGTAAATTTGCGATCTTGCTCCATTCTCATTTGCTCTAGCTCAAGCACTTGACGTTCTAGTGACTCTATATTCTGATCAAGTCTACTTTGTTCGTTAGAGCCATCAAATACAGCAATTGTATCGCCTTCTTTTACTATCGCACCTTCTTCTTCCATCCATTGAATTTGAATTTGCCAACGACTCGATTGTGGCGCATTAATAACTTGTTTAGCTGATGAGCTGACTTGACCCGTTAATAGCAAATCGCTTTGCGCTTGAACCGTTACTGACAGCAAAGCTAAACTCAATAATTGAGCTATGCGCATTACTGTTAACTTAGTAAAATATATTTTCATAAAACCGACCATCAGAAGTGACTCCTTTCAGTATTGATATAATTTCTCAGATTAACTTATTATTTTACCGTCTTTCATGCGTATTGTTCGCTGGGCATAAGCCGCAATATCATTTTCATGCGTTACCATCACAATAGTTTGTCCGCCCTCATGCAGTTCAGTCAATAAATGCATGATTTCTTTTGAGGTTTGACTATCCAAGTTTCCGGTTGGTTCGTCGGCCAAAATAACACTTGGTTTGTTGATGAGTGCTCGTGCAATAGCTACGCGCTGGCGTTGTCCGCCTGACATTTCATATGGTTTATGGTTTTTCCGATGGCTAAGGCCAACGCGCTCGATTAAGTCAAGTGCTCGGCTATTTGCCTCTTCAGCATTGATCGATGAATAACGAAGGGGTAATTTGACATTTTCGATAACATCGAGTTTGGGTAATAAGTGGAAAGTTTGAAAAATGAAACCAATATGTTCGTTTCGAATCCGTGAAAGCTCATTGTCGGTTAAGCTGGCGACATCTTTACCATCAAGTAAATATTTGCCAGAAGTAGGGGTATCCAGACATCCTAGGACATTCATTAATGTCGATTTTCCGCTGCCAGAGCTGCCCATGACAGCGACGAATTCGTTTTGTTTAATGGTTAAAGAAACATCGTCTATTGCAGTGACAATTTCTTCTCCATTTTTGAATTGTTTTTTTATCGAATGAATTTCAATCATAGTGTTATAACACTTCCCTGTGCGGCTTGTTTTTATGTGACTCACTGCTATAAGCTTTTTTAATTATATAGCATACCTTTAAACGCAGCTAATAGGTACGTAGGGAAGTAAAATAGTGATTAGTTTTTAATGTAAAGATAACAATTAGCCCAGTTTTGGGCTCAATGAGAACAGTACGCGGCATACTTATATACAGCTTGCCCTATTGACGGCATTACAGGGCTTTATAAATTATGAGATATTAGCGTGTTTAAGCACGTGGTGGGGAGATAACCGTTATTCACTTGGTGAGCGTATTTTAAGCCAACCTTTATTGCTGTCATCTCGCCTATTCTGCAATCGACTGAGGCGACAGCAGGTAAAACATCGGTAGCATTTTTCAACGGCATCGGCGTTTAAGGCCATTTTATCCTTAGCCAATAAGTCGCGCTCCCAAGGTTGGACGCCTAAATTGGCACAACCACCTAATTGTAATGAGCAGTGAGTCTACTGCGCAAAACCTCAGTGAACCTTAGGTGAATTTTATCTGACGTGTATTGTGTTTAATTGATGCTGCGTTTCCAGTTCAAATAGAATGACTGAGCATCAAAACTCTAAAGTATGAAACTAGCTGCGTGATAAGTATGCTATTAGTCCAAATATGGCAAAGAATGCAGGTTGATGAACAAGATAAATCACCAGGCTATGTTTACCTGGCAATGCTAACCATGTGTTTTTTTCGATATGTTTCAGCGGATCATTTTGCAAAAATGCGGTCGAAGCAAACCAAATACCAATGAACACCACGCCTATCCAAGGAAACAGACTGACATAGTCGTTTGAATATGAGGGCAGGTAACTGCGGATATAATTGAATGGCCAAATGGCAGATACCCAGCCGATGTTATAGGTGGCAATTATGCAGAGTCCAATAAGCAGGGATATGCGGGGTTTATTTGCAAACATAATGCAAAGCAGGCTGGCAACAGCAATGAAATGCAACACACCAAAATAAATATAGTTTTCAGGCACCATTAACAATGAAACCAAACTGATAGCCAAAGCACTGGCAAAAATTTGAATAAGTCGCTTAGTAAATTTTTTCCAATTGATGGCACGTTGATATGATAAATGCAGCGATGCGCCTAAACAGATGAAGAACGAGCTAAGGATAATGTGCCGAAAAGTTCGCCATCCTTCGCCATCGGGTATGTCCCAGTCAACATAACCGAAAAATTTGAGGTCATATATAAAATGAAATACGACCATAAGAACAATGGCGACTGTACGTAAAACGTCAATACTGAAAATTCGATTATTCAATGAGCTAACACTCCATCTCTAAAACAAATCTTAGGGTATGATCAGTTCAGTTACCATTCAACCCCGCTACAAAGCCTAATTTCGATTTGAGTTGGCGCGGATCCTCAAACCGTTTAACTCCCATAAAAGCTGGGCCAATGCCAAAAAAGCTCGCGGTTAGAGTATATGTCAATAGCCGGTTGAATTTCAGGTATGCATTGATATCGATAGGTTAACCTAAATTCACCTTGCCGTTTCTCATTTGTGTCATCGCCCCAGTTTCAAGGTCAAATAGTGCCTCCCAATAATAGTGACGTACTCAGAAATACCGCGTCCGTATGCAATGCGTTGTAGTAATTCGCTACCATCGTCATTTTTCCTTGAGCTGAAACGACATTCGAATCCACGCTCAAAAGGGAGCATATAGGGGTCATAAACCTTATCGACGGATTCAGATGCATCGCTTTAGAAGAGTAATACCGTCCTTGTCGGGTAAGCCTAAATTGAGGATCATTATTGAAAATTCGTTACTAGCAAACGAACCTAAGGCACTTTGGGCTTTGGCATGTGAGTAATAGCATAACCGTTGTGTTGCAACGATTTACCTAACTCTTCGGCTAGTCGGGTAATATCTTCAACTAGTAGTAGTCTCATACGCTGAATTTATAAGTGGGTTATGTCTGATTTTATAACAGAATACTTAAGTTATGCTTAAGCTTTTATGGTGGGTGTTGAGTGCAACGATTTTTACACAAAAAAAAGCTGGGCAATGCACCCAGCTCGAAAAACCTCTTAAACAACTTTCGTTGAATAAACAGGCAGGAACTCTTTAATTAGTCTGCGGCACAACAAAACCATCTAATAAGATAAGTTGCGGTGCATCACCTTCCATATCGCCATCCACTGCGAATGCAGTATATATTTCACCCGCGACTAACGATAAAGTACCGGTTTCAATTGCTTCAGTTTTTGTACCTGTAGGAGTTACAGTAACAACATAATCTCCAGCTGCTAGCTGCACGTAGCCAGTCTCCGCTAATGCACCAGTTGCATAAGGTACGTCAGAAAATGCAGGTGAGACGTCCGCAATTTCGCCGTCGGCTGTAACGTATATATCAACGTTAGGTGTCGCTTGTGACGCGTGAAAAATGCGCACTTGAGCTGCTGTTGCGATTTTTCTTGGGGTATCAATAATTAAATCTAAATCAATGTCCGCAAGGGTATTATTAGCTATTGCGGTGTAGCGCATACCAGCTGTTAACGTAATGGCAGCGTCATCAATTACAACGATGCTGTTATCAGCGTCAGCTGCGACATCAATAAGGTAGTCACCAGCAGCAACTTCTATGTAGCTTGTTGCGCCTTTAAAAGGGGCACCATCAAATAAAGTTAACGCGTTATTCGCAATAATGTCTACTGCTGGTGCGTCCGCAACAGCGTGCACAGCGCGAATTTCAGCTGGCGTGTCCTTGTCTAATATGGTTGCAGAACCCGCACCCGTAGCGACTACAAGAGATACCGGAGACCCACCAGTTACCACATTTTGTGTGGCCGAAATTAATAAGTCAGATCCGTCTGCTAGTGACAACGAACCAGAGTCAAACACAACAGTTGTTGAGCCCGCTGGTGTAATTCTAATTTGGTAATCGCCCGCAGGTACTTCAACCTGACCGGTAAATTGTTTATAAACGAGGGTAGCAAGCGGTTGCTCTGTTGATAACAACGTGTTCGGCGCAGTGACGTATACATCCACTTCGGGCGCATTTGGAGCCGCATGTACAACTTGCGCTCGCACGTTTCCAGCGGTCACTGGGGTGAGTGTGTTTTCGACCACTAAAGCCTCTAGTGTGCCTTGACCAACTGAACCGATGGCTAAAATAGTATACGTTTGACTACCGACTAAGACCGGCGAAAATGTCAACACATTTGCGTCATCGCCCGGTAAGTTAGCCTCTACAGAAATTTCATAAGTGTTAGGTGCAATTGGAAACCAAGCAGTGGCGTCTTGATAATCAAGGTCTTGTTTTTGACCTATCGGTGTGCCACCTATAATAATATCGACGGTTGGGGCATCAGGAGAAGCGTGTACGACGCGGACGTTGGCGCTAGTCGCTATTTCAACCGGTTCGATAGCCTTATCGTCATCGCTGTCTAGCCAACAGCCTGACAACAAAAATGCTGAACAAATGACAGGCAGCAGCAGTTTACTTTGTGGTGTAATTTTCATGATCGTTCCTTTTTCATTGTAAGATATTGCGTTTTTTAAAAGCAATTTTGTTCACTACACAAATATATACTGCAAATGTTTTTGATCGGTTTAGCCCAAATTACTGTTTTTAAGTTAAACTTTTGTAATAAAACATTTCATGAATTTTACGCGAGGTCACCATTAACTACTTTCGAACCATCAAGCCGTCCAACAAAGACTTATTTTTCTTACCTTTAGGTGGGACAGGAGAAATAGGCATGAATATGAATTTATACGGGCATAATAATAAATGGCTGATGGTTGATTGTGGCGTTACCTTCAGATCCCCCCTAGATAGAATAGATGATCAAAACCCATCTGCTAAATTGTTTGATATGATTGCACCTGATCCTGTCTTTATTGAAAATAGACAAGAGAGTTTGTGTGGCATTATTATCACTCATGCGCACGAGGACCATGTGGGTGCTTTGCCCGCATTATGGAATAAATTTAAATGTCCGATTTACACAACAAAGTTTACTGCCGAAGTACTGCGCCGAAAACTATATATGACCGACATTGCCGAATTAGTTAAGATTATTGTTGTTGAGCCGGGCAGTACAATTGATATCGGACCATTTACCATAACATGGCTGTCAATAACTCACTCATTACCTGACGCGCAGGCATTATTTATTCAAACTGCAGTTGGCTCTATTTTCCATACCGCTGATTGGAAAATAGATTTTAATCCAATAACCGACCAGCCTTTTGATGCAGCACCCTTTAAACAACTTGCTAAGTTGAAGCCAACGGCAATGGTGTGTGACTCGACTAATGCCTTGCGTCCAGGGTACTCCTTGTCGGAAGGTGATTGTGAACTGGGATTACTGCGAACGGTTCAACAGTGTCAAGGACGCGCTATTGTTACTTGTTTTGGCAGCAATGTCGCTCGCCTGATTAGTTTGGCAAGAGTCGCCGCAAAAACAGGCCGATACATGACTCTATTGGGGCGCTCACTCGAAAATATGTACAGCATTGCCCGCAGCACCGGTTATTGGCCTGATGAATTGAAAATTTCGCATCGTCGAGATATTGGTTATTTACCAAAACACGAAGTACTCATTGTTGCTACTGGTAGTCAAGGAGAGAGCAGAGCAGCATTGGGTAGGCTAGCTGGGGACAATCACCCAGATTGCGAAGTAGAATCAGGTGACACCGTGATTTTTAGCTCAATTACCATCCCGGGGAATGAAAAAGCAGTTGATAAAATGGTAGAAAACTTAAAAACAAAAGGACTTATTGTCATCCAATCAGCACTATCTAAACACACAATACATGCATCGGGTCACCCAAATGAGCGCGACTTACGTGATATGTATGAGTGGGTCTCGCCTAAGGTTGCTATTCCGGTACATGGCGAACCCAAACATTTGCAAGCGAATGCGTTAATCGCCCAAAAACAAGGTGTTCAAAAGCAGCTTGTGGGATTAAATGGCGACCTATTCCAATTAGCACCGTCTATTAAGATAATTAAGAATGCAGTTAAAGTGGGCCGAATAGACATAACTGAAGTGAATAAATCAATTAAACCTTGATACTGTATTATGCTTATAGCATGCCTTAGCTGCAGGCTAAATGTTAAGTTGAACCTGTCTGTGGTTAACTATGCACTCATCAAAAATGGAGTAAAGCCATCATGAGTATTGATACGTATGCTTATTCAGCCAACGTCAATAATCGCTGTATAAAGCCCTTAAGTAATGACCTCATTGTGGCTGAGTTAACAGGTATTTTATGTGCAAAAAATATCAAAGCCGATCCGAAAAAAAATGCGCATTTTAGAAAAGGATGGCGCTCTGGCGGCGGCAGTGCCTTGGCTGTTATATTTCCAGAAACACTATTGCAGTTATGGCAAAGTCTGCAAGTTTGCGTTAAAGCCAACACTATTATTGTGATGCAAGCGGCCAATACCGGATTAACTGAAGGTTCGACACCGAGTGGCAACGACTATGACCGCCCAGTTATTGTGATCAACACATTAGCCATTGATAAACTCTTTTTGATTAATGCAGGTGAGCAAGTTGTCAGCCTTCCGGGGGCTACATTACATCAGCTAGAAAAACAGCTAGGAAGCATAGGTCGTGCTCCTCATTCGATTATAGGATCATCTTGTTTAGGTGCATCTATTGTTGGTGGTGTAGCAAATAATTCAGGCGGAGCTTTAGTGAAACGCGGCCCCGCCTTTACGGAACTTTCGATTTATGCGCAAGTAGATGAACAGGGCGAACTGATACTAGTTAACCACTTAGGAATTGAACTTGGCGATTCTCCAGAAGCTATATTGACAAATTTGCAACACGGGGAGTTTGCAACTACTGCGGTTGCTCAAAGTGATAAAATGGCGTCCGATAAAGAGTATATGGAGCGTATCAGAGATGTCGAAGCCGACACACCTAGTCGCTTCAATGCGGATAAAAGAAGGCTGCATGAGTCAAGCGGCTGCGCAGGGAAGCTGGCAGTATTTGCGGTCCGTTTAGACACTTATCCGGTTGCAGAACGCGAACAAACGTTTTACGTAGGAACAAACAACACCAAGGAATTAGCCCAACTCAGGAAATTGATGTTATCACGCTTAACCAATCTGCCCGAAGTAGGCGAATACATGCATCGAGATACTTTTGATATTTCACAAAAATATGGCAAAGATACTTTTTTAAGTGTTCTGCATTTAGGAACCGATCAATTACCTCGTCTATTTTCTATTAAGGGACGTATTGATGCTGCGCTGAACAAAGTGAGCTGGTTGCCAAAGGCAATAACAGACAAATGTATGCAGGCTTTTAGTCGTTTTTTCCCTGAGCATATTCCACCGCGTTTACTCCAGTATCGTAAAGATTATGAACATCACCTTATTCTCAAAATGAGTAATGAAGGGATCGCAGAAGCACACAGTTTCTTGTCAGATTTTTTCAGTAAATCGACAACAGGTAGCTTCATTGTATGTGATGAAAATGAAGCAAAACGTGCTTATTTGCATCGTTTTGCGGCAGCAGGAGCAGCTTTGCGATATCACACTTTGTTTGCAAAGAACGTGGGCGATATTTTGGCGCTGGATATTGCTTTGCCGAGAAACGAAATTGACTGGCTTGAAAAATTACCTGAGGAATTGAATAAGCAGATTGATAAGAAACTCTACTACGGTCACTTTTTTTGCTATGTATTTCATCAAGATTACATTTTGAAAAAAGGAGTCGATGCGCAAAAATTGAAGACACAAATGTTAGCTCTTTTGAATAGTCGAGGCGCCAAATATCCAGCAGAACATAATGTTGGACATCTATATTCAGCAGAGCCAGATTTAAAAGCCTTTTACGAATCACTCGATCCAACAAATACCTTTAATCCAGGGGTAGGTAAAATGCAAAAAACTAAACGCAACTGCGCCTGCGGCTTTTAAGCAATGGCATACAATTTATAATGAGTGTCATTTGGTAATATGACGAGAATTCAGTAATGACATCAAGCGCTGTCAAAATAAATAGAAAGGGATGTCTTTTAAATATGACAAGGCACGGTATTTAATATAATTTGTATGGCTGGCTAATAAAAATCACCGCGTCGATTGAGCCTATTTGTAATGTTGACGCCAGCATTAGGCGATCCAAAGACAATGAACACGTATAGATGCAGATTATAAGCGCGTGCTTGGGTACATTTAACCTTTACCCCTCATTCAGCAATAAGCGGAACTTACCTTTCTTTTTTGGTCCTTTTATTTTCATCTGTTTTTTTTCTTTTTCTAACTTTACTCAAGGCGCATCAAAACCTGTGTTAGATAATCCTCGTCTATCACACCTGAATACGTCGGATGGCGTGAGTCAAAATACGATTCACGACCTGCATATCGATTCATATGGTTTTTTATGGATTGCAAATGAAGAAGGTCTGAATCGTTATGATGGCCACCGCGTAATTCAAATACCAGGTATCCACGGTGAATTTTTAAGTAACCCCGTATACGATATTTACGAAGATAGCCGCAGTAATCTCTGGATCAGTTCAGGCACAAGCGGAGTACTCAGACTCAATCCGCAAACCAAAGAGTCAGAAAATATTGTCTCGGCGCGCTATTTAGACGATCCTGAATGGATACAATATGCTGAATATATAACCGAAGCCGAACGCGGGAATATTGTCATTGCTTTGAATCATCAAGTCGACTTGTATCGTTATGAAACGGGTCGAGTGGCCACGCTATTTTTACTCAATGAGGTTGATATTGCGCGCAGCGTTGTGATCCGAACAGCCTATAAAAGTGGCGATATGTTACTTGTCGGTACCTCAAGAGGATTAATCGCTAAAAATTTACTCACAGGTAAAATCAGTACTCTTGAATTTTTGCCGACAGAATTGCAAGACGATGTAAACAGCCAAAACGTAAAGCAATTGATAGAAATGCCCAATGGGCAATTGTGGATAGGCACTGTCAAGGGGCTCTATCAAATGTCACTTGCGGCCTTAAAAAAATTTGTTATTAGTGATTGGTCCGCCCCGTTATCAAGCACTATCGATTCGCAAGAAAACATATGGAGCTTACGCTTTTTCGACGACGATTCTATTTACGTAGGAACTGAGCGCGGTTTATTTAAAACAGATATGTCTGCTTCACCTCTCTTATTTATGTTTGAGCCACAGCAAAATATTGAAGATATTTCAGATAAAAGTGTCAAATCTATCGCCACCGATAAAAATGGCAACGTTTGGATTGGTACACAATTCAATGGCGCTATGTTCTGGTCTCCAAAAAGTACTTCTTTTACGTCAATATCAAACAGCATTAACACCAAGCCTGAAAATAGATTAAGCCACAATAATGTTCTTTCGTTATACCAAGAAGATAAAAATACACTTTGGATAGGCACAACGAATGGGCTAAATAAAATAAATTTAAATACAAGTTTAACAGAGCAGTTTCTGGTCTCGAATTCTGAAGTGACTAATGATAGACAATCCTATATTGAGCAGATATTTAGCATCAATAAAAACGAGTTGTGGATAGCAACCGGTGCCGGTTTGCGGGTTTTCGATAGCATGACCAGTAAAATCAAGGACTTTACTAACTTTAAGCCTGAGCAACAGCAACTATTTGAAAGTGACTCATATGGTTTAGTACAAGGGGGTCGATCGATTATTTGGTCATTATCTGATGATGGCTTGATTAAATTTGATTCGCTAAACTGGACTGCGCAACTGTTTACATTTAACGAATTAGGGCTTAACGGTAACACCATACACATGATAATTGGTTACGATATTCGCACATCAAGTGTATTGCTAAGCGCCGCCGGAAGCCTTGTTGGCTTTAATACGGACTCCTTGAAAGTCAGTGTTTTACATTCTATTAAAAAAGAGGGTGATTCACTTAGTATGTGGCCAAGCAGTTGGTTAAGAGATTCAAAAAATAATTTTTGGGTATCTTATCCCGGTAAAGCGCTGTATCAACTGAATGGTGATAACTTTGAGCAGATTAATGAATTCAATTCAGCTAAGGCATTGTCGACCAATCTTATTTACGGGCTTGCACTAGATGCTAGGGAACATCTTTGGTTCAGCTCGCACTCCGGGCTGCATAAATTTAATCCGCAGAATATAGATTTATTTACATACAAGTACATGCAGGGAGTGTCCTCAACAGAATTTAATGAAGGTGCATTTACCACTCTATCGGATGGTCGCTTAGCCTATGGTTCAACAAAAGGAGTGACGCTATTTGACCCCATAAAAGTGTCTTCTTTGTATAATGAAAAACACAGGGCACCAGTTATTACAGAAATCGAACTATCGTCTAGAAAACTTTATCTTCCTTACACCACACTCAATAATAGGGAAATTGTGCTAAAGCATGATGATATGGGGTTAATTGTGCATTTCTCATCTTTAAACTTCAGTATTGTTGAGTCAGACCGTTTTAATTATAGGTTGGTAAGCAACGATAAGGTAATTAATTTTCCGGGTACGGTTTCAAACAAAATAGAAATTTCGATGCTTGAGTCAGGAAGTCATGTATTGGAAATATACGAGCTAGGTGACAACATAGATGCGTCACAAATCGCAAAACTATATATTCGAGTTGAATATGCGCCGTTTTGGTCTCCCTTCGCTATCGCAGTTTACGCTATTTTAGTATTCTCAGGACTGCTATGGTTTGTCATTAGGCGCAATCGAATTCAAGCTGTTTTAGCTTCAGCTAATGACCAGATTAGTCTCTATAATAATAGGTTAACCAGTGCCCTTAAGGCCAGTAATTCTGATATATGGGAGTGGTCTTCTGTAAGTAAGATAATACATACTTCGCGCCTCCAAAATGAATTAGGCTATGCGGTTGATGGCAATGCTGTTGAATTTGAAAAGCATCTATCATTAATTCATGAGGTTGACAGGCTCCAATATCTGTCAGCATGGAGACAGTTTATTCGGCGTGAGGACGAGCAATTCGACAATACTTATCGCATGAAACACGCTAACGGCGATTATCTGTGGTTCAGAGATGCAGGTAGTATTTCTAGTCCAGAAAATGAGGCGATTACTGTCACCGGCACGTATACGAATGTGACTGAAAATATAGCCTCAAAAGAGCGTTTAAAGTTTTTTGGGGATGCATTTAAACACACACGTGATTGGGTCATTATTTTTGGTAGGAATAAGCAGCCTTTAGGCGCTAATCCTAGTTTTTATAGAGCCTTTGGAATTAGTGAGCAAACTGAGTTCAAATCTCAATTGACACATATCATGGAGCAACAAGAAGGAATGAAACGTAAATTCATTTCCAAACTAGCCACCTTGAAACCGGGAGAGCACTGGAAAGCTGAATTGGAGTTTGTCGTTGCTGATAGTAAAATTACAACCCTCACTGATGTTAATGCAATTGCCAGTGAGAATGATCATAGATTAATAGAATATTATTTAATTATAATGACTGACATAACAGAACAAAAAGAAGCGCAAAATAGTTTAATTAAAATAGCTAATTATGATGTGCTCACAGGGCTTATTAACCGCACTTTATTGATTGAAAAGCTA
Source organism: Glaciecola sp. 33A (assembly GCF_002836745.1). GTDB lineage: Bacteria > Pseudomonadota > Gammaproteobacteria > Enterobacterales > Alteromonadaceae > Glaciecola. Next base: position 160,642 of record NZ_PJAR01000036.1, on the reverse strand, counting down.
AAAAGCGCAATATTGTATGCAAAAAGACACAGTACTAGTTTATCGCTTGTGTTTATTGATTTGGACCGATTTAAACCTATCAATGATACCTTTGGCCATGCAGCAGGTGACAAGGTTATTGTCGAAATAGCCCAACGAATAAAGCATAAACTTCGTGACAACGATATTGTTTCTCGATTGGGTGGGGATGAGTTCGTTGTGGTACTTGAGGAGACGCAAGATCGACAAAGCGTCAACAATGTAGTGCAAGACCTACTCAAGCTGTTAGAGCAACCTATCTATTTAGGCAGCCACTCTGTTAGCGTTTCTGGAAGCGCTGGTATCGCGATGTATCCGGTTGATGCAATCGATGCAGAAAGTCTATTGAGAAACGCTGATGTCGCGATGTACAGCGCTAAAGAGTCAGGGAAAAATGGTTACCAGCACTTTACACCAGCAATGAATGAAAAAGTGCAGCAAGCTATGTTGTTACAGAATAAACTCAAAGTTGGCGTCGCCAGCAATGAGTTTGAAAACTATTATCAACCGATTGTTGATACTAAAAACAAAAAAACGGTTGGTTTTGAGATGCTAATGCGCTGGCAGAGTGATAATCAATTTATTTCGCCAGTGACGTTTATTCCTATAGCCGAGCAAATTGGTTTAATCGTTGAAATGACAATTCAGGCAATCGAACGCGGCCTAGCTGACGTTGCAAAGTGGTATGAGCAAGGTTTTGATGGTTATATGGCGATAAATTTATCAGCTAAACAATTCTCTACTCGTCCTGATTTTGAAAAGATTCTACAGTTACTGAAAGACTATGCCTTGCCTGCATCTTGTTTACGCTTTGAAATCACCGAAGGTTTGTTAGTTGACAATAATCACCACACTTTGGACTATATGCATGAAATGAGAGCCTTAGGCTTTAAAATATCATTGGATGATTTTGGTACGGGCTATTCCAGTTTGCGCTACTTAAAAGATTTTCCAATAGACGTATTGAAAATTGATAAATCTTTTGTAGATGATATTGGCATTGATAAAGGCACTGAGTCTATTATTGAGTCGACTCTCATTATGACTAAAATGTTGAATATGGATACTGTGGCTGAAGGCATCGAAACAAAACAGCAAGTCGATTATTTCAGCAAGACCGATTGCCATTTCTTACAAGGTTTTTATTTTTCCAAACCTGTCAGTCATGGTCAATGTTTCAAATTGTTACAAAAAGACTGGTCATACAAGTTCTCTTCACAATTAGAAACTGTCCAATCTACCGTAAAGATATGATTTTGTTATATTAAGCTCTAATTTACATCGGCATTCATGTTTGTAACAAAACAACTATTCGTAAAAAATTGATAATAACGAATGTAAAAATCGGTTGTATATTCCTAATAATCACGCATTATTATATCTATGTGAATAACTTGTAAATGACTGGATGGATTATGCCAACAGATACTGCCAATTTGATTCCTCAAGAAAGTGTGGTTTCACCTTTAACAATGCTCTACAAATGGGAAAAAGAACAGCCCGACATTCTCTACATGACTCAGCCGAAAGGTGACAATCAACTCACTTTTACTTGGAGTGAGACAGCACAAGAAGCACGTAAAGTTGCGGCTGCTTTGTTGGCAAAAAATTATCCAAAGGGTAGTCGTATTGCCATATTGTCTAAAAATTGCGCGCACTGGATGATTGTTGACTTAGGAATTATGATGGCGGGCCATATTTCTGTGCCGATTTTTTCGACAGCAGGACAAGAAACTATCAGTTATGTACTTGAACACGCTGGTTGTCCGCTTGTTTTTGTCGGTAAACTAGACAATACCGAAGCGCAAGAAATGGCTGTGCCTTCCAGTATCGAAAAAATAGGCTTTCCTTATCCAGGAGCTGTTGGTCAATCATGGGAAGAGTTCACTGATATTGAACCGTTAAGTGAAAGTCCGCTTCCGGACATGAACGAAATTATGACAGTCATATATACTTCTGGTAGCACAGGACAACCAAAAGGGGTTGTTCACACTTACCAAACTATTTGTTGGGCAGCCTGCAACTCATTAAGTGCGTTATCGGTAAATCAAGACGATAGAATTGTAAGTTATCTGCCTCTTGCTCATATCACTGAACGAGTATTAGTTGAGTTAGCTAGCTTTTACGCTCGTATGCAAATACGCTTCGTAGAATCATTGGTCACGTTTACCAGAGATGTGAAAGCGTGTCAGCCCACGTTGTTTATTTCTGTGCCACGTTTGTGGACTAAATTTCAATTAGGTGTATTAGCCAAATTGCCACAAAAAAAGTTGAGTTTCTTACTTAATATTCCTTTTGTAGGCAAAAAAATTGCCAAAAAGATCCGTAGCGAAATGGGCTTAGGTTCAGCGAGATTGTTGGCGTCGGGTTCTGCTCCTTTGGCACCTGCAACTATTGAGTGGTTTCATACCATTGGTATAGATATTTGTGAAGGCTGGGGAATGACTGAGAATTGTGCTTATGGCACGAGTAGCGTGCCCTTTAGAACCGAAAAAATAGGGAGTATAGGAAAAGCTTACGACGGTGTGGAATTAAGAATTGCTGAGGATGGTGAGATCCAAGTAAGCTCGCCATGCAACATGGTTGGTTACTATAAAGAACCAGAGAAGACAGCGGGTGTGTTTACCAACGACGGTTTTTTACGTACCGGTGACAAAGGCGTTATTGACGCTGAAGGTTATGTGAAAATTACCGGTCGATTAAAAGACATTTTTAAGACAGCAAAGGGTAAGTATGTCGCGCCTGCTCCAATTGAAGCAAAGTTAATGGAAAATCCAATTGTAGAGCAAGTTTGTGTTACCGGGACTAACCTACCTCAGCCGATTGCTTTACTAGTGCTCTCTGAGCAAGCAAGGGAACATAATAAGACGGGTATTGTTGAGAGCTTGCGAAATACGCTTACTAAGGTCAATAACAGTCTTGAAAGTCACCAAAAATTGGACAGAATTATTATATTTAATGAAGAATGGTCGATTGAAAATGATTTACTAACGCCAACGCTAAAAGTCAAGCGACATATAATAGAAGAGAAATTCAAGTCTATAATTTTAGCAAGCCACATAAAAGACATCGTTTGGAACGATTAGTTTTGTAGGTATTGTGTAAACCAAGGTCGCGAAAGCTACCTTTTTTTAATGTGTTACATAGCCCGCGGATTTTCGAACTCTCTATGCTTGGCAGCGCCATGGCTACTTCCTATGTAAGTAGCCATTTTTATTTCTGACGACAAAAAGACTTAATCCGGATATCTTTTTTCTAGTTGCTGATAAATAGCATCTGCATAGGCATTTAACTGATTGTCAGTTTCTTCTAGTACTTCCACTAAATGTTCATTGTCTTCCTTACCGTGCCAAATTTTAATATATGTGCCCTCTTTATAGCCATGATCCTGCCGGAAGAAGTTCAAAATATTTTTACCAACATATTGTGAAAATAAGGCGCTTGAATCCATTTCAGCTTGTTCCACAATTTTTAGAAACAATGCCACGTCAAAACGTTTAGCAACGCACAAGCCCGCCATGAGTTCTAAATTTTCAACCAACGTTGCCTGACTAAAATTAATCTTGTTACCATCAAATACCACCGCTATATGCGATCCTAAAAGTGCTTTCTCAATGGCGTTTGCTGTCGCGCTAATGTTTCCTTCATGCTGAATAATTAGGTGAGACAGGGCAAAGTGCCATATATCCACTAACTCCATTTGTACTTGAGGAAGATCTAATTTTTGTGCCTTCCACCATTTCCATCCATGATGTTCAATGGCTTCTACTGATTCGATCATTGCGGCTCTTAGATAGCTATAACCGGCGTTTAACCATTGCGGATTGACCTTTTTGTTCATGCCATTTTGGAGGTTAAGCATGGTGTTAAGTTGAGTACTTGTTAACATCAATCTTCCTTTCAATTTTAGTTAAGTTGAGAACCCAATAATAGGGCCGCAGATTTATAGGACAATATTGTAGCTGTTTCATGCCGACTTTAATACTGCATTTGAATAGCGCACAAGCCGAGCACTAATATAGTGCATAAAATAACATTTATGCACTGGAAGGCATCATTGAGGTGATGGTGACAAGGTGTAACTATTTTATACTTTTGATTTTATTGACTAAAATAAGTTGGCAATGATTTTGCTACATAATTGGTGTTGTGTGTGTTCATTAAACATCCTTTGTATTATTAGTGTGATGCGTTGGCATGGAACACCTTTTGCTCGGTAGACAATGTCCTTTGTCTACCGAGTTTTTTCTACCTCTTTTTATAGCAATATTTATCACGTCACAGTGTTAAGGATTGCTAATTCATGTCATAGTATAAACATCTTCTGTTGAACAATAATAAGAAAAATTAGTCTTGCTAACACTCTATCCTTCAAACAAATTAGAGCATTTAAGTTATCTGCTACAGGCTGTTATGAGTAACAGCGAACAAGCAATTTTGCAAGCGAAAACAGTGTTAGTAGAAAGCACGGGTATGCAGCATTGGCTCAATTTACAGTTGGCTGAGCATGCGGGTATTGCAATGAATATAGACTATCCGATGCCAACGCGTTTTGTGTGGCAACTTTGTCGCGATATTCTTGGTCATGACAAGGTACCAATGCAGTCTACATATAAGCGCGAGGTCATGCTGTGGCGCATTGAAAGGTTACTCAGCTCAGATGCATTTGAACAGCAAAATTTTGAAGCGGCACTGACTGACTACTGGCAACAAGAAAGCAACACAACAGCCGAGTATAAGCGAGTCAACATCAGTAGATTGATTGCTGACACACTTGAGCAATATCTTATGTTTAGGCCAAGTTGGTTGCTTGCATGGGAGAAGGGGGAGTCAGTATTAACGCCATCCCAATCTAAAGGACGCAGTGGTCAAGAAGATGTTAGTTGGCAACAGCAAAATACAGTTGCCCTAAAACATGAAGCTTGGCAGCGCTGGATTTGGTGCGAGCTAGCAAAAGAAGAACCAAATCATCCGGTTAGACTTCAGCTATTAGCGTTAGAGCAACTAGACAAGAAAAGCCATCTGTTGCCAAGCGAAGTTTACTTCTTTGCGATAAACACAATGGCACCGCAAACGCTCGCATTCTTCAATCAAATAGCACAGTACACTCAAATTCACTTTTTTCACTTGAATCCGTGCGTAGATTATTGGGGCGATGCCGTTTCAGACAGAACATTAGCAAAGCAACTACAACAGGGCAAAATTGATGCTTGGGTTGAACAACAAGCGATTAACCCATTGCTGAGAAACTTGGGACAGCAAGGTAAAGATCTATTCAATCTATTATCGCAATCGTCGCATTATGAAATAAGTGCATTTGATGCCGATTATCCACAGCGACATTTAACACCGACCTTATTACATAAAATTCAACGCGATATTTTACAAGGGGAGACCGTTGAAGCGTCTCACTCGGTAGACGCAACAACGTCGTCCGAGGCCTTGCAGGATCATTCGTTGGTCGTGCGTTCATGTCACAGTGCATTGCGAGAAGTGCAAGTACTGCATGACTATTTGTTACAGCAGTTTAGTACAGACGATAACCTTAGCCCGCGCGATGTGCTCGTTATGTGTCCGGCAATTGAAAACTATTCACCTTACATAGAAGCTGTATTTGGTAAAAGTATCACGGAGCTTAATGACGTTGATAAACAACGTATTCCATGTTCGATTGCTGACCGTAATCCATTGGATGCAGACCCGTTAGTTGCTGCGTTTATGCAGTTGATGTCGCTGCCTGACAGCCGCTTTAGTGTGACTGAGTTTTTGAGTTTTGTGCACCTTCCAGCGGTGATGAAAAAATATAACATCAACACATCAGAACTCGATCTTTTTGCTTATTGGGTGCAGCAGTCGAATATTCATTGGGGATTGGATGCTGAGCATAAATCGTCCATATTGGGCATTGATAAAGCCAATGACGTGTTTACTTGGCACTGGGGCATGAGTCGTTTGTTAGAGGGGTTCAGCCATGCAGACACCGACCTCTTGATTGATGATAAATTATTAGCTTTAAATGAAGTCGAGGGGCAGCTTAGCGTCACTTTTGGCAAATTGCTGCACTTGCTGGAGAAGTTGGCTAACTATGGCGATTCTCTTAAGCGTTCGCGTACTATGGATGAATGGAAAGTGTTTCTGTTTGCGATGAGAGATAGTTTATTTGATGCAAGTTCTGTCGAGCAATACGCTTCGCAAACTATCACAACCACATTAGGCCAATTTTTTGAACATTATCAAATGTCATTTTCTGACAATCTGGGTGTATCTGCAATTGTCGACATACAGGCAGATAATGCCGGTTCGGCGAATAGAAAATGGAGTTACCAAACGCTTCGCCAAGCACTGCAAAATGCATTTACCTCACCGGACAGTCAAAATCAGTTTATGACCGGGCAAGTGACTTTTTGTTCGATGATGCCAATGCGTAGTATACCGTTTAAAATTATTGCAGTTTTAGGCTTGAACGATGGTGAATTCCCTCGGCAATCGACCTTTGTTGATATGGATTTGGTTAATCATTTAGGGCGCCAAGTTGGCGATAGGTCACGCAGAGGTGATGACAGATATTTGTTTTTGGAAGCCATTTTGTCAGCCCGAACTGCATTATATCTTAGCTACCAAGGCCGAGGTATACGAGATAATAAAAGCAGAGAGTCAAGTTTGGTGTTAAGCGAATTTTTAGCTTACTTAAAAAAATACCATCAATTTGATCAAGTCAGCCAGCAACCATTGCATCCTTTCAGTATTAATGGCTTTTTGTCGCAACAAAATAGCAATCAACATTTGTCACCAAAAGTACAACAAAACTTTGATAAGGGTTGGTATAGATTGATGGCCAGCTTGAATTCGGTAAATAATGCGCCGCCTGCTATCGCTCCAGCTCCAGTCCAGCAGGTAAAGCATGACCATGAAGTGTCAACAATACAGGCAACTATGGATGGACTTCCGCAACAGGAATTGATTACAAATCAAAGCCCGCAATTAGGCGTTAAACAAAAAGTGAGACTGGCTGATTTGGTCAGATTTTTCAAAAAGCCTGTCGAATTTTTTGCAAATAATAGCCAAGGCCTCTGGCTGGATGATATTGAATCAAGATTATCCGATACTGAACCCTTCATTGAAAATGGACTAGATGTTTATTTAATGAAGTCTGATTTTATTGATTGTTTGCTAGAATGCGAGAAAGCTGGTTTCCCACAAGAACAAAAACAAGACGTGTTGAATACAATGAAAACGGGCTTGATGTTATCAGGCAAGTTTCCTGATTATCCTAATTCTGAGGCACTCATTGATGAAAACGCCGAGCACAGCCAAAAACTGGTTAAGGAGCTGTCTAAGTATGTATCAGAGGAAGTCCTCAGTGGGCAGTTGAGTATGTCGAATACGTTGATTGATTTTCATTTTGATTTATCAAATTTGCGCGGCGCAGTTGACTATAGCCTAACGGGTAATAGCAGTCGTCATCTTATAGGTACATGGATCAAGCATCTTATTGTGTGCGCATTGACTAAGCCACTCACTTCATCTAACAACGAGGTGGCTGATGAAACTGACGTTGTTGAGCCCAATTTAAGCAGTTATACAATTTGCATTATTAAAACTCCACAGTCAAAGGTAGTGTCGATAAAAACAGAAGAATTTACCTTTATTGAACAAGAGCAGGCACGTGCTTATTTGTCTAATTTGTTGGATATTTTCAATCGTGGCAATGCAAGCCCTTTGCTCATTGCGCCTGACCTTGCTGACAAACTAATGTCGGGTATACAATCTGATCCCGATTTCATACCCGACATTGCATGCGCTGACGCGTACTATCAACATCCTGAAATTGCAAACATATGGTCGACGTTTTTTGATGCAGGAAATTTTCCTTCACAGTTTGTAATCGATAAATATTTTACGCATTATTTTCCCCATTATGTTGAAACAGACAGACAAACTATACGCGACTTGTTATCTATTTATCAGCCTTTAAAAAAACACATGAGCATTAAAAGCAGCAAAAAGGCGAGGACATAATTTATGTTACAACTTGATCCTCTTAACCTTGAATTGCATAGTCGCCATTTAATAGAAGCGAGTGCAGGGACTGGTAAAACATTTAACATCACGCGTTTATACGCGCGCTTAATCCTTGAAAAAAAATTGTCAGTACAAGAAATTTTGGTAATGACCTATACGCGAGCGGCCACTGAGGAAATAAAGGGTCGAGTCGCCACATTTTTGCTGGAAATTCATGATGAGTGGCATGCGGATAAACAATCGCATTTCACACAAACGCTAATCAGTAGAGTGGGTCTTGAGGAAGGTGATGCGTTGCTAACCGCGGCACTTTTATCACTCGATGAAGCCTCTATATTTACCATACATGGTTTTTGTCAACGGGTATTACAACAATTTGCTGTCTCGTTAAAGGCCGATTTAGAACTGGAGTTAGTCACCGATCCTACGGAACTGCTGTTACAAGGTGTGCAAGACTATTTAAGAGTAGCGACCAAAAATACAGCCAGTTTTGCCCTGTTATCCACAAAGAATTGGCATATCCCTGATAACTTCTTTAACGAATTTAGGTCAGCAATTTCTTCAGATCTAGCACTGACTCAGGTGACAATGGCTCAAGTCCAGGCAGATGAAAGTGCAAACTTAAGACGTCAACTGTATGCGCAAGTGGATGTTATTAAACAGCTATTTAAGCACTTGCAACAAAACCAAACTGCGGTGTTCGAGGCTGCCGTTTTCGGTCATAAGGATGAGAGCAAACGCACACAAGAGTGGCATCTGATCATGGCTTGGTTTGAGACGTTACTAGGGTACATAACGCTCAATGAGGGTGTGAATATTAATGCCACTGCTCCCAAACTACCATTGCAGCAAGATGCTGGCTATGTAGATGATAAGCATGTCGACTTGCTGCAAGTTTTAAGTGTGCCACCAGAAATGGGTGATTTTATTAATGGCAATCGCTTCCGATCCTCACCTGAGGCTAAAGTCATCTTGGAGCCACTAAAAGCACTTAGAGCTGAGATTAAAAAATGGCTTGAACAAAGCGCAAAGCAATTAGAAAAGAATGCGCAATTGACAGCAGTGCTTGGGGTTGTGAAAGAGGGAGTCTACGCTATTCGTGAGCGGGTTGAGATGGCAAAGAAGAAGGCACATGTTGTGTTATTTGACGATCTCATTAGTGTATTTTCAAATGCCCTGCAAACTCAGGATGCAAATTTACTTGACTCAATCCGACGTCAATTTCCGGTTGCATTAGTGGATGAATTTCAAGATACCGACCGTCATCAATATCAAATACTCGACCAACTTTATCCGAAGGCAGACAAAAATAGTTTGTTATTGATGATAGGTGATCCAAAACAGGCGATTTATGGGTTTAGAGGCGGTGACATTTTTGTTTATCTTGCCGCTAAGCAAGACGCCGACCATGTGTGGTTGATGGACACTAACTGGCGTTCTAGTGCACAAATGGTGACGGGTTATAATCGGCTGTTTTGGGGGCATTCATTGTTGAAAGAGCAATCCCGCCCGGTGTTTGGTTTTGACATTGAGTATGAGGTCATAAAATCCACAGCACTGTCAAAAGCCGCCAGTGCACCTTTGTTTGACCCTTTAGTTGCAAGAACCGCAATGACCTATATGTTATCTTCGGATGGCGCTAAAACCTCAAGTGGTAATGACAATATCAAGAGGAAAAAGGTTGAGTTAGAACAACAAGTATTAGATTGGAGCTCACTTGAAATAATGCGCTTGCTGGTCGATGCTAAAATTGGTGACAACAAGGTTGTCCCAGCCGATATTGCGGTATTAGTAAAAGACAGGATAGAGGCAACGCTGGTTAAAAACAGTTTGGCTGCGGTTGGCTTAACGTCAGTTTATTTAAGTGATAAAACGCCACTGTTTTCAAGCTCTCAAGCGACGGAGTTGTATAGAGTATTGGATGCGATTTTACATAGTACAAACAGATCAACCTTGGTTGCGGGCGTGAATAGCTCGTTGTTGAGTCGGGTTATTGTTAAACACATGTCACCGCAGGATCAGCAAAAAAAATTGCTTGAATTACATGGCGACTTAGCGCACCCCGAATGGGAAAAACTGGTCGTTAGTTGTTTTGAATTTAAAGAAAAGTGGGCGCAACTTGGCATTTTTAGTCTTTTGTTGACACTAATAAAAGAAAACTATGAGCCACAAACTTCACCGGAGCGAAGTGTAACAAACATGATGCATTTGGCTGAGGCGATGGCTAAAAATGCTGTTCTCAATAAGTTACCCGAACAGCAACTGGCTTGGTTGAGCCACCAGATATTTGATCACGTTGCGGATGAAGAAGTGCAATTGCGTCTTGAGAGTGATGCCAATTTAATAAAAATAGTGACGCAACATGGTTCAAAAGGGTTAGAGTATCCTATTGTGTTCGTTCCTTTTGGGAATAAATATAAAGACCCACGTAAAAGAAAAAGAAGTACCATTCAACATTTCAAATACCAAGATATGCAAAATGCACAATCGATTTATCAATTAGGTGCAACGCACGCGAGCTTGGATGAATATGCGAAGCAAGAGCATGCTGAAAAAATGCGCTTAATCTATGTCGCGGTGACTCGAGCAGAGTATCGTTGTTACTTGGGGATAGTAAACGACATTAGTAATAGTGAGTCAGCGCTAAATTTAGCCTTAGGCATTCCCAATGAAAGCCTGAACGATTGTAAATCTGAAGTCCCTGCTCATTTACAGGTGATGGATTGGCTGACTACGCATGTGTTTGAAACCAACGATGCAGTATCTGCGAATGGCGCTTTGCACAGCAGTAGCTGTGCTGTGAATGTTGATATAAGCCCCGTTATGTCAAGTACTTATCAAGCGCCTGCTGAAATTCCGGTGCCCGTTTTTGTGGACGCAAAATTAGCTAAACGGTCGGCATGGATAATCAGCTCATTTTCAAATTTGTCGCGCTTTCACAAAAGCGATAATAACAGTTATTACGATGTAGCATCGCCGAATCAAATTTCCTTGCATGCAATTGAAACAGAGAATGAACATAAGATTGTTAGTATTGAGACGAGAACAGATGAGCTGCTAGATCAGGCCTCAGCGCAAACATCACACAATACCAGTGAAAATTTGTTGGCCATCAGGTATCAACTCGAAAAAGGTGCGGATACCGGAAACCTGTTGCATGATATTTTAGAGCAAGTTGATTTTCATTCACCTGATTGGGGAAGTGCTTCAACTGTCGCATTATCAAAGTATAAGGTCTTGCAAGAAAAAGAGATTGTGGCGCTTTTTGAGTGGCTAGATTGCTGTCTAAAGACGCCGCTTATTAATGACTTCTGTTTGGCAGACTTAGCCGTTAAGCATACGTTACGCGAAGCCGAATTTTACTTCCCAATGCCGCACTTAAAAGTGAGGCACGTGGCAAAAGTACTGCAACAATACCGCCAGCACTTGAGAAAGAATAGAGGTTTGTCTGCGCTAAATATATCGATGGCTGATATTCCTGAGCTCAGCGGGATGATGCATGGGTTTATTGACCTCATATTTGAGTATGACGGCAAGTACTTTGTTGCTGACTATAAATCGACTCATTTGGGCGATTCCGCGAGGCACTACAGCACTGAGAAATTGCATGAAAACAATCAACAGCATTTGTATGACTTACAATACTTACTGTACTCATTGGCCCTGCACAAGTATTTAAAGCAGCAGCTTGGCGACTATTCTTTTGAAACCCATTTTGGCGGCGTTTTTTATTTATATTTGCGTGGTATGTCACCTGACAATCAACTTGCCGATGGATCTAGCGGCGTGTTTTTTGATAAAGTAGACAAGCAGTATATAGACTTGCTCGAAAACCTGTTTGAGCCAACTAAGGCAGAGGGTTAAAAGCATGTTGTTTTCTCTGCCTTCATCAATAGCAAAACAGACCGGTTATTCGTCGTGCTCTGATTGTTTGCTAGCGTTGCATGATATTCAATCCATCGATTACTATTTTGCTAACAATGCAATTATCAAACGGCTTGAGGTTGATGCCGAAAATGATTTTTTCAACGATCAAAAATCACTTGAGCAACTCTTTCATGTGCTATTGGCACTCTCATATTTTCAAAGGCAAGGGCACAGTTGCCTCGACATTGCTGCGATCGCAGAAAAGACCTGCTGGTCAGAGGCAGATGTTACTCAATATGGTTCAAGTTTTAACCAACAGGGTGCCAAACTTAAAGCCGGTTTTGTGTTTGTAAGCGCGGCAAAGCTCAGTGATGTTATTCAACGTTTTGAGACCATTTCTCCGTCAAGAAACGACATACAATGGGATGAACCGAATTTATATAGTGGACGATATGCAAACTACGAAAATGAAGTCGCTGATTTTTTTAAACAACAACAAACACAGTTCTTAGTTGATTCTGAACCTGCGTTTAGGAGCCTAAAACAATGCGCTGATGAACTTTGGCCAACGCTATTCCCGGCTAAAGCGGGTCAGGGTATTGACTGGCAGCAGGTATCTGCAGCCAATGGGCTTATTTCGCAAACCTCAATTATCAGCGGTGGCGCAGGGACAGGTAAAACCTACACTGTTGCTCGACTATTATTATCTTGGCTGTACACACAAAAGAAGGATTCATCAACTCGGGTGAAGTTGATGCTAGCCGCCCCAACAGGAAAGGCGGCACAACGCTTAAATGAATCTATTTTGGTTGAATTTACGCAATTACTTAATTCGAATAAAGAAAACCAAGTGATGACATTGATTACTGACTTAATGCCGATGATCCAAGCAAAAACAATTCATCGTCTACTTGGCTTAGGGATGTATGGTATCGAGCCAAAGTACAACCACAAAAAACAATTAGATTGTGATTTTTTGGTGATAGATGAAGTGTCTATGATTGATTTAGCCATGATGGCTAAGTTGTTACGTGCACTTCCTAAAACTGCAAAATTAGTCTTAATTGGAGATGCAAATCAGCTTCCGTCGGTGGAGAGTGGTGGATTATTAAAGGACTTGGTTAATCAAACTGCTTGGCAGGATGCTGCAATACTAGGCGACTATTCGGGGATTTATAGTCAATCACATAAGCAATTACTAAGTGAATTACTGCCTGGTTTTGCGACGAACATTCGTCAGAATAAGATGAATGCGGACGAGCATAGTGAACTTGAAGCGAATAGTTGCGCAAGTACGAACGCGAATAATGGAAATTCAATCTACTGTAATCACGTTACATTTTTACAAAAAAGCATGCGTTCGCAAAATGAAATAACGCAACTGGCACAGAATATACTGCTGGGCCAGTTGGCGCCTTTTGCAGAACTGTTGTCGGGCGCTAAAATTGATAGTGAAGCGTCTAATTTTGATAATAAGCAAACAACAGCGCAATTATCACTGCCAATAACAGAGCCAGAAACGCCGGTTATTACCTGGCATGAAGATGCTTACACGCAGGCAGGGACGTTAAAAAACACATTATTAGAGCAAATTGCGCAGCGTTATGCGTGTATATTTGAAAGTCGTGATGTCGATCAGGCGATCCAGCGATTAAAGCAATACAGACTGTTGTCTGCGACTAAAAAAGGTCGCCTGGGCACAGAGTTTATGAATACTCAAATTGAACAACAACTAAGAAAACGTTTTTCACACATTGATGTTGGACAAATGTATCGTGGCATGCCAATCATGATTGTTCAAAACGATTACCGTTTACATTTATTCAACGGTGATATTGGTGTTATTTGGAGCAATGAAGACGGTCAATTGAGGGCATGCTTCCCAGATCCCGATATGCCTGAAACTCACCAGTCATTCAGTTTTATTTCGCTACCTGCGTTTGAATTAGTTTATGCAATGACAATTCATAAAACTCAGGGCTCGGAGTTTGAGCACGTTGATATTTTACTTCCCAATATAGTGGCCAACAACGCGATGCTTCATAGTAGCCAGCATTTGAGCCGAGAATTACTTTATACCGGAGTCACTAGAGCAAAACAAAGTATTGGTATTATAGCTAGCTTGCCGGTGCTTAACGATTGCATAGGAAAAACATCAACACGATTTAGTGGCTTAAAACGAAAGTTGACTAGCTAAATTTGGATACTAATTTAGCCGTCTAATTAAATTCCTAGCGTTTTATTTTTACCACCACAGGGCTCTTAGTGTCAGGTACAATGGAAAAGGTAAGAATTTGTTTAGAGTTATTTAAGTCAGTATTAACGGTGTGCACTTTTACGGTTTTAGAAAAGAATAATTGGTTTTTGTTAACGCGCATAAAGTGCTGGGCATCAAAATAGTGTTGTTGGTTTAAACAAGCTAACTTAGTCAATGACGAGCGTTCAATCCAACCGATTTGTTGGCTTGGAGCAACAATACTATTTTGTAAAGTGGCGATATCTTCTCTAAAGGTAAGACTAGCGCCAAACACGGGTAGATCTGATAATGTTATCTCTGTTACTTCGTCTGCAACCAAAGATAAGATTTTGTATTTTGACTTTTCTTCTAAGTTGCCATTAGCTTCAGAGTGAGGCATAGTTTCTTTCCCTTAGACACCTGTGATTTTACTTCTAAGCATACGCAGTTGGGCTTGCGACAACGCATCTTAGTTGTGAGAGTAAATAAAAAGGTGTTGTTAGCGTCATAAGTGAGATCAAATTCTAGGTTAAATATTTATCTTTGCTGATGATTCAGATCAAGCAATGTGCACACAAAATAACAAAAATAACAAAAATATAGAAATTATAGAAATTATAGAAATTATAAGGAGTGGTGACAAATGAGTTTGACGAAGTGCATGAGTTCTGTCTTTGTTTTAGTTTTGCTATGCTTATCACAAGTAGTTCAGGCGCAAGATAAAGAAGACTTTTTACAGGCTAAACAAGCAATGTCTGGCTTTGTAGAAATTGTATATTCTAATAGTGACGACAAAGTTTACTTGGCATTAGATGTTGCTCAACTTAATCAAAAAATGCTATTTCAAAGTAGCTTACCGCACGGCATTGGTTCAAATGATATTGGACTAGACCGAGGTCAGTTAGGAGACACTCGTCTAGTTGAGTTCCAACGTTTTGGTAACAAAATATTATTGAAGCAACTTAATACCGATTATCGCGCAAGTTCAAGCAACGTTGCCGAACGTAACAGTATTGATGAAGCTTTTGCTGATTCAGTTATCGCTGGGTTTGAAGTTGCACATGAAAGCGCTGGTAAAATCTATATTGATTACACCGCTTTTTTGTTATCCGACGTGCATGGTATTACCGAGCAGTTAAGTCAAACCGGACAGGGTAGTTATTTAATAGATAGCGCTCGTTCTGGCATTTATTTACCCAAAACAAAGGCATTTGCGCGTAATACTGAACTTGAAGCACTAGTTACCTTTGCCGGTACGCCAAAAGGTCGATACATTCGACAAGTAACGCCTGATGCAAAAAGTGTTTCTGTACATCTACATCATTCGTTTCTCGCTTTACCTGACGATGGCTATAAACCACGCGTTTTCCATCCTTATTCCGGATTTTTGAAACACAGTTTTCATGATTACTCAGCACCCTTGGATGCTGAAATCGAACAGAAGTTTATTCCACGCCACCGTTTGTCAAAAATGAATCCTAATGCAGAGATAAGTGAACCGGTAAAGCCGATTATTTATTATTTAGACCCGGGTATCCCAGAGCCAGTTATGAGCGCATTAAAAGAAGGTGCGTTATGGTGGGATCAAGCATTTGCTGCTGCCGGTTATAAGAATGCATTTCAAGTCAAAGTACTGCCTGAAGATGCCGATCCGATGGACGCGCGCTATAACGTGATCCAATGGGTTCACAGAGCGACGCGAGGTTGGTCTTACGGTAGTTCGGTTATTGATCCGCGGACAGGTGAAATCATAAAAGGGCATGTGACGTTAGGTTCGTTGCGAGTAAGACAAGATTTCTTAATTGCACTTGGTATGACGAGTCCTTTTGATGACCAAAGTACAGGAAAAGCCAATACAAATTCACAGTTAGCGATGGCGTTGGACCGTATTAGGCAATTATCGGCGCATGAAGTTGGTCATACCTTAGGCATCGCACATAACTTCGCCGCAAGTGAAAATAATCGTGCGTCGGTGATGGACTATCCACATCCACTTATCAGTTTGGAAAATGGTGAAATTTCGCTCGAAAATGCATACGACAAAGGGATCGGTGATTGGGATAAGTATGTCATTGCTTATGGGTATCAGGATCTTGCTGATGCCGATGAAAAGAAAGCGTTAAGCGCATTAATTTCGCAAGCAAGGAAGAGTGGCTTTTTATATAAATCAGATCCTGATACTAGAATTAGCGAAAGAGCATCAAGTGATGGTCATTTATGGGATAACGGTAAGAGCCCAGTTGACGAATTTGCAAGGATAAGTGCGGTCCGAAAGTTTGCCTTATCGCGCTTCGGTGCTAATTCATTGCCAGTCGGTGCCGACTTGTCTTCGCTTGAGGAGCGTCTCGTCCCGATATATTATTCACACAGATATCAGTTGGATGCACTAGTAAAACAAGTGTCCGGCGTTATCTATGAATATGAGCAAAAAGAGCTAAACGCACCACTCAAAGGCAGTGCGTTTGTCGCTGGAGAAACGCAACTTAAAGCAGCCGAAATGGTTGTCAATGCAGCGTCAGCGGATTATCTAGCAATACAGCCAGCGCTAGCAAAACTGATTAACCCCAAAGCTTATGGTAGCAGTCGAAACAGAGAAAGTACCAATGGTAGAATGGGGATTGTGTTTGACCCAGTCAGCGCAGCTGAGGCAGCATCAGCTTATGCTATCACTACTTTGTTGGAGCCAATAAGGTTAAACCGATTGGCGTATCAACATTCTTTGGATACGCGGATTCCAAGTGCTCAAAAAGTGCTTAACGTGGTATTTGAGACGTTAGTGAAGACGAGCTCTGAGGGTATTTTGGAACAACGTATTAAGCACGTTGCGCTAAATGTTTTCTTTGATGTTTTGAATGCCGATGAATTGTCACCCGAAGTTAAGTTAGCGATGCTAGGCGAATTATTACAGTATCAGAGTTGGTTAGCCGAGAAAGACAAAAGTGCTCAAGGCAAGGTATTACTGAAGTACATTGAGCATTATTGGACGTCGAACGAATGGTTGGGAAGTTTTGCGGTTAAGCAATTGCCACCGGGTTCTCCCATTTAGTGGTTTTGAGCACTCAAATAACTCGGCTGTAGCGCATATTATGCGCGTGCTGAGATAAGTGTTGATCAAAGCTCATACAGATATTGCGAACCAAAAGCCTGCCGCGGTCTGCAATTCTGATATGAGTGTCATTCATTGAAATTAGCCCGTCACGCTCAAATCCACTTAAATCTGCAATCGATTTAGCAAAGTAATCATCAAAATCAATTCCAAATTGTTCGGATATTTCTTTTTTACTAAGCTGAAAATTACACATTAAGGAGTGAATGACGGCTCTGCGTGCTTTATCATCAAAATTTAATACTAGGCCTTTTATTAAAGCTGATTGTTTGTTTTCAATTGCCTCGTAATACGTTTTTAGATCTTTGGTGTTTTGCGCATATATGTTCTCAATGCTGCTGATTGAAGACACACCTAAGCCCAACAGCGCATTATGTTGTTTTGGCGTATAGCCCTGAAAATTTCGATGCAGGTGACCCGCGTTTAAGGCTTTACTTAATTCGTCATTAGGTTTTGCAAAATGGTCCATGCCGATAAACACATAACCTGCTTTGGTTAAAAACTCGATACCGAGGCGTAATAAATCAAATTTTGCATGTGCGCTAGGTAACCATTCATCTTTAATTTTTCGCTGTGCCGGGAACTGCTGAGGCATATGTGCATAACTAAAAAGCGAGATTCGATCAGGGTCAATTTCGACGACTTTTTGCAAGGTCGTTAAAAAGGTATCAAAGGTTTGCATAGGTAAGCCATAAATCAAATCTAAATTGATTGATGAAAAGCTAAACTCTTTAGCCCGAGTCACCAATGCGTTAATGAATTCAGTACTTTGTACACGATTTATTTTTACTTGCACTTCTCTATTGGTGTCTTGAACGCCAATACTTAAACGGTTGAAGCCAACGGCAGCTAAATCATCTACGTAACTCAATTTAATCTCGCGAGGATCAATTTCTATACTGGCTTCGACATCTGCATTGAAACGAAAGTTATCCTGTAAGTGCGCCATCAGTCTGGCCAATTGCTGTTTGTCTAAGAAACTGGGAGTACCGCCACCCAAATGTAATTGGCTTATTTTATAGTTAGTAAATTGCGCACCACGGTGGCTAATTTCTTTAAACAGAAATTCAAGATATTTGTCGGCCCTATCCTTTTGGCGGGTCACTATTTTATTGCAGCCACAGTAATAACAAAGAGAATGACAAAAGGGAATATGTAAGTATAGGGATAAATGCTGAGCGCTTTTACTGTTAGATTTTTGCTTAATCTGAAACTCAAAATCGGCATCAGTAAATTCGTCATGAAATGACAATGCGGTAGGATAAGACGTATATCTTGGTCCTGCTGTATTGTATTTATTCAGTACTTTTTTATCGAAATACTTAAGATCTGCCATATTATCTCCTACATTATTAATTGATTGATGCAAGATTATAGGTCAAGACTGTTAGTATGAAGTTGATCTCAAACAGGTTTCCATACAATTCATGAATAACCCTATATCACAACAATCAATTACCCTTATGCTACCAAAGAACATAACATTTTGTTTACACTTAAAAGGAACAATACATGGCTCAATTATATCTCGTTCGTCACGGTCAGGCGTCCTTTGGCGCAGCAGACTATGACAAGTTGAGTGACATCGGACATAAACAGTCGTTGTTATTAGGACAGTACTTTGCAGAGCGCGATATTGCATTTGATAGTGTGGTAACGGGCGATATGCGCAGGCACAAGGAAACGGCTGCAGGTATACAGAAAGGCGGTGAAACTGCGATACCTGTTATTACCGACTCGGGTTGGAACGAATTTGACTTTGACGCAGTTGTGAGTGCCTATTTAGCCGTTAATCCTCTGATGCGTCCTGCTGACGATTCGCCAAGATCCGAATTCTATCGCTTATTAAAGAGTGCGATGTTCGCTTGGTCTCAACAGGAAATTGGTAACAACCTACCTGAATCATGGGATCAATTTACAGGCCGTGTTGCAGATGCAGTAGAGCGTATTTGTGCATCAGACGCTAAGAATGTGCTGGTGGCAAGCTCAGGTGGCGCAATTGCCATAACGATGATGAATATGTTGGCATTAACAGTAGATAAAACGGTTAACTTTAATTTGCAAATTAAGAACACGAGTATTAATCATTTTTTCTTTAACCGTGAAGGTATTCAACTAAGCAGTTTCAATAATGTGGGGCATTTAGATTTGCCGGAGCATAAATCATTAATTACATACAGTTAATAAACTAAATAACTAGCTTAAGCATGGGGCGAATATGAACTTTGATTACACTGAAAAAACGCAAAATTTAATTGATAAATTGCAGGCGTTTATGGATGAAAATATCTATCCAAATGAAGCTATTTATCATGACTTGGTGCACCAATCCGAAAATCCATGGGTCACTCCGCAATTGATGCATGACCTAAAGGTAAAAGCCAAAGAAGCCGGTTTATGGAATTTGTTTTTACCGAGCGAATATCTACCATATGGCGCAGGGTTAACGAATCTTGAGTATGCACCACTTTGTGAATTGATGGGCCGTGTATTGTGGAGCTCAGA
This sequence comes from Glaciecola sp. 33A, assembly GCF_002836745.1. GTDB lineage: Bacteria > Pseudomonadota > Gammaproteobacteria > Enterobacterales > Alteromonadaceae > Glaciecola. The sequence goes on along the minus strand of NZ_PJAR01000036.1, from coordinate 140,888 downwards.
AGTATTCAACTGCAGTGCCCCTGATACCGGTAATATGGAAGTATTGGCAAAGTATGGTAATTCAGAGCAGCAAAAAAAATGGCTAGAGCCCCTGCTAAATGGTGAACTGCGTTCGGCATTTGCGATGACAGAACCCGCAGTGGCCTCTTCAGATGCAACCAATATTGAAACGTCAATTCAGCGTGAAGGCGATGAGTATGTTGTTAATGGACGCAAATGGTATACCAGCGGTGCAATGAACGAAAACTGCAGGATAATGGTGGTAATGGGTAAAACTGACACCACAGCGGCTAGGCATGAACAGCAATCTCAAATTTTAGTACCTCTAGATACAGCTGGTGTGACTATCGTTCGCCCGATGTCCGCGATGGGCTACCTCGATCAGCCAGTTGGTCATGCCGAAATCCTTTTCGAGAACGTACGGGTGCCAGCTAGCAGCTTACTCGTGGGTGAAGGTAAAGGTTTTGAAATTGCTCAAGGTCGTTTGGGTCCGGGTCGGATCCATCACTGTATGCGCCTTATTGGTTGTGCTCAACGAGCATTAGATGAAGCATGTGCGCGAGTTGAAGAACGTATTGCTTTTGGTCAGCCCTTGAGCAAACAGCAATCTGTACGCGAGAGTTTAGCGCAGATGTATTGCAAAATTGAACAAGCTAGATTACTGACATTAAAAGCGGCAGACCATATGGATAAGTATGGCAATAAAGTTGCGAAAAATATTATTGCCGCAATTAAAATTGTTGCTCCTAAAATGGCCTGTGAAGTAATTGATGAAGCGATTCAAATTCACGGTGCAGAGGGAACGTCACAAGACACAACCTTGAGTGAAAAACTAGCTTATGCGCGCACTATTCGATTGGCTGATGGCCCTGATCAAGTGCATATGATGCAATTGGGTAGGAATTTAGTTCAGCAAATGTCTGCCAAGAATAAGTAAATCAAATTCATGAGCTTTAAAATCACACCAGACCTGATAACACTTCAAGTATATTGCGATCGCAATGTGCCGGAAGTAGGTGCGCTGCTAACCCTCGAAAAATTCAGTGGAGGGCAATCAAATCCGAGTTTTAAATTGACTACGACGACAGGTGAATTGGTATTACGGCGACAACCGTTGGGCCATTTGCTTAAATCAGCTCACGCGGTAGATCGCGAGTATAAAGTTATCCGGGCTTTGCAATCAAGCAACGTTCCGGTGCCAAAAGCCATACACCTTTGCACCGACAAGGAGGTTATTGGAAGCCAATTTTTTATAATGAGCTTTGTCACCGGCGATATATTTTGGAATGCCGCATTAGCGACATTAGATGAACGACCTTGTTTCGGTGAATCACCAAATTCAAAACGTGCAAAAATATATGACCAAATGAATTTAGCATTAGTGAATTTACATCGTATTAATCCACAGGATGTTGGCTTAGCTGGCTTTGGCCGACCGGGGAATTATTTTGCCCGTCAATTAGATAGATGGACAAAACAATATATTGCAGCCAAAACAGAAGAAAACCATAATGCGGAATTTCTGATCAAATGGTTAGGTGAAAATTTACCTGATGATGATGGTTTAATATCGATAGTGCATGGCGATTTCCGTTTGGACAATATGATATTTTCTCAGGATAGCCAAGATCTATGTGCGATCCTTGATTGGGAGCTATCAACCCTAGGCCATCCTTATGCTGATTTGGCCTATCAATGTATGCAATTAAGGTTACCTGCAAATATGGGTAATGTGCCAGGCTTGGGCGGTGTATACAGAGAAGAGTTGGGTATACCGAGTGAAGAAGATTATGTTGCACTTTATTGCGAACGCATCGGTATCGACAAGATAGACAATTGGCAGTTTTATATCGCATTTAGCTTTTTTCGACTACTCTCTATAGTCCAAGGCGTCGTAAAACGAGGCAAAGATGGTAACGCTTCAAATCCAAAAGCCTTGGAACTAGAGCATCTATTAACACCATTATCAAACCTCGCAGTGCGAGCTATAAAGGAAGATTATTAACATGAAAGCGATTGTTTGCAATGAGTTTGCACCTGTTTCACAACTAACACTACAAGACATGCCCGATCCTACCGCCTCCAAAGGTAATGTTGTTGTTGATGTCGCCGCAGCAGGTGTTAATTTTCCTGACAGCTTGTTAGTACAAGGTCTGTATCAAATGAAACCTGACTTACCTTTTGTCCCTGGCAGTGAAGTTGCGGGCACTATATCTGAAATAGGTGAAGGTGTGCCTTATTTGAAAGTGGGTCAAAAGGTGATTGGTTTATGTATGTTAGGCGGTTATGCTGAAAAAGTTGAATTGCCTGCAACTCATGTTATTCCTTTACCTGATGGCATCCCGCTGGATGAAGCTTCTGCATTAGTAACTGCGCATGCAACCGCGCATCATGCCTTAAAGCAAAGAGCTAATTTATCAAGTTCTGATACTTTATTAGTTACTGGCGCTGCTGGTGGAACCGGTTTAGCTGCAGTTCAAATTGGTAAGTTGATGGGCGCAAAAGTCATTGCGGTTTGTTCGACTGACGAAAAGTGCCAAGTGGCAAAAGACAATGGTGCTGATATTTGTATTAATTACACGGGCATAGATTTAAAAGCGGCGATTAAAGAGCACACCAAGGGCAAAGGCGTAGACGTTGTTTATGAATGTGTTGGTGGAGATATGTTTCATATATGCTCACGCAGTATGGCGTGGAATGGACGACTGCTGGTGATTGGCTTTGCGGGTGGCGAAATACCTAAATTTCCAGTTAATCTGTCGTTAGTCAAAGGATTTTCAGTTGTTGGTGTGTTTTGGGGGTCATTTACACAACATCAACCGCAAGATTTTATGGCGAATATGAAAGAGCTGTTAAGCTGGTATTTACAAGGTAAAATTAAAGTCATTGTGGATGAGCGATTTGCACTAGCTGATGCAGTTGATGCAGTTAATAAAGTGACAGATAGAAAAGTAAAAGGCAAAGTGATTATTACACTTTAAGATTTTTTACCGTTAAGTCAATAGACCATAAACGCATTGAGTTTAATTGCTTATGTAGAGAAGTATGCATAAAAAAGGGCGACTCAGGCGAGTCGCCCTAAGTGACGAAGGATGCTTCGTCTACCATGTTGAACTGGTTTCCAAAATGGTCACTAAAAACGTATTAGATACGTTCTTGAAGAGCGATAGCAATTGGATTGTCAGCCAAACCCTGCTCACTTATCCATGCTTGTAAAGTTTTACCATCGTCTTCTGGAGAAGATAAATCTTTTTTAGGCATCTTTTTAACTAATAGCGTTCCAGCTTCAACTGAATTGTTAAGCACAGCCTCGCGGATCATACTATTACCATTGCATTTTATGCCGGTATAATAGTCTTTCAATTGGAGTCTGAAGTTAGAACGTACAATTCTAATCTTTTTACGTAATTCACTTTTATCGTCAGCAACAACGATGTTGCAGATATTAGCCAATGCTTCTTCAACTTCACTTGCTTGAGATGGTGCTGACACTAAGACAAACGGCAGCGCCACTACAAGTGCGTATAATTTCGTTTTCAACATGATATTTACACCTTTTCAATATTTTAATTCCAAATGAATATACGGACTAAGACCCGTTCGTTCAGTCAGATGCTGAATACTATGGTATTAAAATCAATACTTACTATTTAAACTTTAGTATAAAAAATATAGTAATAACAATAAGTTATATTTTTAGGTGAAAGTAGATATAAGCCTAATATTTTTCTTCTTTAAAGCTTGCAGCCTAATAAGAGCGTGACTTAAACGGAAATTTAAATAACTTGTCAATTCGCATACGTATTTTCGGTGTTAATAGTAAAATGATTGCGTTGAGCATAGCTCGGTGTTCTTCAGTTTAATCCTGCTACATCTATAATATGCCTTGGGCTAAATAATGGGCATGTCGCATGACCGTTAAATTGACTATTAAAAATGGATCTGCCGATTCAATATGCAAACTTAATCAGTCAAACTTATTTTGCTATATAAAATCAATAAAGTGGGCTGATAGCAACATTTGCCATAGTCTTACCCTATTAGTCAAATTTGGGAAAAGTCATGTCGAACGAAACTACTTCAGTAAGTCCAATTACTTATGTTCAAGAGCAGCATTTTGCACTCGTAGGGTTAAACAGCGCTCCTGTAAACGCTTTATCAAAAGCGGTAAGAGTCGGTATTATTGAAAGTGTTGAGAAAGCCTTGAGTGACGATAAGGTAAAAGCAATCGTACTGCATTCGCACTTACCGCTATTTAGTGCTGGCGCGGACATCTCAGAATTTAGTGGCGGTGACTTGTCTCCGACGTTGCCAGAAGTACTTGAGGTAATTGAACGATCGACCAAGCCAGTTATTGCAATTGTGGGTGGTAATGCCTTCGGTGGTGGACTCGAACTTGCGCTGTCGTGTCACTATCGAATAACTCACGCTAAAAATAAAGTGGGTTTGCCTGAAGTACATCTGGGTATTTTACCCGGTGCAGGTGGAACGCAAAGATTACCTAGACTAACAGATTTGAAAACTGCATTAGATATGATTGTAACTGGCACGCCGACTCCTGTTACTGCTCTTGGCAATGTCTTCGATCTTATTGTGGATTCTGCAGAGGATCTGCAAGGCGCTGCAATGAACTTTGCGAATGACGTTGTTGAAAAGGACATGCCAGTGAAAAGAGTGTGCGATATTGACTTAGCGATGAGCGACGATATCGAAACATTGTTTGCGCAATATAGCCAAGGTGTCGCTGCAAAATCAACAGGATTTTTTGCGCCGGGTCAGTGTGTGTTAGCAGTAAAATCTGCTTTTACGCATGATTTTAAATCCGGTCTTGCTCGCGAAACGGAATTATTCATGGAGTGCATGACAACATCTCAAGCCCGAGCACAACAGCATTTCTTTTTTGCTGAAAGAGCCGCATCCCATGTTCAAGGGATTGCAAGGGACGTAAAAGCCCGCGATATTAAACAAGTCGCAGTGATTGGCGCCGGCACAATGGGTGGCGGCATTGCGATGAATTTTGCCAATGCTGGTATCCCGGTGATTATGCTCGAGCTACAGCAAGAGGCCTTGGATAAAGGGCTTGCGCTTATTCGTCGAAACTATGAAAATTCAGCTAAAAAAGGAAAGTTAACTTCAGAGCAAGTTGAGCAGCGTATGACGCTATTAACGGGCACGACCAGTTATGGCGATTTGTCTGATGTGGATTTAGTTATTGAAGCGGTATTTGAAAAAATGTCTGTTAAAAAAGAAGTATTTGGTATGTTGGATGAGGTATGTAAACCGGGCGCCATTTTAGCTTCAAATACCTCTACACTTGACTTGAATGAAATAGCGGCTTCAATCTCTCGACCGCAAGATGTTATTGGTTTGCATTTCTTTTCACCGGCAAACGTCATGAAACTGCTTGAAATCGTGCGCGGAGAGAAGACCAGCGATGAGGTTATCAAAACAGCAATGAAATTAGCTAAAATTATCCGTAAGGTTGGCGTTTTAGTCGGTGTTTGTTTTGGTTTCGTGGGGAATAGAATGATAGAGCCATATGGCAGAGAAGCTAACCGCCTCATGCTTGAAGGAGCGACACCTGAGCAAGTTGACAGAGTCATCGGTAAGTTTGGACTTCCAATGGGGCCTTTCACTATGGGAGACATGGCAGGTTTAGACATAGGTTATTTTGTGCGTGAATCGCGCAGAGAATTTATTGCGCATGATCCAAGTTATTGTATTGTGGCTGACAAGTTAGTTGCACAAGGCCGAGTTGGATTAAAAGTAGGTAAGGGTGCCTATTTATACGAGCAAGGAAGTCGTCAACCAATACCTGACCCTGACGTTATCGAGATGGCGAAGCAAGAAGCTAAGCGATTAGGTATTCAACAACGTGAAATTTCAGATCAAGAAATTTTAGAACGTTGTATATACCCATTGATTAATGAGGGAGCAGATATTCTTAAAGAAGGCATCGCCGCGAAATCCAGTGATATCGATGTTATTTACGTATACGGTTATGGATTTCCAGTGTTTAGAGGCGGTCCAATGCAATTCGCTGATGAGATTGGGCTAAAGCAAATTCGTGATCGCATGAATTATTATAAGGAAACATTAGGTGAATATGGACAACATTGGTTTACGCCTTCACCACTATTAAACGATCTCGCTGATGCGGGCCAAATGTTCGCTTCAGTGAAGTAAGTTAAGTAAAATATGATAAATAACTGACGTTAGCAGTTATCTGAAAGCACACAGAGGATACTATGCAGAATTTTAAAGCACCACAAAGAGATACTTTATTCGTGACCAATGAATTATTTGGTTTTGAAGAGCATTACCAACGCCTAGGCTTCGAAGATGCCACTGATGACCTAGTTCGTGCGATTTACGCTGAAGCAGCTAAATTCGCAGAAAACGTGTTAGCACCGATCAACGCGTCAGGTGATGAAGAAGGTTGCCAATTTAATGATGGTGTAGTGACCACACCAACAGGCTTTAAAGAAGCTTATAAGCAATATGTAGACGGTGGATGGCCCTCAATGTCTCACCCTGTTGAGTATGGTGGTCAGGGACTTCCATATTCACTTTCTACCTCAATGGCAGAATGGTTTTCGGGCGCAAACCACAGTTGGGCAATGTATCCAGGCCTGAGTCAAGGTTGTATGGAAACACTCAAAGCTCATGGTACTGAAGAACAGAAGAAAATCTATCTCGAAAAGTTAGTCGAAGGTAGCTGGACCGGTACGATGTGTTTAACTGAATCACACTGTGGCTCTGATTTAGGTATGCTTAAATGTAAGGCTGAACCAGCAGAAGACGGTAATTATAAGCTGACCGGAACGAAAATTTTCATTTCCGCAGGTGAACATGATATGTCTGACAATATTGTGCACATTGTGTTGGCTAGGTTGCCTGATGCACCAGCGGGGACGAGAGGTATTTCACTGTTCATAGTACCAAAATTTAATGTTGACGCGAGTGGAAATATTACCGATCGTAATACGGTTAAATGTGGTTCTATTGAGCACAAGATGGGCATTAAAGGCAGTGCAACTTGCGTTATAAACTTTGACTCAGCAAATGCTATTTTGATTGGAGAACCCAACCGTGGTTTAAATTGCATGTTCGTATTCATGAACATGGCAAGAATCGGCACAGGTGTCGAAGGTTTGTCTGCAACTGAAGCCGCTTTTCAAGGTGCATTGGCTTATGCGCAAGACAGAACACAATTTCGTTCAATGTCAGGTGTAAAAAATCCAGATGGAGCTGCTGACCCTATTATTGTTCATCCCGATGTTCGACGTATGCTGCTAACGCAAAAAGCATTACGTGAAGGTAACCGAGCACTTGCCATTTATTGTATGCAACTCGTTGATATAACGCAGCATGATCAATCGGTAGAAGAAAAGAAATTAGCAGAATCAAAACTGGCATTATTAACGCCTATCGTAAAGGCGTTTTTAACTGAAACAGCACAAGAAACAACAAGTTACGGCATGCAAGTATTTGGTGGCCACGGCTATATAAAAGAATGGGGCATGGAGCAGTTGGCTCGCGACACTCGTATTTGTACAATGTATGAAGGCACAACGGGTATTCAAGCTATTGATTTGTTAGCGCGTAAGATTATGGGTTCAAAAGGTGAACTTTTAAACGTGTTCACTCGTGAAATTAAAAGCTATTGCGCGACTATTCGTGATAAGAAGCAATTTAATCATTGGTCAAACGCAATTGAATCACACGTTGATGAATGGCTACAAATGACTCATGACATCGGTTTGACCGCGGCAAAGAACCCTGATGAACTGGGCGCAGCGTCGGTTGACTACCTTATGTATTCTGGTTATGTCACTGTGGGTTATTTTTGGTTAAAAATGGCAGTAGTGGCGCAACAGAAAATTGACGAAGGGACGTCTGAAGTTGATTTTTATAATGCTAAATTACAAACAGCAAAATTCTATTTTGATAGAATGTTAACCCGCACTAGATCATTAGTGTCAGCGATTAGCTCAGGTTCAGAAAACTTAATGCAGATGGATGCTGAGCACTTTTATCAAGGCTAAGTAAGCATTTGTAAAGAGCATATAAAAAAGACGAACACGTTAATGTGCTCGTCTTTTTTTTAAAGGCAAATGCCTTAGCTTGGTTTTTCGTCAAATTAAAAGGTGATGTAATGATCTCAGAGCATGAGGTAGTATTGCCAACCACGACTATTCAATCTCTTAGTGCCAACGCAGGCGACATCAACACTAAGGCTGTGTCGGTATTTTATCATGGATTTCCAGAGCACATTATGAATCTGCTAAATGCATTTTTAACGCAGGTAGTGGTTGATATTGATAAATGAAAACTAAAAAACGAGCTAAATAAGCTCGTTCTTTTAAGTCAGGCGCAGCTATAAATGTTTGTATGTTTTGGCTACTTCCATGATTTGTTCACGCATCCAAATATGAGCAAGGTCATGATCGGCGCTAACGTGCCAGTATAAGTAATATTCTACGGGTGCAATCTCAAATGGCATTTCGTAAATTGACAAATCGTAATGTTTAGCCAAGTGATAGGGCAAACAAGCAATTAGGTCGGTTTTAACAATGGTACTTGGCACCGTTAAAAAGTGTTGACCACGCATCACTTCTTTACGCCTTTTACCTAGTTTATCCAATTCCATGTCGATAGGGCCAGCTCCTTTCTTACGATGGGATACATTAATATGTCCCAACTGCAAGAATGTCTCTAAGTCCAAACCATTTTTAAGTAAAGGATGATTTTTTCTAGCAAGCACGACAAAACGATCGGATGCAATTTTATGTTTTAGTAAATGCGGGTCAGTGAACGCTGAAGCATCAGCAAAAAAGTCTAGGCTACCACTTGCCATCGCTGAGACCACGCTGGTTCTTGCAATCTCATAGTTAGTTAGCGTGATATTAGGGGCGCGATCCTGTAAAAGCCCCATGAGTCGCGGCATAATACTCACTTCTAATAAATCACGACTGGCAAAGTTGAAAGCCTTGTGAGCTGTAGATGGTTCAAAAGTGTGTGAATCTTGCACGCTTTTACGCAAAAGACCGAGTGCCTCGCGCGCAGGCCCAATGATATTCTGTGCTACTGGTGTTGGTGTCATACTATGTCCTGTTCTTACGAACAAGGGGTCGTTCAACATTTCTCGAAGGCGGGCGAGGGAGTTACTTACCGCGGGCTGGGTAATGCATAAAACGTCTGCAGCCTTAGTTAAGCTGCCAGCGGTGTAAATGGCATCAAATACACCAAACAGGTTGAGGTCAATACGATTCAAATTCATCTTATAATTGTTCCCTATAGTGCGATATTGTTATTTTCTATTCGACAAAACTGATTAAATCTATCATTAATGACCGCGCATACATTAATATAACTGATAGTATAAATCGAAATTAATACAAATTAGTAATAAAAATAGGAATAATATGGAATTTTCACAAATAAGTGTTGGTGATAAGTTACCTGAAACTACTTGGTTTAAAATTACTCAGCAAAAAATTAATGAATTTGCAGTGGCCACAGGTGACCATCAATGGATCCACATTGACCAAGAACGGTGCGCAAAAGAGAGCCCATTTAGCACCACGATTGCACATGGCTTTTTGTCAGCATCATTGATACCAATGATGTTTGAACAAATCATTACTGTCGACCCTACACGCAATACAATGATTAACTATGGCATCGATAGTTTACGATTTCTTGAGCCAGTCAGAGTTGACGATTATATAAAATATCAGTTTACGGTGGCAGATATAGAGCAAAAGCCGATGGGGAAATTGTATAAAGTTACCGCACAAGTGGATATAAAAAACAGAGACAAACCCGCTTTAGTAGGGACCTTTCTTACTTTATTAACAGGTAAGTAGCAAACTTCGTTGACACAAGCTCACTGGTTCCTATGATCGCTATTGGCCGAATGGAAATCGTGAAAGATGGCGCATCCTTTGTAACTGTTCGTGCTAGTGGTAACCAAGATTTGGTGCCAGAAGAATCGACCGCATTTAACCTAGGATTTTTGTTAGAGCCGATTGATGATTTGTCGATAGAGCTTGATTATTGGAGTTTTGATTTTACAGACTTAATTCAACAACATTGGTGTGTTGAGTCCAGAGCTGCGTCTCAACTTTGGTCTAAATTGGAAAACTGATAGTTACTCTGCAAACTTTTTTGTAGGTTATATTAGTAGCTATGATGACGATCAAAATGTGGATGCTGTCACTGGCAATTTCCTAGAGATAGACAGTCACGCCGCCCCGATGCCCTGCTCAATATCGACTTAGGCGCCAGATATATGCTCGATTAGCAGTGCAGTTTTAAGTGCTCAGTTAGCTGATTTGTTAATGCAAAAAAAAGCCAACACTGTGTGTTGGCTTTTTAATATGGTTGCGGGAGCAGGATTTGAACCTACGACCTTCGGGTTATGAGCCCGACGAGCTACCAGACTGCTCCATCCCGCGATTGTTCTGGTCTGAACCGGCTTTGCCGTTTCAAGAGGGCGTATTATACATAGCTAATTTTGCTTAGCAACCCCGTGTACGTGCAAATTCATCATTTAGCCTCGTTCTATTAAGGTGCTACTATTAATGTGCTACTACTAAGGTGACATCATTAATATGCGTTAATATTTGCTAAAAGAGATAAAAAAAAGCCAATACAATGTATTGGCTTTTTAATATGGTTGCGGGAGCAGGATTTGAACCTACGACCTTCGGGTTATGAGCCCGACGAGCTACCAGACTGCTCCATCCCGCGATTGTTCTGGCTTGAAGCGCTTTGCGTCTCAAGTGGGGCGTATTATATATAGAAAATTCTGCTTGGCAACCCCAGTTTCACAATTTTTTTAAAATAAACCTTAAGTGCATAAATAAAATACGGAATGGGTTTATATTGCTTTTTTATTAAGCGTATTCCTAGTTTATTAGTTTCTATATCACCTAGTGTTCTCTTAACGTAGACCGCTAAACTGATAGTGTTAATTTAGTTAATCTTTATGTTCTGCAAAGGTCCATTTTTTCTGCCATCTTAAAGTCCAGTTCACTAATGCCACTCACGTCGTGAGTTGTTAGCTCGACTTCAACTTTATTGTAAACATTAAACCATTCCGGATGATGTTTAAGCTTTTCTGCCCATATCGCGATTTGCGACATCCATCCAAACGCACTAATAAAATTTGTAAATTTGAAAGTTTTGCAGAGTTTTTCGTTTTTGATAGCCCATTGATCATCAACTGGCAAATTTTGATTCAGCTGCGTCAAAGCCAATTCGACTTGTTCGGTAGTATATTTTGCAGGCATCGTAGATATCCTTCATTAGTTAATGGTTTGCCCGAGGTTTGTACAGACTGATACAGCTTGAGTAAAATTTCAAGTAATTGGCAGAAATAAGAAGTGAACAGTTATATTTGCGTATATACAGCAACGCAGTTATACTACTCGCAAGTTTTGAGGCGGGCTCCCTGCACATAAGCAAATTATCAGGTTGTAATAAGCTAATAATTTTCTGCATAGTAGCGTCTAGGTCAAGCGTCTGAAGGGCTGTAGGCATTTTGGGCATTAACATGAAGTATTTGTGAGCTCCGCTTGACCGGGGCTTTCTTGTATCTAGCGTTTAGAAAAATAAACGCGATAGAGTAAAGTATGGGCTATATGCCCTTTTTTTGTTTTTGGAGTGTTAATTTGTCGCAACTTGAGCGAAAACTGACAGAAATGCTAATCGCCCCCGTTGAGGCTTTAGGCTTCGAGTTGGTTGGTGTAGAATTTGTGAGGGCAGGAAAGCATTCAATTTTACGAGTGTTCATTGACCACGAAGATGGTATTGACGTAGATAATTGTGCGGATGCGAGTCATCAAATAAGTGCTGTATTGGATGTTGAAGACATAATTACAGCGGAATACAACTTAGAAGTATCATCACCAGGGATGGACAGGCCGCTTTTTAATTCTGCTCATTATGCATTGGTTGTTGGTGAGACTATTACTGTGAAGTTATCAATACCGCAAAACGGCAGACGTAATTTTAAAGGACTTTTATTAAAATGCGAAAATGACACCATTTTAATAAAAGTCGATAATGATGAGTTTTCTTTGGCTATTGCTAATATTGAAAAAGGCAATTTAGTTCCAAATTTTGATTAACTATTGGGGAGTGTTTGCTTCTACTCGGGGCAATCTGTGAGGCTTATAAAATGAGTAAAGAAATTTTGTTGGTGGCTGAAGCCGTTTCAAATGAAAAACAAGTACCAAGAGAAAAAATATTTGAAGCATTAGAGTTTGCTTTAGTTAGCGCCACTAAAAAGAAAAATGAAGGCGATATTGAAGTTCGTGTAGCGATTAATCGTGAAACGGGTGATTTTGATACTTTTCGTCGTTGGTTAGTTATTGAAGACGATAGAATACAAGAGAACCCGTATGCTGAAATGACAATTTCAGCTGCGCAAATTGACGAGCCAGACATTCAACTAGGTGACTACGTTGAAGAGCAGATCGAATCAATTTCGTTTGACCGTATTACAACACAAACAGCGAAACAGGTTATTGTACAAAAAGTACGTGAAGCTGAACGAGCTCAAATGATTGCTGAATACGAAGACCGAGTCGGAGAATTAGTTACTGGAACGGTTAAAAAAGTAAATCGTGATAATGTCATCATAGACTTAGGTAATAATGCGGAAGGCGTTATTTACCGAGATGACATGCTGCCTCGCGAAACTTTTCGTCCAGGCGACAGAGTGCGTGGATTACTTTACGTGATTCGACCTGAAGCAAGAGGTGCACAACTCTATATTAGTAGAACACATCCTGATATGTTGGTTGAATTGTTCAGGTTAGAAGTGCCAGAAATTGCAGAAGAAACACTAGAGATTAAGGCTGCAGCGCGTGATCCAGGCGCGAGAGCAAAAATCGCTGTGAAGACTAATGACAAGCGTCTAGATCCAATTGGTGCTTGCGTTGGGATGCGTGGTTCTCGTGTTCAAGCCGTATCTGGTGAATTAGGTGGTGAGCGAGTTGATATCGTGTTGTGGGACGAAAATCCTGCCTCTTTTGTTATCAATGCAATGGCACCCGCTGAAGTTGCTTCAATCGTTGTAGATGAAGATAATAAAACCATGGATGTGGCTGTTGAGGCAGATAATCTTGCTCAAGCAATCGGTCGCAGTGGTCAAAACGTTCGCTTAGCGAGTCAATTGACTGGTTGGGAACTTAATGTAATGACAGTTGAAGCCCTAAATGCAAAGCATGAAGAAGAAAATACGAAAGTATTAGGGATATTTACCTCAGGTTTAGATATTGACGAAGAGTTTGCATCGATTTTAGTTGATGAAGGCTTTACGTCATTGGAAGAAATTGCTTACGTACCAGTAAGTGAATTATTGGCGATAGATGGTTTAGATGAAGATACCGTTGAAGAGCTGCGTGGAAGAGCGAAAGCTTGGTTAACGACTCGCGCACTAGCAAACGAAGAATCATTAGAAGCATGCGAGCCAAAGCAAGAATTACTCGACCTCGAGGGCATGAACAGACATGTTGCGTATGTTCTTGCGAGTAGAGGCATCATCGATTTAGAAGGGCTTGCAGAGCAAGGTACCGACGAAATTAGTGATATTGAAGAATTAGACGATGAAAGTGCGGGTAAGCTAATTATGGCTGCACGTAATATCGTTTGGTTCAGTGAAGAATAGGTCAACAGGGGATAGTAAAGAATATGGCAGAAGTATCCATAGAAAAACTCGCCACAGATATTGGCACAACCGTTGATCGTTTGGTTCAGCAGTTCAAAGATTCTGGTGTAACAAAAGCCGCAGGTGAAATTGTTACTGAGGAAGAGAAAAAAATATTGCTTGATCACTTGAGTAAATCTCATGGTGGTACAGGTGTCGAAGGGCCTAGGAAAATGACACTTCAACGCAAGACGACTAGCACGATTAGCCTAGGCAAATCGAAAGCAGTTAAAGTTGAGGTTCGTAGAAAGCGCACTTATGTTAAACGTACTGACTCTGAAGAGCAGCGTTTAGCCGAAGAAGAGGCGGCAAATGCTGCCACTGCGGCACTGGCTCAATTAGAAGCAGAGAAGAACGCAGCAGATGCTGCCAAAGCAGCTGCTGAAGAGAAAATTGCGAAGGCAGCCGAAGCACGCAAAGTGCAAGAAGTAGAGCGCGCAGCTAGAGTTGAAAAAGCCAAGAAAGAAGCTGAAGAACGCAAGAAGAATGAGCCAACTATGTCCCCAGAGGAAAAGAAAGCTCATGATTTAGCTCGTTCGGAAGAAGAGCGTATTAGAAAACAGCAAGAAGAAGAGATTCAACGCAAACTTGAAGAAGATGCGAAGAAGGCAGCTGAAGAGGCGCGCAAACTTGCAGAAGAAAATGATATGCGCTGGAAAGAAGAAGAAATTCGTCGCAAGAAGCAAGAGGCTGAAGATGTTCACGTTCATTCCAACCGCTATGCACAAGAAGCGGAAGATGAGCAAGATATGAAAGTGGAACGCACTTCTCGTCGTCGTAAGAAGTCGAAGAAGAATGCGGGTGAAGATCTTAAGCACGGCTTTAACAAGCCTGCACAGCCGGTTGAAAGGATTGTTAAGATTGGCGAAACCATTACCGTTGGTGAACTAGCTAGCCGCATGGCTAAGAAAGGCACTGAAGTCATCAAAGCGATGATGAAAATGGGTGAGATGGCGACAATCAATCAAATACTCGACCAAGATACTGCCGTATTAGTGGTTGAAGAAATGGGCCATAAATATGAGCTTGTTAATGACAATGCACTTGAAGATGAGTTGATTGCTGATTCAGCGCAAGGTGACAAAGATACACGTGCGCCAGTAGTGACTATTATGGGTCACGTTGACCATGGTAAAACGTCCTTGCTTGATTACATTCGACGCGCGAAAGTTGCTGACAGTGAAGCTGGCGGTATCACTCAGCATATTGGTGCCTACAGTGTCGCAACCGATAACGGTCGTATCACTTTCTTGGATACACCAGGACATGCCGCTTTTACGGCAATGCGTGCACGTGGCGCGGTTGCAACTGATATTGTTATATTAGTTGTTGCGGCTGACGATGGTGTCATGCCACAGACAAAAGAAGCGGTTCAGCATGCTCGTGCAGCTGGCGTACCTTTAATTATTGCCGTTAACAAGATGGACAAAGAAGGTGCAGACCCTGACAGAGTAAGAAATGAGTTGTCACAACTCGAGGTTATTTCTGAAGAGTGGGGCGGTGAGCATCAATTCGTGTCTGTTTCAGCGAAAACAGGTATGGGTATTGATTCATTACTTGAAGCTATTTCATTGCAAGCTGAATTGCTTGATTTGAAAGCGGTGGCAACGGGTCCTGCTCGCGGTATTGTTATTGAGTCGCGCTTAGATAAAGGTAGAGGCCCTGTTGCTTCTGTTCTTATCCAAGAAGGTGAATTAAAGGCGGGCGACATCTTATTGTGCGGTGAAGAATACGGTCGTGTTCGAGCGATGCGTGATGAGCATGGACAAGAAATAAAGCTTGCAGGTCCTTCTACTCCAGTTGAAGTTCTTGGTCTATCTGGTGTGCCAATTGCTGGCGAGAACGCGCTTGTTGTTCAAGATGAACGTAAAGCACGAGAGGTTGCTGCAAAACGCCACACTAAACAGCGTGAAGTTAAATTAGCTAAGCAACAAAAAGCGAAGCTAGAGAATATGTTTGCGAATATGGAATCCGGCGATGTTAGTGAATTGAACGTGGTGCTCAAAGCCGATGTTCAAGGTTCAATTGAGGCCATTGCAGAAAGCTTAATTAACCTTTCTACCGACGAAGTTAAAGTGAACATCGTGGGTAGCGGCGTAGGTGGTATCACAGAGACTGACGCAAGTTTAGCGGCGGCATCAAGTGCCATCGTGGTTGGTTTCAACGTTCGTGCCGACGCTTCTGCGCGCCGTGTCATTGAAGCTGAAGAAATAGATTTACGTTACTACAGCATTATTTATGAACTGATTGATGAAGTTAAAAAAGCGATGAGCGGAATGCTTGCGCCTGAATTCAAGCAGCAAATCATGGGTCTTGCAGAAGTACGTGATGTATTTAAATCGCCGAAGATTGGCGCAATTGCCGGTTGTATGGTCACCGAAGGTGTCATTAAGCGGGCGAATCCAATCAGAGTACTTCGAGATAACGTGGTTATTTATGAAGGCGGACTTGAATCATTGCGTCGCTTTAAAGATGATGTTCAAGAGGTTAAGAAAGGTATCGAATGTGGTATCGGTGTTAAAAACTATAACGATGTTAAAGTTGGCGACCAAATAGAAGTATACGAAGTCGTTGAAGTCAAAAGAGAACTCTAGAAGACCGCTTAGCGAAAAAATCATGCATTGTGTTTGTAGCTGATTGTTATAAATAATGTAGAGAAACCAAATACGGGGGCTTTTAGCCTCCGTTTTTTTCATTGCGCAATGTGTGTGTAATTGAAATCAGGAGAATAAAATGGCGAGAGAATTTTCTCGGACAGATAGAGTAAGTCAGCAAGTTCATAAAGAGATTGCTAGTATCTTACAAAATGAATTTAAACATCGTGAACCTGAAGTAGGTATGATCACTATATCAAGTGTTGAAGTTTCTCGAGACCTTGCACATGCTAAAATCTATGTGACTTTCTACCATAATGATGAAGATAAAATAAAGGATGATCTCGTTAGACTGCAAGATGCAAAAGGATTTATCCGTACTTTGCTTGCCAAGCGTATACGTATGCGGGCTGTTCCTGCTGTTCATTTCTTTAGAGATGAATCTATTACTGAAGGGATCAGAATTTCTACCTTGGTCAATCAAGCCAGAGCTAAAGATGAAGCAAAGGCAAAAGACGCCTCTGAAGACGAGTAGAGATAAAAGCAGAACATGGCAAGAATAAAAAGAGGCAGGGCGATTAATGGCGTCGTTCTTGTTGATAAGTACACCGGTGAGTCATCTAATTTTATCTTACAGCAAGTCAAACGCTTATACGGGGCAGCGAAAGCGGGTCATACGGGTGCGCTTGACCCCCTTGCAACAGGCATGTTGCCTATCTGCTTAGGAGAGGCAACTAAGTTTTCTCAATTTCTGTTAGATGCAGATAAAACGTATATAGTGACCGCAAAGCTAGGTGAACGTACCGATACCTCAGACTCAGAGGGCGACGTAGTAGAAACGAGGCCCGTTAAAGTTACACGGGAGCTAATTGATTCTGCTGTAGAGGCGTTTCGAGGGGTAATTAAGCAAGTACCATCGATGTTTTCAGCACTTAAACATAAAGGTAAACCGTTATATTCTTACGCTAGGCAAGGTATCGTTATTGAGCGCGAAGCTCGTGAAATTACTATTCACTCCTTAGTTGTGCTGCGCTACGAAAATAACCAGTTGGACATGCAAATAGCCTGTTCAAAGGGCACATATATTCGCACTTTGGTAGATGATTTAGGTCAAGCACTGGGTTGCGGTGCGCATGTTACGATGCTTCGTCGTACCAAAGTGGCGGACTACCCGAGCAAAAACATGATTACTGTTGAAGAATTGCAATCCCTGTCTGAAGATTTATCAATAGACAGGCAGTTTCGTACTTTCGATAAATTGGATGCCTTGTTATTACCGACAGATACTGCAGTCTCAAATCTTCCTGCTTTTAATGCCACTGACGCTAGCATTGAGCGTTTTTTGCATGGACAAGAGATCCTTGAAGAAAATCAATTTCCTATAAACGATCTGGTTAGAATTTATAGGGACTCGGATAAACGCTTTTATGGCATGGCAGAAGTCGATATGGCTGGAAATCTGCAACCCAAACGAGTGGTTGTTTACAAAGAAAGCTATTTCGGCGAAAACTAAGCTAAAGCACTTGTGTATTATCGCTTCACGGGTATAATACGCCCTCTTTTTGGCATGACTGAATTAGTGATCGGCATGCTGTTGTTTAAACCATCTATCTATATTGGAGATAACTATGTCACTAACTACAGAAGAAATCGCAACAATCATATCCGACTTCGGCGTTAAAGAAGGTGATACAGGTTCACCAGAAGTTCAAGTTGCCTTGTTAAGTAATAACATCAACAAACTTCAAAGCCACTTTAAACAGCATAAGAAAGACCACCATTCACGTCGTGGTTTGCTACGTATGGTTAGTCAGCGTAGAACATTACTTGATTACTTAAAAGGTAAAAGTGTTGAGCGCTACCAAAGTCTTATTAAGCGTTTAGGCATACGTCGTTAATTCGATAGTTTAACGTTAGATATAGAAAAAGCACCCTCGGGTGCTTTTTTTGTGTCTGATAAAGAGTAAAATACAGTCCCATCATGACCAATTGACGTCGATAAACGTCGCTACTTGATTACGTAGAGGCTGTTCTGAGTGGCGTTATTTACACTGTTCTTTTGGCAATCTCTTGTAGTAGGGACTCTAAATCCGCGATCTTTTCAAGCAGTGTTGAATTTTTTGCCTCTACATTCCTAACCTTATCGCTCAGGGCTCTTAGCTGTTTCATCTGTTCACTTACTTTTTCACCTGCTTGCTCAGCATTAACATTTACTACCAACATATCGTTGGCTTGAGTAGTGAGTTTTTCATTTAAGCCGTTTATGCGGCTCAACATTTGTTGAACATTAGTTGTCGCGTCTGTTAAATTCACTTGAATGCTTTTAATATCAGTTCCAAGGTTCCCTTTTGTGCTTACTAAGTCATTATTTAAGGCCTTTATATCTTCTTGATTGCGTCTCCAAGCTGAAGCCCACAATTTATCCATTTGCCCCCATAATTCTTCAGTCCTTTCGGATAACTCAGTGACTTTAACGCTAAGCGCGACAGTTGAGTTACCCATTTCTTCGTCAGTTGCAGATAAACGTTGTTCAAGTGACTTCAGTCTGTTGTCCGCATCAATCGCTATCATGTTAGCTTGTCCAAGCTGCGCATATAGATAAACGCACGCTGCACACGCGGCAATGGCGACAGCGAATACAATTGATGTAAATAGATGTGAACCACTTGCTATTGAATGAGATACTGGTGGCTCTAAGGTGGCTTTACCTGCTGGACGACGCTCGTCTACTTCTATGTTAATGGGCGCAAAATCTTTATCATTTTGTGACATATCTATGCTTTCTTCTCGTGTTAATCCTCTGCTGGTATGGTAGATCAAAACGTCAAAATATTCATGTTTAAATTTATTCAAATTTCACCGTTTTGATGTAGATCCACGGATTTATAGGTATGCTTTTCGTGTCGTAAACATGACTTACTAGTATGGACACCTATACTACAATGACATATATTGCATGCCGAGTTCTTAAAACGTCGAATTACTATATGAAGTTGACCAGTAAAATATCGTTTACTTTAGGTGTGCGAACGCTGATCTTGGTATTAATGCTAGGATTAGTGATGTCCTTTTTACAAACCTATATCGACTTTAAGAATCGACGGGCCGAAGTCAATTCCTCGATTGAATCAATCATCGATGCATCAAAGGATTCTGCTAAAAACGCCGTTTGGAAGCTAGACAATGATTTAGCCGCTTTAGTTATTAAAGGCTTAACCTATTTTAATCACTTTTCATATGTCGCTATCTTAGATGAAAGTGATAATGTTTTAGCCGAGTCACATAAAAAGCAGCTAGAGCAATCCAACAAGGTTCTCTCCTTTTTCTCAGTCCCAAATATTCGAGAATATGTTGTACCCTTAACTATTTCTGAACTGTCTTCGGTGAACGGTAGTGAGTTGCTATTGGGAACAGGGCAAATGCGGATCCGAATTAATATTCATTCGTCACTTAGTGATGTATATGACCGCGCGGTGGTCACTTTTATTATCTCGCTTGCTGGCTATATCGTTATATCGTTTGCATTGGGCTTGCTCTATCATTTGAGTTTAGCTGCTCCGCTTATGCGTTTAGCGAGTCGCTTCGAAACAGTGAATACGGCTTCTTTTACTGAGCAATCCATCAGCAAGCTTAAAGGCCACGGATCGGATGAATTTAGTAAAATTATTGATTCAGCTAATGATTTATTAGGTCGAATAGCATCAGCGCAAATTCTCCTCACTCAACGCAGTCAGCGCTTTCGACTTATACTGGATACTGCTCCAGCAATTATTTATTCATTGGACAATGAAGGAAAATTCGTCTTCGCCAATAAAGCGACAGCGTTATTCTATGGCTACTCAATATTTGATTTGAAAGGAAAGCTGGCTTCTGAAATTATTGAGCCTGTTGACTCAGCGTTAATGGAAGTTTTGAACACGTTCTTAGACAACAATTCTCGACAGATGAATAAAGTGTTTGAGGCCTACGATTCTCAAAAAGTGAAATGTGTAATGGAAATGTCATTCGTGAAATTTCATACCTACGATGGACAAAGTATTTTGGTTGTGGGGAATGATGTTACGAAACGCGTTGAAGCCGAAGAAAAAATTGAAAACTTAGCTTATTGTGATTCACTTACAAATTTACCAAACCGCAACAAAGTATATGAAAAGTTAAACTCGCAAGAAGTTGCGATCGCAAACAGTCAATATCAAGTTGCCATATTGGCAGACTTAGACCAATTTAAACGAATTAATGACACCTTGAGCCACAGTGTAGGTGACCAACTTATAGTGAAACTAGCTGAGCGCCTAACAATCGAATTTAAGGATATTGGTTTTGTTGCTCGCTTAGGTGCTGACGAGTTTCTGCTGCACAGCGAGCAGCTGTCTAATAATCGAGAGATTGCAAATACAACGGCGGTTGAACTTGCTGAAAAACTAAGAAGATGTATCAATCGAGAAATCGATATTGGTTCGCATCGCTATAATTTATCCGCAAGTTTAGGCGTAGTTGTGTTCAAACATGGTTTTGAAACAGCGGATGAAATCCTTCAGTATGCAGATACTGCTATGTACGAATCTAAAAAATCGGGGCGCAATTGCTCAACATTATTTATTGATAAAATGGCAACTGAAGCGGCTGAATTACTTAAATTAGAACGTGATATCAGTAACGCAATTTTTAAAGACGAATTCTTTTTTGTCCTGCAGCCGCTCATATCCTCTGTAACCATGGAAGTGACCTCAGCAGAGGCACTTATCCGCTGGCAACGCGATGATACAATTGTTGCACCCAATGAGTTTATTCCATTTCTTGAAGAAAGCGCGATGATTATTGAGGTTGGTGATAAAATGCTGACAAAGGTATGCGAATTCTTAGTGCAATTGAAACAGCGAGGACTGTTAACTGCTTCGTTTAAAATCGCTGTCAACATCAGTGGAAAGCAGTTGTCGGAGGCTGATTTTATTGACAAAGTAACCAATGTGTTGAGAAAATATCAAATTGCTGGACACTATCTTGAATTTGAAATTACCGAGAGTGTCGCCTTAGATAACCTAAAAGACACCATCAATAAAATAAATGAATTAAAACAAATTGGTATTAGTTTTAGTCTGGACGATTTTGGTACTGGGTATAGTTCACTTAGCCATTTAAAAGATTTACCAGTTGATAAATTAAAAATTGATCAGTCTTTTATTAATGACATTAATGTTGATAAACAGGATGAAAACCTAGTTAAGGCAATTCTCCAACTGGCGGTCAATTTAGGTATTGTTACTGTTGCTGAAGGCGTTGAAACAAAGGAGCAAGTAGAGTGGCTGAAAGAAAATGGCAGTATGTTGTTGCAAGGGTACTACTTCAGTCGCCCGATTTTACCTGACGAATTTATTGAAAAGTATTTAACCTCCAAAGACAAAGTAACAATGGTATCACAGACGTAATACGAGTGCCCAATGCAGTCTGTTTGCCGAACCACTGACTGCCTGCTTAGATAGTTAGTCCCTCAATCAGTTAATCAATTTACCCTCAGTTCGCTGCTCTCAATATCGTTCGGATAGCATTTGCTAGCGTTATGCGCCTGATTGGTTTGGTTAAGTAATCGTTCATGCCACTTTTAAAAGCGATGTCATGATCCTCCTGCATTGCATGTGCAGATACACCAATTATGGGTACGCTTGTATTACCGCTTTGCCTTATAAGCTTGGTTGCCTCTATACCATCTAAAACAGGCATTTGAACATCCATTAACACCAAGTCATATGCTTCGTATGCTTTCACTTTCTCAATAGCTTCCTTACCATTATTAGCAATGTCGTAGGTCAGTCCTAAACTTTTTATCATTTCACCCATTAACATTTGATTGATCGCGTTATCTTCAACTAACAGTATGTGTCCCTTGAATTTGCTTATTTTTGGAGTAGCAGATTGTTCTTGTAAAAGCAGGCTTGGTTTATTATCAATATTGGTATGACCATTCAAAATTGAAACAAAGTGATTAATGTCGTTAAATGAAAAAGGATGAGTTAGCACCGGGCAACCCCATTTTTCTTGTAGTTCCTTAGCTAACCCCGATGGGTAGGTTTTTGTTATGCAGCCAAAGGTGATATTGCGTTCATGCAAACGTGTAAACATTGAATTTAGAGAGTGCGCGCGTGCAAAATCATCAATATCAAATATAAAGACAGTTTCCTCGCGATCAACAATCGCATTAATCTCTTGGTATGACTTATACAGCGACGTAGGCGCAATTATGTTGAGGTATTCTTGGTAGAAGAAATGGGAAGAACCTTCAGACACAAAAACTAGCGACTTTTTAATTCCTGTTAAGGTAGTACAAAATGTATCACTGCCCTCTTGAATAAGTTTGAATGAGCAAGTGAAGGTGCAGCCTAAACCGAGTGTCGAAGTTGCTTTTACTTCGCCATGCATTAAAGAAGTTAATTGCTTAACGATAGAAAGACCGAGACCCGTTCCGCCATACTTTCGACTTATCGAATTGTCACCTTGTGTAAATGGCGTAAATATCGATGTGAGCCTACTTTCCTCTATACCAACACCTGTGTCCTTTATTTGCACCTCCAAAAAGCAGATCCCTAACTCTGTACTTTCTTTCCTTAAAAAAGATATAGATATCGTGCCTGAATGAGTAAACTTGATCGCGTTATTGGTTAAATTTAAAATCACTTGTGAAATGCGCAGTGGATCACCAATAGCCTGGATAGGCAGGGTGGGTTCAATCAATATCTCTACATTGAGTTTTTTCTCTGTTGCTGGCGATACTGAAAATGCAGTGAGACTATCAAACAGTTGGGTCAGACAAAATGACGCGTTATCGATTTCGAGTTTACCGGCCTCAATTTTTGAGAAGTCCAAAATATCATTGATGACATTCAGTAATATCTGACTTGAATACGCGACTTTTTGTAAGTTATCTCGAACTTCTTTAGAAAGGGGGCGTTGCAGCAAGATATCTACCACCAAGTTGAATTTTATTCAGTCTACTTTCGACTCCTACAAACAAAGTATTAAAGCGTTTCACTGCGGAATCACTTCCGGTATCTTTAAATATTAGGACCTGTCGTTGTAAGTCTAAAATATCTCTTTCTAATTCGCGGACTAGCTTTTCTTCGGTAATGATTTCTTGATAATTAGAAAATGCTCCAATTAACTGACCTTGGTTGAGTTTTGCAAACAATACTTGGCTCAGTAAAATTAATATAAACATTAACAAAAATAATGTCACTTGGGCTTTTAAAGAAAGTCTCATATTATTTCTTCATTTTGCTAGGGGCTAGGAACTAAGAAAGTCATACCACTTTTCCAAACTGTAATCGTAGGTAGGCATAACTGTGTTTCACACTGCAACGTTTTCAAATCTTTGTTCATAACTTCCGCCGGACCGGTCCTTTTTTTACCGAGACTTTGCCATCAGTGCCGGTTAAATCGCGAGGTGCTATTTTGCTTTTGTACCAGTAGTCATATTCGCCCGCCGTAAGAAACGGTTTCGACCTGTTCGGGTTGGAGATATAGTAACCTTGACGTGCAATAAACGGGCCTGCCCAGCCAGATAGCCACCAGTTCATGTACTGATATGCAAGCCCTTCCCGGCATTTTTTCACTTGCGAAGATAGGCACATTACGCCATGCCAGCCTCTATATCCTTCTTTAGGAGCTGCAAAACATGAGTGCCTAATATCCGAAGTTGTGGTCGTGATTTGCCGATCGCGAAGCTTGAAAAAGGAAGAACTGTTGCGGCACTAACTAGGGCTGCAGATTTGAGAATGTGTCGGCGTTGCTCATCTACGTTGCTATTCATAAGACCTCTTATTGGCTATAAAACTCAATTTGAAGATGACTACAGAATGTAAATGCAGAGCAAGCTAGCATGCTTTAATTGACTTAATTCGCATGATAGTGCATATTTATTGAGCGAAGTTATAAGGTTTTTTATTACTTTAAGTTTTTTTAATATAATAACAATGCCTATATGTAATGTCTTTCTTCATGAGCACTGATATCGAACTTTTTTAATCATGCAAGAATAAATTTTTAACGTTTTATGCCTCCTTCTGCAGTTGTATTTAAACGGAAAGTAATCGAACAATGACTATTGCCGCCATACCACCAGATGAAATGAACCGTTTAGATGCCTTGTATAGGTATGAAATATTGGATACCGAAAATGAAAGTGCATTTGATGAGTTGACACAATTGGCGTCAGAGATCTGTGACACTCCAATCGCATTAATTAGTTTGATAGATCCAGACAGGCAGTGGTTTAAGTCGAAAGTAGGTTTGGACGCAGAAGAAACGTCCAGAGACATTGCTTTTTGCACTCATGCAATTAACCAAGAAAAGGTATTTGAAGTAAACGATACGTTTCATGATGAGCGCTTTAAAAATAATCCATTAGTCACTTCAGATCCAAATATTCGGTTTTATGCTGGCGCACCACTGATAACTCCAGATGGCCATGCCATAGGCACTATTTGCGTCATTAGTGATAAACCCAAGAAGCTGAATGTTCATCAACGTAAAGCAATGGAAATTCTTAGTAGGGAAGTTATTTCTCAATTGGAACTGCGTCTAAAGGTGATTCAATTAAAAAAAGCCAATCAAAGAACAACTGAATTTCTATCCAGATTAAGTCATGAATTGCGCACTCCTCTTCATTCCATTGTAAGCCTAAGTCAATTAATGCTGGCAGATAATGAGTCATACCTCTCAAAACAAAATACAACTTATCTACAACATATCGATTTCAGTGGTAAGCAATTATTAAAACTAGTTGATTCAATCCTCGACATTAGTAAAATTGAGGAAGGCAGTTTTGAGCTTTACGAGAGAATAACCAATTTAAAAGATTTCTTTTTTAATATACAAGGTGTTACCTGTTCGTTAGCCAAGGAGAAGGGCCTTGATGTTAATTTTAACCTGACTTTAAACGACATTAATCGTATTAAGATTGATGATCTGCGCTTGAGTCAAATTATGTTGAATTTAATTAGTAACAGTATTAAATTTTCAACAGCAAAACAGTCAATATTTATAGATATAGTCGTCAACAAAAGCAAACTCGTTATAGCAGTAAAAGACAATGGAATTGGCATATCTGAAAAAGATATACCTTTATTGTTTAATAAATTTCAACGAGTAGGCGACAATAACACTACAGAGGGCGCTGGCCTTGGTTTAATGATTACTAAGAATCTAGTAGAGCTCATGCATGGCAATATAAAACTATTGAGCAAGTTAAATAAAGGTACATTGGTAAAAGTAAATATTCCTTTGAATAGCAATAATATGGATGAAAAATCCGGGAATGCAGAACCATTGGTAGCATTGTTTGATCCAAATATAAAAATATTAGTCGTAGAAGATAACGATATTAATCAAGAAGTCACTAAAGCTATTTTCAGCTCAATAAAGCTAAATATTGATATTGCTCATAATGGTGAGAGTGCTGTTATGCTTGCACGTAAGCATACATATGACGTTATTTTTATGGATCTACATTTGCCCGATTTTGACGGTTTTACAGCAAGCAGTGAGATAAAAGAATCAAACCCTCAGCAAAAAATAATTGCTTTGACCGCCGATGTTTTTGCTAAGCAAAACCCAAAGGTAATTGCCTGTGGTATTAACGATGTTGTAACTAAGCCTTTTAATATAGGTGTGTTATTTTACGTTCTTAACGAACACTGTCCAATGAAATAGGTTGATTCACTCTAGCTCATATTTAGTTCGAACATAAAAAAAGACGCTTAAAAGCGTCTTTTTTGAATTGGTGGAGCTGGCGGGAATTGAACCCGCGTCCAGAAAGCGTCAACCTTTGGTACTACATGCTTAGTTTGTCATTTATTTAATCCTATGGACCCCGACAAACAGGGTTCCTTCGGACTGGCCTAATACTATTTCGCGGTTCAACCTTAGACAAGTATCCCTCGCTATTTCACTAGTATGACCTTCCGTACCTCAGTTAGTGAAAAGAACTTGAGTGGAAGGGCCTATGCAGGGTATTAAGCTGCTAGTGCGTAGTTTTCGTCGTTTGCGACTATTTTTTTGCGGCTTTTTTAAGAGGCCAGCCGCACCTCTGCATGCACCTCCAGCATCATTGAATCCTGTCGAATCCAGAGCAGCCCCGAGATAAGTATGGATTATAGCACGCTTACATTAGCGGGACAGTAATATTTCATTGATTTTGATCTGTTAGAACAATAAACCGGCAACTATTCAACGGTTTATAGCAAACTATTCAAGGAGGTGACTTGAAATGTCAGCCTAAGATGTCATTCTATATAACACAATAGATTATACAGACCCCACTTGCCATGACAGCTTTCACGCCACTTGTTCTTCCAAATGGAATAGAAATAAAAAACCGTTTTGTAAAAGCCGCCATGGAAGAAAATATGGCGCAAGACCATCAGTTACCGGGAATTGCGCTGAAAAACTTATACGCGGCTTGGGCTAAAGGTGGTGTAGGTATGATCATTACCGGCAATGTAATGGTCGACAAAATGGCAATGACAGGTCCTGGCGGTGTTGTACTTGAGGCTGATACACCCATTGAGCCGTTTCGAGATTGGGCTGAAATAGCTAAGCAGAACAACACAATCGTAATAATGCAAATTAATCATCCGGGCCGTCAGGTATTCAAAAAGATGGGTGGAAAAGTGCTTTCACCCTCTGATATTGCGTTAAATTTGGGTAAACACAGTGGTTTGTTTTCGCAACCTAAGGCAATGTCCGAAGGGGAAATTGATGATGTTATTGCGCGCTTTGTTATTACCGCAAAGCGAGCTGAGGAAGCTGGTTTTGATGGTGTTGAAATTCACGCTGCCCATGGTTATCTGGTAAGCCAATTTTTATCGCCGTTAACCAACGTCAGAAAAGACCAGTGGGGCGGTGAGCTGCAAGACCGAGCCAAACTACTATATGAGATTATTAGTCAGGTAAAAAAGACCTGCGGTAAACAGTTTATTGTTTCGGTTAAGCTCAACTCTGCTGATTTTCAACGCGGCGGTTTTGATGTTGCCGATGCCATTGAAGTCGTTAAAACCCTGAACGCAATGGGAATGGATTTTATAGAATTGTCGGGTGGCTCATACGAAGCCCCAGCCATGCAGGGGAAAAGTGGAGATGAGAGAACCCTTGCCCGAGAAGCTTATTTTCTAACCTTTGCTAAACAGATTGCGCAGCACAGCAGTATTCCAGTAATGACGACCGGGGGCATTAAACGGCTCACTGTTGCCAATGAAGTATTGGCAGCTAATATCGATCTCGTAGGCATTGCCTCGGCATTGGCCTTCAATCCGGCATTGATTAACCAATGGGTGGTCGACCAAGATACCTCGGGTTATATTCCCGCAACTGCGTGGAAAGATAAAACACTCAGTGGATTAGCGAATATGGCACTCGTCAAACGTCAACTAAGACGGTTAGGAAAGGGCGATAAGCCAACCGTAAACGCATCACCGTTGGTCACCTTGATTATGGACCAAATAAGAGCGGCTAAACTGACAAAAAGGTACAGAAAACAGTACATAGATTAATATTGAATATTGGCATACGGCTGACGATCTCTTAATTTAATCGGATTAACCCTGTTTTATTTGCAGGGTTAATACCTTATTTATTAAGCACTGTGTTTCATCATACGTTCTTTTTGACGTGCCCAATCTCTGTCCTTAACAGTGTCGCGTTTATCGTGTTCCTGCTTACCTTTGGCTAGCTGAATTTCCAGCTTGACCCAGCAAGCTTTCCAGTACATCGCCGTTGCAACAATGGTTAGACCTTGTCTGTCAAGTCCTCCCATAAGCTCTTCTATTTCGCGTTTTTTTAACAATAGTTTGCGTATACGGGTAGGTTCACTAATCACATGTGTCGAGGCCTGATTTAAAGGCATAATATTAATATTACTTACATAAGCTTCACCGTCTTTAATAAAAACGTAGCTATCGGTAATATTCGCCTTACCGGCTCGTATTGCTTTAATTTCCCAGCCCTGTAATTGCATACCGGCCTCGAATTTATCAATAAAATAATATTCGTGGCGAGCTTTTCTGTTCAGTGCAATGGTGTCGTTGTTGTTTTTGGATTTTTTCATAGTAGGTATTATACGTAGACTTGATTGCTTTGTCTTTATGTCCTTTATTTTTCGTCACGAAAATTACAACTATCGTGATAGAATAGTATGTATTGTAACCTGAGGTTGTTTTTTATTAATGCCGAGTATTAAAAGAAATGCATTAGTGGCTTATAGTGCAAGCCAAATGTATGACTTAGTCAACGATGTTGAAAAGTACCAACGTTTTTTACCAGGGTGTGTAAAAAGTGAAGTAATAGAAAGTAGTGAAAATTACATGCTTGCCTCACTTGTGCTCTCCAAAGCGGGTGTAAAGCAAACGCTGACCACATCAAACACACTAATTAAAGATACCGCCATTGAGATGGACCTGTCCGATGGCCCATTCAAATCACTTTCGGGTGGTTGGCGATTTACGCCTTTGTCTGATGAAGCGTGCAAAATTGAACTTAATCTTCACTTTGTTTTTTCCAGCAAGCTAATGGAAATTGCTTTTGGTAAAATATTCAATGCATTGGCAAACAATATGGTCAGTGCATTTGGTAAGAGAGCAAAGCAGGTGTACAAGTAATGTCCAGCGCTATTAATATTGAAGTTGTTTATGGCCTGCCACACAAACAGACCTTGCTAACGCTAAAAGTCGCGGCAAATAGCACGGTTTTACAAGCAATTGAAGCGTCAGGGATCAAACGAATTTATACCGAAATTGATTTAAACGAAAACAAAGTCGGCATATGGAATCGCACGTGCAAGCCCACCGATACCTTGCTTGAAGGTGACCGTGTTGAAATTTACCGTCCCATGGTAGCTGATCCCAAAGAAGTTCGAAAACGCCGTGCTGAGAAGGCAAAAGAAGAAGGGCGTGCTGATAAAGTCACGGGTGGTCGACTTAATCCAATGAAAACCAACAAAGTAAAAAATAGTGAATAGCACCCAGCTTGCTAATCACGTTTAAATATAATTCTCCAAGTGGTGCAACAACACCATAAAAGAACCAGGTACCCTCAGTATTTTCTTCTTTGCAGGCCCGTCTTAGCGAGTATTTTAGCTGATATTTCTTCGATTGAAAATTTAGTACTGTTTAAGTAAGGGATCTTTTCTTTTCGATATAAATTTTCAACTTCACGCAACTCCATTCTGCACTGTTGCATGGATGCATAGCGGCTGTTGGCTCTTCGCTCGGAGCGAATTTGATGCAATCTATCGGCATCAATAGTGAGCCCGAATAACTTCTTTTGAAACCCCTTTAGTGACGGTGGTAATATCAAAATATCGCCCATATCGTCTTCCGTAAATGGATAATTGGCTGCTTTAATACCATATTGAAGGGCTAAATATAAACTGGTTGGCGTTTTACCTGAGCGTGAAACCCCAACTAAGATAATGTCAGCTTCATGATAGTCTTTTAGGTTTGAACCATCGTCGTTTGCAAGGGCGTAGTTAACTGCTGCAATTCGTATATCGTAGGTTTTTTCATGAATGCTATGGGTGCGGTGTTTTTCAGGTTTGGACGGAACGCCAATGACTTTTTCGAGAGGGGCTACGAATTGGTCAAGAAAGTTATAATTAATGCCAACTGATTCACTCATTAATTTGCGAATTTCAAAATTCACCATGGTATAAAATACCAATGGTCGCTGTCCGCTTTTTTCAAAATGCGCTTTGATTTGTTCGAGCACTATTTTAGCATGTTGTTCTGTTTCAACAAAAGGGATTGTAATATGCTGAAACTCAACAGGGAATAATGATAACAAAGCATGTCCGAAAACCTCTGCAGTAATGGCCGTGCCGTCGGATATATAAAAAGCAGCTCGCACAACATCTCCTTAACATTGTTGTAAATTAATTACGAAATAAAATTAAATTTTACTTAGCATACAGGTCAATTTAGAATCCTGTGTGTGCGTCGTAAATATGTGTTTACTAATGTGCACTAATGATTGTAATCAATCATACCTTGTTACAACAAACCGTGACAAAACTTATCGGCAAATAAATGAGCTGGAGGCTTTAGCAGTGCAAGAATTCATACTTTGGTATCAAGAGTTAGGCATGGACGATGTTAGTCGTGTTGGTGGTAAAAACGCGTCATTGGGTGAAATGATATCAAATTTATCAAATGCAGGTGTTCAAGTCCCTGGTGGATTTGCGACAACATCACATGCGTTTAATCAGTTTTTAGAGCAAAGCGGCGTTGAAACAAAAATACATGAAATACTCGATGCACTTGATGTAGATGATGTGAATGCATTGGCTGAAGCGGGTAAAACCATTCGTCAGTGGATATTAGATACCCCATTTCAAACTGAGTTAGAAGACGAAATTAAATCTGCATTTATTAAATTACAAGGTGAAATGGGTGACAAATCGTCATTCGCAGTGCGTTCTTCGGCAACAGCTGAAGACATGCCAGATGCATCGTTTGCAGGACAACAAGAGACGTTTCTGAACGTTAAAGGTTATGAATCCGTACTCGTAGCAATTAAACATGTTTTTGCCTCATTGTTTAACGACAGAGCTATTTCCTATCGTGTGCATCAAGGATACGACCATAAAGGCGTTGCGCTGTCCGCTGGTATTCAGCGCATGGTACGCAGTGACTTATCTTCTTCTGGCGTCATGTTTACGATAGATACCGAGTCTGGTTTTGAAGATGTAGTGTTCATTACGAGCTCATTTGGCTTAGGTGAAATGGTTGTTCAAGGTGCTGTTAATCCTGATGAATTTTATGTGCACAAGCCTACTTTAGACAAAGGTAACCCTGCTATTGTTCGAAGAAACTTGGGTAGTAAATTAATTAAAATGATTTACTCAGAAGACTTAGAACACGGTAAACAGGTAGAAATTGTTAATATTGAAAAAGCAGATAGTATGCGCTTTTCGTTAACTGACGACGAAGTGATGGAGCTAGCCAAACAAGCTGTTGTGATTGAAAAACACTATAAGCGTCCCATGGATATCGAATGGGCTAAAGACGGCTCGGATGGCAAATTGTATATCGTTCAAGCGCGTCCAGAAACTGTGCGCAGTCGAGAGGACATGCAAGTTATAGAGCGTTATCAGCTGAAAGGAAATACGACCAAAGTAGTTTGCGAAGGTCGCGCTATTGGTCATAAAATTGGTGCTGGAAAAGCTAAAGTATTAACCTCAATCTCTCAAATGGACATGATTGAAATAGGTGATGTGTTGGTTACCGACATGACCGATCCAGATTGGGAGCCCATTATGAAAAAGGCATCTGCGATTGTAACAAATCGTGGCGGTCGTACTTGTCATGCAGCGATTATTGCTCGTGAAATGGGTATACCAGCGGTCGTTGGTTGTGGTAATGCCACCGATAGCATTAAAGCCGGTGATGCAATTACCGTGAGTTGTGCTGAAGGTGATACTGGCTTTATTTATAACCAAGAACTTGACTTTGAAGTAATAACATCACGCGTTGATTCTATGCCTGATTTACCCTTTAGTATCATGATGAATGTGGGTAATCCTGACCGAGCGTTCGATTTCGCTCGCTTGCCGCACGAGGGCGTTGGTTTAGCTCGCTTAGAATTCATCATTAATCGCATGATAGGTGTGCATCCAAAAGCATTACTTAACTTTGATGAGCAACCTGCGGAACTCAAAGAAGAAATCACTGAAATGATGGCAGGCTATGCATCGCCTGTCGAATTTTATATAGAAAAACTAGTTGAAGGTATTTCTACTATAGGCGCCGCTTTCTCTCCAAAGAAAGTGATTGTTCGTATGTCAGACTTTAAGTCGAATGAATACTTTAACTTAGTCGGCGGCTATCAGTATGAGCCCCATGAAGAAAACCCAATGTTAGGTTTCCGCGGCGCGAGTCGTTATATTTCTGACGATTTTAGAGATTGTTTTGCGCTTGAATGTGAAGCAATAAAACGAGTTCGCAATACGATGGGTTTAACCAATGTTGAAATTATGATCCCTTTCGTAAGAACGTTGGAGGAGGGTGAAAAAGTTATTGAACTGCTTGCGGAGCAAGGTTTAGTGAAAGGTGAGAATGGTCTACGTGTCATTATGATGTGTGAATTACCCTCAAACGCACTGTTAGCTGATCAATTTCTCGACATATTTGACGGTTTTTCAATTGGTTCAAATGATTTAACACAATTAACCCTAGGTCTCGATCGCGATTCTGGTCTTATCGCGCATTTATTTGATGAAAGAAACCCAGCAGTTAAAGCATTGCTAGCAATGGCAATAAAAGCGGCTAAAGCGAGAGGTAAATATGTGGGTATATGTGGTCAGGGTCCCTCTGATCATGAAGACTTTGCCGCTTGGTTGGTAGAACAAGGTATTGATTCAGTGTCGTTAAATCCAGATACGGTAGTCGAAACTTGGTTATATCTTGCTGAGAAGCATGGGTAAAAACGCAAAATACAAAAATGGCTACAACTGTGGCCATTTTTATTATTTATCGCGGTTTAACAGTTTATCTACTGGTATCGTTTTCCAAAGGCCCTATAACAAAGATTTGGCAGCCCATTCAGTAATATGAAGACGCTTTTTTATTTGTACTTTCGGTTCAGCACAAATAAATCCAACTTTTTGGCGTTGCGTGACATTGCGCGCTGCACTTTGGATAGGAAACGTTTAGCCGGAGGAAAATCTATGCTTAGTAACATGAGTCCGCCTAGCACAAATAATATAGAACCCGGTAGAATAGAAAATATCACGCCAAATAATATCAAGACGATACTAATGAACGTTCTAAATAGTCGCATACCTATCCCCTTCAAATTTGATTAAGATGCTATGAAACTTAGCATAGCGCAATCTGAGGCGACACGGTATGTCAACATGTTACAAGTTGTGATTAACCATATTAACTAATTTAGCGGGGATTGACTGTTAAGTCTGCTATTAGCTGTTTTCTCGTTCGGCTTGTATGATTTTATATAACTTTTTGGTTTTAACAACTTTGCAGCCCATTGAGCCTTCAACCGCTTTTCTACCAAGGTATGCAACAGGTGCATAAGGGTGGCGTTTCTTAAATAACTTTTTGAAAAATTTCTTCATTTGTAACTCCTAATTATTTGTTGCTCACGCGTATAGTTTTACGTCGTATTGTGGCAACTAGGTATATTATCCTCTTGATTAACGTTATCGACCAATAGAGTATAACCTATATAGGTATTAATTGATATATGTTAATGCCATTATTTTTTAACTGCGCGTTATATCTAGTGGCTTGCAAGCAAGTTAATCTGTTTTTAAGTATCAGCAACAACTGTAACTATTCGTTATTCAATAGTTATGTCGATTATCTCTTTCAGTAACGGTCCACTGACTTTGATATAAAAGAAATATAAATTATACTTAAACCCTCTAGGGCATTTGCTTCGTAGTCTCTATACTGGGATTGCGAATTAAGGAGAGGTCTGGTGACCGAATTGACAGCTATTTTAGATAAAAAATTGACAAAAAAATTACCTCTGTTGGTGCCGCAAAGTGCGCTCAACCAAGATGTCCAAGAATATATTGTTGAACTAGAAAGTTCAGCATATGAAGGTGATATTGAAGTCAGTTATTCAAGCCGTTTGGCTGTGGCAACAGACAATAGTATTTATCAACAACTGCCGCAGGCGGTGTTGCACCCAAAGTCAACCGAAGACCTCAGTCTGATTGCAAAAGTGGCTAACGCATGGCCTAAGGTCACTTTTAGTGCAAGAGGTGGAGGTACTGGCACAAATGGTCAATCGCTCACGCCAGGTATTGTCGTGGATACATCTCGGTACATGAATAAAATCGTGGCACATAATATCCAAGAGGGGTGGGTTAAGGTGCAGGCAGGTGTCATAAAAGATGCCCTTAACGATTTTTTAAGACCCCATGGGTACTTTTTCTCCCCCGATCTATCAACCAGTAACCGCGCTACAGTGGGTGGTATGATTAGTACGGATGCCTCTGGTCAAGGTTCGTTAGTATATGGCAAAACCAGTGACCATGTTCTTGCGTTGACCTCAGTGCTAGCAAATGGCGATGTTATTAATACTGAGCCTATGCCAATGGAAGATGCAAAGACTAGAGCACAAAAAAATGATACCTTGGGTATTATTCTTCAACAGATCTTACAGACGTGCGTGCAAAAGCGCGAGCAGATTATTGCCAAATTCCCGCGTCTAAATCGTTTTCTTACCGGCTATGATCTTGAACATGCTTACAATGAACAGGAGCAATCGATTGACGTTAGTCGATTGATTACCGGTGCAGAAGGTTCATTGGCATTTGTTTCAGAAGCCAAACTCAATATTACGAAAATTCCAAGATACACTGCCTTAGTCAACGTCAAATACGACTTGTTTGAGTCCGCCTTGCGTCATGCACCAAGTATGATTGCGGCTAACGCGACGTCTGTTGAAACGGTCGACAGTACCGTATTGAATATGGCTCGCGCTGACATTATCTGGCACAGTGTTTCTGAGCTAATAACCGATGTAGAAAATAAAACAATGCTCGGCCTCAATATGGTTGAGTATAACAGCGATGACAAACAAGAGATTGAAGCAAAAATTGCGATGCTTTCGGAGCGTCTGCAAACGGATGCCGAAAAAGGCATTGGCGGTGTTATTGGA
Organism: Glaciecola sp. 33A; assembly: GCF_002836745.1. Classification (GTDB taxonomy): domain Bacteria; phylum Pseudomonadota; class Gammaproteobacteria; order Enterobacterales; family Alteromonadaceae; genus Glaciecola. The sequence goes on along the minus strand of NZ_PJAR01000036.1, from coordinate 105,899 downwards.
TTTCAAGTGACTTATGAGCGAGCAGAGATTAATAAAATTTACGCGATGCGAAAAAAATCAGTTGGCTTGTTAGGTAAAATAAATGGCATTAGAAAGCCCATCGCATTTGCTGAAGACACCGCGGTTCCGCCGGAAAACTTAGCTGATTTTGCTATGGAGTTTAGGGATCTACTCGATGGTCATGGATTAAAATATGGCATGTTCGGTCACGTCGATGCAGGTGTATTGCATGTCCGTCCGGCGCTTGACTTGTGCGACATAGAACAAGAAAAGCTAGTTAATCAAATTTCTGACCAAGTGGTTGCATTAGTCGCTAAATATGGCGGCTTAATGTGGGGTGAGCATGGCAAAGGATATCGCAGTGAATATGCGCCTGAGTTTTTCGGTGAAGATCTTTACTCCGAGTTACGGAAGATCAAATCAGCTTTTGACCCGCTTAATAAAATGAATCCGGGTAAAATTTGTACGCCATTCGACTCTTCAGCAATTATGGTGAAGGTTTCTGATACCAAACGAGCCTCATTTGACCGCACTATTCCAATTGCATTTAAAAACGAATTCGCACCCGCAATGAGCTGCAACGGCAATGGTTTGTGCTTTAACTATGACACTACCTCGCCGATGTGTCCGTCAAGTAAGATAACCCATGATAGAAGGCATAGCCCAAAGGGGAGAGCGGGACTTATCCGCGAATGGTTGCGTCTATTGAGTAAAGAAGATGTTGATACATCAGCCCTCAGTTATCACCAGTTTCAGAGTAGTTGGTTTACTAAATTAAGCAACTCAAAGACTAAAAAAGACGACTTTTCGCATGAGGTTTTCGAATCAATGAATGGTTGTTTGGCGTGTAAGTCTTGCTCAACTCAATGCCCGGTTGGGGTCGATGTTCCTGATTTTAGATCGAGATTTTTATCAATTTATTATCAACGCTACACGAGGCCGTTAAAAGACCATTTTGTTGCCAACGTTGAAATTTTAGCGCCGGCTATGGCCAAGCTACCGCGCTTTTTTAATTTCTTCCTAGCCTCATCGATTGTGAAAGCAGGGATTAAGAAAGTCATTGGGTATGTTGATGCGCCATTGCTATCATACCCAACACTTGCAGATCGAATTAAAAGCATCGAATCTAAGCATGATATGGCTGCCTTGAGACAACTTAACGATGCCCAAAGAGCAAATCATGTCGTTATAGTTCAAGATCCATTTACCAGCTTTTATGATGCGCAGTGCGTTGAGAAAATGATGAAAGTGGTGAAAAAACTAGGCTACCAGCCGGTCTTATTACGGTTTTCACCGAATGGTAAGGCTCAGCATGTGAAGGGCTTTCTTGAACGCTTTGAGAAAACAGCCAAAACGACCTCAACATTACTAAACAGTATTGCTTCACTGAACATAACGATGATTGGTGCGGATGCCTCTCTGGTATTATGTTATCGTGATGAATATGCCAAAATATTAGGTAGTCAAAGAGGTGATTTTACAGTAAACACGCTCACAGAATGGTTGTCGACAGTGCCAAGTGAACGTATTTCATCGCTAGCTCAGCAAGCTAGTGGTGCAGACAGCAAAATGACTTACAAACTGCTTGCGCATTGTACTGAAAAAACAGCATTGCCAAAAACTGAATCACAATGGCAAAATCTATTTTCCGTGCTGGGCATGACATTGGAAATAGTGCCAGTAGGTTGTTGCGGCATGGCAGGAACCTATGGACATGAATTTGAACAGTTTGAAAACTCTAAGGGCATTTACGATTTGAGCTGGTCCAAGCCGGTGAAAAATGCAGCGCGGAACAACAGCAAGATACTAGCAACTGGGTATTCATGTCGAAGCCAGGTTAAACGTTTTGATAATGAAAGACCACAGCATCCAATTGAAGCCATTTGTGATGTGCTAATGGAATAATGAATTGAAGCGACACGGCAGTGAGCAACGAAAGTAACTAATCGACGTTGTAAAAAGACGTTGTAAAGAGACGTTGTAAAGAGACGTTGTAAAGAGACGTTGTAAAGAGACGTTGTAAAGAGAAATGATTAACAACACGGGAAGTTAATTAATTAACTTCCCGCATTATAAATTATTATTCTTCTGATTCGGCCTTAACTACAGGCAGAGTGTCAGTGATGCGAGCGAAGAAGCGTTGCTTTGGCATGTACGGTTTTTCAGCCAAAAGTGCTTTTACATCGTTCTCGAAGTCAGCTTTGTCTATAACCAAGCTGTCTTGTTCAAATGACTCTTTGATAAATTGCATCGTGATTGCTTTGTCAGTGACTAAATCTGTGTTTGCACTTACTGTCCCTGTAAATACGCTAAGTGTCAATATTAGAAATATTGATTTGTTTTTGAGTTTCATTCTGTTTGCCTTAAGTTAGTTTGTTGCTTTTAAGTTGCTAATGTTAATAATGTATTAATGTGTTGTAAAATTCTTATTCCTTTAAGATACAACAGCTTATTACTACTAACAGGCAAGTATTTTAGGCTAAAATCGGCAAATAATATAATGATAAAAACTTCTCTTAACAATTAGAAAAACTAATGTATAATTCCCAAAAACAAATAAGCGAAAATTGTTGATGGCAAAAAGATTACCTCCATTAAATGCCCTGAAGGCTTTTGAAACTGCAGCAAGGCATTTAAGTTTCACAAAAGCGGCTGAAGAACTTTTTGTAACTCAAGCGGCTGTGAGCCATCAAATTAAATTATTGGAAAGCCATCTAACTACAAAACTATTTTTGCGACGCAATAGAAAGTTGTTGTTAACCGAAGAAGGGCAGTCTTATTTTATAGAACTCAAAGATATATTTTCAAACTTGCAGGACGCGACGGACAGATTACTTGCTTTGGGATCTAAAGGCGCAATTACGGTCGCTGCACCACCTAGTTTCGCGAGTCAATGGTTGGTGTCCAAAATTAGCCAATTCTCAATTAGTCACCCTGACATTGATGTTCGCATTAAAGCGGTGGATTTGGACGATGGCTTTTTAGATGAGACAGTTGATGTTGCGATATATTACGGCAAAGGCAACTGGGCAAGAGTCGATGCTGTTAAGCTCCATACGGAATATTTAACGCCTATGTGCTCTCCGTTGCTGTTGCAGCAAGCTAAGCCATTGGATAAGCTTGCGGACTTAAACAAACACGTGTTATTACACGACAGTTCGAGAAATGCATGGAAAAACTGGTTAAAACATTTTGGCGTTAATCAAGTTAATGTTAATCAAGGCCCCATGTTTAGCCATACCATGTTGGTTTTGCAAGCTGCTGCAATTGGGCAAGGCATTGCGTTATCTAATATATTACTTGCTAAACCTGAGATTGATTCCGGTCGACTGATTTGCCCCTTTGAAGAAAGTATAGAAAGTAAAGATGCTTTTTATTTGGTATGTCATCCTGGGCAAGCGGAGGTGAGTAAAATACAAGTATTTACTGACTGGATGCTACAACAAGTGGAAGTTCAAAATGGATAATAATAGCGGAAATGACCCTTTGCCAATCATCGCTTTTAGCATGAGCAAAGAAACCAAAATTGGCATTTTTGTGGGGGCCTTCTATCTATGTTTAGGTATTTTATTAGGTGCGTTTGCTGCCCATAGCCTCAAAGACACAGTAGATGAATATCAAATGGGCGTGCTACAAACTGGGGTCAAGTATCAATTGATCCATGGAGTGGCTCTAATCATGTTGAGCGTTCTTTATTCTCTGTACCAAAAACGTTTATTTTATATTGCTATTATTTGCGTCGCTGTTGGCGTTTTCCTTTTTTCTTTTTCGTTATATGCAATTGCCCTTTTAGGGACGTCTTTTCTAGGTATAATTACCCCTATTGGCGGTGTTTTTATGATTTTGGGTTGGCTGCTTACAATGTACGCCGTGCTTGGGAAATAAAAAATGAAACACACTTTATTTAACAAAAACAACAAGATAAAAAGTAAATCCATGTTGTTTTATTGCCGCGAAGGTTATGAAGCAGATCTTGGAGCTGAACTTGAACATGTTTCCGCAGAACAAAATCTGTATGGATACAGTCAATTTGTGCGACACAGCGCAATGGTACAATTTCATTTCTATGCTGCACTCAGCATTGAGCAACAGTTTGTTAGTCTTGCGTTAAGCGACTGTATTTTTGCAAGGCAACGCCTTTGCATTATTGGCCATGTTGAATTAGCCGATGCCAGCGACCGGATCACGAGCATTCTTGATTATTTGAAAGAAAAAACCGAACTCAGTCACCATTGTTTGGGTGATATATTCGTCGAACATGCTGATAATGAAACAGGCAAAGAGGTCGCTAAGTTTTGCAAAAAATTTACCGTACCCATGCGCCAAGCACTTCGAAGGGAAGGGGTGTTAACAAGTAAACCGGATCTTGGTTTGCCTTTTATTCATTTGGTTTTTTCAGATAGTAGCCAGTGTACGGTTGCTTTTTCTTATCCTAAAAATCGCCATTCACAACCGCTGGGGATCACCCGCCTTAAATTTCCAGCCGATGCACCGAGTCGCTCAACGCTTAAGTTGGAAGAAGCGATTCAATTATTTATGAGCCCCGAACAACAAAGTGTGTGTTTGCAAAAAGGAATGACAGCGGTCGATTTAGGCGCTTGTCCGGGCGGTTGGACATACCAGCTAGTTGCAAGAGGCATACATGTAGAAGCGATCGATAATGGCGCTATGGCAGAGTCACTGATGGCGACAGGGTTAGTTAACTATCAGGCGGCTGATGGTTTTAAATATAAACCCGTAGATGGTCATGTCGATTGGTTAGTATGTGACATGATTGAAAAGCCCGAGCGTGTTGCGCAACTAATGACAGATTGGTTATGCAGCAGAAAAGCCACAAGCACTATTTTTAACCTAAAATTACCAATGAAGCAACGTTTTCAAACTGTAAGAGCGCTGATATCAACTATTATTAATACCTTGGACGAGCGTCAAATCAAACATCAATTAAGTGCTAAACATCTTTATCACGACAGAGACGAAATTACCGTAATGATACTTTCAGGTACTCATTTAAGTTAACTAATTCATACGCTTAGATTATATATTACACTGTTATTGCGCACTTAATGGCCTGAGGTTTACTGTGTTTTAGAATTCTTTTAAAAGAATATACTGAAAACAGTGTAATTTGTTCGCAATAATCTATATAATTCGCACCGATTTTTTAGAACCTATAAAGTGGAAACATGACAGATTTAGCACGCTACAGAAACATAGGTATTTTTGCTCACGTTGACGCGGGTAAAACGACCACAACAGAACGAATTTTGAAACTTACCGGTAAAATCCATAAAACCGGCGAAGTTCATGATGGTGAATCAACCACGGACTTCATGGAACAAGAAGCAGAGCGCGGTATTACTATTCAGTCTGCTGCGACTACATGTTTCTGGAAAGACCACCGCATGAACATTATCGATACTCCTGGACACGTTGACTTCACTGTTGAAGTTTACCGTTCATTGAAAGTACTTGATGGTGGTGTCGGAGTTTTTTGCGGATCTGGTGGTGTTGAGCCACAATCAGAAACAAACTGGCGCTACGCCAACGACTCAGAAGTCGCGCGTATCATTTTTGTAAATAAGATGGATCGCATGGGTGCTGACTTCTACCGTGTTGTTAAGCAAGTTAAAGATGTGTTGGGTGCGAACCCGCTCATTATGGCATTGCCAATTGGTATTGAAGACGACTTTGTAGGTATTGTTGATGTGCTTGAGAAAAAAGCATACGTTTGGGATGACACCGGTCTTCCTGAAAACTTCTCCATTCAAGACGTACCAGCAGATATGGTTGATAGAGTAAACGAATACCATGTGCTCCTAATTGAAACTGCATTAGAGCAAGACGATGACTTGTTGATGGCGTATATGGAAGGTGAAACACCCTCCTTAGCCGACGTCAAACGTTGTATCCGTGACGGTACTCGCAAGCTTGACTTCTTCCCAACATACTGTGGTTCTGCATTTAAGAACAAAGGTGTTCAAAACATTCTTGACGCTGTTGTTGATTACTTACCCGCGCCTGCTGAGGTTGATCCACAAGATTTAACTGATGAATTTGGTGAGCCGAATGGTAAAAAAGCAATTGTTTCTCCCACAGAACCTTTCCGTGCATTAGCATTTAAAATCATGGATGACCGTTTTGGCGCGTTAACGTTTATTCGTATCTACTCAGGTACATTGAATAAAGGCGATAGTATTCTTAACTCGTTTACGGGTAAGACAGAACGTGTTGGTCGTATGGTTGAAATGCACGCGAATGACCGTACTGAAATAAGTACAGCTCAAGCGGGTGATATTATTGCTATCGTGGGTATGAAGAACGTGCAAACAGGTCATACATTATGTGATCCTAAGCATTCTTGTACACTGGAGCCAATGGTTTTCCCTGAGCCAGTAATCTCTATCGCCGTTGCGCCTGCAGATAAAGGCTCAACAGAGAAGATGGGCATTGCAATTGGTAAAATGGTCGCTGAAGACCCAACCTTCAAAGTTGAGACTGATGAAGATTCGGGTGAGACCATCCTACGTGGAATGGGTGAACTTCACTTAGACATTAAAGTCGACATTCTTAAGCGTACTTATGGCGTTGCGTTGACCGTTGGTAAGCCTCAAGTTGCCTATCGTGAAACAATCACCAAAGAAATTGATGATTCATACACGCACAAGAAACAGTCTGGTGGTTCTGGGCAGTTTGGTAAAATTGACTATAAAATTCGTCCAGGCGCCGCAAACACTGGCTTCACATTTGTGTCAAAAGTTGTTGGTGGTAACGTTCCCAAGGAATTTTTCCCAGCAATTGAGAAAGGCTTTAGAGGCATGATGGGTGAAGGCGTTATGGCTGGCTTCCCTGTACTTGATGTTGAAGTTGAGTTGTATGATGGTGGTTTCCATGCCGTCGATTCATCTGCTATTGCATTTGAGATTGCAGCTAAAGGTGCTTTCCGTCAATCAATTCCAAAAGCGGGACCACAGTTAATCGAGCCAATCATGAAAGTTGACGTGTATACGCCAGACGACCATGTTGGTGATGTTATTGGTGACTTAAACCGTCGTCGTGGCATGATTAAAGACCAAGAAGCGGGCGTGACAGGTGTGCGTGTTAAAGCTGATGTGCCACTTTCAGAAATGTTTGGTTACATTGGTTCACTTCGCACAATGACTTCAGGTCGTGGTCAGTTCTCTATGGAGTTCTCACACTACAACCCATGTCCAGCAAACGTTGCTGAGTCAGTTATTGAAGAAGTTAAAGCTAGAAAAGCGGCTAAAAAATAGTAGTTTTATAGCTAATAATACTAAAAAACCCAGCTCTAGCTGGGTTTTTTTATGTCTGTGGGATCGCGGCGGCTGCAACTTATTTATTGGTAAATTGTGATTGCAGCGTGACTATATGTTTGTAAAGGCGGTTTTTCAGCATTTTAAATGGCGTTTGTTGTTGCAAGCTTGTGTATTTCCACTCATAGTATTCTTTCACTATAAACCCCAAGGCACTAGTGGCTTGGGGTGTTAATCGAACTTGAATGCGCTGACTAAACTGTTGTAGCGTTTCATTCTCAATACGGGGTATTTTTTGCCTTTCGAATAACTGAAACAGCTTATTTATCCATTTTATTTCATCTGACGCTTTTGCTTTACGTTTTGGTATAAACAATAGACTAATAAACAAACCAATAATAACAAAGCTCCCAATGAGTGCGTAACTAAAACTTTCTGCTTTCATATTTCCAAAGATTTTTTTGAGTATCGATTTTTGCCTTTCTTGGTTATAACTCAATATTGATTGATCCCAAGTATGATCAATATTCGCTATCAATAGTCTTAATTGATTAAATACGGCATATTCTTTTAAGTTGGTGAGTGAAAAGGGAGATTGCTGTCTAAATTCTTGTCTATTTTGTACCATGCTTAGCAGGCCTGATAAAACCCTATTCGGTGCAACAATAGCTGTTGGGTCGATACGCGTCCAACCTTTGTCATTATCCCAAGCTTCTACCCAAGCGTGTGCGTCAAATTGATGCACGCTAATTACATTGCCAGACTGAACCTCACCTCCTTGATATCCCGTAACAATTCGAGCAGGAACGTCTGCAAGGCGCAACATGTAGGTAAGAGCGGATGCATAATGCGAACAAAAGCCGACTTTCTTTTCAAATAAAAACTCATCAATCGGTGCCGATTGCATCAGCGGTGGCGACAGTGTGTAGCGAAAATCACCATGTGAAAATATGGATGTTAGCTTGTCTATCTTTTCTTGCGTCGTCATTGAGGTATTGATGTTCTCACCAATAAATTCGACAGTTTCGGGGTTTCCTGATGACGGTACTTGTAAATATTGAGTTAGATCTTCATAGCCTTTATAAATGTTTAGAGGCTGTTCTACAAATGATTTAACGGCGTACAAGCCTTGCGTGTATAAAGGGGTTCTGCCGGTCAATTGAAATTGTTGGTTGGTTGAAATAGTTTGCGTAGACAAGTCTTGAATTAAAACCGGGATATCTAATGAATACAGCCATTTTGTTGATGTCGGTTGAGCTATTACAACATAGTCCAATGCTTGGCCTTGAAACTCTATCGTTGGTGGACCACCAAAGCTAGTATTGATATTTGAAATTGACCAGCTTTTGCCATCAAATTGGTCCAATACGATAGCACGCCAATAGCGTTGCTGCGGAGACGGCAAGAGTCCCGTAAATTCAGCTCTGAAGACTAACTCATCGGACTTTGCCAGATGTGCAATGTCACCCGGTGTCATTTTTTCTGATAGGCCCGTTTTGGTCGATTGGTTAACGGGCATTTTCCATAAAGGGGACAATTTTGGGGTCACAAAAAACAACAGACACGCCACTGGTATGGCTTGTAGAAGAAGAATAACCGTGTGCGTTAAATAGGTCTTAAGGCCTGTTTCTTTAATTTTAATAGCGTGTAGTACGCAAAAAATTAAGATGATAAGCAGTGCGTAAAACAGGCTGTTGAGCAAACTTTGATGAAAAATAAGACCACAAGCGACTAAAAAAAGCTGAATGGACGCAACCATTTGATAGTCGCCAGTATGGTGTAAATTGAGAATTTTTAAGCAACAAGCGACCACCAATAGATTAATCATAGTGTTTAACAAGCCATAATCGGTTGCTAACCAAATTAAGATCGAGATACACAATAGAGCCAGTAAATTCAATACTGAATTTTTAAGCGGACTATTATAGGTAAGCGATTTGTATAAGGTAATGCAAAACGAGCAGGCACATAATACTAAAACCCAACCCATGAGTGGTTCTAGTAGCGACAATATTAAAGCCGCGAAAGTACCTAATGTAGTTAAGGACGCAATTTTGCGATTGTAAACTTTAATCTTTTGCATTTTATGGTCGCCCTGTTTGGCTAGCATAAATACTATTATTAATACTTTCATTTATTGCGTGAGCATGTTGTTTATGGCGATACAATGCAACAGCTTCGAGGCATTGCTGTTGATGCTGCATACCTGTATTTGGCATTATTTGTTGTTTTCCAATCGAAAAACCGAAGTTTGCATCTTGCTTGCTTAAGGCGAGTATTTGGAAGGTAACTTCGCTTAACGCCTGTTCAACGTTCTCACTAAAATAATCACTGAAATGCAACCAACCCGATATAGCGGAGCGTTCACTAAAATCTTTGCTAAGTAAACCTTGGCCTTTGGCAAAATGTTTCCATGACACGTGATGAATAGGGTCCGAATCGCGATAGTCTCGGATCCCCTGTAAGTCTTCTGAGGTGACTGGCACACCTAATTTATTACCTGTGTTGCCCTTAGCGTTTTGCCTGCGTAATTGCAAACTACACGGACTAGGTGCTGGAAAAACGAAAAACTGACCCGGTACGGTGAGGTGTGTCCAACATCTAAATAATCCAAATGGAAAAATACTTTCAATCGATACTCTGCCTACGTGATGCAATCCTCTTGAAAATGGACTGATGGCTATCATGTTTGAACCGTCTTCTAAGTATTCATACACTGGATAAAGTTTACTAAAAACAGCGATGTTAGAGAGCGAGTGGAGCGCTGACCTATTTTCCTTATGCGACAAATCAAGGTGTAATTGGGCATGTTGATTAGAAAAACAATCAGCTACTGGTCGAAAGACAACATGGAATTGCACAAAGCTAACATAACTATGAAACAAGGCGAGTAATAGAAGTGAGAACACAAAGTAACAGAACATCAAAATCACATTATTCTGGTAATTTGTACCTAAAATGAACAAACAACTCATTAAGCCTGCAATCGCCCAGCCAAAACGAGTTGGCAATATGAAGGTGTTATTTACATCCAACTGATAAGCGTGGCTCGAAGGAATACGTTTATCTAACCATCTGTCGACACGTGCTTGAGTCCAGGACTTCATAAAAACTTCCTAAGCAGCAATAGGATCAACTTTTTTCAGTAACTGAACGCTTAGTAAAGTCGCATTGTGTGCGTATTGTTCTTGGCCTCTGAGTCGGTGTTCAGTGACCGACGGAAAGATCATTTGAACATCCTCTGGAATAACATAAGTTCTATCATGTATAAAAGCAAAGGCTTGTGCACAATGATAAATGGCTTTTGACGCTCTGGGAGACAATGCATTTGGATATTCTGGATTATCTCTAGTGGCATTAACAAGAGCTAAAATATAATCAACGATGGCTTCACTAACAACCACATTAGTTACTTGTTTTTGCAGACCCAAAAGCTGCTCCGTGTCGATAACGGCTTGGCTAAACAAACGATCATCGTTACTTAATAACATTGATTTTTCGGCTTCAAAGTTAGGAAATCCTAACGACAGCTTCATCGTAAAGCGGTCAATTTGTGATTCGGGCAACGGATAGGTACCTGATTGAAATAGTGGGTTTTGAGTCGCTATTACAAAGAAGGGCAGTGGCAATTCGTAACTGTTACCGTCAATAGTAACTTGGCTTTCAGCCATGGCTTCAAGTAATGCACTCTGTGTTTTCGGACTCGCTCTGTTTATTTCGTCGGCTAATAACACTTGGTGAAATATAGGCCCTGGATGAAAGCTAAACTGATGCGTGTCGGGTTCATATATATTGACGCCTAGCATGTCGGCAGGAAGTAAGTCTGACGTAAATTGGACTCGTGCATAGTCCATACTTAGCACGGAGGCTAAGCATTGGCTCAATGTTGTTTTACCCATACCTGGCAAGTCTTCTAAGAGCAGATGACCTTTCGCCAATAAGCATACAAGAGCCAACTGTATTTGCTCATCCTTACCTTTGATTTTCTGCTTTATGGCTGAAACACAGCTTTCTATATCTTTTCGCATCTGATTGTTATATTCGCCATATATTTTTTACACTATCAATTTTGTCTAGAGTGTAGTTGAATTAGCGAAAAACTACCCTCACCAGATTAATACCTACGTATGTATGTTTTTTATGTGTTTAAAGGTAACATATTGATGTAATAAAAGTCGTCAAAAAAGGAAAGTTATGAGTCTTCATCCTATGGCAGGAAAACCTGCCACACAAGATATGCTAATTAATGTTGCGCGTCTAATATCTGACTATTATTCTTTTGTGCCTTCTGTCGAAATAGCCCAACAAAGAGTTAGTTTCGGCACATCAGGGCATCGCGGATGTGCTTCACTTATTACCTTTAATGACATACATATTGCCGCCATTTCGCAAGCGTTGGTTGAGTACAGAGTGGCAAATAGTATCACTGGGCCAATATTTATTGGTATGGATACTCATGCACTGTCGGAAGCGGCAATGACGACTTGTATCGAGGTATTGGTGGCTAATAACGTCGATATTGTTATTCAGGAAAATAATGGATTTACGCCCACGCCCGTCATTTCGCATTGTATCTTGGGATATAACAAGGACCGAACAAGTGGTTTTGCCGACGGTATTGTGATTACGCCATCACATAATCCGCCGTCTGACGGCGGTTTTAAGTATAATCCTCCGCATGGTGGGCCAGCGGATTCAACTGCCACCAATCAAATTCAAAAACGAGCAAATGAAATTATTGCTAACCGTGGTCAACAAGTTAGAAGAATCACCATTGCAAAGGCAATGCAATCAAGTCAAGTTAAGCAGATTGACTTTGCCACCGCCTATATAAAGGAATTAGACCAAGTCATTAATATGTCGGCCATAGCTGATGCAAAATTGAAGCTAGGTACCGATCCATTAGGTGGTTCAGGCATCTATTACTGGGATCGAATTGCCGATCAATATAACCTTAATATTGAGGTTGTGAACAATAAAGTCGACCAACAGTTTAGCTTTATGCACTGCGATAAAGATGGAAAAATCAGAATGGATTGCTCATCGTCAAGCGCAATGACGGGTCTTATAAAGCTAAAAGATAATTTTGACCTAGCGTTTGGCAATGATCCTGATTTTGATCGTCATGGCATAGTAACGCCATCGGCTGGTTTGATGAATCCAAACAATTATCTTGCAGTAGCAATTAACTACCTTTATCAACATCGTCCACAATGGTCTGGTGACATGCAGGTAGGAAAAACCTTAGTTTCGAGTAGCATGATAGACCGTGTTTGCTGTAGTTTAGGCCGCGAAGTCAAAGAAATGCCAGTCGGCTTTAAATGGTTTGTTGAGGGCTTAAATGCGCAAACTATCGGCTTTGCTGGCGAAGAGTCTGCGGGCGGTATTTTTTTAAGACATAATGGAACGCCATGGGCAACAGATAAAGATGGCTTTATTATGTGTTTGTTAGCGGCTGAAATGACCGCCATTGTCGGAGAAGATCCATCCCAACAATATAAAAAACTAACTCAAGTGCATGGAACCCCATGTTATACACGCATTGATGTTGCTGCCACATTGGAACAAAAAATGGCATTGTCTAGTGTGACAACCGACGTGGTAATGACAACACAATTAGCGGGTGAAAAAATTATTAATATACAAACACATGCGCCAGGCAATAACGCCGCCATTGGTGGCGTAAAAGTGAGTACAGAAAATGGTTGGTTTGCTGCGAGACCGTCTGGAACTGAAAATGTGTATAAAATTTATGCAGAGAGCTTTTGTGGTGAAACTCATTTACAACAATTAGTAAAAGAAGCAGAAGAATTGGTCTCGGCAGTCTTAGAAAAAAGCTAGTTGTTATTAATTGTCGTTTTTATTGTTAATTAAGTGTAAATTTATTTCATAAATGATAGCATTTCAGTTATAACGCCTAATAAATTTACATTTTATTAACAATTTTCCCGCGTTTCCATCAAAATTAAATGGTTTTATTTCAGTACTTGTAATAAAATTACAAGTAGTTATTTTCAATAAGAGAGATAAAATAATGGCAAATTCCAAAACAGCCAAAGGTTCATCTGTACAAGCATCTGCAAAAAAAACTGCAAACGCTGCTCCTGTGAAAGCATCAACTGCTAAAGAAACAGCAAGAAAATCAACAAAAGCCAAATCTGCTGATACCTCTTCAGTTACCTATTCGAAAGCGCAAATCAAACAGTCGATTGTGAAACATTTGCATTCAACACTCGGAACTGATGAAAATAAAGCAAACAATCATGCATGGTGGAAAGCCACAAGTGCAGCAATGCAAGAGCTTGTATTAGAGCGCCTGCGTACAACCCAAAAAACACATTATATAAATGATACGCGCGCGGTTCATTATTTTTCTGCTGAATTCTTAATGGGCCGTTTACTCTCTAACAACATGCACAATTTTAATCTGTTTGAAACAGCAGATGCGGCTTTAAAGGAGTTAGGGGTTGAACTAACCGACGTACTTGAAGAAGAACCAGATATGGCCTTAGGTAATGGGGGTTTAGGTCGTCTTGCCGCTTGTTTTCTTGATTCGTTGGCGACCATGGATTTACCTGCGATTGGTTATGGAATTCATTACGAGCATGGTTTATTTCGTCAAGAGATAAAAAATGGAGCACAAATTGAGCGACCTGACAGTTGGAGACATTACGGAAATCCGTGGGAAATATGCCGCCCTGAATCAATTCAGGAAGTACCTCTATTTGGTTATGTTGAAACCAAATATGGAGCAAACGGTCGGGTTAAAAAGGAATGGCACCCTGGTAACATAGTCAAAGGCGTTCCTTGGGATATTCCAATCGTAGGTTACGGTGCAAAAACAGTCAACGTACTGCGTTTGTGGCAAAGTGAGTCGTCTGATTATTTCAATTGGGATGTATTTAATTCCGGTGGTTATGTTGATGCTCAGCGAGAAAATATACAAGCCGAGACTATTTCAAAAGTATTGTATCCAAATGATGAAACTAGAGCGGGTAAAGAACTGCGTTTAATTCAGCAGTATTTCTTTTGTGCTTGCTCATTGAAGGATATTATTCGTCGCTATAAACGGGCTCATGGGGATGATTGGAGCAGGTTTTCTGAGCAGGTTGTTATTCAACTCAATGATACCCACCCTGCTATTGCCATTCCAGAACTGATGAGAATACTGGTTGATAGGGTAGAACTAGATTGGGACACCGCGTGGGGTATTTGTACCAAAACATTCGCCTACACAAATCATACCTTGCTGCCTGAAGCGTTAGAAAGATGGCCAGTAAGAATGATTGAAAAAATCTTACCAAGGCACATAGAAATTATTTATGAGATCAATCATCGTTTTCTTTCACTCGTTGAAAAAAAATGGCCTGGTAATAATGTGATAAAAGCCAAACTTTCTATTATCGAAGAAAGCACAGAAAAAATGGTACGAATGGGGAATCTTTCTGTTATTGGCTCATTTGCCGTGAATGGTGTAGCCGAAATTCATTCGAAATTAGTTAAACAGAATCTGTTTCCTGAGTTTGAAGCACTTTGGCCTGGCAAGTTAACAAACGTAACCAATGGCATTACGCCTCGTCGCTGGTTAAAGGCATGCAACCCTTTATTATCCGAACTTATTGGAAAGAAAATTGGAAACGATTGGCCGTCTGACTTAACCCGCTTAAACAAGCTTTCAGACTTCGCTGACAATACGACCTTCCAGAATCAGTTTATGAAAGTAAAACAAAAAAATAAAGAAGCATTGGCTGCCGAGATAAAACATCTGACCGGTATCAGTGTTGATACGAAAGCTATTTTTGATATTCAAATTAAACGTTTACACGAGTATAAGCGTCAACATTTAAACTTAATACATATTCTGGCCTTGTATAAAAGGTTGTTGCAGGATCCCAGTTACGATATGCATCCTCGGGTTTTCATTTTTGGTGCAAAAGCAGCTCCTGGCTATACCTTAGCTAAGGATATTATCTTTGCGATTAATAAAGTCGCTGACAAAATAAATAACGATCCACGAGTAAATCATAAAATTAAGGTCGTATTTTTACCAAACTATCGTGTGTCGCTTGCAGAAAAAATGATACCAGCAGCCGATGTATCGCAGCAGATATCAACGGCAGGTAAAGAAGCCTCAGGTACGGGAAATATGAAGTTGGCGCTGAATGGCGCCGTTACTATAGGCACATTGGATGGTGCGAATATAGAAATTGCTGAAGAAGTTGGAGATGACAATATCTTTATTTTTGGTATGACTGTGGACGAAGTAAGTGAACTGTCGAGAAAAGGGTACAACCCATTTGATATTTATTATCAAAATAATGAAGTAAAGGCAGTATTAGATTGGTTAGACACCGACCACTTTACACCAGGCCACCCAGGTGCTCTTTCTTCATTGAAAAACAGTATGTTGTCAGGTGGCGATCCCTATATGTGTTTAGCTGATTACGAGTCGTATAGCGAAGCCAATAAAGCCCTAGATATGGCATATAGAGACAAGCCCAGATGGGCTAAAATGGCTATTCTGAATACAGCGAAAATGGGTAAGTTTACATCAGATCGCTCGATTGCTGATTACGTAGAACGAATTTGGAAATTAAGTCCTTGCACCGTTGAATAAGTAAAAAAGTGTTTACTGGATAACAAAAGCCAAGTTCTTGTTGGCTTTTGTAATGAAAGGTTTATCATAGTGACTGTTTTGTTGTATCGTAAACAAACAATGCAAATTCAACAGCATCTATTTTCACCTTTTTTTGGCGAACAGTTTTTTATGATTAAAAAGCACCAAAGTTTGTCCACGCTTTCGAACAGATATCACTTTATCGATATCATTGAAGGCATTGCAGACTCAAATTCTTATTTTTCACTAATGCTTGTGGATGTCATGCGGTTTTCAGATGTATCCTCTGCCTTCGACCACAAAGCCGGTGATGAGATTTTACTGCAAATTGTAAACCGTATTCATGTGATATTCGGCCAAGATTTGATCCTAGGGCGGGTCAGTGGTGATATTTTTGGTTTAGTGTTTGAAGGGCACCAAAGTGAATCGGTAATGCGAACAAAGTTTCAACGCCTCATCGAACATTTCAAAACACCTCTATATACCAATGGGACTGCGTTCATTGCCGATTTTAATGTTGGTATTGCAAGCCGCACCCATAAGAATGTGACAGCAACAAAACTGATATCCTTGGCTGAAGCGGCGTTAAAACAAGCGAAAAATAATAAGCATCAGAACTGTAGTTTTGTAAACGACAACGAAAATTCAGTGACAGGCAGAGGTCTAGCTTTAAAAGCAGACTTAACCCGTGCAATGAACAATGACGAATTAGAACTTTATTTTCAACCGAAAGTGAATTTATTAACGACCAAAATTATCGGCGCTGAATGTTTGCTCAGATGGAATCATCCATTGGATGGTATTTTGTTTCCGGGATCGCTCATTGAGGCTGCAGAATCGTACAATATGATGAACGAGCTGGGGCATTGGACAATATCAAGTGCGTTAAACAGAGTGGAGCAATTAAACAGCCTCGGGATCAATATTTCTATTTCTATTAATTTGTCACCTAGCCAGTTATATGATGTCGGTTTGCCAAAGTTATTATCAGATCTAATCCAACGTCATAAAATACAGGCAAATATGCTTGAGCTTGAATTAACTGAAGATGTTGCACTCTCTAACTCTCTAATGGTGAAAAGGCAATTAGACGAAATACGTTTAATGGGTGTAAACGTATCCATGGATGATTTTGGAAAAGGTTATTCGAACTTATCGTTTCTTCGTGACTTGCATTTAAGTGCCATTAAAATCGACAAGACATTTGTTATGGAACTTGAAGAAAATCCGGTCAATAAAGCGATCGTTGAGGCAACAAAACTCATCTGTGATGCTAAAAACTGTGAAGTAGTTGCCGAAGGCATAGAAACCGTTCAGCAACTAAATATTCTAAAAGAGTTAGGGATTTATAGTGGACAGGGATTCTTATTTTCACCAGCAGTCAATTTTGACGCATTTATTAGGCTTTGTGAAATCGGAAATTTTGAACAGTTATTGGCAGATAAGGTGCGAATAGCAGCGGGTTAATGTTATCATTATGGGGTGTTTAATCACCGTAATTAAGAAACATGTTAACCAATCCAATTAGCTTCTTAGAGCGCTCAAGATTTTCACCTGAGTCTCTACAAAACAATCAGAAATTTCAGCTCAATAATGGTACAAAAGTTGAAATTTGTTGTGCAGGCATCATCACATTCGAGCCGCCTTTTACAAGCGCAGCCAGTATAAGCGCAGCAAATATAAGCGCAGTAAAGACAGTTTTGCTCTCATCAGGTGTTCACGGCAATGAAACCGCACCAATTGAGATTTGTGATAAATTAGTCGAAGACTTACTATGCGAAAAAATTCAATCAAAACATCGAGTTATGTTCATATTTGGTAATTTACCTGCAATGAATATAGGCGAACGATTTATTCAAGAAAACCTAAACAGATTATTTAATGATTCGTTATCTACCGACAATCAGGAGCAACTGCGCGCGCAAGAGATAAAGCGTGAAGTTAAGCGTTTTTTTAATTCTGATTCTGTCACTCCCTCATCACATGCAGTTTCAACGCGTATTCATTATGATTTACATACAGCGATAAGAGAGTCAAAAAACGAGAAATTCGCAGTTTATCCCTATTTGCATGGACACGAATATAACCAACAACAGTTACGGTTTTTGTCGGCCTGTGCAGTCAATACGATCCTTCTCTCGCAATCACCTACATCTACTTTTAGTTATTACACTTCGCTTAATTACTTTACGCATGGTTTTACTGTGGAGTTGGGTAAGGTCAAGCCTTTTGGTGAAAACAACATGCAGAGCTTCACTCATGTGATTGATATGTTGACGCAACTCATCACTCAACAAGAGCCTGTTTTACCCGTGCTTTCAGAATGTCCAATGCATATATATGATGTTAAACAGGTTATTGATAAGCGCTCCACTGATTTTGCGTTGCACTTTGCTGACGACCTTCCTAATTTTACGGGTTTTAAAAAAGGCACGTTATTAGCTACCGATGGTGACATTGAATATCGAACACTTGAAGATGGTGAAGCGGTAGTTTTTCCAAATTCGAATGTGGCATTAGGTCAGCGAGCCTTATTAACGGTGGTGCCTTGTGACCTTTGAATTAGATAAACGTTTACAGAGTGACAGTTTCTGGGTATGTAAATTATCTCTCTCTCAAGTTCGGTTGATAAATGACCGGCAGTTTATTTGGTGCGTGTTAATTCCAGAAATCAATAATGTAACAGAAATTATAGCGCTGAATGAAGCGCAACAAACTGAGTTATGGAAAGAATCTGGGATGCTCAGCAGAGCTTTAAAAAGCGGCTTTAGTCCTGACAAACTAAATGTAGCCGCTATTGGCAACATCGTTTCGCAACTGCACGTACATCACATTTGCCGCTTTAAAATCGACATTGCTTGGCCTTCGCCAGTTTGGGGGCGTCAGCCTATGATAGGTTATCAGCAGAATAAACAAGTGGCGTTGAGTGAAAAGATTTGTGAATTGTTAAAGCAGCAGCAAGTTATCTAGGTGGGTCGCTTTTGCGACCCTTCATATTCTATGCAGAAAAATGAAACGCTTAAGGTTGAGTAAGGCTGCCGTCACACTAACAATGAGGTAAAGTGCAACAACGGTGACAGCAACATTAAGCCAGCGTAGATGCTCATTTAATTCCTTTATTTAAAGTGTAACGCTCAAACAAAGTATTGAGATGTAACAATACAGTGTCCAAGCCCATGATATCTGATTCAATTAATTGTTGACGCAATAACTCAACTGAAAATGAGCTAATAATGCCCGCCGCAATTGGGCTATAAGACAAATGCCAAGGTTCAGCCGCAACGCCGCCAACATATTCTGGATAAGGGCGCTCAAAGTCAAATTTGGCCGCATGATGTTGTATCCATTTAGCTAAATCAGCACATGGGCCATCGTCCTCATATTCTTGCGGAACAAGCTCAAAAGAAGCGCCACACGCATCAACTTTGCTGCGGTCAAATACATCAAAGTCAGTGCCCCAATGGTGGCGACTGCCGCCGGGAAGCGCTGAGAAGAGTAAGATGGCATGCATTTTTTGTGTGTCGTCCAGTGACGCCGTCTCAAGTACTCTACTATCGATGGTGTTCAATTTCAGTTCGCCTTTCCACTTTCTATTCCAAATACTGGCTTGTTTTGAAAAGCTACGGTAGCTGCTCACGATCTGTAAATCATGACCTTCGAGCTTGGCGGCGTCTTGCATTTTTAAAAAGGCACTGATAACGGCAGGTTGTAACTGATGTTTATCATCAATGTAAACCACATGCTGATCATTTAGGCCAAGTATTTGTTGTACTGTAATCATGCTAAAACACGAACCAATGTTGCGTAATATACGTCTTCCAAGGTCTTAATATTTTCAATGCTAACGCATTCATTCAATTTATGAATGGTTGCATTTTCAGGACCTAATTCAATAACTTGTGCACCCGTTGGTGCAATAAAACGCCCATCTGAAGTGCCTCCAGCCGTAGATAACTCAGTGTCTATTCCAGTTACTTCTTTAATGCTATCAACAACAGCGTCAATTAATGTGCCTCTGGGTGTTAAAAACGGTTGTCCGTTAAACGTCCATTTAATTTCATACTCAATGCTGTGCTTTATCAATAAGGCAACGACTCTCTCAATCAATTGTTGGTCGGTAACTTCTGTTGAAAATCGGAAGTTAAAGCAGATTTCAACTGTCCCGGGCACAACATTGCCAGCGCCTGTGCCTGCATTGATATTTGATACTTGGAAGCTAGTTGGTGGGAAAGAATCGTTACCCTGATCCCATGTTGTGGATGCTAACTCAGTTAACACCGGCGAAATTGCGTGTATCGGGTTTTTTACCAAATGAGGGTAGGCGACATGTCCTTGTATACCTATAACTATGAGGTCTCCAGTTAACGAGCCGCGACGACCATTCTTGATAGTATCACCGGTTTTTAGCGTGCTTGAAGGTTCACCTACAATACAGTAATCAATTTTTTCATTTCTCGCTTCTAAGGTGTCTATAACTCTCGTTGTACCATTGATAAAAGGACCTTCTTCATCACTGGTAATGAGGTATGCAATTGACCCTTTATGGTCTGGATAATCGCTTACAAAGCGCTCAGTAGCGCAAAGCATTGCGGCTAAACTGCCTTTCATATCGGCAGTGCCTCGACCGTAAATAAAACCACTATCGATGGTCGGCTCAAACGGAGGATATTTCCACTTCGTTGCGGGACCTGTTGGTACAACATCTGTATGCCCAGCAAAGCAAAAAACTGGCTTAGTATTGCCTTTGCGTGACCACATATTAGTCGTATCTTCGAAAACCATAGATTCATTTGTAAAGCCAAGAGGAGATAGAATGGCATCCATATAACCTTGGCAGCCTTCGTCATGTGGCGTTACTGATTGGCGCGATACTAAATCGATGGTTGTTTTAATTACATCACGCATCAGGCAAACACCTTGCTGTAATTGTCGGCATTAAATCCAACAAAATAACTGTTTTGGGTATGCAAAATAGGGCGCTTTATCATGGCTGGAAGTTCAAACATAAGTGCGAGTGCTGCCTCCCTATCGATATTGTCTTTTTGTTCCTCGGATAATTTACGAAAAGTGGTCCCACGTTTATTTAACATATTTTCCCAACCGACCTTGGCTTCAGTGTTGATTAACCACTGTTGGTCAAGACCATCCTTTCTATAATCATGAAATTGATAATCTATTTGATTAGATTCAAGCCACTTCTTTGCGTTTTTTATTGTGTCACAGTTAGATATGCCATATAGCGTTGTCACTTTTTTGTATCCTTCATATTCGTGTGTTTATCAATATGACGTAAATTGCTTATTGTATTACGTCATACCGAGCTTTCTTTAATGCGGCTACGGCTTTTGATAGCGTTTCTGATTTTACCAAAAAGTAGTCTGTTTCGAACGTTGAAACAACAAAAATACTAATTTTAGCAGCGGCTAGAACCGCACTAATCTGAGCCATTATGCCGACCATTGATAGATTCAAGGGACCGAGCACTTCAAGTGCCCGCCAATCATAATCAGACTCGATAGCGTCAATAACGATATCCTCTTTTACCACGAGCGACAATTCATCATGTGTTTTGCCGATAAAATAAAAATCACTACTAAGAACGGCTGCCGGAATTGCCTGTTCTTCACTCAAAGAATGAATGGTAAAAGTAGAGTCAAGAACTGAAAGTGTTTGTTTTGCCAATGTTATTCCCTCTTATCCACCGAAGTTGTGGATAACCTTGTGTGCGACTTATGCCTAAGTGTATAACGCCATGTTTTAAATAGTAAATAGTAATTGGCTATATTACGTGCACTTAGTTTATTAATATTTAAAAATAGTCCTGCAGGTCTGTATTTACGGTTAGTTTTAGCGCAAACTATGGCCTTTATTCGCACAAAATGAACAAAAAGAATCAGGGATACATGTCTTTACTTAATATTTATGCGGGTAGCGTTGCGCGCAAACGAATTCAAGAAGAGGGGTTTCATGCTGGACTGTTTGGTGGTTTTTTGGGGGCTTCCGGCGGTCCTAAATGGTTCGTACTAGCAGGCTTAGATAAAATTATCTTCCCAGAATTTCTTGATGCCAACAAAACGCCCATAGATATTATGGGGAGTTCAGCAGGGGCTTTTAGAGCGGCCTGTTTAGCGCAAGATAGGCCCGCCGAAGCGATTGACCGCTTAGCAACGAATTATGCGAATACTGTTTATTCTGCAAAACCGGATGCCAAAGAAATTACGCTCAAGGGCTACGATTTATTGCATGCAATGCTCGGTGAAACCGGTATTTGTGAGGCGCTATATTCAAACAAAAAGAACGTGCATTTTTTTGTTCAGCATTGTCATGGTCTTGTTGGTTCTGAAAAAAAACTGTCGCAAATTTTAGGTTTATCGGTGGCTGCTGCTAAAAACATGATGAAGAGAAAATCTATTGCAAGTCAGTTTTCGCGCGCCGTTTTTTCAGCAAGACCCAAAAAAGACTTGTTTATAGACCCCTATGATTTCCCGACAGACTACTATGCACTTGATAAAGAAAATTATGTACTAGCGCTAATGGCATCAGGCTCAATCCCAATTGTTTTGGAAGGGATAAAAGATATACCTAATGCAAAGCCCGGTATTTATCGAGATGGTGGCATTATTGACTATCACTTTGACCTTGCTTTTAAGCAGTCTGAACTGGTGCTCTACCCTCATTTTTACGCTACGCCGACACCAGGATGGTTTGATAAAAATGTGCCGGGTAGGCAATGCCATCAGAGCAGTTATGAAAATGTGGTTATGTTAGTACCCAGTCAAGAATTTATTGCTAAATTGCCATACTCTAAAATTCCAGATAGAAAAGATTTTGAGGAGATGGAGGCGCAGCAAAGGATTACCTATTGGCTTGAGACAATTAAGCAATCTGATCGCCTTGCAGACGCGTTTTTACACCACTTACAAAACGACGATATCATGGCAAAAATCAAACCAATAGATTTACACCGAAAATCTCGATCGTAAGCTCGGCTAAGGCTCATAATCACTTGAAAGATCACTTGAAAGTAAAGAGAAGCAGATACCGACGTCGTCTAATATGAACTGGCTACCCAGTGGCTGAAGAAGTAACATAAGTTCTTGGATGCTTTATAAATTTAAAATAGCTGAGGTTTCTATGGTCTTAAAGCGAAATATTTAAAAAAAGCGCTTGCGCATTTTTATATGCATCGTTATTATGCGCTCCGCTTAATTGCATTACGACTATAGCTCAGTTGGTTAGAGCGCTACCTTGACATGGTAGAGGTCCCCAGTTCGAGTCTGGGTAGTCGTACCATCCCTTGAACGCTGTTTTGCCGATTTCCAAGTGGGTTGCTGTAGTCCATTCTCTGCAAGTATATTATTCAAATTGTTTCCTTTGTCATCAAGCTAATTCAACAATCAGTCAATTATTTAAGCATCAACGAAATCAAGCCATACTGCATATTTCACAGACGTGGTTTATTGTTCTAACACTCTGATTAGAACAGATTACTATTGGCGTTGAACTTTTATACGTTATTGATGACTATAGAAAGGAAAAAAGGCACCTATAAACGTTGAATGGTATCTTGATTAGGATACCAAATTAGCTAACCCAGTATTAATGTCGCATACCTTCTATCATCGCATGATTCTGCAGCATAGGTGGCTAAAAGAATGTCACACTTTTCTTGTTCACCGTTACTAGAGTATGAAATGAATGAAACTTCTTATTCATCTAAACTCTGCAACAGGTAGAAATACTAATGACAATAATTAATATGGTCCATTTTAAACCCCACACAATTAAACTCATCACGGGTTTCTGCGTTTTACTATTTTGCTTTCAATTACACGCTTCCGATCAAGGATCTTTTGAAGTTGAGATAAAAGGAAAAGACCAAGGCCAAGTACTAATTCTAATTCCTGGGCTAATGTCTGACGCTAGCGTGTTTAATAACTTAGCGGCGGAACTCTCACCTCACTATGAAGTTCACCTAGTTTCGGTAAAAGGTTTCGCGAGTACACCGGGTGGAGATAATTTCAGCTTAACCAGCTTAGTACAAGACCTATTAAGGTATATAGATAATAATAATTTACAAAGACCACATATAGTAGGGCATAGCATGGGCGGTCTAACTGGTTTTATGCTCGCAAGTAATTATCAAGATAAAATAGGTAAGCTGGTCTCAATAGATGGGCTGCCTTTTATTGGTCCTATTTTTACTCGTACAAACTCAACAACTGTCGATATGATGATGCCTCAAGCCCAAAATATCAGAGCCATGTATGCAAATATGAGTAAGAACCAATTAGCAGTGCAAACCCAACAAGGAGTATCTATTCAAGCCACATCAGCCAGCGACCAAGGGAAAATTGTTGATATGGCTAAGCAGTCGAATCCAGTGACGGTAGGCAATGCTATATTTGATGCACTAACCACAGATATGCGTAAACTTTTAACACATTCAAATACGCATATTCTGATGCTTGGCGCGTCTGGAGGGGTTATGCAGGAGGCTCAACATGAACAGATTAGTGCGCTGTACTGGCAGCAATTCGAAAAGGTTAATAACGCAAAAGTTGTTATGAATACGACGGTTCGCCATTTTATGTTTTTTGATGACCTTGATTGGGTTAGTCAGCAAATTACGCAGTTTTTAGGAGAAGAGTAATGGAGCACTCAATAGAGCAGTCGAGTCTTTTAGTGAAAGACGTATTGCTGGCTCAAAACGGCGATATGCACGCCTACGAGCGCCTTATAAAACACTGCCAAAACTTGGTCACCACGATTGCGCTAGCTATTGTAAAAGATATAGATGATAGCGAGGAAGTCGCACAACAAGTGTTCGTGTCGGTATGGCAAAATCTTAATCAGTTAAAAAACCCAAGTAGCTTTCTACCGTGGGTTCGGCAAAGTACAAGATACACCGCCTTCAATTTTTTGCGCGACAATAAAATAAAAGACAAGCTCGATTCTGTTCAATATGACCTTATTCTGGAACAACTTGCTGATCCGAAAATGGAGTGCGAGGAACAGCTCTACATAAACAATAAAAAGCTTTTGCTACGCAAATTTATTGATGAACTAGCTCAAGAAGAGCGTGAAATTATATTGCTTTATTATCGTGAAGAAAAATCGAGTAAGCAGGTTGCTGTATTGTTAAGTTTGACTGAGGATAATGTGCGAAAAAAGCTATCGAGAGTTCGCCAAACGCTCAAAGTTAAGCTCTTAAAAACAGCTAGTGCCTATATCTATAGTACAGCGCCTACATTAGGATTTAGTGCATTAGTAATGAGTTTACTTGTACCTTCGGCACCAATTGCAGCGGCGACCCTCGCGGCCAGTATTGGCGCTACTAGTAAGCCGGTGTCTAGCTTTTTGGTGAAGTTTTTAATGGTGGTTGGCGGCTCTTTATTAGGCGCGTTTATAGCCGTTTTTGCCATAATCTGGTCATCTAATATAGCGATGAAAAAACTCGGGCAAGCATCGCACAAAAAATTGCTTAAGCGCTATCGTAACGAAACCATTGCCTGGGTAATTGCGTGGGGATTTATTATTACAGCGGGATACGAGTTTACCAGCGGATGGATTGGACCCGTCTTCACTTATTCAGGCTTTGCTATAGGCGTCGTTTTGTTAATGGTGCGCACTATGAATTTAATTCACACGCATGCAGCGAATGCTGCAGGCAAAAAAGCAAGTAAAGTAGTCATAGTCGTTAATTATTTATGTCTGTCGGTTGGTATGGCAACTGGTTTTTCAGGACTTTTGATTGGATTGATCGCCAGTGGTCGCTTAGTGTTCTAAAAACCACTCGCAATGAAGGCTTCCGTTTCTACTAATTCGAGATGATTCATTTAATTACTCTGATAGTGTAATTTAACGATGTACCACACATTATAAGTAAGATAAGCGTATAAGAAGATGTTGATAAGTCGTTATTTAGGTACTTTGTGCTCAGTATTTTGATGCTCTATTTATACAATAAAGAGTAAAGTAACCAAGAAATAGTGCACGGGACTATCATCCAATGCACCAAGAGTGACGTTCAATATAGCTAATTCGGTTAATATTTACAGTCGATATATAAAACCAAAGTAAACTGTGCGCTCAGTAGCTGGCCCAATACCACCATTTTTGACTCTGCTGTAATAGTCTTCGTCTAGCAAGTTGTTAATGCCTGCTTGTATAGACCATGACTGACTACTTTATTGTTCACCAACAATTAACTAAATCTATTACTAAGACAAAAACAGATAGCAGGCTAAAGACTAAAACCACAAATTTACAGCAATACCAATGCACTAAAAAAAGCGACTAATTGCAGCGTGTTGATTACTACTGTCCCTCGGTGCAATAAATCAAATTTTGATTTTTGACTACTGTCAGACGCTGCGTTTGCCATTGGCATTAATATTTGGCGGGAAATCAAGAAGCCCACCAATGCAACACCTGCAATAATGGCTTGAATACCATCACTTGCCAGTAAACAAACAATTAAATAAGCGAAGCTGAAAATAGAGAAATACAGATAGTAGAAAGGAAAGAACGCTCTAATAAAAGGTCGAGCGGTATCGATACCTAGTTTAATAAAAACCAAAGGCGCAAAAAGAATTTGGAACGTCACCATTCCACCAAAAATGACGGATAGTAAAACTAACTGAATTGTGTCAAACATGTTTGCGGTTCTCTTTTTTTGTTAATTGCAAATGATAAGCGTAGATAAATGAGCTCGTATATCCAATACCTGATACTCAAGCGTCTTAATCTAAAAAACACTTGATAACTTATATACCGACAAACGCAAATAGAAGTTCGCTTTGCTTTTCTTTCTTCGATTTTTATCCTAACTACTTTGCACCTGAAAATTTAGTGGGCATGGCCTTTGTTATCAGTCATGGCGTTTCCTTGAGTATCATAAAACCCCGAAGCCCCAAATTCTATAAAACCCAAGTTCATCATGTTGGTCAAAAAGGGGTCAGTATGGTCATCACCAATATCAGCAAAGTCAGTTGCTAAATAGCCATGTCTAGTCTTGAAAAAAGGCGTGATCTGGTCACTACTTAGTTGAATCGATTGCAAAGACCATGACTCTAACGTAGCACCAGATTGCTTATCTTTTATACTAAAGGTATTGACAATACGTAGCTCAGAAAACCAAGTAAGATGCATAGTAATCTGACGATTAGTATAGGTTTTACTTTCTAACCGATTACAACCCTCATTACTTACCTTTGTAGTTGTAAATTTATTTAGCAGTGAATCGCTTATCAATTGATTGCGATAAGACCAGTCGGTTTCTGTTTTGCCATGCACTCTTTCATTCGGTTGATATTCAATAGCTCGTGCATGCTTATCGAAAAATCGAACGCTTTTTATCTGTTCCGCGTGATTTAATTGCCAAGACTCAGTAATCTCGGTTTGAGGGTATTGATGCGCGACTTCGTTGCTGTTTCTAACTAATACTAGCTGTATAGCTTGGTTTAGTTTATTACTCGAGGTATCGCTCTTTACAATTGCATACTTTACAATTTCATACTCTGCAATAAGGTGACTCGCTGATGAAGCTGGGTCGCTGCATTGGTGCTGTATTGATAATGATAATGACGTTGGCTTTAACGGCGTCTCAGCGCCAATCGTTGAATTACCATAGGCTTGGGTGCTAAACGCAATGATACCGACGATTAGAAGGCGCTTGTTATTCAGGTTTTGTATCGATCTTAGTGTCAATAAGAATAAAAATTTCATAGTGTGTGGTCGTCCGTTTTCATTTTAATTATAGCTCAATTCAGCGTAGCAACGCAGCTAACGTTAATTGATGCCGTTGATCTGGTTATAATTGAATTGTTTATAATTTATCGATTAATAATGGGTATATAATAATCAGACTGCATTGGCTCAACGACAAAAAGCGGATGGTTAAACATCCGCTTTACTTCAAGGCTGAATTATAAGTTACTATTTGCCTTACCTGTTAAATCGCTAGCAAAGTCCATCACGTGATAAATCATGTGCTGTTCATTGGTACCATTGACTAAAAAAGCGCCCGGTCCTTTGGCGTAGATCCCCACATCTTCACCTGAGTGTGTTTCACTGGTTAATGGCACCAACGCCTCTTGATGAAAACCACTAGATTCAGTATTTACCTCAGTTAAATCGTGGCGACCCGCAGCGATTGGCATAGCATAAGCGGCATCGGCGTTGGTAATCTCATTGCCTAAGTTTTGGAAACCTCTTCCATTGGTATAGCCCAGAGTGGTGTAAGGTTTGTCATCAGCAGCGAGTGTCGCTTCTGTTTGACCAACACCAATAACTTTACCTAGTATAGGATTGCCGCGCTTCGGGTATCCTGCAATGGTAAATACGTGACCATGGTCGGCGGTCACAATAATTAGTGTGTCCTCGTCATTGGTCATTTCATCAGCAATTGCAATAGCCTCCGAGAACGCAATGGTGTCAGTTAATGCACCATAAGCGCTGCCAGCATGATGGCTATGATCGATACGACCAGATTCAACCGATAGGAAAAAGCCCTTTGGATTGTTGTCCAAAATTGCAATAGCCTTGCGAGTCATTTCTGCAATGCTAGGTTCGCCAGCAATATCATTGCTCCGATCGGCCTCGTACTGCATGTGAGATTCGTTAAACAAGCCAAATACATTGGTTGCTATATTGGTATCAATTGCATCAAAGCCAGTTTGATCAAATACATAAGACCCTGCAGGATAGGTGGAAGACCACTCCGCTGTTAGGTCACGTCCATCGGTACGATCTCCTTCTACATTACTGGCCGCATCGGGGCTATTAAAGGCGGCGTCTTTTGGTAGGAAGTGACGTCTACCACCACCAAAAACGACTTCAAGTCCATTCACATCAACACCGTCAAAACGCGCTTCCAAATTCACCTCAAAGTTAATCAGTTGCTCGGCTATGTCTTTACAGCCTGCGGTTACAGCAGCGTCGGGCATATCAGAAATATCTTCCCAATTACGGTCGGCGGACTTAGCATAAGTTGCTGCTGGCGTTGCGTGGGTGATCCTAGCCGTGGATATAATACCGGTCGATTTACCTGCTAACTCTGCAAGTTCAAGAGCGGTAATAAGTTCATTTCCAGCGACGGTTGAGCAATCTCCGCGGACAATATCCTCGTCAACACCAATGACACCTACATCGGTTTTAACACCACTTACCATCGCTGTCATTGTGCCTGCTGAATCAGGTGTTTGTGCGTCGACATTGTAGGTTTTTGCTAAACCGGCAAACGGAAAGCGGTCGAAAGAAAGGCTGTTTTCTTCGCCTAATTGGCCGTTTAGCTGACCTTCCAATATTCGAGATGCAGTCACCGTAGAGACGCCCATGCCGTCACCAACAAACAAAATTACATTCTTAGCTGACCCTTTTAGTTGTTGAATTAAGGCAGCTTGTTGCGCTGAGCTATTCGTTGCATAGGAAGTTACTTGCTGTGTATCAGGTAAGTTGCTCTGTACACCAGTGCCACTGGTCGCGGTGAGCCATGTATTTTTATTCTCAGAAACCAGTGCTGCTCCGTCAATAAACCAGTCGTTATTCAAACTGCTAAGAAGCTGGGTAGAGCTCACTGATGTAACCCCAGAAACACACACGTAGCTTGTGTTGGTAATTTCGCTGATTTCTAAGCTGCCGCTGGCATCTGTGTCAATACCAGAGTCAAATTGCACACCGCTATTTGGACAATTGGTATCGCCAACAGCAAGATTGGTTTGCTTAACTAAGCTATTTGCGCCAGGTGAACCATTTTGACCGTCTGCGCCCGTTTGTCCTATCTCACCCTCAACTCCATTACTGCCGTCATCGCCTTCTAATAAACAACCATTTAATCCAATTACGGCAACAGCGATAAGACTGAATTTTAAATATTTCATGCTAATTTTTCCTAATTATTGGTTGATAAGATCAAGCGCTTGGTTGATGACGTGAAATAAAGCACTTTGCTCAATAACACCCTGAACTAACTGTGCTCCTGGACCATTTGCATGCAGTGCTACATCCTCACCGCTATGAGTTTCAGAGGTCAATGGCACTAACGCTTCTTGGTGAAAACCGGGAGATTCAGTGTTAATTGCCGAGATGTCTTTGCGTCCTGCATTAATCTCCATTGCATAGCCTGCGTCAGCGTTTGTTTCACTTCCCAAGTCCATCATGCCACGACCATTGGTGTAGCCTAATGTTGTGTAAGGTTGTCCCTCGGCGTCCTGTGCTGGTGTATCAGAATTTACCCCAACTACTTTTCCAAGGATCGGGTTGCCGCGCTTCGGATACCCTGCAATGGTGAAAACGTGACCGTGGTCAGCAGTAACCAAGATGAGAGTGTCTTCTTTGTTGGTCATGTCATATGCTTTTTTTACTGCATTTGATAATTCAATCGCATCTGTTAGCGCGTTATAGGCACTGCCAGCATGATGACCATGATCAATGCGACCGGATTCAACCATTAAGAAAAAACCTTTTTCTTGATTATCGAGAATATCAATGGCTTTTTCCGTCATCTGCGTCAAGCTAGGTTCGCCGGCGATATCATTTTGGCGGTCTGCTTCATATTGCATATGCGACTCATTGAATAAACCAAATGCTTGTTTTGTGGTTGCTGCATCAATTGCGTCAAACCCCGTTTGATCAAAAACGTAGCTACCCTGAGGGTATTTTGCTTTCCATTCCGCAGTCAGATCGCGTCCATCGGTACGATCACCCTCAACAGCACTAGATGCATCGGGGCTATTGAATGCCTCATCTTTCGGCAGGAAGTGGCGGCGACCACCACCAAAAGCGACATCGATACCGTCTACATCTACACCGGCATAGCGAGCTTCTAAATAGTGTTCAAAATTGACTAGCTGGTCTGCAATATCTGTGCAGCCAGATAATACGGCTGCTTCAGGCATATCAGATATGTCTTCCCAGTTTCTGTCTGCAGACTTAGCATAAGTTGCTGCGGGTGTCGCGTGAGTAATACGCGCGGTAGAAATAATGCCAGTGGCTAAACCTTTAATTTCGGCTAGTTCGAGTGCGGTAATAACTTCGTTGCCAGCAACGGTAGAACAGTCACCGCGAACAATATCTTCATCAACACCAATAACCCCGACGTCAGTCTTCAATCCTGACATCATTGCGGTCATAGTGCCGGCAGAGTCCGGCGTTTGTGCATCAACGTTATAGGTTTTGACAAGCGCTGTATGAGGGAATTTCTCGAAGCTGAGGTAGCCTTCTTCGCCAAGCTGATCATTTAGCTGACCTTGCAAAATACGCGCAGATGTCAGTGTAGAAATACCCATTCCATCACCAATAAATACAATGACATTTTTGGCTTTAAAGCGGCTGTTAGTTTGTAGTTTTTCCAGCAATTTGCTTTGCGCATCTGTATACCAGACATTTGATGTTTGATGTTCAGGTAATGGTGTTGCTGCAGCAATTGCACTTAGGCTCGCTGTTAGTGAACAAATCGCTATCTTTCTTATAAAATTCATAATTTTTCCTAGACAATCCAAGTTGATCGAT
This sequence comes from Glaciecola sp. 33A, assembly GCF_002836745.1. Classification (GTDB taxonomy): domain Bacteria; phylum Pseudomonadota; class Gammaproteobacteria; order Enterobacterales; family Alteromonadaceae; genus Glaciecola. The sequence goes on along the minus strand of NZ_PJAR01000036.1, from coordinate 74,495 downwards.
TTAGCGCTAATCAATGAAAATAAGTTTTCATTTGACCGCTTTAGACTAGAAAGTAAATATGACAATTAAACGACAGAAAAATGAACAATTAAGGAACAAAAAATGACAGTGATTTTACGCTTTTATGAATCATTTATTACGCTTTTGTGACTGCAAGCCTGCACTTTTATGTTTTATCAGCTCAGATGCAAATAACGGCAGATTTGAGATGATAGAGGTAGGATGACCGTTGCTTGATAAATGGCGAGTAAGCGGCACTTTTGCTGATACTACATTTCTTAAATAGGGGCTCTAAAGGCTAATCACACTTGTTAAAAATACCTTGCCACATCTCTATATGAGTCAGCATTGCCTGTTGGTATTCATCAAATTGTGTCTGATTATGTTGTTCTATTATCAATGTGAAGTTGTTTGGTAAATGATCATCATTACTGAGTTTTAAAAACTCAGGTTTTAAAAGATAATGATAGTGATTAACTTGCGCGCCAATTGCTTGCACATTTTGAATAAAAAATAGGGTAAATACATTGCGCACAATGGCTAGTTTTTCCTTGTCCTGGTTAGTTTTACAAGTAAATGTGAGTGCCCATTGCGATATATCGGTTGTCATTTCGTTAAGGTAATTGCGCAGCAGTAATTGTGAGCGCCACAGACGGGCATAAATACGGTGTTTTGCAATTGATTGTAAGCTGGCTTCCATTTCCATTATATTGGCGCTAGGGTCATCTTTGATCGCAATTAAGTTTTTTAAATCAAATAAGCCGTCTGTAAAATTATCATTCTCGTTACCCTCAATAAAACCTGCAGACGAACTAATCCCTAGATAAAACTCATTACTCTGAGTCATCATATTTGCCCAGTTTAAAGGCAATATAGCTTGTTTTTGTAATACCCAGTCTTGCATTTTTTCAATAACGGCGTCGGTTTGTTTATTTGCATTACTGTTAATACACTGTTGTAAGCGTTCGATGAGGACCCACTCATAGCTAAGGCGCACGGAGGGAAGTTGAATTTTACCTAAGGCTGTATTTCGTTCAGCGACCAATTGTTTTATTGCACAACCTTCAATCGCATAAAATTCACGCATTTTTATATTTAACTCAGGTATGTCGACGGCAAAAGCGTTTTTATTTGGAAATTCAAGGGTAGCAAACGTGGGTATGTCCTTTTGTTCAAGGTCTAATACTTTATACATTCGCTCACTATAATTTTCTAAGGCGTTTGGTAAAGCTTGATGGCGCTGACACGATTGCAGTAATGACATCAAGAAAATTAACAAAAAACATTGGCTCAGCGCCGTTTTATTCCGTGTTGTGCTACTCATTTTACTACGACCCCTCATCTAGCTTCAGGGATAAAGCATAGATGTTTTCGAATGTCTTCGTGGTTGAATTTAGTAAGGTGTGTTTTAACATAAAAGCAGGAATAAAAACATCAGCATCCGCTGAGCCAACATAGCTTAATTCATATTGTGTACCCACAAGCGACACACGCCATGTGCCGCTTGGGTGTTTTACTAGTACGCTATTTTCTAGGTCCTTCGCTGAGGGTAATAAATCAGATTCACTCACGTATACTGTTACTTCCGTTCGACTTTGATTAAATTCTATGACCGATTTAGTTAATATTAATCGGTCACTAAATGGCCATGGGCTGTCAAATCGAGTTTGAATTTCTCTTGTGTTATCATTGGGTTTCTTAAGTAATATCACCGACTTGCAATTATGCATCCATGCGCAACTCTGTGGAGTACTTTCAAGTAGCTCTATAAACTCGATGGCGGAAAGCTGGGTCTGCATCTTTGCTTCAACTTGCCATTTTCCTTCGATATCGTTAATGGACACATCAATGTTCGGTTTTTCCTCTGTCGCGCTGACAAACAAAGAGCAAATTAACATAGGCAAAACATACATGAGTGTCAGCTTTCTATTGCTACAAATGACGGTAAATGGCTTCTTCAAAGTATCGTGTTCTCTTAAAATAGGGTTTTATGCCTTGTTATGTCGAATTAACATGAGTTAATAATTGCATGTTTGACAACCATATCGGTATAATTTACTTTTTTAGGTGCTTATTGGCTTCTTTATCGTCGACCTGCAAGTATTTCTCCGAGTTCGGTGACCACTTTTATGCAGTAAACCACCGATTTTTATTATACGTCATTTTAGACTATTTATATCAAGTGGCACATCGTAGGTGTCACCACTGTTAAGGATTTTTATGCCAGTCATTACTCTTCCGGATGGAAGCCAGCGTAGTTTCGATAACCCAGTTTCAATTGTAGACGTCGCTATGGACATTGGTCCAGGGCTAGCTAAAGCCACGATTGCCGGTAAAATAAATGGCGAATTAGCTGACGCGAGTGACATGATAAATGTAGATGCAACGTTGCAAATTATTACTGCTAAGGACGATGAAGGCTTAGAAATTATTCGCCATTCATGCGCTCACTTGATTGGACATGCAATCAAACAACTTTACCCTGATGTTAAAATGGCGATTGGCCCAACTATCGATAATGGTTTTTATTACGATGTTGATTTAGACCAACCGTTAAATCAAGACGATCTTGAAAAAATTGAAAAGCGGATGATGGAGCTGGCAAAAACAGGCTACACAGTTGTTAAGGACGTTGTTAGTTGGCAAGAAGCGAGAGATGCTTTTGAGTCTCGTGACGAAATGTATAAAATACAAATCCTTGACGAAAATATAGCCAAAGATGATAAGCCTGGTTTATATCATCACCAAGAATATGTCGATATGTGTCGTGGACCGCACGTGCCAAATATGAAATTTTGCCAACACTTCAAACTAATGAAAGTGGCTGGTGCATATTGGCATGGTAGCAGTGACAATAAAATGTTGCAACGAATATATGGCACGGCTTGGGCTGATAAAAAACAATTAAAAGGGTACTTACAGCGACTAGAAGAAGCTGAAAAACGAGATCATCGTAAAATTGGCAAAACGCTTGACCTATGGCATTGGCAAGACGAAGCGCCCGGAATGGTGTTTTGGCACAATGATGGTTGGACTATTTATACTGAGATAGAAAAATTTGTGCGTCAAAAATTGCGTGAATATGATTACGATGAAGTGAAAGCACCCTTAATGATGGATCGCTCACTCTGGGAAAAATCTGGTCATTGGGATAAATATGCTGACAACATGTTCACAACAGAATCTGAAAAACGTGAATATGCAATTAAACCCATGAATTGTCCAGGGCATGTTCAGATATTTAATCAAGGTTTAAAATCGTATAGAGATTTACCCCTAAAAATGGCTGAATTTGGCTGTTGCCACCGTAACGAGCCAAGTGGTTCTCTGCATGGCTTGATGCGGGTACGTGGATTTACCCAAGACGATGCGCATATTTTTTGTACAGAAGACCAAATTCTTGAAGAAGTAAGCAAATGTATTAAAATGGTTTACGACACATATGCTGCGTTTGGATTTACTAACATTGCGGTTAAATTGTCTACCCGCCCTGAACAACGAGTTGGATCGGATGAAGTCTGGGACAAGTCTGAAAAAGAACTAGCAGATGCGCTGAAAGCAAACGATATTGAATTCGAATATTTACCGGGTGAGGGCGCTTTTTATGGTCCTAAAATTGAATTTACTCTATATGACTGCCTAGAAAGACCATGGCAGTGCGGCACGGTGCAGCTGGATTTCTCAATGCCAGGTCGTTTAGGGTCCACCTATGTAGCCGAAGATGGTGAGCGTAAAACTCCCGTCATGATCCATCGTGCTATTTTGGGTTCACTTGAGCGCTTTATTGGAATTTTAACTGAAGAATTTGCTGGTGCATATCCCTTATGGTTGGCGCCAACTCAAGTCGTCGTTGCCAACATAACTGACAGTCAGTCAGACTATGTCAAATCAGTAGTAGCGCAACTAAAAGCAGCTGACATCAGAGTAAAATCTGATCTGCGCAATGAAAAAATAGGCTTTAAAATACGCGAACACACTCTACGTAAAGTACCGTACTTTATCGTTGTTGGAGAAAAGGAAAAAGAGTCCGGTATGGTTGCTGTTAGAACCAGAAAAGGTATTGATTTAGGTACCATGTCAGTAGTGGATTTAGTAACACTTTTGCAAGGTGAGATTAAAAGTAAAAAAATTCCATAGCAGGAATTTTAAATATAGGTATAATATGCACGATTCGAGCAGCTTACGTATAAAAAAGCTGCTCAGTTTTTTTTAATGTTTAGGAGCAAATGCAAATTAAAGGCGCTAATAATAAAGCACAGAGCGATAAAGCTCGTATTAATGATGAAATAACAGCCACTGAAATTCGATTGATAGGCAAAGACGGTGAACAAGCAGGAATCGTCTCATTAGCTGAGGCTCAAGGTATTGCTGATGAAGCAAGCTTGGATCTTGTAGAAATTAGTCCCAATGCAGCCCCACCCGTATGCAAAGTAATGGATTACGGGAAGTTCATATTCGAAAAGAGTAAAGAACAGAAAGAACAGAAGAAGAAGCAAAAGCAAATTCAGGTCAAGGAGATTAAATTTCGCCCTGGCACTGATGAAGGCGATTACCAGGTAAAACTGCGCAACCTGCGTCGCTTTTTAGACGGCGGTGATAAAGCCAAGGTAACGATACGCTTTCGCGGTCGTGAAATGGCTCACCAAGAGATCGGCATTGACTTACTAAAACGCGTTAAAACCGATTTAGAAGACATTGCTAATTGCGAATCTTTCCCCCATAGGGTAGAGGGACGTCAAATGATCATGGTGCTTGCCCCACTCAAGAAGTAGTAATGGTCTAAAGTAGGTTAAGCTGCACACTTAGTCTCACCTTGCTGCTAAATATGAACCACTAACAGGGTCTGCAACCTAGTTAGACATTTAACAATGCGGAGTTTTAGCAATGCCTAAAATGAAATCCCACAGCGGAGCTGCGAAACGGTTTAAAAAAACCGGTTCCGGTCGCTTTAAAAGTAAACAGTCTCACTTGCGTCACATTTTGACCAAGAAGAGTTCTAAGCGTAAACGTCATCTACGTGCTAAGAAACTTGTTCACGGCAGTGATCATGCTCTTATACAACGTATGTTGCCATACGTATAAACTTAGAATTAGGAGATTGAACAATGGCTAGAGTAAAACGCGGTGTAGTAGCACGCGCACGTCACAAAAAAGTACTAAAACAGGCTAAAGGTTATTACGGAGCTCGTAGCCGAGTGTATCGCGTTGCGGTACAAGCGGTAACGAAAGCGGGTCAGTATGCATACCGTGACCGTCGTCAAAAGAAACGTCAATTCCGTCAATTATGGATTGCTCGTATCAATGCAGCCTCACGTCAAAACGGACTGTCTTATAGCCGTTTCATCAACGGTTTGAAAAAAGCGTCTGTTGAAATCGACCGTAAGATACTGGCTGACATCGCTGTACACGACAAGGTGGCATTCACTGCACTAGTTGCAGCAGCAAAAGGCGCATTAGCGTAATTCATTAACCAAGCTAACAATGTTAGCGAGTTTAAGTTCTTTTTGAAAAAGCGAGCAGGAAGCTCGCTTTTTTGATCCTGAGTATAAAGTGATTGCGTACACTGACCAAAAAAACGTTTGTCTTAACGCCACAAGCAATATCAATTAATCCGCAATAATCCTTGTTTATCTTCAAAAATCTTGCGTAAATTCGATTAAAAACGTGTAAAATGCGCGGCTGATAATATGAGTTTGTAGTTTGAAAAAGCCATAACAAACCCCAACGTTCAAGAAGAGGAAGTAATGGAGCTTGAAGCCATCATAGAAGAAGCGCGCTCAGCGGTTGAAAATGCTAACACCCCAGCTGAATTAGACGCGGTTCGTGTCGCCTATATGGGGAAAAAAGGCAAAATAACCGACCTAATGAAAGGATTGGGTAAGTTGTCTAACGAGGAGCGTCCAGCAGTAGGCCAAAAAATTAATCTAGCAAAGCAAGCAGTGCAAGGATTAATAAGTGCGAAGTTGAAAGCGCAACAAGAAGCAGAGCTGAATGAAAAATTGGTCTCGGAGTCGGTCGACGTTTCACTTCCCGGTCGTTCACAGCAAGTTGGTAATCTTCATCCAGTTAGCCGCACCATTGCTCGTATTGAAGCTTTTTTTGGTGATTTGGGCTTTGAGGTAAAAACCGGTCCAGAAGTCGAGGACGGTTTTCATAACTTTGATGCTTTGAATATTCCAGCAAATCACCCAGCAAGAGCAGATCACGATACTTTCTACTTCAATCCTGACGTGATGCTAAGAACACAAACATCGGGTGTGCAAATTCGCACGATGGAAGCGCAAAAGCCACCAATAAGAATTATTTCTCCTGGTCGGGTTTATCGTAACGATTATGATCAAACACATACGCCAATGTTTCACCAAGTGGAAGGCTTGATGGTTGATAAAAAAGTCAGCTTTGCGGAGTTGAAAGGTATATTGCACGACTTTTTAAACCACTTTTTTGAACAAGAAATGACGGTTCGTTTTCGACCTTCTTACTTTCCTTTTACCGAACCATCAGCAGAAGTTGATGTAATGAGTAAAGACGGTAAATGGTTAGAAGTGTTGGGCTGTGGAATGGTTCATCCAAACGTGCTCAAAGCGGTCAATATTGACCCTGAGCAATATACAGGCTTTGCCTTTGGTATGGGTGTTGAGCGTCTAACCATGTTACGTTATGGCGTTAACGATTTGCGTGCATTCTTCGAGAACGATCTTCGTTTCCTCAAGCAATTTAAGTAAGACAGAGTTTAATAATGAAATTCAGTGAACAGTGGTTAAGAGAATGGGTTAATCCTGCAATATCAACAGGTGAACTGTCAGAGCAATTGAGCATGGCAGGCCTTGAGGTTGATGACGTTGCAGCCGTTGCCGAGGAATTTACCGGCGTTGTTGTTGGCGAAGTGGTTGAATGCGGCCAACATCCAGATGCCGATAAACTGCAAGTGACTAAAATTAATATTGGTGACGAAGTGCTGCTTGATATCGTTTGTGGCGCTCCTAATTGTCGTGTAGGCATAAAAGTAGCGGTAGCTATAGTTGGTGCGGTACTGCCTGGTAATTTCAAAATTAAGAAAGCGAAATTACGTGGGCAACCATCTTTGGGTATGCTGTGTAGCTTTTCGGAACTCGGCATGGGTGATGATCATAGCGGTATTCTGGAATTACCAAGCGACGCGCCAATTGGTGCCGATTTAAGAGATTACCTGCAACTTGATGACAACAGTATTGACGTTGATTTAACTCCTAATCGTGCTGACTGCCTCGGTATGAAGGGCATTGCACGTGAAGTCGGTGTATTAAATCAATTAGACGTTACCGAACCCGACATCCAAGCTGTTGCAGTCACTATTGACGACGCTCGCAGTATTACACTAGCAGCTCCTGAGGCTTGTCCTCGCTATTTAGGTCGAATCATCAAAGGTATTGACCTGTCTCGCCCGAGCCCCTTGTGGATGCAAGAAAGATTGCGTCGAAGTGGAACAAGAAGCATCGATGCAGTTGTTGACGTAACTAATTATGTTTTGCTTGAGTTAGGCCATCCAATGCACGCATTCGATAACCACAAGTTATCTGGTGATGTTGTTGTTCGAATGGCACTAGAAGGTGAAAAGTTAACCCTGCTTGACGAAAGTGAAGTGAGTCTGAGAGCAAATACATTAGTGATTGCTGATACTCAAAAAGCATTGGCAATGGCGGGTATATTTGGCGGTTTAGATTCAGGTGTTACAGCGGCAACAACGGATATTTTCCTAGAAAGTGCATTTTTTGCCCCTGATGCAATTATGGGTAAAGCACGTCAGTACGGTTTGCATACCGACGCATCCCATCGTTACGAGCGCGGCGTTGACCCATCACTGCAATTTCAGGCAATGGAAAGAGCAACTCAGCTTTTGATAGATGCTGTTGGCGGCAAGGTAGGGCCAATTATTGAAGCGAAGGATGAAAAGTATTTACCAAATCCCCGTTCTATTACATTGCGGGCAGCAAGACTACGTCACGTGCTTGGCATCGATATCGCTGCCGACAGAGTTACCGATATCCTCAATAGATTGGGATTGGACGTTACGTCAATCCAAGGTGCTTGGGAAGTTATAGCACCGTTGTATCGGTTTGACATGAATATTGAAGAAGACTTGATTGAAGAAGTCGCTCGAGTTTACGGCTATAACAATATACCAAATCAAGCGCCTATTGCGAGTTTGCAAATCAGACAGAGTAGTGAATCAAAAACGAGTACCTCGCGCTTTAAAGACGTGCTAGTTGATCAAGGTTTCCATGAAGCTATTACCTACTCATTTATAGATCCCAAAAAACAATCATTAATGTTCCCAGATGTTGAGGGTTTAGTTTTACCACACCCTATTTCAGCAGAAATGTCGGTTATGCGCGTCAGCCTATTGCCGGGGCTGTTATTAGCATTGTCATATAACCAAAAGCGCCAACAAAGTAATATTAAACTGTTTGAGACAGGTTTGCGTTTCACTCTGGACCCAACTGAAAAGTCAGGGGTACAACAACAAGAAATGATTGCGGGTGTGATGTCGGGCAATGTTGCTAATGAGCATTGGACAATTCCATCAGTTGCACTGGACTTCTTTGATATAAAAGCCGTTGCTGAAGAACTAATTGGACTCGGCATCGCTAACCAAGATATTGAATTTAAAGCTGAAAAGCACACAGCTTTTCATCCAGGACAATGTGCGGGTATTTACAAAGGACACAAATGCATTGGTTTTGTTGGTGCAATTCACCCAAAATTAGAAAAAGGACTAGGTTTAAGCGGTAAGACCTTTGCTTTTGAGTTGGAATTGGTTAGTATTTCATCTAGAACAATGCCTTGGATTAAAGCAATTTCTAAATTTCCAGTGAATAGAAGAGATATTGCTGTTACAGTACAAGATAATGTCGACACAGGTAACATATTAAAATGTATCGAAAAACTCGGCGTGAACGATTTAATTGACCTGAACTTATTTGATGTATATAAAGGTAAAGGTATTGAAAGTGGCTTTAAGAGTTTAGCGCTTTCAATTTGGTTGCAAAACTCAGAACGAACATTAGAAGATGCAGATATACAAAAATCTGTCGATATAGTAGTGAAAGCGCTGGAAGTTAACTTTAGTGCATCTTTGAGAGATTAATCGAATGGCATTAACCAAAGCCGAAATGGCTGAACATTTATTTGAAAAGTTGGGTTTAAATAAGAGAGACGCGAAAGACTTGGTCGAAGCGTTTTTTGAAGAAATTAAATCCTGTCTAGAAGTCGGAGAGCAAGTTAAACTCTCCGGTTTTGGTAATTTTGATCTGCGCACTAAAAATGAGCGCCCCGGTCGAAACCCAAAAACAGGCGAAGATATTCCTATAAAGGCCCGCCGAGTTGTTACCTTCAGGCCGGGTCAAAAATTAAAAAGTCGTGTTGAAAACGTTAAAATTGGTTCGTAAAAGAGCTTTCAATTCTATTGCTTTTAAGGGAATATATTGGCTAGTTGTGCCTAATATATTGAGATGCTCGTTTTATGCGAGTTTTTTTGTTTTTGTGATAGCATGTCAACCGCAACAAAACAGTGGTGGTCCCAATGCAAAAATTCCCCTGCACACATCTTATAAACAAATTGAGAGCTTGCCACCGCTACTTACCTTAGATGAATTACTTAATACTGATGATTTTCAGATGGGAATTAAGCAATCTGTTGTTAACGATGACCGAGCGTCACTCAGAGACTGGCAGCAACAATTACTGGCAGTAGCAAAGGAAGTGCGTTTATCTGAGCGCGATCTAGCTCGAATAAGTGGAGAGCAGGGTTTAGTCTTTATAGAATTTGAAGCTAAAAAACAGCTGTTTCATGATGAATTCATAGAACGATTTATGAATTTTGATAGCATAGACGACCTCATACAGAAATATCCCTACTTGAGCGGTGTGCATCAAAGAGCATTGTCACTTATTAATGCGCGTGATATTGCCATACAACGAGCTGCAAAATCATTGTCCGAGGCTGGTCTCCAAGGTGATGATTATACCCAAGAGGCGAGGGCGCAGTGGAAGGCTTACATGATTAACAGTGGTAAACTTGAAGAGCTAAAAAACTAATAAGACAATTAGTTTTTGCTATCCACTTTTGGTGAGATAATAATTGTATGTTTGCTCTCCCGTGGCAGTAATGGCGTATCCAGAGCTTGCGCATATTCTATAAAACCAGCTGTGTAAAACGCTGATAGTGGATGTCCAGACTGCCCACCAGCCACTGTCAATATTCCTTTATCCTCGTTTCCTGGTCGCACAATTAATCGTTGCGAGGCACCATACTTTGGCAACTGCACCGCCGGCATATAACTATCACCAAAGCCATCAACTTCGGGCATGTTGAGTAAACCTGCTAGTGGGCCCAACTGACTAGCGAATGGATGTTGTACTTTTAGCTTATTCACGTTACCCCATTCCAGGCCTTCGAGGGTGACAGGATCGGCGTCATACTCATCGACTAATTCTGCTTTTGTACTTTCATAGCCAGCCAATAGAAAATCGTTGTATGAGGTAAACTCATTTGGCAACCATCCCATTGCTTCGTTATCTAATAACTGCCAAATAGCCGGTTCAATACTTCGTAATGCGCTCTCTAGCGCTAGGTCAGTGCCTTTGACCCCATTGTAGATAGGAGCTAGCAAAGAATTAATAATGGTTGAACGGTAGCGACGGGCCAAAGTGTAACCAATCGACTCGGTGCATGCGCAGTCTTTCCATTGTGCTAGTATCTCAATATCTTTTGCGTATAAGTCGGGTTTTTTATTCAGTATATTAATTAATTTGGTATGCCATGGCATAATAAAACGTGCTTCATTGTCCATTTGTATTGCGTAGAAATCCTTTTCGTTAAAGCTTTTTTTCTCAAATAAACGATCTCTAATTTGTAATCCTCTAGCGCCAACAGCATAACCCCCATCACCATATCTAAGGAAGTCATCCGCAGAGATAGATCGTGCATTTGCCGTCCACAAACGTCCATGGCTTGGATTAATGTGTGTCGGTAGGTCTGGTTCTTGCAGTAACCAAAGGTCAGAATAGTCTTCTTCATCTATAGCAAATAGGGTAGGTGTCTTGCGCGCGGTAACAGCACCAACTGGACGCCAACCCGCATTTCCTTGTGCATCTGCAAGCATCAAGTTTTGTACCGGAATGCGAACCTTTTCTGCAACCGCAAATGCTTCCTCTAAGTTTTGTGCTTCAGCCATTTCCATTATTGACATATTCACCGCATAGTCTTGATGGGCAACCCATACTAACGCATAGCGTTTGTCATTGATGGTTCTCACGGGTCCATATTTGCTCATTTCTATGTCGAGTACTTGTTCTCCATCTTTTAATTTTATGACTTCGGTAACAATCTTCGTTTTACTGTCATCGTTAAGCTTTATCCAATCAACATTATCTAGGTTCGCGTTGGTAAATCCCCAAGCTACATGGCCATTAGAGCCAACAATAATGATAGGAGTACCTGGCAAAGAAACGCCGGTAATTGTTGTTTTATGTCCATTTGCATTGTAATTTAACTGCGCCCGATACCAGATGGGCGGCACTCGTAAGCCCAAATGCATATCGTCACTAACCATTGCACTGGCAGAGTCAGTTAGGGCTCCGGTGACAGCCCAATTATTACTACCAATATCCAACGGTTCGGCAATACTGTTAAATGATAGCAACCCGGTTTTTATATCGGTGTTTATTGGGTGTTCAGCGGACTCAATATTTAGACTAGGAATGTCGGCTCTGGGACCACCAATAATGCTGCCATCTAACGCGGCTTGATAAGGGCTTTGCATATTGAAAAAATCCAGCAATGGATAACCAAATTTATCGACGAGGACGGTGTTTACCAAATCTCTTTCTACTTGACCACCTTGCAAGTCGAGATACATACTATAGCTGACTAGCAAGCTATCTTCAGGAAGCCATTGTGTAAACTCTGTGCTGGTTAGTATATATTCAAAGGGTTTTGCAGTGTATTCGCTGGCTGCTAAATTGACGCCTTTTGCATAACTTTGAAGTAAGCGTTTTTGTTCTTCTGGTAGATTGTTTACTGCTTTGTTGGCACGTTGACGGAACTGGTGAAAGCGTGCTTTTTTATCCACATTAATTGCTATGTTGCCTACGATTTCAGATAGTTCACCAGCAGCGCTGCGGCGCAGTAAATCCATTTGGAATAGGCGATCTTGTCCGTGTGCGTACCCTAAAGCGAAAACGGCATCAGAATGTGACTGAGCACTAATTTTTGCGACGCCAATGCTGTCTCTCTCGATTGTCGTGTCAGCCATAACCCATTGCGTCGAAAATTTATTATCCAGTGCGGGTAAACTTGCACGCAAAACAAAATAGATGACGATGAAAATAAGTATGAACACAGACAATATTGTAAAGAGTAGAGGTTTGATTAACTTCATTTGTTTTTCTTTTTATGTTTAACCTTTATTATAGCTAAGGCTAAGTTAAACCTACTTAGCTTACAAGTCTTATCCATAGCGTGTTTTTAAAACGTAAAGAAAATAGTTAAAAAGGAACACTATGTCACCTGTTATTCTTGATGTGCAAAGCTTTGAACTTAGCCCAGTTGAAAGAGAAATGTTACAACACCCTTTGTGCGGTGGTTTGATATTATTTAGCCGTAACTATGCTGAAAAAGGGCAATTGTCGGCGTTGATAAAAGACATTAGACGTACTGTAAAAAAGCCATTTCTAATTTCTGTTGATCATGAAGGGGGCAGAGTGCAGCGCTTTAGAGAGGGCTTTACACGAATCCCTGCAATGGCAACTATTGAAAACATTGATGTGTCGCAAAACGTGCAGTTAGAGTTGGCTCAAGCCATGGGATTTTGTATGGCTTATGAATTACTTCAATTGGATATTGATATTAGTTTTGCGCCGGTTCTTGACCTGAATGGGGTTAGTGAGGTGATTGGTAGTCGGGCATTTTCATCCGAACCGGATCAAGTTATTCGCTTAAGTGGTGCATATATCGAAGGTATGCATAAAGCCGGAATGAAAAGCACCGGTAAACACTTCCCCGGTCATGGCTCAGTCACTGAAGACAGTCACATAGCTATGCCTGTTGATCAACGTAATTTTGAAGAAATTAAAGAGCAAGATATGCGGGTGTTTCAACAGCTCATTGCAGCCAAAAAGATAGATGCAGTAATGCCGGCACATGTGGTATACCCGAGTGTAGACAGCAAACCAGCAGGATTTTCGGCAATTTGGATAAAGCAAATTTTGCGTAAGCAACTTGGTTTTGAAGGTGTCGTATTTTCAGATGATTTGACCATGCAAGCTGCAAGCATTGCCGGCAGTGTGACCGATCGTGCAGAGCATGCTATAGAGGCTGGTTGCGATATGGTATTGGTATGTAACTCACCCTCACAGGCTGAAAAAGTGTTGGATGGGCTGAGTCAAAAAAAGGTTTATAGTCAACGGTGGCTTGATTTACTTCACAAGGAGCAGTATAAAGAAGTCCCTGTTAAACCAGAAACACAAGCGATTTACCTTGAAAGTGTCAGGCTAATCAATTTGGCCAATGAGCAATTTTCTTAAGCGCAAAATGCACTTAAATTAAAAGCTTGAGTGGTTTTTTTGGTCTTACAATTGGACTCTATAAAACCGTATCCTAGAGGTGGAACAAGCCCTGCTGATGAGACTGCAGCAGGGATAAATATTATCTACACCTCAATATCTGCAATTTGACTTTTGAAGTTAAGCGCGCGAGCAGCAACAAAAAAGTAATCCGATAGGCGGTTCAAATATTGGATGCAAATAGCGGGTACATTTCGCTGCTGCGATACAGTAACAACGGCTCTTTCTGCTCTTCTGGCAACGGTTCTGCATATATGAGCCTGAGCAGCTAATTGACTGCCGCCGGGCAAAATGAACTTAGTCTGTGGCGGTAATTCGAGCTGTAGTTTATCAATCGCATCCTCTAGTACCTGCGTTGCATTCTCATCAATTTGTGGCTTATCAGAAATAGCAAAACCAATGCTGAATAGGGTTTTTTGAATGTCGAACATGAAAGACGCACTAAGACTAGTGTCGTCATTGCTACTATTGCTTGGGTCTGCACTGCCTAGCAATGCACTGAGTAAACCAATGTGACTGTTTAATTCATCTATTGAGCCATAACATTCTAAAATGGCATCGTTTTTATCCAAACGTAGCACTTCCGATGTATAAACCTGCGTTGTACCCTTGTCACCTGTTTTAGTATATATTTTCATTGTCTTCTTCTTTAGGCTTTTCATAGCGTTGTAGTCTGATAATGAGTCCCATTTTAGGATGATCAAAATAGTGAATTTGTTTGCTTATCACACGTCTACGTTGCTTAAACGGGTATTGTTCAATGCTAGCTTCGCCAAAGCTATTAAGTTGAAATTCATGAAATTCAAATTCGGATTCAATATGTAAGTAGGGAACTCTATTTATGTACTTCAAATACACTTTTACTTTGCCGTCGAGTTCCCATACATCATCAATTGAGTTTGTTTTAACCGAGTCATCGGCCTGAACGCTGGATCTGTTTTCCCAATTGACAGCTTTGGCTTGGCTTAATTGTTGCTTTAATTCTGCAAAAAATGTTTCTGAATCTTGGTCGATAATACTCTTTAATTCTGGATCATATTTTTGTTTTAATGTTTCATATGATGGCGTTGAAGCCTCTGGTAACGTTAATTTATCACCAGAGAAGACGCGGTAAAATGAGGCATTCTCTTCTCCAAAGAAAACGGGTTGGCGCCAAGCTATGTGGCTCAACGCACTAATATCCCGCTGAGCAAATAATTTTTTTGCATAATCGACAAGTGAGAGTTGATTATCATCTAACAAAAGTGCGTTATTAGTAACGCTAATAGGGGGTTGTTGCAAGTAAACCGAGACGTTGTTGACACTGTTAAAACGCAGCAGTGAACTCGCTATTTCTTGTTTTTGAACACCACAATTCGCTGAGTCCAACAACATACTAAAGCGTGCTTCACTGGTCAATATGGGAGAAAGTTGCTTGTACTTATTAAGCGCATCATCTTGAATCGCTTTGTTACTGTTGAAGGCTCCACTGCTGACGGCTCTGGCGCTAGCATCTTTATCAAAGCCATTTACGTTCATGCTGCTGCTCAAAAGAGGCAGACTGGACTGATACAAGCTTGAATTAAGTGAGCACTCATAAAGCATGCGTTGTAAATCAATTAGGGGGTTTGCTTTGCGGTAAACAGGGAGACTAATCAGGTCCACTGCCTTTGCTGTTGATATTTCATGATTTATATAACTAAAATCTTCTTCGAGTGCGGCAGTTGAAGTATTTCGTTTAAATGCAATGATTTCAACGTCAAACCACCAGTCTTCATCATCTTGGGACATCACCTGCATTGGTGCTGCGAGCAATACCAATGCAGCGCCAGTGAACACCATGCGCCTTGCATCTGCAACGCAATTAATGAACAGCTTGAGAAGTGAAGCACTAGCTTGCATGGCATTCCTTTAAAAATTTATCGAGTAACTCCCGTACATGATCCAATTTTTGCGGTGCACTGTCGAGCTTTTTCATGAATCTTAGTTTTTGAGGACCTTCAAACTTATATTGGCTCGGATACTTTTGAATAAGCTGAATTAAGAAACTAGCATCTATGGTTGTGGTTTGGTCAAAATCTATAAGACCACCGGTTTGTGTGGCTTCAATTTTTCGAATACCTATTTTTTGTGCTGTTAGCTTTAGACCTGATTGCTTAACTAAGTTCTTAGCGCTATCGGGTAATAAACCAAAACGGTCGATTAATTCAATCTGATATTCGTTAATTTCATTTTGATTTTTACAACCAGCTAATTTTTTGTAAAGTGATAACCGTGTATTTACGTCACCAATATAGTTTTCGGGAAGTAGTGCAGGTATGCGCAAATCAACCTCAGTCTGACCGGCAAGTACATCGTCAAGTGAGGGCTCTCTGCCTTCTTTGAGTGCCTCAACAGCCTGTTCTAACATCTCCATATAAAGGCTAAAACCGATCGTATTAATTTGTCCAGATTGATCGTCTCCCAGCAACTCACCGGCACCGCGGATCTCTAAATCGTGTGTTGCTAATGCGAATCCTGCACCCAAGTCCTCAAGCGAAGCGATTGCTTCGAGGCGCTTTGCCGCGTCTTTGGTCATTCGTTTGGGATGAGGTGTTAATAAATAGGCATAAGCTTGGTGATGAGAACGACCTACACGCCCCCGTAATTGATGCAGTTGTGCTAAGCCTAAATGGTCAGCTCTATCCATAATGATAGTGTTTGCTGTGGGTACATCAATTCCTGTTTCAACAATAGTGGTGCACACCAATACATTATAGCGTTGGTGATAGAAATCGTTCATCACATTTTCTAGTTCGCGCTCACGCATTTGACCATGCCCAATTGCGATTCTCGCTTCAGGAATGATTTCTTCAATTTCTCGCGCGGTTTGTTCAATCGTCTTGACTTCATTGTGTAAAAAGTAGACTTGGCCACCACGCAATATCTCACGCATAATTGCTTCACGAATAATGTCTGTATGGCGTACTTGAACAAACGTTTTTATCGCCAGTCTTTTTGCGGGTGGCGTAGCAATAATGGATAAATCACGCATACCACTCAACGCCATATTCAAGGTTCGAGGGATAGGCGTAGCGGTGAGAGTTAGAATATCAACATCGGCGCGCAATGCTTTGAATTTTTCTTTCTGGCGGACGCCAAAGCGATGCTCTTCGTCAATAATAACCAGCCCTAAATCCTTAAATTTCACATCATTCTGCAGTAGTTTGTGTGTGCCAATAACAATGTCGCCTTGACCACTAGCAAGGTCATCAATCACAATTTTTTGTTCTTTTGCACTGCCAAATCGAGAAATAACTTCGATTTTAAATGGCCATTGTGCAAAGCGGTCTTTAAAGTTTTCATAATGCTGCTGCGCTAAAAGCGTAGTAGGCACCAAAATGGCAACTTGTTTGCCGCTGGATGCGGCGATAAATGCAGCACGCATAGCAACTTCAGTTTTACCAAAACCAACATCACCACATATCAGTCTGTCCATCGCATTGGGGCTTCCCATATCTTGCAGAACGGCGTTGATAGCAGTGTGTTGGTCAATTGTTTCTTCAAAAGGAAAGCTTTCTTCAAAGGTTTTATATTCGTCCCAATCAATTGGGTACGCGTAACCAGGTTTAGCAGCTCGTTGTGCATAAACGTCCAATAATTGGGCAGCGACATCTCTGACTTTCTCAGCTGCTTTGCGTTTAGCTTTGGTCCACGTGTCATTGCCTAAATTGTGCAACGGCGCATGGTCGGCATCGCCACCACTAAAGCGGCTGATTAGATGTAGACTTGATACAGGTACATACAATTTAGCTTGTTTAGCATATCCAATCGATAAATACTCAGTAGCTACACCGCCTGCATCCAATGTTTTTAAACCAAGAAAACGACCCACACCGTGGTTGATATGAACCACTGGTTGGCCTTCAGTTAACTCAGCAAGATTCCTAACAATGGCACTTTCATCGGTTGCTTTGCGTTTGTCTTTTAACTTTCTCTTACTAACCTTGTGGCCGAGTAATTGTGTTTCAGTGACGAATAAAAATGCTTGTTTTTTGTCAGTAAATTCAAAACTGTTTTCGACCATACCCACACAAATAAAAACAGAATGTGTCGATTCATTTAACGCAGCATCAAAAGTAGGGCTGTTAACTGGAACTATTTTGGCTTTGTGTAACACATCAATTAAGTTTTCTTTGCGTCCCTGTGACTCAGCACAAAAAATAACTTTTTTACCTTTCTCTTTGGCTTTTTTAACTTCAGCCTGTATTGCTTGGTAAGGATTGGTTGCAGTTAAATCAATGCCAATTCCTTCAATTAGACGACAATCAAAATTATGTCTACCTACTTTTTTAGGTAATGAGTCACTTATTAATTGTGCACTCGGCCATTGTTTAAGTCTGGTCAGTAATTCATTCGTATCAAGATATAAATCAATGGGAGATAATAATGGTCTTGCTAAATTATAACGGTACTGCTCGTAACGTTGTAATAAATCTTTGGTGAATCGTTCGGATGCTTTAGTCAAGTCGCCGTAATAAAGCATTAGCGCATTGTCATTTAGATAATCAAATAAGGTCGATGTGGTTTCGAAAAATAGGGGTAAATAGTATTCTATGCCACTGGGCATTGTGCCTTTGCTTACTTGGTAGAAAATAGACTCTTTATCAGCGGTATTGCTGCGCTCAAATTTATCGAGGTAGCGTTCTCTAAACCCGGTTATGGCGTCTTTATCTGTTGGGAATTCTCTAGCAGGCAGCAAACGTATTTCTTTGGTTTCTTCTAATCCTCGTTGCGTTTCTGGATCAAAATACCGAATTGAATCTATTTCATCATCAAATAAGTCGATCCGGAAAGGTTGCTCGCTGCCCATAGGGAACAAATCAATAATACTGCCACGCACTGAAAATTCGCTGTGTGTCATTACTTGACTAACATGCAAGTAACCTGATTTCTCAAGTTTGCGTTTAAATTCATCGGTATTGATTGTTTCACCAACTTTCAAATACATCAAATGTTGGCCAACATAATCAACTGGCGCTAAGCGTTGTAAAAGAGTGTTGATTGGCACAATAAATATGCCGGGTTGTTTTTTACTGAGTAAGTAAAGGGTTTCTAAACGTTGTGAAACAATATCTTGATGAGGTGAGAAACCATCATACGGAAGCGTCTCCCAGTCAGGAAAAAGTTGTACATGAACATTTTTACTACGAAGAAAAAAAGCGAGTTCCTTTTCAAGCTTAATTGCACTAGGACTATCCTCTATTAATACCAATAGTGGGCCATCGTGCTGTTCCGCTGCATTAGCGATGCTGAGCGCTTGGCTGGCGCCTTTTAATTCACCCCAGTGAATATGGTCAATAACATTTGAGTTATTTAGTGATTTTGCCTTAGGTAAAGGCACAGAAAATAGATTCGACATGCGGGTTAATTGGTTCTCTATGGTTGTTTAACGATTGCGTAATTGACTGGTTTGCAAATGAAGGCTCGCTCTAACAAGCAGTTCTTGGTCTTGGTCGCGAATGTGCGTATAAACGTAACTGACGTGATAAAGATCATCGGCAATGTCTACCTCAATCACTTCTGCTAAACAATAAATAGCGGCAGCTTCCTTTTCTAAAAATATTTTAACTTCTGCTAATATCCCTATTTCCATGGGGGAAGTCTGACTTACAATAATACCGCCACCACCAAATTTGACTGCTTCAGCCCGTTTATTTTCATCATCTTGTTGGATCAAAATATAAGACATCATAAGATCAATTTTACGTGCTT
This sequence comes from Glaciecola sp. 33A, assembly GCF_002836745.1. GTDB lineage: Bacteria > Pseudomonadota > Gammaproteobacteria > Enterobacterales > Alteromonadaceae > Glaciecola. Next base: position 55,157 of record NZ_PJAR01000036.1, on the reverse strand, counting down.
GCAGTTGCAGATAGTTAACTAAGCCTTCAAGCTTTTCACCCATTGAACGCAATGGTTTTAGGGCTTGCGATTCAATTTCGGACAACTCGGCAGCAATTTTGAAAGCATAAGGCATATTACTTTCAAACTCCTCCATTGACTGAGTTGCTTGCTCTGCGTCAACAACACTTATATTAACTTTGGTTGGGTGATTGATCAAAAAGAATGATTCAAATCTCTTTTTTTTATCTTCTAATGAGTTCAAATGCAATGTCCTATGCAAAAATTACGTTAACGTGGTGCTATATTCTGGGCTGTTAATCTTTTATTATAAATTGTTATCATGTGACATCAGATGTTTATAATAACAATGTCGATTAGCATTATTTGCTGCGGTAGTCAGACAGCGCATTATAATCCGATTCGCTTTACCTGAAATAAGGTTAGGAATATGACAACGGTAGCAATGTTGCTAATCTACCAAAAAACGACTCAGGTTTCACTCTGGTTTGCGATCCTTTGTCTTTATTTTAATTAAAATACGCTGAGCGGGGTTTATTACCCGCCCAGTGATTTACAATAAGGCCCAAAATTAAGCTTATGCGGTTCTCCTTACTCCCGTCACTGCCGATATCAGCCTTTATTGGTTTACGATATTCGAAAACGTCTAATAAACGCAGCTTTGTCTCCTTCATCAACTTGTTTTCAGTTGTCGGGATTGCACTTGGTATTGCTTCATTAATTACCGTACTTTCGGTTATGAATGGCTTAGAAGGGCAACTCAAACAGAAAATATTGGGTATTTTACCGCACATAGTGGTGGACAACAGAGGGCCGATATTATTGTCGCCAGCGTTGCAAAACCAAATTTTAGCAAGCACCGATTTTGTAGAGCAAGAAGTCGTTGTGCAATCTAGTACGTTAATCAAAGGACTGTTTTTGCAAGGTATTGATACCTCCGCAGAAAAGCGCCATTCTATTATTGCCAAAAACATCATCGCTGGTGAGTGGGATTCGTTACAACTAGGCAGCTTTAATGTGCTTATTAGTCAGTCGTTAGCTAGTCAATTACGTGTTTCTATTGGTCAGCGATTGCGCGTGATTAGCCCATCGGCTAGTACTTATACGCCATTAGGGCGAATGCCTAGCCAACGTTTAGTGACGGTTTCTGGTATGTTTCAATTAGATTCAGAAGCCGATGAGAAAGTAATGCTAATGAATATAAATGATGTTGCTAAGCTATCACGCAAGCGAGATTTAGCTTTTGCAGGTACGCGTTTGTATTTGAATGATGCATTCCAATATCAAGCTATTGTTGATGAATTGGATAAACAAGGTCTCAGTTACACTACTTGGCGTGAAAGACAAGGGCCGCTTTTTGACGCAGTTGGTATGGAAAAAAACATGATGTCGTTGATGTTGTTTCTGATTATTGCAGTCGCTGCATTCAATATAGTCTCTGCGTTGGTCATGGTTGTGACTGAAAAAGCCAGTGATATAGCAATACTTCAAACCCAAGGTTTAGTGCCAAGGGATGTGATGCTCATTTTTGTTCTCAACGGTATTTTTAATGGTATTAAAGGGGTCATATCTGGTGTCGTTATTGGTCTGTTATTGGTGTACTTCTTGAATGATATTTTGGCGCTACTTGGTTCTGGCTTAGCTTTTGGTCCTGATGGCGCGGGTTTGCCTATTGCAATGAAATTCTCAGAAATTGTCATTATATCTGCGGTTTCATTGGGCCTTTGTATACTTGCTACTTTATATCCGGCTTACAAGGCCGCATCTATTCAACCTGCAAATAGCTTACAAACGCAATAGGCGTTATAATTAACATTAATCTGTGATGGCTGAATTGCTTGCTTTAAGAATGAGCGACATATTATTAGAAAATGACTTTCCATACACAATCATTCAATTTATTTACACCTAGAAAGAGAATTTACATTTTGAGTAAAAATTACATCAGCTCACAATCATTGTTAGAAGACAGTTTTCGTCTTGCGTCTAAAGTTTTTAATGATGGATTTCGTCCTGATTTTATTATCGGAATTTGGCGCGGTGGCGCTCCAATAGGTATTGCAGTGCAGGAATTCTTTGAATATAAGAACACACCCACAGACCATATTGCGGTCAGAACGTCTTCGTATTACGGTATTAACCAGCAGTCAAAAGAAATTAAAGTACATGGTCTGCATTACCTCATTGAAAACGCTAATGCGAGTGACCGTTTGTTAATTGTAGATGATGTTTTCGATTCTGGACGCAGCGTAGAGGCATTGATTAAACAAATTGAAGTACTGATGCGGTTAAATACACCTAAAGAAATCAGAATCGCTACGCCTTGGTATAAACCAGGTAATAACAAAACCGGCGTCGTACCTCACTATTACATCAACGAAAGCGACGAATGGTTGGTCTTTCCGCATGAACTCGCAGGCTTGAGTAAAGATGAAATAAAACAAGGTAAGTCGGAATTAGCAAATATCCTAGATATCATTTTTGATTAAAAGCTGAACGACGATGATGTATATATACTATTGTCGTTCTTGTTTTTATTTAAGGTCAATATAATAGCTACTTTCCATCGATATAAAACTTATCATGGAAGGTATACACCCACTCTGGCTTGTTCACTACCAAAGAGGTTATTGTGAAGCCATTAAAGAAGGCCTCTGAAAATAACAGTAGGGGGATTAACAACACGTAGTTCTGGAAAATAACGTCCCAGCCCAAATTAGTATCTAGTTGAAAGTAGCCTGCCATCGCAATAATCTTCAATGAAACTGTGATTGCCCCAGGGAAAAAAGCGCAGATAAAAATGTAAACAAATACGTTTCGGGGCAACTTATGAAATGACCAACTAAAAATGGCATAGGTGACGGATATTGGAAGTAATGTGCCTAACAACCAGTTAATTCCGAGCATAGAAAACTTTTCATAGCCGACAACGGTAATTCCTAACAACACAACACTGGACGATATCATCGCCCATCTGAATCCTAAGATGAGAGCAAGTGATGTCAACCAAATAAAGTGGACCTGCAGTTCATCGACAATACCGACACGAAAAATCCAAAGTACGAATACGGCAGCGCTAGCACCAAAAAAACGGTGTTGAAAAGCACTGTCATCGACTAACTGTCTGAGGTTAGTGTTTTTAATAATGATAGCTAGCCCTAAAAAGCTAGCTATGGCTCCTATTATTTGTAGTTCAGTCATGCTTACTCTGAATAGGTTGCGTAGTTGGTCGCGTGATCGATAGCGTGTTCGGACGGCAGTTGGTCATAAATACTTGCAACTGATTATGGTGAGTGCGAAGGCCATTAATATTGAAAGAAACAATTTTCATTTTGTTATTATTCTCGTTAATCATTGGGAATTTATGAGTTAATGCCTATATTATACGTTTATTAGGTTAATATTCATTGAGTATTTTAAAATTAATCAAATCAGCTAAAGGGTTTACGTGTTCAAAAATCAATTCCCATTTTTTACTAACAAACCTGAACAGGTCTATTTAGACAGTGCTGCAACCACGCAAAAACACCAATCGGTTATTCAAGCGGTAAACGACTATCATTGTTTGTCTAGTGCTACGGTTCATCGCGGTGCTTACGCAATTGCAAATGAAGCGACCTTGCTTTATGAACAAGCCCGCGATTCAACCGCGCAACTTATAAATAGCCCAACTGTTGAGCAAATTGTGTTTAACAGTGGTGCAACTGAATCAATCAATACCATTGCCTCAGGCTTACAACCGCATATGATAAATGGACGTAAAATATTGATATTGGCCAGTGAGCACCACGCAAACATTCTGCCTTGGCAACAATTGTCAAAAAGGCTTGGGCTAAGTATTGAAGTGGTCAACCTGTCAGCACAGGGCCAATTTACTCAGTCAGAATATGACGCGTTTGTAAAACAACTCGACACCAATGTTGCTATTTTAGCAATGGCGCATGTCTCAAATGCATTAGGTAACATTTATCCGGTAGAAGATATATGTCGTTTGGCAAGGCAACAACGCATATTGACCGTTATCGATGGTACTCAAGCTATTGCTCATATACCCGTGGATGTTGAAAATATGGGCTGTGATTTTTATGTGTTTAGTGGTCACAAGATGTATGCTCCGACCGGTGTCGGCGTAATGTACGGCAAAAGAGACTGGTTGGATGATTTACTCCCACTACGATTAGGCGGAGAAATGATAACCCGCGTATCATTTACAGACGCTGAATACCAAATGTCACCTTTAAAATTTGAAGGTGGAACACCTAATGTTGCAGGCGTTATTGGCCTTGGTGCGGCGGCTAAATTTTTAAAGGCAAATATACTTGCCATCCAGCAGCATGAAATTAGTTTATTTAAATTACTTAGTCGCGGTTTAGAAAAGCGAAAAGGTATTCGCTTGTTTGGCAATGTCTGCGCATGTGTACAACATAATCCTGAGCAACTAGGTCACCCTAATGCTAATTTAGCGCTGGGTCATTCGATAGGTTTGCATTCATTCATTTTTAATAACCATCATTTATATGATGCAGCCGCTCTACTATATCAAAAGAACATTGCGCTTAGAGTCGGACATCATTGTGCCATGCCATTGATGAATGTATTAAATATAGCGGGGACCATGCGAGTCTCTATTGGTTGTTATACCGATAAACAAGACATTCAGCGTTTTTTGCATGCACTGGATACTACACTCGCTGAGTTAGATGAAAACGCAGATTGTCTGGTGGCACTAAAACCTAAGCAACAAGTCAACTCGCATTGCGATGAAGTATTACCAATTGCATTTAACATCAAACAAGCACGAGGGTGGGATAATCAATATCGTCAACTACTACTCGCAAGTAAGGCCCTTGATAGCTTGCCTGTTGAAATGCGTACAAGTGAGTATGTGGTGTTTGGGTGTGAGTCTGCGTTATGGATTGCTTACTATAACGACCAATTATGTGCCTACTCGCAAAGTAAAATCATTCGCGGCATTCTTGCCCTTCTCATTGAAAAAGTGACGCAGCTGACTGTAACGTTAGCAGGCAACCGTGTCAGTGATCAAGACAATATGGATGCTGCCTGTTTCGATTATTTTGCCTATTTGACAGCGCTAAACCTAACGCCGTTTTTTAGTGTTGGCAGACGAGATGGTATACAAAATGCGATTTCAGCAATAAAAGCCAAGTTGGTAAAAGGCGATAATTAGTCCTAACAATATTTAACTCTAACGCTCGGTTTAGTAAAAAATTAAAGACTAGGCTGGTTAATTTAAATATGCAACAACGGTCACAACAAATATAAAACCTAATAAAACCGCGCCGGGGTGAGTGCCAGAATTTTCAGATTCAATGCTAATAATATACGCTTTTATTTTAACGTAAGTCTTGCCTAAGCTATATTTTTTTACATTAGAAGCGTTTTTATGATGGCCTAATTTCGCCGTTGCTACTTTTATGCGAGCACTCACATCTTCTAGTAATACCACAATATCTCCAGCTGGAATTTCATAGTGTTGCAGGCGTGTTTTTCTAATAATTAGGTACAAAAGCACCGCTAATATAAGAGGGAGTAAAGGCAGTACTAATGTAGAGAACGAGAACTCTTTTAGCCAAAATAGTCTTGATTCAGGCAGCACGTATATGAACACGACGCTACTGACAAATAACAATGCAAAGGACACGCATCGCCAGATATCGAGTTTGGCATGTTGCACATCAGTGGCACTGTTCCATAAAACATCCAAAAACCGCAGCATTAATAAACTAGTACCAACGGTCGACAGCAGTAATAAAGTAGGCAGCATAGCAAGCTCATTAAACGAGCCCTTTAATGCGCTTTTAGCTATCGCACCGCTTGAAAACGGCAATCCAATAATGGCAAATACCGGCACCATAACGCAAATAACGGCAAGTATTCTAAGATTACGTTTTGCTGCAAGCGAGGGAATAAAATCAACACATAAAAACAGTGTTGCTTTCACAATACCATGATGAAAGGCAAATAAAACAAGTGCCGGTAGCACCGCCGGCCAAAGCTCTGGATATTTTAAACCTACGCCAACCCCGGCAATAACAATACCCATTTGACTGATTGTAGAATATGCCAGTACTGACTTAGCGTTCTTTTGCAGTAAGCCCACAAGTGCAGCTAGAAAAGTACCGCTGAAACCAAGATAAATTAAGCCAGTACCTATACTCGATATAGCTGTATCTCCAAGCGGCAAAAATCGTACCCAACCAATAAGGCCTGCTTTTACCATTACGCCACTTAACAATGCGCTTGCGGGCACTGGCGCGGCTGGGTGAGCTCGAGGAAGCCAAACATGGAAAGGTATTAAGCCAAGTTTTACGCCAAAGCCGGCAACTAAAAACAGTGTTACCCAGTAGGCTTGTGTGGTTGAGCTTGCGGCTTCGCTTATAGCGCCGCTGCTGTAGGCAAGGCCGGTTAAGCCCGCAAATAATATGACCTCGCCAATAACCACCCATTGTACGTAGGTTTTAGCTGCTTTTCTTGCTGCGTCATCTGCAGTATGAATAACCAAGCCATATGAGGATAGGCTCATTAAGGTAAAGAAGGTAATAAAACCAAATAAGTCTTGCGCTAAGATCAGGCCAAAATTACCACACATGGCAAGTAAGAAAAACAAACAGTATTGCACTTTGTTTGCCTTGTCTTTCATATATCCTACGCTATATAATCCGGCTGCAAACCACACTAAAGCCGCGAGTATCAAGAAGATTTTATTGGTGTCATCCATGCTCATGATGCTGCCAAAAAATAGTTCAGATAATGTATTGGTGCCGCTAGGCTCTAGCAAGAGGCTGGTAAGCAAAACCGGCGCTGCTGCAAGGGGTAACAGGATTAAGCATCTTTGGCGGATCCAGCGAATGGCCAGTGCGGCGCTCGCCAGCAGAGGCAAAAGAACGCTCCACCAAAGCGCGGGTTGCAGCAGTGCAGTTTGTTGCGCAACAAGCACAAATTCTGAACCATACTCACGCGCAGCGACGAATTTGGCCCAGTACAAGGGACTTAGAGAAGAACCCGCAAATACCCCGGCTAATAACGCCAACAAAGCCGTAACCGCAGGCGGTAAAATAAGCATCCAGTGTGCTTCAAAAAATCCTTTAGGTTTCGCCTTAGGGCTTTCACCGTTTGGCCACTGTGACTTGGCAGGAAGAAACCATGCCGCATAAAGAATGGGTAAAAAGTAGATTGCGTTTAATAGGCTACTTATGGCGAGTACCGCAATAATCCAGTAGGCGTCTACCTCTATAGCGCCGACGCCCAAATACCATTTGGACACAAAGCCGGCGGCGGGTGGCAGACCAATCATACCGAGGGCTGCAAAACTGAAGGCTGTCATGGTTACTGGCATTCTGCGGCCAGCGCCATTGAGGTCACTAATTTTGTTGATGCCTAAGGTTTCAGCCAAGTTACCGGCACAGAAAAACATGGTGATTTTCATAAGGCCTTGATGCACCAAATGTACAATACCGCCAATAGTTGCAATAGGACCTGCTATTGCGGTTCCCAAGGCAATATACGAAACTTGGCTAACCGTGGAATAGGCAAGCCGTTTTTTTAAATCATTTTGCGCAATTGCGCGAACAGAGGCATAAATAATTGTTGCAGCGGCAATGATGGCCAAACCGAGGGTGAGTCCCAGTTCGCGTGAAAACTCGATACCGTATACATCGTAAACCACTCTTACAATGCCAAATACCCCCGCTTTTACAACGGCTACTGCATGCAACAGCGCGCTTACTGGCGCCGGAGCTGCCATAGCGACTGGCAGCCATCCATGTAAAGGAATAAGGGCAGCTTTGACTCCTAGGCCAGCAATCAGCAGCACAAAAATAATGCGCAGGTTATTTTCGTTAATATTTGGCATTTGCTCAAGTACGCCCGTGGCGTCAAAATCGAGCGGGCCAGCAATACTTTTTAGCCACACTACGCCTGCCAGAAGCACAGCACCGCCAATCATGGTATAAATTAGGTAAGTGCGCCCGGCACGCATAGAGGCGGCGTTACCTTTATGCATGACTAAGGGGTAAGTAACTAAGGTGAGTAACTCATAAAAAATCAAGAAGGTAATGAGATTACCCGCTAGTGCGACCCCCATTGTCGCGCTTACGCAAAATCCAAAGAACCCAAAAAAGCGACTACGATTGGCTGACTCTTCCAAGTAACCAATCGCGTAAATGGTGGTGAAAAACCATAATACCGCCGAAAGGCTAACAAACAACAGCGAGAGAGCATCTGCTTTTAACACCAAATCCATATTCGGCAGCAGGGTAAAACGAGTCTCAAATACTTCTCCTTGATAAACGCCTACCAGCATAATGACAACAAGCGTCACGCACAGCAGCGCGCCAAATATATTCAAGCTTGTGCGTAACTTATTAGCATGCTCGTTTACGCGTAAAATTAGAATACCTGAAACCATTGCGCTCAATACGATGATTAAAGGTAATGTACTTTGCCAGATCATTGCGCTACTCCTGCCAAGTTTTGGCCTGTGAAACCTTGCCCTGTAGTTTCATACACCAAGGTACCGCTAACGTCTAATAGCCACTGGGCATTGAAACCAAGGACGACAGTAAGTAGAGCCAGTGCAAGCGCGCAAAGCGGCATGATCGGAGATATTTTGCTAACTATATTAGCCTTATTAAAGGTGTCATCATCTTTAGTAAAGGCTAAGTTTAAAAATTTAAATACATAAGCCGCGGCAAGTAAACCGCCACTTAAAATAACAATGACCCACCACCATTGCCCTGTGGTTATTGAGTTGCTTAGCAGCAGCCACTTAGCAATAAAGCCTGCGCTTGGGGGTAAGCCAATTAAACTGGCTCCCGCAATCCCAAAAGTGAATATACTGAGAGGGCAGTGGCGAACCAAGCCTTTGAGTTGTTTAATATTGTCATGCCCAGCAATACGCATAATATTGCCGGCTGCCAAGAACATGGCTGATTTAGCTGTAGCGTGAGCTACAATTAAGTAGGTGATTGCGCCCATAGCTGCACCTTCAAACGCATTTGTTTGCGAGTTACCCACCATGAGTGGAAATAACAGAAATAGATAGCCAATTTGAGCAACCGTGGAGTACGCTACCATCACTTTTAAACGACTTGCAAAAAGCGCGTGAACAGAGCCCCATAATATCGCACCGGCCCCAAAAACGCCGAGAATAATCAATCCAGCGTCACTTGCTGCTGGTGCGAGCGTATCTAGCCAAAACCGGGCAATTAAGTAGAACGAGCCTTTAACCACTAAAGCCGATAGCACTGCACTAACCGGCGCTGATGCACCTCCGTGCGCCGCAGGTAGCCAAAAGTGCAGTGGAAATAAAGCGGTTTTCAAACACAAACCAACCGTAATAAGCATCAATGCTGCTGTACTGCTGGCAGAATCACTGGTTATATTAGCAAGTTGAGCCAGGTCGAGCGTGCCGTATTCTCGGTAAAGTAACGCAACTGCAAGCAGGTAGCATAGTGATCCCAAAAGACTGACCAACAAGTACCGAAGCGCAGCGATTAATGCAGGCCGACTATTTTCAATTGCAATTAAGGCGACAGCAGCAAGACCTATTAACTCAAATGCGACGTAAATATTAAATATATCACTTGATAAAAATAAGGCATTCAGGCCCGCTATTAACAGCCACCACAGTGGCCAGAAGCGTAAAGCTTTATCGCTTGATGAAAAGTAAACGCTGCTGTAAACGCTAAGCACAAAAACCAGTAGGCAGGTAAGTGCCGTCATCAATGCGGTAAAGCCAGACACCTCAAGTTCGATGCCTAATGGCTGCCCCCAACCTGCAAACGCGTATCGCAATATACCGGCTTCGTACGTATTAATAGCGAGCAAAGTACTGGCTGATAATATCAGTAGTGCAGCGGCGCTAATAATGCTGATAGCAACACATACACGAATGTTGTTTACCAGCAGACAGCATACGCTAACTGCGAGAGGCAGCAGAATAAATGCAGGTAAGAGAGCAGTTATATCATCCATATCTATTGACTTTTCTCTAACGATTCTGAGTCTTGTATTTTTTTAACCAAAAAGAGAGCGAGTGCTGTTCCTGCAACAGCCACTACAATACCAGTTAATACCATGGCATGAGGAACGGGGTCGGCGTCAAGATTCGCGCGCTTAGCGCTGGACACCAACAGCATAAAAACGCCGACCCCCATGACGTTTATGGCAAGTATTTTACGGAAAATATGCGGTACGATAATCAAACCCAGTAAGCCTATACCAAATAGTGCGATCCCTGACGCGCTATACATGATTTCTGGTGTGAGTTGGCTAAGTATCATGATTAAAGTCCTCTTGTGTTCCCGCTACGGCTAAATACAGCAATAACAGAGTGGTGGCTATAGAGACCGTTGCGGCAGTTTCAATAAATAAGATAATGCTACTGGCATATTTTACTGGGTATTCTAAAAACTGACCAGTCTGCAACGCTACGGCAAAGCCTGATAAGATAAAAATGCAGAGCCCAATGCTGAGCAATACGCGAAACGCAAAACTGTGCATATTTACCTGATATTGAACGTTGGTAAAAATTAAAATACCCGCCCCAGCAATTAGCGCACCCGCTTGAAATGCGCCGCCCGGAGAATAAGCGCCGGTCCAGAGCATGTAGCCGCCCATTATAATAAGGGTAGGGGTCAAAAATCGAAGAAGGCTAGACATAATAATGCCGGCATTTGCCGATTGTTGAACTCTTATAAGTGAATGAGACTCAGACACAGTCGCCTGCGGTAACATCACAATAGCCACAATTAGTAACACGGCAATTTCTAATAATGTGTCATAACTTCTAAAATTAAGTAACACGGCAGTAACCGGATTCTCAACGCCACTTTTATTAAGCATGCTTGACACTGCCTGTTGCAAGCCTTCGTTGTGCCTTTGAGTGCTTATTAAAGCAGCCACCAATAAAGTGCATAAGGCCAATACCAATGACCCACACAGCAAGGCCATCGGAGTTGATAAACGTCCTTTTTCTGGTTCATTACTGGCATCTTCTTTGAACACTATTTTTTTAAACATCCTGTTCTCCCGACTCGTTTTCTGCCGATGTTTTTTTTGCTTTGGTTTTTTTTAAACCTCGTCGACTAGATAATAGTAAAGCGCCAGTTAAACCTGCACCAATTGCAGCCTCTGCTATGGCAACGTCCCAAGCGTCAAGCCTTATCCACATTAGCGTGACAAATAGGCCCATACATACGAAGCATGTAATCGCTTTGAGCAAATCGTGACTAAACAAGCATAGCCACGCCATGGTGAGTGAACCGCTTATTAAAAATATGTCCAGTAGAAAACTAAAGCTCATTATTGACCCCTTTGTTTTGTAAATCACTAGGTAGCTTGTTGGCAGCGCTGCCAATATTAGCAATGAGGAAACATGAAGCGGCACCTGACAGCATCACAATAAACCAAATAAACAGTAGCTGAACAGCATCAAATATAGAGCTTACTTGGGGCAAAATGCCAAGCACAATCAAACCAAGTCCTAAGTTGTCGGCCTTGGTTAGTGCATGCAGTCGACTAATGGCATCTGGGAAGCGTAAAAGCCCAATAGTGCCGGCAATAAAAAAAATAAGTCCGCCGCTGGTCATCACGATGGTGTAGATATCAACAATGTTCATTTTGACCCCCTCCTACTTTTCACAAACACAATTAAGGTAAGCGGTGCCAAAAGCGCCAACACTAACGCTAAATTTAAAAGCGTTGCTTGTTGTTGCACCACAGCCAGTAGGATCGTTAAAGCAACTCCCGCGGTCCCAAATAACTGACAGGCAAGCATTCTATCGGATTCGCTAGGGCCAATAATGACTCTAATTAAGCCCACTAGCAGCGTGAGTGTTAACAACATGGCAATTATAGTGAGATAAACAATCATTTTTCACCTCCTGTTGTGCTGAGCGGATCATAATTAACAAAAATTCTGCTTAACCGTTGTTCACAATCCCGCAAACCATCCTCGCTATATTCATTTATATCGAGGATATGAATACGTATGATTTGCCCGTTAATGTTTGCGGTTAACGAACCGGGCATAAGACTAATAATGTGCATAAACAGTATTTTTTCCCTGCGTGAGCCTAGAAACGTCTCAAACTCTATAAAGTCGGCTGGCGCTGCGCGCGAGCTAAGCGCAAGCGATGCCGTTTGGTAGCCTCCTTTAAGAGACTGCCAGGCAAAGAAAGGTAAAAACTTAAGTAAACCGACAATGCTAAAGCTCGTGGTGTTTTCTGATTTTTGAGTATTATTCCGATATAAGGTGATACTCAACCAAGCAGCAAAAGGCACTACTATTATACCAATAAGCCACGAACTAAATGTACTCTCCACCAAACTCCACCAAAGCACACCAAAGAGAAGGGTTTTCAGAAATATTTCTTTATAACGCGACCGCCCTTTAACGCGACTAGCTTTATTATGATTTAACACGTGAGCCTCCGGTTAACGCCTTTGTGACGTGCTTTGCTTGCTTTTTAACCGCCAGTGCTTTTCGGCGCCTACAATAACGGAGATAAGGGCACCACAGGCGAACACACGGCTCCATGAATAGAAATCTATTGGGGCAGAGCCAAACCATGCGTTCATTATTGGCAAATAGGTAAACAAGCCCTGAAGTACTGCCATAATGAATATCCCAAACCAGACCCAAGGGTTGCTAAATAAACCCACTGAGAAAACAGAGCGCTCAAGTGAACGACAGTTCAGTAAATAGAAGGCCTCGCCGACCACAAACATCGCAACTGCGACTGTTCGCGCCTGATCTTCGCTTGCACCTAGACTCAACTCTAATTCATAAAGACCAAATGCAGTGATGCATAATAATGATGACACCAGCACAATACGCCATATTAATATACTGTCGATAATAGGCGCATTTGGAATATTAGGTGGGCGCAGCATAATACCTTCCTCTTTTGGTTCAAAAGCAAGCATTAAGCCCAAGAAAATAGCTGTCGTCATATTTATCCAAAGAATATGCACCGGTAACAGCGGTAGCGACACTCCTAAAATAACCGCAACGAGAATGACTAAGCCTTCCCCTCCGTTGGTGGGTAACGTCCATACGATGAACTTTTTTAAGTTATCAAAAACGCCTCTTCCTTCTTCTACAGCGTCTCTTACGGTTGCAAAGTTGTCATCAATAAGCATCATGTCGGCCGCATCGCGCGCCACTTCCGTGCCGTTTAAGGCCATGGCAACGCCAATGTCGGCGCGCCTCAATGCCGGTGCATCATTTACACCATCGCCGGTCATTGCAACCACTTGATCTTGCGCCTGTAGGGCCTTTACAAGTTGCAATTTATTTTCGGGAGTAACCCGAGCAAATACTTTGAATTTTAGTGCGGCTTCCATCAGTTCGTCTTGCGTGAGTAGGGCCAACTCTTGGCCAGTGATAGTGGCATTGCCGCTAGCGTTGTTCAAAATAGTTAGCTGATGAGCGATGCTAGTCGCCGTCAAAGCATGGTCGCCAGTGATCATTTTCACATCAATGCCAGCAAGATGGCAGGCTTTTACAGCCTCTACTGCCTCAGGACGAGGGGGGTCTATCATCGCTTGCAATCCCAGAAACTCTAAATTTTGAGCTAGAAATTCGTGGCTAATACTGCTGGTATTTGAGTCAACTCTTTTGCGCGCGAAGGCCAGCACACGCAAGCCCCGACTGGCCATCTCTTGCACCTGGTGGTGAATAAGCGCAGTGGTAAGCTCTATCTGTTCACCACTATGGTCAAGCATATTAATACATTTTGGTAAAACACTCTCAATAGAGCCTTTCATGTAAACAACATTACCTTCTTCTTCAGCATTTAAAATTGCCATGTACTGATATTCTGATTGAAAAGGGATTATGTCTAAACGATTCTGCGTAAGGTGGCTTTCATTAATGTCCGCCTTGGCGGCCGAAACAATTAAAGCGGCTTCTGTAGGGTCGCCAGTAATTGTCCACTGTTGATGCGGCTTTTTTAGCGCAGGATCAGGAGCGTTAAGTTGCGAATCATTGCATAAAAAACCCGCTTTTAAGGTCATGAATCCGGCTGAAACAGTCGGCAAAGTCACCACCTTATCGCCTTCACTAAATTCTCCGAGTGGATCATAACCACTTCCGCTAGCGCTAAAACTGCGGCCGCCTGCCCATATATCAGTAACCGTCATTTGATTTTTAGTAAGGGTACCCGTTTTGTCGGAACAAATTACGGTGGTACTGCCTAAAGTCTCAACCGCAGGCAAGTTGCGTATTACGGCGCGTTTTTTTGCCATTCGAGATACACCAATTGCCAGCATAATAGTCACAGCTGCGGGCAGGCCCTCTGGGATAGCACCTACGGCAAGTGCAACCGCTGCCATAAAAGTATCAACCAGCGGTCTGCCGTGGAGCCAGCCAATAAATATGGTGAGGGCCGCTAGTCCAAGAATGGCATAAAGCAACACATGGCTGAAACTCGTAATTCGTTTGGTAAGAGGGGTATCAAGGGTTTTCGTGGTGGCTATCATTCCAGAAATTTTACCTATTTCCGTATTATCACCTATGTGAACAACAACACCTATGCCGGTGCCGTAGGTCACTAGCGTAGAAGAGAAGGCCATATTACGTCTATCGCCTAATAGGCAGTTTTCAGATAACGTGGATACGTCTTTCTCTGTCGCTAACGATTCGCCAGTTAGCGACGATTCATCAATTTTTAAGTCGCGTATTTTGATTAAGCGAAGATCTGCAGGTGTTTTATCGCCTGCCTGCAATACGACAACATCGCCTAGCACGAGTTCTTCCGCCAATATTTCTTGACGTTTGCCTGCGCGTATTACCGTTGTTTTTGTCTTTACCGACTTAGAAAGTGAATTTATTGCATTTAGGGCCTTCGATTCTTGCACAAAACCAATAATGGAGTTAACCAAAACCACCGCAAATATAACGGCCGAATCAACAAACTCTTGCAGCAATAAGGTAACCGCACATGCCGCTAGTAAAATGTAAACAAGCGGTTGATTAAACTGCAGTAAAAAACGTTTGAGCGGACCGGTACCTTTATGCTCAGTAATTTTGTTGCGACCGAAGCGCTCTCGTCTTTCAATAATTTCATCTGAACTAAGACCCTCTTTAACGTTCGTAACTAACGAAGACGCCACGCTATCCGTACTTTGGTCGTGCCATGTAGACTTGAGTTTCATTGTTATCTCCAAATTAACAGATACTAATATAGGTATGTCAGCGGTTTAATATAGCCACTAATTGTTCAAAACAAAAGTCGATTTAAAATCATTAATAGATCGTAAAAACCGATGCTTTTATTTATAAAGTCAATAAAATACGAGTTTTATTGTTTTTATTTTTATCTTTATTTGCCGTGGATAGTAGTGGCAAGCTGATTTATCAAGGGAGGAGATATTGCAACTCATTATTTAACAGAGTTTTTAGCAATCTGAATTTACGCGTCTGGCAAACCATATCTAGCTTGTATTCACCATCAGTAGCAAGATCTAAATTCATAATTGAACTCAGATTTTGTAATGACAACAAGAAAACTAAAAATTGTCTATCGGGATAGAATCGGCTTCGTATTGCAGTAACGGGTGTTGCAGAAAAATCGCTGGAAATAGCCTAATTTAGACCACCTTAAACATATTAAATTGAGTTAGCATGAACTCGATTAGATGCTCGCTGGCAAGTGGTCCAAGTGTTGCAAGTGCTGCAATTGCGCGCGCAAAAAGCGTCTTATGCAATAAAGAATGACGCCTAATCAGTGTATTGATTTTCCTTTAAACGCGTCTTCGCTTCAATCCACTGGCTCATGTATTTCGCACTGTTGATTGTATGATGTTGCATTACCTGTCCTATAAAGTGTTGCTGACGATGTTTCGTCAAACTAGACGTAATGAAGTCGATACAATGCATTAATTGTTTAGACTGTTGTGCATAGTTAAATATTGATGAATATAGAGGCTGACTTTTATTGCTGGCCAGAGTCCATTCTTTTTCATTTGTATATAGGGCAATGGATGATTTAATAAAGGCGTTAGTTGATGATTGAATGTTATTAATAGCGCCTGGCCACAATTCAAATTGATCTGACGACTGGTTGACTAAATTGGTAATATCAGATTTATCGCTGCGCGGCATTGGTATAATATTGCTGGCATCAAAATCACCCTTGTCGTTCTCGTCCAAAGTTGCCGGTAATAATCCTTCAGCGCCAATGTCTGTGGTAACCGATGGTGTACTGCATTGCATGGCGTCTACCAATTTCCCTTTGATACCGGCACCAAAATTCAAAGGAGCTAATAAAACACGAGCGCTACCAATAACTTCTTTCGCCTTTTGTGCGTAACCGTGCACCAAAAATCCCTGTTTTTTATTTTCCAGTAGTTTTGCTTTTGGTGTTAGATACGAACCGTAAATATGACAGCGAGCACTGGGCAATGCTTGATGAATTTGGGGCCAAATTTTTTGTTTTAGGGTAAGTACGGCATCCCAATTTGGTGCATGTCTGAAGCTGCCTATACTAATAAAGTCAACTCGTTGAGCATAAGTTTTTAGCGATTTTACCGTTAATTCAGGCAGTAGAAAAGGGCAGTAATGTAAAATAGTCTTAGGTATTGAAAATACCGTCGTGAGTAATTGATACTCATAATTGGAGAGTAAGATACTGAGATCGCAGCGTATAATCGATGCTAGTTCTCTTTTACAAATATCGCTGTATAAATAACTGTTAGCTTGCTCGGGTATATCTGCATTGACGTCGCTTTTGTTAGTATTTTTGTATGCTTGGTGGCGAGCATCACGCAAAAAATGCAGATCTTCACAATCCAATATTTTCATGCATAAAGGCGCAGATGAAGAAACACGCCACCCAAATTGTTCTTCACTGATAAAACGATCAAAAACAGCAATATTTGGCGCATACTGACACACAAAAGTATCAAAGCTGCTGTCATTTAAGGTTATTGGTTGCTCCTTAACACCTATTGTCGTTAATGCAACCGAATGCTCTGATTTGTCAGCAGCACAAGCAAACGTGACTTCGTAGCCATTGCTAATGAATAAATTTATATAGCTGAGTATATTTTGTCCAGCAGCGGTAGATGTTGGTTCTGGCCATACCAAACCAATAAATAGAACTCTATTATTCGATTGTTCTAACACAATTACGGCCACCTTTCTTGGCTTTGTACAAAGCAGAATCTGCGCGTTTTATAGCAGCTTTAAAGCCATTACTACCAAGCGAGCTCTGTGCAATACCAAAACTACAGGTGACCTTAACAATTTCCTGTTTTACAGAGGAATATCTTCTATTTTTTGACTCGGAGGCAGACTTTTGTGACCTATTGTGAACTCGAATTGCCATCGGATAGGATTCCAACTGCACGCGCAAATCTTCAATTGTTTCACGAACATCATCAATGTGTTTTCCATCAAATACCAGTGTGAACTCTTCGCCGCCGTATCGAAAAGCTCGACCTCTATTTCCCGTTTTTGCTATTCTGCTAGCGACAAGTTTAATTACATTATCGCCAGCATCATGCCCATATTTATCGTTGAAGTTCTTGAAGAAGTCGATATCTATCATTACAACGGCAAATTGACCAGAGATCTCCTGCGCATATTGTGTCAGTGAACGCCGGCCAGGGATCCCAGTTAACTCATCATTGAACGCCATATTTCGACTAGTAATGATGGCAGAAAATAGACACAGAACACTGCCCAGAATAGCAAACAAAATAATACTGAGTGAAGACATGTAAACCATAGCTAAGGTCGCTAAAGAGGCAATTGCAAATAAATAGATATTGTGTAATGACTTAATCAGTAAAATAACGAGTGCCATTGCACTGATGCTGACTAATACAAATTGCAGCGGCGATAACAAGAGGTTTTGAAATGGCGATTTAATCCCAATACCGCTCAATGCGCGCTCTACAATGTGTAATATAGGCAATTCCAATGTCGCAATAAGCAAACTAAAAGATCCCCATGCGACCAAACTGCCAAACAGATAAATAACACTTTTGAGTATCTTGTGAGCTGGAATTTTAATGAGACCAAAAATCGGTAGTAAGGTAATAAAAGATAATAATAAAGGTTTGCTATCGGTGACAATTTTTAGGTTTTCAGTTGTCTCTTTTAAACCAGGAATAATATAAAAATGTGAGATGGTGATGAAGGCTATTATGCTCGCAGCGTACATGGTTAATGCTTGTCGCATAGCTAGATTGAGTATAATAATGAACAACAGGCTTATGCATACAAAAGGGACAAGACTCGCGACTGGAAATGACAGTAATGATGTCGTACTGTTAATAATCAAAAACATTAAGCAAACAGAAAGTATTGCCACAAAAATGATGGGAAGCGCCGTTTTATTTGCGGACATAACTCTTCTTATTTTTAACTGCTTGCATTGTTCGATGCCTTTTCCAAAAGTCATATTATGCTATTGATAACTTATCAATATAGCGGCGCGAAACGACGATGATATCACTGTATAATTCAGCGGTTTACTAATACTTATTATTTTGACATTATTAAACAGGCGACAAAAGTGTCAAAAACACACGGAAGTTGCAAACTATATACCTTGTACATGGTCACGGTCGGCATAAGTTTATTCTATCCGGCTACCAAACATCAGACTACATCCTAGATTGCGTCTGCATAACCGCAGGCTTGGATACAATAATATGTTTATCCCTTGAAGTAACAAGTAGATTAGTGTAAAAAAATATTATTAGCTATTAAACGGGCGTATTATTAAAGACGTTACGCGTGAATGTTCAGTACCAGGATGGTTCAACCGCCACCAGAAAATTGAAAATGTTTAAAAAGGTAATTATGAACGCAATTGATTATGCAAAAAAAGTGTCTGACTTATTCGCCGTACCAAAGACTGCTGTCAGAGTTAAAAGTTTAATTGATGACGATCGTTCTGACGCAAATAGCATATCTGCCGTTTTACAGACCGACCCGGGCTTAGCTGCGCACATTCTCAAGCTTGCGAATAGTGCAATTTATCGCTTTCCAAGAAAGATAGATAAATTACAAAGAGCCATTCAGGTTATTGGCACTTCTGCAGTGTATGACTATGCATTGGTATTTGGCTTATCAAATGCGTTTAGTAAAGAGCAAAGTCAATTTGTCGACTTAGATAAATTTTGGGAACAAAGCGTCAGTTGCGCTATTTTGGCTAAACATTTCGCTATCTCAAAAGGCATTAAAGATCCCGATAGATTATTTGTAAATGGTCTCCTTCATAACATTGGCGAGCTAGTCGTTTTAAAATTAGATCCAACACTGGCAAAAGATTGTGCGCGTTTTGATGCGAAACTCAATCCAAAAGAATGTCAGTATGATGTGCTTGGTTTCACTTACGCTGAAATTTCAGCAGCACTGGTGCAGCAGTGGATGTTACCGGATTCAATTGTATCTACCATTGCGATGCAGCACCACGACGATTCAGCGGCTGAAACGCCTGAGGTTCAAATTATGCAGTTAGCGTATGAACTCTCTATTATCAACACCTTCCCTCATCATTATAACTTCGAAACACATTTACCATTTTTTATGTTTGAATCATTGAATTTAAGTCGTGATGACATTGAGGAAGCACTTGATAATACTAACTACCAAGTTGAACAAGTTATCCATTTATTTAACCCTGATGCATTTAAAGTCGCTTAGCTAAGTAAATAGCTAAGCGCAACAATACTTAGTCAAATATTGCAACTGTTTGTCTGCTAATGGCAATAAGTTCGCCATCTTTATCCCATATGTTCGCTTCAGTATGTCCATATCCATCTGCCGCATGGCGTGTGTGGGCTTGGTAAGCCAACCAGTCATTGCCTGAAATCGTTCTTTGTGGATGAATAAATTCTAAATTCCAACTAACTGAACTGGCCGGCGCTGGTGCGCTCAGCATCTGTAAAAGTGTCGGCGGCCAAGCATCAATGATACTAATAAGGTGGGCGTCGGTAAAAACTGCTGGGGCCTTTTTGAATTTCATCCAACCATGATAATGCGAGCTTTTTTGTGTTGAAAAAGGCAGTCCGCCATCTTGAATCGATAAATCGAGGTGTTCTAAAAACGCCGGTGTTACCTTTGGAGCAGCACGAATGAAGGCATCCCGCAATGGCGATGCTATGTTATGAGTGTCTTGATTTGGCACTGAAATGCTTGATTCTCGACTATTCCCAAAGCAAATTTGCGACACAACACAGGTTTTATTCTCTTGTATGGCTCTTACCATGACGTGGCTAACGTTCTTTCCCTCACGCAAAACTTCAACGGTGATGGTAAAAGGTTTCTCTGCAATTAGTGGCCCAACAAAGTTAGTTGAGTTTGATCGCATTACTCTTTCTTGCTCAATATATTCTCGCGCTGCAGCATATAACAAGCCAGCTGATAAACCACCATACGCTGTGCGGCCTTGCGACCAACCTGAAGGAATGGTTAATACTAAATTAGGATTGGATTTTTGTGTTTTTGCTAATGCAAGTAACTCATCAATATGCATTGATTATGCTTAATGTAACTGGTCCGATATGACTATTTTGTCTGCAATGATCTTGAGTTGCAAGTAACTTCAACCTACTTATACTTATGTTCACAAATCATTAACATCAAGTGGCAAAGTCGTCATAGCTGATCCAATATGGACGTTGAATACAAATTTGGAGTGATTGTGGCTGATTCAATAGAAATACCTGATGTATCAAAAGGGGCTGAGAACATAAAGCCATCTCGAGCCTATCGTAACTACGTACTTATCATCTTAACGCTAGTGTATGCATTTAATTTTATAGATAGGCAAATCATCGGCATTTTATCGCCTTTTATCAAAGTGGACTTAGGCTTAGATGATGCTCAACTCGGTTGGCTTAAGGGTTTTGCATTTGCATTATTGTATACAGTGGTCGGCATTCCTATTGCTTGGTTAGCTGACCGTTACAACAGAGTCAACATTATTGGTATTTCCTTAACACTATGGAGTGGCTTCACGGCACTGTCGGGTTTTGCTGCTAATTTTTGGCAATTAGCCATATTGCGAGTTGGCGTTGGTATTGGTGAAGCAGGCGGCAGTCCTCCGAGTCATTCTATTTTGTCAGATTTGTTTGATAAAACTGAGCGCGCAAAAGCGTTAGCATTTTATTCTTTGGGCATACCGTTTGGTATCATGGCCGCTTATTTTGCAGCTGCATTTTTTCTTGATGGCGGCTCAGCCGATTGGCGTACTGTTATGATTAGTGTTGGACTGCCTGGTGTTTTTTTAGCTATCTTGATGAAACTCACCGTCAAAGAACCAGAGAGGGCAAGGGTATCGAATGGTCCTCAACAAATGGACTTTATGATATCCGTAAAACGTTTACTAAAAATCCCGACTTGGTGGGGAATGTGCTTAGGAATTTCTTTCGGTTCGTTTGGTAACTATGCAATATCAACGTGGATTATTGACTTTTACGTTCGAATACATCCGGATATGCCAATTCAAGATCTATTGATTGTTTTCGGTATTGTGAATGGCACTGCTTATGCTTTGGGTGTTTGGTTAGGTGGTGTAATTGCAGACAAGTGGGGTCGGAAATCTAAACGGGCATATGCATTGTTACCTACTCTTGCTTTGATCATTGGTGTCCCTTGTTTCTACTTCTCCCTGCAAGTTGGCAGTGTTTGGTTGTCAATTGGTTTAATGACGGTGATGCTGTTTGCAAGCGGAATGTATTTAGGGCCGTGTTTTGCGATTGCGCAAACGCTGGCACCGGTCAATGCTAGGGCGATGTCGACTGCACTGTTCTTCTTTGTGTTGAACATTATTGCTCTGGGTGGTGGGCCAACAATTATTGGACTTTTAAGCCAGTCCTTGTCAGCAACGATGGGCGAGGCGGAAGCCTTGCGGACATCCCTCAGTTGGTTGTTATTACCTTATCTATTGTCTATCGCTACATTTTATTGGGCATCCACCAAAATAGAACATGACTGGCATGAAGCTGAAAGGATGCAGGCGTTAGACTAAGCGCCTGTCATCCACAACACTTGCTATACTTTGCCCTTGTTGTAACCTGAGAATAGCGAGTTCACTTTCGTTCGCCATTGTGTCGTCCCACTGTTGCAATTTAGGTTGCATTAATTTGTACCAAAGAGGTGGCAATAGTACCAGTACTATTGTCGAAATATAGCCACCGATCATTACTGGTGCATCAGGCATGGCTTCTAATTTTTCGAAGGGTACTGCGCCTTTTGCATGGTGGTGACTATGGCGAGGCAAATTAAACATTGCCCAACAACTCACTTTTCTATTGGTATTCCATGAATGTTTTGGCATCACACGCTCACGAGGGTGGCGGACTAAGCCGTAATGCTCCATGTAATTTACAATTTCAAGTGTAATTTTAGCAGCTAAACCGATACCAGAGACAAAAAATACGCCTTGCCAATTGCCTACTAAAAAAACAAACCCTAACCATGCAGCTGTCATTAACCAACCGGTAATGAATTGATTATGTAAACTGAAGCTCCTTTGTTTTTTTCGATTGAGTCGTTTTACTTCTATTTGCCACGCTGATTTGTTGGTACCCCATACGGCGATTGGCACATGTTTATAAATAGAACGGCCACGTGGAGCAGTCACTGGATCATTTTCGGTAGCAACATGAACATGGTGATTAAATACATGCTCAATTGAAAAACTGGCGTCAAAACTGAGTGCCATTAAACAACGTCCCGTTGTTACCGCTTTTTTATTTCCAATTCGATGTATTAATTCATGACCAACAACGGTTGCGATACCACTAAGCATTAGGCCGCAAAAAATAACAGCGACAAAAATTTCAATAATCGATGTGTTTGCTTTGGCTGCAATAAAATCATATCCCAGAATAGCAGATAGCGAATGCATTGCGGCCCAATCATATGGTGTAACCAACCAAATACAAACGGTCAGCAAAATAAAAGTAGTTGGAACTGATGCATATAACATCGCGTTCAGTGCCCACTTTTTTGTCAATTTAGGTTGACTAAGGTCTTCGCCAAAAAAGGTATCACCGATAATATAAAATGCAATAAAAGTACCAAATCCGAATAAAATCCAATGCTGCGCAAAAAGTACCGTGCTGACCCCTAACAACGTGGTAATAAAGTAATTAGTAAATTTTAAATAGTGAAACATGTCATTTCTCCTTTTCTGATGTTGTTACTTTCTCACGCTTTCAAGCAATGAATAATATCAATGCATGCCATCAGTTAGTCATTTGTTGCCAATTTGTTATTTTTAGCGTAGTTTAATTTAGTCGTTATTCGCTTATTTTTAGGCGGAAAATCAACCCTACATTGGAGAATTTAACTCAATGACTGAGAGGATTAGCTTGCCAACCTATTATTTTGGACACGTAATAAGTGTGCTAAAACAATCAGGTATTGGCATTGAAAAGTGGCTCGCGTCACAACGATTAGACTTGGCTAAGTTGTTAGAAGCTGACGCTAGGGTGAGTGTGCAGCAGTTTGATGGTTTAATTAAAACAGTCATTGAAACTCGCGGATTCGAAGACCTCGGATTATCAGTTGGTAAAAGGTTAGAAATTGCACATCATGGTGATTTTGGCTTGGCTATATTGAACAGTGCCACTTTACGCCAGGTGCTCGACTTTCACGTTAAGTTTTTACCAATCAGAGTGCCACTGATAAAACTCAATTACGATATTGGTGGGTCACAAGTATTGGTGACGTTAACAGATGAGCATTGGCAGGGAAGTCTTCACCGCGCAGTTATTGAAGCTGTAATGATAGCAATTGTGAATATGTTGCACGTCATTAAGTTTCAAGACAACAGTCAATTGCTTATCGATGTGGTTACGTTTGATTACGCCAAACCGAACTATGAGGATAAGTATCGATACATTAAAGCAGCTAAGCTTGAATTTAATAAACCGAATTGTTCATTGCTTTTTTCAAAGCAATTCATTGATAAGCCGTTGGCCTCGGCTGATGACTTTAGCTTCCAACGTGCAGTACTCAACTGTCAAAAAGAACTAGATTCTTACTTATATCAAAACTTAAGCACGGGATATCGCGTAAAAAGAGTGTTAACGCAAGATGACGGCATAAGCTTCAGTCTAGACGATGTTGCACAACAATTGCACGTCAGCAAACGATCTTTACATCGCTCCCTTGAAAGGGAAGGGACGAGTTTTAAGGTATTACTACAAAAAATAAAAACAGACCGCGCAGTGACATTATTGCAACAAGGAAAAACAGTGACTGAAGTCGCAGATTTATTAAACTATTCAGATTGTGCCAACTTTACCAGAGCATTCAAAACATGGCTTGGCGTTGCCCCTAGAGAATGGATAGCAAGAAACAGGATAACAAATGCAACAAAGTGAAGCGCAGAACAAGACAAGTGACAAGAAACTCATCCTACACTTCGCTCATGCTAATGGATTTCCGGCAAGTAGCTATACAAAACTGTTTGCTAATTTAAGTGACAATATCGAACTGATAGCATTAGACAAATTCGCTCATAATCCGGAGTTTATATTAAACAATAATTGGGAAAATCAAGTCAATGAACTGATTCAGTATGTTCAAATCAAACAAGCCGCAATAGGTGTTAACTTGCCTGTCGTGTTAGTTGGACATTCATTTGGCGCGGTGATCTCTTATTTAGCCTGTTGTAAAAAGCCTGCTATGTTTTGTGGTTTGATTATGCTGGATCCGCCGTTAATTACCGGTCTCGCGGGCTGGATATTCAAGTTTGCGAAGAAGAGTATATTTATTGATAAAATAACGCCTGCGGGTAAGACTAAAATGAGGAATACAAAATGGCACCATAAAACCGATCTGGTGCAGTACTTTAAGAACCGAGCGCTGTTTAAAAATATGGACGTTGATTGTATTGCTGACTATGTTAACGCCGCAACACGTGAGCATCAGGGGCAAAGATTACTGCATTTTGATGTGCAAGTAGAAGCTGATATTTTCAGAACCATTCCCGACAATCTGCATAAGCACTACGGCAAATTACAAACCCCTAGTTATTTGTTAACAGGTAAGCACACTGACGTGTGTATTCCAAAGCTTCGAAATCACTTTATTAAGGGCAATGCAGCGATTACACATGAGTCACTTGATTTTGGTGGGCATATGTTCCCACTTGAAAGGCCGATTCAAATAGCGTCTCGAATCAATACCTTGATTGCCGGTTTTCTTGCTCAACGATAAGTAACATTGTTTTATTAAACGCCCTTTTAAACGCCCTTTTAAACGCCCTTTTAAACATACTGAGCGTTTTTATTCTGTTATTCATCGTAGCATAGACGTTGATATTAAAAAGGGGCATACGCCCCCATATATAGTCTAATTAAAAAGGAACTAAAGGTTTTCTAATTCAGTTTTTGTGACTAACACAACACCATTTTCTGAGACACGAAAGCCTCTCGCTCTGTCATCATCATGATTATACCCAATTACAGTGCCCTCAGGAATTTGACAAC
The DNA here is from genome assembly GCF_002836745.1 of Glaciecola sp. 33A. Lineage (GTDB taxonomy): Bacteria > Pseudomonadota > Gammaproteobacteria > Enterobacterales > Alteromonadaceae > Glaciecola. Next base: position 29,666 of record NZ_PJAR01000036.1, on the reverse strand, counting down.
CACGATCAATAATTGCTTTTTTTATTTTTGAGCCTGCACCAACAGTTACTTCTGGCAGGACCACGGTCTGTTCAACTCGACTACCCGAATTTACTCTTACATTACTAAAGCAGATGCTTTCAATTAACGTGGAACCAGAAATAATACAGCCACCAGAAACCACCGAATTTAGGGCGTCACCGCGATTTTCGTTGCTCTCCATCACAAACTTAGCGGGCGGTAATTGTTCTTGGTAAGTCCAAATAGGCCATTGCTTATCATATATATTCAATGCAGGAACAGGAGTCACTAATTCCATGTTAGCTTCCCAGTATGAGTCTAGCGTACCCACATCTCGCCAATACGAGTCATTCTTGCTACTTTTTGAAAATTCAAAAGCATATACGTCATGATTGTCGATAATCGCTGGAATAATATCTTTGCCGAAGTCTCTTTCTGAGCCCTTTTGTTGCGAGTCGCGTTCTAGTTGTTCGAATAAAAAAGCAGTGTCAAAAACATAGTTACCCATAGAAGCTAAACAATAACCAGGTGAACCTGCTAGCGGAGTTGGCTCAGAGGGTTTTTCAACAAACTCGATTATCTTACTATTTTCGTCAATTGATATAACGCCGAAGGCATTTCTAGCTTGCTCAATAGGTACTGCTATCGTGCTGACTGTCATTTTTGCGCCAGACTCAACATGTTGTGCAAGAATATGGCCGTAGTCTTGACGATAAATATGGTCACCGGATAATACCATTACATATTTTGGTAGCTCATCTCTTATAATATCAATGTTTTGATAAACGGCGTCGGCTGTACCTTGATACCATTCTTCTGAAAAGCGTTGAGACGCAGGTAAAATTTCGACTGATTCGCCTAGTTCTTTTTTAAAATGTCCCCAACCACGCACCAAATGCCTAATTAAAGAGTGTGACTTATATTGCGTGAGGACACCTATATTGCGTATCCCAGAATTAACACAATTGGAAAGAGGGAAGTCGATAATACGAAATTTACCGCCGAAATAGAGAGCCGGTTTGGCCCGCCAGTCTGTCAACTCATACAACCTAGAACCTCTACCACCAGCTAATACAAGCGCATAGGTGTCTTTTGTTAAATTACTAATATAGCGTTCGTTATTATTTGTAGGCATTTAGCATTCCCTTATAAAATCCAAAAGAAAAAGTATATTAACCGGCTAAAAAATCCATTAATAAGAATTTATTAAGCTGAAATGTTAAAAAAATGTAGATTTAATTTAATATACACAACTTTTAAAAAAGTTGTGTATAAATCATGATATTGATTAGTCTGTTAGCACTTTTATTTGGTCGAGAGCAGCGACACTACTTTTTTGCCCAACACTTTGGTGCCATAAATAAAAGAACTCTTTGGTAATTGCTTGTTGAATTTTTAAGTTTAGTTCTACGGGGCAAAATAAGTCAATTGTTATGCAAATCTTGGCAAACTGGTTCGTATGCACATGGAAACTAGGCTCGATACTAATAAAATCAATATCCATTCTTTTTTCAATGAACTTTTTATAACGCTCTGCCACATCGGCAAAATCTTGGAAGTATTCTTGTGCACTTATTTCTAATTTATCAATAATTGGATTGACATCAATTAAAGGTTCACAGGTTATTGTGAAATGGTTCATGCTGTATCGTCTTAAGAAATTCAAGTTTTTGACTGTTTTTAGCAATAGTTGATTATTCGGAACAAACAAATGTTTTCCGGTATAGCTATTGGACTGCAAATCAACTTCGAGCATGGTGATTTTGGTCCAGTCAGAACCAATAACCTCACCGACACCGTCTTGCACTTGTATCCAGTCTCCGATGCGAAAGGGACGTGCACTTAAATAGTAAAAATAACCGATGAAGCATTGAATAAACTCTTTGGTAGCAAATACGATTGCAAACATAAATGCCGCGAGGGAGAGGGCAAATTGCTGTATTTCGCTAGACCACAGCACCAGTATAAAAAAAACTAAACTGATATTAAGGGAGTTGTTTGATGTGTTTACTTGTGAGCGATAATTTTTATTAAGCTTTTTACCTCTATCGACCAGAACACGTTTCAAGATTGAATTAATCACACCAACTAAGATAATAAGAGAGACCGAAATAATCGTCTTTTGTAGGTTGGTATTTTCTAGGTAGACAATAAATTGGTCTACTAACATGGACGTGTAACACCTTTTAAACGCGCTAGTAACTTGTAACGTAAGAGTAACAGATTGCTTAGCTAAACGCGAAATACGAATACCTAGCCCAAGTTAGCTAAAATTACTAATATAAAAAGAGCAATAAACTAGGAATTACAGTAACCTTGAGGGTAAATAAGAGAGGTTTTGTGAACAAACAAAGCGTTAAATTTCGCATCATTGTTGCGCTTGTGTTGAGCAAGTTGACTGATATTTTGTTGTCGGCTAAAACAACACTGCCTACATTGTTGAATATCCTAGGTGCTCCATCCTGGATGCTCGGTTTGTTGGTTCCGCTTCGAGAGTCGGGATCTTTGTTACCCCAAGCTTTGATGAGTGGTTGGCTGATAACCAAAAATAGTCGTCGTTTGCCTTGGGTAATTAGTATGTTAACGCAAGCATTTTTTATTGGCATCATGATATTCGTACCACTTTTAGTGCTGCCATTATTTATGGATCAAGCTAGCCGACGTTATGCAATTAGCATTGGACTGCTGGTGCTAGTGGCACTAACTGGATTAAGTTTGGCCAGAGCAATGACTTCCCTCACAATGAAAGACATTCAAGCCGGGCATTTGGACAAAGGAAAGCGTGGCAACGTTGTCGGAATTGCTTCCACTGCTGCGGGTGTTTTGTCTCTATTATTTGGCGCATTTACCCTTTTGTCTGGTAAAATGGACGAACAAGTTATACTGATAATCGCGGTATTATGTGTTGTCGCGATGCTGGTCAGTGTGCTGACCTTAAAAAACCTTGAAACGAAGGTAGAAAGTAAACGCGGTGTTGGCGATAATGCGGCCAAGGAATACTTAAGTGCGGCAAAAATAAAAGCTTATATTGCCACGTTCTCAGGTCAACTTGGGTTATTTATCTTAGTGAGGTCATGTTTTGTACATACTGCACTAATTGCGCCATTTTACATTATTTGGGCGAGTAGCTTATCGTCACAAAATGGCTTGATTACATTATCCAGTTTTATAATAGCGCAAGCATCTGCGAGCATTTTATCTTCTTATACTTGGGGGACGCTTTCTGATCATAATGCGAAATTAACCATGCAATTGGGCGCACTCATGGTGTTATTGGTGTGTTTAGCAACGGTGTTTATCATTCAGTTTGAGCTTGCTCAATCTATCCATTCAATTTGGTTTATTGTTGGCTATTTTTTAATAAGTGTCGGGCATAATGGGGCCCGTTCTGGCCGCAAAATATATGCCTTAGATGTCAAAGAGGGTGCCGACAGAACAGACTTTATTGGCAAGGCCAATACATCAATTGGAGCTGTTATTCTATTCTTGGGCGCGTTTTACGCAACCTTAACATTTTCAGGGAATCTTATTTTGTTTCTAGTGATTGCCCTAGGTCTGAGCATCGGGTTGTTGCTTAGTGTATTCATGAAAAACTAAAATTATATAGAAAACCGCAGTTTTCAATTTTTCTTAAAGCGCCGATAACGCCATTTTAAGGCGTCGCTTCACCCACTTTTGATCCGTTATTACGATTTAGCTTAGCGGATATTGATTTTCCTACCTGAATCAGCTTGTCTAAATTTATTCCAGTGTCTATGCCCATGTGATGCAGCATGTAGACCACGTCTTCGGAGGCGACATTGCCCGAAGCACCTTTGGCATAAGGGCAGCCACCAAGACCAGCCACAGAGCTATCAATAACGCGTATACCAAGTTGAATAGCAGTTAATATATTCGCCAGCGCTTGACCATAAGTGTCATGAAAATGGACGGCTAATTGATTACTCGGAATAACCTGCAAACAAGCTTCTATGAGGGCTTTGGTTTTTAGTGGAGTACCAACGCCGATAGTATCACCCAGTGAAATCTCATAGCATCCCATGTCCAGTAGCGCTTTGCTGACCCAGACAACGTCCTCAATCTTTATATCGCCCTCATAAGGACAGCCCATTACGCAAGAAACGTAACCACGTACTGGAATACTAAGCTTTTTTGCTTTTGCTACAACAGGCGCAAATCGTTCGAGACTTTCTTTAATACTGCAATTAATATTTGTTTGTGAAAATGATTCAGAAGCTGCCCCAAAAATAGCCACTTCTTGAGTGTTAACTTGCATGGCCAAATCAAACCCTTTTATGTTTGGGGTTAATGCACTGTAGCGTATACCTTCACAGCGCTTTATTGCTCGCATAACTTCATCTGAAGAAGCCATTTGCGGTACCCATTTGGGTGAAACAAAGCTTCCTGCTTCAATGCGTTTACAACCGATCATTGACAATTGGTCTATAAAATCGATTTTGTCTTGTGCGCTTAAGCTTCTTTTTTCGTTTTGCAGACCATCACGCGGGCCTACTTCAACGATTTCGACTGTCTTTGGTAGTAAATCAAACATTGAGATTACCTTGTTTATGGCTTTGAAAGGGCATTAGCTATTGTTCATCACTCGCCGTAATGTCAACCAAAGCGACACCACCACTGACTAAATCACCTTGCTTGAAGAAGCACTCTGCTACGATGCCATCATATGGGGCTTTAATACTGTGTTCCATTTTCATGGCTTCGACGATAATTAGCTGTTGCCCTTTCTTGACCCGCTCACCGATTTTAACTAGCAGTGCAACCACAGTTCCGTTCATTGGTGCGATAACCGAGTTGGCATGATCATCTTCACCAATTTCGCCTAAATCAGCCGCTTGAATCTGCGCAGTCAGCATCCCCTGTGGTGTAAATAAACTTATTTCAGCGTTATTAAACATGACGGGTAACTTTGCTTTCACCCCATTTAAGCTATATGACAGTGTGTCGCTAGTAATGATTCCAGACACCACGTGTTGCTTACCGTTGTTATCTAAAATCCATTGATTAGCGCTGTTCATTGTGGTGCTAACGGTATGGATTTTATCATTAATAACAAGCGCAATAGACTGTTGATGGACTAAGTTGCTGCGAAAACCGTCGTATATCCCCCACGGCGTATTCTCAAGGCTGTCCTCGCAATTTGCTCGTTCAGACAATAAGTAAGCCAGCGCAATAGCGGGTAAATAGGTATCGACCTCTACCATTGTTGCTGTGCTTATACTGTCGTTATGACGCTCAATAAAGTCAGTGGTTAATTGTGCTTGCTTAAAAGGCATTGAACCTGCAATTCTGCGCAGATAATCAATATTCGTTGTAACACCGCCAATCGCATAATGTTGTAAACAGGTTTCTAATCTGGATAACGCTTTTTCACGAGTTTCATCCCAAACAACTAATTTTGCGATCATCGGATCGTAATAAATAGATACCTCATCACCTTGCTCAACACCGGTGTCGATCCTTACCTTTGCGTTGGTTATTGGCGTTTTTAGCAGTTGCAATATACCAGTGGCTGGCAAGAAATCATTATTGGGGTCCTCTGCATAAATGCGAGCCTCAAAAGAATGACCTTGCATTACTAGTTGAGACTGAGTTTTTGGCAGCGTTTCATTATTTGCAACACGTATTTGCCATTCAACTAAATCTTCTCCGGTAATCATCTCAGTCACGGGATGCTCAACCTGTAGTCTCGTATTCATTTCCATAAAATAAAACCTGCCATCGGTATCGAGTAAAAACTCCACCGTGCCGGCGCCAGAATAATTGATAGCAAAGGCTGCCTTCAATGCTGCTTCACCCATACGGGCACGAAGTGCTTCAGACATATTCGGGGCAGGGGCTTCTTCGATGACTTTTTGATGGCGACGTTGAATTGAGCAATCGCGTTCGAATAAGTAAACACCGTTTTTATGATTATCACAAAAAACTTGGATTTCAACATGTCGCGGTTCAGTAAGATATTTTTCCACCAGCATTTTATCATCACTGAAACTCGACATTGCTTCGCGTTTTGCAGCAGCTAAAGCGTCATCAAATTCGGCTTCCGACCAAACTTGACGCATCCCTTTGCCGCCTCCACCTGCTGTGGCTTTTAGTAATACCGGATAACCCATTTCATTAGCACTTTGCTTAATTAAAGCTGGGTTTTGATCGTCACCGTGATAACCAGGCACTAACGGAACACCTGCTTGGTGCATTATTTGCTTGGCAGCTGATTTTGAACCCATCGCCTTTATGGCTTCGATAGTCGGGCCAATAAAAATAATACCTTGCTGTGCACAAGCTTCTGCAAATTGCGCGTTTTCAGATAAAAAGCCGTAGCCAGGGTGGATGGCATCGACGTTAAGTTCTTTGGCTTTTTGTAAAATCAAATCGCCGCGTAAATAACTATCTTTGGAGGGAGCGGGGCCGATGCAAATAGCCTCATCAGCTTGTTTTACATGTAATGAATTAGCATCAACCTCAGAATAAACGGCGACAGTTGATAGACCCATCATTTTTGCTGTTTTTATTACGCGGCAGGCAATTTCGCCTCGGTTAGCAATCAGTATTTTCTTGATCATGCTTTTTTCCAATTCGGTGCGCGCTTTTCTACAAACGCAGTTAACCCCTCTTGTCCTTCATCAGAGACGCGAACAGTGGCTATTAAATCGCTCGTTTCTTCAATAAGTTGCTGAACAATTGCTCTGCGGCTGATGTTATTGATAAGTGTTTTAGCAATCGCAACGGATCTTGGTCCATTTTTAAGAAGCGGTGAGACAATATTTTCTACACTAGAGTCGAGTTCTTCCTCACTAACAGCTTCGCTTAGCAAACCGATGCGCCTCGCTCTGCGCGAGGACATCACTTCCGCCGTCATAAAATAGCGCTTAGCTAATCGTGGCCCTATTGCCTCAATAACATAAGGACTGATCGTCGCGGGAACTAAACCCAGTTTAACTTCACTTAAACAAAATTTACTTAATTTGCTACCTATTGCAATATCACAACAAGCAACTAAACCCACTCCGCCGCCATATACAGCGCCTTGCACCTTAGCAATAGTCGGTTTATTTAGGTTATATAGCGAGCTAAAAAGCGTAGCTAGTTGGCCCGCATCTTTTTTATTTTGCGCATATGAATAACTGGCCATTTTTTTCATCCAGTTTACATCAGCACCGGCACAAAATGATTTGCCCGTTGCCGCGAGAACCATCACTCTGACATTATCATTCTGATGAATAGATTCAAATGCACTGATCAACTCAGCAATAACGGTATCGTCAAAAGCATTATGAATATGTGGACGATTGAGCGTGACGGTTGCAACGCCTCTGCCATCGATGTCTATTGTAATTGCTTGTTGCTCTGTCATCTTCTTCTCCATCTGTAAATCAGCTTCAGTTTGTTTTCACTATGTTGCCAGCATTGACTATTATAACTAACCCATGTGACTGTTCCATGTGATGGCCTTTTGTTATCACCTTTTATGATTGACTTACATTCTGAATACACCAAATTTAGTTTCTTCTATTTCTTTGTTCATAGATGCAGAAATAGCTAAGCCCAAAACACGTCTTGTGTCGGCAGGGTCAATAACACCATCGTCCCACAAACGCGCTGAAGCGTAATAAGGATGTCCCTGTTTTTCGTAGGTATCAATAACCGGCTTTTTGACTGCTTGGTCTTGCTCATCCGTCCACTCTTCACCGGCTCTTGCCGCTTGGTCTTTTTTCACTTGCGCTAACACGCCCGCTGCTTGCTCTCCACCCATAACCGAGATACGTGCATTTGGCCACATGAACAAAAACCGTGGATCATACGCGCGACCGCACATACCATAATTTCCAGCGCCAAAGCTACCCCCTATAAGAATGGTGAACTTAGGCACTTTAGCACACGCAACTGCAGTTACCATTTTTGCTCCGTGCTTGGCTATGCCGCCTGATTCGTATTGTTTTCCTACCATAAAGCCGGTAATATTTTGCAAAAATACGAGGGGTATTTTGCGTTGTGAGCACAGCTCTATGAAATGCGCCCCTTTCTGGGCTGATTCTGCAAATAAAATGCCGTTGTTGGCCACAATACCAACGTTAAAGCCCTCTATGCGAGCAAAACCACAAATCAGCGTTGTCCCATATAGCGCTTTAAACTCATGCAATTCAGAAGCATCTACGATGCGAGCAATTACTTCCCTGGCGTCATAGGTTTTTTTACTGTCCTTGGGGATTACGCCATATATTTCACGAATATCATAAAGTGGCGCAACCGCTGGCTTTTTATCGGCAATGGTTGGTCGTTTTCGATTTAAACGAGCCACCGCGTCACGTGCTATTTGTAGGGCATGAAGGTCATTATTGGCGAGATGATCGACTACCCCCGAGGTTCGACAATGCACATCACCACCGCCGAGTTCTTCAGCGGTGACAACTTCACCTGTCGCTGCCTGCACAAGTGGCGGGCCGCCTAAAAATATAGTGCCTTGTTCGCGCACAATAATTGATTCATCAGCCATTGCCGGCACATATGCTCCACCCGCGGTGCATGAACCCATAACCACCGCTATTTGCGGGATATTTTGTGCTGACAGATTGGCTTGATTGAAGAATATTCGTCCAAAGTGTTCTCTATCTGGAAAAACATCGTCCTGACGTGGTAGGTTTGCACCACCAGAATCAACGAGATAAATACAGGGGAGATTGTTTTGTTCAGCAATCGTTTGTGCGCGTAAATGCTTCTTAACCGTCAGTGGATAATAAGTACCGCCTTTTACTGTTGCATCATTTGCGACAATAATACACTCAACACCAGAGACTCTGCCAATACCCGCAATAACACCAGCGCAGGGAACATAATCGTCATATACTTCCCACGCAGCTAATTGTGATATTTCCAAAAATGCGCTGTTGTTGTCAATCAATGCGTTAATCCGGTCTCTGGGCAGCAGCTTACCGCGATCCGTGTGTCGTTTGCAGGCTTTTTCACCGCCACCTTCGGCTAGTTGGCTAACAAGGCGATGTAAGTCGTCTACTTGCATTTGCATGTGCGCTGCGTTTTCAGAGAACGCTTGGCTATTGATGTTTATCTTAGTTGTAATTTTGGGCACTGATGCACCTCGTATAATGGCATTGTAAGGCAAATTTGATATTGTCATGTAAGGTGGTTGTCCATGAGTCACCTTATTGTATTTCTCGTGCTATGTAGATTCTTTAAACAGCTCTCTACCAATCAACATACGACGAATCTCGCTGGTGCCTGCGCCAATTTCATAGAGTTTGGCATCACGTAAAAGACGTCCTGTTGAATAGTCGTTAATATAGCCATTTCCACCTAATAACTGAATCGCATCTAAGGCCATTTTGGTTGCTAACTCGGCACTATATAAAATAGCACCAGCGGCGTCTTTACGCGCCGTTTCACCGCGGTCACATGAACGAGCAACGGCATAAACATAAGCGCGAGCAGCGTTCATTTGAGTGTACATATCAGCCACTTTACCTTGTACCAATTGGAATTCACCAATAGATTTTCCAAATTGCTTACGGTCATGGATATAAGGCACAACAATATCCATACACGCTTGCATAATACCCAGCGGTCCGCCAGATAAAACTAAACGCTCATAATCAAGACCGCTCATAAGCACCTTTACGCCACCACCAATTCCGCCAATAATATTTTCAGCGGGGACTTCGCAGTCTTGTAGAACTAACTCGCATGTATTTGAGGAGCGCATGCCAAGTTTGTCTAGCTTTTGGGCTTGAGTGAATCCCGGCGTTCCTTTTTCGACAATGAATGCAGTGATGCCGTTTGCACCTGCTGATACATCAGTTTTTGCATAGATAATGAAGACATGAGCATCAGGCCCATTGGTAATCCACATTTTGTTGCCGTTCAATATGAATTTATCGCCAACTTGGTCCGCTTTTAGTTTCATGCTGACAACATCTGAACCGGCATTAGGTTCGCTCATGGCCAATGCGCCAATATGTTCACCTGAGACCAACTTAGGCAAGTATTTTTCTTTTTGTGTTTGAGTCCCATTTTTTGCCAACTGATTCACACATAAATTTGAGTGTGCACCGTAGCTTAAGCCGATTCCGGCGGAAGCTCTTGAAATCTCTTCCATGGCGACAGTATGCGCAAGGTATCCCATGTCAGAACCACCAAACTCTTCGCTCACCGTGACACCTAATAAACCCATATCTCCGAATTTAGCCCAAAGATGGTTTGGGAACATATTGTCTTCATCGGCTTTTTGAGCGAGTGGAGCAATTTCACTTTGCGCGAAATTGTAGACATGGTCTCGCAGCATATCGATGTCTTCACCAAGACCGAAGTTTAGCGTTGGGTAGGGCGCATTCATAGGTTATTACCTCTTTGCAATTCAGTTAATTCGTCTTTACAACGCGCTTCCACGTCGTCCAGTTCAATCATGAGCATTTGTATATCATTTAGTTGTTGATTTAACACTGCTCGTTTTTGTTCAGTTATTGCCAGCATTGTTTTAAGCTGTGGGGCACTATTTAAGTTGGTATCATATAAATCAAAAAGTGTTTTGATTTCTGCTAATGAAAAGCCTAACCTCTTACCGCGAAGGATTAATTTAAGTCGAACCTTATCTTTTAAATGATATATTCGGCTTTGTCCTTGCCGCTCAGGAACTAATAATTCTTGCTCTTCGTAAAAACGGATAGAACGGGCTGTAATATCAAACAACCTAGACAGCTCGCCAATTGAATATTGCTGTTCCTGAGTCACAAGTTTTCCTTTTTATATTCTTAAACTTTACGTTTACGTAAAGCTGAGTTAACGTAAAGGTAAACTAAAGCTTTATACAGATCAACAAGATTCAATCGAAAGCTGGTTTATTACTAAAGTCCGCTTTTAAACGACCTAAGGTAATGTATAGTTAATTAATGGGTTATTTTATCAACCATAGGAAAAGTGTAATGAGTGATTCAATTGTAATAGTTGCGGCAAAACGGACACCAATGGGCGGTTTTATGGGGGCTTTGTCAGCAGTTACATCGACAGAGCTAGGAGCAACGGCGATTACTGCCGCTATCAACGGAATTGATTCCGGCGACATTGATGAAGTCATCATGGGTTGTGTTTTACCTGCTGGTTTAGGCCAAGCACCGGCTCGTCAAGCGACACTGAGTGCGGGTTTACCAATGGCGGTGGGCGCTACAACAATAAATAAAGTCTGCGGCTCGGGTATGAAAGCGATTATGTTGGCGCATGATTTAATTCTTGCAGGCAGTGCTGAGGTAATTGTAGCAGGCGGTATGGAAAATATGAGCAGTGCTCCCTACTTATTGCCAAAAGCCAGAGCTGGATATCGTATGGGGCACGGTCAAATCATAGATCACATGATGCTAGATGGGCTTGAAAATGCTTACGACGGCAAAGCGATGGGATGCTTTGCTCAGGATACCGCTGATTCTGAGAGTATTACGCGCGAGCAAATGGACGAATTTGCGGTTAGTTCATTATTGAAGGCCAACACAGCGATTGCAGATGGCACGTTTGTTGATGAAATTGCGCCGGTTACGGTCCAATCTCGCAAAGGCGATATCACTGTTGACACCGATGAAGGTCCTGGTAACGCCAAACCTGAAAAAATACCATCATTAAGGCCTGCTTTTACGAAGGACGGCACAGTGACGGCTGCAAACTCTAGTTCAATATCAGATGGTGCTGCAGCATTAGTAATTATGTCTGCGTCTAAAGCCTCTGCTTTGGGTTTAACACCATTAGCAAAAATTGTTGCACACGCAACTAATGCCATTAAGCCTGAAGATTTCACCGTTGCGCCGGTTGGTGCTATAGAAAAAGTGTTTGTCAAAGCGGGTTGGACAAAAGACGATGTTGATTTGTTCGAAATTAATGAAGCCTTCGCCATGGTTACGATGTTGGCTATCACAAAATTGGGTTTAGACGCCAGCAAAGTTAATGTTAAAGGTGGTGCATGCGCATTGGGTCATCCAATAGGTGCATCGGGCGCTCGTATTGTGGTTACTTTGTTACATGCACTAAAACAACGCGGCCTCAAAAAAGGAATTGCTGCTTTGTGTATTGGCGGTGGCGAAGGGACTGCATTAGCTGTTGAAATGCTTTAAGAAAGAGCGATAACGCTGAGTTAAGAAAATAAAAAAGGCATCTGTAAAGTGATGCCTTTTTTTACGCCTCAATTAAGCAGAGGAGTGTATTGCCATTTTCCATCGACAAGGCTAACAACAGATTTAAAATATTCTTTTTCAGATCGCCAACTGCGCTTATTCATTTTTATTGACACTCCATGAAACATTTCTTTGTACGCAACAACTTTAGCATTTTTTTCATACTCAATTTTAGCTTGACGCATTTCAGCCTCAACGCCTTCCAACCAATTTAAAAGGTGTTTTTCTGACTCAAAAACAGAATCCATTTTATTGAGTTGCATGACGAGCGCATTGGGAACATGTTTTGAATGTAATTCACGCAATTTGACTCCGTGGTCAAAGTTGTTTTCCCGTAACTGTTTCAATGCAGTTAAAACTGCCTCATAGCGGGTATTTAATACGTTAACACCGTCACTAAAATCAATTGTTAATGCACTGCCTGATATAGCGCCAACGGTTCCTGCATAGAGTGTTGAACCACATTGGACAGTGCTAGCAAATATGCTCCCCATAGGCTTGTCAGGATCACCTATAGTTATCGTTCCTCCACACTTGACTCTTGAGTAAGCGAGTTGTTTGCGCACATTCAAATTTTTACTTGTTACAATATCCAAGCCTTGCCCGTGCTGCACAAATACGCTGCCTTTTGCATGCAATTTGCAATCTTCTTCGTTCATTTTCCCCATAGCACCTTCAGTGATAATAATATCGCCTCCCGATCTAATGGTAGCTGACTCTACAAATCCGTTTATAATAACGTCGCCTTTCGCAATAACCTGCATACTCTCAGTTACATCGCCATTGACAATAACCGCCCCAGCATAGTTTATATTGCCAGTTCCAACATTGACTCCTTTTGTTTGAAAGGTGTCGTCTACATTCATGATTTCATTTTCAAATTTGGGCTGACCGGTGACCGTCGCTATAACTAGATTTTCATCGTCAAGACTAATACTGGTGTTAGCACCTAATTTTATTTCTTTCCATTCACCTACATTCGGTTTTAAAGGAGAACCTGTTACCGTATAACCAACTCGACCTTTGCTTGGCGCACTCCTTTGGGCTACCACGGTGTTCGCTGAGACACATAAAATATCGCCCAAGTTGCGCATATCAACCTTGTTGTTATCTGCGTCCTGGGGTTGCAATATCCTATCTATTGCGTTGGGATAAAGTGATTTTAAGATGGACGCTTTTCCGTCTCTGGCAGTGAGTCCTCTGGCGATAATATCTGTAAACGCAATGCCGCTATTAGCCTCTGTTGCCTGAAAAATCAGATTGTTAATTCTTTTTTTACTAATGCCTTTTTTGACTCCCTCTTTATGCAAAAGAGCAACAATATCATTATACGAAGCGACATTGCCTGCAAAAGGTGATTCGATGGTGATCTCAGCATACATCTGGTCAGTGGCAATATTAATGCTTATTTTAGCATCTTTCATTTCACCAATGACTTGGGTCTTTTCCTCTAAGCTATTGGCTGCTTTCGCAGCGTTACTCAGCGTACACAAGGAGGCGATACCATCTGCTAAAATAAAAAACTTTTTGTAGTCTGATGATTGAATTAATGTATCTATCGATTTGGGTTGCAGTAAGCCCTCGACCAACAATGGGTCGACCGTAGCCAACAGTTGTCGTGCGGCTTTATTTACGGTTAATGTTACACCTTTCATATTGCTTTTTTCCACACCTATTCAAGTCATAATTACGACGTTAGGATAACCTTCGTTGTTTTAGCAGTAATCCCAATCTTTTACAATTGTTCTATATAACGAGTCACTGTCGACAGTAGGTTTATTTTCTTAACATCGTCCGCGTGTTTCTCAGCAAGCTCTTCGATTTCCATCTGACATTCGGCAATTGAGAGGCAGGTTTTTTTGTTATCAGTGGTAAACCTTGCCTTTCGATGGGCCTGCCATTTATCTAATTCTGACTGATCTAAGGTATTTAAAAAGTTTCTGGCTCTGTAGCGCATGAGCTGTTCAGCATAGAGCGCGTTAGGTGCTTTGTCTTGCCAAACGGCTAGCTGTTCAGGGGCAGCCATTTTAACCTCTGTCATCCACTGTTTATCGGCGGAAGAAGCGAAACCTCTAGTATAAAGCGATGCATCGATATCAACTTCAGTATATTGTCTATTTTCGTCGTCAAAAACGGCAGACAGCTTTTCAGTAATATCAACGATCCCCTTAACAAATTCATGATTTTTTAAACAGGTTTGTCTGCTAATAGTTAGCCTTTTTGCATGTTCTGGTGTCAGAGTTTTTGCGGGTGCAACAAATGGTGATTTGTTTATATGTAACAGCTTTATGCCGGGCTTTTTGACACCGGCTGGAAGGTCATCTTGTTTGGTATAAACTATTTCTTTTAAATCTAAGGGATTCATGTTTTCAATAGCAGACAAGTCGGTAGATAGATCGACGCAAATAATTGCATTCTTATTTGTTGGGTGCATTGCTATGGGCATGAACCAACTACAACAACCCTGTGCTGCGGGCAACATTCCGCTAATGTGCAAAAAAGGCTTTTGACTGGCAATATCAATGTTTTGCATTACTGTGTTTTTATTACGTAGTGAAAAGTAGAAATCAAATAGTTTAGGCTGGCTCGCTTTTATTAACTGAGCAAATGCAATGGTTGCTTTTACGTCTGACACGGCATCGTGAGCAGATTCATGAGCGATCCCGTTGGCTGCGGTGAGATGCTCTAACTTAAATGACGGAAAACCAGTCTCATTTAATGGCCATTTAATTCCTTCAGGACGCAATGCATAACAAGCTCTTGCAAGATCAATAATATCCCAACGACTATTACCATTCTTCCACTCCCGTTCATAAGGGTCGTAGAAATTTCTGTAGCGGAGAAATCGAGTGACCTCATCGTCAAACCGAATACTGTTATAACCAACAACACAGGTATCTGGTTTGTCCATTACCTGCGCAACTTTGGCGGCAAACTCGGCTTCGAGAAAGCCGTCTCTTAGGCTCTGTTGCGGGGTAATACCGGTCACTAAACAAGCAACAGGGTTGGGCACATAGTCATTGGGGATCTGACAAAAGTAACTGACTGGATTTCCAATAATATTGAGCTCTAAGTCTGTTCTAATTGCTGCAAACTGACAAGGGAAGTCGTGTTTAGGGTCAACCCCCCAAGTTTCATAATCGTGCCAAAGTAACGTTGGCCCTGAATACTTAGCGTAGTCATCTTGGTTTTTTTTCTTAACTGACATATCTACTAATATATCTTTAAAGATCTCTTTCACTGAAGATGAGGACATGTTTTTAGTTGTAGACTTGTGTTTATGAGTTTATTTATTGCACTTTATCATGCTTAAACAAACATTAAACCTGACCCTAGGTAATTTTTATTTTTAAACGTCATTATGTCGCTATTTACTGTATGAATTTACGCAATATTTTGCACTTACTAATGCCCAGTTAGAGTGTTTTTTTCAGTAAATATAGGCTTACTTTTTTACCCGATATATTATGAACTTACATTGTTTTGTTATGTTAACTAATTGATATTAATCGCTTTTAACCGATATTATGAAATCTGTTGTTTTTGTTAGTTATTACTTTTAGACCCTAAATTTTTATTTTAATACTATTTCTTTCTAAGAGGGACATGCTCAATTTGATGATATCATTTTATAGCTAGTGTAGGCAGCACTTGCGGTTTTGAAATACTTTTTAGCATAAAAATAACGCACATTTAGCTTGTTTAGTTATATAGCAAGTCGCTGACTTAGCGCTATACTGTGTACTATCACCTATAGCTAGGAAGCCATCATGCGTGAAGTAATAAAAATGGAGTCTGACTTGTCGTTTGGCAATGCAGATAATGGACTGTCTCAG
Source organism: Glaciecola sp. 33A (assembly GCF_002836745.1). Classification (GTDB taxonomy): domain Bacteria; phylum Pseudomonadota; class Gammaproteobacteria; order Enterobacterales; family Alteromonadaceae; genus Glaciecola. The sequence continues at coordinate 13,648 of NZ_PJAR01000036.1, read as the reverse complement.
GCAGACGCTTACTTATATCCCGGAATTGTGCCCTTTTTCTCAATTAGGAAGTTGCGGGTTATTTATAATGAGCTAAGTGATACAAGTAATTTTGAGTACCATTCATTTGATGCGTTTAAGCACCAAGTAATGTCATCTGCAGCGCCGCATCTGGAATTAAATAAATGGCAAGCAATCGCGTCGCGCCGATAATAAAAAATCAGCAGACGTTAAATAACATTTGGTTATTTTAGCGTTTGCTTTAATTCAACACAGGGCACTCTGTATGCGCTGCTTCCTACGTGGCTATTTATGCTGGTGAATAGCCAATAACAATCAGTTCTGTTAACCTTATGGTATTCGAATAAGCGGCATTGACATGCTGCCCATACTCATCCTCTAAAAAATAAAAATGAACTCTATTAAGTGCTTACTGTATATAACCCATGCAATTTAAATTAAATAATGCACTTGAAAAGTGCTTACTCAAAGATCGTTTCCCGTTACGACGACAATATCAAAAGCTTGAACAGTTACCCGATAGCGACGACAAATTGTCAGCACTTGAACGGTTTCTTTTGCGCGTCGATCAATCCCAGCTTGCGAGAAAAGGGCGAGAAGACGCAGTCCCTATTATCGAATATCCAGACTTACCAGTCTCAGATAAACGCGATGACATAAAGCATGCGATTGATAACAACCAAGTTGTCATCATTGCAGGCGAAACAGGATCAGGTAAAACCACTCAAATTCCTAAGATGTGCCTAGAACTAGGACGTGGCATAGACGGTTTTATTGGTCACACACAGCCAAGACGTTTAGCGGCAAGAAGTGTTGCCAATCGTATTGCAGAAGAATTGAATTCTGAACTTGGTAAAGAAGTCGGTTTTAAGGTCCGTTTTAGCGACAACGTAAGTGAAAATAGTCATATAAAATTGATGACTGACGGTATTTTGTTGGCTGAAATCCAGCAAGATAGGTACCTCAATCAATACGATACTATTATTATTGATGAAGCTCATGAGAGAAGTTTAAATATTGATTTCTTACTCGGTTACTTCAAGCAATTATTAGTAAAACGTAGAGATCTCAAACTGATTATTACCTCAGCGACAATTGATCCTGAGCGTTTCTCTAAGCACTTTTTTGACGCTCCCATTATCGTGGTGAGTGGGCGTACTTATCCAGTTGAAATTAGATACCAAGAACCACCGAGCTCTGGAGAAAGTGATTCAGAAGAAGTTCAAGACCAAACGACGGCGATATGCGAGGCTGTCGATGAGCTTTTCCGCGAAAAGCCGGGTGATATTCTTATATTCTTAAGTGGTGAGAGAGATATAAGAGACACACAAGATGCACTGCTAAAACGTCAATATCGGAATACTGAAATTGTGCCGCTGTACGCGAGGTTATCAGCGTCTGAACAAAATAGAATTTTTCAAGCGCACAACGGCCGACGAATAGTACTTGCCACTAACGTGGCTGAAACCTCTTTGACTGTTCCTGGCATTAAGTATGTTATTGACCCTGGGTTGGCAAGGATGTCGCGTTATAGCCATAAAAGCAAAGTGCAACGCCTGCCTATTGAAGCTATTTCTCAAGCGTCTGCAAATCAGCGGGCAGGCCGCTGTGGACGAGTATCGGATGGTATTTGTATCAGACTCTATTCCGAGCAAGATTACTTGTCACGCCCAGAGTTTACTGACCCCGAAATAATTCGAACCCATCTATCATCGGTCATATTGCAGATGTTAGCGCTCGGACTGGGCGAAGTCAGCCAATTTCCATTTATTCAGCCCCCAGATAGTAAAAATATCAACGATGGTATGAAACTCCTAGAAGAGCTTCAGGCTATTGAGCGAAAAAATAATGGTTATGTGTTAACGCCATTAGGACGCAAAATTGCGCGATTGCCGGTCGACCCGAGATACGCCAAAATGGTGGTTGAGGCTGGCGAGCGAGACTGTGCCAAAGAAATCATGATTATTACTGCTGGTTTGAGTATTCAAGATCCCCGAGAGCGTCCGCAAGATAAGAAACAAATAGCGGATGAAAAACATGCTGAATTTGCAGATACAGATTCGGATTTTGTGTCTTTGTTGAATTTATGGAATGTATTTTCGAGTCATCAGAAAACCCTAACCAACAGCCAGCTAAGAAAATGGTGCAAGCAGTCTTTCGTGCATTATTTAAGGATGCGTGAGTGGCAAGATATTGTCAGTCAGATGAAGAAATCGCTCGTCGAAATTGGCTATCGGTTGAATAGCACCGAACCTAGCTACGAGACAATTCATACTGTTATGGCGACAGGTTTGCTCTCTCAGGTGGGGTTTAAAGATAAGAACCGTGAGTACCTTGGTTCTCGAAATACGCGATTTATGATTTTTCCTGGGTCAGGATTAAGTAAATCTAATCCAACGTGGCTGATTGCGTCTGAGTTAGTTGAAACGTCAAAGTTGTTCGCCAGAAATGTTGCCAAAATTGATCCTAAATGGCTCGAGCCAATCAGTCAGCATCTGGCAAATAAGCAATATTCAGAGCCACATTGGAGCAAAAAGAAAGGGGCAGTGCAGGCTTACGTAAATGTCAATCTATTCGGCCTGCCAATAGTATCAAAACGCGTGGTAAATTATTCACAAATTGACCCTGTTGTGTGTCGAGATATATTCATTCGTGAGGCCTTGGTGAATGGTCAAACAATCTTAAATTATGCTTTTTTACGAAAAAATCAGGCATTAATTGAGGAGGTAGAGACCTTAGAGCATAAATCTCGTCGTCGCGACTTATTGATCGATGAAGATGATTTGTGTGATTTTTATAGCGAAAAATTACCGACTGATATTTGCAATGACGCCCAGTTTAAAAAATGGTGGCAAATTGCGACCAATAAAACGCCGGACTTGCTTGATTTTTCTATTCAGGTGCTACTTAGAAAAGATGCGTCTAGTATTAGCAAAGTTGCTTTTCCTGATGAATGGAGACAAGGCAATTTGCGATTGCCTTTAACTTATGTTTTTGAGCCTAATGCGCAGAATGACGGTGTTAATCTGGAAATTCCTTTACCCATTTTAAACCAGCTCGCTGATATCGGTTTTGACTGGCTAGTGCCTGGGTTCCAGCATGAGTTGATTGTATCTCTGATCAAATCGCTACCTAAGAAATTGAGGCGGAATTTTGTACCCGCTCCGGATTTTGCAAACGCTTGTTTAGCCGAAATTCAACCATTAGATAAAAACGGTGCGCCACAAAGCATGGTGCATGCGCTGGCAACCAAATTACATAAAATAGCGGGTGTGCGAATAACAACCGCTGACTTTGCTGATGCAGAATTACCCAATCATCTACAGTTCAACTTTGTTGTCGTAGATGACCAAGGACGTGTGTTGAGCTCAGCCAAGAACTTGTCAACAGTGCAAGATGAGTTAAAAGGAAAGGTAAAACAAACACTGGAATCTGTCGCGACCCCTGAACTTGAGCGCCAAAACATAGAGACTTGGGATTTTGAGAGTTTGCCAAAATCATTTGAGCAGAAGCATGCAGGTTTCGAAATCAAAGCATACCCAGCGCTGGTTAAAAAATCCAACAACGTGGATATCATACTTTTTGATAATCAACAAGAAGCTGAAATTTCGCATCGCCTCGGTGTGTACCAGTTAATTAAAAATACGGTGCCCTCGCCGTTAAAATACTTGCAACAAAAGCTACCTAATAAAGCCAAGCTTAGTTTATATTTTAATCCCTTTGGACAAGTAAATATTTTAATTGATGATATTATATTGGCATCAATTGACCACCTCGTTAGGGAGTTCGAGAAGGAAAGAGCGCAACAAATAAGAGATAAAGCTGACTTTGATAAAGTGTGCGAAATTGTACGCGAAAATATTAATCATTTAGCCCTCCAAATAGCCCAAAAAATTGAAAAAGGGCTAACGGTTGCTCATCATATTCAAAAGCAATGCAAGGGTAGTATTCCTCTTAACATATTGACCAATATTGGTGCCATAAAAAGCCAACTTAACTTACTTGTATATAAAGGTTTCGTGTTTGATTTTGGTTACCACAGACTAGACGATTGGAATCGGTATGTGATGGCGCTCAGTCAGCGTTTTGATAAATTAAAAGTGGATACAAATCGTGACAGGCTAAACCAACTTGACGTAGACAAAGCCGTCGCTAAGTATCAAGAGGCCATTACGAAGATTCAAAAAAGTGGCGCAGATGTTGATTCGATGAATGAAGTGAAATGGATGATTGAAGAGTTTAAAGTTTCCTTATTCGCACAACAGCTTGGCACTAGCATGCCAATATCGCTGAAGCGGATCAGTAATCGTTTGAGCGAACTGTAGGCTATTTGTTGACATATCGTCGCCAGCACAATATAAATACTGCTACTGTTTTTAGAGTCATGATGTCTGGAGCAATGAATGATAGCATATGATGATAAGCGTAATTTTTATAGAATGATGGTTAACTCGCCCTGTGAACTCGCATTATTAGGCGACCCCGCGCAACGGACCATGCAGGCAATATGCAAAGACATTAGTGCAACTGGCATGTCTCTTGAAATAGAGCAGCCTACAATGGACATAGGCGCGTTGCTGGTTGTGTCTATCGAGTCAAATAGTGATCAGGTGCCATCACTCATCGCAAAAGCTAAAGTGCTAAGATGTACAGCTGAAACTGAAAATAGTTGCTTGTTGGGCGTTGAAATTATTGAGATAAAATAAGGAGCGTAAAGCACTCCTTGTATGGTCCTAATTTATACCTTGCATACTAATCCCTTCAGATAGTACCCCTCTGGGAAATTGCCGCTAACAGGGTGGTCTTCGCTTTGTGCAAGTCTTTGTACAAAGAATACGTCACGCTGAGCATCTAATGCAGCGTCAGCTACGATTTTTTGGAACAAGTCTTGTGGCATTAAACCCGAACAGCTAAACGTCAGTAGAGTTCCGTTCTCGTTGAGTAGTGACAGTGCCAGTCGATTTATGTCTTTGTAACCGCGAGATGCTTTATTCAGATTGTGTTTACTACTAACAAATTTTGGCGGATCTAGCACGATAACATCAAACGTTGTACCGGCCTCCTTATATTCTCTAAGCAGTTCAAATACATCACGTTTTAGATGAGTTACTTTATTTTCATCTAAGCCGTTTATGTGCACGTTTTTAACACTGAGTGTCAGCGCTGATTGAGATGCGTCAACGTTAATAATTTGAGTAGCACCAGCTGCAAGTGCATATAAACCGAAAGTGCCTGTAAAACTAAAGCAATTAAGTACCGTCTTGCCAGCACAATAGGAGGCTGCAATACGTCTATTTTCTCGTTGATCTAGGTAAAATCCTGTCTTGTGTCCGTTAATTAAATCGACACAAATTTTAAGCCCGTTTTCTTCAATAATAACTGAATCAGGGAGTTCGCCATGCAGTGTTTGCACTAATGGTGCTAAGCCTTCTTTTTTGCGCACATCGACATCGCTTCTTTCATGCACTATGGCGTCTGGATATAATTGCAATACAGCCCACAGGATCTTACTTCGATGCTTTTCAGCGCCAGCACTGAGTAGTTGCACAACTATAATATTGACATAAACATCAATAGTAATGCCGGGTAAACCGTCAGCCTCAGCAGCTATAAGACGAAAGGCATTGGTCTTATGTTTGTTTAAAATCTCTTGCTTTCTGGCCAACGCTTGTTCAAGTTTACGTTTAAAAAAGGCATTATCAATAACTTCTGATTTCGTAAACGACCACACTCTGGCTCGAATCTGTGATTCAGGTGAATAGGCAGCTTTAGCAAGCCAAGTGCCGTCGCTGGCCAAAATGTCAACAGTATCTCCTGAGCGGATGACACCCTCTGTTTTTTCTATGGCGCCTTCAAAAATCCAAGGGTGGCGACGTAACATTGACTTTTCACGTTCTATTTTTAATGTAATGGATGTCATTCGATACCTTTTTCATATTCGTGATCGGGCACTAAATCTGATGATGAAGCAGCATCACGAGCCAAATCATCAACTTCTTCGTTTTCAGGATGGCCAGAATGTGCTTTGACCCAATGCCAATTCACATCGTGCTTATTTACCGCGTCGTCGAGTTGTTGCCATAAATCTGCATTTTTGACGGCCTTTCTATCTTTTGTTCGCCAGCCATTTTTTTTCCAGTTGTGGATCCACAGACTAATGCCATTTTTTACATATTGGCTATCTGTATACAGATCGACATTGCAGGTTTCTGTTAAACTATTAAATGCAGCTATCGGCGCAAGCAACTCCATTCGGTTGTTGGTGGTTAGTTTAAATCCTTTAGATAATCTTTTTTTGTGCTCTTTAAATATCAACAAGGCGCCGTAACCACCGGGTCCAGGATTTCCCAAGCAGGATCCATCGGTGTAAATGCTAAGTTTTTTCATTTTTATACTGAATTCTGATTGTCTGGTGTAAGTAGGCCGAAGTATACTAGTCAGCATGATAATTAAAAGAAGTTTTGTATGCGCCAAATAGTTTTAGATACAGAAACCACTGGTATCAACCCCAAAGAAGGTCATCGCATCATTGAGATTGGTTGTGTTGAAATGGTAAATCGAAAACTGACGGGGAACACCTATCACGTCTATGTCAATCCGCATCGTGACATTGAAGAAGAAGCGATAGCGGTGCACGGCATTACGAATGAGTTTTTAAAAGATAAGCCTGCTTTTAAACAAATAGCTCAGGAATTCATCGATTTTATAAAAGGCGCTGAATTAATAATCCACAACGCGCCATTTGATATAGGCTTTATGGACAATGAATTTGCGTTAAACAATAGCTCGATTAAAAAAACCAGACAAATTTGTACGGTTTTAGATACCTTAGCACTAGCTAGAGAAATGCGCCCGGGTCAAAAAAACAACTTAAATGCATTATGTCGAGTGTATGGTGTAGATAATACACATCGTACTCATCACGGTGCATTGTTAGATTCGGAAATTTTAGCTGAAGTGTACCTATGGATGACCGGCGGCCAAACTGCAATGAGTTGGGCGCACGAATCGGAAGGGGCCGATCCTCAAAATAAAAATGCACCAAGATCAGTTAATTTAGAAGGTGTCTTAAAGGTTGTTAAGGCCTCTGCCGATGAACTTAGTAATCACGAGGCATACTTAGACAAAATTGAAAAACAATCTCAAGAAGTGGTTTGGCGTAGCTAACCCACATAACAGAATTCTCCATTGTAGCGCGCATGCGGTTTTGCTGTTTGCGGGCCTGTGCATGTTTGTATCGAAAACTCACGCACAAGAAGACGCATTCCCCGAACGTGACTTATTACTACAAAACCCCGTGAAAGAAGCACCATCACTTAAAAGAGATACACCACCGATTGTGTCGCTGGGGACCGATTTTCAAAACAGTGTGCTGTTATTAAATAATCGGTTTAGAGTTGACAGTGATGTTGATGAAGTCACCATGGTTTTTTTCAGAGACAGGGGGTCTGCCCCTGTTGTTTTAGTGCGCCCTGATGGTTCAAAGCTTTTTATTGAGAATGACGAAGAAGACCCCAATGTGCAATGGTACGAAACGCAAACGTACGACATGATTACCATAAAAAAACCAATGCCAGGGCCTTGGCAAGCAGTCGGTCAAGTGCTTGAAGGCAGCAAAGTCATGGTAATTGCTGATATTGTCTTGGATGCCCAGCCTATTCCTCGTCATATTTATTCAGGTGAAATAATCAAGCAAACCGCTGTGCTTAAAAATAACGGCAAGCAGGTGGATTTTTCACCTTTTCGGGATGTGGTTAGTTTAACTATCGATTTCGTTAGTAACAATAATCCAAATTATGAAAACTTTGGCTTGGGATCACGAACCATCGCTCGTTTCCAAGATAATGGCGAAGGCCTTGATGAAATCGCGGGTGATGGTGTTTTTACCGGTCAATTTAATCTCAGTATCCCCAGCGGCGAATGGCGTCCTACTTTTATTATTAGGACGCCAATGTATAATCGCGAACAAATCAATGAAACCGTTATATTACATCCAAATCCGATCTTTATTAACGTAAATGTCGATGAAACAAATGAAGCTGATCACGTCATTATGGTTGACACTGACGGTAAGCATATCAAACTCGATTCGTTGTTACTGGATGGCAAAGTAACGCATCCAAATGGTGATACCGACAATGTCACGATGACGGAAACTAACGATTTAGTAAAAGTGATTAAGGTGAAGAATAACGGTTTTGGTATTTATCGAATTAAACTGACCGCATTCGCTACAACTGCGGATGGCAGAGAGGTCATCATTAATGTGCCTGAACACACCTTCGTGACTATAGCGCCGCCTGAACCAGAACCAATACCAATACCAACGCTTGAACCTAGTGTGAATAACACCAGTTTAGAGCCTGTTCCGCGAATAGCAATGACCCCAGAAAAAGACACGTGGACGGCAACTGACACGGTGAGTTTCATTATTGCGATCAATTTATTTATATTGGTGTTTGGTGGTATTGGTATATTTTTAGTCTTGAATAAGCGTAAGTATCCGAATGACCATGTTATGTTGAGAAGCAAATTAGCCTACTTTACATTGATGGATAAGCTCAAAAATTTCAGCAGATCAAAGATGAAATCCGAAGCTGACGAATAAGTGTGCCATGTAAACTCATTGAAATCGTAATTAGTCTGTTTTTTCACCAAGCAAAAAATGATTTTAAAAAAGCAGTTGACTACCTAGGGGCGAAACCGTATTATCTGCGCCGCAATGCAGGGACAGGCTTCAGTATAATTCTGTAACTCATTGATTTAGCTTGTAAAAAGCGGAGTGGTAGTTCAGTTGGTTAGAATACCGGCCTGTCACGCCGGGGGTCGCGGGTTCGAGTCCCGTCCACTCCGCCAGTTACAAGTTTTATGACGCATTTTGCGGAGTGGTAGTTCAGTTGGTTAGAATACCGGCCTGTCACGCCGGGGGTCGCGGGTTCGAGTCCCGTCCACTCCGCCATTCGTCATGAAACAAGCTAAAAACATACCACTGCGGAGTGGTAGTTCAGTTGGTTAGAATACCGGCCTGTCACGCCGGGGGTCGCGGGTTCGAGTCCCGTCCACTCCGCCATTTATGTGTAGTTTCTTACAAATATTATGTATAAAAAATTCTTTCGAAACTTGTAGCAACTCCAGAAGTATGTAAACTATTAGCATCTATTTATTATCTAATCTCAACTGATGCTATCTCCTCTATTTAAATGTGAAAATATCTGTAAACAATACACAGATGCTAGCAACACCTTGCAAATTCTCAATAACGTCAACTTTTCCATTAAGGCTGGTGAAAAAGTCGCCATTTTAGGTGCTTCAGGTTCAGGTAAGAGCACGCTGCTGCATATATTGGGTACGTTAGATAACCCGGATTCCGGCGACGTTTTTTACAATGATCAAAGTCTTTTTAGTAAGTCAAAAAAGCAGCAGGCGTTGTTTCGTAATGCTGAACTCGGTTTTGTATATCAATTTCATCATCTGTTGCCAGAATTTAGTGCAGCAGAGAACGTCGCCATGCCGCTATTTATTAAAGGTGATAATCACCAAAAGTCTTTGATAAAGGCAAAAGATTTGCTCGTTAAAGTAGGGTTGCAAGATAGACAAGAGCATCGCCCACATCAGTTATCTGGAGGAGAGAGGCAACGAGTGGCTATAGCAAGAGCGTTAATTAATCAACCTGCGATGATTTTTGCTGATGAACCCACTGGTAATCTTGATGACAAAAATACCGCATCTATTTATGAATTAATCAGTGATATAAATAAGGAATTCAAAACCTCATTTCTGTTAGTGACACATGATGTGCAGTTAGCTAAAAAAATGGACAGAATTATGTATCTTGAAAATGGACAATTACGGATGTTGGAAAAGGACTAATATGCGCTTTTCGTTAGCTTGGACATTTGCCAATAAGTTTAGGCAAAGTAAACAACAAAGTGGTTTTATTTCATTCGTTTCTGCATCCTCAACGGCAGGCATCGGCTTAGGCTGTTTCGTTTTAATATTATTACTCTCGGTCATGAATGGCTTTGAAAAAGAGTTGCGCGAGACACTTCTTTCTTATATTCCGCATGCTGAATTTATTGCAGTGAGTCCAGATGGTGTTTACTTAGACGATGACATAAAGGCCAAAGTGGCAGCTGATCCACGTGTACTTAATCTATATTCCTACACTAAAGCCTCAGGCCTGTTGCAAAACGGGAGTAAAATGAAGTCAGTCGAACTGCAAGGAGTCGATGATAATTATTTGCAGAGTAAAACAGCAATGAAGGTCCCTGTGGGCGCGTTTTCTGAAAATGAAAATGGCTTGTTTTTGGGCAAAGGAGTTGTTGAAAAGCTAGGCTTGGAGATAGGCGACAAGGTACAATTGTTACTTCCTTCGGCAACGCTAGATCTATCTTTTGCTGCCCCCAAAGTACTTTGGTTAACTGTATTAGGTGAAATTTCTTTAGGTGGAGAAGCAGACAATTTTGTTGGCATCATGAAAAAGCAAACACTTTCGTTTGCATTAAATGTAAAGCTTGGTGGCACCCATATAGAGTTTCAGTTAGCTGATCCATTCGCTGGGCGACAGTTAATAAGAGAATACGGTAATGACTTTAAACAAGCGGTTTATATGTCGGACTGGACAAGGACCAATGGTCATTTATATCAAGATATTCAATTAGTAAGAACGGTTGTTTACATCACATTGACATTGGTTATTTGTGTAGCTTGTTTCAATATTGTTTCATCACTTGTGATGTCAGTAAAAGAAAAGACAAGCGAAATTGCGATGTTGAAAACAATGGGGGCGCAGGATAATTTCATACGTACGATCTTTGTAATAAAAGGGATGATAAACGGGATCTATGGGGCCAGTATTGGCACATTTCTTGGGGTATTAGCAGCACTTTATTTAAATCAAATTACAGATTCGATTGAAGCACTATTTGGTTTTACCCTGTTAGCCGATGGCATTTACTTCATTAACTATTTACCTTCTGATTTGCAAGTTACCGACGTTGTCACTACTTACTTTGTGGCTGTCATTCTTTGTGTCATTGCCACTATTTATCCGGCATCAAAAGCCGCCAATATACAACCAGCCAGCGCACTGCAATAAAAACAAGTATATTGCTGACTTTTTTATGGTTGTAAGGGGAAACAAGCTCGCTTAGCCTTTTTTTATCCAAGCCGAGCACCAGCCTTCGGCAGCAACCAGTTTACCTGCGAAAAGGCTACATGGAGGCCACTGCGCTTGCTCTTCGCCTTGTATGTACGCGCAGTTTTTACAATATTCACCGTCAACTGCTGATTGGTGGACATATTTTAAAGCGACCGCAGTCGGATCGTCTAAGGTAATCTTTTCTTGTGCGTTAACGCGCAATGCGATTCCGCCTAAAGTAACACCAATTAACGTGCTACCCGTTAATTTTAAAAAAGCACGACGGTCAATTTTATTCATCTGATTTTTCTCACATAATTAACGAATATTTTTCGTAAGTATATTCTCAAATCGCCTTTGCAGATGTAAGTCTTAAGGATGAATATACCTACTCATATAGTAGGATTTTCAGACATGTCCTACTTGTATGATTCTGTCTAATCGAATTGAACATTAACGCAGGTTGTTTTAATTGGTATCCCATTTTCTAAGCTAGGCTAATATTAATTTTGTTTTAGCACTTTTTCTGCTTTGGTTGCACAATGAAACAATCCAAACAGTATTTTTGAATCCGATATACGAGCTGGCGCTAAATCCTTAGAATTTTGAAGCGGACGAAGACGTGTTTACCTTTGCTTGTTTAAACCCTCATTGTATTGATTTTGCAACTAGGTAAGTCAGAATATGCTAGGCCATGCTGAGCCAAGTATCGGAGGTTGATATCACTTCTATGTAACGTAATGTAGACCATTTACTCCATATTTGGATTCGTCATATATTCATGGTAAGGTATTAATTGCACACATGTATTCCCTTTAATACCATGGTGGCAGTTAACCTTGTATCGCAAATAAGTAAACAGAACTGGGCTTCGAGTAAGGCAAAGTGGGCATGACTATGAAGTCACTTTTATAATTTTTATGACAGAATAAGAATGACTCAATAGAGAATATAATATGCCTAATCACCAAGTCAACACTGAAAAAATCATACCCAAAGAAAGTATAAAAACTAAGTTGAATCGCTTGTACCCTCTATTTAGCGATCACGCTAACAAAGTGTACACAAATGCCGCTAAGGACCATTACTCTAGCGAAGACCTAGACAGACTTATCACCGAATTACGGGCGGGTAAAAGAGGCTTCTTTGAAGATAAGAATCATGACTTCACGGTTATTCAAAAGGGCGTCTTATGCCTCGCTGACATCAATACAAGTGTGGCGCAATTCGTATTTAATCAATACCCGTTTGTTGAATCGCACATAAAAAAAATAATTCAGAAATTTGAAGGAATGGAACGCAGCTCAGATAAGTCCCAGAGGGTCATGCGCTGTATTGTTAAACATTACGCGTTTGGAGAGAGGATTACGTTGGATTACAACGGGGAGTCTACGATTGGCTCGCCAAAAAACATTCTCATGACAGAGAAGCAAATATGCGACTATGTTGATTCGCTGCATTACCTTTATCATGGTAATTCCGAAAATTACTTGAAAAACTTGCTGTCCATTACTGACTCAGTTAAGAAGCAAAAGCAGTCCAAAAGTATGTGAATTACTAAAACTGTAGTTTGCAAGAAGGGCATCCGTCTTGTTTCTCCAGAAAAAGGCTTTGCTAATGAACCTTGTTAGCTCATCGCTGCCCTAGGTCCAAAGCACCATTGCTAATGTCAGTTAACTGTTATCAGCCCACATTACGTAAGATTCATCACGAACTGCTATTTGCAGCATCTTAATTAAAGGCAAAGCACGGTGATGGAGACTAACAGGAGTAACCTCCTCATTGTCATCTGCCGACAATTCCGGTTCGGTTACTCGCTTTGCTTCCTCCATTGCAGCCTCTAGAACTGCTAATGCAGCAGGAACATCTTCGGCAGTTAATGCACTGGGAATAGTTCCACTATGGCCCATCAATTTAATCAGATGAACCGCTATATCCCCAAACATCATTATATCGGCAGATGATCGACTGGAAAAGGTTACTAGCATGTTTATATCCTCATTTTTTATGGTTATATTCAATAACGTAAATTAATTTCAGCAATTGCTAAGTGAGGTCGGGCCAAATCTTTGACTACTCAAGTAGACTTATGGATGTATTTTTAAGAAAAGCGGATTGAATTTACTATTCACAGCTGTTTCCTAAAAAGAGTAGCATACCGCAAATAAACATTTCAATATAGCCGCCGCCCTTGAGTTACAAATTCAGCCCACTTGTTCCTTAATAGATGAGCTTCGCTCTAAAGTTAGCTAAGTAATTATGTTAATTTCAGGTGTCAAAGCGCCAACATTATTTGGTCTTTTTACGAATATTGCGGCTCGTCAGTTTACATTTAAAACTCTTGTACCATACTGTAAATGAGATAACGTTTTAGGAGCAAATAGAGTTATTATGAACACAACAGGATACGCAGCAAAAAGTGCGGGCTCAAAACTCACTGAGTTTTCTTTCGAGCGTCGCGATTTACGAGATAACGATGTAGAAATTGAAATTCTTTACTGTGGTGTG
>NZ_PJAR01000035.1 GCF_002836745.1 Glaciecola sp. 33A | reverse complement strand
AAAAAGTGCCACAGACCGATACCTCGGGCGTAGCAAAAAAAGGCGTATTCAATAAATCGTTATTCAAATACGATAAAACAAGGATATCTATATCTGCCTGCGGGTGAGGAATTGGTCCATCGCCGCAACGTGACAGAACATGGTCTTGAGCAAAAGGTATACGTTAATCATATTGCTTGCCGAGACTGCGCTATCAGCGCTAAGTGCTAGCCTGCTGCGACTGTCCCTTGCTTAAAGGTCTCTATTTAGCGTTCTCGCCTCGACGTTAATTTACCTTGTGGCACATTCTAAGTGTGCTGACTTTGCAGTTCTTGTTCATTGACACCAAGCGTATTTTCACCATCTTGTACAGACCAATACCAAAGCTGTTCTTTACCCACTTGTTCGGTTAAGGGGGACAGGGTAATGGTGAGTTTGCGCGACGGGTCAAACATCAATGGTTTAGGTAAAGGGAATAAGATTTGGTTACATTGGGTAGGGATGTAGTGTGGATCTGTGCCAAACTCTATGCCATTACTTAGTTGGGCGCTAAACCAGCCGTAAAGTGCTTATATCTCAGCCTTTTGACTAAATAAATGTAACCCTTTTCCCGCCACAGGCGTCTTATCTTTCAAAGGAAATAAAAAGTCTCTAAATGGAAAAAGTAGGATTCGCCCAATATGTACCAAATGCAGTTGTGAACGCAGCAAAAGATGGCGATCACGAAGCGTTTGAACGTCTTTACACTACGTATGTAAATGCGTGTTATAGCTTAGCTTTTCGTATAAGTAGCGATCGTAAACTGGCTGAGGACATAGTACAAAATAGCTTTATAAAAGTGATCCACAAAATTGGTGGGCTCGAAAATCCAAGTAGTTTTGGCGCATGGCTAAAACGAATTGTTGCAAACGAAACAATTTCTTGTTTACGTCATAGTAAGTTAATGAATATTACACAGTTTGTTGAAAGTGCTGAACAAAGCTTAGAAAAGGAAATAGATTCAGAACAAATCGCTTATCACAGTGGCACTCAGGGAGAAACAGAGTGGGAGCTGGAAACGTTAGTTAAAAAGTTGTCGATTGAGCAAAAAGCGGTGCTTATGCTGCATCAAGTTGATGGTTATAAACATGAAGAAATTGCAAATATGTTCGGTAAATCTATTAGTTTTTCGAAAGTTACTTTAAACCGGGCATTTAAAAAACTTAGAGAGCAAATAAAGGTACAAGGCCTCAACAATGGCGTTGAACAGAATAAAGAAATAAGAAAATGGAAAAAGCCATGAACCAGCACTTAACCGAAGCACAACTTATATCTCCTGACAAAACAGCGCAATTGCATATGGCACAATGTACACAATGTACTTCGCTGTTTCTCAAAAATCAGGGAATAATAAAACAACTAAAATCAATTTCGGATATTGAAGCACCGTCAAATATAAAAAAAATATCCCCTTATTTAATGCAATCATTTACCGAAAATAGAGCTCAGCACCGAACTAAAATAGTTCAAATAAAACAGTCGTGGTTTAAACTTCCACTGGCACTTGCTGCTTCAATTATCTTTTGTGTAGTCGCGTTCAATGTTGCTAAACAAGAAATTTTCAATAACGAACATAGCCCTGATTATCAAATTGTCAATGAAGCTGTCGCTCTTGAGAAACTGCAAGCGTTAATTGCTTCCAATCAAAAACTAGAAATTGAAATTAAATCATTCAGACAAGTATTGCCGCAATACACACTTGCCATATCATCTGAAAATTTAACCCGTTATGAGTTTTACACTGAATTACATGCGATTGATGATGAACTGCAAAGCGCTTATTTTACCGAGGGTACAGTAGAAGAAAAGACCAAACTTTGGAAACAACGTTTAAGCTTATTGAAAGTAATTAATGAACGTTTAACCACCCAAAAAACTCAACACAAAAGGGTATAATTATGAAACTCAAAACGTATACATTCGTCTCTCGTACATTAATTTTTGTCATGGGTTTATTTCTGAATACGGCATACGCCAGCGACACCACAGAGCTTACACCAGAATCTAAAGCCTTATTAGAAGAGTTCGCCAAAGCCGTAAAACCAATGTTGGTTAGTATAGCAATTAATGCCCAAATCAATGGTTCGGATATTGGATTGAGTCAATCAGTGCAAGTCCCGAAACAAATTCGTTCGAATGCCGGCTTAGTACTTGATTCAGTTATGCACGAATTTGGACTTAAGGTACTTGCCGTTAGTATCGACAGCGCGGCAGAAAAAGCCGGCATAGAGGCCAACGATATAATACATTCTATTAATGGCAAAACAGTCGCTAAAATGTCACCAATGCATATCAAAAAACAATTGGACCTTAATGGGGTCACCAATGTTGGTTTATTCTCGCCGGAAAAAGTAATTTACGTGCAAATGATTACTGAACAATTTGTAGTGCCAAGTATCGATATTCAGGTTTATGATGAATCTTCTAATAATCCCAGTACCAATATTGAGACTGGAATAGACGCAAGTATTGAAGGACAAAGTTGCGGGATCCTTTCAACCGAGCATCAACCGCTCGAGCACAAGCGACTTTTTCAGGCCAGGGCATCAAAAATTAATGGAAAGAATGTAAACAGAAGCTATAAAAATATAAGACTCGCTCCAGGAACATACACTATTGACGTGCAGTCTTTCGTCCCTAAATCTGCATTCGATAACATTCCAACACGCCCAGCAAGAGCAAATACGCTGACTATTTTGATCAAACCTAATGTTCGCTACAACGTTGCTGCACGTCTACTAGATAACAGATATGCCAGAGGCAATGAACATTGGGAAGCAGTGGTTTGGGAAACGAAAGAAGCAGCATGTAAGGGAGTATCGAATGAAAATTTTAAACCCATCTAAGTATTGGTGCGACGCATGAATTATTTTATTTATTTACAACAAAGAGTTATACAAAAAACAATGTGTATATTAAAGCTAGCTATCGTGATTAGTCTAATTTCTTTAGGGATAGTGAAAAGTTACGCTAACCAAACAACAGAAAACGTGGATACTTCTTTTACGGCTATTAAAAACCAAGTAATCAAGGTTGTAAGGGCTATTTCCAGGGTAGAGCAAAAAAAGCACGGGAACACAAACCATATTCAATTTTCAGTGGATATCCCGGCAAACAATGTGGCGACCTTAGGTTTGATGCTTGATACCTCAATCAGCGATGAATTAGCACAAAAAGGTTTTCTAGTAACGGCAGTTCAAGAGCATAGTGTGGGGGCAATGTTAGGCATTAGCGTTGGTGAAATAATAACTCGTGTTAACAGTGAACGTGTTACCGAATTAACTGCCGAGGATAGACTCACTGAGCTTTTGGCTTTGCAAGAAGGTGATATTCTAAATTTAACTATTTATAATGACAAAGCGTCATCCGCAACTAGCTTGCGCACAGCAGCCTTCCTCATTGAAGGAGTTAAAACACCTCGCATGCAGGTTATTGTGGGGCAGCCCTGACGGTTTTTATTAGCACTTTCGTGGGGTTTTGAAAATAAACGGTATGAGTTATATGTACTTGCCACATATACCGAGCTAAAACATCTATGTCGATGATATATCAACAAAAACGAAGTCAAATTCTAATGCTGAGGTAAGCAAAGAAAAAGAACTTGGTTGCGGTGAAAAAGTAACAGTCAAATACCTTGCAAAATATAGTAAGCTAGTCAAGCGTAAAGTATATGACTGATAAAGATAGCTGAAGACCCAGAGTCTCTATTTAAAGACATTTAAGTTATTCGACTGATTAGTGTCACTAACGGATGTACTTAGCGAATGAACTTCGAGTTCTTGCACCGTGTTACCGACTCTCGGCGAAGTCCAGTGGATGGTCTGATAATAATCGTAAGGGTGCTACGCTCAAGTTGCTTGACGCGATATAGACAATACTGTTCAGCTAAGAGTTGATAATCGTGTTTTCATATTTTCACATGATTTTATGCAAAACATTATTAACATAAAATAAAAAATGTTGAACCGTCAAGCAGTGAATGACCGTAGTAGTGAAGAACAAAAACTAAAGGATCGTGTTCGACGATGATATTACCTATAAAAAACGCTCAAAAACTATCAAAACGAACCACAACGTTTTCTAGTTCACTCGCGTTACGCAGAACACCAGAGCTATGCAGTGGCGCTGAAGACGAAAAGCGCGAAGAGATAGCCCTTTATTTCACCAACACTTTTGATACCTATACCCAGCTTTTTGATTGCTTGGTTGATGAGGCCGCTTTTTACCAAAAGTCCACCCCCTTGCGCCATCCACTTATTTTCTATTTCGGGCATACTGCCACGTTCTTTATCAACAAGTTTTTGTTGGCAAAACTAATATCTGAACGCATTGACCCTTACATGGAGTCAGTCTTTGCAGTGGGCGTTGACGAAATGAGTTGGGACGACTTAGGCGAAGAGAATTACGACTGGCCAAGCGTTGCAGAGGTAAGAGACTATCGTGCCAAAGTGCGTGCTAGAGTGTTACGCTTGATTGATACCTTAGAGCTTACTTTGCCGATTAATTGGGAAAGTCCCTGGTGGCCAGTGGTCATGGGTATTGAGCACGAGCGCATTCATCTTGAAACCTCCTCCGTTCTGATCCGTCAGCACACGCTTGCCAATGTCCAACAGCAGCCTCAATGGCCGGCTTGTAAAGACAGCGGTGAGGCGCCAAAAAATAAGCTAATTACCGTACCTGCAGGCTCGGTTTGCTTAGGCAAAAAATTTGATGATGCCTACTTTGGTTGGGACAACGAATACGGTCAACATGAGGCTGAGGTAGTCGAATTCAAAGCAAGTCAATATTTAGTCAGTAACCAAGAGTTCTTAGAGTTTGTTGAAGCCGGTGGCTACGAACACAATCGATTCTGGAGTGACGATGGTCTTTCATGGAGACAGTTTACTGAGGCCAAATACCCCAATTTTTGGCGTTGGCACAACGGTTGGCGTCTACGTCTGATGACCGAAGAAATAGACATGGCTTGGGACTGGCCTGCTGAAGTTAACTATCATGAAGCTAAGGCATTTTGTGAGTGGAAAGCGGAGCAAAGCGGACAACTCATTCGTATGCCTACGGAAGATGAGTGGCATAGATTGTGCGCACAAGCGGGCGTAGAAGAAATTAATAACGATGCGGCCAATGCTAATTTGCACATCGATCATTACGCTTCTTGCTGTCCCGTTACTCATTATCAGCACGGGGAATGGTTTGATGTTGTGGGCAATGTTTGGCAATGGACTGAAACGCCAATATACCCCTTTGATAACTTCAAAGTGCATCCTCTTTACGATGATTTCACCACGCCTACCTTTGATGGCAAGCATAACTTGATCAAAGGGGGTTCTTGGGCATCTAGCGGCAATGAAACTAGACGTTCAGCGCGATATGCGTTTAGGCAACATTTCCCCCAGCACGCAGGGTTCCGTTATATTGCCTCTGATGCCGAACCGGTCGACCCGAATGCCTATTACGAGAGCAATCGATTGCTGTCAGAGTATGCAGAGTTTCACTTCGGTGAACAGTGGTATGGAGTAGAGAACTTCCCGAAAGCACTCGCCGATATTGCGCTTGAGGCAAGAAAAGGAAAACCCATGAGTAGGGCGTTGGACTTAGGCTGTGCTTGTGGTCGAGCAAGCTTTGAGTTAGCGCGACAGTTTGAGCATGTAGACGGTATCGATTTCTCAGCTAACTTTACGCGTTTAGGCGCTAAAATGGCGCAGCAAGGAGCGGTTCGTTACGCGCGAACAGAAGAGGGCGATTTGGTCAGTTACCATACTCGTACATTAGAACAGTTGGGTCTGGCTGCGTACGCAGACCGAGTTTCCTTTTACCAAGGGGATGCTTGTAACCTTAAACCGCAATTTACGGGTTATGATTTAGTCTTAGCGGCCAATTTAATTGACCGACTATATCAGCCTAAGGGCTTTCTTAAGGACATCACGCAACGCATCAATGATGGCGGATTACTAATTATTGCATCGCCGTACACTTGGCTAGAGGAGCATACGCCGAAGGAAGAGTGGATAGGGGGCTTTAAGAAAGACGGTGAAAACTACACGACGTTGGATGGCCTGAAAGATGAACTTTCAAGCCACTTCAAATTAGTGGGTGAGCCGCGCAAGGTGCCGTTCGTTATTCATGAAACCCAACATAAGTTTCAGCATACGTTGTCTGAGCTTACTGTGTGGGAGCGCTTGCCGCGTTAATGAGTGCGTCAATCTCTTGAGTAATTATGTTGTGGTCAGTCAGCTGTTCAAACCAGCTGGTTGCCACAGAATCAGTCTGCAATCCCAAGAGCGTTCCCAGCACCATGCCTCTGTGCACATTATCGCCGCCTAGATTGGTGTTCACCCGAAGTGCCTGCCAAGGATCATCTTGATATTTATAAGCTAGGTAAAGAACAACAGGCCAAGAATC
Source organism: Glaciecola sp. 33A (assembly GCF_002836745.1). Lineage (GTDB taxonomy): Bacteria > Pseudomonadota > Gammaproteobacteria > Enterobacterales > Alteromonadaceae > Glaciecola. The sequence goes on along the minus strand of NZ_PJAR01000035.1, from coordinate 212,605 downwards.
TGAAATATAACATGCCCGTGAAAACAAATCTCCGACTACTTGGTGGTCTGGTAAGTTGCGTTTGAGTAGACCGTCTAAATTGAGTCCTGGATTGCTCTTGCTTGCTTCTATCAAGAGTGCTCTAACGCCGGCCTCATCGGGTCCCTGCATCAAGCCACAGAGCAGTTGAACGTAGCGATCACATACCTGCATTAAGGATTCATCTGGATGCGTTAATGCAAGATGCTGGCGACATGCAACTTGGATATCGGATTCACTGGTCCCCTTAAGTCGTTCTGAAAATACCAATGGCGCAATTGTCACCAAACCGCCAATAGAAGCTGTATCATGTGTTTTCATCGCGCACTTCTCTGGTTTACGACCGAGTGCTAAGTTGGCAAAAAATCCGCGATGATATGATTCCGCATAGGTATCCGGGTGCTTTGGTGGTTGCGCCGTCATAAAATCAATGTAAGCGCTAACAAACTCCTGTCGATCGTAATGTGCAGGCGTATGACTCAGTGTTCGCATTAAAAGCCGAGTGCAGTGTGCGTTTAGGGTATTTTCGCCGGCCTGCATTCCTTGATGGTAATGTACGTTGGGCGTATCCCAGAATTGCGCCTTGTCCTGTAAAATAATGTCGCCTACCACTTGAGCTGAATGATCTTGAGATACATTATCTTTTGGTGAATAGCCGGAAGTTGAGGTTTCTTTTGATTGCCGGCCACCTTTGCGTTTTGAATGCAAAGACATAATTGAAGATGGATGGAATTCAGGCGCGGCTTCAAATCGCTGAATGCCGCCAATAAAATCCCGTTCTATTTCGAGGGGCTGATAGTACCAATGCACCGGCATGGCAAGAGAATCAGCGATAAATGATGTTTTAAGCGCAGAGTCAACGCGCGATGACTGAGAAGACCGATGGTTCATGTTATTGCCTCTAAGACCTAATAAGACCTAATATCACCTAGTAGCATAAAGAACTCGCATATAAATTAATCCCGTTAATTTTATCTTACGATCACGTTCTTTTCTTTGGTGTGGATTGTAATTAAAAGTGTCAGTAACACACTCAAGCTAGCCACTTTATTCAAGATAGATCTTCTTTTAGATCAAATAAGCGTCAGCTTTATAAATTTGGCTTTATGAACTGCATAGCTATGCTATATTAAGGCACTTGTTTTATGCACTGTGTCCCCATGTCAGAAATTACAACTGTGTTGCCGCGTTCCCCACGTTTTTTTCAGTCTTTTGTTTGTTTTAGCGTTATTGTCATGACCATCGCCGGCGGGCTTTTTGCTTTTGGTATTAGTCTGCATGCACTCATGTTTTTATGTCTTTTATGGGCCGGGCTTCATGCTTACAGTCTTGGCTATGATTATTTACAAATTCGTGATCTGATGACGAGTGCGCTCTCTAGGGCAATGTCTGCAATCTATATCTTTATCTTGATTGGAATGGTGATATCAAGCTTCATGCACAGTGGGACCATCGCCACCCTGATGTACTATGGTCTCAGTTTACTTAGTCCGAGTTTGTTTTTAGCCGTGGGGTTGCTGCTTTGCGCTTTGATGTCTGTTGCTACCGGCACATCTTGGGGCACAGTTGGTACTCTAGGCGTTGTCTTTATTGGTATCGGTTCCGCCATGAATATTCCTTTGCCGCTAGTCGCAGGCATGATCGTGTGCGGTGCTACTTTCGGCGATAAAATGTCGCCTATTTCAGATACCACTAATTTGGCGGCCATGAGTGCTGGCACTGATCTTTATCGACATATTTATTCGATGCTGTTCACTACGGTCCCGGCTTTTATCCTTACTTTTTTGATATTTTTATTTATCGGATTAGGTTATGCAGATCAAAATCTAGCATTAGATGCCGTAACACCTATTCAAAGTGCACTTGCTAGCAATTACAGCCTTATGCCGCTGGTCACCTTATTACCGCTCATTTTGCTAGCAACCTTGAGTATTCGAAAAGTGCCAGCAGAAGTGACAATGTCATGCAGTATTGTGCTTGCCATGTTGATAGCGATTATTTATCAAGGCGCTAATCCGGTGTCTGTGCTAAATGCGTTATGGGAGAACAAACCTGGATCCACGGGTATTCCAAACTTAGATGCCTTATTGGGACGTGGCGGTATTAGCAGCATGAGCTGGACCTTGCTGCTTGCGCTAATGGCTATCGCGTTAGGTGGCATCTTGCACGGGGCAGGCTTTCTTACTGCACTGTTAGCTGGCATTATCGCTAAAGTGAAACGCACAGCCACGCTTATTGCCACCACCATATTGACCGGTTTTTTAGGTAATGTTGCTATGGGAGAAGCCTACATTTCGATTATTCTAAGTTGCCAACTGTTTAAGCCTAAATATGAACAACAGCAATTAGACCGTGCTATTCTCTCGCGCTCAGTCGAGGAGGGGTCAACCATGACAACAGGCCTTATTCCATGGACAACTGCCGGGGCATTCTATACCGCTACGCTAGGCGTCGACGTCCTTGACTACCTACCTTATGCCTTTTTTAATTACTTAAATGCCGTTGTTGCCATCGCTATGGCGGCCTTTGGGGTTGGTCTCCTGAAATCGAAAACTAGGGCCGTTGTTAACGGAGGATGAGTGATTTAAAACCGTGAGGCTTCACAGCAAATATTGACATTTAGATCTTTGTCTCCAAGCAACAAAAGCATGGGTTGTTGCAGTCCTATGCAATGCTCTAGCTGTCTCAATGTCACTGGAACTTGCACCTTGTTTTAATAATCGCCCCAATATCAGTGGGTAATAGACATGAGCGTCATAATATTTGTTAGCTAAACATTTATGGCAGCGAAAAACTGTCTTGTAGACAGTCGATAAAGCGGTGTAAAGATAGCACACGTTTATACAAATAACCCAATCAAGCAAGCATGAAAAACGCGTGGCGTTTAGTCATAAACGTCGTGGGTTTTGCCTTATTTAAAAACTAGTTTCTTTAGCCAACTGTTTAAACGACTGGATATAGGCAGGCATTTTGTCCGCATTGCGCGTCCCAAGATAAATTGACTTCATCATTTTAGTTTTACCTAGCGACACTCCTCTAATATCCAAGTCTTTTTGGAACACTTCTACTAGCCATCTCGGCAGGGCTGCAACTCCTCTATTGGCCGCTACCATTTGCAACATTATTTCAGTTGTTTCGATTATTTTATGGCGTTTAACGCTTGCGCCAGCGGGCGTTAAAAATCGACTAAAGATGTCCAATCTAGTTTGTTCTACTGGGTAGGTAATTAATACTTGGTTAGCGATATCGCTTGGCACTACGTATTTTTTATGCGATAGAACTGACGTACCGCACACGGCTAGTACATGCTCATAGTCAAATACGGCTTGATACGAAATCGCATTATGCTGCAGCGGATCGGGCGTTATTATCATATCAATATCGTATTCTAACAACGCGCCTAATGCGCCAAATTGAAACTGTTGCTTTACATCTATATCGATATCAGGAAAATTTAACATAAACGGTTGAACTACCTTTAACAACCATTGATAACAAGGATGGCATTCCATACCAATGCGCAAAATACCCCGGTCTCCTTTGGCTATTTGTTGCAGTTGTAATTCAGTATGCTCAAATTGGGGCATTACCCTATTAGCAAAGCCTAATAGTAATTCACCCGCTTGGGTTAACCTTACCCGCCGTCCCTCCTTATCCCATACCTTGACATCAAATTGTTTTTCTAATTTTTTAATAGCATGACTTAAGGCTGATTGAGTCAGAAATAAATCAGCTGCTGCTCCTGTTACTGTTCCCTTTGAGGAAATCGCTTTTAATATTTGTAAGTGCTGACGTTCAAGCATTATATTTCCTATTTTAGGTGTGAATATGCTTATTAATGTATGAATATATTTCATAGTTTGATGAAAATAAACCATTATTTTTTATTTTTACCAGCGAGTAAACTCAGTCCAACTTAATTATTTGGACGTATAGATGGCTAAATTACATAATCTTGGATTCCCTAGAATTGGCAAACATAGAGAATTAAAACGCACACTTGAGGCTTATTGGAACACTGATATCGAGCAGCAAGAATTTACTAAACAAATTACACAAGTGAGAGAACAACATTACAGCGCATTTAATCTTCTAGATTACGCGCAAGTAGGTGACTTTTCGCTATATGACCATGTACTAGATACTAGTTTCTTATTTGGTAATGTGCCGGACCGCGCAAAAGTAGACAATACCCTAGAAAATGACGTTGATGCTTATTTTCGTATAGCTCGTGGTCGCGCTAAACAAAACGACTGCTGTGCCACTCATGCCGGCGAAATGACTAAATGGTTTGACACTAACTATCATTACATCGTACCTGAATTCTCAAGTAGCACTACATTTACGCTCAACTGCGAGTCATTGATATCAGAAATACGCACTGTTAGGTCCAAAGGGTTTGAAGTAAAACCGGTTATTATCGGACCATTAACCTATCTGTATTTAGGCAAAGCCATCGACAATAGCAATAAACTGGAGCTATTAGAGCCTCTCCTAAAAGAATACAAATTACTATTGCAAATGCTAGCAAAACAGGGCGTGGAGTGGGTACAAATAGATGAGCCTGCGCTGGTCACTGAGCTTAGCGATGAGTGGCAATTCGCGTATAAGTACGCCTTTGAGTACTTAAATGACAGCGGCGTTAAATTACTGCTGACTACTTACTTTGGCGACCTAGCAAAAAATCTTAAATTAGCCTGCGCGCTGCCGGTAGCCGGTGTTCATATTGATGCTATACGCGCACCGCATGAAGTCGAGATATTGGCTGCTAAACTAAATGCTAACCAGGTTTTATCGGTAGGCATAGTAGATGGTCGCAATATATGGCGCACCGATTTAAATCGCGCTTTGGCATTGCTTAAGCCTATCGCTGACATTAAGGGTAACAACCTTTGGTTAGCGCCCGCTTGCTCTCTATTACATTGCCCGGTTGACGTCACTATAGAGCAAAATATATTGCCTGAAATCCGGCCTTGGTTAGCATTTGCGGAGCAAAAACTGGAAGAACTTGAAATACTCAAAAAAGCACTAACAAATACGCCATCGAACAGTGTTCTCGAGGCCTTACAAAACAATCAAAACATAATAGCTGCTCGCAAAGCGTCGACCTTAGCTACCAACTTAAGCGTTCAAGAAGCACTTTCGCAGATACAACAAAGTTGGTTAACACGATCCGATCCTTATAAGGTGCGCATAAACGCTCAACAAGCACTGTTAAATTTACCGTGTTTTCCTACAACCACCATCGGTTCCTTTCCACAAACTGCAGAAATACGTAAAACTCGCCGTGAATTTATTAATGGTGATATTACCGACGCTGCTTATGAAAATGCCTTAAAAGCGCAGATAGCCAACTGCATACAGCAACAAGAGTCTTTAGGGCTAGACGTGTTAGTGCATGGTGAATCTGAACGCAATGACATGGTTGAATATTTTGCCGCATTTTTGAATGGCGTGCTGACCACTCAATTTGGATGGGTGCAAAGCTATGGCTCACGTTGTGTTAAGCCGCCGGTTATTTATGGTGATATCAGCAGAGCTAGCAGCATGACTATTCAGTGGACACAATATGCACAATCGCTTACCCAAAAGCCAGTAAAAGGGATGCTTACCGGCCCTGTGACTATTCTTAACTGGTCATTTGTGAGAGATGATCAAGCTCGGTCACTCACTACTAAACAAATTGCACTCGCGGTGCGAGACGAAGTCATTGAGCTAGAATTAATTGGTACTAAGATTATTCAAATTGATGAAGCTGCATTGAGAGAAGGCTTACCCCTCAAAAAATCTGAATGGCAAACATACCTTAATTGGGCCGTGGATTCGTTTAAGCTTTGCTCTAGCTCAGTGGCAAGCACGACGCAAATACACACGCATATGTGTTATTCACAGTTTAACGACATCTTACCTGATATTCAACGCATGGACGCCGACGTCATCACCATTGAAACGTCACGATCAAATATGAAATTACTCGATGCGTTTACTCAGTTTAACTACAATAACGATATTGGTCCGGGAGTTTATGATATTCACAGCCAAAACATTCCCACGACCGAGGCCATAAAAGCACTTATACTAACGGCATCAGAGAAAGTACCGGCGCAGCAACTTTGGATAAATCCAGATTGTGGCTTAAAAACACGTGAGTGGAAGGAGGTAATACCGGCATTACGTAATTTGGTGGAAGCGGCTAAACAATTGCGAGTTGATCGCTTAAACGCTTAGTTAGCAGACCTAATAGTCTCGACGCTCTGGACATGCCAAATTAGGCTTTTTAACGTCGACCTAGGAGCGGTATAAGAAATTACGGTAAAAGGTCAGCTTAGCTAAGATTTTTCCTAGTTTTAAGAAAATGTCACTCTAGGAAATTAAGGATCTTTTACCGTTCTAAATCCAATATGGCTGGTTCCCAGCCCAGTATCTTGTGCATGTCTCGCTGCCGGACGGTAGCGCATGCAAAAATCCTCTGCACATAAATAGGAACCTCCCTTTATTACGCCAACGGCAATACCCGGTTGCTTTTCATCATACCCCTTTGCTGGAAGGTTTGCGGGAAGATGACTGGGATCAAAATGACGCGGATAATAGACACTTTGAGTCCATTCCCATACATTTCCAATCAAGTCGTGAATGCCAAAATGGTTTGCAGGATAGCAACCCACTGGTGCTAAACCTACATAGCCATCCTCTGCGGTGTCGTTAAAAGGGAATAAACCTTGCCAGGTGTTGGCTATATATTTTCCATTATGGAGTAATGTACTTCCGCTTGCATACTTAGCACCATCTAAGCCCCCTCTACTTGCATACTCATACTCAGCCTCTGTTGGTAATCGATGTCCTTTCCACTTGGCATATGCCTGTGCATCGTCATAGGCGATATGTATGACTGGGAAATGGTCTTTATCTAGGATATTGCTATTAGGACCTAACGGATTTTTCCAATTGGCTCCTTCAGTAAAGTGCCACCAATTAAAGAAAGTAGACGCCTCAACTGCTTGAGAAAGTTTAACAAATACCGCAGAGCCGGGCGTTAATAACTCAGCAGGAATATCAGGGTAGTCGTCAGCGTTGGGGACTCTTTGAGCCATCGTTACATAGCCCGTCGCTTGAATAAAGTCGGCAAACTGCAAATTGGTTACTTCATGACGATCCATATAAAAATCTTTTACTACGTTTTGTATGGCGGGCATCTCTTCTGCGTATACTGCACCGGCACCCATTGTAAAAGTACCACCTTCAACAAAGGCCATTCCTTTTGGCTCTAGGCAGGTTGTTGAGGGCTGTTCCAGTTCAATGTCAAAATTTTGAGTAGCAAACAACTGATAGCCTAAAAACCCAAGAATTAGGCCTATTGACCCTATGATTAAAACTCGTTTTGCCATGTAAAAATTCTATCTGTAAAAAGTAACGCTGTATTTATTGTACTCTGCACTTGCCGATTTTACTTGGTTTAAGATTATTGAACTGACATCTTAATTACAGGCCCATACTCTAATAGTCGAAGATGACAACGTGTTAAACGACCAATTAGCTAAATTGTTGCGCAATAAAGGCCCATTCAATAAGTTGACAGTATCCTCAATCACTAAATACCAAATACAAGTAGATAGCCAGCAAAACCCAACCAGCTTAACGCCAGCAATATCCATGGCAGAATTTTGGTCGAATCAGTAGTCGATGTCTGATCCACTGTTTCGGTGCTTTCGTTCTCTTGCTGCTTTGTTTTTTGTTTACGCTGTTTATCCATTTCACGTGACTTCTTACCCTGCTGTTTTTTATATTCAGCAATGCCTTTTCTAATACCTTGGGCAATCAACTTCGTTTGCTCTTTGGTTTGCCCCGCTTTTTGCGTGCCTTTGGCCATTTTCATTGCTTGCGCTTCAACTTCAGGTGATACTTTATTTTTCATATTTAAATTTAACAACGTAGTAGAGCTTAAAAGGAATATTAACAGTTTATAGCTGAAATTGGTTGATTTAGATGCGTATCTTCAACCAGCTGAATAGAATGCAACAACGAGCTTTTACCACAATTTATACACATAGCAGAATTGAATTAAGTAATAAAAACCTCTTTCGTTAGTCTTATTTGTTGCAAAAAAGAAGCAATTTTACCTTTTAAATTTCGAATCTTGGACTATGCTTTAGGTATGACTCAGGTTGCTTTAAGCAAAAAAATTGCTTACTAAGAGTAGCTAAATGTCATCGTCGTTTATGCTTTGTATCGTCCAAATGTGAGCGATGACATTAAAGTTAGTTTTACACCTAGAGGAACGAGCTAACATACAAGACGGTCGCCAGTAGATGGCAAATAAACCCGTTAATTCGGGATACCCTGCCCTTATAAAGGGCTCAACTGTTAGTGAAACGATAGACACTAACGTTCACGGACTATGATTAGCAAGGAAATTAGCTGACCACGAAGAAAAAAAAGCCGGATTATTCCGGCTTTTTGACGTCTATCTTCTATGGAGTTTGCAATACCGCACGGAAAATAACTCGAGATGGTTATTTTTCAGTATCTGACTTTGCAAACTCACCCTCAAACCAATCAGCTATCATGTTTTTTTCATAACGTAATGCGTCACTGGAAAAAAAACGGTTATGGCTGTTTGAAAATGACATGTCTTTTAATTTCACCTCTTTCTCTTGCAGCACGGTACCGTCGCTGCTTAATAACTGATAACTAAAACTCATGCGCGGGATGTATATAGGTTTAACAACGCGCACGTCAGACATGCTCTGACCTAAGCCCGCAAAGGATGCAGGTAAAACGTCACCGGCTAAGTCTAAATTGGTGACATTCATGACTAACTTTTGACCCTTGGGTAAATCTTCAACGAGTTCATTGATATATTCGTCGAGTTCTTTAAAGGTACGTTCCCTAAATTTTACTCGAGATTCAGATGCTGACCTGACATCATCAAATTTTTCTGGATCTTGCCAAGTTATTTCAACTTCGGCCTGAGCCAGACTGGTGGCTGAAAAAAACAGTAAACTGACGGAAAAAGCAGCGATGGCGATATGTTTCATGATTGAACTCCCGGGCGCATATTCTACGCATTTGTGGTGTTGTAACTTAATACCTTAGACGCTATGGCCTGAACCACAGCTGAATGTTCATTACTTATATTACTCCTAATATTACTACGTCACAATATGATGATTAGTTGTATATAAGCTCAATTTTTTCATTACTCTGGTTTAATTGCATTAGCTTGTCGATTCACTTGTCATCCATACTGGCAGTTCGATGCACTAATTGCGATCGTTTGACCTATTGGCCAAAACGCTCCGCAGCCGCAGGCTTGTTCGCAACTATTGTTTCGATGCGCGCAATTACCTCTGGTGTTAGCTTAGCAACGGCATTCATTGCGCTTAAGTTGTCTGTTAGCTGCGATAAACGCGACGCACCCAGAATAACCGTGCTTACATTCGGATTCTTCAAGCACCAAGCAATTGATAAATGCGTCATACTGATGTCTAGCTCTTTTGACAATATGCTTAATTGGCGGATTTTCTCGAGCTTCTTTTTGCCATCTTCGCTAGTCCACAAATCGCGCAACCATTCGTACCCTGGCAGTGCGAGACGACTGTCATCCGGAATGCCATCGTTGTATTTCCCCGTTAGTAATCCGCTGGCCAGTGGTGACCAAATAGTGGTACCCATTCCAAACTCTTCATATAAGGTATTGAACTCGCCATCCACTTTGTCACGATGTAATAAGTTATATTGAGGTTGTTCCATTGTGGGCGCAGTTAAGTGCTCTTGTCTTGCAATAGCATGTGCTTGAGTGATCTGTTGTGATGACCATTCAGAAGTCCCCCAGTATATCACTTTACCCTGCTGCACTAGGTTATGCATGGCGCGCACGGTTTCTTCAATTGGGGTGTCGACATCTGGTCGATGGCAAAAATACATGTCCAGGTAATCAACGCGTAAGCGTTTTAGTGCCCCATCACAAGCATCGCGAACATGCTTGGCACTCAGGCCTAACTGCATTTGCTTGTCGCCACCCCAAAATACTTTTGAAGACACAGCAAAAGTGTCGCGTGCTAAGCCTAAGCCCGCTATCGCATCACCCATTATTCTCTCGGATTCGCCCGCTTCATAGCCCTCGGCGTTATCAAAAAAGTTGATACCACCATCGTATGCAGTTTTTAGTAAATGTTTGGCGTCATTCATATCAACTTGCTTGCCAAACGTAACCCAAGATCCAAGTGATAATGCAGACACTTTGAGTCCGGCTTTACCTAAACGACGATATTCCATTTTTATTCCTTCTAATTAACGTGTTGACCAAGGCAGTAAACTCTTACCTTGAGGGTCTGATCTTCATCATACTTAATTGGTTAGACCGCGTGTATTTAATCATAACTGCATAAATAAGCGACCGTATATGCCAAAATATCCGATTACTATAGGCTTAAGTTTATAATAAAGCTGGGGGAAGAATCTGATTATTGTCAACCATACTGATAAAAACCAGGCTAGGGTTGTCTGTAACGCCGGTAGATGAGAGTCTCAACGACTACATCGATTATCAGCTAAACATCTTATCTATAAATTAAACATCTTATCTATAAATTAAACATTACAGTAACAACCGGTTGACTCCAAAGGAACGATTGCTCCCAAGGTGCTTTTGACGTCAAGATAAGGCTCAACAGTGCCATTGCCGGAGAGGCATCCAATACCTGTTGAATAGGGACCTAAATAACTCAGATTGCCGAGGTCATCAAACACAGCGACGGCTGGTGTGCTTGTTAGAATGTTGGACAAGCCTTGAATGTTTTCAATGTAAACCGTCTCATTTCTTTTACCGATATACTCAGCAGCGTCTTTCACCGACTTGATATGTCTGGTGGCAGTAAGCTGACAAAGGCAGTTATTGCTGCTGGTGATGTGCACTACCACGTTATTTAATGACGTATGTAACACCCCATATAATAGGCGATTAACTTGACTGTCGAAATCAGGTTTATTCGACGCTAAATAAAGCGCGCCGTTGGGGTCAAAAGGTTTTTCAGTGCTTTTGCTAGTAAACAAAAGCCCAACAGTAGCAATTATCAACCATAAAGGAATAATAACGGCTAAGAGGGCGTTTTTTTTACTTAACGTCACCAGTCTACGCTTCGAACTTAGCAAGCTCGTTGTGCAGCCCAGCAATTTCACTCTTTAAATCCATCAGCTCTGAAAGATTAGCTTCAATATCTTTTACTTGAAGATTAGTCAAATCAGATAACTTTTTAGCTGATCCGGAAATGGTAACAGACATCATAGATTGCTCTTCCGATGATGCTGCAACCGAACTGGTGTTTTGACTTAATCTATCGATAAGGGAGTTTATTTCACCAATACTCTTGCTCGCCTCATTTGAGCCAGCGACGTTATCTTCAACGCGTTTTGCGCAAGCTGACATAATCGCGACAGCCTCAATAGAGCCTTCAATTAGCTTACTGGTTATTTTGCCTATCTCTTCTGCATTTTGGCCTGTTTTCACAGATAAGGTTCTCACTTCATCAGCGACTACAGCAAAGCCTCGACCATGCTCACCGGCTCTTGCAGACTCTATAGCAGCATTCAGTGCGAGTAAATTTGTTTGATCAGAAATACTTTTAATCGCCGCCATAGCGGTATCAATCTTATTACACATCGCCGATAAACTCTCGATTGAAGAGGCGGCAGTATCAATATCAGCTTTTAAATTTTTCGCATCGTCTGAATTTCTGTCAATAATACTTTTTGCATTGTTGGTTCCTTTACTCGCTTCTTGACTAAGATTATCAATATCAACCACGCTTCTGGACACTTCCGCATTTGCCAAGCTAACTTGCTCTAACGCCATTCTAATTTGCTCGACTTCACTTTGATTTTCTTTCGCCCTCATCATCGAACCATCTGAGCTTTCAGATAAGCTGTCAGATAGGTTCTTCGAGTTATCGCCACTGGCTTTAAGGTTTATAACTAATGAGCGGATTGATGCGATTAACCGATTAAAGTCTTGAATAGATTTAGCATCACCTGTAACACTTTTGCCGATGCTGATTTTATCCGTGCCGACAATTCCATCAATAGCTTTGCTTAACTCGAACCCTGATTTAGACTCCAACTCGCCACTACGCGCAGAAATGGCAAGCACAATTCCCTCCGCGACAGCGAAGAATGCATGTATTGACAGTATTCCATAAGAGAGACGACCATCTTCAAAAAGATAAATTCCAGAAATAGAACTTTGTAACGCAAAAAACAAGAAGTGATGCACTGCAACAACGGCGACTCCGGTGATAATAACCTTCCAGTCTCTATAAATACTTAGAAAAGCAAGTAGGGCAAACACGGCAAAGTGCATCTCAGTCAAGCCCATGAGTTGCTGAATATGCAATGCAGTGATTAATTGAGTACCAATTGCAACGACATGCCTCGTGGCTGCACTATAAGGACTTACTCTTGTCATAACTAATGGTAAAGCGACAATAAGTGTGCCCAGCGTTGCTCCGATAACCAGCGTGTCGGTGAACAAACCAATTACAATTGTCGCAATCCACTGAATAAGAAGTACGCCAGTAAATATGTTGTTTGCCTCTTTGTGCCACGGATAATTCATTCGCTTACCTTTACGTTCTGTCATTAATTATTGTCGTTGAGTATTTAAGCAAAAAAACGATTGCCAGTAGTTATGCTTTATCTATGTATCGTATCGAAACAGCGTATACATTAATTTTATTTTATAGACGAAACAAGGTGCTACACATTATCTATACGTCCTATATTAAAGCCGATGAGGCATTGATAAGCTGTTAAAATAAACAATTAACATGGTAAGGTTAAGGTTTAACTTTGTCATCGAGGTTCAGCATGGCATATATCCAAGCTACGATACTGGCCTGCCGTTAGGCTCAAACTATTTATATGACTCTTGACCTCCAGAATCTGGCGCATTTGGTAACGCATCGAATCTATTCTTTTTAATCTGTGGTTACCCGCGGTCCTCGGTTTAATTATTATCGGGTTAACCGCCCTGGCTTTAAAAACCTGAGCAATGACGATGAAAGCAAAAAAATAGTGTTTTCCACAAAACGTGCTTCATGTTTCAGCAAACAATACTTATTAGTAAATCTCCACTGAATTTGTCCTCGCACTCAACACTGCAATGCCCAAATAAAACAGTTCATTCGCGGCATCGTCGTCGTTTAGGAGCAGAAGCCCTTGTGCTGTTCTTTGTTTTGAAATCAAGTTCGTTTGTACTAAAACGGGTTTGTGTGTTTATATTAATAGTATTGTTAAGCCCCTAGGACCGATGATGCTTTACGGAAAAGAAACAAAAAAAGCGCTAGATAATTTTCCTATTAGCGGAATAACCATGCCAACAGATTTTATTCACAGCTTGGCAATGATCAAAAAAGCCTGTGCAGGTGCAAACCAAGAGACAGGAAAGCTCGATAGTAAACGAGCAAAAGCGATAAAGATGGCTGCAACTCAAGTAATCAATGGGCTGCATGATGAGCAGTTTGTGTTAGACGTTTTTCAAACGGGGTCTGGCACTAGCACAAATATGAACATGAACGAGGTACTTAGCGAGCTTTGTCGATCTGAATATGGCGAAACAGTACACCCTAATGATCACGTTAATATGAGCCAAAGTTCCAACGACACTATTCCTAGTGCTATTCATGTCAGCGTTTATTTAGGCTTGAAAAACAATCTCATCCCCAGCCTTCGCCTGCTCAGCGATGCGTTAATGACTCGTAGCAACTCGCTTCAAACGACCATAAAAACCGGGCGCACCCATTTAATGGATGCACTTCCTATGACTATGGGACAAGAATTAGGCGCTTGGCAAAAGCAAATCGTCAATAATATTGAGAGGCTAGAGTCGAGTTATAGTCGTCTTAGTAAGCTCGCACTCGGTGGTTCAGCTATTGGTACAGGCTTAAATTCTAGCCCTGCATTTAGTGCTTCAGCATGTGCTGAATTGAGTGAAATTACGGGCATTACATTTTCTCCAAACGATAACTTTTTCGAAGCTATCAGTTGCCAAGACACGGCAGTAGAAGTAAGTGGTCATCTCAAAACACTAGCAACCTCGCTGATGAAAATCAGTAATGACATACGCTGGCAAAACAGTGGGCCGTTGGCCGGACTGGGCGAAATTACCTTACCTGAATTACAGGCAGGCAGCAGCATAATGCCGGGCAAGGTCAATCCTGTTATTCCAGAAGCTGTCTGTATGGCTTGCGCGCAAGTTATTGGTAATGACATGACAATCACGATTGCCGGGCAAGGGGGTAATTTTCAACTTAATACCTATTTGCCGGTAATAGCCTATAATCTACTACAGAGCATCAATATTTTAGCCAATAGCGCAAAACTATTAGTTACTAAGGTGATTTTAACATTTGAGGTAAACCAAGAAAATTTGCAAAGTGTATTGGCATATAATCCGATTTTAGTAACGGCTTTAAACAGTCTTATCGGTTATGAAAAAGCGACTGAAATAGCAAAGCGAGCCTATGCTACTAAAAAACCCATTATAGATGTAGCAAAAGAAATGACCGATATAGACCCTCAAGAACTGAGTAAGTTACTGGATCCTCAAAACTTAGTTTAGCTGTTAAACGTTAGATTGAAAATTTCAAACAAAACAAGGAACCCAAGTGAAGTCATCAAATAAATATATATCCGTACTTTCTGTAAAAGATAAAAACTATCAATACTTTGATTTATCCAGTGCTGGTACCAACATCAAACGACTACCTCTGACGGCTAAAATTTTGTTAGAAAATTTACTCCGTCATAGCAATGAACAATATGTCCAGCCAGAAGATATTCAAACCTTAGCAAAGTGGGACACAAAATCTTCAACGCAGACTGAAATTGCTTTTGTACCTTCGCGAGTGATATTACAGGATTTTACCGGTGTACCCGCAATAGTAGATTTAGCTGCCATGCGAGATGCGATGCTAGATTTAGGCGGTGACCCTAACAAGATAAATCCACTTAAACCGGTAGACTTAGTGATCGATCATTCTATTATGGTGGATGAGTTTGGTAGTAAAGATTCATTTAAAAATAACACTGAAATTGAAGTTAAGCGCAATAAAGAACGTTATCAATTTTTGAAGTGGGGCCAAAGCGCTTTCAGCAATTTTAAAGTGGTACCGCCAGGAAAAGGTATTGTGCACCAAGTGAATTTAGAATTCTTGGCGCGGGTCACTTTTGTTGAAGAACAGCAAGACGCGGTGGTTTTGTATCCTGATACGCTCGTTGGCACTGACTCTCACACCACCATGATTAACGGTTTAGGTGTACTAGGCTGGGGCGTTGGTGGCATTGAAGCTGAAGCCGCAATGCTTGGTCAACCGGTAACCATGTTAATACCAGAGGTCATCGGTATGCAGTTGACCGGTAAATTACCCGCGGGCACAACAGCCACTGATTTAGTATTGGCCGTTACCCAACAGTTGCGAGCGTTTGGTGTGGTTGGCAAGTTTGTTGAATTTTTTGGTGCTGGGGTAAAACATTTAACTGTCGCGGATCGCGCGACAATAGCCAATATGTCGCCCGAATATGGCGCAACGTGTGGTTTATTTCCGATTGATGAACAAACCAGTAAATACCTCGCATTGACCGGACGCAGTCAACAGCAAATTGACATAATAGAAGCTTACTCCAAAGCGCAAGGAATGTGGGGCAGTGAAGCGCAGGAAGATGCCCAATACCATGCTACTTTAACGCTTAATTTGAGTGAAGTAGTGCCGGCTATTGCAGGACCTAAAAGACCACAAGATAGAATTGATTTAGACCATGCATCATCCGCATTTAAAGCATGGATAGCGGAGCAAAAGGAACTCGCTATTGCCCCCGATGATATCCAACAAGGTCGCTTTGAGAGTGAAGGTGGTCCCTTAATGGAAACAGCAAAAAATAGCGTTTCTTGTCATTTGAATGGCCAGGATTTTGAACTAGATGAAGGCGCTGTGGTTATCGCTGCTATCACCAGTTGCACTAATACGTCTAATCCATCTGTGTTAGTGGCCGCTGCATTAGTGGCTAAGAAAGCCAACGAACTGGGCCTAAAGGTTAAGCCTTGGGTGAAAACTAGTTTCGCACCGGGCTCGCAGGTAGTAACCGAATATTTAAATAAAGCCGGTTTGTCTAAAGAACTCGACACAATGGGTTTTAACCTAGTGGGCTATGGCTGCACTACTTGTATAGGTAACTCTGGGCCACTACCAGAACCTATTTCCGAGGCCATAAAAGCAGGCCAATTAACGGTAACGGCAGTGTTATCGGGTAACCGTAACTTTGAGGGCAGAATACACGCTGAGGTAAAAGCGAACTATTTAGCGTCGCCGCCATTGGTGGTGGCTTATGCTATTGCGGGTAATATGAATATCGATATTACCAAAGAACCTCTGGGCACTAGTCATGATGGCAAGCCGGTCTATCTTAGGGATTTATGGCCAAGCCAAGAAAGTATTCAGAGCATCGTCACAGACGTTGTCAATGAGTCTATGTTTACCGATAAGTACGGCAGTATTTATGACGGTGGTGAGGTTTGGCAAAACCTCGAAACGGTTGATGCAAATATTTATGATTGGCCTGATAGCAGCTATGTAAAAAAACCCAGTTTTTTTACCAATATGCAGGCTAAGCCTGAACCGGTAAAAGCGATTGAAAAAGCGCGCTGTTTATTAAAGTTGGCTGATAGTGTCACCACTGACCATATTTCGCCAGCGGGTGCTATTGGCAACGATACACCGGCAGCTGAATATTTGCGTGCCAATCACGTTGAGCCAAAAGATTTTAACTCGTATGGTTCGCGTCGCGGTAATCACGAAGTAATGATGCGTGGCACGTTTGCTAATGTCAGGTTACGCAATGAACTCGCGCCCGGCACCGAAGGCGGTTTCACCCGTAAACAACCCAGTGGTGAACAAATGACCATATTCGACGCAGCGCAACAATATATCGCTGATAAAGTGCCTACTATTGTTATTGCGGGTAAAGAATACGGAACCGGGAGTTCTCGAGATTGGGCTGCAAAAGGTCCGCTATTGCTGGGTGTAAAGGCCGCAATTGCAGAAACTTACGAACGTATTCATCGTTCTAACCTTATTGGTATGGGTATTTTACCCCTACAGTTTTTATCAGGGGAAGGCGCGCATACTTATAAGTTAGACGGCAGCGAGCAGTTTTCTATTGAAGCGGTTAAAGCCAAGCAAAAGCAAGTCAAGGTTAAGGTACTAAGAGAAGACGGCAGTGAATTCAGTTTTGATACAGATATTCGTATTGATACGCCAAATGAGTTCGAATATTTCCGTCATGGAGGGATCCTGCAGTACGTTATCCGCTCATTGCTGTAAATAGAGTAGCACATGCTAAGGCTCTCAATTCTTGTCGATACAATGAGTTGAGAGCCTTTTTAATATACCTAGTGTGTTCTAATAACTCAACCATGCACCGCTGCATAACCAGGTTCGTTATTAAAGTTATACAGATTCTCAGTTTTTACCACGTCAAACCCAGCTTCATGCAGGCGCGATTGCACGTTAAGTACTTCATCAAAGCTCAATTGCATGGTGGGGGACATAAAACGGCAACGCCAGTGGTCCACGCAATACGTTTCTGGGAAACCCTCGGGCCATACTTTTACACCGCGATTGGTGATTAATTTCAAATTAAGTTGCGCAGTGCCATAGTTAACTAGCGTGTCGCCAAGTTTCTTAGGGATCCCATCTTGCCATTGCAGGAAGATATCAATACCAACCAATTCTTTTTTACACGGCTTTTTATAGCTAACGACGGGAAGTTTAAGCGGTTTGCTTCCTTCATATGATGGCGCTTTGAGTTGTTTAGGTGACTGGCCTAAGTTGGCAATCACGGCATCGGCAAACTCAACGGTACCTAATAAAGTGTTGCTTTGACCTTGTTTATAAATGTCGGCGGTGTGCAAACCTTGTTCAAGTGTGACTAACCAAGCACAATGAATTTTTTCAGCTATATCATTTTGTCCAATATGGGAGAGCATCTGAATTGCGCCATGCAGTAAGGCAGATGGGTTGGCAATATTCTTACCTGAAATATCGGGCGCTGAACCATGAATAGCCTCGAACATGGCACATTGATCACCAATATTGGCAGAACCAGCCATGCCGACAGACCCGGCAATTTGTGCGGCGACATCTGAAATTATGTCACCATACAAATTTGGCATAACCAGTACGTCGAAATCTTCCGGCGTATCGGCCACTCTGGCAGCGCCAATGTCGACTATCATACTGTCATGCTGGATCTCAGGGTATTCGGCAGCGATATCTTTAAATATTTGGTGAAACAAGCCATCGGTTAACTTCATAATATTGTCTTTAACAAAGCAAGTTACTCGCTTACGATTTTGTTGCTTTGCATATTCAAAAGCATAACGGACAATTCGCTCACAACCAGGCCGCGTAATTAACTTAAGGCACTGATAAACGTCCTCAGTTTGCCTATGTTCAATACCGGCATACAGATCTTCTTCGTTTTCCCTCACGATGACCAGATCCATGATCGGGTGTTTGGTTTTTACAAAGGGAGCATATGAAATACAGGGACGGATGTTAGCGTATAAACCTAGCGCTTTGCGCATACTGACGTTTAGGCTTTTATAACCGCCACCTTGAGGTGTGGTAATGGGCGCTTTTAGAAACACTTTAGTTCTTCTCAATGATCCCCAAGAACTAGCTTGAATGCCGTTAGTTTGTCCGCTCAAATATACTTTTTCACCAATTTCTATGGTTTCAGGTGCGATTTGTGCACCTGCTGCCTCTAACACTTTCAGAGTCGCTTGCATAATCTCGGGACCAATACCATCGCCATAAGCAACTGTGATAGGAACAATAGGGTGTGTCATAAAAACTCCGTCTTTGGTTTAGGTAGCAATGTAATAGCATGTATTCATTAACCCGCGCTGTGAGCTAAGGTACTTAAAAGAAAAGCACTTAAAAGAAAAGTACTTAAAAGAAAAGCAGCGAAAGCTAAAAATTAAATGCCTTGTTAAGTAAAGTAGGATTGTAATGATATATTACATCTGTAATAATCGATTACATTGTATTTATGTATAGATGATTATAGATATATGACTTGGACACGTCGCCTACACACAAGGCAAACTACGTTTCGACAGCTTGAAATTTTTATGACAGTGGCTCAATACACTAGCGTTACTTTGGCAGCTAAAGCGCTGCATCTTGCTCAGCCGACAGTATCCACACAAATTGCAAAGTTAGCCCAAGCTTTAGACTGTCAACTGTTCGAATTGGTCTCCAAAAAACTCTATTTAACCGATACGGGGCAGGAGGTTCTTGACGCGACACGCGCTATGTTTGATGTTATGGATAACCTAGAAATGCGCTTGGCCGCGAGATCTGGACTGTCTGTGGGGCGATTAAAGATTAGTGTTGTGACCACCGCTAAATATCTCATTCCGACTTTACTTGGCGAATTTTGCCAAGCATATCCTAATATTGAGCCCGAATTTCAAATAGGTAACCGCGCAGAAATCATTCAACGTTTGAAACAGAACTTGGATGACTTGTACGTATTTAGTAACCCGCCAAGAGAACTTGATATTACGACTGATTTCTTAACTAAGAATCCACTGGTCGTCATAGCCAAGCAAGGTCATCCGTTAAAAGATAAAGAACACATTTTATGGGAGGAGTTGTATGGCGAGCGTTTGTTAATGCGTGAAAATGGGTCTGGCACAAGGTATGCAATTGAAGCATTTTTCAAAGAAAATAGGATAAAAATGCAAAATCCGATCACGATCGCTAGCAACGAAGCCATAAAAGAGTCGGTTATGGCGGGCTTGGGTATCGCCATTATTAGTCAGCATGCGCTAAATCATATGGCCCCTGGTAATTTGATAGAGTTACCAGTACACGGCTTTCCAATACCTAATAGTTGGTATTGGGTTTTACCTAAAGGAAAACATGTTTCAAATGCAGCAATGGCGTTTCGTGAGCATGTGACTAAAGGGTTGTCTTCACAAAAAGCCAAATGAGGATGCTTAAAACGATTTGTTGATGCGAAAGCCAAAGTTGTGATCTCTGCTACCGTTGGATACGCCAGCAAGATACCTTACTTCGTACTTGATGCCACCGATGGTACCACCTACCATTGGCCCAATTTGATGACCTTGACTATTAAAAGAACCAAAACTACCGACACGACCTAGGTCGTTAAACATTTCCACGCCTACGGTGAGTCCGTTATCTAATTTTTTGCTGACACTTGAGCGTGTTTGAATTTCAGTACCACTGCCTGCGTTATCACCGCCGAATTCCCATGAGCCAACCACAATGCCTCGAACTCTTATCCCATTTTTGAAGTCCCATTGATTTGTCCAGTGCATCGCGAACTCCTCAGGGTTGTCGCTGCGGCGCTGGCGAACATCGAAACGAATACCACTGGACCACGTACCGTCGGTCTCTTTTTTCTTAAAGTTATACAGCATTTCAGCGCGAACATATTCGTATTCAAATGTGTCTCGGTCTCTATATTGGACTACAACTCTTCCTCTAACTCGGTCATTGAAGGAATGTTGGTAATGCAGTCGGTAAGCCCAATTATCAACTTGGCCATCTTCGTCACTTGGCGACAATGCCAGCCGAAGTTGCATGCTTCGATCATCTCCCTTAACTCCTGGGCCGTGCACTCCTGATGTGTTAGACGCTAGGGCACAAGTACTTAAGGCCATCAATAAAGTAGCGAGGGTATAGCCAATAATTTTTTGCAATTTTTTTATCCAAATTAATATATTTTATATTATCGCTTGGTGTTTGCGCGGCTCTGTATCTGTTTAAGTCAGCTCTGTATTATTGTAAATCACTACTGAATGTAATCGTGCACATTGGTTTTTTGATGTTGAATAGAGTATGTACTGAACCTTATCGGTCAGTATATCAGAGAACTTTTGATTAATATCCAGAATACGTCGAATGGGTATTTGACACTTTGCTTAAACACTTGCTTAAACACTCTGCTTAAACACCCGATGCCCTGCATGCAATCTGATACCTTCGCAAATACCGCCACCGTAAAATAAAAATCAGCGTTAATAAGGCAGTCAAAATCTGTTTAAATTGACGTACTTATACAAATAAACTTTTATTTGGTAGCACGTACTACTATAGTCATCCCCATTGTAGGTGACCTATTACTGCTAATTCATCACTAATTCACCACTAATTCACCACTAATTCACCATTAACTAAGCACTAACATTAGGAAAAGTCATGTTATCGATAAAGCGTTTACTCAGTTTGTTCGTTATCTCTTTATTTTTGGGGGGCTGCGCTAGTTACGATTATCCAAGTCAAGTGACACTCGGTGACACCATGATTGACGCTTCCGGCGAGAGTTTAGCCGGTGATATAGTGGTCATACCTAAGGATTTTGCAGGTCAGCAAACACTCTTATTATTTGGTTATGTGCAGGATTCTCAGTTTGATATTGACCGTTGGTTAATTGGTTTAGACATGACTGAAACGCGAGTGGCGGTTTATGAAATACCAACGATTAAAGGTATGTTTCCCAGAATGTTTAAAACATTCATTGATGGAGGTATGCGTAAAGGTATTCCCAAAGAACTTTGGAAAGGCGTCGTGACCGTTTATGCTGATGGTGACAAAGTACAACGTTATACGGGGAATCAACGGCCCAACAATGCACGCGTTATGCTCTTGGATGCAGATGGCAAAGTACTTTATTTTTATGCAGATGGATTTTCAGTCAATGCATTAAAGGCAGTCAATGCATTGGTAAAAAGTTAGATCGTATTTTAGCCAGTAAGTGTGTAATGTGTGCTGCTAACTAGCATTTGATACTCATTTAGAACGGAATTCTATGCAAGAGAATATACCGCAGGATAAAGCGCCTTTAACTAATCAATTTGAGGGAGGATTGCTAAGCAGCAAGCGTTTCCTACCCTTGTTTGTGACCCAGTTTTTCTCGGCACTGAATGATAATGTTTACAAGCAATCGGTGTTATTGCTACTCATATTTCAAGCAACAACGGTAGCCGACGGTGCACTCTATTCTAACTTGGCAGCGGGCCTGTTTATACTGCCATTCTTTCTATTTTCAGGTATGGCCGGTCAACTGGCGGAAAAGACGGAAAAATCCAAACTGATCCGCATAGTTAAGTTCTGCGAAATGCCAATTATGCTCATTGGTGCTTTTTCTATCATGACTCAACTCCTTTGGTTAATGCTTGTTACGATCTTTTTTATGGGCCTGCAAAGCACCTTTTTTGGTCCTCTCAAGTATTCCATTTTACCGCAACATGTGGCACGAAATGAGCTCACAAAGGCTAATGGTCTGGTTGAATCAGGTACTTTTGTGGCTATTTTGTTAGGCACTATATTTGGTACTTATTATATTACCCAAGAAGCGGGCCCTGTTTATATTAGTATCGCCATTTTATGTTTAGCCGCCATTGGTTATATTTGCAGTCGATTTATTCCCATCAGCGCACCTAATGATCCTGATCTACGATTTACGTTCAACATTATCTCTTCCACAAAAAACGTATTCCAGGCCCTGAACGCGCAAACTGAGTCAGTTGGCAAGTCGGTTATTGGGATCAGTTGGTTTTGGCTAATTGGGGCTATTATTCTGACCTCGCTACCAAATTACGTAAAACATGTGATGGGCGGTGACGAACTCGTGGTTACTAGTGCCTTGGTTGTATTTTCGTTAAGCATCGCGATTGGTTCTCTCCTTTGTGAAAAGCTGTCGCGTTCAAGAATTGAATTAGGTATCGTGCCGTTTGGAGCCATTCTGATCACGATATTTTTGTATTTATTAAGTCAAGAACCCGCCATTACGGCTTATAATAAGCCAACTGAGGTACTGCTGACATTGAGCCAAGTGCTAGACACCGGCGATATGCTTTGGCACTTAGTCTGGATGGGGGCAATTGGTATCGCTGCTGGTTTTTATACGGTGCCCTTGTATGCCCTCATTCAGCAGCGTACAACAGAAGATAGACGCTCAAGAGTGATTGCTGCCAATAATGTATTGAATGCATTGTTCATGGTAGGAAGTGCTATTTTAAGCATTCTTACCCTGTCTATTTTTGAATGGAGTATTCCTCAATTACTATTATTACTTGCTGGTTTAAATCTACTTATCTCAATTTATATTTACACCAAGGTACCGGAGTTCTTTCTTCGTTTTGTGATCTATATACTCGCAATTTGTATGTATAGAGTACGTACCAATGGTGATCAAAATATTCCAGAAGAGGGTCCTGCAGTGATCATTGGCAATCACGTGAGCTTTGTTGATTGGATGTTTATTTTAGCTGCTTCACCAAGGCCTATTCGTTTTGTGGTGTTTGCACCTATTTACCATTCTCTTGCCTTACATTGGTTATTTAAAATGGCCAAAGCTATTCCTATTGACGGTGAAAAAGCCAATCCAAAAGCATTCAAAAAGGCGTTTGAAGATATTGCACAGGCGCTTGAGCAAGGTGAACTAGTGGGTATTTTTCCTGAAGGTAAACTCACCGATGACGGGTCTATTGATACCTTTCGTCGTGGTATAGAAAAGATCATTGAGCGAACGCCTGTGCCTGTTATACCTCTTCATTTAGGTGGTTTGTGGGGAAGTATGTTTAGTCGCAAGACTAAATGGCGACTGCCGCGCCTTAGGTGGTCATTAGTTTCAGTGTCCTTAGGTGAGCCGGTTGCAGCAGATAAGGTAAAAGCAGATGATTTGCGCGAGCAAGTGATGAAGTTAAAGCAGCGTTATTCGGCTGGTTCCGATTGATCCAATTGAACCTTCAACATAAGATTATTTGCACTATTGATGGAAGACTTAATTGAAAAAGCCCATTCTTTTGAAAATGGGCTTCAATGAAAACTAGCCAGTTTTCGCGTTATTTTTAAGTCGCTTACTTCGCTGGCGGTAAGCACATTTTATTTATCTTTGTTAAAGGCCCGCACTTTTTGGTCGGTCCCTGTTTTTGAATGATATCTTCCAAAAGGCAGGGTAGAAAGCGCCTTGTAGTTAATTTGTTTTGCTAAGGGTAAATAGTCAGTGAAGGCGGTATTGATTGCTGTAGAAATAAGAGCACCTATTAAGCCACCGCCTGAATTACCTCCGCCGGTATTAACAACAATGGTATCAGCATATTGCCAAAGGACGTCTTGGTTAGTCGTTGAAACTAATTCATAGGCAATTCCGACTGTAACGTCACCTCCGAGCACGAAATAAGATGTGTCCCACTTATTAATGTTTACAAACAAAACGGCATCAGCCCCATACATTGTTTTAAACAAGCCAGTATCAACGTTGGCTAGTTGTGCACCATCTACAATGCCTTGCTCTTGCAGCAATCTATTGGTCACCTCGATAGGCAACACGTAATAGCCCATGCGAGTTAACGGCTCGGCAATCGTTGTCGAGTAATACTCAGGCGCTTCAGCCGCCGTTGTATTGTTAATCGCGGGTACCACTAATATAGCAACAGGTTTTGCTTGGTACATTTTTGGAAATGCATCTTCTTTAGAAATAATTGACGTAGCGCAGCCACTTAGACCAATAGCAATCACCGCTAGCCAAGAAATTCTTTTTACTCTGTTTAGTATATTTTTCACCCCTTAAGCCCCATTTCTTTTTTTCAATTCAAGCACAAGCGTCCTTGATTCAGGGTAAAGTGACATCTCTCTATTTAACAATGCATCTGCATTTTCAGAACTGCCGCTTTCAATTTCCATGACGGCTAATTCGATCAATACACCAGGAGGAACTCGAGTCCCTCTTTTGTCGCTGGTCTTGATAATGTCATTGAGTGATTTAACGTGCCGTTGACGCGTTGTATTACCGGGTTCTTGTTTGTAGTTGTGCAAAGTGTCAGAGTAATTACCCCAATACAAACCACCTTGTGTGCTGTTGCATGCCGACAATAGAAACACAGCGCCAATGATGATTAGTCCTTTAATTTTCACTGAACATTTACCTCAAATGAATTTCCGTTGGTCACATACAGTTTACGGTATACTGCTAATGTCCCGTTTTTAAACACCTTTACAGTATTTGTGCCAGCGGCTACTTCAAACTTCGCTACTTTTTTACCATCTAGCATAAAAGTCTCAATGTTGTCTGCCAACGTGATCGGCGAATTTGTGTTGATTTGCAGTGACGCATTTTCGAAGTTACCCGTTAGTAATACAAATGCCTTGGTGTCATCGACTTGAGTCACTGACTCATACGATGACGTACACCCAAGCATTAAAAAACTAAATAATACAAAAATAGTCCCTTTTAACGAATTTGATTTACTCATTTTTTATTCCTTTTCCATCACGACTAATTGAGCTAAATCTGTTTGTAGTGATAACTGTGTGTCCAGCGAAACAATAGATATTTCATTTTTGGCAGCACCACTTAACAGCACGACAGTAGCCGTTGCAATCGGCTTACCGGCCAATTCAATCATGAAACCAGTTTGTGGGTTTTTGATTTGTTTATCTTTTTGCAAAATAGTAAATTCATCACCTACAGAGATGCCTTGTGAAGCACCTCCAGTCATTATGTATTGGTCGTCTTGCTTAGCAATCAAATAGGCTTTCCAAGGCATGTCTAGCAAGTTTTCCATCAAGTCGCTGACCACTTTTGAAATTGCGGCAGAAATAGCTTTGTCGTTTAATGTGGAATCAAACGCTGCTCGCTCACCAACACCGAAGGTTGTATTTGCTTCAGCACGCGCTTCGCCACTGCCTTCTTCAGAAAAAACGATTTGCCCGGTCGTCGTGTCAACTAGTCTCACGTTAACGGTTGCCATCGCTTGTTGAATTTTATTGCGACTAAATATGCCTGTTTCACTGGTCGTTTTACGACCAAATTCACTAATTGAACCAACAATAAGATAATCCGCGCCAACGACTGCTGACGAGATACCTTCAAGCGCTTGTTCATTTTTAACTTTATCCAGGTCGTCCCTTTCAAGCATGATGAATTGCCCTGAATTGGTTAGCCGAGCACTCAGTATATCTGCTGCCTGCTTACCAATATTATCGACGCTTTTATTTACAAAGATACTCTTGCTGTTTTTTGTTTCATCGGTAAATCGAGCAATAGCGATTTTGCGTTTTAAGCCCATTGCTGGCGCTGTCTCAATAGTCGGGCTAATGGATGCTTGGTTACTTTGGTTTGCATTAAGCGTTTGCTTGGTAGAAGAGGTGCATCCAGAAGCAAGCACGACCCCCATAGCAACGATCAAAGAAAGCTTGATTTTGGAAAACTGATTGTTCATCTATACCCTTATAAAGTGACTGTTTTACACTATAAATATATTGAATAAGTGGGTTAATTGCTAGCGTATAGAAACAAATATTTATTTATTTGTGTCTTTTTCTACTGATTCTTGCGCTGCTTCATTGCGCAAATATCCGGCTGCCCGCTCATCTTCGTTGAGACTTAATTTAGCGTCTACATTTGTATTTGGCTCGAATGCTCTGGACTGCTGATTTATTTGATGGATCTGACTAGCATTGGATAAATCTCGCTCATTTGTGATAGCAGCAATGGCCTCTCTTTCCTTCAAGAAACTCTTAATTTCGCCAACAATACTGTCGAGTTCTTGATCATTTTTTGCCATCGACATAATGTAGCGTGGTTGCTCTAGGTTCTTCATACCACTGGTGGCGAATATTGAGGTTTTGATGCGCGTTGTAATTATCCAAGGGGTAATACTGGACCGCACTACCGTGTTTTCAGAGCGCGTACTGTCATGTATAGACATGCCTGTTGATAATCTAGACTCAGTATAAGTTCCTTCCGTGTTTAAGTGCATTAATAATGAGGTGAAGTGCATCTCGCCCCAAAATAAATGCGAAGCAGCGTCGAGTATTTTGGCTGCACTTTTAAATGTTAACCAAGCGAATAGGGTAAACAAAACTGAACTTAACGCTTGCAAAAAGAACGTCAAATTGTCATTTGTTGTCGCCAATTTCCAACTGTCAAATGCGCCTATTGCTGAAATAATATTCTGACCAAGATAATAAAACGCGATAGCGCCAATCACAAAAGCGATTTGACCTATTGTTGATAATATTGTTTTTTTGTTATCTTGCTTTGAATTATTTTCTTCTTCCGCCAGAGCGGGTTGAGTTTCAATTAATAGTTGGCCATTAAAGCTGCCCTTGCCATCCGATTGCTCTATTAATTTGGGATCAAATTCGCGATAAATTCGGTTCGGCATTTCCTTATATCGACGGTTAGCCAAAACAATGTTTTCAATATTGATAAAAACTTCGTTCGGATGCACTGACTCTTGCATGTTCTCACGATATTCGCTGACTTCTGTTTGCGGTGAAGCATTTGCCATACGAGCAAACAACAAAGGCAAAACTGCAGCAAGAACAACTAAGGTGGCGATAGTTAACAAGCCTAAGTTAGCCCACGCGGCAAAAATACCTGAGGCTTCAGTAAAAATTTGCTGAGTGTTACCTGACACAATTAACAATTCATCTAGGTACACGCCTGCAATAATGGGTACTAAAATAGAGGCGGCAATGATGACGCCAAAGGAACCTCCACCGCTGCTTTTTAATACAGTTTGGCTGGTTCTTTGAATGGCTCTAGCAGCCGACGACCAAGATATAACTAAATAGAGTAACAACAACGTGCCTACTATTGGCATTGCAAAAAGCGTCGCAGTTTCGCCGGCTAAGCCGGCGGTGACAATAAAAAAGACAATTAAAAATGACACGATGCCGGTCAAATAATTTATTACCATACCTGCAATTTCTTGTGCCATCATTCTTAGCGGGTGCGGTAAAAAGGTGAGTTTTGGAAAAATACTATGCACAAATCTGCCAAGGAAACCAACGGGCTCGGTAAAAGTTGTGTTTTTGCGACCCATCATCATGGAGTAAAGTGTTTTTGCGTCGTACTGTAATGCATTGCGTTCGTACTTAGCAGATTCTTGCTCGGAAGGTGATTTATTTTCAGCTAATGAAGTGGGTACTGAACGTCCTACAAAGTAGCGAAAAAGCTGTATAAAACCAACGCTGGTGTGCCTGATACCGCTTACCAGTAGATATAAGCCAATGATCACATAAGCCCATCCGACGACTTTATCAGCCTTTAACTCGCTAGCAACTTGAATTAATGTGAATACACCGAGTAATGCCACAAGTACACCGGCAACGGCTTTTAATAAACCTTCTTTTTTGAATGGATTATTAATTCCTAAGGTTTGTGAGCCAAAATCATATGCCATTTAATGTCCCGTTATAAACTAATACTAGATTGTGAGTTATTGGAGAAGCGCTTGTATCTCAATTAAATAAACTATGAACCGTCAGTGTTTATCTCACTCACGTTTTGCAATGCGCAATCATTATCAATAGTTTGCTCAGGATCGTTTAAAAACGATGTTATCACGGCCTCAACACATTTATCGTCATACACTATATTATGGGCTTTCAAAGGCCAAACTCGCAAGTGTTGAGTTTTGTTCTTCATGGGCAGTTTGGCATGAAAATCGACGGCCCATATGGTCGGCGTAAATGGGTCGAGGTCTCCAGCAAGTATCAATACAGGCAACGTTAACTGATTGTGGTCAACGTTTTTGATGTTATTAATTGCGGGCTTTATACCCCAAATTTTGCATAACTGCAGGTCAAGATTAATAGCGGGTAGGTCGTCCCAGTAGGGCGATTTATACTTGTTTGCATTTTCGATGGCCAGTTCTATGTTTGAGAAAGGAATTTCTTCATAACAAGCGTAACTTGAATAAGCGCCTTCTGAAAACCAAGTGTAATTTTGCAAGTCGATAACCTCGCTAATCAAGCGACTTAGTTTGGCATAATCTTTATTCAGCGCATCTTTTACAATCTGTGGAAAGGCTAGAATAGCGTCGCTGTCGTAGCTATTATTGAATAGGGCATAAGCCACTAACTCAGGAGATACCTTTAGTGTCTTTTGGCCAACGGTCCAGTTTTTATCATCATACTCAACGTTTAATGTGGGTGGGTTTAGCTTAATTTCTGACATGAAAGACGCAAACAATGTCACTGATGCTTGTCCGTTTTCAAGCCGACATCTTGGGTCAGCATCACATAAGGCAAACGGCTGCGTAAAAATTCTTGCACTGTGCTCAGGCATATCCGCATATGAATCAACTTCAAAGGGGTAAATACTGTCGAGTATTAGCGAGGCGGTGTGCACAGGATACTGCTGAGCGTAACGCAACGATATGCGTGTTCCGTGGGAAATGCCGAGTAAGTGCCATTTTTGAAAGCCAAGTAACTGTCGCAGAGCATCAATATCATTGATTGCGTAATCGGTATTATAAAAATTAGCATCGACACCCAACGCGCGTTTTCGATTCGCACAGCTAACGCTCGTTTCAGCGAACTTTTTGCTGTCAAATTTGTATGGATATGTGCTTAATAGTTCAATTTCTAACTGGGTTATGGCTGGGCAGTCCAAGTTTGCCATAGATAAACCGGAGCCTCGCATTTCCATCAGGATCAAAGGAAGGCCATTTTGTAGTGTGCTTAATTCGATGCCTGAGTAATATAAAGAAGGGTCGTCATCAAATTCATCCATGATATATATTGAACTACCCGGGCCGCCGCCACCAGTAATGACAACGGGATCCCCGGTGACTTCACCTGCTGGCTGAAAAATCATAATGGGAATAGAAACAACGCGCGCGTGATTTTTTGCTGTGTGGGACTCTGTAGGATCTTCCTTGACAAACAACGTGCCGCAGTCAGCATGGTATTTATCAAATTTTTGCATGAATGCACAAGGACCGATTTCTACTCTAGGAAGCACCGGCAATATTGATTTTTTGCCAGCTGACGCTTTTACAGACGCTGTTTCCTCGAGGGAGTGGAAAACGCTCATGACTTTTTCTTTTTGCGCATAGCTAGGGGCGTGAAAGCCCACTAGCAAAATAATGCCGAGGGCAATAAGCCTCTTTTTCTGCTCGATAACGTGTTTGCTTGAACTAATAATAAGTATTCCTGCGTGCACTACTGCGTCCGTTGCGCACATTATGCCGAGTTCACTCGCAACTTAATAGTTAAATTCGTTTATATTATGCTATCGAAATAGGCGTCAGGGCAATCCGTTTTTTGTTTTACATCAGCTATTGAATTAAGCCATCAAAGTTGAGATGGTGCTTGTTATTATTTACTCAGCGACGCAAAACCGCTTTAGTGTTACTTTGCGTCTTCGGCTGCTAGCTTCTTTCAACATGTCATAATTGAGTGATCCTGTAGTGACACTATCTGATTTTATAAATGGTTTTTTGGGTTCAAATTCGGTGGAAATTAGCGCTGCAATTTGTGGGTTTATTTGTATCTTTTTGTTGGTCAAAGGCAACATCTGGAATTTTGCCTTTGGTTTTGTGCAAGTAACGCTTTATGTGTGGGTATTTTACCAAGCAAAACTGTATTCTGATGCCGGTTTGCATGTTGTTTATATGGCACTGCAGATATATGGCTGGTGGCATTGGTCAAAAAACCTAGCAACGGCAACGACCGTGACAGTATTAAGTATGGAGCACAAAAAATTAGGTCTGTATGCGCTAGCCGCATTATTAAGTGCAGCCGCCTTAGGAACCCTAATGCATAAATATACTGATGCTAGTTTCGCTTACGCCGACGCATTCACCACTTGTGCCAGTTTGGTCGCCTTTGTATTAATGACACGTCGTTATATCGTCAATTGGCTATTTTGGATTGTGGTTGATGTTGTTGCCATCGCCGTATATTTTCAAAAAGGACTATATCCAACGGCAATCTTGTATGGATGCTTTTTAATTATGGCCGTTATTGGACTTTATGCATGGCAAAAGCAATATAGAACCACGTTGATTGTCTAGTACTTAGCTTCCCGACTGTGCAGAATGAATTTCCGGTGTGTAAAGAATCCTGACGATCTGGCTATTACTCGAACTGATTTTACGTCTCCTGTTCAGCAAACGTTGTTGGCTGGATTCTGCAGGGTAGCGGCGCAAACAGTCGATATACTTTACCATATACGTGATGCCCAACTATTAGCTACGCATGCTGCGGCGTGCGAATACTAATCCTAGCAAGGTCAAGCCAAATAAGGTGACAATTAATGGCTCAGCCAAGTCTGTAGTAGGAGTAGTAGCGTAAAGGTTGATGTGCGACAAACCACCAGCACCAGGTGCAAGGGTGGCGAAGAAGTCCCAACCGCCGGTAGTTTCACCAACCCTCAAATCAAAAATAAACCACTCATCTGCAGTATTGCCGGTGCCAAATTTAAATCCTAAAGCCGCAGCGTTATAGCTATTCCAGTAGGAGGCATCTATGGTCCATGTTCCTGAACTAACACCGGTGGTCGAAATAATGAAAGGGTAAGTGCCCCCATCATCTTTACTTACTAAGGTATACCCAGTTCCACTTGCTGTGATAAGCCATGCATCATTCGCTGAATTACCACTTATATTACCAGTACCAGAGCCTAAACAGCTATTCACCAAAGAATCATCAATTTGCATATAGTTGCGAGCTACATCATCACAAACAATCGGTAAGGCATTCGCGTTACTAACGAATAACATTGTGAACATTAAAGCGCCAAATAAATTTCTAATATTAACTTTTTTCATTAGTTGTCCCTCATATTACTGCAAAAAAGAACCTAAATTTAATGTGCATAAAATACACCATATATTAAAATTTATATATTTAACTATAATAAACAATGGACTGTAAAAAAATAATATTTATAAAATTATCTTTAAGTGTCGCTAATTTATAAAATGTAAAGAAAACTGACATGCGTTTTTGCAGTTAAAGCTACCAAGTTTGCGATCAAAGCGCCCCGTAACCGTGATGACTGTGACACTATTAAGTATGTAGCGTAAAAAACTCGGTCTTTATGCGCTAGCCGCGTTATTAAGTGCAGCCGACGCATTCACCACTTACGTCAGTTTGGTGGCCTAGTTTCCTGATAATGCAACTAACTCCGCATCTTTTGACACTAGCTTCTGATACCAGAAACTGGCGAATAAAATAAATACACCAATGCCGATGAATAGCATGACTTTTTGCCACAATATGACACTGGCTGTGTCGATTAATGCCAGTTTGGCTATACCCAGCAAAATAAGGCTAAAGCTATAGCGTACAGTCACTTTTGTTCTACGTTTCAAAAATAAAATAGTCGCGCCATGTACCGCTAACAGTGGAGCGATAGCGAGTGAGATACCGTAATCATCAAGAGCCAAACAACTTAACACATACGTTATCAACAGATAGCTATGCATACCTAGGTCTAGCATCTGATTATTACGTCTCTTCAAAACAAAAATGCTGAGTAGAATGAGTGCCGGGACGCTCGTAAATAATATGGAGTTGGCCTTATTAAAAACAAATTCGACAATGAGCGCGAGCCATGCAGTAATCGACATAAGGGCCAAGTAAAGTAAGTGAAAAGATTTATTTTCACGGCATAATGCAAAGCGTCGGCGCGCAGCAATAACCGCAATAGAATAGACACTGATGACCAACAGCGGCAGTAGAAAGCTATTGAAGCGAAACTCAACAATAATGGCTAACATGATGCCCACGGTGTTGATTGCCCAATTATTGACGAAGCCAAAATCAATCTCGTTTTTGGCTGCTATGTCGAGGTCGGCTGTGGCTCTTTTAGCGAGTAAATAGGCAAGGGCAACAACCAATAAATAACCGCTTAAGCCGATGGCTGAAATGCCTAACTGAGTGTCTGCCAATAACAATAAGGTGATAATCGTAAGTCCAATAAACAACGCTTTGCCTTGCAGGAGTAAAGGCTTTGCTTTGGTGAAATATGCCAATAGTATTGCGATGGTCGGCGATAGCCACACAAGCATCAGAATATCTTCATCAAAACGTCGATAGGATGCGGGCAGCCAGCAAACCGGAAGTATCAAATAAAATAAAATTCTGACACGCTCAGCTATTTCTCTCAGCGTGCTCTGTGGATTGAACTTTCTGTAAAATGCCGACCATAACCACAATTGCACCAAGGCAATAACTAAAGACGCTTTGGCGTAGCCAGGCAGCATAGAAAAATGCATTGAATTAACCTCAACGCTACCCGCAGCAGCATAGGCTAATGGGAATAAAATGAAGATAACAGCGAGCACTTCTAAACTGGTTTTACTTGCTTGTGCTGAATGCACTAGTTTGGCTCTAAATAGCAGCACGACTTGCACCAGTATTGCACTTAAACCGGCCCATTCGCCCAGCCAGATGTAGGCACAGGAGAGGGCAATAACGCTTAGCCAAACCGATTCCGCAATAACCAGTAAGGGATAAACTTGCGCATACACATATTGACCATACTGAGCTTGACTTTGGCTGTGGTGGTGTGGATTTTTTTGCTTAATAAACTCGTCTGTACCTGCAATGTTGAGTGTGTTTAAAAGCCTACTTGGTTTAATAAGGCGCTGCCATACAGAGATGAGTATAAGCACCATGATCACGATAACCCAGCCATCTTGACTTTGTAGCGCGGGTATTGGAAAGTAAGGCATAACCGCCGTTAGGCAGTAAACAAGAGCCACTGCCGCTAAGCCTTGGCCTTGATGAACCAGACTAGGCAGATTGTAGTGACGGCTCATAAACAGTAAGAGTAAGGCTTCGACCGCCCATGCGATCCCCCAATAAGTAGCATCAAGCAAAGCGACAATACTGAGCATAATCCACGTTGCTGCTATTAGCACCATAACAGCAATATGTTGGTGTTTGACTCGGTAAAATAGCAGCGCAAGCAAAACGCCAATAATCGCATTTATAACTAACTGAATATTGATATCGCCCTTTGTGTAGCCCGAACCAAATTCAGCGTAGTCACTGCCTTGAAGCAATAATAGTAAGGTACCGCCTATCACTGCGGCCTGCAATATAAGGTAGCGTTTGGTCAATGGCTTATGCTGAAACAGACTCATACATAAATACGCAGAAAATACTAAATAAAACGCGTTAATCATCCACGCAGACATGAAAATTGCATTGGCTGCATCAATCCATCCTAATGCTAGGAAAGTGAATGCAAAGGTTAAGTCGGCCAGCCAATGGCCAATGAATTTGTAGGCAAGATATAGGCTGCTGGCGCTAACCAACAATAATGCAAACACATAATAAGTAGGCTCGATAATGGTTGAGCTTGTCAATAATGGCATTATCGTAATGCCTATGATGCCAAATACGGCGATAACTTTGGTGTCCAGCCACAACGCTAAATAATGACAAGCCACTGCGGTTAGCGCATACAACAGCAATATAGGTAAGCCAGGAATAAGTTGGTACACGCTGCCGACAAAGTAAATAGTGCTAAAGCAAAGTAACAGCCCTAAAGCAACAATGGCACTGGCAAATTCGCTGAACGTTGTTTTAACTTTTAACGCAATGCCGCCACCGATAACAGCAATAGCAGTTATGCTCATGAGTAACGATTTACTACCAGCGCCTATTTCATCAATAAGCAATTGCATAAGGTAACCGAAACCAGCTAAAACAAGTCCAGCGCCGGCAATGGTGAGAAAAAATATACCGAGCATGCCCCTTGCTTTATAGCTCTCATAGATTTTAGTGAGTGGGCTGAACCATTCAAAAACAAACGACATTATTTGTGTAAATAATACCTCAATGACACCGAGTTTGCGTGCTTGCTTGCGAGGAACCTGAGCGACGGTTTCTACCTTTGCAGTATTTACCTGATTGTAATTTACTGCGTCAGCCGTTGCACTTATTCTGCTTTCAGAGGCAATATGAGCCTTTGAGGCGACAAACTCTTTTTCCAAAGCATCGATTTTGCGCGAAAGTAGCATTGTTTTTAACGTAAATTGATCACGCAATACCGTCAACTCTTCCTTTAGCAGATTAAGTCGTTTGAGTTGCTCTTCCAATATAAGTTCCTCATTCATGAGCTGGTTATGTCCTTGCTTTGACCATGCTGAACGCATTACACCGTGTTGCTTTTTAGTGCTTTAGTCGCTCTGATTTAACTAGCTTTTATTAACTAGCTTTTATTAACTAGCTTTTATTAAACAGCTTTTATTAAACCGCTCTTATTAAACAGTTTTTATTAACTAGCCGTATCAATGCGTCTAAAACTAGGCAATTGGTCAGTCGGCAATTAGATAGTACACTGTGAAGGTAAATTTTACAGTAAGCTAATAACGTTACTTATAATGTCACACCATAACGCGAAAATAAGGAACTGGACGGCGCTTGGCCACTTTGATTGGATCCATCTTGGCAGCGATGCGTTTAAAGGACGGCTTATACAATGAAACGTTAACGCGACAAATAAAAAAGCATTCGATACAAAAGCAAGTCAACAAATACAAGTGGTGAATACAAATGGTGAATAAAAGTGGTAAATAAAATGTCTTCATCTACAGCTCAATCGCAACGCAGGCAAGCAGCAATGGATCAACAGGCAGCGGATGTTCACACACCAAACTATTTATTCCCAGATGCTGTGTCTTCAACTGCGGTGTCTTCAAACGCCTTATTCTCAAATTCTAATGAGCTATTGCGATCGCATGCGCTGGAACTAGATAAGCATGACCCCATTGCTCACCTAATAGCACACTTTGAAATACCCGCTAAGACTATCTATTTAGATGGCAATTCACTTGGGCCTTTGCCAATTAATGCGAAAAAAGCGGCGATTGATGTGGTTGAAAAACAATGGGGTCAAGACTTAATTACCAGTTGGAATAAGCATGCATGGATTGATTTACCCACCACAGTAGGGGACAAAATAGCCCCCTTAATTGGCGCCGGAAAAGGCCAAGTTATCTGCTGTGATTCAATTTCGGTTAATTTATTTAAGCTCTTAGCTAGCGCATTTCAACTGTCTACTCCGGAACGCACTATTGTGCTTTCACAACAAGACAATTTCCCTACCGATTTGTATATGGTTGAAGGGCTTCAACAAATGCTGGGCAGCCAACGATGCGCGTTGCTTACTTGTAATGCTGATGAACTAGAGATGATGTTGCAAGCAAGGGGACACGAAATATCAGTGCTCATGCTGACGCATGTTAATTTTCGTTCGGGTAAAATTCACGACATGCAAAAGCTAACACAATTAGCCCATGCACAAGGTGTATTGGTGATTTGGGATTTAGCTCATAGTGTCGGTGTGGTGCCTGTCGAACTGGATAATTGTAAGGTTGATTTTGCGCTTGGATGTGGTTACAAATACCTGAACGGAGGGCCTGGTGCTCCTGCATTTATTTATGCCGCCAAACGGCATATTCCGAATTTAAAACAGCCTTTAACAGGATGGATGGGACATGCGGATCCGTTCACATTCGATCCTCATTATGCGCCCGATGTCGGTATTAAAAAGTTTTTAAGTGGCACGCCCAGTGTTATTGCTATGGCAGTACTGAGTGCTGCTCTTGATCTTTTTGAGCAAGTCACTATGTCACAAATTCGAGAAAAATCGGTCGCAATGACGCATTTTTATCAATGCTTAGTTGAACAGTCACAAACCTTATCAGATCTCGTTATGGCTTCACCTATTACGTCTGATAACAGAGGATCGCAACTCGCCTATAGGCATCCTCAGGCTTATGCCTTGTGTCAGGCACTAATATCTCATGGTGTTATCGCTGATTTTAGAGCACCCGATATTCTGCGCTTTGGTTTCTCGCCAAGCTTTTTAAGCTTTGAGCAATTATTTGATAGTGTAGAAAAGTTAAAAGCGATTATTGACAGTGAACAATACAAGCTGCCTGAATTTAATCGTAAACAAGCAGTGACCTAAGGGCAGCACTAAATAAGGCATTTTATTCACAAACGTGTCCTTTATTGTATTTTTTTGCAGCATACTTGAAAGAATTTCAAACTTGCGTAGGTCTTATGACTGAGATAAAAATATACATGAGGAACAAGCTATGTTTTACAAACCGTCAGATTCAAAATTATTAATTGCAGCGGCATTAGTCATTGCATTCATTGTGTCGTCTTGTGGTTTAATTCCGAGTCAGGCCGAGTCGTCAATTAACGCGGTTAATGTCGACGAAAGTCGCCTTGCCATAAAGGGCTATGATCCCGTTGCTTATTTTACCGACGCAAAACCTGTTCTAGGCAGTTCTCAATTTACGGCTGAACATTTGGGCGCGACTTATTATTTTAGTTCTGCGCCTCATCAATCGTTATTCAAAGGTGACCCGAACAAATACGCACCACAATATGGTGGTTACTGCGCGTTTGGTGTGTCTAAAGAATATAAGTTTGATATCGACCCAGAAGCATGGGCAGTGGTAGACGATAAGCTGTATTTAAATTTGAATAAAAAAGTACAAGATCGCTGGGTACCAAATAAACAAGCACTTATTGCAGAAGCAAATACAATATGGACGCAAATTGTTGACAAACCGATCACAGAGCTATAAATTTTTATAAGGTATTAATTCAATATTATGGCTGCGGTAAGCAACATAATGAAGTCAATGTTATAAACGAATGAAATTGTATGGACTGTTTCACGGTTTATAAAATCATCCTGTTAACGCAGGCAAGTTTGGACGCTATTACGACAACTAATTTGAACATTAATTTAATAAAATAAGGATCCACCCATGAAAACTAATTTAGCAATTGCAGCAGCACTAGCCACTATTATGACAGCAGGCGTTATTGATGCTGCAGAAGCGTCAGATAAAGCAAAAAAAGAGAAATGCTACGGTATCTCAGCGGCGGGTCAAAATGACTGTGCAAACTTAGCCGGAACACACAGTTGTGCTGGTCAATCAACCGCCGATAATGATATTGGTGAATGGCGTTTAGTACCCGGCGGTAGTTGCACTGAACTCGGCGGTTTTGATAGAAGCAAGGCCAAAGAAATGATGACAGCAATGAAAGCCAAGAAAAACGGTTAGTACATAAATACGACCCTTTTCGCCTATGTATTTTACTCATGACTAGCTATTTAACGGGGCATCAGCTTATGTTACACAGATACTCGGTGTTACAAATGGCAGTTATGAATGAATAACAAGTCAAATACAAAGCCCAACAGCCTTATTGGCGTTGGGCTTCGCCATTCTCATTACGCTGCCGCTTTATCTGAGCAGCCCTTAGCGGACGAGGCACTGAACTCGATAAATGAGAATGGCAAAAAGCACAATATAGATTTTGTGGAAGTGCACGCAGAAAATTTCTTTGCTGCAGGTGGTGTCACTCAATCTCTACTTTACGATATTGCACAAGCTTATTCACTGAGTTTACACGGCACGTCTTTAGGGCTAGGTTCTACATTATCGGTGCCAGTCGATATCTTGCAGCAATTTACTAAGTTGGTAAAAAGGACTCAACCGCTATTAGTCTCTGAGCACCTTTGCTTTAATCGCGCGCAAGTTAACGGCGACATATTGCACAGTGGTGACTTACTTCCCATTCCTTACAATACGCAATCATTGCGCACTATTGTTACGCATATTCAGCAAGTTCAAGACAGCATTCAACGCCCACTGTTAATTGAAAACTTGTCAGCCTACATCACGCCAAGTGAATTGGTGGCGCATACTAAAGATGACATGACCGAGTTTGAATTTTTGGTCAGCATGTGCGAAAGCGCAGGATGCGGCATATTACTTGATTTAAATAACCTTATTATTAACGAACTGAATCGAAAAACGCCTAATCCTTTGGCAATTATTCAGCAACGTTTGCAGGCGTTACCTGCGCATATGGTTGGTGAAATACATTTGGCCGGGTACACCGAGCAAATGCCCGCTTCAGATGAGGATATAAACCAAACTAATTTCATTATTGATGATCATGGCGCACCAGTATCCAAACAATGTTGGCAATTATATCAATATGCGTTGCAGCAATTTCCGGGCACACCCACCTTAATAGAATGGGATACCAAAATTCCTGCATGGCCTGTGTTGGTTAATGAAGCTAACAAAGCGCGGTCGATAGCTGAAGCAGTTGCCGCGACTGCAGATGATTCTTCTTTGGCATCGCATTCATGAATAAAAGTGATAAAGCAGCTATCCAGTCAAGTGGTGATGAGGAGAATAATCAGGCTATTGCTAATCAGGATTATCAGCGTCAATTGATAGCTAAGATTTTTAATATGCAGCCACCGTCTTCGCAAAAGGAACCGATTGAAAGCGCTGAGCGAATTCGATTAGATACGAGCATCCAAGTTAATATCCAGAGCGGTCTCAATGTCTACACCAATAACTTTATTGAAAACGGAATTCGAGCACTTTCAATTACGTTTCCAACAGTTGAGGGCTTGATAGGCGAGGATAGCTTTAGAACCTTATCGCGCAAGTTTTTAAGACAAGACGCAAAGGCGAGTTTCGACTGGGCTGAATATGGCATTGCATTGCCAACTTTTATTGAAGGCCAAGAAGCGCTTGACACATATCCGTTTTTGAGCGAAGTCGCCCAATTAGATTGGCTTATTCACGGTGTGCAGCGCCAAGCGGATAAAGAATTTGAGCCGAACACATTCGCATCTTTAGAAACCGGCGATACCGATTTATTACGGTTCACCCCTGCACCTGGCCTGCAGTTACTTACTTTTTGGTTTCCTGTAGTTGATTTGTATCAATTGATACATGATCCCTATTTGCAATCTGAAGAGGGCATATTAGCCCGCAAAGCATTATTAAAAAAGACCACAAAATCAATAAACAATGCAATTAATATGGCGACACCTCGGTCTCTTGTCTTGTGGCGAGCAGAGTACAAAGCGCAATTTGAATATATATCGGATGCAGAAGCGGACGTGATACAACAAATAAATGCGCAAGCTTCTGTGAACGCTGTTATTGACACTATTGGTACGCATAATATTGACCTCGTAGAGTGGTTAAGCAAAGCGATATCGAATAAATTAATCTTTGCAGTAGCCTAACTATTGCCGCTTAGCTTTATGCTGACGCCGATGTAAACCAATACCACGAAAAGTGAACACTGATATAGGTTCATGGTAGGCTGCTCACAACAACTAAAGAGACCACCATGACTAAGCCCATTAACTTATATAATTTTATTTTTGGCAAACTAGATCTTATTCAACCTTTTATGCTCTTAATTGCTAGATTTTACGTTGCTTGGGTGTTTTTCAAGGCCGGCCTAACCAAGTTACGCGACTGGGAATCAACATTGTTGTTGTTCGAATATGAGTACGCAGTACCTGTACTTAATGTCGAGGTGGCGGCGTATTTAGCTACCGTTGGTGAAATTGTATTACCCATTTTACTGGTTATCGGTTTGTTTGGCAGAAAGGCGGCGCTGGGTTTATTCATCGTCAACTATATTGCGGTTATCAGCTTTGAAGATATGCCTGCAGCAGCACTTAACGAGCATATTCTGTGGGGTACGTTGATGATATTAATTGCGGTGTGGGGCGCTGGTAAATTGTCACTCGACCATTTTTTAAAAATAAAATAAACGTTAATGAAGGGGTCTTTAAGGTCCGACACGTATAAAAACGCTTTGCGCTGCTATTAACAGCAATTTGCGTTTTTTTTCGTTGTGCTATTTGTTCAATTTTTGGGTGACTGTGCGTAAGCTGTTCAACAACAGTTTTATATGCAGCGCATGTTGACTGTAGTAGTATGATTATGCGCTAATTTTAGATTTGAAATAAAGAACTTTCATTTTTTCACCAAGGACTATTAATGAGTTTATTGACCTCTGTCGCCATATTTTTAGGCGCTACTTTAGTTGCTGTTCCCCTATTTAAAAAATTCAAACTTGGTGCCATTCTTGGTTATCTGATTGCTGGCGTTGTCATTGGTCCCTCGGTTTTTAATCTTGTAAGCGACCCTTATACTATTTTGCACTTCGCTGAATTAGGCGTTGTGCTGTTGTTGTTTGTCATTGGTTTAGAACTCGAACCTGCCACTCTGTGGCGCATGCGCAATCAAATTATCTTTAGTGGTGGTTCCCAGCTATTAGCATCAGCGGCTGCAATCGGCTTGTTTAGTCATTTTGTGTTGGGTCTTAGTTTTACTGCCAGTTTAGTGATTGGACTAGCCTTAGCACTGTCTTCTACCGCCTTCGCAATTCAGTTAATGAATGAACAACGTATTTTGCAAACGCCACCAGGACAGCGCGGCTTTTCGATTTTATTAATGCAAGATGTTGCCGTGATCCCCATTTTGCTCTTAGTGACTGCGTTGGCTCCTCTGCAAACTGAATCCGGTCCGGCTTGGTATATCAGTTTAGGTGCGGTTGTTAGTGTCTTGCTGGTGGGTCGCTTTTTAGTCAACCCATTGTTAAGAGTTGTGGCACGCTATGGTAGCTCAGAAGTAATGACGGCTGCGGCTTTATTCATTGTGCTTGTCACCGGTTTGGCTATGGATAAAGTGGGGCTGTCGATGGGCATGGGCGCATTTATCGCGGGTATATTACTTGCTGACAGCAGTTTTAAACATCAGTTAGAAACTGAAATAGAGCCCTTTAAAGGTTTGTTGTTAGGCTTGTTCTTCATTGCTATTGGCATGAATCTAGACCTGCAGTTACTTTTCAACGACCCCGTTTTTATGGTGAGTATGAGCATTCTGCTGGTAATTGTGAAAGGCGCTATTATTTTTTCTATTTTGCGCGCATCCAAACAATCGTCAACCGACTCAATGCGCGTTGCAATCATGCTTTCGCAAGGGGGGGAATTCGCTTTTGTTGTCATGACCTTGGCATTATCGAATACCCTGTTAGACGCTTCTACTGCTGGTCAGGTTAATTTGATCGTCGGTTTGTCTATGGCATTAACGTCACCCGCAGTGATTGTGTATAGCCTATTCTTTCATACTAAAAACTGTCCGGCTGTTTATGACTCTCTTGCTGATGTTGATGCAACTGAGTCAAGAGTCATTATTGCTGGCTTTGGTCGTTTTGGACAAATTACCGGTCGTATTCTAGCTGCAAACAGCATCCCATTTACAGCAATGGATAAAGATGCGGAGCATATTGAGTTTGTGCGTCAATTTGGTAATAAAGTGTACTTTGGTGATGCGACACGCTTAGAGTTATTGAAAAGAGCCGGCATTGAAAACGCCAGAGTATTATTAGTCGCCATCGACAATGGTGAAGAAATAACCGAAGTCGTTAAACTGGTTCAACTTGAGTTCCCCAAGGTTAAAATCATTGCCCGCGCGCGCAATCGGATGCATGCGATAGAGTTGTCGAAGTTAGGCGTCAGTTACTTTGTTCGCGAAATGTTTGATAGTGCATTGTCAGCATCAAAAGAAGTGCTCAAAGCTTACGGTTATTCACAGGGGCAGGCTGACAGCATGGCAACTATTTTCTCAGAACACGATACCAAAATGTTGGCGCGAGTAATAAAAGAAAACCTCGGTATACCTGAAATAATAAAGACCACGGAACTGGGTAGAAGAGAGTTGCAGCAGTTGTTTGAAGAAGACAAACAAGACTGACTGCAACGTTAACGCTTAGTCCTTGATTGACAATGTCTGCTTCACAAAGTGCATATCGCGGTATTCATGCCGCTTTTTTTCTTTTGCCACGAAGGGGTGCATTTTCAGTCCGGTTACTTCATTTTTAAAATTGGTTTCAATAATTAAAAAGG
Organism: Glaciecola sp. 33A; assembly: GCF_002836745.1. Classification (GTDB taxonomy): domain Bacteria; phylum Pseudomonadota; class Gammaproteobacteria; order Enterobacterales; family Alteromonadaceae; genus Glaciecola. The sequence continues at coordinate 169,972 of NZ_PJAR01000035.1, read as the reverse complement.
CATTGGAGGCGGCATTGGTATTGTCCCACTCAACTTTAAATAAGTTTCCTTCATAAGGTATGACATTGCCTTTAAGCGTGATCATGCGCTCGGACTCAATGCGAAGATGATTTTCGTTAGGCAGGCTTTTAGACGCCTCTAGTCCGCTGATTAACATGCGGCCAAACCAGTTATCTTGATAAGTACCGATGATCTGTTTATTGCTAACTTGCATGAGGGTTGTCGCCTCGCGAACCGGCTCATAGTTTGCAAGGTAGTTAGCTTCTTGTTTAGCTTGCAGGTCAACAAACGCCTTAACCCAATCACTTGGCGAGTCTTCAGGTAATTTGCTACTGGGTATAAATGATTTTAAAATATGCTGCATAACCGAAGAACGAGCACCATAGTTAGAGCCATTATTTAACACCACGACACCGACCTCCAATTCGGGCAATAAGGCCACATACGCTTGGTATCCGGAAAGGGTACCAGTGTGAGAAATGAGTTTATAGCCCAGCATATCAGCAATACGCCAGCCCAAGCCGTAAGTTTTAAATAAGGTGTTGTCCCACTCTTCTTCACTGTCAGATATAGTAAGCACGGTTTGAGGTGACCATACTGCATTCAATACACTCATCGAAAATGGCAGTGTTTCGGGAGAGAGTAGCGCCTTTACCCATTTAGTCATGCTCCGGGCATTACAAACAATACCGCCTGCGGCAACTGACATTTGCTGTGCTCGTTGTATACTATTTCGAGGTACTGGGTATAGTCCTTTGTTATCATTATGCGCATAACTCATTGCGCTGTTTTTCAATTTAACGCTGGGGACATCGCCAGCAAAGCAAGTCATATCAAGTGGCGCGAAAATACTTTGCTCAATAAAATCACCGTAGCGCATGCCTGAGACCTTTGCGATAATTTCACCCGCGGTTATATACAACACGTTGCTATAAGCAAACTCAGTTCGAAAGCTGGTGAGTGGGGTCAAGTAGCGAAGGTTGTGAATAACCTCTGCGCGCGAAAAGCCCGATGGTTCTGGCCAAATCATGCTGTCGCCAGCTCCGCCTGCGAGTCCACTGTGATGAACAAGCAGGTCTTTAATAGTAAATTCGCGTGTTACCCAAGCATCTTGCATTTGAAATTCAGGTAAATACTGAGTGACTTTGTCGGTCCAGTTAAGCTTGCCTTGATCTACTAAAATACCAACAGCGGCGGCTGTAAATGCTTTGCTAGTGGACGCCAGTCGGAAATAGGTATCGGCGTTAACCTTGCGCCTTTCTTGGATATTGCGTTGCCCAAAACCGTCTAAAAAAACCACCTCGCCTTGATGAACCACACCCACCGACATACCCGGTGTGTAGAATGCAGTCAGGGCTCCTTGAATAAGCTGTTTAGTGGCTATAGGGTCGAAACGATGCAAGGCTTTATCGGTCTTCTCAGCGGTGGTTATTGAGTCGCTACTTGCCGGTTCACCAGCAACAGAGATTGTAGGTAAAATAGCCAACAGGAAAATAGAAAAGATAAAAACAAATGGCCAATTGATAGCCAATTTAGTGCTCTTTTTCTTATTCTCATAAAGGCGAGTATTAGCGCTGAAATTTGGCAATGCCGTGCAGTTCAATCCAGTCATGATTCATTCCATCTTGTTTTTTTGATTGAGGGATATAGATGCGTTGATGTAAATTGTTAACCAAGTGCAGCCCTAGTGTACGCGATATTTTGTGTATACACTGCAAGTAAGCAACAACGTCGGCGTAGTATTGCCTTAATCTTGGTCTGTTGTATAGATAAGAGAAAGGATTTATTCTTCTCATACTGGGAGGGAGTCGACAAGCAACTGCATTTGAGAATGCAAACAGCTAATTGTTGGTAAAAAATACCCGACGTTCTTGTTTACAATAAAGTCGAGCGTTAGGCGATAAAAAATTAGGAATTCTGTTTCCTTTATATTGAGACTTATATTAATGAATGTTTTTTTTAAACGCAGTCTATCCATAGTGGTTGTTCTTTTCACTGCCTCTTGTACTCAAGACCCCCCCTCTTTTGCTGAATCTATTTATTTCAATGGAAATATCATAACAATAGATGACACAAACCCCTTCTCTTCAGCCATAGCCATAAAAAATGGATTAATATTGGACGTTGGCAACGACCAAGATATTTTAATGTATAGAAATACAGAAACTAAGGTCGTTGATTTAAATGGAAAGACAGTTGTGCCAGGGTTTATTGATGCCCACAGTCATTTTGGCGGCGTTGGTACTCAAGCTATCGTGGCAAATTTACTGCCTGTGCCAGACGGTCCGGTTAATACTATTGCAGATTTACAGACAACGATGCGTAATTACATACAATCTTCGCCCATTGTTAAAAATTACAATGTTGCAATTGGATTTAACTATGATGACTCGCAGTTAACAGAGAAACGTCACCCTACACGGCATGATTTAGATGCTATTTCTACCAGCATACCAATTGTTATAATGCATCAGTCAGGGCACTTGGGAGTTTACAATACTAAAGCCTTGGAATTAATGGGTGTTACTGCTGAGAGTAAAGATCCTTCCGGCGGCGTTATTGGAAGGGAAGCTGACGGTAAAACACCCAATGGTGTAATGCAGGAAAACGCTCACTTTATGATTTTTTATAAACTGATTCCTGATTTTACTGAAGAAGATTTAGTGCAATTATACAAGGCTGGTGAATATAGTTATATCTCTAATGGTTTCACCACCGTGCAGGAAGGTAAGACTGATTTAGCCACGCTTGATGTTTTGCCAAAAATGGCCGAATCGGTCGGTTTTGATATTGATATTATTTCTTACCCTGACATTGCTGCAATTGGCGATGCAAAAATATTACATGGGAAACTGATGTCGCGTGATTACACTCATGGTTTTAGAATGGGCGGCGTAAAACTTACATTTGACGGCTCACCGCAAGGAAAAACCGCTTGGTTTACCCAACCCTATTACAAAGTGCCCGAAGGACAAAATGCTGAGTATTTAGGTTATCCGGCATTTTCAGATGAAGAGGCACTCAAATGGATGACGTTAGCTTTTGACAATAAATGGCAATTACTGGTTCATACCAACGGTGATGCTGCGATCGACCAATTGATAAAACTAGTCGAACAACTTCAGCCTTGGTTAAAAAACGCTGACCATCGAACTGTTATGATCCACGGGCAGTTCACGCGTAAAGATCAAGTTGAACAGCTCAAAAAGTTGGGCATATTTCCATCTCTCTATCCAATGCACACCTTTTACTGGGGTGATTGGCATAGAGATTCGGTTGCCGGTGTTGAGCGAGCAAATAACATTTCGCCAAGCGCCTGGTTTTTGAATGAGGGTATGCGATTGACCATCCATTCGGACTCTCCTGTGACTTTTCCAAACGCCATGAGACTACTAGACAGCGCGGTGAATAGGACAACAAGAACAAATAAAATGCTAGGTGTTGAGCATCAAATGGAGCCCTTGGATGCACTAAAAGCGATCACTTTATGGAGCGCATATCAACATTTTGAAGAACAGATTAAGGGTTCATTAGAAATTGGTAAACAAGCTGATATGGTCATATTAGATAAAAATCCATTAACCGTGCCCAGAGCCTCGATTAAAGACATTAAGGTACTGGAGACCATCAATAACGGTAAATCCATCTTTAGTATACATTATTGAGTCGTTTGTACTTCGACGGTTTTCGACTAACGCGCTTAAGATCCAAGCTATCAAGCCTGTGTGGATCATTCAATATTTTAGTCGTGTTACCAGCAAAGAATAGCGCTGTAGCAGATACCGAGGAATGTTGAATTAATCTACAACTAAATAATTACGCCGGCGCTGGCGAAGTCAACTTATGGTACGCCACTAATAAAAACGCGCCGACATACATTGTAATGCCATAAATTCCCGCGGCTATGCTGTAAGCACTGTTTTCAATAAAAGTGATGGCGATGAGCATGGCCATCGATGCATTTTGTGTGCCTATTTCAATGCCCAGGGTTAGTCCATCTTTTGTCGACAAAGAACACGCTCGAGCTATTATTACGCCCATAATAGTGGCGCATATATTCAAGCCAAAGGTAATGAAAAAGACATCGGGGAAGAAGGTTTGCAGCATTTCTCTTTCTTGATATGAAATGACCGCGATGAGCATTAACATAAATATGGTTGAAAAATGTCTAAAAAACGGTTCGGCGCGTCGTGCTGCTTTTGCATAAAAGTGTCTTAGCACCATGCCGATAGAAATGGGCACCAACAAAAGAACAATTAAGTTTATAGAAACGCCAATCAGTGAAAATTCTGTCGCATCTGTTTGCGTGAAATGGTCTATTGAAAATTTAATGAGTAAGGGTGTTGTAATAACACAAATTACAGTTGTAATTGCCGTTAGGCTTACCGATAACGCTAAGTTTGCGCGCGCAATATGACTGATCAAGTTTGAAGTAGTACCACCAGGACAAGCGGCTAAGATCATCACGCCAATGGCAATTTCAATTGGCGCTGAAAATACCGTTACTAGTGCAAATGCAAGTAGGGGTAACAAAATGAGTTGCCCTGTTAAGCCAGCAATAACGCTTTTAGGTACTTTTGCAAGACGCACAAAGTCGTCTTTCACTAAGCTCAAGCCCATACCAAACATGATGACGCCAAGTATGGCTGGTAATAAAACTTGCGTGAAAAGAGTACTTTGCAAATTGAAGTGCCTTTTTAATTATTATTATTGTTGCCGTACTGTTGTTCATAACGATGACAATGCAGTGTCATCTGTAATCACAGCCCAAAAGCCCATCACTTCACAAACCACAAACCACAAACCAAAGTCCACAGTTTTGGAATGCAGTTTTAGCTCATTTTTGCCAACCATGACAGTGGCATAATACGCATAACACGATTAAGAATAGCCCAAGGCCATGCAGGAACATAACTATTTGTACCTTCTTTTTCAATCGCTTTTATAATTGCTTTACAACCTGTCTCGGTATCAATCATAAAGGGAGCTTTTTCTACTTTCTCATTTATTTCGCTTCGAATGAAGCCCGGGTGAATAGTCGATACCTTGATAGGTGTGCGCAGCAAATCAATACGGATGCCTTCAGATAACGAGGTAATGGCGGCTTTGGTGGCGGCATAAACGGTAAGCGCGCGGCCAAATCCACGTACGGCGCTGATAGAAGAAATGGTCACGAGATGACCTGCGTTTTGCCCCCTAAATATGCCAACAGCGGCCTCACATTGTGCAATTGCCGATACAAAATTAGTGATCGCGGTTTCTTTATTGGCTTTGAAATAGCCTGTGCCAATGGATGCACCTTTGCCCATTCCCGCGTTGACAATAACACGGTCAAGGCTACCAAGTTCCTGTTTGAACTCGTTAAACACGGTAAACACAGCATCATGATCATTAACATCAAGTGACTTAATTAGTACGGTAATCGTCGGGTTGATTTCTTCTAATTCAGCCTTTAGGGTTTCTAATCGCTCGACGCGTCTTGCACACAAAGCGAGGTTGCGGCCCATTTTTGCATACAACATCGCCATGCCTTTACCTAAACCAGAACTGGCACCAGTTATTAAAATGTTTTGTCGAACGGTAGCTGACATAAAATTCTCTACTTATTTTTATTAATGATTTTTCTGCAACGAAGCAGCAAGTAATGTACATATATCCAAAGATGCTTGTATTGAGGATTGCGTGTTTGCTTATGGTGGTAACGATAGTAAATTTGCTGAACAATTGCGGCTAAACGAAATAGACCATAGACTTCGTAAAAATCGAAATCTTCTGTTTTTAAGCCTTGTTTATCGCAGTAATATTGAATGACTTCTTTGCGTGTCATCATCCCTGGTAAATGGGTGGGTTGGCGTCTTGTTCTCCTCGCTAACCAGTCGTCATCTGCTTGCACCCAATACGCTAGGCTGTTGCCTAAATCCATAAGGGGGTCGCCTAGGGTGGCCAGTTCCCAGTCCAATACACCCATTATTTGTTGCGGATTTTGAGCATTAAGCACTAAGTTATCAAAGCGATAATCGTTGTGGGTAATGCAAATTTTTTCTTCACTAGGAATGTTGTTGGCAAGCCAATTCGTTACCTTTTTACCCTCAGGTACATTCCATGTTTTGGCTTTTTGATAGCGTCCAGTCCATCCCGAAATTTGTCGTTGTGTGTAACCTTCACCTTTAGCAATATGCGCAAGATCAGCTGCTTTATAGTCCACATTATGCAGCTCAATCAAACCATCCAAAGCCGATTCGCAGAGTTTACGTGCGTCGGCCGCTGAAATCGTAAAGTCTCGGGGCATATTTTGACGCGGAATAACACCGTCAAATTTCTGCATAATATAAAACTCAGCACCGATAACTGACTCGTCATCGGTATACCCCAACATCTCGGGTACTTTTGGATACACGACTTTTAACGCTTTTTGTAAACGATACTCGCGGCCCATATCATGCGCACCTTTGGCTTTTGTGCCGGCCGGTGGGCGACGCAATATAACCGACTTGTTTTCAAATTCGAGGCAATAGGTCCAATTAGACGCCCCACCAGAATACTGAGTTACTTTAGGTGTGCCCAGTAAGTCAGGAATATGGGTATTTATCCACTTAACTAAAGACGCAATTGGCAGCTCCTCGCCAGGACGAACAGCGCCCGCTTTATCAATAAGCTTATTTGTCATTATTTATATTTCTTTAGTTCTAGTCGAGTCACCATGCTCATATGCACTTCATCCGGACCATCTGCCAGTCTTAATGAGCGCGCACCGGCGGCAAAACGTGCTAGTGGGAAGTCTTCACACATACCGCCACCACCATGGATTTGGACCGCCATATCGACAACTTCTTGCATCATTTGCGGCACCACAACCTTGATTGCTGAAATGTCGACCATGGCATTTTTGACACCTAAATTGTCAATTTTCCAAGCTGCTTGCAATGTGAGTAAACGCGCTTGTTCAATTTTCATTCGGGCCATCGCGATACGTTCGCCATTGCCGCCTAATTTGATAATTGGCGAACCAAAAGCAACGCGCGACAAACCACGTTTAATGGCTAACTCAAGTGCTTTTTCTGCAGTACCAATAGCTCGCATGCAATGGTGAATGCGGCCCGGGCCCAAGCGACCTTGAGCGATAGCAAAGCCTTTACCCATGCCGACTAATAAATTTTCTTTCGACAATCTAACATTAGTGAACTGCATTTCGCCGTGGCCAAATGGTGCGTCATAATCGCCATAGGCGGTTAGCATGCGTTTAATTTCAATACCGTCAGTGTCCAATGGCACAATCACCATGCTGTGCTGGTTGTGCCTATCATTTTCTGGGTTTGAGAGGCCCATGAAAATGCACACTTTGGCATTTGGGTGACCCAGACCGGTGGTCCACCATTTTCTGCCATTTAAGACTAATTCATCGCCATCTAACTCAATGGTAGCGGCCATATTAGTGGCATCTGAAGACGCAACATCGGGTTCGGTCATACCAAATACAGAGCGTATTTCACCCATGAGCAAAGGCGTTAGCCATTTTTCTTTCTGCTGCTTGTTACCAAAGTGATATAAGACTTCCATATTGCCCGTGTCAGGCGCGTTACAATTAAAAATTTCTGGGGCAAAAATGTAGCGCCCGGTCTCTTCGGCAAGTGGTGCATACTCAAGCGTGGTTAAACCTTGGCCAAGTTCAGCGTCAGGCAAGAAGAGGTTCCAGAGACCGGCAGCCTTAGCTTTTTCCTTCAGTGGCTCGATAGCGGGGTGAACTTTCCATTTTGTCCAATCGCCGGTCGGGTTCAACGCAGCTAATTCTTCATAAACTTGCTGCTCGATAGGAGCAACATGTGTGTCTAAAAAGTCACGAATGCGCGCGATATAATCTTGAGTTTTAGCGTTATGAGAAAAGTCCATGTGATGTCCCTTAGTGTTAGCTTATAGAAAGCGTTAGCTTGCAACAAGTGCTGATGAGAATGCATTGACGTTAAAATGTTAACGTCCAAAAATAGGCAATGGTTAGTAGATTCATCTATATGATAGTCGATATTGAAGTATCAGCGAACTTTGTTTAATTTGGGTTAATTGATAAATTTGATGAATAGTAAGGCTGGCGCTGTTGCTGAAGTACGCTAAAATAAGATAAGCGAAGCACGATAAAAAACCAACAGAAGCGCTGTGAACCGACCTAATCGACGCGCTTTCAGCTAGCGTAACAACATTAAGTGACTATACGACCAACCACTCATTCACATGAAGGCAAAAGTAACCCATATTATGGGTTTGGATGATATTCGAATGACACTTTTTCCATGAAATGTTTGCGGCACAGCGACACATACTTTTCATTCCCGCCAACGTCCACTTGAGCTCCTTCAGAAATAGGGTCTCCGTTATCATCAAGGCGTGCCACGAAATTCGCTTTGCGACCACAATGACATACTGTTTTTAGCTCTGACAACTTATCTGCCCAAGCAAGGAGGTATTGGCTACCCTCGAATGTTTCACCTTTAAAGTCTGTGCGCAAACCATATGCCAGCACAGGCACTTTCAATGCATCTACTATTTGCAGACACTGAATGACTTGTTGTTTGGTTAAAAACTGCGCTTCGTCAATAAATAAGCAGCTGATTTTTTGTTTATCACACTCTTTACGCATTTCAGCAAATAAGTCAGTTTGTGGCGTGAAAAGATTTGCAGGAGCTTCAAGACCAATACGAGACGATATTTTACCCGTGCCATAACGATTATCCAGAGCCGCAGTGAATAAGGTAACGTTCATACCGCGTTCTTTGTAGTTATATGCCGACTGCAGTAGGGAAGTCGACTTACCTGCATTCATTGCCGAGTAGTAGTAGTAAAGCTGTGCCATTAATGAATATTCTTATGGGGCGTGCAAAAAGAGATGCATGAATATACCGAATTCCGAGGGCTTTTAGAACAGCCAATTTGGCTTCGGTCCCAATTACTTCGTTACGGCTTGTGGTTGAACATGAAAGTGGCAAATGCTGACGTTCATATTGAACTCAAGCAATTAGCAGACATGCTGCGAAGTGATGGTGATGACGACAATAACGAACAAAGTATTAACATTAAATTACTCGATGAAACGATTAATATTTCACTACAGGGGATGGTTGAAAAATCAGCTGAGTTTAAAGCCAGTGGCAGCCGCATTTACCAGCCGGTTAAAAAATAATTAGTCAATGTGGACTAAACTGACTTAATTATGTCAACCATCGCTGTTGTCAATGTCCGCCTATATCTCGTTTGCTGGTCTTATATTTAAACTGATAAGGCTAGCAAGGTAAGTTTATTGAAACGAGCAGTTATAAAAAAGGCGCCCAAATGGACGCCTTTTATTATCAATACTACCGTCGTTGCAGCCTATTTAAGCGCAGTTCGACCTACCAGTTACGCTGCGTTTGCAGTCGCTTCTTGTGTTCTACTCTCCGTTTTACTTGCACTAGGACCGTCAGTCTCTTGGGCACTGAGTAATTCCATGTCGAAAGTAAATTCATCAACACGTACCGACAGTTTGCGTTTCTCATTGTATTGCAACAACGTTGTGCGCTCTGCGTCAGTTAAATCGCCTGCTTTGTGCATTGTATCCACTGCGTGTTCAAACGAAATGAATGGAACGATAGGCGCCTTACGCAATGCTTTTTGCACTTTAGATAGTAACGGCATAGCAGCATGCTTGGCTTTAAATGCTTGTTCGTTAATATCGTTGCCGTCACCCGGCATTACTTTAACAAGGTGAGTTAGCTGTGCTTTGATGCTGCTGTCTTGCATAGATGCAGTTGACAATTCACGAACCAAGTCATCAGAAATATGGCTTATTGATGACGTATACGTGTTGGTCAATACTCTCATCAAACCACGTGCCGGCGTGTTCGGGAAGTTATTGATAAAATCAACAATTGCCTTTTCAGCTTGCTGTAGTGACCACTCCATTGCATAGCGGAAGTAAGCTTCAGCTTGAACGCGGTCTTGCACACGTTGCTCAAAGAAACGAATTGACGCCATTGCGCCGTACAAGTAGCTCATTACATCGCCTAAACGTGCTGATAACAATTCTGCTTTTTTCAGTTCGCCGCCCAATACCAACAATGATAGGTCAGCTAGTGGCGCTAGTTTGGCAGCAAGCGCATTTACACGCTTCTCATAAGGACGAACAATCGGGAAGTTCGATTCTGTAGAGCGTAAAAATGGCAAGTAGCTATTGCCTAAACTTCTAAATGCGTTCTTAACACTGAACTTAACAGTTTTGATAAGTACTTTATTAAAATCTGCATCTGCTTTGCTGTCTTCGCTATGGATCAAGTCAACCATTTCTTTCAAATATGGGTGACAACGCATTGTACCTTGACCGAAAATCATCAAACTACGGGTTAATATGTTTGCACCTTCAACCGTAATCGCGATAGGCAATGCAGCATAACCGTTTGCCAATGTGTTTTGTGGACCACGTTGTATTGCTTTTCCTGCTTGTACGTCCATCGCTGAGTTTAATACATCACGACCTAACTCAGTCATGTGGTATTTAGCAATAGCAGTAACAACGGCTGGTGTAATACCTTCACCTAAGCCTTCGGTGGTTAATACACGCATTGACTCCAGTAAGAAGGTTTTACCTGCGATGTCAGCAAGTTTGTCTTGAATACCTTCAAAGCGACCGATTGGTACACCAAATTGCTCACGTACGAATGAATACTCAGCGGTAGATTTAAACGCAGACTGCGCTGAAGCAACACCCATTGCTGGTAGTGAAATACCACGACCTGCACCTAGGCAGCTCACGAGCATTTGCCAACCGCGACCGATGTTCTTCTCGCCACCAATAATAAAGTCCATTGGGATGAAGACATCTTTACCGCGTGTTGTACCGTTATAAAATTTTACGCCCATTGGGTCGTGACGGTTACCCATTTCAACACCAGGGTGAGACTTCGGGAGTAATGCACAGGTGATACCCAGTGCCAGTTTGTCCCCTAGCAGATGCTCGGGATCGAATACCTTAAACGCTAAGCCAAGCACCGTTGCGATGGGTGCGAGCGTAATGTAGCGCTTGTCCCATGTTACGCTCAAGCCAATGACTTCTTTACCTTCCCACATGCCTTTGGTCACAATACCGGCATCAGGAATTGAACCAGCGTCAGAACCCGCTTCTGGGCTCGTTAAGGCAAAACAAGGAATGTCTTGGCCGATTGATAATTTAGGCAACCAATAATTTTGTTGCGCTTCAGTACCATAATGCATAAGCAGTTCGCCGGGGCCTAAGGAGTTAGGTACCATTACCGTCACTGCTATAGCACCACTTGTTGCTGCAATAGTGGCAACAACGGTTGAGTTTGCATAAGGACTGAATTCAAGACCGCCAAATTTCTTTGGAATGATCATTGAGAAAAATTTGTTTTTACCAAGAAAATCAATGACGTCTTGTGGAATATGTTTGCTGTTACCTAGTTCGAACTCGTCGATCATGGCCAACAGTTCTTCCACTGGACCACTCAAGAAGGCTTGCTCGTCAGCACTCAATACTGCTTGAGGAAGGCTGCGCAGGGCATGCATGTCAGGTTTGCCTTGATAAATAGACGATTCAATCCACACATCACCAGCATCAAGCGCTTCTTGCTCAGTTACTGAAATTGGTGGTAATACTTTTTTAAGGTTTGTTCTAATACTCATAAGTAACTTATCCGCTCATCTGACCAGTTGAATAATATATACTACATGAAAAAAAACAAAGATCAAAAATATTTGATTAAAAAACATGCAGCCAAACCTGAAATATATCTTACAGCCCCCTGTTTACAGTATTTATAGTAATAAATGACGATGTAATTTATATACCGAGTAAAATCGATATACCTAGAATTATGGTCTTGTCGTTTGGCTTTAGCGATAATAGTAGCTATCATTATGATAACAAAGCTTGGTTATGACCGAAGCAAAAATATTGGCGACCGAATGCTAAAAGTTTGCTGTCACATAGTATGCAGCCAAGCTAATGTCGAGCGTTACAGGAGAAATATGAAAAATAGTTTAGATAGTAAATTATTATTACAAGTTTTTGAGAAAATTCGTCAGCATGGTGAACAACGTGATGGTGCTTATCATTTAAACGGTATTAAAGCGTTTACTGATTTTGATGGTTATACGCTTTATATTGAAGATGCGTTGGTCAAACTCAGTTATGGTTTTCACAACCAATATCACTTTGACTATGAAAAGCAGAGCCAATTTGACGCCTTTGAAAAAAAGTTAGTCAGCATCGACAAAGAGTACTAACGTTAGAAAAGATACCCTAACACAGGTCAAAAACATCAACGAGCGGATTGTGGATAAGCCAGAAACTACTAATAATACGAATAAAACAGTGACAGCCGATGAAAATTCTGTCGAGCCTACAATGACAGGATCAGATGCCAGTAGCTCCGCTCCAATTGAAAAAAACACGCTGCCGCCAAAACCATATAAACCGGTTAAAACTGTCATGGCTCCGGCGTTTACTGTTTCATTCTTGCATCCTAAATATTGGGGTGTTTGGTTTGGAGCAGGCTTACTTTACGTCATTACATGGTTACCTCTACCGATGATCAAATTGGTCGCCAGAGTTGTTGCTAAATTGATTGTGGTGCTGGTTCCAAAGCGTATTCAAATAGCCCGTAAAAATCTCGCGCTTTGTTATCCTACGTGGTCTGCACAGAAACGCGAAAAAGTATTAAAAGCCAATGTGTTTCGCACATCAATGGGTTTGTTTGAAACGGGTATGGGCTGGTGGTGGCCGGAATGGCGCGTGCGTCGCGTTGCTGAAGTTGAAGGTCTAGATAATGCATTAAAAGCACTGGCATCAGGGAAGGGTGTATTTGGCTTAACTTTGCACAATGTTAATTTGGAAATAGGCTGTCGAATTATTGGATATGCTTACCCTTGTATTGCGTTTTACCGCAAACATAACAATCCGTTAATTAACTACATGCAGTATCATGGCCGCAACCGTTCGAATAAATACATGATTGATAAACGCAATGCTAAAGCGTTAATTCAAGCCATGAACGAAAATGAGTTTTGCTTATACTTTCCTGATCAAGATTATGGTAAGAGCACGAGTATTTTTGTCCCTTTTGGCGGCGTTGCTCGCACCGCGACGACTACCGCTACACTCATGTTTGCCAACCGGGCCAACTGCGTGCCGTTAATGGTGGTGTCGCAATACAGTAAAAAGGGCTACAAAGTAAAAATTGGTGCACCAATTGACTATTTGGCCGATAAAGATAGAGAGGTCGCATTAACCAAGCTAAACGAAGATGTACTAAACGTAGTGAACGAGCAACCAGACAGTTATTTGTGGATGCACAAGCGTTTTAAAACTCGGCCCGTCGATCAACCTGAGTCTCTGTATAAGTAACGTTAACTCAGGCAAGCAATCTGAATCACAGAGAAGCTAGGGTCTCGGATACTAGCTATGTTGTAGAGGTAGTAAACATGCCGGATAAAAAACAATCTGCGGACTGGAAAAAACATTTGGTGTTAGTCATTGTTGTGCTACTAACAGCCATACTTTTGTTGGTATACCGACCTGATAATATCGATTTTCTTATTCGATCGGACGGGCAGGTTAACGAAAACAAAAATAATATTTCAGATAACCTCGCTCGGTTTTATGAAGAGTTTCGTTTGTCATCGTCAGACCCGATTAGAGAAGAGTTTGGTGATTTTGTTGTTGCACTGAAGGCATCAGAAAACAGTCAAACCGAGCAATTGGTTGCTATCACCAGTGTTGATAATCCCCCTAAACAGGATTGGGAAGGCAATTATATGCTTAGAAGCTTTGCCCAAGGCACCACGATCAAAACTGAAGCAATGAAATATGCTGAACAAGAGGGTGTGCGGTTAATCTGGGATCTCAATCAGGACTTTATTATTCGCCAGCGTTTTTTATCTGAAAACAGCTTAGTCGGGACGCTCGATGAGATCGCCGGTGCGATAGACGCGAACTTCGTTCCTGAAGTAAATGTGTATTTTTGCCATAAAAAAATGACTATCGTCATTGCTGAAAAAGCAGGTACTTACGTAGAAGAAAATTGCCTAAAAGCAGGCTTTAACTAACTCTAAAGCCTGCTTTTAGGTTACTAATCCTTAAAAACCCGCGCATAATTACGTTGAATAATAGTCATGTGGTTCTCTAAACCCGGCACCGCCGTATGACGACCAAACGCGCCCAAGCTTAATTTGTGTAACTGATTTCGAATAAATAGATACGCTTCTTGTAATGCTTTATTTTGGCTTGTGCTGATAATATCAGCCTGTGCAAGTGAATCGAGAATACGTAAATTGTCGCTCCATTTTGTTAGCTCGCTATGGGTATGACTGTGCAGTAATACCCAATATTGTGTTAAAAACTCTAAATCAGTAATGCCGCCTGAGGTTTGTTTTAAGTCTGCATTTTGACTGTTTGACTTGTCCAAATGCTGTCGCATTTTTTCGCGCATGTCAGCCACTTCTTTTCGTAAGGTACCTATCTCACGTTTTTTCTCAAGTATGCTTGTGCGAATGTCAGCAAATTTATGCTCTAAGGCAGCATGGCCATAAACATATCGGGCCCTAACCAAAGCTTGATGCTCCCAAGTCCACGCGCTATTTTCTTGATACTGAGAAAAAGTATCAATATGGCTAATAAGTAACCCTGAATTACCCGATGGTCGCAATCTTAAATCAATTTCATAAAGGATATTTAGGTAGGTTTTTGTGGTAAAAATATGCGTCACCCGTTGCACTAGTTTGACAAAAAACTCACTGCACGATACTTGTTTTTGACCATCGGTCATGGTGGTTAGATTAACGTCATGCACAAATACGATATCTAGGTCAGAACCATAGCCCAATTCAATCCCGCCCATTTTGCCATAAGCTAACACACCCAATCCTTTGTTTTGCATTGAGTAGCCTCGTGGCGTGCCATACCGGCTCGCCATTTGTATCCATGCAATATCAATCACTTGTGCAAGTAATACCTCTGCCAGGACGGTGAGCTTGTCACTGACATTATTAATAGCTAGGGTGCCGGTAATGTCTGCCGCTGCAATACGCAATTGTTGCGTGAGTTTGAAATATCGCAGGGCATCCATCTGAGCTTCAACATCGTCGGGCTCTACTCTAAGAAGCTGTAAGCGCAGTTCGTTTTCATATTCACTGCGCCAAGTCGTAATATCAGCTTGGTCGGGCTGCAGGTAAGCGGGGTGGAGTAACTCATCTAATAACAATGGAAATGCTTTTATTTGCCTCGCTACCCACTGACTATTTGCCGACAGTGTAATCAATCGTCTTCTCACCGCTGGGTTTTCGAGCAGCAAGTCGAGATACGTTGTGCGCCCAACAATGGTTAATAAAATATCGAAAATACGCTCAAACAGGTCACTTGCACTATGGATGATGTCGGTGTCAGCGCTGTCTTGATAATTAAGTACTTCGTTTAGCAATTGAGGAATGAGTTTGTTGAGGGTGTTATGGCCTCGTTGTCCAATATCATGTTTAGTGCACTTGCGCTTAAATTCAACAAGTTGCGCACTGAGCTTTTCAGACTCTGTAGTGTCGCCTACAACAGGCAATAGCACGCTTTGTATTTCTGACGTGGCTAGATCCAATAGCCATAAATCGTTAAAAGATTGATTTAGCGCTTGGCTGTCGTCTTTTTCCTCGGGGCTTTCTTCAATTAACGACCTAAAATGACCATTGATACGCTGCATATGTTGTTGTATTAAATCAATTTTCAGGTCAGTATCAGGGTCAGACTTGTTGCTCAATGGTGTATCGTGTTCGGGCATAGTCGCCAATAAAAACCACAGCCTTGCTCTGTCCAAGTCACTGTCGGGCAACTGCTGGGTTTGCTTGTCATCGAAGGCTTGTAAGTAGTGCTCGACTTGACGCAAAAACAGGTAACTATTTTGTAATTCTGTTGCGTCTTTTTCGGGTAAAAAATCATGCTCAACTAGTGCCTTGAACGAGGCTAGAATAGATTTAGTTTGGCACTCAGGAACCCTACCTGCATGGATCATCTGCAGCGATTGCACAAAAAACTCAACTTCTCTAATACCGCCTTTACCCAATTTAATGTTATTGGTTAAATTGCGTCGAGCGACTTCATTCTCGATAAGTTGTTTCATATTTCGCAATGACTCAATAGTGGTAAAATCAAGATACTTGCGATACACAAAAGGAGTAATAATGCTTTGTAGTTCTCTTACTGCCTCAGAATCTGGGTTGATGACTCGCGCTTTTTGCATCGCAAACCTCTCCCACTCGCGGCCTTGCTCTAAATAATATGATTCAAATGCCCCCATGGAAACCACCAGTGGGCCACTGTCTCCCAGAGGACGCAGGCGCATATCAACGCGGTAAACTTGTCCATCCATTGTGGTTTGATGCAATGCCGCAACCAGTTTTTGCGCCAAGCGCGTAAAAAAAGTCTGATGATCAAGGGGTTTGCGCGGATGATCAGTTTCCCCTGATCCCGGATAAACAAAAATTAAATCGATGTCAGATGAAAAGTTGAGCTCATGTCCACCTAACTTACCCATCCCAATGACCAATAATTGCTGTTGCTGCAGAGTGGGTGCTGAGTCATCTACTGATTGGCTGACCGGCTTTGGCTTTCCGTATCTTTTACACGCGTTTTGATACAGCCACGCATTGGCACAATTAATTAGCGCGTCGGCCAAATGCGAAATGGCCAGTAGTGATTGCTTTATATCAGCGTTGTAAACCAAATCGCGCCAAGCAATCGACAGCATTATTAAATGTCGAAATTGACGCAGCCCGGCATGCAGCGTTGCTTCGTTGTCTTCGGTGGCTAACGTTTGTTGAAGATGTTGTTGCAACTGCAGATAATATTCTTGATATTGTTGACCATCATGCTCGGGGTGCTCAATAATAGCTGGCAGTTTGTGCATAAATTGAATAGGGTATTGTTGCGCCGTTCGAGCAATAAAATCGCTCAACGCAAAAGCCAGCATCACTTGCTCTTTGTGTTTATCTAATAGCTGAAGATAGCGAGCGTGTTTTTTAGCTTCTCGCTCATCCTTAGCTAAGGCAATGTCGAGTTTTGCGATAAAGTCGGCAAAGTGGCTGTTGGCGCGCTCAATTAAAATGGTCGGTAATTTTTGCATTTAAACTCATTTGCATAATCGTCAATACCGGTATTATGCTACAGTTTTCAACTAAATGCGTTGTTAGGATTATCCCAATATGGAACAACTGGTAAAACTTGTACCCTTATCATCAGACATTTTGATTTATTTGGCTATCGATATTTCCATTGCCATTGCGCTGTTGTTTGCAATTCGCGCATTGTCGGGTCTGTTCACAAAAACCAGCGTAAGAATTGAATTAGGTGAGAAGGACAACTTTGCATTCGGTATTAGTATGGCAGGCAGAATGTTATCACTCACCATTGTTTTGTCTGCGGTAGTTGGGCGACATACTCATTTAGGTTTTGAGGGCGCAGCCTTGGGTATGCTGATATTCGGCAGTATCGGTATCGTGTTAGTCAAAGTAGGTCGTTATGCCCACGATAAAGTGGTGTTAAACCGACTCGATAAAAACCAAATGATTTCAGAGAAAAATGTGTCGGTGGGCTTAGTGGATGCTGCTAGCTCGATTGCCAGTGCAATTATTATCAAAAGCATCATTGAGTGGGCGACGGGAGCCGACGTTAATACATTTATTGCGATTTTATCAGGGTCAATGGTGGTGTTAAGTATGCTGTTATTGACGACGCGCTTATATGAGCGTCGCTATGCCAGCAACAATCAAGACAACAGCTTTCAACGTGACCTCTGTAAAGGGCAATTAGCCTTAGCAATACAGCATTCGGGTAACTTAATAGGAACAGCGATAGCGGTCTCTTCAGCGGGCTCTATTTTAGTTTACAATCCACACTCATATGTCAGTAATATAACCGGTTGGTTAGTCATTAGTGCCGGTTTTTCGGTGTTTCTTATCATCTTGTCGAGTGTCTCAAAACGTATTATATTGAGTGGCGTTAAGTGGAAAACAGAAGTCGATTTACACCATAATGTGGGTATTGCCAGTATCGAATTTGTGTTGAGTATTGGTTTAGCACTGCTTATTACTGGTTTATTTTCAGGTTAGCATTCTCTTGAATAGCCTGCGAGTCACGCAATTCATGTTCAACCGGTAAGACTAACGTACCCGCTATCAGCTTATTTTTATATTGCCTAGTTTGCTTTTTCAACCAGTGTTCTAATTTTAGTGCTTCTGATTGATTGCCCACCCGAGCACAAAACATAAGCAACAGTGGTCCTTTTCCTTTCAATGCCTTGGCACATTTTGGGCTGTTACTTGCGTGTTCAAAAAAACGGCGCTGTACATCTACAGTAATACCGCAATACAGTTGGTTAAGTTTGTTTTTTATAAGGTAGATAAACCAAGGTTTATCGGAATTTTTCTGATTCATTGTTATACTCTCAAACAATTCAAAAAAAATAGCAATTCACAAGACAGTTAATCATGCAAATACCTGATTTTAGCAAAGCGAAAATTCTTATTATTGGCGACGTAATGTTGGACCGTTATTGGGCCGGTTCTACCGCACGTATTTCTCCTGAGGCACCAGTGCCAATAGTACGTGTAGATGATATGGAGGACCGTCCTGGGGGGGCTGCGAACGTGGCTATCAACGCCGCAGCACTGGGTGCTCAAGTTGTGCTGATTGGAATGACGGGTCAAGACGAAGCTGCTCAAATACTCACCGATCGCTTAGCGGCGATGAACGTGACTTGTGAATTTTCAAAAGTAGCGACGCAGGACACCATAACCAAGTTGCGGATAATGAGCCGTAATCAGCAATTACTGCGACTGGATTTTGAGAAGAGCTTTGCGAAGGACGATAAAACGGAATTACTAGCCAAGTTCGAAGAGCAAGTTCAGCATACCGACCTCGTCGTTTTGTCTGACTATAACAAAGGCTGTTTGTCGGACCCTCAATCACTCATTTTACTTGCCCGCAAATACAACAAACCGGTTATTGTTGACCCCAAAGGAAGTGACTTTGCCAAGTATAGAGGAGCAACCTTACTGACCCCTAATATGTCAGAATTCGAAGGCGAAATGGGGGTTTGTGAAAGCGAAGACGAATTATTTACCCATGCACAAGCCCTAAAGCAACAATGCGGCTTGGATGCGGTATTAGTGACTCGTTCAGAAAAAGGCATGTCGTTGTTTCAAGAACAAGTTTATCATTTACCTGCGCATGCCAAAGAGGTGTATGACGTCACTGGCGCTGGCGATACTGTTATTTCTACTTTAGCTTGCTGCATTGCAGTTGGTTTGCCGTTAGCAAGAGCTTGCCAGTTTGCCAATCATGCTGCTAGTGTGGTTGTGGGCAAATTAGGTACCTCGACAGTGTCAACTACCGAGCTTGCTATTGCGGTTAATGCGCAAGTACATCAAGGTGGCGGCGTGATGAATGCGCAGCAACTTCGCCTTGCCGTGCAGCAAGCTCAGCGCAAGGGCGAACGTGTGGTCATGACCAACGGCTGTTTCGATATTTTACATTCTGGGCATGTTGCGTATTTAACCGAAGCCGCGACCTTGGGTGAGCGCCTAATTGTTGCTGTTAATACCGACGGATCGGTGCGTAAACTCAAGGGCGAGGGCCGGCCAATTAACAATCTGCAGCGCAGAATGGCGGTATTGGCAGGTTTGAGTGCAGTTGATTGGGTTGTGCCTTTTAGTGAGGACACCCCACAAGCACTCATTACCGATATTTTGCCAGATGTTTTAGTCAAAGGCGGCGATTATCAGATACATGAAATTGCCGGTGGCAGCGAAGTTATCGCCAATGGTGGCGAGGTGCGCGTGCTTTTATTTGAAGAGGGTGTGTCTACCACAGGCATTATTTCACAAATTGTAAATGCAGACCCAAAATAGTGTGTATTATGAACGATTTCAAAATGGAGAGGCAATAAAATAATGTATGAAGAGTATTACGGACTAAAATCAAAGCCTTTTCAACTAACGCCTGACCCAGGATTCTTTTTTGCGAGTAAATTGCACAAGCGAGCAATGTCATACCTACAATATGGATTGTCACAAGCAGAAGGATTTATTGTTATTACAGGTGATATAGGCACAGGCAAAACCACTATTGCCAATAGCCTGTTAGATAGTTTGGAAGAAGATATTTTTGCAGCACAAATAGTAACACCCAAGCTATCACCCGATGAAATTGTAAAAATGGTGGCGTCCAAGTTTGAACTAGACGTCGCCGGTAAAAGCAAAGCTGAAATTCTTGATGATTTGGAACGTTTTTTAAATCAACTGGCCGCACAAGGTAAACGTGCCCTGTTGCTGGTAGATGAAGCACAAAACTTACCATTGGAAACCATTGAAGAATTACGCATGTTGTCTAATTTTCAAAAAGCAGGCAAGCCTCTTTTACAGAGCTTCTTGTTGGGGCAAGACGAACTGCAGCCGATTTTACGTGCACCCAATATGGAGCAATTTCGCCAGCGTATTGTTGCGTCATGTCATTTAGCGCCGCTTAATTCTCAAGAAGCGCGCGAATACATTGAGTTTCGTTTGCAGCATGCTGGCTATGCCGGTCAAGGCTTGTTTAGTGATGCGTCTTTTGCCGCAATTCACGACTTTTCACGTGGCGTACCTAGGCGCATGAATACCTTGCTGGATCGCATTTTGTTATATGGATTTTTGGAAGAAATAGAATTTTTTCAAGTAGGCCAGGTTAATTTGGTGATTGACGAAGTGAAGTCAGAAATGTTCATACCTGATAATCTGATACCAGCAAGAGATGAGGTTTTCACTACGGATCCAGAGGCCCTCAGATTCACCGCAAAAGGCACTGAAATACATGAAGCCCAATACTATAAAGATATGTTGCACGGGCTTGTGGATGCCTTAGACGACGCCTTGAAGCACAAAATTAAACTGACCCAGTATATTGACAAGTTATTGAAGAAAAAGTATCAGGCTTATGTGCGCTTGAAGAGTGATGATGAGTAATGCTTTACTTCGTTAAATTGTATTTGAGATCCAACGAAACTCGACGGTCTTTAAGGTCGCCAGTGAGGCCGCTAAATCCGCCATTGCCAATCACTCGGCCTTCAGTTTCGCGCTGCAAGTAAGAAAAATTTAACGACAGGTTAAAATAACGACCCATATCACGGTCAAGGCTCAACTTAGTGCTTAGCACCTCTGAGGTACCTTTAGCGCCTTCAAATATATCATCCGTAATCGCCGCGTCGGTAGTCCAGCTAATATTAGTTTTTTGCCCAATAGCAAATGCAAGCGATGTACTCGCTGAATAGGTTCTGGATAGTCGGTCAACCTCTAAGTACTCATTGGTAAAGTAGCGTCCACTTAATGAGACTTTGGTTCTACGCAGTTCGGTGCCTAACTGCCAAGAAAGACCTTTACGTAAAATAATATCATCATTAATGACTGGGTTTTGAACACTAAATTGCACAAATTGTTCGTTAGGCTGTGGTTGATAATTAAGTGAGCTCGGCTGAAAGCAGGCCGCTAAATCGCTGATGCCGTCGGTACAAATAAACACGCCTAGGTTTTCAGGCTCAGCAATTAAGCGTGAAAAAGTGGTCACTTCCTCGGAATAAGTAATTTGTGTTCTGAATTTTTTAAGTCGGTGTTGAAAACTAAAATTACCGCTTTCGCCAAAGAAACGCCGAGTATAATCGGCGCTAACCTCGGTTCGTGGTGTAAATTGCCAATTCACGTTAGCACCAATGAAACCTTTATTGTCTTCATCCGCTTCAACAGCGTCGCTATCTGCTCTATTCCAAGTAAGAGAAATGAATTTATTTTCTGCTTGTTGCCATACTAAACCAGCACCTGCGCTATTAAACTGACGTACATTCAAAAACACGTCGTTAGCTGATTTAACCTGATTGGCTTCGTGATTTGCGGTAACTAGAAAACCCAGGTTGCTAATAAAGCGATAAGACATCAAGCCGCCTAGGCGCCGGTTGGTATAATCCCCGTTTACGCTGCGGTCAGATACACTAAAGCTGCTGTCGACTTGCGCACTAAAACGCTCAAAATCATTCCCTGTATAGGTTTTTGTGTTAACACTGAGAATGTCGCTGTTTAACTGATTAAAAGAGTTTTCACGCCTTTCGCTTTCGGTAGTAGAGTAATTAATTTGGCTCGAATGGCCAAAGTAGTCACCTCGGGGAAGCGTAAAGTCGGCACCGAAACGGTTAGATCGTGTTTTTGTTAAGTTTTCCGCATTCAACAGGAAGCTGTCCACTAAGAAACCGTTTGCTGACGCGCTTTGATAATTTAAAGCACCACTGGCGGTGAAGGTTAGCAAATTCTGTATGGCTGTAACACTGCCGCCATACGCGTAGTTTGTGTAATTGTTGGTTACATCAGCATCTTCAAGGCTTCGACTAACGTTATTATGAGTTGCCCGCCAAAACGCATTAGCGCGTTTTGATGTAAAATTAAGGGATAATTGAGGCCGTACAATGAAGTTGGTTGAATTAATGCTTTGTTGTTGTTCATCAGAATATACGTCTTGATAAACAACTTCATTATCTAAACCAACAGCCCATGTGAGCTCGTTGGCACTAGCTGAGGAACTTAGCGTTTGCATAGTTAAAAGCATGCAAGCAAGTATTGATATTACTAGGTGCTTGTTTTTATACAACATCAATAAACGCTTCCTCATGTCTTTTTATGCTTTAGGGGCCGGTTGTTCTTCGCCTTCTCTATCGTTACCGTAGTGATGATAGCCGTAGTAACCTGTTTGCTCTGATGAATTAAGTGATTTATTCACCACAAAGCCAATCGCCATATTAGGGTTTAATCGCGCCACCGCTTTTTGAATATCGGATAACTTTGAACGACCTTCTTCAACTACCATCACTGCTTGACCCGCAAAGTTAGCCAATACAGCGGACTCATTAATACCAATAATTGGCGGCGTATCAATAATGACCACTCTGTCGGGGTATCGGGTAGAAAATTCAGTGATCAGGTCGCTCATTGCTTTACTGGCCAGCAACTCGGTGGATAAATGATGTGAACGCCCGGCAGGGATAATTCTTAACTTGTCGATATTAGAGCTGAACATTACATCGCCAATTTCTTTTACATCACCCAACAAATACTCTATCAGACCACGGCGTTCTTTTAGGCCTAATGTTCTGAGTGTGTTAGGTTTTAAAACATCAGCATCGACCAGTAATACCCGCTTGTCTTTTTCTGCCGCAATGCTCAATGCCAAATTAATTGCAGTAAAGGTTTTTCCTTCACTCGGACGAGCACTAGTGACCATAATAATATTGGCATTGGTGATTGTTTTTGACAGTGCGCCAAAGGCATTGGATAAAAGCTTACGCTTTATTTCGCGGTATTCTTCATTAATTTGACTGCGTGTGCTGTGCAGCGAGACAAAGCCGCGACTTTCTAAGTCGGCAATATCAATTTCAAAATTTTGGTTTGTCAATTGCGTATTTTCAACTTGTACTTCAACTGATTTTTTAGCCGGATTTTCAGTCGCTACTGCTGGATAAGCCTGCTCAATTATGTTGGCTTTAGCTGCTTCCACGCTCTCGCTATTTGATTTTTCAGTGTTTGTCTCACTGTCAGATTCACTAACCGCTTCAAGCTGTTCGGCTTCTTCCCCTTTAGCATGTAAAAGCTCAGCTTCCTTTTTCAAACGTTCAGCTTCTTTTTGACGAAGTAGGGCTTTTTCTATTGTATTGTTCATAATGGTATTTTACTCGCCAAATCAATGTTCATAATCTCTACTGCAATCAAACCAGCATATAGCATTATGATTACACCAGATGACATTGCAAAAATAAACATGCGCATCTTATTTCGTTTTTTAATTTGAACAATATCTAAATGAGCAACTGCACCCCAGATAGGAAAGCCTGTTAGGTCTGAAATTTGCTGACCACGCACTAACACAGGTTTGATCATGCTCATTAAAAAGGCGATCCCGCCGCCTAGACCAAAGCCAAATATTAAGACCCCAGAGTAAAATAGAATGCGTTTTGGTCCACTTGGTGTGTCGGCAATGAGTGGCGGGCGAATGATCCTAAATTGTAAGTCGTCAGAGTCACTGTCGGCTCTTCTGGTTAAATTATTAGATTCACGACGTGATAGTAACTCTTCATATTTTTGCTTTTTAATACCATAATCACGGTTTAATCCAGTTTCTTCAGATTCTATCTGAGGGACTGATTCAATAATAGATTGCAGCTCAGTTATCCTACTCTGGGTGTCTTTTTCTCGCACATTTAACGACGCTAACATGCCTTCTAAACGAGCAATTTCAAGGCTTAACTGACGATCACTTTCAGTCAGCATTGATGGTGAATCGCTGTCCGTATCTTGTGCTAAAAAAACGTCAATGTCTTTCTGTCTTGCTTCTTTCAATGCTTCCATTAAATTGTTCGATTCAATTACATCCGGATGTTGCTCGGTAAAGCGCAATTTCAATTCGTCTAAGCGGCCTTCCAAGGCTAAAATACGGTCGTCATACCTTGTTGTTAATACTTGTTCGCCGCCGTTACTGCGCACGCCAAAGCCATCAGCCGCCTTGAGTGCTTGGCGAGACTGCCCTTTCATGGCATTAATTTGTTGCTGTGTTTCTTTAATGGTGAGCTTGGTTACTTCCATCTGCTGCTTTAGTGACTGCAGGTTAGCGTAAAAAGACCCTTGCGCTGGCAATATGTCGCTGTACTTTCGTTGAAATGCAGCAAGGCGCTGCTCGCTCTCAGCTAGGTCGTTTTCATACTCTGCAATTTGTTCATCTAAAAACCGAGTGGTTGTGTCGTTTCCTTGTTGTGAACTCCCAAGTGAGCCCTCGACGAATAAATCAAGGGTTTCTTGAACGACAGTGCGCGCCATTTCGGGACTTTCATTAGCATAAGAAATAGTATAAATATTGTCTCTACCAGTTCCACTCAAGCTAATATCATTGGTTAATCGGATTATCAGCTTATTATAATCTTCATCACCAACCACCGTAATATCCAAATCCGACTGGCGCGCAATAATTTCAACATTTGCTCTACTGAGTAATGTTCTTGCCATCATTTGAATTTCTTGCGCTGGGTTAGAGCCGATAACCATTCCAACCAACAGTGGCTGCAGTACCGAGCGTGTGTCAACATAAACTTGGGCGTCAGATTCATAAACGTCAGGTAATGTGATTATATAAAAGAAGCCGACAGGGCATATTAACCATGAGCATATCATCACGTAGCGCTTCTTTATCCAGATCCCTCGGATAAAGTCGATCACCATTTCAATGGTTTGTTCTAAATCTTGCATGTAAACAGTTCTCTAAATTAGCCTAAAACCAAGCTTCTGGAATAATGATGATGTCGCCAGGTAACATGTCGATATTTTGAGTAATATCGCCGTCTTGTATCAGCTTTTCTATATTTAGTTCAAACGTGGTTTGTTGGCCATCAATAACACGCACTAATTTTGCGCTGTTACCACTCGCAAATTCAGTTAGACCGCCGACCGCAATCATCAGGTCGAGCAAGGTCATGTTTTGTGTGTAGTTAAAGGCACTGGGGTTTGCGGCTTCGCCTATCACGCGAACTTGTTCACTGAAAGGACCTTGAAAGAGGCCAACGCTCACCGTTACTCTCGGGTTATTTATATAAGTTGCTAGTTGTTCTTCTAATTGACGCGCGAGCATGGTGGGCGTTCTGCCGGACACTTCCACATCTTCAACCAATGAGGTGGTTACTTTGCCATCCGGTCGCACAACAAAATTGCCTGAAATTTCTGGGTTTCGCCAAACAAAAATGGTCAGGCTGTCGCCAGGACCGATAAGGTACTGGTAGTCATTAACGTTGGTGGTTAATGAAGCTCGAGTTGTTGCTTGTGGCAGCGTGTTAACACTGCACCCCGTTATAACAAACGCGGTGAAAAGTAGACCAACGATGCCCAATTGATGTGTTTTTTTCATCCCTACATTTCCTTCAAATATGTTGATGATACTCTGAAAGTTTATTATAAATCATAAAACAGTCATTTACCCGAGCGTGAAAACTACTATAATACTCATTGAATTGCGGTAAGCTTATCTTAATTAAATCAATTATCATACGTTTAAACACTTGTTTCTATAAAAGTCGGGTGGTAAAGGGAAGTTATGGCATCGAGCAACAAAAGACAAAATAAACGCTCAACGGCGTTAGTGCTCACCGAAGCCGTATTAGTGTCGTACGTAAGTTACATTGCTAGTTTTGTTTTGGTGAGCCTTCAACTTATCCCAAAGCCGAACTCTGAAGCGCTGGCAATTAACATTTTTCTGCTGATGATTGCGATCTTAGTCAGTTCTCTGTCAGTGGGTTTATATGAAACAAAGCTGCGTGAAACCTTTAGAGGCATTATCAGGCGTATTTTTGTTAGCTTGGTATTAAGTTATTTTATTGTCGAAATCATCACCAGTGCGCTGTTTACGCAACTCGACCTACACCCTTATTTTTTGCCAACCGCCATCTGTTTTAATATCCTTACCCTTATTTTCTTCCGCTACTTTACTAATCGGCTCGGCTTAATGGGCCTGAGCAGCGCTCGCATATTGGTATTAGGAGCGGGGGTTAGAGCCGCCATCATCGAAAATAATATGCGACGAGACGTTGACCGCTTAGGATTTGAATTGGTCGGTTTTGTGCCTATTCCCGGCGATGATAGGCAGAGTGGGGTGCAGCGTGAAAAAATTATTCATGTAAAAGTAGATGACTCGTTTAGGCAGTTTTTAAGCGACAATAATATTGAAGAAATTGTAGTTGCTTGCGACCAGCGACGAGGCACATTACCTGTTTCTGCATTATTTGATTGCCGCTTAAGAGGCATTGAAGTAACCGACCTCCTCGATTTTATGGAGCGCGAGCGAGGCCAGATTGTGGTTGATCTGATGTACCCGAGTTGGGTGATTTACTCCAGCGGTTTTCATTCGCACAATTATTTGCGCGAGTCGCTTGATTATTTTTTAAATATCGTGATGGCTGGTTTTGTTATGTTTTTCGCTTGGCCCTTCATGCTAATCACCGCCATTATTATTTATATTGATGACGGTTTTCGAACCGGCGCATCGGTGTTGTATAAACAAGAAAGAGTGGGTAAAGACGGCAAGCTATTTAACATTCTGAAATTTAGAAGCATGCGCCCTGACGCTGAAAAAGATGGCGCTAAGTGGGCGACCAAAAACGATAATCGGGTTACTGGCATTGGTAATTTTATTAGAAAGTACCGGATTGACGAACTTCCCCAACTATTGAATGTGATCAGAGGTGAAATGTCATTTATTGGTCCTCGACCCGAGCGTCCTCAGTTTGTGCAGCAGTTGATAAAAGAGGTGCCCTATTACAATCAGCGTCATAATGTAAAACCAGGTTTAGCCGGTTGGGCGCAGTTAAATTATCCGTATGGCGCAAGCGTCAAGGACTCACTGGAAAAACTAAAATTCGATTTATATTACGTTAAGCACCAAAGTTTGTTGCTAGACATATTAATACTGATCAGAACCGTTGAAGTTGTTTTATTTGGCAAAGGTCGTTAATCGCTACGTCGATTATCGAATAGGGGAATTAAGCCATGCAGTCTCACTTAAAAAGACTTAACGCGATGACCGTTGATGTTGAAGACTACTTTCATGTCTCGGCATTCGAATCCGTTATTTCACCCTCCGATTGGTCAAGCATCACCCCTCGTGTAGGTGACAACACGCATCGCTTAATCGATTTATTTAACGAGCACGGCATCAAAGGCACCTTTTTTACGCTAGGTTGGGTTGCAGAACACTGCCCGGATGTAGTTAAACGCATTGTCGATGAAGGACACGAGCTTGGCAGTCATGGCTCAAATCATCGGCGTGCGACTACAATGACGCCAGAACAAGTGTTCGAAGACATTCGCGTCAGTAAAGATAAACTTGAACAGGCCTCAGGCAAAGCCTTGTTAGGGTATCGAGCACCTAGCTTTTCAATTAATAAAAGCAATGAATGGGTGTATGATATTTTGGTCGAATTAGGCTTTAAATACTCATCAAGCACCTATCCGATAGAACATGACCTATACGGTGTGCCGGATTGGCCCCGATTTAAGCACCTGCGTAAAGAAGGCATTGTAGAAATTCCAGTACCCACCTTAGCTAACAACGGTAAAAATACCGGTATTGGTGGTGGTGGCTATTTTCGATTGTATCCTTATTGGTTATCTAATAGGCGTATAAAAAAATACATGCAAGACACTAACGAACCTTATAATTTTTATTTTCACCCGTGGGAGATAGATGTTGATCAGCCTAGAGTGCAAGGCGCGCCGTTTAAATCTAAGTTGCGTCATTACGTTAATTTGCACGTGATGGAAAAAAAGCTAGTGCAGCTCATAAATGACTACGAGTGGTCAACTATGTATGAAACATACAAGGACGTTATCGATGCTAAATAAAGGGCAGGCGGTTCATCACAACGGCGGTCTTTCTATCAATTGGGCTTTAGGAGGAGTACTTCTTTGCTTGTGGGTAGGCCTGACGTTTCAAGGTTTAGTGTCCGCGGTAAAAATTTGGTATATATCAGAAATTTTCAATCATTGCTTTTTTGTGTTGCCGGTGAGCTTATATTTAATCTGGGAAAAAAAGGACGATATTAATTGGCGTGCTCGACAGTGCACACTATTGGCTTTGCCGTTCATTTTTTTGCAAGTACTGTTATACGTTATTGGCATTGCCGGCGACATTCAGTTATTTCAGCACGCGGCCATGTTTTCGTTACTGCCCACGCTTACGTGGTTTTATCTGGGTAACCGCATCAGTAAAAAACTCATTTTCCCTCTCAGTTTTATGCTGTTCGCCATTCCGTTCGGTGAAGAACTTATTCCATTTTTACAAGAGATAACCGCAGACATATCGGTAGAAATGGTGTCTTGGGCGGGTGTTCCTTTGTACCGTTCAGGGCTGTTTTTAGAAATTCCACAAGGTCGCTTTTTAGTGGCTGAAGCTTGTTCCGGCATCAGTTTTTTAATTGCATCGATTGTATTGGGCAATTTGTTCGCTTACATGAATCTGAAACGTATGACAACGCGTGTTGGATTTGTACTTTTGTCGGTTATTTTTCCAATTTTAGCTAATGCAGTTCGCGTTTTTGGCATCATCATGATCGGTTACGCGAGTGATATGAAGCATGCTGTTGGTGCTGACCACTTAATATATGGCTGGTTTTTCTTTGCATTCGTGATCATTTGTTTATTAGGCATTGGTGAAATTATTCGCCGTGTTGAAAAGCGCTATCTTTTAAAACAAAATGCAGCAGGCGGTAATATTATTGCTGACGAGACGATTGGTAACGCAGATGCAGAAACGTCAATTGCTCATATTGAGGAACTCAAAACAATCGGGTTGAAGTCGTTGGTCGTTGCAGTAGTGCTTGTATTAGGTATCACAAAGTCAATCTCCATTAATTTGGCAGGAAACGTTGCTCCTATTCAACTTGAATTTCAACTTCCGTTTAGCGCGATCAAGCAGGGTAACGCGCTATCTACTTGGCAGCCTGAATTTAAACGCTCAACTCGCTCTGAGTTTCTCACAATACAGTATGAGAATAGTCACTTTGTTTATTTTACAGCGTATTATGATGGCACTGACGGTGAGTTAATTAGCACTCAAAACGATATTTTTGCTGAGACAAGGTGGAGTTTGTCCGACAAGCGAACTGAATCACTGGCTGATAACTTACGCATCAATAACATGACGTTAAAGAATGGTTCGGGCCAGCAACTTACCATTTATCACCTATATATTATCAATGGCGCTGTATTTACCGATACTAAAAAAGCCAAGTTGTACCAAGTGTGGTTGAAGTTGCAGGGCAAGCCCTATGATGGCATTTTCTTGGCAATTTCTGGCAGCGGTGAAGTTGGTGACGACAGTATAAAGCAAGTTTTAGCTCAGGCAATCCACGCACTTCAAGCTGGTTTTGAAGCGAGGGATGCCAATTAAATGCAATAAGAAAAACAGAAAAAAGGTCTTAGTATTAACTGAAAACTTCCCGCCAAAATCGGGTGGCAGTGGCGCTTTTTAATAAGTCTTAATTGAAATAAAAATAATAACGTTACTCGCGAGTTTTAACGACCCTCGCGGGGTTACCCACAATAATCGAGTTTTTGGGCATACTCTTTATTACCACTGAGCCCGCCGCAACGACACAGTTATCACCAATGTCAGCCATAATTAAGGCACCATTCCCGATCCATGAGTTTTTGCCAATACTTATTTTTTCAAAACTGCCGCCCTGGTCTTTAATTGGAATTGTTATTTGCTTAAAATCATGTTGTTTCGAGCCACTCATAATATGCACACCGCTACCTAAAAGTGTATTTTGACCAATTGAGCACATACCAATGTTGCACTGAGGACCGATATAAACACCACTGCTTATTGAAGTGTTTTGCTGCGAAAGAAGGGTAGCGAAGGAAATGATGGCGTCTTTGCTGCAAGCTTGTAATGTAAATCGATAAAAGCCTGCTCGAAGATAAATGCCAGATTTACCGGGTATTAAACTAAGTAATTGGCTGAACGAAGCAAGACAGTCATTTTTGTTCATTAGCAATGCTAACAAAAAATATAAAAGTGAAAACGGTGCTGCTAGCAACGTAAATATGACAAATAAAAATTCTTTAATAATGTTTTTCATGGCTTATTTTCAATTTGGTTGGTTAATGGTTTCAAAACTTCAGGCCATGCATAATGAGTAAGTATCGTTTTTCGCGCTGCTTTGCCAATTGACGTTCTTAATTCTAAAGAATCTAATAAGTCGAGGCAAAGTTGGGCGTACTTAATAGCTGAGTCAGCTATTAAAATATCCTCTCCATCGTTGTGGATAATACCCTCAATACCCCTAGCGGTTGTAACTACGGGTATTTCACAAGACATTGCCTGAAGCACTTTATTTTGAACACCTCTAGCAATTTGGAATGGTGCAACAAATAGCGTAGCAGATTGGAAGTATGGCATTATGTCGTCTACAAAACCTGTCACTACAATGTTGTTATCGGTTCTAAGCTTTAGCACCGATGATGAGGGGTTCATTCCTGCAATAACAAATTTGGCGTCGGGATATTGTGTCTTTATCGATGGCCAGCAGTTATCTACGAACCAAAATACAGCATCTATATTGGGTTTGTAATCCATTACACCCGCAAACAAGAGTGTGAGCGCCGGTGTTTCCAATATTTTTGGAGCTGGCGCAAATATGCTGGAGTCAATTCCGTTAGGAAGAACGTTAACGGTATTTGTATTATAAATCTCGCGTTTAAATAGTTCTACTTCAGCGGCGGCAATTAGATAACACTCTTTAGAAATTTGAGTGGCTTCTATTTCAAGGTTTCTAATTAGTTTTGCTTCTCTTCGGTACACCCAATTCATTGGAAATGTTGATTTATACTCATATTGCTGCCATTTATTTGAGTCAACGTCCATAAAGTCGGTCAATATAATTGGGCGATATTTAGCTGTTTTGGATGCGTCAGCATACTTTACCAAGGATGATGCGGTTAGCAACAAATAATCGGGCTGAAAAGTTGCAATTTCAGCTTCGATAAGCCTCTGAGTGCCGCTGGAATAAAAGTTGGCTTCACTTAACGAGCGACCGCTTAAAAGCGCTTTAATAAATCTAAATAGCTTAAAAGGGAGTTTATTTGTGGTAACGCGCATATCAAAAACACAAGATAGGCCGTGTGCAAATTGTTGATCTTCAACAGCTGCGCATGGGGCAATAAGCGAAAGTGAATGGCCAAGTTGGGATAGTCGTTCTAATTGATGATATGTGCGTAGCTTCTCACCTTTATTTGGCGGAAATGGGACACGATGTGAGATGACAAGAATTTTCAATTAATAACTCTCTTTTAAACTATCATTGTTTGTGACTAGCTTCCTAAAAGCAGTGTACTATAGCAAAAATAACTAGTTAGTCATGCCAATATTGGTAAGTTAACTAATCTTTATTTATCACATTTGGGACTTTTAAAAAAATAGTTAAAATGAGACAGTATCCAGATGCTATTAAATTGAGCGTCTTTAATGTTGAGTGCTGTTGGCTCAATCTCGATTAGTGATGCAAAATTACACTTACAAGGAAAGTGCAGAGTAGGCTATCAAGCTGCTTTGCAGACATAACAAATGAAGTCTATTTTAGTCGTCATCGCTTTATTGATAGTTTATGGTTCGCTGTATCCATTTAATTTCACAATGACTGCATTTTCAGCGGTGTCTATTGACGCCTTATTAAATTTTGATATCACGAAAACTCAACTTACTGACCTAATCGCAAACATTGTATTGTTTGTTCCATTTGGAATATTTGTTCGAGCCGCGTTTCCAAAACATAAAACATTGATTCATCTTTTATCGTTTGCAATCATTACCTTTGTTTTTGCGTATGCCATTCAAGCCTTACAGTTATTTACGGCAGACAGAAAACCATGGGGCGGCGACGCAATATGGAATATGGTTGGCTACGTGTTTGGTCTTCTTATATATTCATCGGCTCACCTTGATATCCTTAAAAAACTTAAATCAATCAATATTAATCAACAAATTTCACTTGCCATAGCCTTTACCATAATTGCACTTGAACTCGCGCCATTCGCACCGTCTATTGATTTCGATGTACTTAAAGATAATGTGAAGTTACTTATCAATTCGCCATCAATCGATTTGTACTGGACCTTTGAAAATACTGTTTTCTGGCTCGTTACTTTTTACCTTATAAGAATGGCCTTTCCTGCTTGGGCACACTTTAAAAAACTCGGCATATTAGTTAGCCTCCTTTTACTATCAAAGTTCATTATTATATCGAGCAATATCAACTTAGACTCTTTAGCTGCGGCTGTTCTTTCTTTATTTATTTGGCATATATTTGCGCATAGAATAACAGCCTTGCTGCTGGCCGTATTAATGCTGATGGCGATTATAGGCAATGGTTTATATCCATTTGAATTGCGAGCGCAAACTGCAAGCTTCAATTGGTTGCCTTTTTCAGGCTCTATAGGGGGGAACATCCTTCTCAATATTCTTGTGTTCGTAAAAAAATTGGTTTTTTATGGTGGCGCTATATGGCTATGCTACTTAACGAAACGAAATTTGTTTTTTAGCGCGTTTATTTGTTCCGCCATATTGTTTTTATCAGAGTTTTTGCAAATATTTTTTACTAATTCAGTACCAGAAAGTACAGACGTTTTTATTGCGATATTTGTTACTTTTATTCTTCATCAAACACTGAAACTGGATCCTAGTCATCAAACGAATGAGTCGAGTGTTGGTCAGGCTTGTATCTATAAAGAGAGTGAGAATAAACAGCTTGAGCAGAATAAACAGCTTGAGCAGAATAAACAGCTTGAGCAGAATAAACAGCTTGAGCAGGATAAAGAACGTGATACCGATATTGAGCAGAAAAATGCTGAATTCAGAACTTCACAAGTAAAGCAAACGATAGCTAGTAACCATTATATTGCTGGATTAGATGGCTTGAGAGCTATCGCTGCATTGGCTGTCTTCTTTGTTCATTTTCAGCAGTTTAGTGATGTGGGCGGATCATTTTTCTTTATTGACCTTGAGCGATGGATGGTGAATGGTAATACGGGTGTTGCTCTATTTTTTGTATTAAGCGGTTTTTTATTGTCAATGCCGTTTTGGCGTTCACTTAATACTGATCAGTTTCCAAATATTAAACACTACTTTATTAATCGCGTAGCGAGAATTATTCCTCTTTATTACCTTTGTTTATTTAGTATTCTGGCAATTAAGGGTTTTCAAGGTTCGGATGTTAACTTCAACAACGTAATCTCACATTTGTTCTTTTTGCATAACTTGAAAGATTATCAGGTGATGAGTTTAAATCCTCCTTTTTGGACCCTTGCGGTTGAATTTCAGTTCTATATTTTACTCCCGTTCTTTTTTGTTTTGTTGTTTAAGCTTGGGCTGCGCAAAGCGCAATTACTTTGTTTTTTGCTTATCCCAATCATTTATTTAAGTTACAGATACTTCATGTATCAAATGACGCTGAATGAAGAGTGGCCAATTAGTATTCCGCTTATTTGGCCGTTTGGCATATCGATAGGCTCGGCGAGTGGTCAATCACTTACTTACTCCTTGTTTGCCCATTTACCCCACTTTCTGATTGGCATGTTGGCGGCAAGTTTTTATAAATCTAAAACATCAACGTGGGCTGAAATTTTATTTTGGTTAAGCGCGCTTATGGTTTTTGCGATACTAGCAACAAAGCTTGATGAAACACTGCAGTTAGCCTTCGGTCGTTATAACTTCCCGTTTGTGCCGCTGCTATTGGGTGTACTAGTATTTTGCGCGCCACAAACCAGATGGGCTCGAAATTGCTTGGAGTTTGCACCATTAAAGTGGATTGGCATTATTTCCTATGGTGTTTATGTTTTTCATTATCCAATACAAAAAGCAATGCTAAAGGCTTTTAACATCCTTAACTGGGATGTCACTGAGCAGGCGCTACTTTACTTACTGGTCACGCTGGCACTGACTCTGATAATCTCTCATGCAAGTTACCGATTGGTAGAAAGGCCAATTTTGCATCGGTTCAAACAATCATCCTCAAGCAAGTTCTTGCGCAAAGCGCACACTAATAGTAAAGAAGAGCCGAATGTTATGCAGGCTAGTAAAATGAATTCTAAGAAAATGGTTTCCAATATATATAGAAAGCCAATAAAGACAGTCTTTATCACAATAGTAAGTTTAAGTGCTATTGCTATTGTATATTTGATGCAAACATCACAGCCAAAAATGACTGTTGAACAAGCTTATTGGGCAGGTTCAAATAGCGACCGTATGATTTTCGATCACCATGCTCATACCACTTATTCTGATGGTCAGAAATCTATAGAAGAACTGTCAGAACTGGCCTATATAAAAGGCTGCGATGCATTTTCTATTACTGACCATTCGCAAAATCCAAACAGTTTTTCACAAGCGAAATTGGCTGAGATTGAGGCGATGAGAAAAAAATACCCAGTAATGCTCATTTTTGCAGGAATAGAGTTGGGTATGCCCTCTTATGAAGGGCGTGAGCACGTGAATATTATTACAACACCTGCGAATGAGAGCAAAACGCTAAATGGCATTATGTCGGCGTTGCAAAGGTCTTCAGGAATGCCGAAAAAGGAACGTGATCTATATGTTCTTGATGCGATGAATATAGGCGGCGAAAGCACTATTGCCATTTACAATCACCCGAGTAGAAAAGACGTAAATGCAGAAAAGGATGAAAACTATTCAGACATCACTTTTTGGAATCAGAACTTTGACCACATTGTTGCTATGGCGGGTGCACCGGGGCATCAAAATCAAGCAACAATAGGCTCATACAACAAACAGATTTTACCTATCGATCGCTGGGACCCAGTTGTCGCAACTGTAGGTGGTACCTGGGACAAAATTTTGGCTGAGGGTGTTAAGATATGGGGTGCTATGGCATCTTCAGATTACCATGGCGACTATATGGATTATGGTCCATGCGAGTTTTCCCGTATTCACGTAACAACACCGCAAAAAGATTATGCGGGATTAATTCAAGGTATAAAAGCGGGTACTTTTTGGGCTGATCATGGAAAACTACTGCGCAATTATGAGTTCAGCTTATCCAGTGAGGATGGGATATTTAGAGCATATCCCGGGGGCACACTAAATTTGATGGGAAGTCAAAATGTGCTGTCTGTTGATATTAACGTTGAGCGAAGTGAAACTTATGCTGACGACTTTCTACGATTTGATTTAATAACAAACTGCAGTAACGACGACGTGCTTGTTAAAAGTAAGTTGATGGCGCCAGAGCAGAGCAAATTCTCGTGGTTATTACCGATAATGGAAGAAAACGGACGTTGCTTTGTGCGCTCTAGGGTTGTCAGAGAGTCGCTGGAGGAAAACAAATTGAGTGCTTATTCGAATCCTATTTTTATTGTTTATTAATTGCTTATTTAGTTTGCCGTTGTAACCTAGTTCGTCCAGTGGCTTAAATTAAAAGTTCACAAGCTTTCAATTTTACTTAATATTTCTCGAATACAAAGCGAGAGGGCACTTTTAAGGTATTTAAATTGGATGAATAAAGTGCGTGTATGGCTGCCTATTCTAAATTTGTGTGGGGATTACCGCATTGCCGATCACTCAACATCTACAAACTGGTAAATACCAATTAATACCTGACGTCATCAGATGCTTCATTGTAGTATCGAGTATCGAGTTTTGGGGATCGCATCACGAAGTAGCTTAAATAATGGCAGTTACACGGAACCTGGTACAAGCTCCTTGAATTATAACCAACAAACCTCACCATGCCCTGTAGTAGTAGTAATAATTTAGTTATCTCTCGTCGATATATCGTTACACTCTATTGTAGTTATGGCGTGACTATACCGCTGAGACAACATAAACCAGATAATCTGACATTCAGGTTGCTTCAAATCTAGACACGCATTGTAAACCTCAGAGCATAGGGAACGTATTTCGTCTCGAAATTTTATACTGCCGATATTGTATAGTATTACACCAGTATTAACGACTCTATTAGAAGCAGATAAACCTCTCGAAATGTGATCATTTATGAAATTAATAGTATCATCCATCCCTATCATATATCTTTCTTGCTCTTTTGCTTCTTCAACTTCATCCCATACCGATTCTTTAAACCTGAGGGTATGCCGGATAACAATACCTTTTTCGCATAGTTCTATTAGCTTTTCAATATCATCTGTTATGCGACGACTATCCATATATAATATGAAATCAAAGTCATTAAGTTGTCTTTCTACATCGTCAGGTAGTACTAGAAATTTTATCTTTTTTGCCGCTAAAGAGGAAGAAATACTGTCGATACCGCTTACATCATCATTGATGAAATAATATGTCCACCCTTTATAAAGGATGTCAGATTTTAGACTGGCATTATTAGTAAAAAAAATAGATTTAGAACAATTTTTAGGCGCCCTTGGCACCACCGAGTCTATTTTAAAAAGGGAGTATAAACTAATTGGTATTAAATTCTTTATGACAAATTTAACCAACAGAATGAATTCTTTTATATTTCTCACCCTTTTAGGCTTTTTAAATTTGTCACCAAACCAACAAGATAAAGCTAAAGTTTTTTGCATATTCTCTCTTTTTCAGTATTGCTAAATTCGAATGCGTGACACTTACTTGGCACATACTGCACTATGTGCTGTATTTTATATTCAACTTCTCAATTAATAAACTTATAACGTTCAATATTCCTACTAAACAGATCATTAACCTGAAGTAAAAAGGCTAGTTGTATCTTTAATTAACAAGTAATTTTAAAATAGCAAAAAATGTTGTTTTGGAAAAAGAAGCTTGAATACTCTTCATATAAAAGCTAAATGCTTTAAATTTTGCAGTTTTTCTGAGGTTAAATGCAATTTCAAAATAGACTCTAGCAAAATATTGCTTTTGATAAACTTTTGGTATTTCCAGGTCATTGATTAGCTTTCGTCTCGCATTTAAGTCGTTTTCATACATTATCGACTTATCGCTACTAAATTGCCCTTTATGAAGTCTAATTTTAGTTAGTTTTTTAGGGACACACGATGCGTCATAGGAGTAAGTAATTCTTGTCCACATATCACAATCGTCAACACCGAAGAAATCTGGGGTGGCTTTAAAAAGTCCTACTTTGTCAAAACAAGTTCGCCTAACGATCACTGAAGAGTTAGGAATAAAATCTGCCAAGAATATTTCACCGAATATTTTACC
Source organism: Glaciecola sp. 33A (assembly GCF_002836745.1). Lineage (GTDB taxonomy): Bacteria > Pseudomonadota > Gammaproteobacteria > Enterobacterales > Alteromonadaceae > Glaciecola. Next base: position 132,171 of record NZ_PJAR01000035.1, on the reverse strand, counting down.
TTGATGGGATATTTCAAAATTTGGAATGGGCAAATTCTTTCCGTCTTTAAACCCCTCCGCAAAAGTATAAACCAAACCAATCGCTGGATTATCAAATAAATTTATCTGTAACTCTAATTTTTCCGGTTCCCATAAATCGTCGTCGTCCAAAAATGCAATAAAATTACCTTTAGCGTGTTCTATACCATTGTTTCTTGCTGCAGCCATTTTTTGGTTTTTTTGATGAATATATCGAATTTTTCCTGTTTCAATATATTCTTTAAGTGTGCTCTTTAGCTGATTTGGGCTGCCATCATCAACGACTATAATCTCAACGTTATGGTAGGTTTGGGTAAGCACAGAATCAATAGCCTCTCCTATGAATTCATTTTTATATCCGGGAATAACAACACTAACTAGCCCTTTGTCACTCGATATTGCATTCATATTACCTACTTAAAAAATTATTTTTACTATCCGAAACTGATTTATCAAAACTCTGATATTCAATAGACATTACTTTAAATTACAATTATCACATTAACTCAATTGAATATATAAAAAAACCATCAAATTGACGGCTTTTGCAAAGTTCATTGGAGTAATGACATCACCTAAAGTAAGAGAAATTAAGTTAACGTGATCGTGAGTCCGCTAAAAGTTATGAATTAACTGATACCAATTTGTTCTCTAACTGTTTAAAAAGCAAAATAAATTGAAACGAAGGGATTTTTGCTTTTGTCGAATTGCCACTCGATGTATGCAATGTAAAACACGTTAATTGCCGGTTCATCTTATTCTTCGGAATTTTCTTTCCACAAATCTCAAAGGCCACGAAAGGTTCCACCATATAGTGTTGTATGCCTCTCCAAATAGCCTTTTGTAAAGAATTTCTTCCTTCTTAACTACTGTCAGATGCTCACTAATTACTCCATTTAATCCTCGCAAGTATGCTTTAAAACAAACATCTATATTGTCAATTTCTTGCTTGTTAACTGGAAATTCGTTGACACAATTATAAAGACTTAAAGCAAGTTCACAGATAGCATCATTTGATTTGTTTTCACTAGTTTGACTTGAATGATTTCTTAATTCAACGCTTATGAAAGCGCATGCTTCAATAACTTTAGAGTGCAATTCTGGCGCGTATGTATCGATACAATTTTCTACTTGTTTTTCAGTATCATTCATTAAATTATCGTAGAGCATAATGCTATGACTATCTTTATGATAATTTTCAAAGCTACCCAGTGTATAATGTACCCATAAAATCAACGATTTTTCGATCGAAAACTGATCACGTTTTTCTAGCGACCGGAATACATCCATGGGATGGCGAACCATAATCAAATAATGAGGTTTGACTTTTAAATCACTGAATACCTTCAGCCAAAACTGCATCAGAACTGAGGTCCTTGGGTCTTTTATACCCCAGTAAATGGCTTTGTCATACTCTCGCACCAATAACTGTTTAGCCATAGCAAGTTCAATTGCGATATCACATTTCATAATATCTTTTTGAGCGCCTAGAGGGTCATCCCAAGATGACTCTAATTTCTCAAACAAGCGCTCATTTAGCTGAACTACAAGCGAGTTTTCAAAGAAACCTTTTTCGTTTACGCCTTTTTGCGCTTTAAACAGTTTCTTCCCCATCAATACACCTAAATGCGAAAACACACCTGAAATCGCAGAGGTACCGCTTCTGTGCATTCCTAGCACTATTATTGCTTTACTTTCTTTAATACTCATATAAAAGGATTCGATATATTTAATTTTTTTTTAATACAGTCTTAACTGCATCAATATGAATTTTGTTGAACATAAACTGGCTATATTTAGCGTCGATTTCTAATTTTTTTAACGCACATTATTGGCGATTTGAAATTTAAATGTTTAAAAATCAAAATACTAACTGCTATTATTAGGCAATTGCAACAGGCTCTAAATTAAATTAAGGTAAATAACATTGAGCTGGCTATTCATTCAGCGTAGATAACTGTAGCCTTGTTCTCTCAAATCCGACCAGCTTCTGATACGAATAGTAAGTCATATTCATAATACTAGCAAAAGGATATTTCTCAACGCTTGGCCTGATATGTTTGATGTAGGTTTAATTTTGGGTTGATGTCACATTGGTATCAAAAATTCAATTATTGTTATTTTTTATTTATTAAAATACAAAATAGTAAAACGTGGCTAGATTGCTAGTAATTCTATATGGTAAGTCGAAGGTTGAGCCATTGTTTAGGTGTATTAAACGGAAACACTCTGGTTGGCGTACACTTCCCAGGTAGCCTTACCAATGACCAAAATTCCGGCTGTTTCTTTATTTACCCGCCAGCCCCGATGATTAAATGGCTAGTTTTTAATCTGAATTCAAAGGTCAAATGAAGTTGTCGAAATTGGAAACTGAAAGAACTCCCAAAAATATATAACTACTGATTTAAGTCAAAAAAGTGAATTTACTACTTGAAACTTTATAGAAAAAAATTTTAACTCCCGGAATCCTGTCCCCTAAAATTGGCTACAAGCAGTTAATTTTGTATTTTTTAACATACCTTTGTATCAACTTGGTAATCTAACTTTATCTCAGCTAATGCAACTTTAGGTGTTATATGGGACAAACTCTTGGCTGAGGGTGAAAAGATATTGGGTGCTATTGCATCTTCAGATTACCATGGCGACTATATGGATTATGGTCCATGCGAGTTTTCCCGTATTCACGTAACAACACCGCAAAAAGAGTATACGGTATTAATTCAAGGTATAAAAGCGGGTACTTTTTTGGGCTGATCATGGAAAACTACTGCGCAATTATGAGTTCAGCTTATCCAGTGAGGATGGGATATTTAGAGCATATCCTGAGGGCACACTAAATTTGATGGGAAGTCAAAATGTGCTGTCTGTTGATATTAACGTTGAGCGCAGTGAAACTTATGCTGACGACTTTCTACGATTTGATTTAATAACAAACTGCAGTAACGACGACGTGATTGTTAAAAGTAAGTTGGTGGCGCCAGAGCAGAGCAAATTCTCGTGGTTATTACCGATAATGGAAGAAAACGGACGTTGCTTTGTACGCTCTAGGGTTGTCAGAGAGTCGCTGGAGGAAAACAAATTGAGTGCTTATTCGAATCCTATTTTTATTGTTTATTAATTCCTGATTTGGCAGTGTCAAGTTATTCAATTTTGATGAATAAAGGCCAGTATGACTACTTATTCCAAATTTTGTACACAAATCGCCCTAGTTCATTCAACAAATGCTCAGTCTCGGAAATTCTGTAATTACTCGCTTTCATTAAATGGCGACCAAGCCTAAATAGATTATTAACCACACCATGGCATGATAAAAAGCGTTGAGCCTGACCTTGTGATTTAAATTTCCTCATCTGCCTTTCCTAGCCAAATGATATTAACCGTCGTTGATGCGTTCAGCGCATTTGGCTAATCAAGTTTAATTCTGCGTTTCATCCTTATCCGTTTTAAATATAAATGTCGCTCATTTGATACATTAAATTCTTTATTAATTACATACGCTTACGAGGTTTTTAACGATTTTTTACCTTTAAACGTTGCAGAAAAGAAACACATTACTTTAGGTATACGCGCTACATTCCCAATGAAAATTGTTAAACACATGAATTATAGCAATAAAATAAAATTGGCATGTATTTTGATTACAATTATTGGGAAGACATTATTTCTCAAAACGCTTCAGTATTAATTAAAATAAAAGCAAACAAAAAGTCTAACCGATGTGATTAAATATAACTAAGGAAAATACCAAAAATTGAACCACTTACTGCATGAATTCTATACATTTTATTTAAATAGCAATACGTATTCAAAGCCCCTAACTATACCTAATGGGCAACATAGGGGTATTTTTCAAAATACCTTTGTATCGATCTGAAAGTCCTCTCTCTTCTTTCTTCATTTAAAATCGTATTATCAAATCGAAGCAGTACTTTAGGACTTGAGATTGTGAAAACTTATCAAAATTTATTAAAATCAGTATTGATAGCTGGGTTTAGTCTGTCGCTGCTTGCTTGTGGTTCAAGTAGCGAAATAGCCGCTCCTGCTGAGGCTCTAGTGGCTCCAGCACCGGCGCCAGAACCTATATCGCCTAGCGACCATGAGCCGCCAGTGATTGAGTTAATGGGCGAATCGCTCTATAGTTTAGCGCTTGGCCAGCCTTTTGAAGATCCAGGTGCTAAAGCCATTGATGATGTCGATGGTGAAGTACCTGTCACTGTCAACAGACCCACGTTATCAAATATTGGTAAATATGCTGTAGTCTATTCCGCAAAAGATGTTGCCGGCAATGAGTCATCTGTTGAGAGAACGATAATCGTCAACGATGTTGTTGCCCCTGTTATTTCCCTCAACGGCCCTCAAAGCATGAATTTAGGGTTTGGAGACCCTTACAGCGAGCAGGGCGCTACTGCAACAGATGATGTTGATGGGAATGTAGAGGTAACTATCAATGGCTCTATTGGAGAAGGTATTGGATCTTATACAATTATTTATTCTGCGTTAGATAAGTCTGGTAACCAATCATCATCAAACAGAACAGTAGTCGTTGAAGATTTACTCGCCCCAGTTATTACACTGAATGGCCTTCAAAGCATGAACTTAGGTTTTGGAGAACCTTACAGCGAGCAAGGCGCTACTGCAATAGATGATGTTGATGGGAATGTAGGCGTAACTATCAATGGCTCTATTGGAGAAGGTATTGGATCTTATACAATTATTTATTCTGCGGTAGATAATTCGGGTAACCAATCATCAACAAACAGAACAGTAGTCGTTGAAGATTTAGTCGGTCCAGTTATTATACTGAATGGCCCTCAAAGCATGAACTTAGGTTTTGGAGAACCTTACAGCGAGGAAGGCGCTACTGCAACAGATGATGTTGATGGGAATGTAGAAGTAACTATCAATGGCTCTATTGGAGAAGGTATTGGATCTTATATAATCATTTATTCTGCGGTAGATAAGTCTGGTAACCAATCATCAACAAACAGAACAGTAGTCGTTGAAGATTTAGTCGGTCCTGTTATCACACTGAACGGCGCAGCAAACATAAACCTAGAATTTGGTAAGTCTTACGATGAGCAAGGTGCAACTGCAACAGACGATGTTGATGGTGAGCTAGAAGTGACGGTTGAGGGAAGCGTAGGGGAAGATGTTGGTATTTATATAATTTCCTATCTAGCAACCGATAATGCCGGAAATGAGTCGATTATTGAGCGTCGCGTAAAGGTTGAAAAGTTCTTGTTTGAAGCCGATATAGCAAAAGATATTCTTCAATCTACGCCTACTGATGCGACTATTCCATTGGGCTTGCAAGCGACTATGGACATCGAGTATTTGGGGGCTTTTAGAGTCGAGGCTAACGGTGAATCTAATTCAAACTTTGCTGTAGCAACTTTGGGTTTTAACCCAGATAACAACAGCCTATTCATGGCGGGAAACACCCAGAATAACGCAATCGCTGAGTTTGAAATCCCAGATGAGCTTTCAATGGAAGAAACCGTCGGCAATATTATCAAGGCGAATGTTTTTCAAGATTATGTGACTGTTCTTGATAAATTAGAGGTGGGCAGTCAAAATAACAAAATCACAGGATTACTGTATTTTAATGAAAGTCTGCTGGTATCTTCGGAGAGATGGTATGACGCTTCCGCAAGCAATATGGATAACTTACAAGTATTTTCAAAGGCGGCTGATATAAATTCATCACCTTTCAATGGAATGCTGCAGCTTCAAGGTGGTGCAAAGGCTGCCGGCTATATGTCAAAGGTTCCTTCAGAGTTAGTAGAAAGTCTAGGTACAGAGTATATCGTTGGTTGGGCATCAAATTATTCTATTACCGGGAGATACTCTCAAGGTCCAAGCTTATATTCATTCACACCTGAAAGCGCTATTAATGCTGTTATAACAGTTGACAGAAAAATAAATACAGAAGCACTAATGGTATTTCCTGCTGAGTCAGGAAAGGAGTTGGTTGATGGGGGGACAGAGTATAAACAGCAAATAGACCCAATATGGAGTCCATTGGCTAAAGCAAAGTATGGATTTATAGTGCCTGGAACAAGTATTTTCATGGCCATAGGGTACAACGGAGGCATACATAGCGGCACTGGTTATAAGATCACGCAAGATAATGGTAATGTTTGTGCCGGTGGATGTGCATATGGACACGATGATTATTATAACTTTTTTTGGTTGTTTGACATTAACGAAATGTTAGAAGCTGAACAACCTTGGATGGTTAGACCTATTAGTTATGGTAAATGGAGTCATCCATATGATAGTGGTGGTTCAAAAGCAGTTAATGGTGCTACCTTCGACCATAATACAAGTACGTTATATTTGTCTTTAAATGGTGCTGGTAAGGCAGGAAACTATGACTTCCCCCCTTTGATAGTTGCTTATAAAGTCGAAGCAAAAAACTAAGGCGCAACAATCCTATTAGGATAAACAAAGATTGGAATTTTTTTAATGGCACTACCACACAGTTTTAAGCAAAGTATTATTTGAAATACCGGAAATTAGTGCGACGCGCATTTGAACGAAAAGATGATATTAGATTCGTATTTACTATAGTAAAGCTTGCTAAAATAAAAAATGTGTCTACGTAGGCAATTTTTTTAACTGTATTGACATTTAGTTATCCATACTTAAAGTATGGATAACTAAAGTATGGATGTGAGGTGAATGAAATAGTCTTAGGGAGGTAGTAAAAAAATATCGAGAGTACAGGCTGTGCGGCGCTGCATTTTGTCCGATGATTTGACTACCATCAACGGCATGGGTCGGCCAGGACATAGCAGATCATATGCAAAAAAAGGTTTGGTTTCGGTGTTGTTCTAAAGGCTTTGATAATGATATGAAAACGGCTCATATCTTAATATTTAAAATTTTACCTTCGTTATCATAGCTTTTAAAGCAAAGAAAAACAGAAAAAATATAGTATTTTCCGATAGACTATTTTTATCACGAAAAAATGATAAAAAAAGAAAGAGCTAAACTAATGTGTCTCGATGATGTGTTTTTGCATAACTTAAGGTTAAAGTCATTACTCAAAATGTATTGCAGTTCGTTCTATGAAGTAGATCACCATTTAAAACATTCGTTAAGTAAAAATAGGGGCTTTATTGAAGATGGCTACATTTTATGGATTGGGCATATTGAGTACTTACCTGCACTAATGCAGTCCTTAGACAATATCGAATTAGTGTATCCTTTAAAAGTCTTAACCGATTTAGAAAACATTACCAGTAGACTTAAATTTTTAAAATCAAATATCATAAATCCTAATATTCAGCAACATGACTCAGACTGGTACCTAAACGGTTATAAGTTACAACAATGGACTGCTGAGAGGCAAGAACAATACATGGCCAGTTGCAAGGGGGCTTTTGATGCAAAAAGTGATAGTTTTGCATACGCCAAAAAGCCCCCGACCAAAGCTCAGCAATATATTTATAATAGAATTCCATTTGCTATGGATTTGTGTTCGTATAGTGCTGAGTATTTTGAGAAACGTGGTTTGGTAATCCCTAATTTAACTCAATTAACTAAATGGCATTCTAAAGAATATTTTGACGAGATAAGTAATTTTGTTGATGAAAATCAGGGAACTCAGAGCATTGAGTATGTAAGCATAAACTATCTAAAATATATAACCCAAACAAAAAAAACGCTCACACCATATTTTTTAACCTCGTATTTGATTAATTCTTGGGCTCAAACAATCTGTTTAGCAGAAAGACTTTTAGAGAAGACTTACGCTAGGTTTAAGATATATAACTAGGACAAGACGCAGATTGTATTGAATTTTAAAAAATAACTAGCAAACCGCATTGCCATTAATTTTTAACGCTTTTTTAAAAGGCTAGATGCTGAAAAATGAAACTACTTAAGAAAGACGCTTTTTCAAAAAATATATCTCCTACCAAAGGGCTCATCTAAATGCTTAGTGTTTTGTTTTTTGTACTAACCTTTTGTACCACTATAACTTTAGCAATCCGCCAAAGCGCAGTTTATCTCTTTGTGTTATATCAGGCATACTACTTCTTCAACCCAAATACCAAGTGGTGGGGAAGCTATATTCCCGATATCAGTTATTCATTTTATATCGTGCTTACATTACTCGTTATAACGATCATCAATTGGACGAAATTATCAGAAAATAAGTTAGTTGCAATACCGCAATTTATGTTTATGTATTTTACAGCTTTTCTTTACTTTGTCGCATCGTTTTATGCAATTCTTCCGGATGTTCACGCTATTGCTTTCGATGCCATCCTCACTGTCACGGTTTTAGTAACAATTATATATAAACTTGTTAGAACTGAAGAGCACCTAGACATTATCTTGATTGGTTACGTAACTTTTGCTGGTTATATGGGGTATTACGTGTCTCAATTTGGTAGAACAACGAATGGTAGATTTGAAGGTGCGGGTATGGTTGATTCACCAGACGCTAATGGACTTGGTGCGGCCCTTGCGCCAGCAGTTATTATTTGTTTGTATTATTTATGGTGTAAACCGAAATGGTGGGCAAAGCTCTTTTTTGGCATTATTGGTATTTACTTAGCTAATTCACTAGTTCAAATTGGGAGTAGAGGGGCTTTTTTAGGTGTATTATTTGGCTTAACCGTTTTTATTTGGATATTGTATTTTTCTAAATTACAGCGTAAAAATCAAAAATCAGGTGTTGTTGCACTAGTTTTTATAGGCTTAATTGGCCTTTCTGTAGTAGCCGATAGTGCTTTTTGGGAGAGAATGGGAACAATAAAAACTCAGGATGTTGAAAGCGCAGCAGAGCAGGAGTCAGGCTCAACGCGTGTTTATTTTTGGCTGGCGGCCATCAAAATGGCAAAGGATCACCCTTTTGGAGCCGGAGCTTCAGGGTTTATCTATTATTCGCCCATTTACATTAGTGACGCTGTCCAAGATACCGGTGGAAGCAGGAATAGAGCGGTACATTCCACATGGTTTGAAGTATTAAGTGAAATTGGTTATTTGGGATTTATTAGCTTTGTAGGTATGATATTGTATTCGTTTGTCACTATTTTTAGAACAATGAAAAAACTAAAAGAAGAAAAGCAAATTGAACAATATTTCAAAGTGTTAGCTATAGGATGCGCACTTTCTTGCTTTGTAATATCGATGACATTTTTAAATAGGTTTAGGGCAGAAATATTATATTGGTGTATTCTCTACACTGCAATTGCATACAATATTTTCGTTCTGAAAAGTGATCTTGCAATAAGGGGCGAACCTCCGGCAACAAGATAATATTTACGTTACAGCAAATTCAAAATATATCGCGTAGAAACAATGACAATTAGACAAAAATGAACAAAGTGGAAATATACTTCGCAGTAAACGTGTTGTATGCAATTATAAAAAGTTAAGGAAGGGTTAAAACTGTGCCATGTAGTTCTAGGAATGTAATGTGAATGTAAAAAGTTATATATTAAAAGCCAAAATAATAGAAGCTCTCAAACATGATATGCCATTATTGCAACTTCTGTTCGTCAGCCTATTTTTAACAAAGGCCCTAATTCTTTTACTTAGAGGAAAAGAGCTTGAATATATTGAAACATTATGTCAAGTGCATCGAAGTGGCTGGTTCGGTAGTGAAAAAGTTGTCATTTTTTTGGTTAAAAAGTTTGTTTTAAATTCTAAAGGTCTGAAAAATAAGTTCATTACAGATATAAAGGAAAGGATCGTTCCTTTAGATAATATGAAACGTTTTTTTGAGGATCCATTGGCCCTCTTTGATGGCGTTTGCTTAATTGTTAAAAGTCCAAGCAACCATCAAAAAGGAGTAGTTATAATTAAATATTCATATTACTTTTCACTAATGTTTAAGTTCTTTGACATGAATGAATTTTCTAGTCGATATCATATAGTTTTGGAGCCTAGTTGGGCTGGAACATGTGATACTGGGATTTTATGTTACACAAGCTTAACCGAACCTGTGTTTGTAATGGCATATGAAAATAGAGACTTCAATTTTTTGGACGCTCTTAATAGTAATCTTGTTCCAGTTAAGTTGAGTTCAAATTGGTGGGTTAATCATGAGATTTTCAAGCCCAAGGCTGAAACTGAAAAAGATATTGACATAGTAGTTGTATCTGGCTGGGCTAAATTCAAGCGCCATCAAGATATTTTTAAAGCATTGTCCAAAGTTAAGCGAGTACTACCTCACCTTAAGGTTGCACTTGTCGGATATCCCCATGACCTAACAATAAATGACGTTAAAGAAATAGCAAACCACTATAATCTGGCGGAAAACCTTACGTTTTATGAATGGATATCGCCGATGGAGGTGAGTGCGCTATACTCTCGTTCGAAAGTTAATCTATTGTGGTCTAGGTTTGAAGGATTGAACCGAAGTATTATCGAAGGGATGTTTTGCGATATCCCTTGTATTATAAGGGACGGCTTTAATTATGGGCAAAAGTATTCATACGTTAATGATCATACCGGTTATTGGTCAACAGAGGATAAACTAGCTGAGGATATTATGTATGTTTTAGAAAATAGAGATAAGTTCTCACCGCGGCAATATGTTATGAAAAATCATACATGTATAAAAGCAACTGAGATACTACAAGACTCAATAAATACTGTAATGTCTGAATGCTCTGCTGAGTGCTCATTTCAGGGAATTGTGATTAAAACTAATGAACTTCACGGGATGACATATTTCGATAATCAAAATGATAGAAGGTTTGATGATGATATAGAAAACATCAAGGAATGTTTAACGAAGCTTTAACAGAATATGTGAACCTGTAACAGATTCTGTGTAACTGCCATTAGTTAATGTACTTCTCGAGGCGTTCCCCGTAACCATCGCCTTAGGCCCGTTATAAATTGGCATCACCCACTTTTTGATACCTTGATGGTGGCTAATTATACCATTTTTTCGTTTGCTGGACGCTTACGTCGTTAAACTGACTTACGGTAACTGAACCAGGTCACTATACGTAAGCTTATTAACTAACTTTTCTTCAATTTAATCATTAAATTTTTCCACGAAGAGGCGTTTTTCTTGGATTTAATCCAACTCTTTGGTTCTAGTTCTACTTCTAAACAATTGTCAGCAATTTTAGCTAACCAAGAGTGAGGCAATCTGCCCAGTTCTTTATATGCGGTATGTTTTCTGATCTCTTTAATGAATTTTGCCAGGTTTAAGCGACTAGCATATCGCTCTAATGCGGATGATAGCTCTGAGAGCTGCTCAAACATAACCGCATCCTTGATAATAGCTAGTTCAAGTTCCACATCTATTTTACAATAATTAGGAACTACAAATGGTTCACTGGCGTTAACAATTCTTTTATAGATAGCCAACATCTTAAATTTTAATGGTAATTTTTTACAATCCGTAACACCCAGACTAAATTGGTTTGATAAGGTTGATTGATAATCTCCATAGTTACTTAATGCACATTTTAAAATCAAATCATAGAATGAGCGATAGACATAATGAATCAATGGGATTTCGGATTCATAAGGTTGAGTAGGTACCGTCGTGATACACTCATGATCCCTAAATGAATGGCAAATATCTTTTTTTATCAGGTACTTGCATTGTTTATCATGAAAGCCATAAACTGTATCCGAGGGAAGATTTAAATAGGGTGCAATAATCCAATTGAGTTTGACATAATCGTGAGCTAGCAATGTTTCAAAGTATTTTTTATCAACGTGCAGATACTCATCAACATCCACACTTAAGATATGCGAGGATTTGACATAAGGAAGTGCTATTTTTTGAACACCTTCTAACAAATTAGAAGGTTCTATTTCTAAATGTAAATTAATATTCGAAATATTATTACATATGACTTTCAAATAATCGTAAGGATTTTGATAAGGCACAACAATATGAAACTCAGTTACGCCTAAACGCATATAGTGCTCAATAAACGACACAATATAAGGTGCCTCAGCATCATATGCTCTCGTTACAACTGCTACGGAATTCAAATCACGAGTTCTCCTTTCTTTAAGCCAATAGCTGTGTATATAAATATTAAAAAATGGAATTTATTAATATTCAAAGAACCACGAGAACGATATCGATGTAAGAGAACTTTACTCAACGAAATAAAATTCTTATTCTCAAAAATATTGTTAATCGACGCTATTTTAATCATAAGTGGTAAATTTGAAAAACACCAAAGTGTTCCTAATTTGAATTCATGACCAAATATCCGTCTTGTTTTTTACCTATCTTGGATACCTAATATTGACATGCTAGTAGCATACCAATCTCTTAATAGGTGGCCAAATTAACTACGCCACTTCACAGTTATACAACACCCTCATTACTGTTCGTCTTTATTTAGTCGTAATCCAAATTCGCTTATACAATTCTCAATTGCTAAGTCATTTAGAGTTTCACCTTCGATACTTTCAGACTTTAAAGCCTGATTAGTATGCCAAAGAGCCTTACTTTGACTGCCTGGTACATACTTCATCTTACTCTCTTTCATTGCCTTGTTATACACAAAGATTTGTTGATATTTATCGATTGATGCAATTGCCCAAAACCAAATATCATCTTGATGCGGTGCTAGCTCTTTGAATCGATCACCATATTTGACTATCGTATCTATAAAGTTGACCGGATAACACACACCGCCAACACCCGTAGGAATGATCAAGCGACTTGGAACGTCGTCTTTTGGTCCTATCAATGGCAATGAATTATAAAAATCTATTTTTCCATTTTTAAAATCTATTTTTCTAGCTCGTTGTGAGTATATTATATTGCTTTTTGACTTTATAACTTCACAAAAGATGCTCAGCAAATTTTTAGGGTATATAACGTCGTCATCTATAGTGGTTATAAACTCGATGCCATTTAATCTATTCTCTAAGGACGCAACAGGTACTAATTTTGTGTAACTTTTAATATCCTCATATGCAATAATTTCTAATCCTCTCTTTTGTAATCGTTGCAGAGATTTTGGTATGTTTCTCAGATCATAATGACTTAACCAAAGGACTATTCTTTTGGGCTTGGAACTCCCCAATGCAATTGATTCAATAGTAACAGCAACCGAGTTAACTCTATGTTGATAGCTGGTTAAAGACACCAGAATATTTGATTCTTCATCCAAAATAGAACTATACGAAAAGTAGTTATTCAAGTAGTACCGAAAGCGATATACTTTCTGAAGCATGATTTTTATCTGGCTGATCATTACATATTAATCCAATTTTAATACTTATCATTAAGCTTTAGGAAAAGATATTACTCTGTTCTATGTAATAGGTTTCTCTGCTTAAACCCACTCAAAAAGTATTCTAGCGGCATTTCTATAATCAATCACCGTCGTTTAACATGCGACTCTTAAAATACAGTGTTAGTTTGCGGAATAATTTATTAATTGTCAATTACCTTGGGCGCTCGCGCTGCCTTGCTAAAATACCAAACCATCCACTTTCCTAAAGGAGTTCTCATACTCAATGAATGATTGATCGCCGTTTGACCAAAGCAATCGGTTCAGATTGCAATATTTTACATGTGCCGAAATATCTTGTGTGATATGCTCTTGTGTGATACGGACTCTTGACGGTTTAACCACATTTAACGTGTCCGGTAAGTAAACAAAAACTAGCCTTATTTCCCTTGCAGTTGCAATATCGTTTTTAATTAAATATAGCTATCGTGATGGTGAGGAGAGGCCATGAAAAGTGGGTGCGCTATTCAATTAGCTTGAGCAAAGCAAACTTCTACCAAATAAGTATTGCCGTGAGAGCGATTTCTGCGCGCTCTTTTTTCACAGTTCAAGAAGCAGTTATCATTCCACAGCTCAGCAAACCTGAGTCAAATATCGAGCAATTGTTGCCATGTGAGCAATGTAAACCTCAAATAAATGATATCGCTCGCTCTGCGTTTATCCAATTTAATTCAACTCTCTCACAATAACATTCGCATTTGAGCACCAACTTCCGTTAAATCCTAATAGTTGTAGCGTATTTCGATCGGTATATTGTTGTAATAAAAAATTTAATTTAAACAATCTTGCTTTTTTATCTCATTACGTAAAAAACTCAACAATATCATGATGAATTTGACTCGGTCTAACTCGATTTTTGTGCGTTTGCAAGCTTTCCTCTCTAGACTTGAGCCAATACAAACCGACAGGATTATGCATTCCGGTCTTGGCTTCTTTCATTCGGTAAAATATGTCGCTAAAAACGTATTTTTCTGTAGGACTTTTTTCAGAAAAATACAGTGCTTCGTTTTTTACTAGCTTTGTACATCTGCAACTGACTGATAAAGTTCTATTGTTACGACTTATCATAAATAATTTATTAGCCCCTTCGTGGAAATATTCCATGCTATCCAAAACATAATGTCCAAGCTCTTCCTCTAGCTGAATCGCAGATGCTTCATCAGGCATTTCCAGGTAAAATTGCTGAGCCATGATTGGCTTATACTTCGTATTTTGGGGTATATTGAATTTTTCAAAAAAACGTACATCACTTTTAATATGGTAATAGTGTCTTTCATTTTTAACGTAAGGTTCTTGACTAAGACCTGTCGTAAACAATATGGCAGTATCCTCACCGACTAAGTCACGCAACTCACCAACTAAATAGTCAGTATTTTTATATGCTTCACGAATTGCGTTTGCTTTATCTGAATTTGCTTTGTCTTTAATATGACCAAATTTTTCAGGTTCAAAATCTGACCAATAATGATGTTGAAAGTGCGCAACTGCGTTTGAAAAGAAAGTGCAAAATTGAGGTTGCTCTTTATTATAATAGTGTTTAAAAACATCTAATTGTATACGATCTAGGCACATAGCGCGTTTCCAATCGTCTTTTTTTAATACTTTTTCGCGGTATAATTGCCCTAGCAGACTAACAAAAGTTTTGAAACTGACACCTTGCTGAAACAATGACTTAGCAAAGTCACTTTGGGAGATGGTACCGGCACCAGAATGACTTTGAACTGATTGGCTTACATATTTATAGTAATTCAACATTCCATCATTGTGGGAAGGCTTAACGTCAGTGCACCAAGGGTCGGGCAAAAACCGTCCTTTAAAATTCTCTGAATACTTTGCATTCATGCTTCCACAAATCCAGTTTTTTAAACCAAATTTTTCAGACAAGGTATCCCATAAAAATTTCCCTTCAAAGTCTTTAAGTGAGTTGAGGCCTCTAATGTTATGCTGATCCCAATCAATACCTGTATGAATATCAAACCACTGTACCCAAGGGTTTAAAGCTTCACCAGTAGCGTCTGTTTCAGTTTCCATTGTTATTGAAGCATCTCTCAACAGAGCAAAATTGGGAAGTACTCCTTCATCAATAAATTGCTCTACCAATGATGGACTTAGCTCATTGAATTCCATTACGAGCATCTTTTTCATATTAATTCCCTAAGCAAACTGAGTTTTTGCATCTTAATTTTGGTGTGTTTTCACATTTTATATTTAAGCTTAAAAAGAGCCCATTTACAATATTTTTGAGGATAAAAATTTATCTTGTTTGAGTAAAGTTTGTTGCATAAAGTTCGGTTTTATATCTAAGCGGGCTACCTTCTAATAATAATGCCTCATATACTCAGAACTCATTTTCATTGATGAAAAGAATTGCTCATAACGCTTAAAGCCCCGATTTCCCATAAGT
Source organism: Glaciecola sp. 33A (assembly GCF_002836745.1). Taxonomy (GTDB): domain Bacteria; phylum Pseudomonadota; class Gammaproteobacteria; order Enterobacterales; family Alteromonadaceae; genus Glaciecola. The sequence goes on along the minus strand of NZ_PJAR01000035.1, from coordinate 116,505 downwards.
AGTCTTTTTGCTTCATTCAACATCAGCTCTTCTATAGCAAGCGAAAAACTCTTACATATCTTATTTTCCGTAACTAACCCATTAGACTCGTTCGAAATTATTTCTGAATTACCCCCAGCATCCGTAACCACACAAGGCTTACCCACCGACATGGCCTCAAGAAGAGTCATAGATGTTCCTTCACTCAATGAAGATAGTAAAAAAATATCGAAAATCTGAATATAATTACTAGGGTTTGTAATGTAGCCTGTAAATATGACCTTGTCAGAAATATTAAGCTCATTACATTGTTCTTTAAGTGCGGTACTTAGTTCACCATCACCAACAATAACCAACTTAGCGCTCGGGTAGTTTTTGAGCACACTATTAAAGGCATCCAACATCATTGCATGATTTTTAATCGGGTCCAGTCTGGCAACAGTGCCAAGCACTATGTCATCATCACTTATAAACAATTCGCTTTTTAGTGCTTGACGCTCTTCTACGGATGTGGTTTTCAACGCTTTAATACCGTTATAGATAATGTCAATTTTATTCGCTGACAAAAACTCATAATCAACTAGTGCTTGTTTAGTGGCTTTGGAAATTGTGGTAATTGAATCAGTAAAAAATGACAGAATAGGATTAACGAATTTTCGCTTCCAACTACTAGAGTCAGGATAAAAGCGGCCATGCTCCGTAAATATAACCTTTGTATGTAAGCCGATTGCGGCAATCACCCCATAAACCCAGGGTGAATATTGATGACAATGAATAACATCAATTTTCTCGCTGGTTAGCACTTTTCGGATACTAGCGATCATTGAAAAGTCAAAGCCCTCTTTTCTGTTCTTGCTGTGAATCGTTGTTCCGTTTGCTTCAAGTTCTTGGCCCCATGGGCCAATGGGCTGTTCGATACAAAAAATAGACATCTGAAATTTGGCTGTATCGACGCCTTCAATGATGTTTTTGATCACCATTTCCGTGCCGCCGATGCGCATATCATAGGTTACATGTAGAATTTTTTTCTTGTTCATACTAGTTCATGTACCTTTGCCACCACATTTCATACATCAACATTGACCAAAGTAAAGCACTATGGTCTTTGCGCGCTTTTTGATGTTCAGCCCATAAATGCTGAACCTGCTCCATATTAAAAATAGCGCTTAAGCCTTTAACGTCATCAATTAGATAACGCTGAGCAATATCTTTTATTTCAACTCGAAACCACTGGGCTAGAGGAACTGAAAAGCCCATTTTCTTTCTATATAAAATATCGTCGGTCAACAAAGGCTTAAATGCCTCTTTTAAAATGTATTTTTTCTCTTTATTTCTAAATTTAAGTGCTGAGGGCAATGTTGCAGCAAATTCAATCACTTCTTTGTCTAAAATAGGCGCTCTTACTTCAAGTGAATTGGCCATGCTCATTCTATCTACTTTAACCAGTATCCCACCCGTCAGATATGTCTTCATGTCTGTGTAAAGTATTTTACTCAAATGGTCGGGCCCATCTGCTTCACGGTACTTTTCAAGGGTGAGAGAAGAGGGATGGTAATCATTCAGTTCAATTTTAACTTCGTCTTTTGCTAGCTTTTGCCAATCATCATCGGTAATAAAGCTATTGGTAATGTAGAAACCCATTTCAGGGCTAACACTCAAACTTGTTAGCAAATTTTTTGCGCGTTGGAACAGAGGCAGATTTATTGAGCCACATGCTCTTCCAAATACAGGAAATAAAGACGTGCGCATCCATTTGGGGAATTTGTCTCTGAGTTGGTTTTCGACAAAATCCGTCGAATATTTTTCATAGCCAGCGAACACTTCATCACCGCCATCACCGGCAATAGCAACCGTGACCTCTTTGCGCGCTAATTCAGACACGAAAAAAGTAGGAACAAGGGATGGATCTGCAAAAGGTTCATCGAAATAACTAACAATATCTTCCAGCGTATTGGCAACATTTTGGTGTACTAAAAATTCGTGATGCTCGGTTTTATATTGCTTAGCAACGGCGGCTGCAAACTCGGCTTCATTAAACTTTTCATTGTCAAAAGCAATCGTGCATGTTTTAACAGGCTTATCGGATAGACCCGACATAGTGGCAACAATACCACTAGAGTCGACACCACCACTTAAAAAGGCACCCAGCGGCACATCACTTATCATGCGCCTTTGGGTACTTTTTTTGATGATTTCTTGCAGCTTAGCCACACTTTCTTTTTCATTTACCGCGACTGGTTTGGCAAAACTCAAGTGCCAATATTGTTTGATCGTCATGTTTCCGCTTTCTAATAGCATATAATGAGCGGGAGGGAGTTTATGAACGTGTTTGAAGATGCTTTTAGGGTCGGGTATGTATTGGTACGCAAAAAAGTCATGGATAGCATCCAACCGAATTTCTTTTTTTATGTCTGGCAATGCCAAGATGGCTTTAATTTCAGAGCCAAAAGCAAACTTGCCATTGTCGGTATAATAGTAAAGGGGCTTTTTACCAAGTCGATCTCTGGCAATAAAAAGTCTTTTATGGTTTTTATCCCATAATGCAAAAGCAAACATACCGTTTAGCATTGCCAAACAATCTACACCGTGTTTCTCATATAATTTAATAATAACTTCGGTGTCAGTGCCAGATGCAAAGATTTCACCTTCGTTTTCCAACTCTTTTCTTAATTCTAAAAAGTTATAAATCTCACCGTTGAAAACAATGACAATGTTGTCATCGTTAGAAAACATAGGCTGATTGCCCGCTTCAGACAAGTCGAGAATACTTAATCGGCGGTGACAAAGGCCCACCGAATCATCTAAATATTCGCCATGAGCATCAGGTCCTCTATGAACGATAGCATTACCCATGCTAAGCAAATTTTCTGCTGTTAACTGCTCAAATTCCGTGGTTAAAAAACCTGCAATGCCGCACATATGAACTTATACCTAGTTGGTTTCTGATTTAATATAGTCACTGAAAAAGGTGTTTTCATGAGAATCACATAGTGTTAATACCTGCCAAACATGAGTTTAGGTCGCTCTATTTGGTAAAGCAACCTAACTTTCCATCCAACTAAAAAGTAGTAAATATCAAAATTTTTTATAAACATTACTGGCAACGCTCGTCACACAATCATTGTTGTTACTTTTAATTGCGAACTAATTTTTGTATGACCGGTGCTGAAATTCTGACTATTAATGAAGATATATATTCCCATTCAGAGAAGCGTCGAAGAAAGAGAAAATAACACAATCCAAAACTAGCGTAAAATAAGGTAAAAAAGCAAGCTGACTTAAAGCCTAAATCAATCAGCGCAAAAGTGGACAAGCTAGGTAAAAATGAGGCAACAAAAACTGATACGATACATGAGCTAATGATCAAGAAGATTCCAAAAAACAATTTGACTGTCGTTATAACGTCGGTATACCTCAGCGAAGCATAAAGTAGAAAACAAAGCGAGAGTAACTGTTCTATTCCCACCCGAGTATATGTAAAAATCATTAGATCATTAAATCCAATAGTAAACAGTATCGAGTAAATAATTGTGAATGTAGTTAATTCATACAGCAATATGTGTTTCGGTTTATTAAAAATAATCAAGGTTTTACAACAATGTTGGTGGAGGGTTGCAGAAATAATTAATAAACTGAATCCAGCGAGCAACTGGGAGTATTTGGTCCATTGATCGCCTAACAAAACTAGTGTAGTAAGCTCATGAAAATAAAAAAGAAACGCTGAAATAGGCGCCGCTATTAAGAGAGCGATGAGGAGGGCTGAATTGTATATTTTTTTATAATTATGAACGTCAACGGACGCCTTTCGCATTTCGACCAAAAACGTCCCAGTCATGGGTAAGATGAAATGAGAGGTGGGAATAAGCGCTATATACTTCATTGTATAGTATGAGCCTAGCTCTGCTTTCCCGAAGAGTGACGATGCTAAAAAGGTGTCGAGTTGCGTTCGGAAATATCCTAATATCGACTGCGGAACTATCCACCCCGAAAAAGCCCATTGCTTTTTGGCATTGCTCAATTCGAATTTAGGCTTGAAGGGGTAAATAATATAATACCCGATTATCATCGAAATTTTACTAACCGCTTGCGATACAACTAAGGCCCAATAACTCTCGTAAACTAAGGCAATTGATATTGCAGAGCAAACAGCGAGAACTTTGCCCAATACAGTTACTTTAAAGATAGCCGCGTACTCTTGCTCTCTTTTCAGATAAATAATGCCGGGATTATGCCAAGCCTCAAAAAAATATACCAACGCCAACGCAAGCATTAAATTTTGCAGTCGAGGGTCTTCATAATAACTTGAAACAAAAAATGAACTACCATAAAGCGCTATGCTGAGTATTAGCTTCAACAATATATTGATAGTCCATGATGTGTTTACTTCTGAATCGTTAATTTGGTCGGCTCGCAACAAGTATTGAACTGAACCTGTATTAGAAAGCACCTCAAAAAAACCAACGATCAAGGTTGCTATAGCAACAATACCAAAGTCCTCAGGCAACAGCACTCTAGCCAAAACCAGTGTGCTCACTAAGCCAATTAGTTTGTCTAATACCGATTGACTAACCAACAATAAACTGCCAAAAACTCCTTTTTTTAAATTACTCATTTTCACTCAATGTAGGATACTCAATTTAGTCACTGTTTCTTTCAGAAAATCACTTAACGTGAAATACCATAATAAAGCTGGGAAATAATCGATTTTAAGCAGTGAGAGAATAAACGCTATACATTCTCTATGCAACTATGACGAACGCCAATTAATCAGAATTGTAATATGCAGTAGCTATCTTAAACGCCACAAAAATCGGATTTGAATAGGCACTTAAATCATGTGCATCTGCCGCACTCCTGACAACGCGAGAGCCAACAAAGCATGAACTTGCTTGTTTTGTGAGTGGCAAAAACACATTCAATGAGCTTTGCTTCGGCGGTATAAAATTGCTCTGAACATAAACCTTACCCCTGTTACAATTGGTAATTAAATCAAACCTTAAAAATCACTAGCGTAATTTGCAGCGCGATCAATTTTAAGGTCGATTGACAAGATATTTGTGTTTTCAGAAAGCTTAATAATTCGTCCAAGGTAGACTTGATCGCCCTTAGGGTGCGGTTTAGCCGCGCAGCGTTGGCGGCAACAGAGGGCCAGTATAATTAGCTGATGCCGTCGTATGGGACCTGAACATATTCGCAATATCGTTATTCAAAAAATACTGAGTTATCATTCCTTTTGAACGGTTTAGGCGAACAATAAAGTAGATTTACGGCACAATTTAGTGCATGTTCAATAATTAACTAAGGACTGCGTATAATTACCTATTAAATTAGGCGCGCAAGGAGAGCTAATATTATGGATAACATACAGACCCTAAGTAATCGTGAAACGCAATACATAGATATACTGCGTGGCGGCTCAACTGGATTCGGAGTAGGTTCAACTGGAGTTGGCGCAGGCTCAATAGGGGGCGGCGCAGGTTCAACCGGAGTCGGTGCAGGTTCAATTGGTGTTCTCACAGGCTCTTCTGGAGTGAGGGCAGGCTCAACTGGTCTCCGCACAGGGTTAGTTGGTCGTCGCACGGGCTTAGCTCAAGATGGTATAAGCCTAGTTCGAGTTGGCGAAAGCTCAGCAGAAGATGGCGGAGCTAAAGTCGGCGCATCAGCAGTTCAGCGTTCTTCAGCACTAGCACCAAATGCAAACAGGGATAAACTAAACCCAACTGCTATGACTAATCTCACTAAATTTTGAAACATTTTTACAATAACAAGTTCTGAATTACTTCTTTAAATTCAAGCCGGCACTTTATATGAGCTTTGGTTAAGGGGAATTTATGAAAAACACGCTTTGAAGCGCAATAGAAATAAGGAGGTGTGAAAAATACCTAATACGACGAGAAAAACGTATGAAATTGATGCTGCAATTAGTTCGATTTATTTTAGCTTTAATAGTTATTTTTAACTACATGCCTTCAGCTTTTCTTTGTTTTTATATTAATTCATACTTATCTTTTATTAAGGATCTTCTAAGATCCAATCATAAACTTACATATTTCCTGATCTTTGGCCCCACATAATTCACTATAACAAGGGGCAGTTTGCGCCAAATTGATTCAACTGACTCTCTTATTTTCGATTTTCCGAGATCTAGCTCTTCTATAAGATGTCCGTTTTCATACCTAGCCCAATTTAATGGCGCAGGCCAACTACCCCATTGTTTCTTAAAGTTATACGTACCTTCATTAACCGTTGAGCGCCCAAAGTCGAATACTTGGGCACCTTTAGTAATCGCTTCACTTAGCACCGCCCAATACAACAGCATGTTGGGTGCGAGTCGATTGTACTCTGCGTTAGTTGATGCCCATGGTATTGATGCGGTGTTGTTGTTAAGTAAGACAATACCGCCACCAATCACTGTCTCATTTTTATATACCAGCACCATGTAGGCATTGTTCGTATATTCACGCAGCACAGACATAAACCAGGCTTTGGAATGAACGGGTGAGCCCAATAAGTGCATATTGCCAGCGAAAACCGCATAGAATTCATCCACATGCTTTGCAAAATCATCCGTGTCGTTATACTCAATGACCTTTGATGTCAGGCAGTTTTTTTCTGCTTTGCGAATTTGGCTGCGTAATTTTGATTTGAAGTTGGCCATCTGTTCGTCGGGGGTAGCCGCTAGATCCAGCAGCATCCTGACTTTTTGTCCATCCGCTAAACTATCAGGGTCGACGGTGGTGGTGTCGGCATTTCGCAACTCAACAGGCTCTATAGTGTCCTTGGCGATGTCATTGTTAGCAAAAGTTATCAATGCGTCTAGCGCCTCTTGCGTGTCGGCAACGGCGCCTGCACCATCGCAGTAGGGAAGCGATACTAGGTTTTTTTGTCTGCACGGCATGCCCATCCTAATTAATGGCATCACCCCAACGAGTTTACCGTAGTCAAAGGCGCCAACATATATCGCTTTAAAACCATAGCTTTTTTCTATCGCTTGGCCCCAAGCAAACCGATGGTACGGTGTTGTTTTTGCGCAGGCGTTTACGTATTGATCCCAAATGTGGCGGTCATTACGGTTAAGTTTTGTAACAATAGTCATGTGTACTTAATATCGTTGGATTTTGTGAAAAGTAGACTTGGGCTTCTTTTAATGTCATGAAGTTCAAAGTGTAGTCCTCAGAAAGTAGGTTGATCACCTCACTTATCCGAGAACAAATAACGGTAAAGGGGTCTTCAACATTAAAAAAGCCGGTCCCATTAGCGATCAGGTTTGAGCTATGAAAAAACATATTAATGTAAGGCGAGCCGTTTTCATGCATCTTGCGGGCAAGTGCCACCATATCTTGAGCTTCCATTACTTCTGGGCTCATGTAAATTTTTCTGAGCATATTCGAATGCCAAAGCATGCTAACGGTTTTTACGTACTTCAGGGGTGCTGATTCTGCTGCCTGATGCACTGCATTGGCTACTGAAAAGTGCTTTCTGTTAAAACCGACACTAGCCTGTATTTCCATTATATTACGCTGCTCGCCAGCTTTGAGAACGTTGTTCGCATCCGGCCAGTAAGCGCCAATAGGCGAGCCTTGGCAGCTGAAAAACTCATTTGAATAATAGGGGTATACGCTGGAGTCAACCGTAAAGCCGCGCGACCACAACAGCTGCATAATGGCCTCAGAAATACCCCAACGCCCCGTTCTGAATGAGGTTGGTTGATAATCAAATTCGGTCACAAAAACCGAGACTAACTCATCCAGCTTGGCTTCTACTTGTTCAATCGGCAGATTAACCACGTGTGAATTGGCTTCATTGGGCTTATCAAAATACGGCGGATTTGCCCATGGGTGTAAATGGGCACCTAGTTCGCAGGTATTTTGCTTTATCGCATTTTCAAATACTTTATTTTCGATAGCGCCTTTGGCTGCAGCGTAGTCGACAAAATAGCAGGGACGAATGCCGCGCTCGTCACAAAACGACTGAAATGCCGGTATTTGAACTAAATTTTTCACTGAAAAGTCTTTTTCTGGGAACGGGCCGTCCCAATCCCATTCTTCTTCGGTATCGACGGTGAGTATAAAGACTAATTCAGGTTTGTTCTTCACAGGCTAACTTCCTTGTTATCCAAAACTTCATTAAATAAAGCGACATATTCATCGGCCATTCTTTTAGCTGAATAATGTTCATTAACATAGTCGCAGGCATTTTTACCTAGCTGGCTCGCGTAATCTTCATCTTGTAAGATCTTTTCCCAAGCTAATAATAAGGCGGCTTTATCACCTAAGGGGGCTAACAGACCTGTGTGTTCGTGAGTGATCAACTGATCGATACCGGCAATGTCATAAGCGGCAACGGGGGTTTCCATTGCGCAGGCTTCCATTAAACAACGCGGTATACCTTCTAAGGTCGATGTCATCACGAATAAATCAAAGCTCTTTAAGTAGTCTAGTCGGTCATCGCGATAACCTAAAAAATGAATGTCACCTTTTGACGCTAGTGTTTGCGTATGCTGCTCAAGTGAGGCGCGCGAATCGCCATCACCTAATAATACCAGTTCAACATTATCCATTTTCTTGTGCAGTTCATCAAACACATCAAGTAAATCAAGGATGTTTTTACGACTGATCATTTGACCTATAAAACCAATGCGCCTTTTGGTTTCTTTTGATGCCGCCGGTTTGTTTTTGAATTTTTCAACTTCGGATAAATCCACGCCATTTTGAATATAGACTAATTGCGGTTCTTTAATCGAGTATTGTTTACAATCTTCCACTAATTGCGGTGATAAAGGAACCACATGATCAGCAAACTTCATGGCTTGGCAGCCTAACCAGATAAACAGTCGAAGCTTGATGTCTTTCGCATTTTCAAAACCATGTGGAGTCACAATAACCGGCACACCGGCCTTTTTTGCTGCCAATACGCCAAGCACATCTGATTTATAACCATGTGTGTGAACCGCATCAATGTTATTCGTTGTAATATAATTAGCTAACGCAGACACCGCTTTGTAATCGAATTTATGCGCCATGGGTAGCTCAAATACGTCACCGCAATCGCGTTTAAAATGTGCTGCTATTTCAAGGTTTTTTGATGCCGCCTCAGCGGTAACAGCTAAGCTATAGGTCACATTAGGGTCTTGTGTATTGTTACACAGGGCCAGTATCCAGCGCTCTGCTCCGTAAAATCCGGTTGAACAAATAAACTGTAATATATGCATCTTGCGTGACGTATTAATCAACTATGGCTACTCGTTCTTATGGGTTTGATTAAGCCTAAAATTGTACCCCAAGTTCGCGCGGGAAAATACAGACCGTAAAATTTAATAATGGTCACTATTGAAAGCGCAGGTGATGCTAGCTTGACTAATCTTAGTACATACAGTGATAGCACACCAATGCTGGCGACCATGCATAATAGGGCTAATACACTGTGTCCTATGACAAAAAACAGCAGTGCAAATAGTAGCCCAAAGGAAAACACCGGTGGTGCAATAAAGCTTGGATACTCGGCCAACCCGATATCTCTTCCTTTTAACGAGGCTAAATTTGATTGCCCGCGCCACACTTCTTTTTTTGCCATTTCAATAAATTCTTTGTCTTCACCAAGGTGAACATAGTCACTCGCCGTGGAATACAACAACTTGCCTTGTTCACCCACTTTTTGGGTGAAAACATAGTCTTCACAAGTCACTAGGTGCTCAGGAAAGCCGCCGGAAGTGATAAATGTGTCGCGTGTCATGAGTAAGTTTCTGCCAGGTAAAAACTCGACGTGACAATCGACGCTGGCGTTACTTAATTCGGTTCTTAATATTTCAAGCGGGCTGGCATGTTCACAGGCCACTTGCACTGCACTAACCAACTTTGTATGTGCTGTTAACAATGGGCGTAGCGCACTTAGCCAATTACTGGCAAGGCTAATATCGGCATCTAAAAATGCGATTAAATTTCCGCTGGCCTTTGCAAAGCCTAAGTTTCGTTGCGCTGATATCGTCACCTGCTGCGGCGCATAAATAATGTGTAGGTCCATGTTCTCAGTCAGTAATTCGACATCAAAATGCAGCGTCTGGTTTTTTGTGACCACGATCACTTCAATATCAATTGCAGCGCCTTGTAGCAGGCTAATTGAGGTGAGGGTATCAACTAACATATTCTCTCGGCCTAAATGAGGGATAATGAAACTGCAACGCTCTGCTGTCTGCTCCATTATTTGAGTCTCAACTGAGGGAAGCGAATAAGTAGATGCTTGAATTCTCGAGTTAATGAGTAACCCTTTATGAAGCGCCCAGCGAAGCGGACAAAACTAAATGCTGCGGTGCGATGTTCAATCGTCACTTCTGGATCAACATCATTGGTCAAGCCAATTTGACTGATATCACCAATATTATTTTGCATCACTAATGCTATCACCCGAGTGAAATCTTTTTCGTTGCTGTTGCATAATTTGTTTTCAACATAACGCGTTAAGCTATCAACTTTTTGTTGCATCAGTTCTTTTAAGTGCGGCAGGTCGGCATAATTCAAGGCAATTTTTAGTACCATTATTTTTCTCAGGTCTTGCGCCGTCCAAGTGTCATTTGGATATTCAAGTTTCTGATGATTATCTAAATACGGTTGCTCTTGTGTTGCAATCCATTCAATGTAGTGTAAAAACGACTTTTTGATACTGGCATAATCATGATCAATGCCATATACGGTTTCGCACATCCATAAATACTTGGCAACCGACTGCATGAAAACAATGTAATACCACGTATTTTCAATATCCTCAAAATTTCGCTCAGCAATAATATCGGTAAAATGAAACGTTTGGGTAATGATGCTTGATGCTCTTTCTACATAGAGGCGGTTAGCCGTTAGTTCATAGCTATCAAGCAGTACATTGACGTAGTTTGCAACGCCTCTATCCAGAGGATAACGACCAGTTAATGGGTTTCTTACAATCGCTCTGTTTCGATATTGGAGCAAGCTGCCTAGCAATGTGCCGTCGCCTTCGAAAAAATAAGTAATCCAGTTGCCTAGTTGGATGACCGCGTTTTTCGCGCTCTCATTTCCAGTTAGCTGATAATACAGGGCTAAGCCACTGGTATAGCAATGGTGACTTCCTGGCCCGCCGCCGCCGGCATGATCCTCGTAAACACCTTTTTGTTGGCGTTTTGAGTAAGTGCGGTGAGTCGCCGTTTCAGCCTCTACGTAATGGTCCGTGTGCCAAAAAAGGCCGCCATTATATTCCTGTTTATCTAACTCTGAATGGTAAATATCGATATTAACAATATGTTCAAAGAGGTCATCTGCTAATTCTTTCCATTTGGGATCGCCAGTAATTACCCATTGCTTAAGAAAACCTTGTAAAGGGTCATACTGATTATTGTAGTGCGAGACAAAAATATCATCGCCCTTGTATCCTATTGCTTCATGGTCAGCATAAATATCACCAAAATTTCGCCAGCCAAATTCATCGACAGCTTCTCGCTTAGCAAAAAAGTTTCTCTCTCCCGTCAAACCTAAACTAACGATGCTAGTTAGCGGGCTGTGGGTAATTGATTGGGTTAACCACGGAATAGTATTGGCGCTGCAAAATATATCCGGGTTAAGGCTCATCGTAGGGGGCTGACTGTTGGCATTGGTTAGCACCGGTGTTTGTAATAACGCGATATTCAATGAATGAAACTTTATTTCACCGGGCTGTAACTCAATACCAGCATCGGTGTTTTTTTCACAAAAATTGATATCCAGTTCGTCATTCAGGGCTGCTACTTCCAGCGGAAACTTTTGCCACATATTGTCAACATGAATAGCAAAGCGTTGCGCTTCATCAGACATCATAAATGCCAGTGATGGTCTTAATTCTCTATAGGTATGTGTTTGCTTTTTATCGACTTCAAAAACCACGGCGCCGCGTTCTTTTTGGTGAATAAGGCCATTTTTATCGACATGATTTTTAGATAACCAGTTTTCACCACCACTATTATTTATCAATAACGACCATTGTTCAAAGTGCTTAAATACCCGGTTTTTATGGCTTGTGCTATGGTTTGTGCCATCATTTACGCCAGCATTTTTAGCCGCACTGGCGCGCGCAATCGCATCCGCATTAGTACCGGTATTAGCAACTGAGAAACCGCCCTTCGGCAATGCTATTTTTAATCCAAATTGAGTTAGTTCGATGCTATTTTCATTGCCCAGATCCCATTGACCATTTTGCGGAATAAGCGGCATTGGGTTATGCACCGATAATGCTATTTTAAGCTTGTTGGTAGGGTAATCAAGCTTGTACTCAACCGTTACGTATAAGTATTTTTTATGCGTATCCAACTGCGTTTTATATTGTTGTTTTAATGTGGCATAAAGGGGGTGGTTACATGAACTGGTTTTGGTCAACAACCTTGAATTAATTAACTTGAACTTGGTGTCTGTTTGTTTTAACGAAAAAATTGGGGATAATTCAAGTGCTACAAGGTCGTTGCTGGTTACTTGTTTTACTGATAAAAAAGAATCGGCGGATACCTGCAGTGTTAAATCTTTGGATTTTAGCAAGAAGGCGCCGTCTTTTTCAAATACACAGTCTTGTTTTTTGAAGATGCTTGCTGGGCTCTCGGTTACAAAGTACTTTTGGCTTTTGCGTTGGTCTGAATAGCCTTCAATTTGGCACCATCGAATGGATTTGTCATCCCACAAAGCGCTTGCAGTCACACTCGAAATGACAGGTAAACCTGCCTCGGTGACTATCTGTAATTTTTGTTCAGGCCAAAAAGTCGCCTTAGGTAACGGCAGCCCAACTGAAAATGGGGTGGGGACTCCATTTGTTCCATCAAAATTAAACGCATGAATCATTGTAACGCTGCACCTGCTCTTGGAGTTTGCTCATTTTCTCGCCAATGAGTATAAATTTTTATTGGAAAACTACACGTATTTTTTTTGATAACGTGAGTTGATAAACTAGACTCTCAGCTTAAAACATATTTCAGACCAGGTGTCAGCGTCGTAACAGCGACTTTAGCTTTGTTAAGAGTCTATTGCGACGGGTGTTTTTGTACATCGAGACGTGGTAGACCTGATAGCTGTTATTCGACATTTGCTCTTTGTATCTTGCTGGGCCGGCTAAAAAGTCGTAATTGTCATACCCAAGGTGTTTAAAATGCTCTATTGCATGAAAGTGCATGGTTAAGCCCGGCTTATATTTATTGCCTAAGTCGACATAGTTAATTGCCGACAAATAAAACAGTATCTGATTATCACTAATTAAAACGTATAAATACCCAAGGATGAAATCGCCTGCTGTGAGCGTGAGTAGTTTAGCCTTGTCTGAGTATTCGTGATCACTTGTGCCCAGTAACTGTTCATGGAATTGCACAAACGTTGGATTGGTAAAGCCACTGCCATATTCACTGGTTCCCCATTTAAGGATATGCAATTGAGCGATTTTATTGAATAAGTCGTGGTGTTCACTTTGCTGGGCAATAGTGACAGAAATAGGGCCAAATTTATCTTCAATTAGCTTATTTGAACGTCTAATCGACGCTCGTGTATTTTTTGAAAGGCTGTCAAGATAATTGCTTGGCATTTTTAACCCAGCATAAAAATTAGTTTCTGAGGTGATTTCTGGTTCTAAATAGCGTGCATGCTGCCATTGATCACTGAGGCACGTTTGAGCGGTCACTTTTGCAAAATTTTTCAACTCACTGAGCTTTTGCAACATCGCTTCAAGCACGGCAGGACGATCATCAGGACGACAAATAATATCATTCTGCTCTATCCAAACTTGATCCTCGCTATGCACCCCTGTTTGATTTAAATAATATCTGTCACCAAGCCAATGCTGCTGACAGCCCCAGAAAGCTAAGCCTAGTATGTGTGTGTCACGTTTGCAGACCATTAAAAGTGGTTTTTTAGGTAGTGTTTTTAGCCAAGGTATTAGCCAAAGTTGACTTAAAAATACACTGTCATTTGAATTCGCTACTTGTGCTAGCAATGCGTTTACATGATCTAGTTCGTAGCTTTTAAAAATCTGAGTCAGCATATTTTTTGATTGGTTAGTGTTCTAATTTTAGTTATGCTAACGCACAAATCAACAGAAGAGAATGATAATGCAAATCAAAAAAGGAAGTGCAGTTACTGATGGATATTGGGGGAGCACTATTTTCGCTTTACTTTGTTTGTGTTTCACATCTATGACATCGGCTCAGCAAACGCAATCGCTACCTGAATCAATAAAACAGATAAAGCCCTCCATAGTCGGTATTGCTATTTTTACGCCACTCGAGTCAAATGCACCGCAAATATTAGGTACTGGTTTTGTCGTGGGTAATGGCAAATATATTGTGACCAATTACCACGTGGTTTCCAAAGAATTAGATCCGACAATTGTTCAAAATTTTGTTGCCTTGAGTGGTACAGGCCAAAATCCCGCAATTCATAAAATGGATATTATCGCAATAGACCCAGTGCATGATATTGCTATTTTATCCATCGATACAGCATTGCCTGCGTTAAAACTGGCTAATGATGACTTGATAGACCAAGGAACGTCCGTTTTCTTTACAGGTTTTCCTATTGGTGCTGTTTTGGGTTTATACCCTGCAACGCATCAGGGAATTATCGCCGCCATTACGCCAGACGTGAACCCGGCTAGCAATGCAAATCAGTTAACCCTGCAAATGTTAGACCGGCTTAAAACACCCTTTTTGGTTTATCAATTAGATGCCACAGCCTATCCTGGCAACAGTGGCAGTCCGGTTTTCGCTAGCAACAGCAACGACGTAATTGCGATTATAAACAAAGTATTTGTATCACAAGGCAAGGAAGCGGCCTTAACAAACCCGAGTGGCATTAGCTATGCAATCCCAATTAGGGATCTGAGAAAGCTAGCCAAAGGCAATGACATAGCGTTATAATGACCGACGGTGTTTAAATTAGTGTCAGCTTTTTTATCAGTTTCTGAATGGGCTCTGTAAAACATCTATAAAAACAAAGAGTTATTTTTTGGCTCAATTCTTGCACTATATTAGTTAGTGCACTAAATGATCAGGTGATATGAAATGATAGACAAAAATTCAAATTTGACCGACCAAAATTTGGATGGACCAAGTAGCCGCCGTCAATTTTTAACACGAGCTTCTGTTGGTGCGGCATTGGCGACAATTCCCGCTAAGTCGGTGTGGGCAACTGGATTAACCAACAGCATTGTGGCGTCCGGTCACGGTTCTGATTTTGCTGGTGGAACGCCCCTGATGTTGAAGTTGCCTGATCAATGGCTTCGCTCTGGTGTTTCTGCCCTGGGTCGAGTCTATGCAAATCTTACATACACGGCCTCACCCGTTATTAATTGGAAGCTGAGACGATGCTTCAATGGTAAGGAATCTAAGCTGCGTTTGTGTCACTTGTTAGGTGACAAAATTGAGTTGACACATTTTATTGAGCAAAAAGTGAAAGGTAAAGTAGGTAGCCAAGAGCACGACGGTCGCTACTACGACATTGAACTCACAGAACGTGGCTTAAGCAAAAACAAAGAGCGCAGGTACACTTGGGAAAAGTTGATTAGGCATTTGGGCGGCGAAGATGGCTCTCCTTCAGAGCTTAATAGCTACATAATAAGCACCTACTTGAATGCTAGGTACAGCGGTCGTCATGGTATTCATTACCCAATAGTGAATGCAGTAAATGGAAATCATGCACCGTATCAAAATGCCGAGCTATTTATAAGTAAATTACATATAGCAGCTGTAGCTGACCCTGTGGGTACATTGAGAACGCTTAAAGCGCTGCATCATCATCCTGAAAGTTTGCAACATATAGCTGGATGAGTAAAAACATTGGTGAGAAAACCAAGTTAGAATGTAAAAAAGGGATGCTAATGCATCCTTTTTTAGATAAGTCAGGGCTGGTTTTTTTTAATACCCAAAGTACCGTTGTCACTTCCATTAGCGTTAATGAAGCGGTTTTTAAAGAGTGGCTTGATTGTCCACAAAAGCTGTGCAAAGAAGACTTAAGCAAGTTACGAACACTCATTGATCAAGGCTTTCTAGTTGAGTCGCAGGTGTCAGCGTAAATGCAAACCTTTCAATTAAACTTACCCCCATTCACGTTTCAAGTCGAAACCAATATTCCATTGGTCGCCCGCAATGCCAAGATTTTATATGGCGATGCTTTTAGTGATGAAATAGACCCATTGGTTTATGTTGATTATTATTTAAGTGCGACCTACTCAGGCGGGATCAGGCGCTTTTATAAACCCCAAGCGCGTTTTTTATGTGATGAGCGTGAACCCTTTAAGCCGCTAAAGGCAAATCAGGCATATGCAATGCTAGAATGGGGAATGAATTGGACCGTTGCTGCGCATGAATTACAGTATGCAATAGTCCATTCTGCTGTGCTTGCTAAAGACGACAAAGCAATTTTGTTTCCGGCACCGCCAGGCTCAGGTAAAAGTACCTTAACGGCGCATCTATCGCAAAACGGATGGCGGTTGTTATCGGATGAAATGGCCTTAATTATCCCGGATACAAATCAAGTTATTCCATTTGTGAGGCCTATTTGTTTAAAGAATAGTTCGATAGCCTTAGCCAAACAATGGTTTCCCGAGTCTGTTTTTTCTACCGTAGCTGGCGACACCCACAAAGGCGACGTGATCCATATGGCACCGCCCAAAGCAGCGTTTGAGCAAAATCGAACCGCGGCTACAATTGTCGGGATTGTTTATCCTAACTATAAAGTAGATAGAAAATTAGACATCTATCAATTAAATATGACCGAGAGTTTTATGCAGTTAGTTGATAATTCGTTCAATTTTACTGCCATTGGAAAATCCAGCTTCGACACTATTACGTCATTAATAGAGAAAACAAAGCACTTCGAAATCTTTTATAACGATCTAAACGAAGTGGATTTGTTTTTAACTGAAGATATTATCAATGTTACTTAATCAACACTTTATTATTCAGCTGTTTTTGAAGCCCCAGATGCTATTCGCATTAACCGAACCTGAGCGCTCAAAGGCGATGGTAGTGCTTAGAAAGCAAAAAGTGTTGGCTAAATTAGCGTTTCTGATTTTTGATAATTCGCTTGATGAGCAATTACATGAAAAGCAGTTGGTCTCAGATGAACATGCGCTGCAATCGGATAAAAAGCCGCTGTCGGTAAATGAAAAGCCACTGCAATTAGATGAAAAGACCATACGGCATTTAAAAAACGCCTTAAAGATAGCTGAGAAACAAAAAGAACAGGTATTTTTAGAAGCCAATGAGATAAGCCATATTCTCAAACCAGTATCAGAATTTGTGGTGTTTTTAAAAGGGGCAGCATATAGCCTCAATCATTCGCTGGCGGGGCAGGGCAGAATATACAGTGATATCGATATTTTGGTAAACAAAGCACAACTTATCGATTGTGAGCAAACATTGGCTCTGCATGGGTGGTTTGGGGAAAAAATCAGTGACTACGATCAACGTTATTATCGTAAGTGGGCGCATGAAATTCCACCTTTAGCGCATATACATCGGGGCACTATAATTGATGTTCATCATAATATTATTCCGATTGTGTCCAATGATGCACCGAGTGCTTCAGTCTTAAAAAATCACATAGTAAGCAATAAAGATGGCATTCAAACCCTCAGTTTACCGGCTCAGTTTGTGCACAGTGCAGTCCATTTATTTAGAAATGAAGAGTACAAAACGGCTTTTCGTGATGTACTCGACTTATACTTTATGCTGATAGAGATAGGCGCCGATAACTTGAGTGATGTTCTCGATGTTGCTGAAGAACTCGGCTTCAAGTACGAAGTAGGCTTGGCTCTGCGTGCGTTGCAAAACATATTTGATTTATCATTACCGACACCAACGATTGATTTATTGCTAAATAAGTCGACGTTACGCGTCGCTTTTGATCAATTTATTTTCGCAAAGGTGTTACTACCTCAACATCGATTATTACACTGCGATGCGACTCCCATTCGGTATTTTCTGGCAACGGTGCGAGGACATTTTATTAAAATGCCGCTACATTTACTCACTTACCATTTACTCATGAAGTCGGGTCGGGGTATTATTGAAAAAATATTCGGCGAGCATATCTTTACCCCGAAAGATGTTCAATCGAACGATAATTTGTCACCAAGGAAATAAATTGAAAATTTTAGTCACCGGCGCAGCAGGTTTTATCGGCGCCCACACATGTCGTCAATTACTTGATATGGACATGGATATCATCGGTATAGACAATATCAATGATTACTACGATATATCGCTTAAACAAGCGCGGTTAGATTGGATAGCAGAGCATAAAAACGCCGCTCGTTTCGAATTCATAAAGATGGATATTGCACATCGTGATCCAATGGAAGCCTTGTTTGAAGCGCATAAATTCGATCGTGTTATTCATCTTGCAGCGCAAGCGGGCGTTAGGTTTTCGATTGAAAATCCACATGCATATATCGACGCTAATATTGTTGGTTTTATGAATATACTAGAGGGTTGTCGCCATCATGAGGTGGCGCACTTAGTGTATGCCTCATCAAGCTCGGTTTATGGTGCTAATGAAACGATGCCATTCAGTGTTGACGATAATGTTGATCATCCGGTTTCACTTTACGCAGCTAGCAAGAAAGCCAATGAATTGATGGCTCACACCTATAGCCATTTATATAATTTACCAACAACGGGCTTACGCTTCTTCACAGTATATGGTCCTTGGGGGCGCCCTGATATGGCACCGTTTAAATTTACCAAGGCGATCAGCGCGGGTGAACCTATCGATGTTTATAATTTTGGCAATCATCGCCGTGATTTTACCTACATTGATGACATTGTATCAGGCGTTATTAAAACCATGATGCATGTCGCTACGCCGGACCCAGAATGGGACGCTAAGTCACCTTCTCCTAGTTCCAGCAAAGACCCATGGCGTATTTATAACATTGGTGCACAAACACCAGTACACCTGCTTACGTTTATCGAAACAATAGAAAAAGCACTCGGTAAAACCGCTGAAAAAAATTTATTGCCAATGCAACCAGGTGACGTAGTCGAAACCTATGCTGATGTTGAAGCATTGGTTAAGGAAGTGGGTTATCGCCCAAGTACCAACCTAGACGACGGTATTGCTGCTTTTGTTGAATGGTATAAAGATTTTTATAAAATTGATTTGTAAAATGATGGGTAAAAAAACGAGTGAAAAATCGGGTAAAAAAGTGACTCATTTAAATTTCTGAAGCACAAATAAATTTTAGCGATGAGCAGGTGAACATGTTGATCAATAATGCTTTTAACAACCCCTCATGGGATCCGACCTCATTTGTTCTAGAAGATTTAAAGTATACTGTCAGGAATTAGTAGAAATGAGCTAACGCAATTACTCTTCAGTTGGGAGTGAATGAAGAGGACAGGATACTTCGGTCAGTAAAAATATCACAGCATGTTTCTTCAGGTGCGCAAAAATCACGCTAGGCAGTTGAACATGGCGCGGCTATTTATATCACGGTGCCAACCCCTAGTAGTGAAAAAGCGATGCCTTATAAAGACCCGCTTAACTACTGCAGAAAACTATTTGCACAAAGTTGAGTGCCTATTGCTAATGTAAACCTAGATATGCTTGTACTTACCTGTGAGTTTGCCTTTTTTGGTTGAGAATTCGCTAATTAATAGACAAATACAAGGCTAAAAATATGAAGAATGTTGCGGTTATTATTGACTCGCTCGCCGGCGGCGGTGCTGAGCGGGTTATGCTTACGCTTGCCCAAGAAATGATTGCGCAAGGGAATACCGTGACGTTCTTTTCATTGAAGGAAAATGTTGAGCATATCGTGCCAGATTCAATCGATGTGGTTTTTCCTTTTAAGGGAAATAAACCGTCTTTGCGCAGTTGGTTCAGTGGTCATCGGCATGCTGCAGTTTTGTCCGCGGCAATTAAAGCCGCAGAGAAACAACAACAACCGTTCGATTTGGTCTTGGTAAATTTGCTTGAAAGCTATCGTTTAGCTCACCTTATTAATTTGAAAAAGTGTTTTTATGTTATTCATAACTCCTTTAATATAGAGCTTCAACGTGAAAAATTGATGGGTCCAATCAAATATTGGTATATGCGAAAAATAATAAAACGCATGTCAGATAAGCAGTTGGTCGCCGTATCTGATGGGGTAGCGCAAGAGTTGAAAACAGCATCGCTTTACAATCCTAGTTCCGTGACTACAATCTATAATCCTTTTGATATTGCGCGCATTAAATCGTTATCAAATAAAACAACAGAGCGATTGCCGCTTGAAAAATACATTCTACATGTAGGCCGCGCTGCTAAAGCCAAAAGACACGATATTTTATTTGCTGCACTTAAACTTATTGAGTCACCGATAAAGCTAGTATGCTTAGCTGGTAACACTAAAAAATTGCGAAAATTAAGTGAAAAAATGGGCGTTTCGGATCGATTGATTTTACCTGGATTCACAACTAACCCTTATCCTTGGATAAAAAATGCCGAACTACTCGCACTTAGTTCTGATTTCGAAGGTTTACCTACAGTGTTAATTGAGGCTATTGTATGTGGAACAAAGGTTGTATCAACAAATTGTCCGCACGGGCCAAATGAAATATTGCTGGATGACTTATCTCAATACTTAGTTCCACCACAGGATCCGCATCAATTAGCTATTGCTATTAATAACGCTTTGAAAGCTAATGTTAATTTAACTGATGCAACAATACTTGGTAAGATAAATGCAAAAGATGTAACAAAATCCTATTTGGCGCTTTGTTAACATTGTTTGCCACAGGCGTGATATCAAATTCGCTCAAATTCATTTAAATTAGTTCAAAAAAGTAGCGCCATCTTTTTTATAAATTATAAATTATAAATTAACATTTCAACTCGGCATACGTTTGAGTTCTTAAGGGCTAATGCACTGTTTGGAAACCAAGTAAGCTTGACTGTTGCATAAAAAGTCATTCTAGGCCTACCTTTGACCCTTTTTAAAGCCCCGCGGATCTTTGAATCAAATAGGCGGCGGTGGCGTCGATGGGATCGCAACCAAGGACGGCTGTCGCGCCCGGATGAAAGCTGGAAACTGGGTTCAGGTCGATGAAAACCGGATTGCCCTTTTCATCCAGAAGGTACTCGACTGCGCCGAGCTCCATCCTTGCGGACTGCATAATTTTTTTCACCGACTCGGTTACTTTCGGGGCAATTTCGCGAGCAGGCCTGAGGGTAACATCCGATTCCGGGTGAGCTAGGCAGTAGTCGAACTTGTCAGCTTGAATCGGTGAGCTGGCTTCGTAAAGGATGTCGGAACCGAGGACTTCGATCCGGTGGACGCGGCCGTCTGCGGCGGTTAGCATCTCTTGCTCAATCCAGCCTTCTCCTCGACTAAAAAGTCCATCTGGCGAGGGTTCGCCGTCTTCAAGTATCCGGATCCCTCTGCCAAAACCACCTGCAGGTGGTTTGAGAAGGACCGTTTTTCCGTGTATGGCGCGTCCGCCCGGAACTGCGGGGTACGTTTGCGGCGTAAGCACTCCGCAGTCGTTAAAAAGCTTGGCTTGAGCCAACTTACTGTAGCCGGTCTGGAAGCAGAATGATCCGTTGATCACAGACCTACCCTCGGTCTCCCATGTTCGCAGAGAATTGGTGATCCGATCCGCCCGAGCCTTGTCACGCTCAGCAAGAAGGGCGGACACGCGGTTGACGATCAACCCATTCGCTGTGATCTGCTCCGGATCATCAGTAACTTGCACTTTGATGCCCCTCGATTCTAAAAGGCCAACGAGGGGGCGAATCCATTCTGGGATATCAGTGAGAATTAAAATAGACATTGACTTGTATCCGGCTGGCTAAGGTAAATAGAAAAAATAAAGTACATCACTGATCTATGCAACAGAGTAGATTTGAGCGAATAAGCAACGGTAACATACATACTGGCGATATCATCGAATATACGTGAAGCTGCAAATAGATATTTTTATCGTGTCAACGCCAGTGAAACAGACTATTCGTTGCAAAAATATCAAACCGTAAGGAGCATTTGCTAGTTTTTATTTAGTGTTGTCGGCTGTGACCATATCTTTTTAAATTATTTCATTGTGACCAGATTGAGACCATTTGGGACACTTGGGCTGCCTTGTTGTCATTATCAAAAATAGTGAAATTACAAAGCGATTTTTTCTATCCGAAGACTTAGCAACGCGATTGTCAGTGCTTTAGTAACTATGCAAGTTAATTAAAGTTTCAAACTCACACTAACATTATGAAACCGCTTTCAAGTGGTTTTGGCTTTATGATTTGTTTGGTTAGCTAAATCATTCTTAACAACTATAAAGCACGATTAAACAATTGACAGAAAGTGCTGCTTAAGAAGACGGTTAGATTCTTTTTGATCATTCCCGCTCTAATCTTATTGCGGATCGTCGAGCATGTATCTCTGACGGTCGGCTCTACGGCAAAGAACTAAACTGCTACCCGCGGTAGGGTTGTTTTTTATAGCTCAAAAAGTAACCACCACATCGTTTCCTCATTTAAGCTGAATAAAGGGCATCCCGCCCTGAATTCACTTAAGGAGTGATGATATGACTCAAGTCAAAAAGCAAATTAGTCCCCTTCGCCAACTCATGATAGACGAAATGAACATGCGTAAGCTCAACCCTAGAACCCAAATCGGTTATCTTAGGGCCGTCGATAAGCTTGCCAAGTATCTGAAACACTCGCCAGAGCAGGCAACATCAGCACAGTTGCGAGAGTTTCAGATAGCGTTAGCCGAACAAGGTGCATCAAACTTCACTATGAATGGGACGATAACGGGCTTGCAATTTTTGTTCGCCAAGACTTTAGATCGTCCAGATGTTGTTAAGCGATTATGTCGCGTACCTGTTCCTCGTAAATTACCCACGGTGCTGAGTGTCGAGGAAGTAAAACGCCTCATTGATGCTTGTCATTCACCGAAGTACACAACAGCCCTGTCGGTGGCATATGGCGCTGGCTTGAGAATTAGTGAGGTGGTTGCATTAAAAGTGTCGGATATAGACAGCAAACGTATGGTGCTCATTATCGAGCAAGGAAAGGGCAAAAAAGACAGGTTAGCGAAACTCTCTCCCGCACTGTTGGTGTGTTTACGCGATTGGTATAAGTACGCTCAGGCACAAAACTTGATGTTAAAAGGCGGTTGGTTGTTCCCCGGTCAACAACCGTATAACCCAATGTCTACCCGACAACTCAGTCGAGGCTGTTTGGCGGCGGCAAAGGATGCGGGCATTGAAAAGCGCGTATCTATGCACTGTCTGCGTCACTCATTTGCCACCCATTTGCTGGAAGCAGGTGTAGATATCAGAGTTATCCAAACTCTGCTGGGACACAGCAAACTCGATACCACTGCGCTTTATACGCAGGTCGCCACGAAGTTGATTGATAAGGTGGTGGGTCCACTGGATGCATTATCGATGAAACCGGAGGAGGTTGACGAATAAGCGGTGGCTCGACCCTCGTTGGAGGTGGCTGATGTGTTTCGCTTCCATGGTGCACAATATAAAGCGAAACAAGGCAAGCACCTTCACCTGAGTCAACTCAAAGTGATGTCGGCGATTGAGGCTTGCCGAAGTGCCAAACTAGGTGGTCATCAATTACATTGCTCGCAATGTGAGACTGACGTAATCGCGTATAACTCATGTCGTAATGGGCCTTGTCGTGAAACGATTGCCCGAAGTGTCAGGCATCGAGTGCTAAGCGCTGGCTAGAAGCACGGCAAACGCAGTTGTTGCCGGTCGATTACTACCATGTGGTGTTCACCTTGCCCGCTGCCATCAGTCAGTTGGCCTTTTACAACAAAGCCGATATGTACGGCTTATTGATGAAGGCGGCAGCGCGAACGCTCGCCACCATAGCCGGCGACCCTAAACATCTAGGGGCGCACATTGGCACCACCATGGTACTGCACACGTGGGGCTCGGCGATGGTACATCATCCGCATGTGCACTGCATTGTGCCCGGTGGCGGCATTAAAACCGGTGAGCAACAATGGCAAGCCTGTAAGAAGGGCTTCTTTTTACCTGTGCGGGTATTATCGCGCTTGTTTCGCCGCTTGTTTGTTGAAGGACTGCGTGCGCTATTTGAGCATAAACGCTTATTATTCTTTAGTGAGGTCAGTGAGCTTGAGGATGCTGAAAAGTTTGCTAAGTGGTGCACACAACAGCAAAACCGAGAATGGGTTGTCTATGCCAAAAAGCCCTTTGCAGGGCCAAGGGCAGTGTTAGCCTACTTAGCCCGATATACGCATCGAGTCGCCATCTCTAACAGTCGACTGCGCGAGATAAACGACAAACAGGTGAGCTTTACTTACAAGGACTACCGGCGAAAAGGGAATAATCAGCATAAAACTATGCAGCTCGACACCGTTGAATTCATTCGCCGGTTCATGCTGCATGTATTGCCATCAGGGTTTCATCGTATACGCCACTTCGGTTTGCTGGCGAGCCGCCCCAAGATGGCACTGGCTCGCAAATTACTGGATGCGCCTGCGCCCGAAGTAGATGAAACATCAGCCAAAGCTGACGAGGAGACTGCTGTATTCAACTGCCGAAAGTGCCAACAGCCCTTGGAGATAATGGCAATAAAAGAGCCTGTATACTTGCCTCGCGCCCCGCCAAAAGCTGAAGTAAGATGATACTAAACAGCCATAACAGCACCATCTATACCCTCGTTAAAAGACGATGTCAGGCTCGCTATACTTGGAAATCAAGACAACACACAAATAAGGGCAAAAAACGGAGCGGTAATGTTATTAACACAATAAAATGCAGCAAGGTGATTTGTAAAACGACTAGATCACTCGCCCGAAAAAACAAAAGCCACAAACCTCACATCAACACCCGCCCACGCCACATCGAAATCCCCATAGCACAGGTTCGAAGGTAACTCACCGCGGTTTCGTTCACTGGGGATTATCCGCCAGCAGTCATGAAATACCGAGAGTAAATGGGGTTTAGTGTGCTTGACTGCTAACCGATAATCTAAACAACAGCGGTCATTGCCCATCCAAATTTCTACGTGAAATTTAAGCCGCGAGCACGAGTTTAAGGCAGAAACCTATCAAGTTTATTAAGAGTATTTATTTTTTAACTCTAGGGAGTGTAAGACCTACAATACCTAAAACACAGATAACCAGTGTTGAAGGTTCTGGTACAGATGCAGAAGCAATACCACCATCACGAACAGCCCAAACCCGAGCTAATTATTGTATCAACTGCATTTTGCTCTACACGAGCTTAGCCTAAGCCTGTAGTGTAATATCCAAACTCCGCTGTGGAAGGAATCATTAATGTCCCTGACCAGTATTGGACTGTAAGCTTTATGTTTTGGAAAAGGTAATAATTCTCGTTCAGGGTATAACTGGTAACTGGTTGAGGTATATCTTTAAAGCCTAAGTTAATCATAAACATGTAAGCTAGTTCATTTTGAATGCAGTCATAATCGTACCCAACCCCATTTTCACAAGTATCGTTGGGCTGGGCTACTTTGTGCAACCTCCAATCATCAAATCCGCCATAGCTGAGTTGTTCAGCCCATATGTTAGCTTCATCAAAGCTCATTCTGCCGTCATCATCATAACCAGAGGTTTTAGCGTAGTTAGCATCAGCAAGCCATATAATACCTAGCACATTATCATAAATCATACCGTCACTACTATCGAGCAAAGCTGAATTAGCTATTGAAGCTGAGCTTAGTAACAAGCTAAGCAATAAAAATCTTACATTTCCCAAATACTACTCTCTCTATGCCGTCTTAATCAGCCTTTCAAATCAATGCGTTTATTTAACTTTTCAGGGAAACAAGTAATCCCAGACACAATTACTTGTTTTTGATAAGTCAATATAAAGAAAGATAAAAGTTAGCCACTTTAGTGATTATCAAAAATACTAAAAGTGGATAACTAAAAAAAATAGATTACAGGTGTATTTTTGGCTTTGAAAAAAACCTCAGAAACCTAGCATTTAACTTTATTCGACCAAACCCAATGACGAACAAGCTCAGAATAAACAAAGCAATTGCACTTGGCTCATTTACTTTTGTGTAAACCCAATGACCAGTTATTGCAACGTTCCCACTCGCTCCCTCGTCAGCAGATGTTTTAGGGTGAGTACTGAAGGTAGGCGAGCTGGACAAACTACAATCGACTCCATCACTTGAAATTTGATAACATCCGCCGTCAACCTGAGCGCTGAGGGCTTCGTCTATATTCAATGGGTCTTCTTCTCGCAGCCAGCCATGCCAAATGTTACTAATAAGACCAACGCTAAGCGACGGCCCTGACCCTAGGAAAATTGAATTAACAAACGAATCTCCTGAGTTTTCAACAATCACACCAGAGATTAGTTCATTAATACTAGCAAAATCAAACATCTTCGTAAGTTCATCAGAAGACGCCCAATATTCTCGTGCACATGGCTTCGATGTACACTCTAGACGCCCATTTTTATCGTACCTAGTGGATATACTGTTCCAAGATTCATTGGTAGCTTTGAACGACCAGTCCTTAGATTTAATTATTACAGCGTTTGCGTGTGATGCTAAAAATAAAATAGAAAAAGCGAGAATGATTGAAATCAATTTCATGTAAGTAAATTCCTTTTAGTAATGACAGAGCCACAAAAATTTGCGGTTCAATAAATGTTTAACACCAGTTAACTGCTATTTTTAATTATGATTTAGCTTTGTTTGATATAAGCAATTATCGAGCCGATAAAAATAATATATAAATAACAAAAGCTTGCGCCATCCTCAATACTGCATTACTGGTTTAGACTCAAGGAGTGTAAAAGTAACTGACACCTATAGAAGACGGATCAGTCGCACGACTAAGTTAAATTGGATTACAAAAAATCAGCTACAAAAAGTTAATATATAGAGCTAGGGCGGCGCAGTGTTAACTGATGGCGTTACATTTAGTGTCACGATATCGGTTTAGCGACATTCCCTGCTAAATCCATATCACTTGTACGTTCCCGTTTTCCTGTATCTACTGAAACTGTTGGCGTGATCGTTTTAATATCATGACGACTATCTATTCACGTTCCAGTAGGCGCAGAAAGAGGATCACCAACATTTAAGTTGTATGTAGTTTGGGCTGCGCTAATATATAAGTCTGGTGTCGTCGTGCCTGGTGTTAAAGAGCCAGTATTGTTTAATGAGATAGTAACCGTATCACGCGAACTTAGTCCTTCGGTGTCTGTAACTTCAAGTTCAAACACCATGTCCGTTGCTTCAGCGGTAATAGTTGTATCTTCGACCGCTTTAGGGGTAATCTGATAAGCGATAACTAGAGGGGGGCTATCGTAGTTTCCACGTTGCCCCGCACCGTTGAGTGCGATAAATAATCGGTTATTTATTGGATCGAAAGTAGAACCAAGTGGTTGATGATCAGATCCATCATCAAACGGATGTGACCACTTACCAAACGCAAACGGACGAGGACCGTGTGGGTTTGTCGCATTAACTGCATCGGCAACATCAAACAACCAAAAGTAGCTGTATATATCAGTTGATACAAAAGAACAACCACCGCCACACAATTTGCCTGTATCTAGTTGTGTTATCTTATAGCCAGAACCAGTATCTAAACCTGCTTGTTGACCAATTGCTAAAAAGAAACTGGTATCAGGTATGAATACTGCACCTTTTGCTTTTGCGCCACTACTCCATAGCGGATCAGGATCTATTATATAGTCAGATCCATTAGGCGCAAGCTCTGTTGTTGGCCCTGCAGGGTAACTAATTATAGGTGTACTAGGTATTTTAGGGTCTACTGTTAAGTCAGCGTCAACTGCGTCTTGAGGGTCAAAAACATACAGTGACGGCCCTTGTGAATAACGACCTGTGATTGAGTAGTTAGACGCCCAACCTGCATAGTGAGTGCCGCCAAGCAAACCTTGTAAACTGACAGGTATTTCACCCATATAACCAGCCGCTTTTGCAGCACCAGCCAGTTCCAACAAACCTTTATTGTTTGCGGTTGCTATACTATTGGCATTATCAAAAATTTGCAGATTACTAGGGTTAGTTGCTGACGCATTATAAAAAGCCTCACTTGATACTAACAAGTTACCATTAAATTCAAGAATACCGTCTATAGTATTAACTGCGGTTGGATTAAGCGTGTTAGCAGCTAATACATTATAGTAAGGCTGCAATACAGTAGCAGCAGGAATGGTCTGTACGTCATTACTTAGAGAAAGATTGATTGGTACTTTAAATTCCGCAATTCCCCCGTTTCTACCTGACATATACAAGCTATCATTTACTGCGTTGTATCCTAATGCGCCAGATGAAAAGTTACTGTTACCATCTGGCTCATTAGGATTTTGTGACTCAACCCGCATTGCACCTAAGTAAGTAATATCAAAAAGTTTACTGAGTGACCTAGGTATTACTTGTTGAGTAACCGTTGAAAAAGTTTCTGTTTTTGCTAAATCTTGAGCAAAAGTTGAACGGTTTGTAATCTGTGGTGCAACAAACGTAGGTGTTGCTATGTGCGCATTATCTAATATAGCGTATAAACCGCTAATTTGCCGCCAGCTATAGCTTGCAATACCTGTATCATCTGTAGATCCGAGTCCATTTAACTTTACGGTATCACTTGTATTAACGCTAGTCTGATTAGCCCCCGCATTAGCTGTAGGAATAAGGTTAGAGCCTCCAGCAACATAAGTTAACGTGATAGAGTCCGTTGATGTAGCGCCTTCATTATCAGGCAACGTTAGCGTAAATACAGTAACTTCATCGGAAACAGTAACGGGTATATCTACTGATGCTACTGCGCTATTAGCACTAGTTATAGTTAGTGCTGTACCATCAGATTGAGTCAAAGTATACCTTGATATACTCCCATCTGAATCAGTACCACTACCTTGTATAGTTACTTCTTCTTGCTCTTGAGATTTAATATCGCTTCCAGCGTTAGCAATAGGTGCTATATTTGTTGGGATATCGGGTACGCTATTTGATTCTCCGCCACCACATGCTGGCAGCAAAGCTGCCAGCGAGAGTATTAACAAAGATTGAGTTAAGCTTTTTTTTAAGAAATCATTTGGTTTATATTGAAGCAAAATTAGAGTCCTTCTAATTGATTGTTTTGCAATATCGAGATAGAGAAAAATATAGGAAGGATTCCTTTTTTACTTTCTATTTCTATTTCTATTTCTATTTTAGATAAATAGCACACTTCATTGCAACAAAAGTCTCTCAACGACCCTTAATAGTGTGAACGATTAAACAAGCTTTTTTTGCATGAATGTGCATGTTTAATTTCTATGGAAAGAAGTTAAACACATTGTCAGGAGTTTTAAACTGACCTTAGCTTAGATTAATTACCAAGTGAATCACTCAGCATTTGCCTAAATCCACTTAAAAGTAAAATGATTATTTTCGCGCCAAACAATACATTTTTTGTCATTTTTTCATTCATAAAACGATCGATTTTATGGCAAAAGTTAGCGCCCTGAGACACATTCCAACAGGCAGTGTTAATTTGCATCCTCAGTGGGTCAATTACTGATGCAAATTAACATGAAAGGCTAGCAAGAGGTTTATGGGTCTTTCTCAATAGCTCTCTGTTGGATAAATGCTTTCGGAAAGTGAACGGCCACACTCAAGTTAACGCAACTGATTTACGAACTGTGCGCTATCCGACGCGTGAACAACTGATAAAAATAGGCAGTGCCTTTCAAGGTGAAGAGTTCAATCAAGTGCATGCTGATGATGTTGTTGAGGTGGCAATTAATTGAGTGATGTTTGAGATAAATTAATTGATGAAAAAATCTATATAAACCATTATATTTTTGTTTACTTACGGATATTCTCTTTGGTAAAAAGCAGTTCTTCAATACCGAGCAGCCTGAGGTCTGCAGCATTCTCAATGCCGCCCTTTTATCGATTTTTAGGACAGTGTACCTTTTCGAATGAAGGTACATGCAACATAGGTGAACTATGCAGCACAAGTATATTTTCACATTTGTAACAGTTCTTATTTCTCTCGCCAAACCGAGATTAAGTTTGGTAGCATTTGTATACACAAGAAAAACTGGCCGGCATTGAAAACTCGACAATAACCCTAACTAATTACTCTAAGGAATGGAGGAGGGATGGCAACAAAAGATAATCATTTTATTCCTCAATGGTGTCAAACGGGTTTCATGAGTGAGCGTAATAATCAGCTCTGTCACCTAACACCAAAAAATATACATTTACCAAGCGGCGAATTGAAAAAAGTTAAATGTTGAAAATGGTACACACCTGCACAAAAATTCTACTAAATCGGGGGAAGATCACTCTTGATAACCTACATTAATGTTACCAAAACACAACGGGGAAGTTGACGGAAATCAAACTTGTGAGGTGGATTAAAAGCTCAATGCCATTTGTGGGACAGTGTTAAATGCAAATTAACACTGATAAATTCAATTTACTGACTCCTTTAATCCTTAAATCTTCAGTCCTACTGTCACCTGCGTGACAACAATTTTGTAAAATAATTATAAAGTACACGATATACAACAAAACCTATTGGAATTAATCCTATGCCAGCACCTATTGTTAGTCGCAGAGACATCGAATTCTTTTTGTATGAAATGTTTGATATTGAATCTTTAACAGACCGTGAGCGTTACAAAGATCATGATCGTGAATCCTTTGATGCGGCGATCAATATTGCTCAAGCTATCGCGGAAAAGTATTATCTGCCCATTCAACATAAAGTGGACAGTAACGAGCCTACGTTTGATGGGACCAACGTACATTTGATACCTGAGATAAAAGCCGGTCTTGATGCGGTTATTGAAGCGGGTTTAACTGCCCCGACAAGTGACTATGAGTCAGGCGGTATGCAACTGCCTTTAATTGCAGCGAGTGGCGCTTTTGCTTACTTGTCGGCAGCGGGAAGTACTAGCCTCGGTTATATTTCATTAACCCACGCAAACTGTAATCTAATTGAAGCACATGGTACTCCTGAGCAAATTAAAAAGTGGGTTGCACCACAGCGAGAAGGGCGCTTTTTTGGCACCATGGCAATGACTGAACCAGGCGCAGGTTCGGGCTTGGCTGACCTTACAACGTCTGCTACTAAAGAAGAGGACGGTACCTATCGAGTGCGCGGTAATAAAATTTGGATATCAGGCGGTGACCACGACCTTTCCGAGAACATTGTCCATTTGGTTCTAGCGCGAATAAAAGGCGCGCCAAAAGGCGTAAAAGGAATTTCATTATTTATTGTACCTAAATTTTTGGTCAACGAAGATGGCAGTGTTGGTGAGCAAAATGAAGTCGCTTTAGCGGGTTTATTCCATAAAATGGGCGGACGCGGACACACCTCAGCAGCGTTGAGTTTTGGTGAAAAAGACGGCGCGATTAGTTATCTCGTTGGGGAGGAAAATAAAGGCTTGATGTACATGTTTCATATGATGAATGAAGCGCGTATTTTGGTTGGAACGGGTGCAGCACTCACCGCCTTAACGGGTTTTCAATATTCGCTTGATTATGCAAAACAAAGACCGCAGGGCAGATTGTTGTCTGCCAAAGACCCTTTGTCACCGCCGGTAAACATTATTGAGCACCCCGATGTACGGCGCATGCTACTTATTCAAAAGGCCTACTCAGAGGGGGCGTACGCCTTATGCTTGTATGGACACTCATTAGCTGAGGATGAACAAACCGCAACAACTGAAGAAGCGCGTGGCAAAGCCTCAACTATACTTAACTTTTTAACCCCTGTTATTAAGAGTTGGCCCTCCGAATGGGGACCAAAATCGAATGATTTAGCCATTCAAGTCTTAGGTGGTCATGGTTACGTGAACGAGCATCCGGTTGAAATGTTTTATCGTGATAATCGACTCAATCCAATTCATGAAGGTACGACAGGTATTCAATCATTGGATCTGTTGCGTCGTAAAGTACCGATGAACGATTTTGCTGGTTACCACACATTTTTAAATGAAATGTACTCAACAGTCGAGAATGCGAAGTCGACGCCAAGCTTGCAGAAATTTGCTAATGAATTAAACGATGCCTTGAATAATATCAAGCAAGTAACAACAGCAGTAATGAACGCCGCTCAAACTAAGCATATTGATTTAGTATTCTCAAATTCAGTGAGTTACTTGAATATGCTTGGTCATGTGACTATCGCTTGGCTTTGGCTCAAGCAGGCCGACATCGCAACAAAGGCCCTTAAAGCTGACTTACATGTCGAAAATGAAAAGTTTTATAAGGGGAAGATCCAAGCAATGAAGTACTTCTATGCAAGCGAGCTTCCGTTAACGTATCACTGGGGTAATTTAGTGAAAAACATCGACAGCGCTAGTTTTGACACTCACCCAGATTGGTTGTAGTTCAAGCTTGGTTTTAGCTTAGGTCAAGTGGCGATGCCATTAAAGAATATATGAAAGAAGTCGGCTGAGTCTTGCATGATACTAAGCGGATTAATGGCATCACCCAAGTCTGGAATCGATTCAATAGCGCCGGCGATAATCGCCCCGGCAACAAGTAAGTCGGCGTTTTTAAGGCTGTTGTCGTTAATACCCAATTGAATAATGTCACCAAACATATGGCGGATTTTAGTGGTTTCAATTTCCATTTTGTGGCGTTTCTCACTATCCAACGACCACATGCGGGTATATCGAATTAAAGGACCCTGTTCTCCAGATTGAATGTTATACAATTGTTGCGCTGCATAAGCGAGCTTTTGTATACCAGTGCAATTTTCTTTAGCCAGTGCGTTTTGCAGTACAAAGCGTTCAATATCTATTGTGCGCTCAAAGCATTTGATTAAGAGGTCGTCTTTATTCTTTATATGGTAGTAAAAAGCACCTTTTGTCACGCCTAGTGATTGCGCTAGTTCGTCGAGAGAGGTGCCTTTAAATCCTTTTTGATTGAAGAAAATCGAGCCCATACGAAAAAATGCTTCTTGCTTGATACGGTTTTGTTCACTTCTATCAAACCCATCAAGAGTCGGATGTTGCTTGGGAAGTTCGATACTTGAAAACTGAAACTTGTCAGGCCCTGCGTGTAAACCATATTTAATAATAGATTCCCACTGCAAATAGGCACTTTCTTGATGTTCTTGTTCAACCGAATACAACCAAACCGGTATCCAAAAAATCGCGCCCCACATAGCACTTGCAGATTTAACCGGGTCTACTGCTTGAATGCTACCGTCAGTCTGCCCCTCATCAATAATTTCCATCACTTGGCGGACAAACGTTGTATATAGTTCAGATATTTCGCGCTGATGTTTAGCAGATAAAGACGAAATTTCAGTCAATCCGGCTAGATGTCCCCTGGTGCCGTTTATTATCCCGTGCCAGCAGTCAAAGTTTAATCTCAGCAACACTTCTATTTTGTTTATTGCTAATCCTTGAGTTGATTTCGCTTGTGAAATCATTGTTTGCAGTTCTATGCAGGTATTCAAATAGCACTGATAAACCAGTTCTTCTTTGTTTTTTGCATAATAATACAGGCTGGTTTTAGTGAGATTAAGTTTGCTCGCTATTTGGATAAGTGTCGTGCCGCGTGTGCCATGCACATTAAAAAGTTCTGAGGCTGCTGACAGAATGGTTTTATATTTTTGGCCATGTTGATTGGTCTTACTAAATGGGGAGCTTATTTTATTGTCATCCAAAAGAGGCATGATTGTTATTTTCACCTAGTCAAAAATTATACTCAAAGTTCAATTTTAAGTGTATGTGATAATTCGTCAATGTACAACGCACAATAATAGGTTCAAGCCAGACTGTTAATTTTTCGTCAACTAAATGTTAAAAGATACTTGAAAGACTTTAAAACATACTGTAAGTTCAAATTACAAGTGATTCGTTTATTAAAAATTGAATGGCATCAAGTAAATATAACCAGTTTTAAACGTTGCCTTAGGAAAATAAAATGCAATTGCAAAACCAAGATATTGTTGTCGATCAAGCGAATGCCAAAGCGGTTATTAGTGAAGTAGAAAAACTCACCGCGGCTGGCTCAGATTTTGAGGTTGTGGCTAAAGAGCGTGATGGTATAACTTATCCAGCTTTTGCATCTTTGCCGACATCATTAGGTGAAATGTATAAGGCGGCGGCCGATGCACACGCAAGCGCCGACTTTTTAGTGTATTTAAATGAACGCTACAGTTTTGCCAGACTACATAAGTTGGCGACCACCTTCAGTCACGTGCTTAGTCAAGAGTGCGGGGTAGGCAAGGGTGATAAAGTGATCATTGCTATGCGTAATTATCCGGAATGGATAGTGAGTTTTATGGGAATTACCATGATGGGCGCAGTCGCAGTGCCAGTAAATGCGTGGTGGAATGAGCACGAGTTTGCGCATGTAATTATACACAGCCAAGCAAGTTTGGTCATTGCAGACGATAAACGCTTCGATGTACTGAACAGTACTTTGCAACATCTCAAGGTTGCTTGCTTGATTGCAAGGCCAAACCAAGAACAAAACCAATCATTATGTTTGATGACTAAAATTAAACAATTCGTTGGTAATAGTTTTGATCTAGAAAAGCACCTTGAAACAGGCAAAAGCCTTGAGCGAAATGACAGCCCTGAGCGAAATGACAGCCCTGAGCGAAATGACAGCCCTGAGCGATCAGTCCAGCAGCAGGAGTTCAAGGTTGATAGCAATGATATTGCGACTATCTTCTATACGTCAGGGTCTACTGGAACGCCCAAGGGGGCCGTGTCTAATCATGAAAGCGTGTTAACCGCATTATATACTTGGTTGATGTTGGGCTCAGCGGCTGGCATCGCAAATGGCGCTGGCGACGAGGAACCCACATTCGCGCCAACAGCCCTGATAACTCTCCCCTTATTCCATGTGACGGGATGTCATACCTTATTTTTGTTATCTATGTTGATAGGCAGAAAAACCGTGATGATGCCTTATTGGGACGCAGCTATTGCGCTTAAGCTAATTGAGCAAGAACGAGTTACCTATTTCAACGGCGTGCCTACTATGTCGATGGAATTAATGAATCATCCTGACAAAGATAATTATGATTTGGACTCATTACTTGATATCTGTGCGGGAGGCGCTGCAAGGGCTCCTGAACATGTTAGAAAAATTAGCCAATTGTTCAAATCAGGCAATCCGAGTTGTGGATATGGATTAACAGAAACCAATGCGCTGGGCGCGGTAAACGGCCCAGTAGAATACTTGGCTAAACCAACCAGCGCAGGCTTGCCTACACCACCGATTGTTGATGTCAAAATTTTCAACGATGAAAATCAGCCTTTACCGCAAGGCGAGATTGGCGAAATTGCGATTAAATCAATATCCAATATTATTGGTTATTGGCAAGATGAAAAAGCCACGTTGGCGGCCTTTTCTAATGGTTATTTTAAAACCGGCGACTTAGGCTATTTAGATGAAGACGGTTTTATCTACATTGTTGATAGGATTAAAGATATCATTATTCGGGGTGGTGAAAATATATCTAGTCTTGAAGTAGAGAATGCAATTTATAAACATCCCAGTACCCTCGAAGCATCTGTGTTTGGACTACCTGATCAACGTTTAGGGGAGGTAGTTGGCGCTGTTGTTTGTGTAAATAATAGTGAGCCGCTCGATGAGCATAGTCTACAGCTATTTCTAGCTGAGTTGATTGCCCAATTCAAAGTGCCGCATAAAATTTGGTTAGTTTCACAAAGGTTACCCCGGTTGGGATCGGGTAAGATAGACAAGCGAACGTTAAAAGCACATTACCTGTCATTGACTTAAGCACTTCAACGTATCTAAAAATAAAGGATTTTAATTTATGGCAGTAACCATAAACTCTATAGCGTTAATCGATTATATTGGTAAGCAAAGCGGTGTCTCTCGTTGGTTTACTATTAGCCAAGAGCAAATAGATATGTTTGCTGACGCAACCCACGACCATCAGTTTATTCATGTCGATGTTGAAAAAGCAAAAGAAACACCTTTTGGTAGCACTATTGCACATGGCTTTTTGTCTTTATCATTGCTTTCAGCGATTGCTTACGACGCATCAATTAATCTTGAAAATACCATTATGGGGCTTAATTATGGTTTTGATAAAATTCGCTTTTTGCAGCCAGTTAAAGTGAATAGTAAAGTGAGAGGAAGCATGGTGCTGGTCGATGTCTTAGAAAAACGTCCGAACGAATTCTTACTAACTTGGAATGTAACGATAGAAATTGAATCAATAGAGAAGCCTGCATTAACCGCCCAGTGGTTAACTATGACAATAGTCTCAGCGTAAACAATGCAATTAAAGAGGACAGTATGAACATAAGATATGATAACCAAGTGGCAATCGTTACAGGTGCGGGAGCGGGTTTAGGCCGGTCTCACGCAATGGCACTCGCTGCGCGTGGAGCAAAAGTAGTGGTTAACGACCTGGGTAATGCAGATGGCAGCTTGTCACAAGGTGCATTAGACGTGGTCGCTGAAATTCAAAAAGCGGGTGGTGAAGCTATCGCCAATGGAGCCAATGTTGCGAACATAAAGCAAGTTCAGACTATGGTAGAAGAGGCAATGACCTTATGGTCGCGCGTTGATATTTTAGTTAACAATGCTGGGATCCTGCGTGATAAATCCTTTGGTAAAATGTCCATCGAGGACTTTCAGTTAGTGCTTGATGTGCATGTTATGGGCTCGGTTAATTGTACAAAAGCAGTGTGGGACATCATGAAGCAACAAAACTGCGGTCGCATTGTTATGACTACGTCCTCTTCTGGTTTGTACGGTAACTTTGGGCAGGCAAACTATGGTGCTGCAAAAATGGCGTTAGTGGGCTTTATGAATACGCTGTGTATTGAAGGCCAGAAAAACAATATTAAGGTCAATTGTTTATCGCCGACCGCGCGCACCGCCATGACGGAAGAGTTAATTGAGGATAAACGTGTTTTGGAACTAATGACCGTTGAATCAGTAACCACAGCCTTACTTGCTTTAGTGGCTGAGAATGGTCCAAACCGTGCTATTTTGGGTTGCGGGGCAGGTGGTTATGCCAGAGCCGTAATCAAGGAAACTGATGGTATTTATCTTCCCCCCGATCAACAAACACCTGAGAATCTATTAGCAAGCTGGGATGCGCTTGAAGACCAAAGTAAGTCAGAAGAACTAGTCGCTGGTTGGATGCAAACTAATAAATATGTAGCCAAAGCTGCTGCGTCTTTAGGTATTAATTTAGCCAAAGGCTAAAGGGTAAATGGTAAACGGTAAAGGGTAAAGGGTAAAGGCTAAAGGGTAGGTGAAGCGCTCTGAATTTTTAGGGCGCTTTACTCAATACTGATTTTGTATTCAACAAAATACATGAACCCATTGCTTGAGTATAATCATTCAGCCAAAAACTAGCAGTGGCTACACGTATTGCCTGACTTGTTTAGTCAGCGTCCCCCATTGACGTTAGCCTCAGAATTTAAAAATGCTGCTGAACACAATCATGTCATAAGGCAGGTGGAAATGTGCATCTAGGGTGTCAAAGACAGACCCGATATCCGCAACATGAATGCAGGCCTTTAGAAATCAAAAGCATGCCAATTGATAATTAATAGATACCCCAACGACACTAGCAGTAATCAGTAGTTTTGTGCGGCCGTGTGGATATTGATGATTGAATAATCAATTTCTAAAAATGGCTGAATAATAACTTTCATCGGTCATGCCACGGAAGCGTCCTAAACTTAAAACATACCAAAAGTTCAAATCCATCATAAAACGCAATCGATATCTTTGTAAAACTTTTAGCTAAAATGATAATAAAATGTAAATTTTGTTAAATAATTCTTGAAAGTAGTAAATACATACTGTAAGTTCAAATTATGATATTGACACTAAAAAGACTACCTATAGTTGTAAGTGTTCAATAAAGGTAAACAGAAATGTTAAAACTCACGTTCTTCACCAAAATAGCATACGGCGTTGGCCAAATGTCACAAGGCGTTAAAGACACCGCTTTTCAGTCGTTTGTTGTGTTCTATTTTAGTCAGGTACTTGGCATGCCAGCTATCATTGCTGGCCTTGCGGCGCTTATTGCTTTGCTATTTGATGCCATTACTGACCCATTAATGGGAGACATCTCAGATAATTGGCAGTCAAAGTGGGGTAGACGTCATCCTTTTATGATTGCGGCTGTTATCCCTTTTCCAATTTCATTATATATGTTGTTTTCGCCGCCAGCGGGTCTTGATCAGCAGTCGTTATTCTTTTGGCTACTAGGCTGGTCTATTGTCGTCAGAGTTATGCTTACTATGTTCAATGTGCCGCACAATGCGTTGGGCGCTGAGTTGAGTAAGGATTATGAAGAACGGACAAAAATTGTAAGTTACCGTACCTTTTTGGGCTACATCGGCGGCATAACACTATCAGTGGTGGCGCTTAATTTATTTTTCAAATCAACAGAGGCTTTTCCAAACGGCATGTTAAATGTTGCCGGATATAGCAGCCTAGGGGCAATGGCTGGGATAATTGCGTTTGTTGCGATGATTATATGTATTCTAGGCACAAAACATACTATTCCGTTTTTGCCAAAAGCGCCGGATAATCAGAAAAAAATAGATTTTAGTAGGAGTTTTAAAGCGTTTTTTGAAGCGCTTAAACTCAAGCCTTTTAAACTTATCTTCTTGGTTCAAGTACTCACGATGGTTGCCGGCGGTGCAGGTGCCACTTTTATGCTGTACCTCGGTAGCTACTTCTTTGAATTGTCCACTGCGCAAATTTCACTATTGACCTTAACAATCGTTGTCGGTCTTATTCCAGCTTCAATCATCGCACCTATGTTATCTAAACGTATCGATAAAATGCCAAGCTTAGTCGCCTGCTTGCTGATAGCAACGGTCTTTAGTTTTAGTCCGATTATATTGAGGCTGTTTAGTATCTTACCCGAGAATGGCTCTGATTTATTACTGCCTGTTTTGTTTGCAACTTATGTCGGTGGCTACAGTTTTTTTATTGCAGCTGGGATAATTATCGGTTCTATGTTGGCAGATATTGCCGATTTACATGCGTCTAATACAGGTAAACGTCAAGAGGGATTATTTTTCGCAGCCAACTCTTTTGCCCAAAAAGCCACCTTCGGTATTGGTACCTTACTAGCAGGCATAGGCTTAGACGTTATCGCTTTTCCTAAACAAGTAGATGTTTCCATGGTAAGCGATGAGGCCATTTTTAACCTGGGTGTTATTGCTGGTCCAGTACCCTTAGTTATATATCTAATAGCCGCCTACATGGCGTCAAAATACGATTTAAACAAAAGCAGACATGCAGAAATAATTATCAAGCTGCAGGCTCAACAACACTAAAACTATAAATAATTTAAAATACGGGGAAATATGATGGTCCTTAATACTACTAAACATAACGGTTTTAAACTCACTCCTTTAGCTTGGGCATTAATTTGTATTAGCGCAAGTTCAACAACCTTTGCCCAAGACCAAGACGCTGATGAGACAGCAGAGACTGCGGGCATAGAAGTGATTTCAATCACCTCTACAAAACGTGTTACTCCATTGATGGAAACTGGCCAAGCGGTCAGCGCCTTTAGTGAAGCAAGCATGGCCGAGATGAACATCGATGGTAGCCAAGATTTAGTGCAATATTCCCCGTCTTTAATTATTACTTCTAGCAGAATATCTATTCGTGGAGTCGGACGACCTACCACTGCACTGGGTTCAGATCCGGGGGTGGGGATTTATACTGATGGTGTATACAACACCGAAAACGGCATTTTTGAGTATTGTAATTTTTGTGATATCGATCGTATTGAGGTGCTCCGTGGACCTCAAGGTACTTTATATGGCCGAAATGCTGTAGGCGGAGCCATTAATGTTATTAGTAAAGAACCGCAAAGAGACTTTGGTGGTTACCTTAATTTAGAAGTTGGCAATGACGGTTATTTAGTCACTCAAGGCCAGATAACAGGACCTTTAGGTGACACCTTTTCTGGTATCGCTACCATATCTAAAATTAAGCGTGACGCTCTACAAGAAAATCTAGCATCTGATGTTGGTAATTTAGACAATAAAGATAGAACTTATTATTCAATGACCTTAAAAGCGGATTGGACCGACAACTTCTCCAGTTCATTACGCTACATGAATTATGAGCGCAGCGAAAACCCGTCGCCAGGTTATTTGGGCGATGCTTATCCAACTGAGTTTGTAAATCTTGGAGCCGCCAATTTACCCGGTATTTACCCCGGTTCAAATGCGCTTAATCACGTGTCGGGTTACACCATACCTAATCCGGCAGTTAATGATATTAATCAAACAAACGTGGATACTTTGGGCCAACAAGATGTGGAAACAACACGCCTAACTTTCATCAGTACGTTGACAGTAGACGATTTGGAATTTAAATACACATTCGGTGACAATGAGTTTACTTACGACTCCATTGCTGACGGTGATGTCTCTAATGCAGCCTTTGGTGGCATGAACTTTTCCGAGATGTTTAGACAAATAACAACACTTGTTGGTATCCCTGGTGGTGTTTATTTACCTAACCCGGTAACCGGCGCGCCGATTACTGTTGCCTCAGATATGACGGCCAGTGTTATTCAATCGGGTGAGTTTACATCGCACGAATTACAAGTGGTATCTAACTACGATAGTGCCTTAAACTTCATTGCTGGAGTGTACTATTTTAATAGTAAAGAGAGTCAATATAGCGACTTTGTAGAGCGCGGTTTTGGTTTAATGCAGGGTGATCCGATTGCCGCTAATTACGGTGGTTTCCCCCCCGAGTTTGGCTTACCTGCAGATAGCGGGACTTTCCTAGGTGTTCCCGGTTTTCAGCCTGGTTTGTACCAGTTTTATTCTTCATTGATTGGTGCGCCATTTGAAGCTACGGCTAATGGCGATGGTGGTTTTCTGTATTACGGTCAAAATGATCTAGAGACAACCGCTACTGCTCTATATGGTCAGTTAGAATACCAAGTCAACGATGAGTTGGCTTTAACCGCTGGCCTGCGTTATTCCAACGATGAAAAAAGTGGAGGCGACGATGTATTTGCTTATCTTTCGGTGCCTAAAAATCAGCATCAACTTGATGACAGCTGGAGCAAAGTAACTTGGCGTTTACAGGCAGATTGGAATGTCAATAAAGACACTTTCGTTTATGGCTATGTCTCAACCGGATATCGTTCTGGTGGTTTCAACCTTGGGGCTGCCACGGCAGCGCCAGTTGATGTTGTTGACCCAGAAGAGTTAACTGCCTTTGAAGTAGGCTATAAAAAGTCGCTGTATAATAATAATGTGAACTTGTCTTTAGCCGCTTATTATTACGATTATGCTGATTTGCAGGTGCTTTCGACAGTCACGGAAGGGGGCGTAACTACCGCCGCTTTTGACAATGCAGCTGAAGCCACAGTAATTGGTTTAGAAGCAGAGTTACAGGCATGGTTGACTGCCGATTTACGCGTTATGGCTACTTATTCTTATACCAATTCAGAATACGATAACTATACAGCCGTTGACTCTACCGCCTGCGCCATTCTCGGTGAATGTGATATTCAGGACTTATCAGGCAATCAATTGAATATGGCACCAGAAACCAAGCTTTCACTTTCGGTCAGCCAGTTCTTTGCTCTGGATGATATGGGTACGGTTTTGCTAACGGCGGGTTATTCTTATGTTGGTGAACAATACTCTCGGGCTTTTAATCGCAGTGATTGGGATCAAGTCGATAGTTATGACCGTATTGATGCGCGCTTGAGTTGGACCTCTGCAAGTGAAGCATTTGAGGTCGCAGCTTTTGTTAGAAATGCTGCTGATGAACGTGATGTTTTGCGTTATTCGACACCATCTACAGTAACACGTTTGCAGAATGCGGAACTGTCTGACCCTATCTCTTATGGTTTACAACTTCGTTATAATTTTGATTAAT
The DNA here is from genome assembly GCF_002836745.1 of Glaciecola sp. 33A. Lineage (GTDB taxonomy): Bacteria > Pseudomonadota > Gammaproteobacteria > Enterobacterales > Alteromonadaceae > Glaciecola. The sequence continues at coordinate 74,680 of NZ_PJAR01000035.1, read as the reverse complement.
ATCTAAGTCTCAACGATAGCCCTGTTGCGGGGCTATCTTATTATCTATTTGTTAATACAAACCATACCTTGGCTTAACTATGAATTTTGAAAGTGTCATCAAGCAATGTCCTTGGTTCAATGGTGCGCCTGATTCGGCTTTTGAAACATTAATCAACGTGGCGAGGTTAAAACATTTTGAACAAAAGAATTACCTTTATCGATTGGGCGAAGAAGGCGAGTTTGTTTACGGTGTGCTAACCGGATTTGTGCGTATAAAAATTAGCAGTAGTGTTGGGCAAGAGTTTGCAATCACTGAGTTTTCGTCAAACTCGTGGCTAGGAGAATTTGCTTTAACTAATGAGCCTGCTCGTATGTTTGAAGCCCAAGTACTTGATGAATCGAGTATTATTCAAATTCCCAAACGAATAGTAAAAGCGCTGGCTGAAGAGCACAGCATTATTTATCAAAATTTATTTTTGGCACAAACCAAAAGAACGCTGCAAATGTGCGAATTATTGGCTGGCATGCTCTTCTATCCACTGAGTGCTAGGTTAGCTGGCAGATTGCAGTGGTTTGCTCAAAATTATGGGGTACGGACTAAGGCAGGGATCTTAATCGATAAAAAAATGACTCAACAAGAATTAGCCGAGCTAACAAGAGGCTCGCGTCAGAGAGTGAATAAAATAGTAAAAGAATTTGAAGACGAAGGTATTTTGGTTTTCACTGGGCAAAAGTATTTAGTCAAAAACATGCTGGCATTAAAAGCAAAAACAGTACTCAAAAACGAATAATTTTTTTACAGAGCAAGCATCAAGAGTGTCACATAGAAGACAGCTAACAGTAGATCTGAGCTGTAATTTATCAAAATTCTATAGTGATGCGCAGATCAACGTTTGCAAGAATATAGTAGAGACTTAGGTGATATTATGAATTCAGTTAATAACAAGAATGAACATGTTGATGTATTGGTAGTGGGGGCGGGTTTATCTGGAATAGGTTCTGCTTATCATTTAAAAACACAATTACCAGACAAAAGCTTCTGCGTACTTGATGGCATGGAAAGTTTTGGCGGTACCTGGCTGACGCACAATTATCCTGGTGTTCGATCTGACAGTGACCTATTTACTTTTGGTTATCGATTCAAGCCCTGGACAGGAGCGCCAATTGCGAGGGGCGCTGAGATTTTAAACTACATGCGAGAAGTAATTGATGACAATCATTTAGCCCAGCATATTCGCTACAGCCATCATGTGCTTGGGGCGAGTTGGGACAGTGTGAACCAGCTTTGGAGTATTACTGCATTTAAAAAAGATAGTAAAGAAACCGTTGTTATTACCGCTAATTTTTTATGGATGTGCCAAGGCTATTATAATCATGAGAAAGGTTATACGCCTGATTGGAAGGGCAGGGATGACTACAAAGGCTTACTTATTCATCCACAGGATTGGCCAAAAGATCTAGATTACAAAGATAAAAAGGTGGTGATCATTGGTTCTGGTGCAACTGCTGCTACGTTAGCGCCTAATATAGCCGAAGATTGTGCGCATGTGACATTATTGCAGCGTTCGCCGACTTACTTTATTCCCAGAGATAACCACAATCCGTTAACTGATCAATTGCGTGAATTAGGCATTGATGATTCATGGATCCACGAAATAACTCGTCAGCAACTGCTTCAGGAGCAAGCCGGTTTTATTCAATTATCTACGCAATATCCAAATGAGGTTAAAAAAGGCCTGATTGATGGCGTTGCAGCACTTCTCGATGATGATTTTGATGTGGAAAAACATTTTACTCCTACGTATGCACCTTGGAGACAACGCATAGCGGTTGTGCCTGAAGGCGATATTTTTGCTGGTATTCGCTCAGGCAAGGTTAGTGTTAAAACCGATCAAATTGAGTGTTTCAATGAAACTGGCATTGCGCTTCAGTCTGGCGAGCAATTAGATGCTGATATTATTATTTCAGCGACAGGGTTTAACCTGTCGGTATTGGGCGGAATTGAATTTTCAGTTGACGGCAACATTGTCGATTTCTCTGAAAAAGTGGGATACAGAGGCATGATGTTCACTGATGTACCTAACATGATTTGGGTAATGGGGTACTTTCGTGCGAGTTGGACATTACGTGTTGACCTAATCGGTGATTTCATCTGCCGATTGTTGGCACATATGGATGAAAAAAAGGTTAAGCAAGTCACCATGACGCTGCGAGATGAAGATGCTGATATGGAGTTGTTACCCTGGATTGATACCGATGAATTTAACCCTAGCTATATGTTGCGTTCACTGCATTTAATGCCCAAACGCGGCAGCAAAGTGGATTGGCAACATACTCAAGATTATTGGTCAGAGAAGGAGACACTACCCAAGGTTAATTTAAACGATGATCTGTTTATTTATAAGTAAAAAGCAATGAAGATGTTTTTTCAAACGGCAAATTAATCAGCAACTAAATTATCAGTTACATAGGCACGCTTAAATGAATAACGACTCCAAGCGAGAAGACAGAATTAATGTAAACGGTGTAGATATTGCGTATCAACTGCATGGAGATCCCTCGCACCCAACCTTATTGCTTATACACGGTTTAAGCACACCTTTAACGGGGTGGCCCAGCGCAATGATTAAGCGTTTTGTTGCAGCCGGTTATCAAGTTCTACTCTTAGATAACCGTGATGTAGGGCGCTCGCAGCGACTAGACCACTTGCCGTCGCCAAATATGCTTTGGGTAATACTTAAACTAAAGCTAGGGATGTCAGTAAAAGCGCCGTATCAGCTTGACGATATGATGCAAGATGTCGTTGCGCTATTAGATGCTCTTAACTTGCCCGAAGTGCATGTGGTTGGTGCATCAATGGGCGGTATGATCGCTCAATTGATGGCAATCCATTATCCACTAAGAGTGAAGTCATTAACCTCGATAATGTCCACAACAGGATATAAAAAGCTGCCTCCGATTGACAAGAACATCAGTCGGGTTTTAATGCAAAAACCAGCTTCATCAGATTATAAAGACCGGATGGATTACCATATTAAAAAATGGCAAGTGATTGGCAGTCCAAATTATCCTTCTTCAGACACTTACATCAATGAATATGTCGATAGTATTTTGCAGCGCGGCGTCTCAACAAAAGGGACGTTGCGTCAATTCTTGGCAATCATGGTGGCAGCAAATAGGCAAGATGCGCTAGCAAAATTAAGCATTCCAAGTCTAGTGATCCACGGTGATCGTGATGGACTGGTTAATGTTGCCGGTGGCAAGGCGACAGCAGAAGCAATACCAAATGCAACGCTTAAAATCTACCCGGGAATGGGGCATGATTTGCCGGTTGAATTAATCGAGAACATAGTCGACGACATTGTTTTCCATATAAATACGAATTTAGGTGATAGAGCATGAAGCAATACAATGAGCAGGTAGCGGTTATTACTGGGGCTGCATCCGGAATTGGAGAGGCCTTAGCGCTCAAATTAGCTGATCAAGGCTGTCATTTGGCATTAGCGGATAAAGACTTCGATGGTTTAGAAACACTACAACAGCAAATAGAGGCTAAAGGTGTTGAATGTTTTATTGCCAGTCTTGATGTATCCGACAACGCTGCTTTTATTGCATTTGCACAACAAACGAATGACAAATTTAATCGCATCGACATGCTATTTAACAACGCTGGTGTTAGCTTAATTGACTCAGTCGAAAACCAAACCCTTGACGATTTTCATTGGTTAATGAACATCAATTTTTGGGGTGTGGTGCACGGCACCAACGCGTTTTTACCTTATTTGAAAGCGTCTCCCAGCGCACATATTGTTAATATATCTAGTTTGTTCGGTTTGCTTTCTTTGCCATTACAGAGCGCCTATAACTCCTCTAAGTTCGCAGTAAGGGGTTTCACTGAGGCGCTTAAAATGGAAATGGCGGGCACTAATCTAGCGGTTCATTGTGTGCACCCTGGTGGGATTAAAACTAACATCACCAACAATGCCAAAGTAACAACTAATGCAGTTCCTAAGAGCGAGCTTATTGCTAACTTTAATAAGGTAGCAAAAACGACGGCCGAACAAGCCGCCGATATCATTTTAACCGGTATTGCGAAAAAACAGCGGCGCATTTTAGTGGGAGGAGATGCAAAATTACTTGATCTTGTTGCAAGATGGTTTCCGTCCAGCTACGAAAAAATATTAGGTTTTGAAAAAAACATCATCAATAAACGCAAAGAGTTGATGAGTAATATTAATCAATAATGCATCAACTTCTCGAAAGTGAAGTGTGAATCGATGAAAAAGCCAAACCTCACATTTGAGCCCGTCTTCGTATCCATTGCCGGTTTAGAACGGCCACGGCTGGATATATTCTGTGCCGTTTGCTTTGTGACGCTGGCTAATGCTAGGCCGCTTACGCCGAAGTTAATACCGAACATAAATAGCGGGTTTAACGCAACGTTTGCAAAGAAGCCAACGCAAATGCAGTGTCATACAAATGTCACTAACTGTTCACTTTTTTGTAAAGAACTAAGCCTACTGTTTGGCTAAATACGATAGCTGCGTTTGCAGTGTTTTTATGCAAAAAGGGGTCATTGATGTTCGATACTCAACAAGTCATTGCTACTCATTATCCTAAAGTCGCCAACAGTCATCTGTTGCATAAACCGATCAGCAAAATTCTCAAATATTTATTATGTGAAGAACAACTGAATGCGTTTAGCCAGCAGTATCCGCACTTAACTGGCTTTGATTTTGTAGAACAAGTGCTCTCGTATTTTTCCTTTACTTACCGAGTTAATGACCAGCAGCGGGAGCGAATACCACAAGCTGGAAAGTTAATTATTATTGCCAATCATCCCATTGGCACACTGGATGGTTTAGCGCTCATTAAATGTGTTAAAGCCAGCAGGAGTGATGTCAAAGTCATTGCAAATAATATGTTGATGGCAATCCAACCATTGCACGAAATATTACTGCCGGTAAATAATATGCAAGGGGGAACACAAAAACAGAATATTCAAAACATTAACCTTCATCTGCGTAATGAAGGCGCACTGATTGTTTTTCCGGCGGGAGAAGTATCTAGATTGCGCCCGCATGGCATTCGCGACACAAAGTGGCAAAGCGGCTTTTTAAAAATGGCCAAGGTTAATCATTGTCCCATTCTTCCCGTGTATTTGGACGCTCAAAACTCAGCCTTTTTTTACGGTGTCTCTATGCTATACAAGCCAGCAGCAAGCGCATTACTGGTTAAAGAGATGTTCAAGAAAAAGAATAAAAATATGGACATCACTATTGGGGAGCTTATCCCACCAGATGCCTTTACCCAGCTTTCAATTAGCTTATTAGAGCAAGTGAAACTGTTTAAAAAGCACGTTTACAATATTGCTAAAAACAAACCCGGTGTGTTTTCTACTCAAACTCCTATTGCCATGCCCGAAGAGCGCAGAGAATTGCTCACAGCATTGAAAACTGAATGCGAGATTATTGGTAATAGTGTTGACGGTAAAACGATTTATTTGTATCGATATAGGGTGAGCTCGCCGATCATGCGAGAGTTAGGACGGTTGCGAGAAATTACCTTTAGAGCCGCTGGCGAAGGCACCAATCAACGCCGAGATATAGACAAGTATGATAAGTCGTACTATCACTTAATTTTGTGGGATAACAATGATCTGGAAATAGCCGGTGCATACCGCTTTGGTGATGTAAAAAAGCTCTTAGAACAAGGCGAGTCAGTTTATTCGAGTACGTTGTTTGACTATAACACGGCTATGCAACCTTACTTTGACGAAGGTCTTGAATTGGGCCGCAGTTTTGTACAACAAAAGTATTGGGGAAAACGAAGCTTGGATTACTTATGGATTGGTATTGGTGCATTTTTATATAAGCACCCTCAATATCGCTATTTATTTGGTCCAGTTACCTTAAGTGCCCAAATGCCTGCTGCCGCAGTTAAATTAATAACGGCCTTTTATGCTCACTATTTCCCTGATAAAGAGCACATTGCGACCGCTAAAATGCCTTATCCTATCTGTGCTACTGCGCAAGAAAACTTTAAAAACGTGGAATACAACGAGGCGCGGCTGTGGCTAAAAGATGCTTTAAAACACATGAACGTCAGTTTACCAACGTTGTATAAGCAATATGCAGATCTATGCAAAGACGGTGGTGTTAGATTCGTTGCCTTTAATATAGACCCTGATTTTCAACAGTGTGTTGATGGTTTAGTGATAGTCGATATAACGATGTTGAAGCCAAAAAAACGCAAACGATATTTTCAGTAAAGTGACGCTAAAAAGTACCGCTAAAAAAGAGCCGCTAAAAAAGAGACTTACTTGCTCAAGTATTCTACTATCTGCTGATAGGAGGAGCGGGCGCAAATTGCAACTAATTGCTCCGACTATAACGAGGAACGGAAATGTGTTAAATTTTGTGCAATCATAGAAAAATAAATATTTAACGTCGATTTATGGTTGGCTTGCACTTAATTTCTACCTAACGTTATCGTTTTTAAGGATATCATGAAGAAAATAATTCGTTTTTTAGTTCTGTTAGCAGTAATCGTTGTGGGTTTTTACTTATTAATGACCGGCCTCGTGATTTTCGCTAGTCTGGCTGCCGTCGGTGCCTTGGTTTGGGTTTATCTGCGTTATTTTGCAAAAAGCGCCAATGTGACTCATTCGAGCAAAGGTGTCACGATCGACCAGGTATCTCCGTTCGTTCCAACACCAGGATCAGCATCTGAAGAAGCAAAAGATGTTGATGTTGTTGAAGAGTTGCGACCAGAAATCGTTGATTCTGAAGTCGAAGTTAAACCCGATACTCATGACGTTTATGCACTCTATAATTTATATGAAATAGAAGCGCGAGCCTATTGCGTGTCACCCGGGCCTAAATTACCCACGATTGTCGATGATATTATTGCGCTAACCAATCATGTTGACGCTGATGATCAGCTTCGTGCTAAAACCTACCGATTGCTCGGGGAGCTGTATGAGGCCGATGACAATGTGGTGTTAGCTTTAGACTATTACGAGACGGCTTTAGCGCTGGATGCAAAAGTGGGTGTTAAGCGTAAAATCACCAAATTGCAAAAAATGACTGAGTCATAATTTAAAGCTACCAAGTTTATATATTGTGTTTAAAAAACAGCTTGAGCACACAAAACCTCAGTCCATTTGTGCGACTTTTCTGTCCAGCTTTTCCAGAATACGCATTAAGTCACGATATTCACTTACGTCAAGGGCGCTGATCAACTCTTCTTCCCAATCTAGTGCTTTGGGCGCTATTTGGGCATACATCGTATGGCCATTTTCAGAAAGTGACAGATAAGCAGCGCGATTGTCTTTTTGATCCTTCTCTCTAACAATTAGCTGTTTGTCTTCAAGTATTTTGACTGCTCTGGACACTTTAGATTTATCCATAAAGGTGACTTCGCCAATATCTTTCGCATTTAACCTATCATGCTCTGCCAGACGAGCAAGAACTCGCCACTCAGGTACGGAAAGATCAAACTCAGTGCGATAAATTTTAGAACAGGCGTTACTAATATTGGTGGCCAAATTGACCATCCGATAAGGCACAAAAAGATTCAACATAACGGTTCTTATCGCCTTTTTACTCATCGTCTTACAATGCTCCAAACAAACAGATATCAACCACCTTTTTACCACAGCAGATAGCGCAGACAAACTATTTATTTGAGCCATTGAAATTGCATGTCGGCAAATGCGCACAAACACCTAACATGCAATTTTAAGAATGAAGGGTACATTCTTAGTTTTGCAACTGATCCCAGACTTCTTGATCATATTCAGCCGTCCATATTTTCGGCCAGTCTATCCCTTCAAACTCATCCCATAAACGTTTGACGTCGAAGGGTAAACAATGTTCAAAGATCGGCCACATGCCAAACTTGGGTTCCAATAATGTGTGGGTTTCGGTAAATGCCTGTTTAAGTGTGCCGCCGTTGCGATGTACCTCACCCACTTTCTCAATCATGCCATTTAAGAAACCACGTGTTTGTTCAATGGCATTATCGACATTTTGTTTACCACTGACCACTGCGCCTCTGCCACCGATCAAAACTTCAGCTTCATAAGCTTTGACCTTATCTAGGGTTTTTGAAGCCCAGTCAAAGTGAAAAGCATCGCCAGTGTATAGTGCTGCAGCAGCTTCAACTAAGTCGCCAGCAAACAAAATTTTATGCTTAGGTAACCATGCCACGATATCTCCAGCCGTGTGACCTCTGCCACAATGCTCTAATATCAAACTACCTCGGTCTCCGCCCAATGGGATTTCTAATCTGTCATTGAACACAATGTCAGGCTTAGTGAGTCCAGGAATACCGTCGGGCTCTCTAAATAAACGTGGCATTCTGCCAAATTCACTGGCCCAGTCTTGCATGCCTCTTTCTTCAATTAAATATTTGGTTTTTTCATGTGAAATTACTGATTCTGCTTGGTAGGCAGATGCACCTAAAACCCTAACGGCGTGATAGTGAGACAGTACAAGGTATTTAATCGGTTTATCGGTATGTTCTCGCAGCACAGCTAACCAGTCATTCGCGGCTTTCGGCGTTGCTCTAGCTTCGAAGGCAATAATAAAGTCTTCTGCTTCTATAGCACCGACATTAGGGTCCCCTTCCGCAGTTAGGGCATACACTCCATCGGCCAGAACTTCAAGAGTTTCTGTTTTGTTACCAAGATCTGCAGACGACGCAAATGGTTTTTTAGACATAAGGATAACCTCGTATAGTGTCATTTAATGAGTAATTAAAGTAACACTTTTTAATCTCACTTAAAACTATATTTACTGGTTTTATCGGTTATTTTTGAATTATACCTTGATATATACCGTTATTATCACTTATATTAGTTTCACTTAAGAATGTATGGTGAAAATAATGCAGCAAACATATAAGAATCCTATCTACCCGTACACTCCCTGCCGCGAGTTAAACGCAGAGGAACAGTTGCATCATCCGGTTATTATCGTAGGTGCAGGCCCCGGAGGCTTAGCACTCGCAGTCGATTTGGCTTTGCAAGGCATAAAAAGTGTGGTTATTGATAATAACAACACAGTAAGTGTAGGCTCCCGCGCAATCTGCTTTGCAAAGCGTACACTAGAAATCATGCAGCGCCTCGGGTGTGCTGAAAGAATGCTAAAAAAAGGGGTGACCTGGAGACACGGTAAAGTGTTTTTCAAAAATGAAGAAGTTTATGATTTTAATCTTTTAGAGGAATCCGATCATCAAGTCCCCGCTTTCATCAATCTTCAACAATATTATTTTGAAGAATATTTAGTAGATAGAGCCGCCGAATTTGATCTCATCGATTTACGCTGGAAAAGCAAGGTTATTAGCCTTGTATCTCATGAAAAAATGACACAGGTTATTGTATCTACACCCGACGGTGAATACACAATGACTTGCGATTTTCTGCTCTGTGCAGACGGTGCTAACAGCCCAGTACGTAAAATGTTGGGATTAGAAAGTAAAGGGCAGGTTTTCCAAGATAGATTTTTGATTGCTGATGTGGTTATGAAGGCTGCATTTCCCACGGAACGTTGGTTTTGGTTTGATCCTCCTTTTCACCCAAACCAATCGGCACTGTTGCACAAACAACCCGATAATGTCTGGCGTATTGATCTTCAGTTAGGTTGGGACGCCGATCCCGCGCATGAAAAGCAAGAGCATGTTATTCGCCCTCGCATTCAAGCTATGCTGGGTGAAGACGCTGAATTTGAACTGGAATGGGCCAGTGTGTATACCTTCCAATGCCGCAAAATGGAGCGATTCATTCACAATCGCGTGATTTTTGTAGGAGACGCAGCGCATCAGGTTTCACCTTTTGGTGCGCGCGGTGCAAATGGTTGTATTCAATCAGCTGAAAACCTAGTTTGGAAACTGGCTAAGGTACTCAAAAAACAAGCGCCTTTGGAACTGATAGAGACATATGACATAGAACGTCAACACGCAGCCAAAGAAAATATATTAAATTCGACGCGCTCGACGGACTTTATTACGCCCAAAAACCACATAAGTCGGATCTTCCGCGACCAAACCTTGCTGCTGGCCAAAACACACGATTTCGCACGTACCATGGTCAACAGTGGCCGTCTTTCAACGCCTTGCCAATATGTTAATTCACCGCTTAATACGCCTGATGATGACAACTTTTGTAGCCTACTTGCGCCCGGCTGCGTGCCCAAAGATGCGCCAATCTTTATCGCTCGACAACAAGATTGGCTCATTAATCACTTGGGTAATCAATTTGTTGCACTAATTAGCTATAAGCAAATAACGGCCATGCAACAGCAGTATTTAGAGACACTTGGTAAGCATCCCTTACTCAAATTACTGGTATTGTGCCCGGGGTCTGTCAACACAAAGCTTCCTGAAAATGTCACTGTCATTCAAGATGTGAAGGGCATATTAGCCCAAAGGTACGACTTACAAAATGGCACTACTTATCTGTTCCGTCCTGATCAAATTATTACTGCACGATGGCGACAATGCTCTGCGGAGCAAGTTATTGGTGCCGTAAATCGCGCTTTAGGGTTTGAATTAACCGGTCCAGTTTCTAATGCCAGTTCAATCCATGAGGAGGTAATAATATGAACCTTAATACCCAAGCCAACTTGTCTGAACCTGACACTTTTTATGCAGCGCTGACGGATGTTCATCGTCAACTTGATAGGGAACAGAGCGAATGTGTGAATGCGCGACTCATCTTATTGTTGGCGAATCACATCGGTCAAATGGATGTACTAAATCAAGCGCTGCGCATAGCGGAGGATATAGAGTGAGCGACGTAAGCGCAACATTGCGCTACTTGACTGGTTTTGGCAACGAACATGAAACCGAAGCCTTACTAGGAGCACTACCTATTGGGCAGTTCAATCCACAAACTTGTCCTTACGGATTATACGCCGAACAATTGAGCACCACAGCCTTTACGGCACCTCGCAGTGAAAATCGTCGTAGCTGGCTTTATCGAATTCGCCCATCGATTAATATGGGTGACTATACGCCAATAGATAAAGGTCTGATCCGCACAGCGCCACTAGAACAGACACCGTGCCCGCCTAATGTGATGCGATGGGACCCAATGCCATTACCGGATGCCCCAACCGACTTCATTGATGGTTTGATCACTGTCGCAGCAAACGGAGATGCTAAAACCCAAACGGGGATCGGTATACATTTATATGGCGCAAACAAAGCAATGGAAAACCGTTACTTTTACAACGCTGATGGTGAGTTGTTATTGGTTCCACAACAAGGTGGGCTGCGCGCCACGACAGAGTTTGGCATATTAGACGTTAAATCGGGTGAAATATGCGTAATACCGCGCGGCGTTAAATTCAGCATTGCGCCAATAGACGGCCCAATTAGGGGGTATGTGTGTGAAAACTATGGTCAGCCATATCACCTAGCAGAAAGAGGTCCGGTGGGTGCCAACGGTTATGCTAATCAACGTGATTTTCAATATCCAGTGGCGTGCTTTGAAGATAACGACACGCCTTGTGAATTACTCACTAAATTTTGTGGTGAATTGTTTAAAGCTCAGTTAAATCATTCGCCAATGGATGTTGTTGCTTGGGTGGGTAACAGTGCACCTTATAAATATGATTTATCGCGTTTTAATGTGATCAACACGGTCAGTTTTGACCATCCAGACCCATCAATTTTTACTGTGCTGACGTCTCCATCCGACACTTCTGGTGTAGCCAATATTGATTTTGTTATTTTTCCACCGCGCTGGATGGTAGCTGAAAACACCTTCCGCCCACCTTGGTATCATCGCAATATTATGAGTGAATTTATGGGGTTAATAGAAGGCAAGTACGATGCCAAAGAAAAAGGCTTTGAGCCAGGAGGTATGAGTTTACACAATTGCATGACCCCCCATGGACCAGAAGCTTCTGTTTTTGAAAAAGCATCACAAGGGACGCTAGAGCCAGAAAAGTATCAAAATACCCTGGCTTTTATGTTTGAATCCAGATATGTCATTGCGCCAACAGACTTCGCCCTTAATTGTGCACAAAAACAAACAGATTATCTAGCCTGCTGGGGCACGCTAAATAAACACTTTACGGGCAAACGCTGAATTCCATCATTTGACAAAATCTTATTTTTGAACGATTTATTAAAAGGCATTAACTTATGCATACTTTAAACGAAACACATGACATTAATTTAAAAAGTTGGGAAAACAGCGCAAATGGCTGTGTCCAATTTCCAATTCAAAATCTGCCTTTTGCTATCATTCGTCGCAAAGGCAGCGATGAAGATTGGCGTGGCGGTGTCGCTATTGGTAATAAAGTTATCGATATGGCCGCTCTAGCAAGTAAAAACTTATTTTCAGGCGATGCACAAACAGCAGTAAGCGCGGCTGCAGAAACTTCGTTGAATACCCTAATGGGATTAGGTGCCAAAATTAATGCAGCACTGAGGTTGGCCTTATCAAAAGCCTTGCGAGAAGGGTCCGTACAAGAGCAAGAGTTAGCATCAATCTTAATTCCTGCTGCAGATATTGAATTTCATCTTCCCTGTCAAATTGGTGATTTTACCGATTTCTATACTTCAATATTTCATGCCACTGCCGTGGGCAAACTTTTCAGGCCTGATGGCCCATTGCTACCAAATTATAAATGGGTGCCTATCGGCTATCATGGACGCTCATCTTCAATAGGGGTTTCTGGACAAGTTTTCCATCGTCCCGTTGGACAAACCAAAAAGCCAGATGAAAGTGTCCCAACAGTTGGCCCATGCCAGCGATTAGATTATGAGATGGAAATGGGTATTTTTATCGGTGAAGGCACACAGATGGGAGACCGCATATCGATCTCAAATGCTGAGCAACACATTTTTGGTGTGTGTATTCTCAATGATTGGTCTGCCAGAGATATTCAAGCCTGGGAGTATCAGCCTTTAGGACCATTTTTAGCCAAGAACTTTGCATCCACTATATCGCCTTGGATTGTCACCACAGAAGCATTGGCTCCTTATCGCTCTAAGTTCAGTCGCAGTAGCGATGATCCGGCTCCTTTAGAATATCTTACGTCGGCAGATAATTCACAATACGGCAGTCTTGATATTGAATTGGATGTGCTGATAGAAACGCAAGCTATGCGCGAAAAAAGCGAAGCAGCACAAAGACTATCGCGATCCAACTTTAATTATTCTTACTGGACGCCAGCGCAGTTGGTAACACACCACTCAAGCAATGGCTGTAAAATGCGCGCTGGTGACTTACTAGGATCTGGCACGCAATCTGGGCCAAGTCAGGAAGAAGCAGGCTCGATGTTAGAGCTGAGCGAAGGTGGAAAGAAATCATTTTCGTTAGCCAACGGAGAAACCCGCAAGTTTCTACACGATGGGGACAGCATCATCATGCGTGCAGCTTGCCGTAAAGAAGGCGCCGCCCCAATCGGTTTTGGCGAAGTTGTATCAACTGTAATGCCTGCTAAGGGTTAACATGAAGCTATTGCCACAAGAGCACTTAAGTGACGAGTATCGACTTGGTATCAACATTGGATACGGGAGGGGTTTACTGCACTGGAAGAAACCGTAACGGACGACAAATTTTGTGTTGGCGAACAACTCACTGTAGCTGAGGTATATCTGGTTCCTCAGATATACAATGCCTTACGCTTTAATGTGGATATGACAGCATATCCAAAAATCATGCAGATTTACCAGCGCTGCAATGAATTGACCGCATTTGAACTGGCAAAGCCTGAGAATCAAGCGGATAGTCCATCCCATCAATACGCCTAAAAATGACATGAACCACTGATTTCAATCCCACAAAAAAAGCTGGATTTTTTCCGAACAATCAGACACTAACGATCGTTTTGTCGATATCACAAAACGAGTAACAGGGTCATCTATATTATCAATAGAGCCGTCTTTATAGCCACGCCAACTAATGTTGCCATCTTAGATTTAACTACCGACATAGACACACATTTTGTTGCAGGAGTGTTGCCCAGTAAATATCGCTCAAATGCTATTTCAGCGTCTTTGACAACAATAATACCTGACGCACATTACCAATCTGCACATTTTCAAGTTCTTGATCCCAATTTTCGATTTGAATACCAATATAAAGGCAAAAGACCGCAATCGGCAAATCTAAAAGGGGGGTTAACCCTTATAAAAAGCCCGCTCAATACGGTCCTTTAAAAACGCCTTATGGATCTTAGTGGCCTGATCACCCCGTGACTTATTAACCATATCGGCTACTCTGCCGAGCTGATACATAGAAGATGCTTGAGCAAAGTTGTCATACTTGCTTTTGTCCTCTAAACCCGACATTGCAATTAAACGCTCTACGTATTCAACCTGCAAGTTACGACGGTATGAGTTTACATCACCTTTAATGTCAGCCTTGAACATTGAATCAGTTAAATTGGCCAGCATCTTCTCAGCGGTAAACGTATTGCCATATAAGGTTGTGTCAGTCAGGCGGATCAATACATTTGGGTGCATCACATGATCAAGTACGTTCTTTTGAGCGCCTAGTAACATGTCATGTAGGCGAGGTGACTCGTCTCTTCCCCAGCCACTGAAACCACGACGTTGGCGTTGAATATAAGCAAACAAGGGGGCCATTTCTTCAATCGCATCAGGTGCAAAAACAAACGCGCTTAGCGTATCCATTGCATTTTGTTGCTCAACTTCAGGCACTGGCGTTAACGGTTGCGTATAACCCGCTTGACCGACAAAAGCGCGGTTGACATAAACACCACCAATATAGCGTGATACCACTGAAGCTTGGCGCGCAAATTCACCAAACAATACATTTACGCCAACCGTTAAGTCGTTATGTGAACGACCATCAACCAATGTCTTTTCTTTTAGTTTGCCTGCCATATGTTTAATTAATTCAAAGCGGTCTTGCGCGTAATCAACAGCCTCACCTGACATATCAAAAATATTGATACGAGGGTCGACATGACGGCCAACTGCACGCATATCGTCAGCATCATTACCAAAGGCTAATTGTGGCTCTGCAGAGCGACTTAAAATAGTGCTAAGACGCTTTTCTTCTGCAGTTGGATCCGCGAGGGCTTCTGAGTAACCATATAAAATAGCCCAATCATCATACGGACCTGGCTTTTCAGTGTAGAAGTCGCCTTGTTCTCTGCCTACTGGCGCATAGTTAACTGATGGATAATCCATAACTGAACCAGCAAGTATGCCCTGAGTAACCGAAGCATCATGCGCTTCATCATGACCATGTAGTTGCGACGCCATCATGTTGTGGTTCAAGCCTAACGTATGACCGACTTCATGCAGGATAAGATATGCCATGGATTGGCGAAGTAATTTTTCTTCTTCAATTTTGCCCATACCATCTGCCATGCCAGCATATTGACCAAACATCATGCCGAGGTTTAGTGCATGGCCTAGTGAACAGTTCATGCGTTCATCGCCTTGTAAACTGTCATTCAATGAAGCGTAACCATCTGTGAACATTTCACCCGCAATCCAACGGCCTTTCATAAAGCTGTATTCCAGCATAATGTCAGAACCAATGATTTGACCCGTCAATGGATGCGCAATGCTCGGACCGTAGCCACCAAATGGGGGACGCGGTGAAGAAGTCCAACGCAGCACGTTATAACGCACGTCATCCGAGCTCCAGTCGGCATCGTCAGCTTGAATTTTGACTTCAATAGCATTGCTTATACCGGCCTTTTCGAACGAGGTGTTCCACGCCAGTGTTGCGTTTTTAATGGTGTCACGCCATTCAACTGGGGTGGTGTTTTCAATCCACCAAACAATGGGTTGAACGGGGTCTGATAACGCAGCACCCGGATTTTTCTTTTGCAAGTCCCAACGGTTAATCACATCACGATAGTTTGCTGTTTGGTCAGAGGTTAGATCATCAAACTGTTGCGAAAAGTAACCTATTCTTGGGTCGTCACGACGTGGCTTGAAGTCATTCTCAGGCACTTTAATAAAGGCATGTTGAATTTGCAAGGTGGTATAACGTGAGTCAGAAACTTCATTACCACCGTCAACTTTAGGTTCGCTATTCTCATAAACGTAGCGGACAACCACGTGGGTATTTTCAGGGAAGTTTTTGATCTCGCTAATAGAGGTTTTGTCTTCTGAGAGTTTACCTGGCTTAAATCGACGTTTTTCTACTTTGGGGTCGTCTGCAGGCGATTGGGAAACTTTGTGCAAGTCTTCATTTGCGAATAATTCGCCTAATGAAATAGCGATTTTACCGTCTTCTTCGTGCTCTATTTTAGTTGACAGTAAAATAGCTTCACTAATATTCGCTTCAGCAGCCCGGCTGATGGCTTTTTCTGGGTCGAAGTAGAAGCGTGGGGTTTTTGATACTACTTCTATGCGGTCATAGTTGCGACGAAATTCAATTAAACGAGAGCCTCTAAACTGGCCTCTAAAAGTCCCTGCGGCGACTGCGCCATCAACAGTGGATACAAAGTACAAAAACGGTTTGTTCAATTGTGATGCATCAAAGACAACTAAACCGCTACCGTCTTCTTTGTCACGGTAAATATCGACGAAGCCTTTAAAAGCGTCTTTTTTGTCTAATACTTCGGTAAGTGTTTCTTTCTCTTTTTCATCTTCTTTCTTTTCTTCTTTTACATCTTCGGCAACGGCAACAAATACCATAGAAGATAAAAAGAGGACGAGTAGTGATTTTCGTGTCAAGTTTACAAACATGATGCCATCCCAAGCTAGTTAGTCTGTGCCTTTCTGTCGAAGGCGCGAATGCTTCTTTGAAGCAAGTTCGTTATCTTACTACTTTGGGCTGGATCTTTTATTTCCCTTTACGCTTAAAATGTAGCTTAATTGTTACAAAACTTTTCATTTTTTCAAAAAAGTAGTTTAACTTAACTGCAATTCAACAAACTCTTTATAAACAGGACTCGCCGCCATCAACTCGGCATGCTTGCCTTGTCCTATTACTTTTCCTTTTTCTAGTACAATAATATTATCGGCGTTGATCACGGTAGACAACCGGTGTGCAATGATCAATGTTGTGGTTTTGGTCATCAGTGAATCTAACGCTTGTTTGACGTATTTTTCACTGCTTGCATCTAATGCGCTGGTTGCTTCATCTAATAATAGAATAGGGCGCTTGGCCAAGATCGCTCTGGCGATAGCGATACGCTGTTTTTGACCACCTGAGAGTTTAACGCCACGCTCGCCTAATTGAGTTTCATAACCGTCTACAAAATCCAAAATAAACTCATGTGCGAAGGCAAGTTTTGCCGCTTCAATTACCTCTTCTTTAGTGGCTGTGGTGTTAGACAAACGAATGTTGTCGAGTACCGTGGTGGCAAAAATAACCGCATCTTGCGGTACCAGCGCAAATTGGCGGCGGATATCATAGGTGCTAATACTTTTTTGCTCTGCGTCACCAATTAAAATCTCACCATAATCGATATCATAGAAGCGCATAAGTAAATCAAATAACGTCGATTTACCGGCACCACTGTGGCCTACAATCGCTACTTTTTGTCCGGGCATGACACTAAATGAGACTTCATGAATAATTTGTTTTTCAGGCACGCTAGGATAGCTAAATCCGATGTTATGCAGGGTTAATATAGGTTTGTTAGCATCAATTAATGCCTGTTCGTTAACTCTGAAACCTTTGATATTAACATTTAGCGGTTGCTTCTCAATGGGCTCAAATGGCGCTAAAGTAGGGTCCGAAAAAGTTGACCCCATCGGAATATCAGATGACGTATTCATCAACTCAACGATACGCTCACTGGCACCAGCCGCTTTTTGCAGATCGCCAATCACTTCACTTATGGTAGCAATAGAGGCGCCTGCGAGCACGGCATAGAAAACAAAGGCTGTGAGTTCACCTGGCGTAATAGCACCAGATATAACATCTAAGGCACCAACCCAAGCAACAATAAATATAGAACTTAAGCTGATAAACATGATCATCGCAATTAGGAGGGCGCGATAATGGATGCGCCTTGAAGCACTTTGCATTATTTGTTCTGCGCTGGCATCAAAGCTTTCAACGCTTTGGTCTTCGTGGTTGTATGACTGTAATGTATGGATTTCGTGTAGGCTTTCGTCAATTAATGTACCCATACTGGCGACATCGTCTTGGCTTACTTTGGCAAAATACCTGACTTTTTTGCCAAGTAATTTTATCGGTAATAAAATGATGGGCACGGCAATAAATACGTAAAGGGTCAATGTGGTGCTGGTGATCGCCATTAAAACGAGTGCACCCACAAACATAACAAATGAGCGCAGCGCCATTGAAACACCCGTGCCAACCACCGATTGCAGTAGTGTTGTATCACTGGTAAAGCGAGATATAACTTCACCTGTGCGAGATTCGGCAAAAAAGCTTGGCGACAAGGTGACTAAATGTGAAAACAAAGCTTTGCGAATATCCGCGCAGACTCTTTCACCTAGCCAAACCATCAGATAAAATCGGCAGTAGGTGGCAATACTGCCGATGAAGGCGATTACTAACACCAGTAAAAGCGAATTGAGCAGCATCGACTCATCACCCGCAACGAAGCCTTGATCAACTACTAACTTGATGCCTTGACCTAAAACTAACCAAGACATGGCGCCGACAACCAGTGCTATTAATGCAAAAACAACTTTGCTCGTGTATGGACGTAAATGTGAAAATAGCCATGAAAGTATTGAAGTACTGCTGTTCAATGAGGTGCCTTTTGGGGTTGATTTAGGTGTACTATACCGTGTTTATTAATACTCTTTATCGCTATATTGGGTCAAATTTATTATTTTCACTCTTCTCACCAAGGTTAATAAAAGTAAAATATTGATTAACCAAATTGCTCCGCCACCTGAACTAGTCGCATTTACGGGTGTTGGCACCGGCAAAGGGGCCGGTGTTGGCGCTTCAACAGTCACGTTAACACTCATTGAAGTGGCAACGCCGAAGTCGTCAGTTGCAGTGAAAGTGAAGCCTAAGCTGGTAGCTGTATCAGGCGCGGTAAAGCTCACTGACAAACTGTCGGCGTTTGCCAACGTCACGTTTGTTCCTGATGTTTGTGCCCAAGTAAATGTCATGCTCTGCCCCTCAGGATCAGTCGCCGAGGCTGTTAATGTAATTGATTGACGGGTGTTCACATTCAAACTACTTTCAGTGTTTACTTGCGGCGCTTGATTTGAGTCATCATCACGAATAGTGACGGTAACGCGATCTGAACCTGCAATCGTGACGTTTTGAGGATTGTCTAAGACAAGGGCGAAGCTTTCATTTTCCTCGTTTACGTCATCATTGACGATCGTAATAGCAAAACTTCGGTCGCCTAATTCGCCTGCAGCCCACTCCAGCGTGTTGATCGCTAACGTGACATCAGCCTCCGCTTGGGCGGAGCCATTTTCAATACGTAAACCGACGGCTGCACTGAGAGCAGGATCGCCAGACCGAGTCACTGTTAGCGTAATGCTGGTGTCAGTTTCTTTTACAGTCAAGGTGTCTTGATCCAGCATGATTGAAGATGCGAGACCGGTTAAACTTTTAATATCTATTTTGGCAATATTTGGCGTCGCTAGTTCAGCACTCGGTGATGCATTTTCTAAGCGAATAAATAGTGACTCAAGTCCTTCACCATTGCCGTCATCAAGCGCTTCAATGCTAATGGTTTGTGCAACGGAGTCGCCGGCATTCCAAGTGAGTGTGCCGCTCTCTTGGGCTAAAAAGTCATTGCCACTTGCTGCGCCCCGCAGGATTTTATAATCAACCGAAACCGCTCGTGTGCCTGAGCGTATGACGGATATATCGACCATGCCGCCTTCTGTTACCTCATATAACGCAGATGAGAAGTTAATATCGTCTCTTGCGGTGTTGTTGGTTTCATCTTTTAAAATATACAAACCGCCTTGTATATCACTGGCCAATATAATGCCTGAGGGCAGATAAGGATACACACCCCAAACACCGTTAAATGAAGCATTAGTCGACGATGGGAAAGTATCAAAATAACCCAGTTCAGCGGGTGCTAATGGGTTTGATAAGTCGAGTATTGTTACGCCGCGCTCATAATTGGACATGTAATATTTGTTGCCACGAACAAAGCCATTGTGATCAATAGCGCGCGTTGGGCCACTCCATGTAGATACTAGTGTTGGCTGGTTTAAATCAGAAATATCAAAAATATGAACCGTTGTATTTAACCCTCTTCTTTGTTCGTCGAGTTCGTCATGTAAAATCACATATTGACGGTCTTCACTCCACCAACCTGAATGCGTGTATTCTGCATCTGGATAACTAATCGCGGATAACTCAACAGCACTTCCAAGGTTGGAATGGTCCCATAGTCGCAATGTTTGTTCATTGAAGTCGAGCAGAACAGTGCAGCCGGCCGATGTGGTGTTAACACAATCACGCTCAGCGCGTTCGTCATTGACTAAAAATGATGATGCGTCGTGTGAATAATCGCTGCGAGTGGCTCCGGAAAGAATATAAGTGGGTTGGAGTTGTTCCGGATCGGTCAGGCTATAGCTGCGCATTGCACCGCCAAATTGATTAGAACCCAATATATGGACTTGGGGTAAGGCCGTTGAATTGTTAATGTTGAGTCCATAATCGACATTGGAAATATAAATATTGTGGGCTGAGGCATCATTTACATCGCGACCGACCAAGATTAAGCCAGTTTCTGGGTTGCTTAAATTTATAATGCTTAAGCCCTCAGAGGTATTGTCGGCTGTTGCATAAGCGTAGGCCTCCCATTTGTTGGCGTCGGGATTGAAATACTGAAGTACTTTAATATCACGCCAAGTGGTGTTTTGACCTTGAATTGCATTGATAATGATCGGGTTTATGGGGTCTGAAACATCCACCAATGCGATACCTCGACGTAAGCCTAGCAATGCATATTCTTTCATCGTGTTGAGGTCGACATGGCCCCAAATATCATTAGCATTGGTGCTATTGGTAGGAAAATCACTGACCGGAATATGCGCTAAAAGAGACATATTATTGCACGGGAATTGTCCTGCGAAGCCGTCTACACACGCGGTTTCGGCTTGCGACTGATACATTGCGTTGACCGCATCAAGACTTTTATCTAATGCCAGTGCGGTTGCCGAATTCTGGCCTTTGGTATCGACAATAACATTAAAGCCTTTTTGATATAATTGATCAGCGTATTGCAGCGGCACACCTTGCAAGGTAGTTACAAAAGCTTGCGGGTTTTGTACTTGATAGTTATCTAGGGTTTGAAACCCCCCGAGTGCAGGAACAATATCGCTAATAAGATAAAAAATATCCTCAAATTTACTTAATTCGTAATTGCCCTGTGCAACTAAAACCACATCACCTTTGTTGGCTTGTTGTGCTGCATATCCAATTGATGCACAAGGTCTAAAACGGTTTTTACAATTGCCCGCATCAACACCTTTTTGGGCAACAAAGCGCGCTTTGTCATGATCGGTATGCGCGTTTGCTGATGCACAAATCCCTGTGGCAATTACAAGTAAGATGCGTAAACTAAACAACGTTCTTTTCATAGTGGTTCCGTTTATTTTGTATTCAATACCATCTTCATTCGAAAATTTAAGCGTTTTTGCAAATGTAAACGTGTTGGTAAATGTAAAAATGTTATTACTAGCGAGTGCCATCATTATCGGCGGCTGCTCGCCTGCGCCTGAATCGCCAACTCAATCGCAAGATAACCTTGACGCAAAGATAAGTATGGCTGCAACAATGTCTACTGCGGTCACCATTGCCTTTACACCGCATTTTAAAGGCTTACCTATTCAATGTGAGCAGCCCCTCAAGATAAACAATGCTCAGTGGTATGTATCAGAATTAGCGATGTTTTTTAGTCAGCTTTCAATTAACAATACCCATCCCATAATCCTAGACGATAACGATTGGCAAAGCCAGCAGGTTGCTATGATTAGGTATAATGTAGATTGCAAAAAAACGACGGTGAATATGTCATTAACAGGCGTGATTGAAGATATTGAGGGTATTGAGGGTATTGAGGGTATAGGTGGTATAGGTGGTATAGGTGGTATAGGTGGTATAGATGATATAGATGTTATTGACGGTATAGGTGGTATAGATGTTATTGAAGGTATAGAGGGTGCAGATGGTATAAAGGACCAAACGCCTTTGTCTCTGACTTTTAATGTGGGCGTCCCGTTCGCTATTAATCACCAAAACCCTTTAATTCAAGCTTCGCCGTTGAATGATTCTTCGATGTTTTGGGCGTGGCGCAATGGTTATAAATTTATTCGCTGGGATATGCAAAATGACACGGGTGATTCATGGTCATTTCATTTAGGCAGCGTTGGGTGTGTATCTGCCGCCATGGTACGCGGGCCAAAAGCACCGTGTGCTCAAGCTAATGTGACCGCGGTGGATATTGTGTTGCCATCAAATTCGATTCAGGTTTTGGATATACCACAAAGCAATGACTCGGCGAAATACAACGCAGCTATAAAGAAGGTCCACATTAATATCAGCATTCACCTTGATGAAATAATCAAAAACATGGCGTTAACCAGAAAAACCAGTTGTATGTTTTCAGGAATTGATAATACTACCTGTAATGAACTAGTCGAAAATTTGAAGCGCAATGCTGTTTTTACACAAGCTCTTAAATAAGCGCTTACATGAGCGCTTGCATAAGCCCTTGCATAAGCCCTTGTATAGGCCTTTTAATTTAACGTTAATTTGCGCTACTGTAGTGTTGGCGACTAGTGGCTGTTCGCCGCAAAACAAAGCAACGCCGTATGTATGGAATATACCGGCTGGCTTTCCCGCGCCTAGCGTTCCTGTCGACAACCCGATGACAATGGAGAAAGTCGCATTGGGTGAGCGTTTATTCAATGACATGCGTTTATCGGTTAATCAACAACAATCATGCGCTTCTTGTCATATAAAAGCCTTTGCCTTTGCAGAGCCTAAAAAATCATCTGTTGGCACTACCGGTGAGAGTTTAAAACGCAATTCGATGGCCTTAGTTAATGTTGCTTACAACGGCAGTTTTACTTGGGCCCACGATGCTTTGGGCAAAGTTGAAAATCAGATCATGATACCGCTATTTAATGAAACACCGGTAGAGATGGGCGTGACCGGTAACGAGGAGGAGATCCTAGCGAGGCTGGGCGACTATTCTGATGACATCAAAGTGGCTTTTGACAGCACGCAGGTTAATTTCGACCACATTGTAAAAGCACTAGCGAGTTACGTAAGAAGCTTAACGTCATTTAATTCAAATTTTGACCGTTATGCCTATTTTAATGAGGATGAAGCGTTGTCAGCATCCGCTATTCGCGGTATGGATTTGTTTTTTTCAGAAAAGCTAGAGTGCTTTCACTGTCATGGCGGCTTTAATTTTACGCAGTCGAGTAAGCATGCTTTTCAAAAGTTAGATCTAGTTTCCTTTCACAATACTGGTCTGTATGACATCGATGGAGAGGGCAGTTATGCCAATGGCGATCAAGGATTGGCAGATATCACCTTCAATCCAAAACATCGAGGTAAGTTCAGAGCGCCAACATTACGCAATATCATGCTGACAGCTCCCTTTATGCACGACGGTTCGGTGGCAACAATGTCAGAGGTAATCGATATTTATGCTGCTGGTGGAAGGGGCGATGGCGTTAACAACCCACTTAAGAGCCCCTTTGTACAAGGCTTTGATATTACAGATGAAGAAAAACAGGATTTGTTGAACTTTTTAGAGAGTTTAACGGATTATTCGTTTATAGGTCAGTAGGTCAGTTGGTCAGTTGGTCACTGGCTCAGACAGAGTTGCCTAGCCACAAAAAAAAGCCCCGAAAGTTATCTCTCACTTTCGGGGCGCACTTCAAAAGCGGATTAAGCGCGTTTGTTTCTCTTTCTTGCTATACCAAGTCCTAACAGACCTAAACCTAACAATGCTAGAGCGCCTGGCTCAGGAACTGTTACGCGTATGTCGTCAAGGAAATTACCCAACGTACCTGTTGCTGGAGTAATTGCTGTAAAAGTAAGAGTTGTCATAGCGCTGGTGGCAACAAAACTTTTTGAGAACGTTTTCCATGTATTTGTAACGTGATCATTGACCGTCCATAACTCATCAGCAACACCTACACTAAACACCTCACTGCTGCCTTCACTGTTGCCTCTGCGTGCTTTGTAGGCAAAAAATAAGTCATAACTTTGGCCGCTAATGGTACTAAACGTCTGAAAGATGCTCCATGCAGTGTTGGTAGATCGGTGAGCATTTAGCTCAGCGTGAACCTCACCTTCATATTGACCGTTATTAGTCCAAAGCTCTAAATTACTTCCGCTCCAGCCCGTAATATCGTTTGCAGAGTAGTACCGCCAGAAGCCACTGCCACCAATTGCAGAGTCAGTTGGTGTTGCTTCGAAGCCACCATTTTGAATTAAATTAGCGTTAGCGGATGTTGTTAGCAGCATACCTAGAATAGTCGCAGTAACTAGTGCACTAAAAGATTTTTTGTTCATTTTGAATTTTCCTTAGTGTAAAAAAGACGATTAAACTTGTATCTTTAATCGGCTATTTGTTTTTTTATTGAGTGCTTGTGTGTTTATTTGAACACTAATTACTCATAAGCACATCCTGTGCCAATGTGGTATGCGATTGAAAATCATAGAATAATTTAATTTAGACTGAACGCTCAGTTACTGTGTGTAAAGAAATCCGACAGTAGAAATGGATTGTAATGAACAATGTTTTACACATTATTTATTTGTTAAAAAGCAGCGTAGCAGGCTAACCGCCAACAATCATTATTGCGCTTGTATATGGTGCGATCGAAATAGCCGATTGAGTCACGAATTCTCGTAGCTGTATATTATCAGATTCCCACATAAGGACTTTGGTAGAGGACATAAAGCCAAATGGCAGGGGTATTTCATGGGTTTCAAAAGACAAATTTACGGCTATAAACACCCTAGTATTTTTGTATATGCGGCTAAAAGCCAACAGTTTCGTTTCGTTATCCGCTGCATAAATCTCTGTCCTACCTTTGTGAAAAGCCGGGTACATTTGCGCTAGTTTCGACAGCGACTGCAGATAATCCTTATATTCTGAATTTTTGTCGATATGTTGTTGGTCACGGTCACTCAAAAACACATCGCCATAAAAACCAAATTGATGTGCCCAAAAAAGGTGTATTTTCTTTTCTAATAAATCGATTTTTGCAGGAAGTAGGTTCAGTGCCTTTGCGCTGTCCAACAATGCTATCGAATCATTGGTAAAGGTGTAAGGCAGATTTTGCGGTGCCTGTTTTGCTAAGTCGTTACTTAAAGCGGCATCAGGCTCAGCCACCAATGCTTGCAATTGCTCTGCAAACTCAACCGTACTTTGATTATTCTTAGGGTTTAAAAAAAAAGATTCCGCACTTTTATACCAAGGCTCAATATTGTCCTTATGTAAAGTCGCGGTAGTATCGGGTGTCTGAACAGGCAGGCAAGCGGCAAGGAGCAATGCGCTAAGTAACACAGAAACCATGAGTCGCAATTATTTACTTCCTTATGTGGGCAGCAGACTGAGCATCATTAGTCAGTATAGTAGCTCAAGCATGTTTAATTACCTAAACGTCTTCCAATTAATATTCGTCGACAATAATAATTCTCGTAAACTTAACGCTCTTGGTATCGCTTTGCCTTTGGTATTCCATGTATGCCCGCTGCAAGCGGCGCTGAAAACGGCTTTACTAGGCTTCACTAAACGATGGCTTACATGATTTTTTGCATCTTCGAGTGATTCGCCGTTCAGGGCAAACCAAGCAAATTTATTGGTGTGTAATTTGTCTACTGGACTGGTAAACATATCAATTGAATCGAGCTCAATATGCTCATTGCCATAATTATTCACGTAAACACAAACCACACCGCCATGATAATGATGTTGTTTGAACCAAGTTTCTGCTTTGGCTATTTCTTTTGCATTGGCGACAAGTTTAGCTGCGGGGCATTTGTTCGCTTGTTTCGACTTCCAAGTGCCATTGTGAACATCGACATCGATTGGTGTGGGTTCGTTAATTAGAAATTCGGCGGCATTTTTAATATGATAAGACAAACCACTGAGTTTTCTTTTCAGCAGGATGGGATCTTTGATATTGCTAGTAGCAAGACTAAGTAACTCTCGTTCATACAACGCGTTGCATAACTCAGCGACGTTGGGGAACTGTTCGGCTAAGTTAAATATGTTGGTTTGATCGGGTTGTTGGTCGCTCATCACTTATTTTATTTAATTTCAATGCTAAAAAAACGAAACGGCATCTTAAACCATAAAGATACCGCTTTCATTAATTACTCTGATTTTATTGGCAAATAGCCCGTAAAACTGACCTTGTCGGCCTGCATTTAATGTAAAACCCGATTATTGGCCTTTAATTTCAGCGCGTCCATTGTAAGGTGCTGGTGTGCCTTGCTCTGCCAATTCCGCTTCAATGCGAAGTAATTGGTTATACTTAGCAACGCGGTCAGAGCGACAAAGTGAGCCGGTCTTTATTTGGCCTGCAGCTGTCCCGACGGCTAGGTCGGCAATGGTCGCGTCTTCTGTTTCGCCTGAACGGTGAGAAATAACCGCAGTAAAACCGGCGTCTTTAGCCATTCTAATGGCGTTCAATGTTTCAGTTAATGAACCGATTTGATTAAACTTAATCAAAATTGAGTTAGCCACACCGTTTTCAATTCCGCGCGATAATATCTTGGTATTAGTAACAAACAAGTCGTCGCCGACGAGTTGTATTTTGTGACCAAGAATTTTAGTTTGATATGCCCAACCATCCCAATCGCTCTCGTCTAAGCCATCTTCAATAGACAGGATAGGGTACTCTGCAGCCAGGTTGGCAAGGTAATCACTAAAACCATTGGAATCAAACGATTTACCTTCGCCACTCAACACATACTGGCCATCTTTGTAGAATTCTGAGGCTGCACAATCCAGCGCTAAGGTAACGTCAACGCCCATTTTGTAGCCTGCGTTTTCAACCGCTTCTACGATAACAGACAGTGCTTCTGCGTTCGATGTTAAGTTTGGCGCGAAGCCTCCTTCGTCTCCCACTGCAGTACTCAAGCCTTTAGCTGATAATACTTTTTTCAAGCTATGGAAAATTTCTGCGCCGGTACGCAATGCTTCGGCAAATGAAGGTGCGCCAATTGGCTGAACCATAAATTCTTGAATATCGACGTTGTTGTCAGCATGCTCTCCACCATTAATGATATTCATCATTGGCACAGGCATTGAGTAAACACCGGGTGTGCCGTTCAAGTTGGCGATATGCGCATACAAAGGTAGCTTTTGACTAATCGCTTCCGCTTTAGCAACCGCAAGTGATACCGCTAAAATTGCATTCGCACCCAGTACTTCTTTATTTTCAGTGCCGTCCAAATCAATCATTAGCTGATCGATGCTAGCTTGAGCTGCCGCATCTTTGCCTAATAATGCGGGCGCTATATTATCATTAATTGCGGCGACGGCTTTCAGTACACCTTTACCTAAATAACGAGCCTTGTCGCCGTCACGCAATTCTAAAGCTTCTCTTGAACCTGTTGATGCGCCGGAAGGTGCACAAGCACGCCCCATAGCACCGCAGTCCAAATAAACATCTGCTTCAACTGTCGGATTACCACGTGAATCCAAAATTTCGCGACCTACAATACGAGAAATATTCGCCATTTTTGTTCCTTTTATTTGTTATTTATTCTTTATTTGTTCTTCGCGTATACACCTGCCGCTGCTACAAACCCAGTAAATAATGGGTGTCCATCGCGCGGCGTTGAGTTGAACTCAGGGTGAAATTGGCCTGCTACGAACCAAGGGTGATCTTCAATTTCGATAACTTCAACCAATGCTTTGTCATTCGATAACCCACTTACTTTTAAGCCCGCTTTTTCAATTTCGGCGCGTAAGTTGTTATTTACCTCGTAACGGTGACGATGGCGTTCATAAATTTCAGTGCTGCCATACATCTGTTCAACTTTAGTGCCTTTTTCCAAGTGGCAAAGTTGACTGCCCAGACGCATAGTACCACCTAAATCAGTGGTAACATCTCGGACTTCTTTACCACCATCATCGTCTAGCCATTCAGTAATGAGGCCAACAACTGGGAACGGCGTGTCCGGATTGAATTCTGTGCTGTTGGCGTGCTCCATACCGGCAACGTTTCTAGCAAACTCGATGTACGCAACCTGCATGCCTAAACAAATGCCTAAATACGGAACGTCGTTTTCACGAGCGTATTTTGCAGCGGCTATTTTACCTTCAATACCGCGTACACCAAAGCCACCAGGAACCAGAATTGCGTCAAGCTCATGCAGGAGGTGAATACCTTTACTTTCAACATCTTGCGAGTCAATGTACTTAATATTAACGGTTAATCTATTCTTTAAACCCGCATGCTTTAATGCTTCATTGACTGATTTATAAGCATCGGGTAATTCAACATATTTGCCGACCATACCAATATTAACTTCGCCAACGGGGTTTGATTCTGCATACAGTACCTGTTCCCATTCAGCTAAATCAGCTTCCGGACAATCATACCCAAAGCGCTTTACAACGATTTCGTCCATGCCTTGTGCTTTAAGTGCGGCAGGTATTTTATAAATGCTGCTGGCGTCGCGAAGTGAAATAACCGCTTTTTCGTTTACGTTAGTGAATAAGGCAATTTTTGCACGTTCGTTACTCGGTAATGGGACCTCTGAACGACACACTAATATGTCTGGCATAATACCCACAGAGCGTAATTCTTTTACAGAATGTTGAGTTGGTTTGGTTTTGGTTTCACCTGAAGCCGCTAGATAAGGCACTAAAGTAAGGTGCATAAACATTGAGTGATCACGACCAACCTCAGTGCCTAATTGGCGAATAGCTTCGATAAAAGGCTGTGATTCAATATCACCTACCGTGCCGCCAATTTCAACAATAGCGATGTCATTACCTTCAGCGCCGGCAATAATACGACGTTTAATTTCATTGGTAATATGAGGGATAACCTGAATGGTTGCGCCTAAGTAGTCGCCACGTCGTTCACGCTTAATCACTTCCTCGTAAACGCGACCGGTTGTAAAGTTGTTACGGCTGGTCATACGGGTGCGGATAAAGCGTTCGTAATGACCTAAATCTAAATCGGTTTCTGCACCGTCATCGGTAACAAATACCTCACCGTGTTGAATTGGGCTCATCGTGCCGGGGTCAACATTTATGTAAGGGTCGAGTTTGAGCATGGTGACCTTAAGGCCGCGAGCCTCAAGAATGGCGGCTAAGGATGCTGCTGCAATACCTTTACCTAGTGATGAAACAACGCCACCGGTGACGAAAATATAATTTATCATGCAAAACCTAGGGTACTTGGGTTGAATGGAATTTATTAAAAATCCATTTTGTATAAGTTGTTTTTCGGACCAAAAACGAAGCGGCGGATAGGTTTACTAATATTCATCTTTAATTAAATATTAGCTTATATCGAGCGCCAAATCATGGATCCTTAAGCACATTGAAGGCATGCTTTGATGGGAGAGTAGTATACTAAAAAACTACCCACAGAGTAAATGAAAAATGTGTGACAATGTCGATAAAGAAGTGATAAAGAAGTGATAAAGAAGCAATAAAGAAGCAATAAAGAGGCAATAAAGAGGCAATAAAGAAGCAATAAAGAGCTACTTAAGTTCCTTTCGCCATTGATAAAGTAAGGCTAATGCTTGTCTTGGTGTGAGGTCATCAATATCAATTTGTTTGATCTTTTGCTCTAACCAATGCTCTGGGGTTTCAAAAGACATGCTCAATTGGGTTTCTCTTTTTATTTCCGGTGCTGGTTGTTTGCCACTTGAGTGCTCGTTTGTAGAGTGCTGGTTAATAGAGTGCTCGCTAATTGAACGCGTGACCTTGTTAACTGCATTGCTTGCATTAACCACATCGAGTCGTTCTAATTCAGCCAATTTGCGTTTTGCTGAATCAATAACGGCCTTCGGAACACCCGCTAGCTTAGCCACTTGCAATCCATAACTTTTACTCGCTGCACCCTGCTGCACCTGATGCATAAAGCGAATTTCGTCATCGTGTTCAACGGCGCTTAAATGTATGTTAGTAATCGTTGGAATGCTGTCTGATAAACTGGTGAGTTCAAAATAATGTGTGGCAAATAAGGTGAATGCATGGAGTTTTTCAGACAACCATTGTGCACATGACCACGCTAGGCTTAAGCCATCATAAGTACTGGTGCCGCGACCAATTTCGTCCATCAATACCAAACTGTTTGCGGTTGCATTATTTAAAATGTTCGCGGTTTCAGTCATTTCAACCATAAAAGTTGAGCGCCCCGAAGCTAAATCATCAGCCGCGCCAATACGCGTGAATATGCGGTCAATAGGCCCAATTTGTGCTTCTTTTGCAGGCACATAACAGCCAACGTAAGCGAGCAACACGATGAGTGCCGTTTGACGCATATACGTCGATTTACCGCCCATGTTTGGCCCCGTGATCATGAGCATGCGCGTTTTATCGTCCATAAATAATGGATTTGCGATAAAGG
Organism: Glaciecola sp. 33A; assembly: GCF_002836745.1. GTDB lineage: Bacteria > Pseudomonadota > Gammaproteobacteria > Enterobacterales > Alteromonadaceae > Glaciecola. The sequence continues at coordinate 44,204 of NZ_PJAR01000035.1, read as the reverse complement.
GCGAGTGCATCACTTCTTCAACGACCAAGTGACGACCGTCGCTGTAATTAATGATGTTTTGTTCGACTAATTCGGGCCGATGCAAATTCAAGGTATCAGCGCGTTCAGCAAAATTCGTGAGTACGTCCAAAGTAGCTAACGCGACCGCGCTTTGCATTAAGCTGGCCAACTCAGGTGCGATGTCGTCAAACAAGGCTTCGTAGAGCTTCTTTTCTAATGCCAATGCTTTACTTTGGCTTGTTAGCACTTTGTCTTCGTGGGCTTTAAGTTCAGGGATAATATAACGTTCATTGTTTTTAAGCGTTTGCCGGCGCACATAGTCGGGCGGAATTTTATCCGTATTGGCATGGCTCACTTCAATGAAAAATCCATGCACTCGGTTATAATTCACTTTTAGCGTAGGAATGCCGGTACGTTCGCGCTCTTTTTGTTCTAGTCGGTCAAGAAAATCGGTTGCGCCTTTTGACAGCGCACGCAATTCATCAAGTTCCTCTGAGTAGCCTTCTGCTATTACGCCGCCGTCGCGCAAAACAACCGGCGGATTGTCGATAATTGCCCGGTTTAATAGCGCAGCAACATGTGGGTATTCGCCAATATCACGGCTAAAAATACTGAATGAGTCATGTTGTGATGAGGGCATACAATCACGCAACCATTGCTGCAGGTCGGGCAGTATATTTAAGGCTTCTTTGAGTCTTGAAAAATCTCGGGGACGAGCCGAGCGTAACGCCATGCGCGCTAATATTCGTTCAACATCACCAATTTGCTTAAGGAAATCTTGTAATATGGCATAGTCTTGGCGTTGCACATCAGCAATGCTGTTTTGCCTAAATAATAGCTTGGTTTTGTTAGTGATAGGGCGATGCAACCAGCGTTGCAACAAGCGACTGCCCATGGCCGTTGAGGTGTTATTTAAGACTGAAAATAACGTGTTTTCTGTGTTCCCTGACAAGGTTCTCGTCAGCTCTAAATTTTGTTGTGTGGCTGCATCCATCAATACCGATTCATCAGCGCGGTACTGACTTATTTTGCGTAAATGCGGCAGGGCGGTACGTTGAGTTTCCTGCACGTATTGCAAAACACATCCTGCTGCGCCTATAGCAACTGCATTGACGTTAATGCCAAAACCATCAAGTTCTTTGGTGCCAAACTGAGTGTTGAGTTTCAAAACAGCGGTGTCGTTATCAAACTCCCATTGCGGGCGACGCCTCAAGCCTGTGCATTTTTGTATTAAATGGAAAAACGAGCATTGTTCGGGATACAAAATTTCGGCAGGCTGAATACGCTGAAGTTCGGCTTGAAATGCCTCGTCACTTTGCGCATCGAAAATCATGAATTGGCCGCTGGTAATATCGATTGAAGCGAGACCATAAACCTCTTTGACTTTGGTAATAGCCAATAAAACCGAGTCTTTGGATTCGTCTAATAACGCTTCGTCAGTAACGGTGCCTGGCGTAACAATACGCTGAACCGCTCGCTCTACGGGTCCTTTACTCGTTGCCGGGTCACCAATTTGTTCGCATATGGCGACTGACTCGCCCATTTTAACTAGTTTTGCCAAATAGTTTTCTGCAGCATGGTAAGGTACACCAGCCATTGGGATAGGCTCGCCGCCCGACTTACCTCGCGCAGTGAGCGATATATTGAGAAGGTTGGATGCTTTTTTTGCATCATCAAAAAACAGCTCGTAGAAGTCGCCCATGCGATAAAATAGCAGAATATCAGGATGTTCTGCCTTTATTCGCAGATATTGCGTCATCATCGGCGTGTTTGCCGGGGAGCTTGTTTGAACTATCTCGTTAACTTTTTCGTTTTTATTGTTTGGCATGCTTTTTAAACAGGTTTCTATTGTGACAACTTCAGCTTGTCTTTATTATGTATCGCCATTGTAATGAAAACCACAGGGATATAAATAGACATTGCAAAACTTAAATGCAAAAAGTGTTGGCGTGCTTGCTCGCACCCTCGGTGATGAGCTGCTCGCTAAAGACAAAAAAGTAGCATCGGTTGAGTCATGCACCGGTGGCGGCGTCGCTTTCGCTATTACTGAGGTTGCTGGTTCGTCGCAATGGTTTGAGAAATCATGGGTAACTTATTCTAATCAAGCGAAAAACGAGGAAGCGGGAGTGAGTGTAGCTACTTTGGCTACCTTTGGGGCCGTGTCCTCAGAAGTTGTGCGCGAAATGGCAGAAGGCGGATTGCACAAAAGCGGTGCAGATTTATGCGTTTCTATTAGCGGAATTGCCGGTCCTGGTGGTGGTACTGCATCTAAACCGGTTGGTTTGGTCTGGTTCGCTATTGCAGTAAAGAGCAGTGGTGTGGATCCTGAACTTGTTAAAACATTCGATACCCTGCATGCAAAAACGTCCGCTAACAAACCGAGTAATCAAATTCATACTCGTTCTTTTTCCAGATGTTTTAGCGGTGACAGACAGCAAGTTAGAGAGCAAGCAATTAAACTCGCCTTAAAAGAACTGATCATCAGCCTAGTTAACATGTAAGCCATTTCTAGTTAACATCTGTATATACACTGTATAAAAGTCAACTAAAACGGATTTTTATGCCCTTGGTTATTGCGTTTATTCTCTACAACGGTGACTCAATAAACAAAAACACGAGTAAATTCATAAACATAAATTTTTTTTAAAATTCGGCATTGAAACTGTATAGTTATACAGTATACTTGCGATATAAATGATTAGGTGTATTGGTTTAACTCCGTATAAAAGTGGAGTATTGACAAGGCATTTAATTAAACATCTAACAAAAATAAGACTAATAATACACGGTTTGGTAAGTGGCTTATTTGCTAAACAAATAACGAGCGATGTGAACATTAACATAAGTAGACACGGCGCTTACTAAAACACAATACAATGCACCTAGGAGTAATTTAATGGCCTTGTTAAAAAAAGCTGAAAAAACAAAAAAAGCAGCACCAGCAAGAAGAACGGGTAACGAAGACAAAGGCATGAGCGAAAACAAAAGCCGCGCATTGGAAGCTGCCCTAGGTCAAATTGAAAAGCAATTCGGCAAAGGCGCAATCATGCGTTTAGGTGATAACCAAGCCTTAGATATTGAAGCAATATCTACAGGTTCACTGACCATCGATATCGCTTTGGGCATAGGCGGCTTGCCGTGTGGTCGTGTTGTTGAAGTATATGGTCCTGAGTCTTCGGGTAAAACAACCCTAACACTGCAAGTTATCGCTGAAGCACAAAAGAAAGGTAAAGTCTGTGCATTCGTTGATGCTGAGCATGCCCTTGACCCTATTTATGCTGAAAAGCTGGGTGTAAACATTAACGACTTACTGGTTTCTCAGCCTGACACAGGTGAGCAAGCACTTGAAATTTGTGACATGTTGGTACGGTCAAATGCCGTTGACGTCGTCGTAATTGACTCGGTAGCCGCGTTAACGCCCAGAGCTGAAATTGAAGGCGACATGGGTGATTCACACGTTGGTTTGCAAGCACGTTTAATGTCTCAAGCGCTACGTAAATTAACCGCAAATATTAAGCGTTCAAACACACTGGTTATTTTCATTAACCAAATTCGTATGAAAATTGGTGTCATGTTTGGTAACCCAGAAACAACGACCGGTGGTAACGCACTTAAGTTTTACGCCTCAGTTCGTTTAGATATTCGTCGTATAGGGGCAATTAAAGACGGTGATGAAGTCGTCGGCAACGAAACCCGGGTTAAGGTGGTAAAAAACAAAGTCGCACCGCCGTTTAAACAAGCTGAATTTCAGATCATGTATGGTGCCGGTATTTGTAAACAAGCTGAATTAATTGATTTAGGCGTTAAACAGAAGCTAGTTGAAAAAGCCGGTGCTTGGTATAGCTACAAGGGCGAGCGTATTGGTCAAGGTAAGGCTAATGTGGTTACTTATCTAAAAGAACACGTAGCAATGGCTGATGAAATTGAAGCGCTAATTCGTGCTGAATTGCTTATGCCTAAAACCAAAAAAGCGGACGCAGTAGCAGTAACAGAAGATGACGACGAAGCTTCTGATTCTGATTCTGAAACTGAAGACTAAGATTTATTGGTAACTTTTAGGTCGACACTCTCCCGAGCTAATGTGCCACGCCTCTGCTCTTAGGAAAGGGCGGGGGAGTGATAATTGTTTTAGCGCTGCCTTTTAACGGTAGTTTTAATGACTGGCTAGTTCAGTCATTTTTTTATTCTGCACATCTTAGTTTCTATCTCACTAGAATATTCTTTCTAATAATATTTACCGTTGAATGAATTATATTAGCAGTATCGCCTGGTCTTCATCCTGGCGGCGTATCCACAGGTCCAATTATGTCGATGGACACGAAGGATACAGATGTCTGCAAGAGCCAGTATTAAAGTAAAAAATGACTATTCTTTAAAATCAATTTTATGATGGACATTCGACCAAGACTCGGGAAACTTACCTTGTAAAACATAAGAAAAGGCAATGAGTTCAGCAATAACATGGTACAGGTTTTCGGGTATTTCTTGACCTAAATCCATTCTAGCTAACAGATCGCTTAAATAGGGGTCTTCATGGATCATGACGCCATTTTGCTTTGCCAGCTCGAGGATCTCATCAGCTAAGCTTCCAAAGCCCTTGGCTATGACCGTTGGAGAATTGTTTTCGGCGGTTTTGTATTTTAGGCCAATTGCCTTTTTAGTATCGTCTTTCATATCAGATTATCACTATACTTGGGTCTCAAAAATTTGATAATGCTCGCTCTTTAACTGCGTAGGAATTTTTCCTAATTGACACGATTGTTCGGTCAGCTCAATGCCAAATGCCGACAGTCGTCGTTGTAAATAGGGCAACATATCCAATGCTTTATTTTTAAGCTCGGTGGTTGACGTATAAAGCTGCAATTTTATTTCATCATCGCTTAGTTGTGTTTTTGCTAGCAGTTGACCCAGCGGACCAACGTCTAATTTCAGGGTTAAATACCACGAAGAGATACTTTCAGTGCTGTCTTTATTCTTGTCTTCACGCGTTTCTCGCTTAATTAGCAACTCAATATCGTCTGCATTTTTATTAAAGATATTGGGTAGGGCATAGTAAAGCTGATCTTGTCCGTGCAGCGAAGACTCGATACTTTTTAGCTTGTGATGTTGGTGGCTAAATAACATTTTAGCCACTTCAGCACTCAAGGTGTGTTTAGCATCGAATTGGCGAAAGTCTTGCAGTAACTTAGCGCTTTGGATGTTCTTAACGTTTGGTACGACGCTCTGGATAATCTCAGGAATTTGATCCTGTAGCTTACTTGCTTGTTTATTCGACTGCCGCTGTAACTTTGAGGCTAAGCTCACCTGCAGCAACGTCACCAATCCAGACAAGAAACTACTTGCTGCTATGGGTGACAATGCATTTAGTGGTGGGTTATTTAAAGGCGCGCTAATGAGCTGCTGTATAGCTCGCGCATCGATGGCCGGTTGTGTTGTTGATTTGTTCGGTAAGGTGTCCTTGATATTTCGTAAAAGCGCTTGGGTTTCAGGGCTAAGCGCAGCTATGTCTGCTTCAGCATTCAATGCGCTAATAATATTAGTCAGGGTTTGTGTTTGACTGGCCGACTGAGCCAAGGTTGTTTTAGCTAATGTTTGTACCTGCGTTTTTAAGGCATCAATAGTGCTTGTTGGCTTGCTTTTTTGTGTTGCTCCAACATTGCTTAATTGTTCAATTACGGAGCCTATTTTTGTATTTGGTAGCTGACCCAATATTTGCGTCAACAGACTTGAATTTTGCTTGTTATTAGGTTGCGAAACTTGGGGTCTTGAATCGATGAACTTAGTTAATTGTTCCAACAGCAGATCCGTTTTGAAACTGGGGGCGCTAGTGGCAGCGCGCTTTATTGTTGTTGTTTTTGTTGTCGCTGGGTCAGTTAATCCGGGTTGCGGGTTTGTTACCGCAGGATTACCGGCTTGATTAACGCCTAATTCGGCGCGACTACCAATAAATCCTTGTCTGGCAATCGTATTCGATAATGCGCTTGCCAATGATCCTGTTGCCAAGTTAGCTGGCGAACCCTTTGCAAGCGTAATGTCGGCACCCAAGCCAGCATTGCCCCTGGGTTTAGCATCCAACGTGGCTAATAATAACCTGGCTTGATTGGCATTAAGCTCAACGGCTGAGTTATTAAGGTTTCCCAAAACAGATAGTTTTAGCGTATTTGCATTGCCAGTGCCTTCAACCACCAGTGATACCTGACTGGCCCCGCTTGTATTTGCCTTGGCAATGGCATTTTGCAGTGATGTTAGCAGTGGTTTGGGTAAGTCAGCCAGTTTTGTATCAGTCAGAGGAATAATGGCTTGGGTTAATCCTGACACGACATTGCTTTGTCGATTAGTCACTGGCGCATTTGATGGTGCTAAGCTCGTCGACAGTTGTTGCAAAATTGATGTGCTAATTAATTTATTGGACAACACGGCCGAGTTTAATTGTGTTAGTTGCGAACTTAGCCTAATGGCAGTGCTCGGGTTATTTGCATTCAGTACATTTTGCTCGCCGGTGCTGCTCAGAGAAATTATCCTTGCCTGCTTAGCGCTTATATCGACCGCAATATTTATGCTACCGCCAATCTGTAGATTATTTACCTGCGCCTTATTTAACGTTAGCTGGGCCTGTTGTGCCGCGAAAGTTGAACCGGGGACCGACATATTTAGGCTAACTTGGTTGGCTGAAATTGCCGTTATCCGCCCTGATATATTAATAATGGGCTTGCCACTAAAACTCACATTTGCGCTAACTGATGCTTTGCTAATGAGGGTATTTAATTGATTGTCGTTAACGCTAATGTTGCTGCTGGCGAGTACTGCTGATTGTTGACCCAGATTAGTATTTTGTCTATTCGCAACAACCGCCGGAATAAGTGCATAGGCGTTTGGTTTATTGGCAATACTGATGAGTTCAAAAGATTGACCTGCTTTGAGATTGCCCACGTTAGCAAGCACGCTGGCAGGTATTTGTACGGACTGTTTAGTTTGCGGGTTGGTTAGTGTAATTGTGTTAGATGACACTTGGCTAACCACGACTTTTGCGGCAACACTATTAAGGGTTTGTGCGTTGTTGGTGTCGATATTATTTCGCGCAACAGACGCTTCCGATCCACGAGTCAGCGCATTTAATTGATTTAGGGTGACAGTTGTTATTTCAGGCATATATTAATTATCGGCCGCGACCCTCAAAACGCAATGCTTGGATCGCATTTTGTGCAACATTTTTGATAAAAAAACAAGAAAGGCCAAATCGTGATCACAATACATCGATTGATGTTTATCTTATACATCGGATATTCCATACAGTAGTTGCTGATTAAGCACACAAAACATCGGAATAATGTGATAAAATATTTACTTCATCAACTTAATTCGAGTATCCCTATTTGCGTGTTTTGTCAGCACAACAAGTGGCCTGTGAAAAAAGTGACCGCCAGTTGTTTTCGAATATTAATATTGAGCTTTATTCCAGCCAGTTACTCTATGTGACGGGCGAAAATGGTGCTGGAAAAACCAGTTTACTGCGGATCTTGGTTGGCTTAAGTGTGCCCTCCGCTGGCGTCGTAGAAATCAATGGCCATGACATCCATAAAAATGTGCATGACGCTAGTGAACACTTACTTTATTTTGGTCATAAGCAGGGTATTAGTCAGTTATTAACGCCCACTGAAAACCTCAAATTTTGGTGTCAGCAACATGGCGTTGATAAAAATGATGAGGCTATCCATGTTATTTTGGCTGAATTAGGCCTAACCGGCTTGGAAGACATTGCGGTTAAAAATTTATCCGCGGGTCAACAACGTCGCGTTACATTAGCTAAACTTTGGCTTAAAACCGCCGCTACATTGTGGGTATTAGATGAACCTTTTACCGCTTTGGACGTTCAACTAATAGCTGAACTCGAAGCGAAAATGACCTCATTTTTAAAAACAGGTGGCGCGATTATTATTACATCTCATCAGAAGCTGCACATCGACTACCCCTTATCCAATCTACACTTGGATTATTCATGGTAGCGTTGCAGTCAGTATTTCTAAAAGACGTGGCGCTAGCCTATCGTCAGCGAGCGGAGTTGATGCAACCGCTCATGTTTTTCGTGTTGGTGATCACCTTATTTCCGCTTGCTATTGGTCCAAGCCCGGAAACACTCCAGCGTATTGGAGGGGGGGTTATTTGGGTTGCCGCTATCTTGTCATTATTACTTGGTATGGAAAGAATGTTTCGCGACGATTTTGCCGACGGTAGCTTAGAGCAATATATGTTGTCACCCACGCCGCTGTATTTAATTGTTGTGGTTAAAGTGCTGACCCATTGGCTCATGCACATCGTGCCGTTGTTTTTGATTTCACCCTTACTTGCGCTGTTCTTAAACCTCACGTTTGATATGTATGTGGCGCTTATGCTTACGTTATTGTTGGGCACGCCCCTGATCAGTTTTATTGGCGGCATTGGCGTGGCTCTTACCGTGGGTTTACACCGAGGCGGTGTACTTTTAGCGTTATTATTAATTCCGATATTCATTCCGTTGCTGATTTTTGCCACATCGGCCATTGAATCAGCATCAATGCTATTACCTTATCATGCGCAACTTGCTATTATAGCCGCGTTGCTCCTGTTTTCAGTTGCGTTGTCTCCGATGGCAATTGCGTATTCATTAAAAGTGAGTCAAAACTAATGTGGAAGTGGATTAATTCGTTCGCCAAACCCGAAAGAGCCTATTGGTTATGTGATGTCTTGCAAAACTGGTTTGCGGGCGTCGCTATCACGGGCCTTATTATCGGTATTGTTTGGGGACTGGGTTACGCGCCTCAGGATTATCAACAGGGTGATTCGTTTCGTATTATTTATATTCACGTGCCAAGCGCGATCCTCGCAATGGGTGCCTATGTTGCGATGGCCATTGCTGCGCTGGTTGGTGTTGTATGGCAGTGGCGCACCGCGTTTATGTTCATGATAGCCATTGCCCCTGTTGGCGCGGTAATGACGTTTATTTCATTATTTACCGGTTCTTTCTGGGGTAAGCCCATGTGGGGAACGTGGTGGATCTGGGATGCACGACTCACTTCACAACTCATTTTATTGTTTTTGTATTTGGGTGTTATTTCACTCTACACCGCATTTGAAGACAAACAACAGGCAGGCAAAGCCGCTGGCGTAATGGCCATGGTGGGTGTTATCAATATTCCTATTATTCATTTTTCAGTGGAGTGGTGGAATACGCTGCATCAAGGCGCAACCATCACCAAAATTGGCAAGCCTTCTATTGCCCCTGAAATGCTATGGCCCTTGCTCATTTGTATTTTGGGCTTTGCTGCGTTTATCGGCTGGGTCACTATTATTCGCATGAAAAACGAAATTATAATGCGTGACCTTCATCGCCCTTGGGTTGCACAGCGGTTTGGCGGGGCTGAAACCGGCGTTGCTGAGGCTGTCGCAAATGTGGACGGGCAGCCATGATCACGTTTCAGTTTGAGAGTCTAAACGATTTTTTCAACATGGGCGGCTATGCGTTCTTTGTTTGGGCCTCATTCATCTGTACATTTTTGTGCATGGCTGGCGTATTAATTCAGAGCCTTGTTATGGGCAAAAAAATCAAACAAGGTGTACAAAAAGAGAAGGCGAGAGCAGAGCGTATTATGGCTGCTCGTGCACAGCGCAAACTAAAGCAACAAGCTAAAAGCAATACACAAGTGCTCAACAATATAGACAATTCTGAGGTATTCGATGAACCCAAGACGTAAGCAGCGACTCGTTGCAGTCTCAAGCATTGGTGTATTGCTGGTAGCGGCAATAGGCTTCATGCTGTATGCCCTGCAAGATTCAATTGATGTATTTTATACGCCAACTGAAATTATCGATGGCAAAACCAAAACGGGGATAAAGCCAATAGTGGGTCAACGACTGCGTATTGGCGGTTTAGTCGTACCCGGCTCAGTATCGCGCAATGAAGAAACACTCGCGGTAACCTTTGACTTGATGGATATTGGCCCAACAGTCACGGTGCAGTTTAATGGCAGTTTGCCTGATTTGTTCCGCGAAGGGCAAGGTATCGTGGCTACCGGCACGTTAAAGAAAGGCAATTTAATTGTCGCTCATGAAGTGTTGGCCAAGCATGATGAAGAATATATGCCGCCAGAGTTGGCAGAGCAACTCAAGGGCATAAGGCACGTTAAACCAGAGCAGGCAGGATACTAATGATCCCAGAGTTAGGAAATATCACACTCATCATTGCATTGGCATTGTCTATTTTGCTCGCTATATACCCTTTATGGGGAGCACAAATACACAATCAGACCATGATGAGAATGGGCCGTCCATTGAGTTTTGGATTGTTCTTATTCACCGCATTTGCTTATGGATGTTTAAGCTATTCTTTTGCCGTTGACGACTTTAGTGTGCAGTACGTGGCACAAAACTCAAATAGTGCATTGCCTATCTACTACAAGATAACGGCAGTATGGGGAGGCCACGAAGGTAGCTTCCTTCTGTGGTGCTTAATTTTTTCGGTATGGACATGTGCTGTTGCCTTATTTTCAAAGGGTATTCCACAGGCTATGATCGCGCGCGTGCTCTCTGTATTGGGCATGGTAAGCATTGGTTTCTATTTGTTTATGTTGTTAACCTCAAATCCGTTCGACAGCTTATTGCCGTTTTTCCCGGTCGACGGCCGCGACCTAAACCCCTTGCTACAAGACTTTGGCATGATTATTCATCCGCCAATGCTATACATGGGCTACGTCGGATTCTCAGTCGCCTTTGCTTTCGCGATTGCAGCGTTAATTGGTGGTCAACTTGACTCAACGTGGGCGAGATGGTCACGTCCATGGACCATTGCTGCCTGGAGTTTCCTAACCATAGGGATCGCCCTAGGTAGTTGGTGGGCTTACTACGAACTTGGTTGGGGCGGTTGGTGGTTCTGGGATCCAGTTGAAAACGCATCGTTTATGCCTTGGTTAGTCGGTACCGCGTTAATGCATAGCTTAGCGGTGACCGAAAAACGTAAAGTCCTAAAATCGTGGACTGTGCTGCTGGCTATTGCGGCATTTTCATTAAGCCTACTAGGTACTTTCTTAGTGCGCTCTGGGGTTCTCGTGTCGGTGCATTCATTTGCTAGCGATCCTTCCCGTGGTTTGTTTATTTTAGGCTTACTGGTGGTTGTTATTGGTGGCTCATTGCTACTTTATGCGATGCGTGCGTCGCAACTTAAGAGCGTTGGACGTTATGAAATGTTCTCTCGTGAAATGATGTTAATGGGTAATAACGTGTTGCTAGTTGCCGCAACTATTGTGGTCCTCCTTGGCACATTGCTACCGTTGGTGCACAAAGAATTAGGCTTGGGTACGATATCAATCGGTGCGCCGTTCTTTAATCAGATGTTCACATTACTGACCGTGCCATTTGTTGTGTTTATGGCAGTTGGACCCTTATCTCGCTGGAAAAAACAAGCACCCTCGGCGTTGAGAAATCAGTTGTTGATTGCCTTGGTATTGGCTGTGTCTGCTGGCATATTGATCAACTACAATTATGACGAACCTACCTACATGGGTGTGTTGGGTATGGTAATGAGCTTTTGGATTTTAATCGCGATTACGTTGGAAGTGCGTCAACGCGTTGTGTCAACAACCAGGTCTGAGCCGCTCCTAGCGTCATTACGCAAACTAACACCAAGTCATTGGGGCATGGTATTAGGGCATGTCGGTTTTGCGGTAACGCTAATTGGTATTACCTTAGTGAGTAATTACGAGTTAGAGCGCGATGTACGAATGGCGGCAGGCGATACCGTCGAAATAGCTGATTATACGGTATCCTTCACTGGCGTTGAGCAAATAGAAGGAGCCAATTATAGCGCCGATCGCGGTATTTTTGATGTGTATAAAAACGGCGTGTTTGTGAATCACCTTGAACCTGAAAAACGCTTTTACCCAGTACAGCGCACGTCAATGACGGAAGCGGGTATACACACCACCTTAACTCGGGACTTGTTTATTGCCCTGGGCGAACCGCTATCGAATGGCGCATGGGCCATTCGTTTGTATTATAAGCCGTTTGTGGTGTGGATTTGGGGTGGTGCTGTGATCATGTGTATCGGTGGTATCTTTTCCATCAGCGATAAACGCTATCGCATCAAAAAAATGGCGAAGTGGAGGGATCTTGGCGGCGTAAATAACAGTGATGAGCAACCTGGGGTCGCTAGTCAGAAACCGTCAGCAAACAATGGCGGTAAGTTAATTGAGGAGCATACTTAATGAAACGGATCACGTGGTTCATGTTGCCTTTAATATTGTTTTTGGGTTTAGCCGTGTTCCTATTTCAAGGACTCTACTCTGACCCTAAGGCGCGTGAATCAACCGCCGTTGCTAAAGCTTTTCCAGATTTCAACCTGCCTGACTTAATGGACGAGTCTATCATGTATGACAACTCGGTTTTTGATGGCCAAATTACCTTGATCAATGTCTGGGGAGTTTGGTGCACCACCTGTGCAATTGAATTGCCGTATTTGGAGAGCTTAAAAAATCAGGGTTACCGAGTTGTTGGTTTGTATTACGACCAAGATCTCGATCCTGACTTTGGCACCAAAACAATTGACAGAGTGCGCACAGAAGTGATCGCCACGCTCAGTAAATTTGGTGATCCTTACGCCTTTAATATTTTTGATGTATACCGTAATACATCACTCGATTTAGGCGTAACCGGGGCCCCAGAAACCTTCTTAGTGGATCAGCAAGGGGTTATCTTAGTGCATCATCTAGGTGATTTAAATGAGCGAGTTTGGCGTAATAAATTTGCCCCAATACTGGCTGACATTAAGCCTATGACTGACTCATCAGATGTTGAGGTGTCACCCGATGTTGGTTCATCAAGCGTCGGAGCCTCAAGCGCTGAAGTAGGAGGGGGAGAATGAAACCGATTTCCTTAATATTGATTAAATGCTGCTTTTTATTGTTGCTAACGACGTCCCCATCTTTTGTGTTTGCGCAAGATCTAAACACAAGCGATGCCTTAGCTAAAGTCTCTGAAGCTGAGAAAATGGGTGAGAATTATGCGTTTGAAAATCCAGACGACAGAAAAACTTTTTTAAAGCTAACGGCGGAACTTCGCTGCCCAATGTGCCAAAACCAAAACATAGCTGACTCTGACGCAATGATCGCGCATGACATGCGCCGCAAGGTGTATCAATTGATGTTGCAGGGCAGTTCAGAAAATGAAATCATTGAATTTATGAAACAGCGTTACGGCGATTTTGTTTATTATCAGCCGCCAGTAACGCCGGTGACCATATGGCTATGGGCATTACCGATTTTGTTTTTTTTCGTTATGATGGGTGTGTTTTTAATGCGCCGTCAAGCAGAGCCAGAAGAAAATATTGAAGCCAAATTAGCTGCGGCTAACAAATTGTTAAAGGACGACTAGTGACCAGTTTTTATGTGTATTGTTTGTTATTCGCGGCTATTGCTGTCGGTTTTATCCTTTATCCATGGCTCAAAGATAGAAATGCTAAAAAACGTTTTGAAGTTTCCAACACCAACGTTATTAAACAGCGTATTGAGGAAATAAAGCGAGAAGCGTTTGAAGGATTAATTGACCCTGAAGAGATGCAAACCGCGATAGATGAAATGAAGATAGCACTAGCTGATGAAACCGCATTTCATGACGCTCAAGAAAAAAAAGCGGAAACCACCAGTTTGTCAGCAAGATCAGCTAAGCTTCCGCTTCTTATTGGCGCTATTCCCGCGCTCTTCGCGGCGGTTTGGGTGTACGTAGATGCAAATCAGCTGTCTGGATTGCAAGATCTAGTTGATGCCACCAACAACATAGATGAACTCAGTCAGCGTATTTTGGTAACCCCTGCTGATGATGTGCGACCCGAGGAATTTCAGAAGTACGCACTAGTGATACGTCAGCAACTTCGCAAGGACCCAAGTGATGCCACCGGTTGGCAATGGCTTGGCAGGCTGCGTATGTCCTTAGGGCAAACCGAGGAAGCCGTCGCTGCTTTTGACAAAGCATTAAAGATAAGTCCTGATGCACAAGATATTCGCATGAAGTACGCACAAGCAATGATGATGGTTGGTGATGACGAAAATCTGCAGAACGCTAAACGACAAGTCAGTTATTTAGTTCAGATAGCACCAGAAAACCGAAATTACCGTTTATTATTGACCGTTGTGGCGGCACAGTTAAACGACAGTGACGTTGCCTTCGCTAACTTTGCGCTAATTAAAGACGCGCTTTCTGCGGATAGCACAGTGTACCAATCGTTAGTTAATCAACTGCGTTCTATGGGAGCGTCTGAAGGGCTATTGTCATTGAATAATGGAGCGCGCAATGGTCTGCTCGATAATTCGTCTCTCGATAATTCGTCTCTCGATAATTCGTCTCCCGATAATTCGTCTCTCGATAATGCGCCGCTTGATAATTCGGTCGTTGCAAACGGCACAAGAGGGTTTGACGTTACGGTTTCAATTGCCAATGAACTGGAAAGTAAGTTACCGTCGACGGGTTTTTTAATTCTATTTGCACAAGATGCGATATCAGGTAGCCGAGTGCCCTTGGCGGTTAAGAAATTGGCGTTACCGCAGTTTCCTATTTTGCTCAGCTTAAGTGCCGATGATGCAATGATCGCAAGTTTATCATTGGAAAATGCAGAACAGGTCACCATCACTGCGCGTATCTCTGTCGATGAAGATGTAATGACCAAACCCGGCGAGTTAGAGGGAAGCCTCGCTAGTGTTACGGTTAATGACAGTATGCAAGCTGTCACTTTAATTATAAATAAGGAAATATAGTGAGCAATAAGTGTAAAATAATTGCGTTAGTTTTTGCCTTGGGATTAGGCGGGTGCGCAAGTCAGTCAGTTAATGAGCAAGCCGAATTATCAAAAGATCAAGAAACTGCCGTGGGCGAAGTAAACCCAGCAGGAGACGCAGCAAGTTCAGAGACAAAGTCTGAGCGTAATGTTGATCCGTTCGAGCCCATCAACCGCGTATTTTGGGATTTCAACTATGAAATTCTCGACCGCTTTTTAGTCAAGCCTGCCACCAAGGCTTACATTACGGTGACTCCTCAGTTTATTAGAAGTGGCTTACTAAATGCGTCTGAAAATTTGAGTGAGCCTGCCAGTGCAGTCAACAACTTACTGCAGGGTAAGCCGGTTGACTCACTCACCAGTGTAGGGCGCTTTTTGCTCAATAGTACGGTGGGTATTGTCGGCTTGTTTGATGTTGCGTCCACAATGGGTTTAGAAGAGAAAGAGGAAGACTTCGGTGAAGTATTGGGTGTTTGGGGCGTCGGCACTGGCCCATATCTGATGTTGCCAGCACTAGGCCCAAGTGACTTTAGAAGTTTTACCGGTCGTGTTGTCGATAATGTGTATTGGCCGACCACGATCCTTGATGACCCCTACGTCATTGCGTCCAACGTGATAAAAATTATAGAAGTAAGAGCATCTTTGTTAGATCAAGAGGAGATATTAAACCGGTCTCTGGATCAGTACTTGTTTGTTCGCGATGCTTATTTTCAGCGTTTAGCATTTAAAGTGAGTGATGGTAAGGCAAAAGTTAAGACCACAGAAGAGCTGGAAGAAGAAGACGATGATTTTTCTAACTTTGAAGATTTGTTGAAGGACATGTAATAGCAGCAATATAATTGCAAAAGTCGCGTCATTGAAAACTAAACAAAGGGGCGGTGTTCAGGAACATTAACACCGCCCCTTTTTTGTTTGTCAGGCTTTATACCCATTCGGATTATTAGACTGCCAGCGCCACGAGTCCTCACACATTTCCTTTAAGCCTTTTTCAGCTGTCCAGCCCAGTGCGTCGGCTGCCAATTTGGGGTCGGCATAACAAGCAGCAACGTCACCGCCTCTGCGAGGCGTAATTTTGTAAGGGACTTTTTTACCCGAGACTTGTTCAAACATGGTGACCATTTCGAGTACGCTATAACCTTGGCCAGTGCCTAAGTTATAGGTGACCAAGCCGGCTTTATCTTCTAACTTGGCTAACGCTTTTAAATGCCCATTGGCTAAATCGTCAACATGGATATAGTCACGAACACCGGTGCCATCGACTGTGTCGTAGTCATCACCAAATACGCTTAAATACTCGCGCTTACCGGTGGCGACTTGGGTAATAAAGGGCATTAGGTTATTCGGTATTCCGTTGGGATCCTCGCCAATTAAGCCACTTGGATGCGCTCCTGCTGGATTAAAGTAGCGCAGCAACACGATGTTCCACTTGTTGTTGGCTTTGTAAAGGTCGGCTAGCATCAGCTCAACCATCAGCTTTGACTGGCCATAAGGATTAGTCGGTGAGCCGGTTGGTAAGTTCTCATGCAGTGGTAATTCAGTTGGGTCGCCATATACAGTCGCTGATGAACTAAACACGATATTGGTCACATCGTTAGCCTGCATCGCTTTGCACAAGTTAAGCGTGCCATACAGGTTGTTTTCGTAGTACATAAGTGGCTTTTCAACTGATTCACCCACGGCCTTTAAGCCGGCAAAGTGAATAACCCCATCAATTTTATGCTCACTGAATATTTTATTTAATAGCGCGGTATCTCGAATATCACCTTCATATAAATCAGCCTTTTTACCTGTGATTTCTTGCACTCTTTTTAAACTCTCATTTGAGGAGTTTGAAAAGTTGTCCAAAATAACGACCTTGTAATCCGCTTCAAGTAGCTGCAGAACCGTGTGACTGCCTATATAGCCAGTGCCGCCGGTGACAAGTATTGATTTCATAGTGAAGGCTCCGTTGATAATAAATTCCATTTTATCTTATAAATGTGACAAATATAATGAGTAGTATGAAATTGTTCTGGTTTGTTTTGTAATGGCACTGACTACATAGTGTAAATTATCGCTATTCTTTTTGCATCAGTACTGCAAGCAGTGATCAGTTTATGTACATGTCTAGCTATGCGTTTATTTATTACTTTATTTACCGCTTTACTTATTCTTGTCTTTTAAATATTTGGCAGACAGTGAATATTGGATAGGCTTAACAAAAATTGGATACAATAATAAAATAAGGGCAGCCCAGGCAAGTGAGAACCAATTGTTAGTTACCTGCAAGATCAAAGCAAATACCGGCACTATCACCATTAACTTTAGCACGTTTAGCAGTGTTTTCTCTGGAACCGTCATTTTTTTTGCCGCATCTTCCAATAGCGCCATGCGTTCTGTTAATGGTTTGTCGGCCAATGCTGGGATTTTCTTAGTCGAGGTGTAGATTTTCACTTTTGTCTCTTTCTCTTAATAAATTGAATAGTGCAGCGAAACCTGAGTTTTATCCACGTATTTATTAAGATACAATATACCTGAATTTACTAAGTAAAACGAGAATACAAATGGCTAGAAAAGGAATTATTCTTGCGGGCGGCTCAGGTTCTAGACTGCATCCGTTAACTCAAGTTGTAAGTAAGCAATTGATGCCAATCTACGACAAGCCAATGATCTACTATCCGCTGTCGACTTTGTTGATTGCTGGAATATCGGAAATTCTTATTATTACCACGCTAGAAGAATCCCAACGATTCAAAGATTTATTAGGCGACGGTTCAAAGTGGGGAATTACCTTAGAATATGTGGTTCAGCCTTCTCCTGATGGTTTAGCCCAAGCTTTTATTCTAGGTGAGGAATTTATCGGTAGGGATAGTGTGACCTTAGTTTTGGGTGACAATATATTTTATGGCCATGACCTGCAGAAATCTCTAGTTGAGTCTTCAAAGCAGGAAGTTGGAGCGACTGTTTTTGGCTACCATGTAAACGATCCTGAAAGGTATGGCGTGGTAGATTTTGATGATAATTGGAAGGCACTTTCGATTGAAGAGAAGCCAAAAAAAGCAAAATCAAACTATGCCGTTACGGGTCTCTACTTTTATGACAATAAAGTGGTTGAACTGGCTAAAAAGATAAAGCCAAGCCATCGTGGTGAATTAGAGATTACTGACTTAAATAATCTATATTTAGAATCGGGTGAATTAAGCGTGCAGTTAATGGGAAGAGGGTCGGCGTGGCTAGATACTGGCACTATTGATAGCCTGTTAGATGCGGCAAATTTCATAGCCGCTATCGAAAAAAGGCAAGGTTTGAAAATTTGCTGCCCAGAAGAAATAGCGTTCCGTAAAGGTTTTATAACTAAACAACAGTTAATTGCTCTTGCGCAACCGCTGATAAAAAGTGGTTACGGTAAATACTTAGTCAAAATAGCAGATGAGAAGATTATTTAAAGAATGAAAATTGTAAATACGACCATTCCAGATGTAAAAATTATAGAGCCTACGGTATTTGGTGATTCTCGCGGTTTTTTTATGGAAACATTCCGCGATGATTGGTTTAGAGAAAATTGTGCCGACGTCACGTTCGTTCAAGACAATCAGAGTCGATCTAAGCAAGGCATTTTAAGAGGGTTACACTACCAACTTGAGCAAACTCAAGGAAAACTGGTAAGAGTAACTGAAGGCTCAGTTTTTGATGTTGCAGTTGATGTTCGAAAAGACTCAAAAACTTATGGTCACTGTGTTGGCGTTGAACTAACTGGCGAAAATAAAAAACAGCTTTGGGTTCCAGCGGGCTTTGCACATGGTTTTTATGTGATTTCCGAATTTGCTGATTTTACGTATAAGTGTACTGAGTATTATTACCCAGAATCAGAGGTTTCAATTAAACATAATGACAGTCAACTGAATATTCAATGGCCTTATGTTGAGGGCGTTGAAACATTGTTATCACCAAAGGATCTGAACGGCTTATCTTTTGCTGATGCTCCTATGTTGGATCTTAAATAATGCTAGTCATTATTGGTAAGAACGGCCAATTAGCGAAGAAATGTCTTGAGTTAGTGGGTGCACAAAGCGCTGTTTGCCTAGGCCGCGATGATATTAATATTACAGCAGATAGCTTGATACAAACATTAGACAACATTAAGCCGAGCGCAATTATCAATGCGTCAGCTTATACCGCTGTTGATTTAGCAGAAAGTGAAGAAAATAAAGCAACAGCAGTAAATTACAACGCGGTAGAAAGACTCAGTGACTACTGCAAACAAAACGGCATCCATTTTGTTCATGTTTCCACTGATTATGTGTTTAAAGGAGACAAAGGTTCACCTTACCTTCCTGGCGATAACTATGATCCCATAAATGTGTATGGCAAGACCAAGATGTTAGGTGAACAGGCTATTCAAGACTCTAACGCGAGTGGTAGCTGTGTTTTAAGAACAAGTTGGGTTTACTCTGAGTTTGGCGGCAACTTTGTTGCTTCAATGCTGCGATTTATGGATGAAAAAGAACAATTAACCATTATCAGTGACCAAATTGGTTGTCCAACGTCGGTTGATACCTTGGCGCGTGCTTGCATAGCCTCGGCCCATAATAAGCTTGAAGGCATTCATCATGTTACTGATGAAGGAGTTGCTAGTTGGTTTGACTTTGCCAAAAGTATTCAGCGATTAGGTTTGCAGCATGGCTTATTGTCAAAAGTCATCCCTATTAAACCTATTAATACTGCCGATTACCCAACGCCAGCGAAAAGGCCGCATTACAGTGTTTTATCTAAAGATTCTTTTAAGGCGGCATTGCCGTTAGTTGATCTACCCTATTGGGAAGACGCATTAGAGTCGGTATTAATAAAAATTAAAGAAATGAAAATACAGGATTAACTAAATTGAAAAAGCTTCTTGTCACCGGTGGTGCCGGTTTTATTGGGTCCAACTTTGTGCATTATTGGAAAGAAAAGTACCCTAGTGATCTTGTTGTTGTATTAGATGCATTAACTTATGCGGGCAATATTGAGAGTTTAAACTTAGTTAAAGATTCCGAAAACTATGAGTTTGTTCACGGCAATATTTGCGACCAAGATCTTGTTGAAAAACTATTACAAAAGCACGACATTTGCACTATTGTGCATTTTGCGGCTGAGTCGCATGTAGATCGGTCCATTACCGGGCCCGATGAGTTCATAGAAACTAATATCATTGGCACATACTCACTGCTTAAGGCCGCTAAAAAGGTATGGTTGGATAACGGTATCAAAGCCGACCATCGCTTCCATCATGTCAGTACCGATGAGGTGTATGGGTCGTTAGAAGCAGATGATCCTGCGTTTAATGAAGACACACCTTATGCGCCTAACTCCCCTTACTCTGCAAGCAAGGCGGCAAGTGATCATTTGGTTAGAGCTTATCACTATACTTACGGTCTAAACGTGACAACCAGTAATTGTTCAAATAATTACGGTACGTTCCACTTTCCTGAAAAGTTGATTCCGTTACTTTTAACGAATATTCTGCAGGACAAGCCTTTGCCAGTTTATGGCGACGGCATGCAAATAAGAGATTGGTTGTATGTAGCCGACCATGCTAAAGGAATTGATTTAGTGCTTCAGTCTGGAAGGTTAGGTGAGAATTATAATATTGGTGGTAATAATGAGTGGGCAAATATTAATATCGTTAACCTGCTATGCAACTTACTAAACAAAGTATTTAGTGAAGACGCAACGTTGCATTCTCGTTTCCCATTTGCAAAAAATGCCATTAACGGCACGGCAGCAAACTTAATTGAGTTTGTGACTGACAGGGCTGGGCACGACAGACGTTATGCGATAGACCCGTCGAAATCAAATGATGAATTAGGCTATGAACCTACTGAAACCTTTGAGTCAGGCATTGAGAAAACCATTCATTGGTATTTAAATAACGAAACGTGGTGGAAGCCACTTTTAAAATAATATGATATTTATAAAAAAGGCGATTATTAGTCCTTAATAATCGCCTTTTTTGTATCAGCATTTAATTAGGCAGGGTCTTTCTCAGCCAACTTTTCCCATTTACCCGTTTTCATTGATAACAACAGTAATACAATACCAATTGCGACACTGAAGTAGGTTATTTGCAGGTAAAGCCCAGGCATTTGATCAATTTGCTCGGGGTCGAATTTACCGGCAAAAATACCAGCAATAATACTGCCCATGGAATAGGTTAATACAAACACGCCCATCATCTGACCTGAGAAGCGTTTTGGTGACAGCTTACTTACCGCACTCAATGCAACTGGACTTAAAAACAGCTCACCCACAGTGTGCAAGAAGTAGGTAGCAACCAACCAATATGGTGCTACTTTTAAACCACTTGCCGCTAGCTGCGCTGCGAAGAACATAACAATAAAGCCAGATGCCATAATAATCAGGCCAATAGCACACTTAACACTATAGCTTGGCTCGATCATGCGTTTACCTAATGCCATCCACATATACGCAAAGAAAGGCGATAAAATGATGATGAAAATAGAGTTAGCAGATTGAAACCACGCTGGCGGAATTTCAAACGTGCCAATCATCCGCTGAGTATAGTCTTGGCCGAACAAGTTAAGTGAAGAACCCGCTTGTTCAAAACCAGCCCAGAAACAGGTTGATGCTATACAAATTAAGAACAATGCGCCCATGCGGCGCTGTTCGTCACCATTTAAGTTGCCACCAAAGAAGATATAGCCGAAGTAGAGTAAAAAGATAGAGGTGATTGCAATCGCAACTTGCTTAGCAACGATAATCGGGTCGAAACCAACCATGCCTGTATAAACTAAAACAGTGAGTGTTGCTAACGCAATTAAAACACCGATGATAATGATATATGCTCTTTGTTGACCTGCAGGCGTTAATGGCACAACCGGCTTGTCGGATACACCTTTGATGTTATGCAGAGTCAGTTTATATTGAATTAGTCCAATGCCCATACCCACAGCAGCGGCACCAAAAGCCCAGTGATAACCCATGTTTACTTGCAAGTAACCGCAAACGCCATAGCCGATTAATGAACCAATATTAATACCCATATAATAAATGGTGTATGCACTGTCACGACGGGGGTCTTTTGAACCATATAGTTGGCCTACCATCGCGCCAATATTAGGTTTTAATAGACCCGTGCCCAGCACCACAAATATTAAGCCGAGGAAAAAGGTCGTATCGGAGGGAATGGCTAATATAATGTGACCAATCATGATCACAAAACCACCATAAAACACGGCTTTTTGACCACCAATTAAGCGATCCGCAATCCAGCCACCAGGCAAACCAAAGAAGTAAACGGCCCCCGTGTATAAACCATATATTGCTGACGCTGTAGCGACGGACAAGCCCAGCCCACCCTCTTCAATAGCAAGTACCATGAAAAGAACGAGAAGCGCACGCATGCCATAATAGCTCATGCGTTCCCACATTTCTGTGCCTGCTAGTGTCAGCAGGCCTATTGGATGACCAACAAAACTTCGGTCATTATTTTTTTCTATCGACATTAGTGTTCCTTGAAAACAGTTTGTTTTTATTTTTCTGTAAGTCCGAGCGCAGTATGCAGTATTAATGATTGGAGTTGCAAGTTTGTCAAAAATTGAGGCTGACAGCGTAATTATCTAAAACTACGACGATAGTTGACGATTAGATGTGACATTTAGCGCATATTTCAGTAGGATCTCATCCTTACGGGAAACACTGCAAAGTCGCAGGCATTGGGAAGAAAAAGTTTAATGAAGAATGTTTTAGTGAAATTGTGCCAGCGATTTAATCCAAACCAGATTTTTAACGCTTTAAAAGCGACTTTTATATTATCAATAATGTGTTTTTCAGTAGCCTCATTTTCGCAATCATCTGCACCGTCTCAACAACAAATTGAGCAGTTTAAAAAACTACCGCGAGCCCAACAAGAACAACTTGCACGACAGATGGGCTTTGACCTATCGATTTTAAAGGGCGCAAATACAACAGAAACAGCGGTTAATTCAGCACCGGTCGACACTGTTGAAAGACAAGTCGATGAGACCGAAGTGGCTGAAGAGCTGTCGAAACAGAGCGTTGTTGAATCTAAAAGTAGTGAGCTAAAACCTTTTGGCTATGAGTTATTTAATTCGGAGCGAGTTTCAGCTGAACCGCAAACTAATGTGCCTGTGCCCAATGATTACATCATTGGCCCTGGTGACTCTCTCAAACTGCAGCTTTATGGCAAAGAAACAGGTAATTACGAACTCATTGTTAACAACGAGGGAAATGTTGCTATTCCAGAATTAGGACCGCTGTCTATTGCTGGCGCTTCTTATAGTGAAGCCAAGCGATTAATTCTACAAAAATATGAGCAGCAAAAAATTGGTGTTGAAGCTTTTATCACCATGGGCCAGCTAAAAACCATCCAGGTATTTTTGGTGGGTGAGGTTTATCGCCCAGGAACGCTAACGTTAAATTCGTTATCCACAGTGACAACCGCCTTATTTAACAGTGGTGGTGTTAGCAATATTGGCTCACTTCGCAACATTGAAATTAAAAGGAACGGTAAAACCGTCACTACATTTGATTTATATGACCTCATTGTTTATGGCAATACTGAAAACGATATTAGATTGCAGCAAGGTGATGTGATTTTTGTTCCTACCGTCGCTAAAATTGTTTCTATCGAAGGTGAGGTTAGAAGGCCTGCTATATATGAATTAACCAGCAATGAGTCGTTTGATGACCTTTTAACCTTGGCCGGTGGGTTAATGCCAAACGCGAATAAAAAGTCAATCCAATTAGTTCGAAATGACATTGTGAAGGGCTTAACAATACTGAGCCTAAATTCGAATGATAAGAATCAGCGCAGCGCTGCATTAACCAATGGTGATTTTGTGTCGGTTCCAACGGCTAATTTGGAATTTACCAATGCTATACGAGTATTAGGTGCAATAAATAGTCCTCAACTTGTTTCTTTAACTCAAAAGCAGAAGTTAAGCGCAGTTGTTGATAGAGCTGCTATCTTAAATAATACAGATTTAAATTATGGATTGATTGTTCGTCGTGCAAAGTTTGATGAACACACGTCCATTATCCAATTTTCGCCCTCTGCTGTCATCAATGGTAACTTTGATGCCGATTTGAAGGCCCTTGACCACATTCTGTTGTTCAACAGAGTGTCATTAGATTCAGCAAACGAACTAGAGAAAAAAATCACTGCGGGTGACTTAAAAGCCGCGTCAGATGACGCAAAATCTGACGAAGCTAAATTTGTACAAAAAAATGAACTTGAGTCATTTACTACAAAGCAATTTGCGGATGCGGATACAGTTAACGATTCTCGCAAGCAATTATTAGCGCCCATAATTGCTAGGTTAAAAAGTGAAGCTTCTGAAGAGCGCTCAGTCCAACTGATTGAAGTTGTAGGGCAAGTTAAGTTTCCCGGTGTTTACCCAATTGCAGCCAATAGCTCATTGGCAAACATACTGCGCGCCGCTGGCGGGCTTACCGAGTCTGCGCACCTTGAGCGAGCTGAAATTACATCAACAAGCTATGAAGATAGCGCTGCCGTAACGGCACACAAACAATTTAACCTGATTGCTCAACTAGCTTTGGATGAGAGTGAACAAATAAAGTTTAAGTCTAAAGACGTGTTAAACATTGTTCGAATTCCTGATTGGTATGAAGACAATGTGGTTACACTTTCTGGAGAAGTAGTATTTCCTGGTTCTTACCAAATATCCAGTGGCGAAACGCTAACAAACCTGTTAAAACGCGCTGGTGGCTTAACCAGAAAAGCAACCATTAATGCAGCCGTTTTTACCCGAGTAGAACTTCAGGAAAGGGAACAAGAAAGTATAACGCAAGCCATCGATAATTTGCGGGTGCAGTTAGCAAACAATAACTTATCGAGTAGCCAGTTTACAAAGACGATTGATTATGACAATGCGACTAAGGTGTTAAATGATCTGGAAGATACTCAACCCATAGGCAGACTGGTTATTGATTTAGATGAATTGTTAAATGGCAAAGGATTGCATGATATTGAGTTGAAAGATGGTGACAACTTAGTTATTCCAAACATCAGCCCTGCAATATCGGTTATTGGAGAGGTTTTTGTTAAGGCAACGCATTGGTATGATCCTACTCTGACCATTGCAGATTATATATCTAAAGCGGGTGGTGTAAGAGAATACGGTGATGCTTCAAAAGTATATGTAGTGAGGGCGAATGGTTCTGTTTTCATCCCTGAATCGAATTTTTGGTTTAGTACTGCAAACAAAGTGAGTTTAGCACCAGGCGATACTATTGTTGTGCCGAGGGATGTGACTAATTACGATAATATTGGTTTATGGCAGGGGGTTACGCAGATTGTTTATCAGACTGCTGTGGCGTTGGCTGCGATTGGTTCGCTTTGATCCACATTTTAACTAATAATTAGGGGTACATTGGTGAACTTTTTGACACAAGTCTTGTTTTCAATTGATTTATTTCGTAGAGAATTATATGTCAGATAATATTTACAATCAGACTTCTGAATTAAGAGATAAGTCTGTGAACGATGATGAAATTGACCTGAAAGAATTATTCTCTGCGTTGTGGGCTGGAAAAATCACGATAATATTAACCACTTTTGTGGCCAGTGTTATTGCGGTTGCAATTGCTCTTTCTATGCCAAATATATACAGAGCGGAAGCCTTACTATCACCGGTAAGTAGTGACGGTGGTGGTATGAATGGCTTAGCAAATAAATTTGGTGGGCTTGCTTCATTGGCGGGTGTATCACTGGGTGGTGGGGGTTTTGATAAAACCACTATGGGCATTGAGGTATTAAAGTCACGTACTTTTTTTGCCGATTTTGTTGGTAAATATCCCATTATGGTTGATTTGATGGCCAGTAATGGTTGGGATTCAAACAATAATGAAGTTTTGATAGACACCGAAATTTACGATGTAGATGGTCAAGTTTGGATCAGAGAAGCTAAAGCACCAAGAAAGTCAGAACCATCAGTTCAAGAGGCGCACAAAGAATTTAGCAAGCTGTTATCTGTTTCACAAGATAAAGAGTCAAGCTTTATAACTATTGCAATTGAACATTATTCGCCTTACGTTGCTAAGCAATGGGTGGACTGGTTAGTTCAAGACATCAATAACACGATCCGTAATCAAGAAGTACAACAAGCACAGCGTTCAATTGACTATTTGCTTAATCAGATAAAACAAACAAAGTTGGCAGAGTTACAAATGGGATTTTTTGAGCTTATACAATCACAAACAGAAACTATTATGTTGGCTAACGCAAGCCCAGAATATTTATTTAAGACACTCGACCCTGCAGTTGTTCCCGAGTTGAAAGCAAAGCCTAAAAGAGCGTTAATTTGTGTGCTAGGTTTATTTTTAGGTGGGCTGCTTGGTGCAATTATTGTATTGGTTAGAGACTTTTCAAGTTTGAGGAAAGATTAGTAGCGAATATAAATAGATATATTTATGATGAAAATACTAAATCTATTTTGAGTCATCTTAATTTTGGTACAGGTGAAGATTGTACTAGACGTGAATTGGTTCAAACGGTTGCAAAGATAGTTGAATTTGCAAGTGAAATTAAATTTGACGCAACTAAACCTGATGGTGTTCCAAGGAAGTTAATGAATGTCGATAGGCTTAGAACATTAGGCTCGGAATATTCTATTTCTTTGGCAAATGGATTGAATTACTTATCAGTGGTTCATTATGTTTAAGATAAATTTCGCGGCTATTTTTGTTCTATTTAGTCATCGTTTTTTGTAAATATGCAGGTTCATTTGGTATTATTAACTAATGAAAAGATTAAGCTAGATTGTTTTTTAGCAGTGACGCCACCTATATTTTTAGTATAATTAAATTAAGGAATTACCAATGTCAGTAATCGCATTCCTTCCCGCAAGAGGTGGATCCAAAGGTGTGCCGAGAAAAAATGTTAAAATTTTAGCGGGTAAACCATTAATAGCTTGGAGTATTGAGCAAGCTTTAGCTTCAGATTTAATTGACCGAGTGATTGTTTCTACGGATTGCCCTTTAATTGCTCGTATATCTAAAGAATATGGTGCTGAGGTTCCATTTTTGAGACCAGAATCAATTTCAGGTGATAAAGCGACAACGGAATCTGCAATGTTGCATTGTTGTGGTTATTTAGAAGAAAGAAATGAATTGCCAGAGCTGTTTATCCTTGTGCAAGTAACTTCACCTATTCGCTCTGAAAATCAATTTGATAATGCTATTTTATATTTCAAAAAAAATAACTATGATAGTTTGTTGACGGTTGTGCCCTCTCATCGTTTTACATGGAAGAACCCGGGAAACCCATCTGCATCTTATAATTATATGCATCGACCTCGCCGCCAAGATATCAAGCAAGAAGATCAAGAATATTTAGAAACTGGCTCTTTTTATATCACCAAAACTGAGTTACTAATTGAAGCTAACAATAGGCTTGTTGGTAAGGTTGGAATGTTCGAAACACCTGAAGACGAAAGCTATGAAATAGACAGTTTAGTAGACTTTAAGGTATGTGAAGCAATTTTAAAAAATAAAAATAATATAGAGTAAAAAATATGTTAGTAACTAAAAATATCCAACAATACATCTGCTTTTCTGAATCAAATCTCATAGATGTTTTGAAGAAAATTAATGAAAATAAAGCGCGTGTGATTTTTGTTGTTTCAGAGCATGGTAAGTTACAGGGTAGTATTTCAGATGGCGATGTCCGCCGCTGGTTGACAGCGACTAAAGAGCTAGATTTAAATGTATTAGCTAAAACAATAATGAACCCAAATGTTAAAAAACTTTCTGTAGGGGCTAATCAAGCTGTTGTAGACAAAGTTTTCCTTGAAGGAATAGACTGTATTCCATTGGTTGATGAGAGTGATCATCTGATTCAGTTAGCGTTCCAGAAAAAAAGTGGTTTCTTTGTTAAAAATAGAGAAATATCTGAAAGCTCACCGAGTTTCATTATTGCTGAAATAGGCAATAATCACCAAGGTGATATTAATTTAGCCAAAAAGTTGGTTGACCATGCTGTGGCTGCGGATGTTGACTGTGTTAAATTTCAAATGCGCAACATGAAGAACCTCTATAAAGATTCAGGTAAAAACGATGTTGCTGCTGATTTAGGTGCGCAGTATACATTAGATTTATTATCTAAATTCCAGCTTTCAAATGATGAGTTAATTGAAGTTTTTAACTATGCAAAATCTAAGGGTGTTTTACCTCTATGTACCCCTTGGGATATTGAGTCGTTAAAAACGCTAGAAAACTATGGTATGGAAGCTTATAAAGTGGCGTCAGCTGATTTTACAAACTTTGAACTTTTAGAGGCGATTGTCAACACGGGTAAACCATTTTTCTGTTCAACGGGGATGTCAAGTGAAAGTGAAATCAAAGAGACGGTAGAATTTCTAGGTGGATCAGGTGCAAATTATGTACTGCTTCATTGTAATTCAACGTATCCGACACCATTCAAAGATGTAAATTTAAAATATATAACACGCTTAAAGGAAATAACGGGGGCCCTTGTGGGCTACTCTGGCCATGAGCGAGGTATTTGCGTCCCTATTGCTGCTATAGCACTAGGTGCAACAGTCATTGAAAAACATTTAACTACGGATACAAAATTAGAAGGTACTGACCACAAAGTGAGCTTGCTTCCAAATGAATTAAATGAAATGGTTAAGCAAATCCGACAAGTGGAAGAAGGATTAGGTAGTAGTGAAAAGCCGCGAGAAATTACTCAGGGTGAACTAATGAATCGTGAGAATTTAGCCAAGAGTTTAGTTGCAGTAAGAGATGTTATGCCAGGTGAAATTATCACTCGGGATATGGTTGAAATCAAAAGCCCTGGTCAAGGATTGCAACCTAATCGTTTAAACGATTTAATTGGCAAAAAAGTTGATAGAGAGATTGTCAGTGGTGGGTTTTACTATATGAGTGATATCTTAGGGCAAATTAAGAAAAGAAATTATCATTTCAACCGCCCATTTGGTGTACCAGTTAGATACCATGATTATAGACAAATACTTGATGGGACAAATCTAGATTTTGTTGAGTTCCACCTTTCATATAATGATATGAAAATTGACTTGAAGGATTATTTTTCCGGAGACGAAAATATTGGCTTTGCTGTCCATAGTCCTGAACTTTTTGCCAATGATCACATCTTAGACTTATGTGCTGATGAGCCGCAATACCTCGCGCAATCCAAAGTGATGTTGCAAGAGGTTGTGAATATCACACGAGAATTGAATCAATACTTCCCTAAAACGAAAGACCCTGTCATCGTTGTTAATGCTGGTGGTTGGAACAATAATGGCTTCATTGATGAAAAATTTAAAGATGGCAAATATCAAGCAATTTCAAACGCGTTAAGCGATCTTGATTTAGAAGATGTAACGATTGCAATTCAAACTATGCCTCCGTTCCCGTGGCACTTTGGTGGGCAAAGTTACCACAATCTTTTTGTATGTGCGGACGAGATTGTTACTTTCTGTAAAAACAATCCAAAAATTAAAATTTGTTTAGATATCTCTCACTCAATGATGTCATGTAATTATTATGGCTGGGATTTACTTGAGTTTGTTCAAAAAGTAGCACCATATAATGTTCATCTACATATCGTCGATGCTAAAGGTGTAGATGGTGAAGGTATTGAAATAGGTAAGGGAGATGTTGATTTTCCTTCTTTGATGAGATTGCTAGATAAAGAGAATATTAATGTGCAATTCATTCCAGAAGTATGGCAGGGGCATAAAAATGGTGGTGAAGGATTTTGGGCTGCTTTAGAGTATTTAGAGAAGATAAAGTAAATAAGATGCAGGTAGCCGTGAGGAAGTTGAAAGTATAAATAAATGTTAGAAAAACTCATCAGTAATTCCCGTTGAAATTCAGTTTTATAATTATCGGTGAGTTTAAATTTTATTAGCAACTTATATGGCTTTTTAAAACACAAAAAGGTGATTGACGTGATGAAAGCGTTAATGGAAATTATTTAAAGAGCATATATGTACAATGTATTTTATGTTGAGTCCCCTCTTCAAATGTTATCAGCTAATTCAGCTTATAAAAAATTTAATGAACATAAAGCCATATTAATAGTTAATATAAGTCATGGCGACAGAGTGAATAATGATAAGCAACTTCTTCAACTTATAGGTAATGAATGGGATGAGGTTTATATTCAAAAGCAAAGAAAAGGTAAAATCACTGACATAGCTGAGACAGTAAAAAGAACAATTTACTTTTTCTTGAAATACAGAGGTTATATTAATAAATATTTTTTCGGTGAATACAGGAATGTTGACATGGCACTCCTTAGAAGTGCGCTTTATCCTAACGAAAGTATATTACTTGACGATGGTTCGTTTACAATAACGGCTCAAAATTATTATATTAAGAATCGAACTTCACCTTATCCTCATTCTGTAAAGTACATTATTTTTAAGACTTTTATAAAAAAATTATCTCCGCCTAACCTGTACTCTTTCTTTAAATTCGAATCAACTTTGTTAAAAGAACAAGTTAATTATTTTGATCTTCCATCTAGGAAAAATATAAACATTACTAAAGGAACTATTTACTTTTTTGGTTCTAAATTTTATGAAAGTAAGAGTATGCACTTAGCGGATGAGTTAAAAGTGTTATCAGGAGTGATTGAACTATATACAGATTACACAATTTTTTATGTGCCTCATCGGGATGAAAGTCAGTCTAAATTAGACAGAATATCAACATTAGGTTATCAGATTAAAGACCTGGGTAAACCTGCTGAAATTTATTTTGATGAAACTAATGTAATGCCTGAAATTGTTTTGTCCTATTATTCAACGGTTTTGTACTCATGCCACCTAAGATTTAGCAATGTTAATTTGAAGTCAATATGTGTAGAAAAACTTTTGTTACAAGAAAATGCAAAAATAAACGCTGCAGAAATATATGAGTATTATAGACAATTGGGAATTCAGTTGTTAATTATATAACTCAATACGATGTTTATCTGTGCGGCCAATTAAGTTTAAAAGGAAGTAACCATATTGTTTAAAAATTCGATGATTTATACTTTGAGTTCGATATTAAGCGCCGGTATTCCGTTCTTATTGCTCCCTGTATTAACACGTTATCTTTCTCCTGAGCAATATGGTCAAATAGCAATGTTTCATATATTTGTAGTTGCTTTAGCTGGAATAATAGGTCTAAGTGTGCACGGCGCAGCAAATCGTCAATTTTTTGTTGATAATATCACTAGTTTTGATTTAGCAAGGTTCAATGGTAATTGTTTTTTTATTTTGTTGGGCAGTTCATCATTTATGTTGATATTTTTAACTTTTATTGACACATATTTAGCTGATTATCTAGGGATTCCACCTGCTTGGATTTACTTAGGAGTTTTAAGTGTTTTTTGTTTTTTTATATTGAATATTAGGTTGGGGCAGTGGCAAGTTAGAGGTCAGGCTAAAGTATATGGATTTTTCCAAGTTGTTAATGCACTTATAGTTTTGTCATCGAGTTTGTTATTTGTCATCTATTTCAATTTAGGTCCTGAAGGTCGTATTTACGGTATTGTTATAACAAGTGTAATCATTGGTTTTTGCTCTTATTATTCTTTGAGGAATGATAATCGTGTTTTATTTGAATACAACCGTAAAGATATCAATGATGCTTTATCATTTGGTGTGCCATTAGTCCCCCATGTATTGGGGGGTTTTTTGTTATTATCAGTTGACAGGTTAATAATAAATAAAGAGCTTGGCTTGGAAATGACTGGTATTTATATGGTTGCTTTTAGCTTAGGTTCTGCATTAAATATCATTTTCAGCAGTATCAATCGAGCTTTCTCTCCTTGGCTATTTGGACAGTTGAAAGAAGGTGATGAAGATATGAAGATAAAGATTATCCAAAAGACGTATGCATATTTTTTATTTTTAATCTTATTATCATTATTATCTTTTTATATTGCTCCTCCTCTGTTTAAATTAATTGTAGGAGAACAATTCCATCAAGCAGCAAATATCTTACCTTTTATTATAGTAGGTCAGGTTTTTTTGGGGATGTATTTTATGGTTACCAATTATATATTTTACGTTAAGAAAACTAAATATTTATCTTATGTAACAGTTTCTTCTGGTGTTATTAATGTTGCTCTGCTTTTTCTGCTTATCCCGTCTTATGGGATTTTGGGAGCTGCATTGGCTTTTTTGGTAGCTAACTTTTGCCAGTTTATATGCACTTGGATTGTAAGTGCAAAATTATATAATATGCCCTGGGGGTTAAGGAAATAACGATGGTCTCTATATTTAAAACCTTTTATTACATAAAGCGTCGTCTTTGCAGATTTTATTACACCCAAAAGGCTATAAGACAGATTGTTGAATATAAAGGATTACCTACTATTAACGGAGAATCTAATTTTAATAATAATACATATTTAGGTCAAAACTGCCATTTTAATGGTATTGATATTGGTGGAGGAGGTAAGGTAACTATTGGTGATAATTTTCACTCCGGACCTTCGTGTATGATGATTACTCAAAACCATAATATACATGGACATGCTCTGCCATATGATAAGACCTATATCTACAAGGATATTGTGATTGAAGATAATGTTTGGTTGGGTAGTAGAGTAATTATATTAGGTGGGGTGAAAATCGGAGAGGGTGCTGTTATTCAGGCTGGCAGTGTTGTAGTCTCTGATATACCAGCATTATCAATTGCTGGCGGCCATCCTGCGATGGTTTTTAGCCAACGAGACTTTGATCATTATTTTACTCTTAAAAAGCAAGGTAGCTTTCATTAATTATTTTCCCAACAGATACTCGTTAAGTTTAGACAATAATAGTCTTTTTGAAACTTATAAAACTCTTTTCTATATTTAGTGATTTTTATTTTTATGTTGTTTGTGGCGTTTGTCATCTCTTATTTTTTATTATTACCAGTGCAGTCTAAAAAGATTAAACTGGATTGTTTCCATCGAATTTTGTAATAAGTTGTAATCTAATGAATATGTTGTATTTTATTAATCATGAATTGCTTGTCTCTAATGGTGTTTCTAAAAAAATTTACGCACAAGTGGATGCGATAAAGAGTTATGGCCATAATGTTGAATTATGTTGTATTAAGAAGTCTGGTCGATCTTTTGAACGTATTGTTGGTAGCGAAGTAATAGAAAAATTTTATGATAATGTTATTGGGAAAATAGTTTATAACTATTCTTTTTCTTACCTTTATAATTACATTAGAACAAAAAAAATTGATTGTATTTATATTAGATACACACATTTTGCATCTCCAATGTTCGTTAGTTTTTTGAAAAAAATAAAGCGATTGAAGGTCAAGGTCTATCTGGAAATCCCCACTTACCCTTATGATAAAGAGTTTAAATATTCATCAGCTTATAAAAAAACCCAAATCTACATAGATAAGATTTTTAGGAGAAGGTTGGGTAAATACATTGATAAAATTATAACGTTTTCAAATGATGAATATATTTGGGGGGTTAAGACATTAAAAATATCTAATGCAGTAAGTAAGTCAAACGTTTTCTTTAAACAAGAGTATTCTGATAGTCATGTTATAAACTTGGTAATGGTCGCTTATTTCGCTAAATGGCATGGTTTAGATCGGTTGTTTCAGAGTTACGATAATACTCCTTTGGAAATTAAGCAAGGTATTAATATCCATGTAATTGGCTACGGTCCTGAATTAGACAAACTACAAGAGTCAGCGTCCAAGGACATTACTTTTCATGGTGCTTTGGCGGGCATAGAGCTTGGTAGCATTTTGAATCGGATGCAAATAGGTATAGATTCTTTAGCTAGGCATAGAGTTGGGGTATATGAGAATAATTCACTTAAGTCTAAAGAATACTTAGCCTATGGATTACCAGTAGTTAAGTCTCATATTGATAGAAGCATTGATTCATTGAAACATGTATATACTGTTGATTCTAATGATAGCTTGCTAGACTTAGCAGCAATTTTGACTTGGTATCAAGAAAATAACTTTTGTAAAAGTAAGATAAGTTCTTTAGCACTTGAAAAATTTACTTGGGAGCATCAGTTAAAGGAAATTTTTCATGAAAAGCCCTAAAGCTTTATCATTTTTTAATTTCATATGTGTATTTTTTCTAATTTTAGGATGGAAAATACTACTTATTGACCTTTCCGTTATAATTCCTGCGATTTTACTTGTTGTAAGTGTTAAACATTTTCATATAGATCGCCTAACAATAAATTTTGTCTTTGGAATCTTTTGTCTTTGTATATATCAAATTAGTTTGCAAATTTTTTTATATAACATTGATGTGCCTAATGTACTGAGATTGATTCGTACGGGCATAGCTTGTATTTTAGTTGCATTGCTTTTCTCAAATGCCAAAAACAAAGAAAAACTACTTAAATATATAATTCTTACCGGTGCAATTAACGCTTTTCTTATATTATTAGCTGTTGTATTCCCCTCGATTAATCAATTTCTTATGGGGCTTTCTGACAATTCTAAGATTGTATCTTACCGTAGTTCAGGTCTACTAGCAGGCTATGATATAGCAGGGCTTTTCTCTGTTTTTTGTATGGTATTAATTATTAAAAACAGACCTGTTTTTAAAGGCAAGTCATGGCTGTTTTTTTATCTATTAATTATGTTGTCTTGTTTTTTTTCAAGCCGAACATCTGGACTATTATCTTTATTGATTTCTGGCTACTGGACTTTAAAAATATTATTTGATAATAAATCTAGTTTAGCTCTTAAGGCCATGGTTTTCTTTACTAGCGCGCCATTAGTTGGAAGCGTCCTCATTTTATTTGTATATGTTTTCTTAGTTTCAATTGGCTACCTCAGTAATCCTTACATATCATCACTGATTGAATATACATATGCAAAAAACAGCGGGGATAACCTATTAAGTATGTTTTTTTTACCAGAAGGTCAGTTATCATTTTTGTTTGGTATTGGTACAGAAACTTACGCTTCCGACTCCGGTTTTATAAAAGATATGTTTAGGTTTGGCTTGGTCGGAATTATTTACAGTATTATTTTGTACTCGATGATATTAATTCGTGCTGGTAAAAACAATGGTACTCTTTTAATACTTTTCACTTTGATTCTTGTTTTAAATGTTAAGAATTCATATTTTTTCGTTCGTGGTATTTCACCTTTATTTGTTATGTGTTGTCTGTATTATTTTTATAAAAAGAGAGTGGTTTAAGATTTGAAAAAAATTAATGTTTTGACTAGGTTTAACGATTGCTCTTCCCCTAAATATGTTAATATTTTTTAACTTAGAAAGCGAAGTGAGGTACCATTTTTACAAATAAAAAATATCTCGATGAATTTAAAGAATAAGAAGTTTGGGTATAATTACGGACAATACAGAAATTTTGAGTAGTTCGTAGTCGATAAAAAATTGTTAATGATGTTTTTGTGGTGCTTGAATCTTTGGACAGGATTTTTACAATTGTTTGTATTTAAATATACAGAGGTTTGAAAAGTGAAACGAGTTTTGGTTTTGACGAAGTACGATGATTTAGGCGCTAGTTCCAGAGTGCGTTTTTTACAATATGAGTCGTTGCTTAAAAATAATGGTATTGAGATGGTCATCAGACCTTTATTGTGTAATTCGTATTTAAAATCGATATATAGCGGAGAAAAGATTTCAAAGCTTTATTTAATAAAAGCTTACATTAAGCGGTGTTTAGTATTATTTGACATCAAAAGTTTTGATTTTGTATGGTTAGAGAAAGAGATTTTTCCTGGGTTACCTGCGATCTTCGAAAGAATACTGTGTTATTCAGGTGTAAGTGTTGTCGTAGATTATGATGATGCTACCTTTCACTCTTATGACATGAGTAGTTCAAAACTTTTCAGATTTTTTTTGAGTAAAAAAATTGATAATGTAGCAAAATATTCGACACATGTAGTTGTCGGTAATAAGTATTTAGAAAAAAGGTTACAACGAAGTAATAGAAATATCACTTTGATACCAACGACGATTGTTGAGGCGTCATATTCATTTTTAAAAGAAGAGGTCCCCACCGGGGATGATAGTCAACGACCTGTTATTGGCTGGATAGGTACTCCTTATACTCAGAAGTATCTTACTGGAGTTTCCGAAATTATAGATAGACTTTCGGAAAATTTTAGTTTCACCTTACTATTGATCGGTGCAAATGATAATGCAAAGGAATTTTTTAAATCCACAAATGTACAAGTCAATAAATGGACTAAAGACCAAGAAGTGAACTCGCTTAATAAAATTGACATAGGAATTATGCCATTGCCCAATGAGTCTTGGGAGATGGGAAAGTGTGGATATAAGTTGATCCAGTGTATGGCGTTAGGAAAGCCGGTTGTTGGATCTGACGTTGGTGTCAATAGAGATATTATAAGCTTGCTGGGCAGTGGTTATGTCGCCAGTAACGAGGCTGAGTGGTATGAATCACTTGCAATTTTGTTGTCTGATGATTCAGTCAGGCAAGAGTGTTCTATTAATGCTAGTAAAACAATTAGATTAAATTATACAGCAGAGTCTCAAATACAGCGCTTGATGTTTATATTTAAAAACCTCAAACACTGATATAGAGAAAGTAGTTTAATTTAATATCTTCATTATTTTTAATCAAAACTTAGTGTTTTATTTATATGTCTGCTAATTCACTAGTGTTTTTAGTTATTTGGGAAGTTATGATTAAAAAAGTATTATTTGTACTTAATGCCGATTGGTATTTTAATTTACATTGGAAAGAAAGAGCTGTTGATGCTATGCGAAATGGATTTGACGTGCACGTTGCAATTCCGTCTTGTGAGCCTAAAATAAGAAAAGAATTATCCGAATTAAGAATTGTAATTCATATTTTTTCAATGCATAGAACTTCGCTGGGAGTATTTAGCGAGGTACGCACAATGTTATCATTATTAAAGGTGATAAAATTAGTATCTCCTCAAGTTGTTCATTCTGTAACGATAAAGCCTAATTTGTACTGTTCGTTTATATGTCGCTTGTATAAGCTTCGATTAGTTACCACTTATGCTGGTTTGGGGACTCTTAAAGTCTCTAATATTTTGAAGTATAGAATAGCAAGGAAGTTAATATTTGGGTTGATAAAGCTATTCTCTAAGAATCTACAGTCTTATGCTTTATTTGAGAATGAAGAAGATCTGCTGTTTTTTAATGTGAATAACTTAATAGACCCTAGCAGGCTTGTGAGAGTTTTTGGAGCTGGAGTTAATCTGGAAACTTACTCATATAGCCCTCCACTCAATAAAATCGAGGGTCTGGAAATACTTTTTGCTAGTCGATTATTGAAAGATAAGGGACTTTTGGTTTTAGTTGATGCAGTTAAGCATTTAAAAAGTCTAAACTTCAATATCAAATTGAATGTTGCTGGAATTTTTGACCCAGATTCACCTCTTTCTTTTTCAGTGGAAGAGATTGAAAAAATGAGCCTGGCAAATGATATTACGTGGTTGGGCCAACGAGACGATATAGCTTTGTTGATAGCACAGTCAGATTTGGTTGCTTTGCCTACGTCATATGGTGAAGGAGTGCCTAGAATTTTGATTGAAGCATGTGCTATTGGTCGCCCTATTTTGACCACCCCTTTAGGTGGTTGTAAAGACATATGCATTGAGAATTCAAATGGTTTTTTAGTAAAGCCAAATAATGTAACTGAAATAGTTGATGTATTGAAAATACTATATTCCAAAGTTGAATTGATAACATCTTATGGCCTTAATGGAAGACATTTGGTCGAATCTAAATTTTCTAATGCTAGTGTGTTTGAACAAAATATTTCTATTTATAAAAAACTTTTGGATTAATAGTGAATATACTACCTTCGTTCGTACCTATGAAGGTTTTTTGTATTTAGCGATAGTCATCGATTTGTGTACTCGCCATGTTGTAGGGTGGCCGATAGATAAAAATATCTTATTGGAATCTTGTTATTCGCGCTTCGTTTAAGGAGCTTTGCTAACTTGGGTGTAGAATTTCTATTTTAGTGAAAATCATCATTTTTTCGATCTCCTATATAGTTATTTAAAGTACGAACTCTGCTCAAGCAATGCATCTGCTATTCCTTATTTCGACATGAAATATGAGAAACCGAGTAATTCTAGAACCTCAACGTCGTCCTAAGCAGCAAGTACTGCCACATCGTGATAATATTAGTCGTTATGGTGGCTCAGTGACTATTAGAAAGAAATATTCAAAAGAATTTAAGTTAGACGCCATTAGCTTGGTGGTTGAGCAACAATATACGAGAGCTGAAGCAGCGCGAAGTCTGGAGATAAATCCAAATCTGATAACTCGCTGGCTAAAGGAAAACGAACAAGATAATAATGGTCAGGTGTTTCGCGGAAATGGCAAGTTAACGCCCGAGCAAGAAGAGATCCGACAGTTAAAGGCAAAGGTTCGCCAGCTTGAAATGGATAAGAACATTTTAAAGGAAGCAACGGTCTTCTTTGCCAAAGAAATCAAATAAAATACGATTTTATTGCCCGAAAGAAGAAGACCTATCCAATTGACCGAATGTGTCAATTGTTAGCGGTAAAGCGCAGCAGTTATTACCACTGGGCAAGGAAGAAGAAAGACGATGATATTTACCCACTTCATAGCGAGATGCTTGATTGGGTTAAGAAAATAGCAATGGGTGTTGAGAACCTTTATGGCAGCCGCAGAATGAAAGGTGCGATGAATTGCTTAGGCTTGCCATTAGCCGCCAAAAAGCGCGTAGGCTGATGAATGAAGCCGGTGTGTGGGTGAAATACCGCAAGAAGTATAAAGTCACCACCGATAGCAACCACAACAAGCCGTTGTTTGACAACCTCGTTAAGCGACAGTTTGATGTTGACGCGCCGAACCAGGTCTACGTCGCCGACATTACGTATATCTGGACGCGTGAAGGTTGGTTGTACCTGGCTGTTGTGATTGATTTATATTCACGAAAAATAGTGGGTTGGAGCATGAGTTCACGCACGGAAGCTCAGTTAGTTGTGGATGCACTGCGCATGGCTATTTGGCAGCGTAAACCCAAAACTGGTTTGATTATGCATACAGACCGAGGCTCACAATATGCGAGTCATCAGTATAGAAATTTACTATTGGCGCATGGCATAAAAGGCAGCATGAGCAGAAAAGGCGACTGCTGGGATAACGCGGTGGCAGAAAGTTTCTTCGGAAGTCTAAAAGAAGAGCGCGTGCAATGGCAAAATTACCAAACACGAAATGAAGCGCAACAGAACATCTTGAACTATATCTCGATGTTTTATAACAGCCGCAGACTGCATTCATATCTTGGGTATAAAAGTCCAAACGAATATGAGCAGGAAATGGCTACATTAGAAAAAGCTGCTTAACTGGGGTGTCCCAAAAATGTTGACCACGTCAGTATTGTCATTAACGATATTGAGGCAATGAATTATGAAGTTTATTGACCAACTAAGAATTACTCCGAAAAAATCTTTTTATAATGGAACAAAGCTAAGCTATATTACTTTATCTGCTAATTGTAGGGGCAGATAATGCTGGGGTTCCCACAGAAATTCATCTTTGGTAGAAATTATGCATTTTGGTAAAAATATCTATGCATTTGATTGTGTTTATAATAGGTTTACACCACACTACGCTGAGAACTTTATTACAGCAGTTCAGGAGTTGCTGCTGTTCTGAAATTCCCCCAGATAGCTGCAACGCAAAAGATGCAAGTTAAATCGCATAGAGACCTTACACTTGGAGCAAGGTTACAAGTCAATACGAAATTCTTTATTTTAGGCAGCTAAAATTTTTTGACTCTTGCGGTTGCTCAATTATTTTTAATGCAACAGTTGAAGCGGATATACAAAATTTTGCGTAAAACAATAAAACCAAAATTATTCAAACCTAATACTCAAGGTTGCAAGATCACACTATGAAGGTTAACCAATGAATGTTTTAATAACTGGTGCTACGGGTTTTGTAGGCGGAGCTTTGCTAAAGCGAATAGAAGATGATCATAAAGTTGATCTATTGTCTCGTTCTTCGAAAAAACCGCATGGCGCGAATACCTTTGTAGCCGAGCTTGATGCAAGTAGTGATTACTCTGCAGCACTCTTAAATAAAAACGTGGTAATTCATTGCGCTGCAAGAGTCCATGTTATGCGGGATAGGTCAAGCGACCCACTCGAGGCTTTTAGGTCCATAAATACACTGCCTACTGAGAACTTGGCCTTGCAAGCTGCAAAAGCAGGTGTCGCTAGGTTTATCTTTATCAGTTCTATTAAAGTCAATGGAGATGAGACCTTTGGTACGCCGTTTACTTCGAGTGATTTGTGTAATCCACTAGATGACTATGGGAAATCAAAATCTGAAGCTGAAGACATTTTATTAGACATAGGTCAGAAATCCGGAATGGAGGTTGTAATAATTAGGCCCCCCTTGGTATACGGGCCTGGTGTTAAAGCTAATTTTGGCGCTCTGATTAAATTAGTTTCTAAAGGTTTTCCGTTGCCTTTTGGTGCTTTAGATTCCAATAAAAGGAGTATGGTTTATATAGGAAATTTAGTAGATTTAATTGCCAAGGCTATAAAGGTTCCCAAAATTTTGAATAAAGTTTACTTAGTTTCGGATGGTCATGACCTATCAACAAGTGAGTTGGTCTCATGTATAGCAAGTGGCCTCAACAGGCGCACTTTAAACATTCCAATACCTGCTGTTTTTTTAAAGGTTTGCGGTAGCATCATCCGGAAGGAAGACGTTATTTCACGTTTGACTGGATCACTGCAACTCGATATTGAACAGACGAAGGTAGACTTTTCGTGGACTCCGCCATACTCTTATGAATTTGGGATAACCGAGACTGCAAATTCATTTATTAATAGAGGTTAGGCAAACGTGAGGAAAATATTAGAGATGCTTATTGCCCTTATTGGGTTGATTTTAACTACTCCTATTTTATTAATAGTCAGTATTATTGGACTATTGGATACAGGTTCACCTATATTTATTCAAGAACGGGTTGGTCGGTTCCAAAAGCCTTTTAAACTTATTAAGTTTAGAACTATGAGCAAAAACACCGAATCAGTAGCTAGCCATCTGACTAGTTCCAGCAGCATTACGAGGTTTGGTTGTTTTTTACGCAAGACAAAAATCGATGAATTACCTCAATTAATCAATGTCCTGAAGGGTGAAATGAGCTTTGTTGGTCCTAGACCGAACTTATATAACCAGCATGATCTAATATTAGAAAGAGATAGGCTAGGCATTTACGACGTTTTACCAGGCATCACAGGATTGGCACAAATAAATAATATAGACATGTCGATACCCAAGTTGCTTGCTAAAGTCGATCACGAAATGATTTCTAATTTGACGTTGAAACATTACCTCTGTTTTATTTTTAAAACAGTTACCGGTTCTGGCTCGGGCGATGCAGTAAAACCTAATAAATAGAGAGTATATACATAATACATAGCTGCACTTGTAACTTAATCAATTAGGCATATAGTAGCTGATAGATTGTGTCGTAGTATTACGGACTTGTTGTTTGACAATATAAGGAAATGCTTTGTTTTTTAAAACAATAAAAAAAATACTAAATTCATCAAGAAAAACTAAACGAATAATAACGCTGTTCGTGGATTCGTCTTTTATTACACTATCTTTTTGGGCTGCTTTAGTAATACGTTTAGATAACCTTACTGCGTTTTCTAAAGCTAATTATTGGTTGATATTGTCCGGACTCCTGCCTTTAACTATTCTAATATTTGTAAAGTTAGGCCTCTACAGGGCAGTCCTCCGTTATATGAGCTCACAAGCTGTGTGGGCAGTTGTTGCAGGAACAATGCTTTCAACCGCAGCCTTGGTCCTAATAGCATTCTTTTCTTCAATTACTGTTCCAAGAACAATGCCCTTAATTTACTGTGCCCTGATACTACTTACTGTGGGCGGGGCCCGTCTTCTCGTGCGTGCATTAGTGACCCAATTCACCGGCTCTAACAAACAACCTGTGGTTATTTATGGTGCAGGGTCAGCTGGGCGCCAACTAGCAACAGGAATAGCAATCGGGCAGGAATATTACGTGTCGGCATTTATTGACGACGATACAAGTAAATACGGATCTGTTATTCAAGGTATTCCAGTTATTTCATTAGGCGAGCTAAAAGGTTTAATCGACGCTGGAAAAGCAATTAAAGTACTTCTCGCATTGCCTAGCGCGAGTCGCTCAGACCGAAATCGTATCATTAACTCATTAGAAAAGTACCAAGTTAGAGTACAAAGCATCCCTGGGATTAAAGATGTCATTGAAGGTAACTTTAATGCATCTGAATTAATAGAGGTTGAAATTGACGATCTATTGGGCCGAGAGCCAGTAACACCATTACCCCAACTAATGGCTCAAAATATTACAGGTAAAAACGTCATGGTCAGCGGGGCAGGTGGCTCTATCGGTTCCGAGCTGTGCCGCCAAATTATTAAATTTAAACCTACTACATTAGTGTTATTCGAGTTGTCAGAATTTGCGCTATATGAAATAGAAAAAGAGCTCAGCGAATATATACATAAAAATGGTTTAAAAATAAAACTTTATCCCCTAATGGGATCGGTGCAACGAATTAACCGCGTAGAAAATATCATGATGGCGTTTAATATTAATACTATTTATCATGCAGCGGCCTATAAGCATGTGCCATTGGTTGAACATAACGTTGTTGAGGGAATAAGAAACAACGTATTTGGTACTTATTACGCGGCTAGAGCAGCCATAAATTCAGGTGTTGAAACCTTTGTACTTATCTCCACCGATAAAGCTGTGCGGCCAACCAACGTGATGGGCGCTTCTAAACGCATGGCTGAATTAGTGCTTCAGGCTTTATCTCAAGCTTCTTTTAACAAAAAAACCCGTTTTTGTATGGTGCGGTTTGGCAACGTTTTAGGCTCATCAGGCTCAGTCGTTCCTTTGTTTAGACGTCAAATTCAAGAAGGCGGCCCAATAACTTTAACCCATGAAGACATCACCCGTTACTTTATGACCATACCTGAGGCCGCACAACTAGTAATACAAGCGGGGGCGATGGGTAAGGGCGGTGACGTATTTGTGCTGGATATGGGAGACTCGGTTAAAATTAAAGATTTAG
Source organism: Glaciecola sp. 33A (assembly GCF_002836745.1). GTDB lineage: Bacteria > Pseudomonadota > Gammaproteobacteria > Enterobacterales > Alteromonadaceae > Glaciecola. The sequence continues at coordinate 1,327 of NZ_PJAR01000035.1, read as the reverse complement.
CTGAAAAGCTAGTTCGACTTTCAGGCCTGGAAATTAAAGACGAAGATAACCCAAATGGCGATATTGCCATAGAATGCACAGGCCTCCGACCGGGTGAAAAATTATTTGAAGAGTTATTAATAGGTGACAATGTTCAAGATACCTTCCATGAACGCATTATGACAGCCAATGAAGCTATGTTGAGTTGGGAAGCCCTAGAGCCGGTGCTCAATAAATTAGACAAAATGTGCCACAACTTTGACCAAGAAAGCATTAGAGAAATACTGTTAAATGCGCCGACGGGCTTTAATCCCACCGACGGAATTTGTGACTTGGTTTGGGCGGCGAGACAATCTCAAATTAACCTAAAATCCACAACAGCCGAAATAATCAATTTACCAAGAGCGTAGCTCTGTATTTTATGGTTCAGATAATTGAGGGTTGGTGAGCAAATTTGTTTTATGCTTAGTTTGACCTTTTGAGGTGATATTAACGTTGCATAATTATTTGCTGTAAATATACTGTACCGATCAAAACATAACATATACCTCGATGTAAAAAGGAAGTTTAATGAAAGTAACAGTCTTCGGCATCGGCTATGTCGGCCTTGTACAAGCCGCAGTTCTAGCCGAAGTAGGCCACGACGTCGTTTGTGTCGATGTAGACCAAAATAAAGTCGATAACTTGGAAAAAGGCATTATTCCTATCTACGAACCCGGTTTAACTCCTTTAGTCAATTCAAATTTTGAGCAAGGTCGAGTTAAATTTACGACAGATGCTGAGCGCGGTGTTAGTCATGGTGAAGTCATATTTATTGCTGTGGGTACGCCACCAGATGAAGACGGTTCAGCCGACCTAAAGTACGTGCAGGCCGTTGCTAAAACAATCGCAACTCACATGCAAAATCATAAAATCATTATCAATAAATCAACAGTGCCGGTAGGTACCGCAGATAAAGTGATTGCAACTGTTTCAGGCACACTGAAGTCACTCAATAAAGAGCTAACCTTTGATGTTGTATCCAACCCTGAATTTCTAAAAGAAGGCGCAGCCGTTAACGACTGTATGCGACCTGACCGCATTATTTTAGGTACGCAAAGCGATCATGCTGAGAAGAAGCTAAGAGAACTCTACAGCCCGTTTAACCGCAACCACGACAAAATAATCGTGATGGATGTGCGCAGTGCCGAGCTTACAAAATATGCGGCTAACTGCATGTTGGCCACCAAAATCAGCTTTATGAATGAAATGGCTAACTTAGCCGAGCTGTTTGGTGCCGATATCGAAAATGTGCGCAAAGGCATAGGCAGCGATCCTCGTATTGGTTATCAGTTTATTTACCCTGGGT
>NZ_PJAR01000041.1 GCF_002836745.1 Glaciecola sp. 33A | reverse complement strand
AATACCTCATAAAAACGAGAACTAATTTACCTGTTCTTGAGTTTGAAAAAGATGAACTTCCTTTTAAGATCGAACTCAAATTGGCGATTACCAAGTTGCAAATGCCTGAATTAGTTTTAAGGTGATTGTTACTTTATGGTGCGCCATTCGATAGCATTACACATGATGACAACGGCAATATGACCAATGATGGTTTAAGAACGTTTGCGTATGCTATTGAAAATCGAATGATATCATCTGACCTGGCAAGTCTCGGCTGCGACCCAGCAGGACGCCTAAATCGGTATTCTGCCTATCCAAACCCAACATAAACTCTGATTTATGATGGTGACGCACTTATAGCAGAATACTCAGGCAATGTGTTAACCAATCGATATGTGCATGCTGTGGGTGCAGATGTGCCATTGGTATCCTACGCGGGTAATACTGTTTCCAGCAGCAATAGGCGGTAGCTGCATACGAATCATCAAGGCTCGGTGATTGTGGCATCGGATAGTAATGGTAACCTTGATTATATTAACAGGTATGACAGTTACGGGGTGCCCAGTGCCAGTAATCAAGGACGCTTTGGCTACACTGGACAGCAATATCTCCCCGAGCTTTGTAATAAAATAATCGTAATGATAGACAACTGTAATCAAGGGTAGCTTGATACCTTCTAAATTTTTAACTTTTGAAAGACCCAGTTTAATATTTTAATAGACAGCATATACATTCCGACAACTGTCGAGAGAATGACAAAAAAACAATATAAAACTAAACTTTGGTCATACTCTCTTATCGGTACATTTGTATCGATACCGAACAACGGAATAATAATAACATGCGATAATACCATTGTAATACTGGTGACAATGCATCCATTTAAAATATGAAAAAAGGCTCTTGCATTTTTTTCTCGATTACCTCTACCATCGGAGATTTTTGCCGATTTCAATTTAACATCCTTTTGACGAAGATTTGTCACATACCTGTTCTGCTGCGGCCATTCCCGTTGCCGAACCGGCGCCGTAGCCTGCTCCCACTTGAAGTTTTGCCGCAGCTCCCTTTTGAGTAGCATTGGTCATCGATTGTGAAGCAGCCAAAACTCGTTGTGAAGTAGAAGATGTCATATTATGGGCAGCACTTGATACACTGTTATCAGGAAGACCTTTATTCAAAGCACTTACAACTTTGCCTGCGGCAAGTTTTCCAGCGGCTCCGCCTACAAGACCAGTTAAGCCTGCCGTTACTACTTTTGCTCCGTCGTAATCCCCAGTGGCTACTTGGTTTATCAGTTCACCGCTAGCATTAGCAGAGCCACCGAACAATGCAGCAGATAATACCCCTCCCCCCATAGAGGACACGAATCCCACTCCAGCACCGACAATTGTAGCTCTAGCAATGTCGCCCATTTTTGCATCTGGATTAGATAGATATTCTGCCGCTCCTCCAATAACACCACCAACCACAAGCGCCGCCAATTGTATCCATTTACCAGTTGGATCAACCATATTAACCGGATCATTACCTACATAAGCATAAAGATTCATCTGGTCTTCATAACCCACAGGGTCAGTTTGAAGGAATCGACCTAGCTTTGGATGATAAACCCGTGCTTTGTAATAATATATACCAAGCTCAGAGAGATATTGCTGTCCTGTGTAGCCAAAGCGTCCTTGATTACTGGCACTGGGCACCCCGTAACTGTCATACCTGTTAATATAATCGAGATTACCATTACTATCCGATGCCACAATCACCGAGCCTTGATGATTCGTATGAAGATACTGCCTATTGCTGCTGGAAACAGCATTACCTGCGTAAGATACCAATGGCACATCTGCACCCACAGCGTGCACATATCGATTGGTTAACACATTGCCTGAGTATTCTGCAATAAGTGCGTCGCCATCATAAATCATGGTTTTTGTTGGGTTTGGATAGGCAGAATACCGATTTAGGCGTCCTGCTGGGTCATAGCCAAGACTCGCCATATTAGATGATGTCATTCGATTTTCAACATCATACCCAAACGTTCTTAAACCATCACTGGTCATATTGCCGTTGTCGTCATGCGTAATGCTTTTGCCACCGCTACAATTTGTAGCACCCGTGTTGGCTCCTGCACAAGTATACTGGTTCAGGCCGTTAACCTCATAATCGCCAGTATGACCCACTACATTATCGTCTTCGCGATAACGGTCATTACTCAACGATAATTTAGTCATTTGGTTAGCGGGGTTATATTCGTAACCATAGGTTACTTTGTTCCCACTGTAGTTAAAGTCATGCTTTATTTCACTAAGGCGAGAGACGTTATCATAGTCATAAACGGTATCCACATTGTTTGCACGCTCAATACCAATTGGCCGCCCATAAAAATCATAGACATGCGTAGTCATAATGTTACTGGAAGAGTTAGAGTTTTCACCAATAGTGGTTAAGCGGTTTAGTCCATCAAAATCGTACAAGAAATATTTACCGTCTGGATGAGTCAACTTCGTGCGATTGCCATTTTGGTCGTAATCGCTTTTCACTACAAAACTTGTACCTGAGGTGGTATTGGTTTCTTCCTTTAGCTGTCCAAAACCATCATACTTGCGGGTTATACCTAATCCTGTGACAGAGCCATATCTAGCCTTAAGTTGTAGGCCACGCAAATCATTTTTGTAGACAACGTCCTTACTCGCAGTCCCCGGCCAGTCTTTTTTGATTTGTTGATTGATATCGTTATAGACATAGGTGATGATATTGACATCGTCGCGTTTTTTTAATGTCCGCAAGTTACCATTATTGTCATAGGTGTACTCTTCAAAGTCGCTTGTACTATATCCTCCCACATTAACCTTATCGGGAAAGTACCATCTTTTTAATCTGTTAAACTCGTCATATTCCATGTGAGCACGATTGCCGTTGGCATCGATCGTATCGGTTTTCAAACCACCATCGTAGATATTTTCGACATAGACCTGTTCGAGTGGCGTATCGACTGCTTTCTCAATCTTGACTACTTGGTCAAACTCGTTGTAGGTGTACCGCGTTATTCTGTCTGTGCCAGCACTATTACCTTGACATACATTGGTAATCGGATAAGAAAAGGCGGCCCAAAATCCCGCTTTGTTCATTTCAACAGATTTACATTTTACGCGACCATATTCGTCATGGCTGTATAGTGTTAACGTTTCCTTTACGTCAGAAAGAGACGTAGTGGATGCTAATACCTTCCAACCTAAATCGTTGTAACGATACCTCTGGACCGTAATCACCTTAAAATTGTAAGTTGACCAACTTTCTGGCTTTACATTCTCATTCTGCCAATATTGTAAAGTACCCTGTTCTACTTTTATCAGTAACCCTTGACTGTTATATGTGTTGCGCGTAGCGGGATGCTTTAAAGGACCTCCCTCATCGGGGTCGGAGTCAATAGTACCCGTTAATTGTCCGGCAAGGTTATAGCGCATCGCCGATGTATAAGACGCTGAATTTTGAGCACTTGTTGCGCTAAAGCTGATGGCAGTCATTAATATCAGAGACAGTATCCGGCATTGATGAGGTATAATGTTTAAAAATAATGGTTTCATTATGAGTGTCCTTTCTCTAATAAACGCAGGTAGATGGGTTTGCTCTGGGCTGCGTTACACCAATTTTATTGCCATAAATGTCGTATCGGTAGCAGGTTCGTCGTGTTGTACTTCCCGAAGTTACTGACTGCTCTATCAGAAATAGGTTGGCAGAATCATAAGCATAGGTAATTTCGACCTCGTCATTACCAGTACAACTATCGCCATTGGTGGCGCTATTAATGCAGGATTTTTCTGATGTTAATAGCCAAATGCCGTCCGGTGAAGTTGATGGACTAGCACTATTAATTTTGTAAGTGGCATAGTGCTTCGTGTATGCATAGCGCGTTACCTTAGATATGCCATCTTCATTGGGTGGTAATGTGACCTTCTTAATTTGACCCGATGGTTGGTGATACTGATAAAAACTAGTATTACCATTTCCATCGGTAATTGACGTCGCCTTGTTGCAGAATTTGCGATTATAAGGATAGCAATAGCTGGGGTAAACCGCCGTTTGCGTGATTGGCGACGATGAACCCGGCGCTTCCGTAATAGATATAACATTCCCACGCGGCGTGACATTCCCAAGTTCGTCGTCATACTCATATGCGAAACTGACTCCTGTCAATTTATCAGCGAACATAAACAGCCGGTTTTTATAATCAACACTAAGGTTAGCGTACGTTTCTCGTGTATCTACCGTTTCAGGCACTCCGAAATGAGCGTTAAACTTAGTATAATTAATGCCTTTGTAGCCACCACCACCGTTAACCATTCTCATTATTACATTGCCGTACGTGCGCTCAGCACTCCCTATGGTATAGTCTACTTTTACGTTATTATTATGCGCAGCAGTTAAAACCGCATATCCATATGACGTCCAAGTGGGTCTAAAGTCATTCACGCCGCCGCCGGGCACTCCTTTATTTTCATATTCATATTTCATCCTCGACACGTTAGCCGTTGCATCTTTGATTTCAACAATCCGCGGCACAAATCTTTCAGTTGTGGGGCCGTTAACCGACGAATCACCAATCCACACAGCCGCGTCTATTGCGCTATGTTTGTATTCAGTGACGCTACCCATTGCATCTGTTACTTGAAACACATTATCACCTACCCAAAAAGCCTTAGGCATCCCAGCTGGCCATTCGTATTCAACTGTCGGCCAGTCTTCAGTTAAATTGCAGCTAGCAGTGGTTGGCGTGCAGTATTCTATTGCATTATTAATACCCTTGATGTGACTCGGCATCAAAGCGTGCCAATTCACAGTATCAACATTTATTGGAACACCACCCACAGTTTGCGCAACTGCATTGACCACCGAACTTGGAACAGGTCGAGTGTCAGGCTCATAAAAATATTTCAATTGAAAGCCGGTGTTGGTATTGACGCTATAGACAGCACTGTCTATGCTCCCACCGCGCTTCGTAATGGTAATGGTAAATCCATTTGGGTAAACAACTTTCGTTAAACTCATTCTCACTGGGTATCTTGCGTTTGTTATTGGGTTGCCATCACCAGTACCATAATGATTTTCTACTCCGTCTGAGGTGGTAAATAAGTATCCCTGTCCAGGAATAAACGTTAGCGTGTTTCCAGCGACATTAACGTCCTCATATGAGCCATCAGGGTTAATTCTAAAATCTGCACCTCCACCTGGGCCAAATGCACGCAATACATAAAAGTGATTATTCAAGCCAGAGCCGGGGCTACGTATAGCATTATGGATGCCGCCTCGGAACTTTTCGACGGGGCCCCAATTGCCAGGGGCCTCAGTACCAAAATTCCCTGCGGTCGCTGAAATAGTGTGTGTAAGACCCATGCTTCCGCCGATACTAATATCAGTTAACGTTGGGGATACATGACCAGAGATAACGTTGACACCGTTATTATCCATCGTTTTATATGGTGCGGGGGACAATTGCTCGGCAAGGCCATAACCACTTACAAATACAATACATAACGATAATGCTTTAAAAAGATGTGTTGTTTGCATAATTAGATTTTCCATAATTTATATGCTTCAAGTTCACAGGCGTTTGCTTTGCTGCGCGATAATCCGTCATTCTGAGCGGGTTAATTGTTTGCGACCGCTTTCCTGTTGCCAACTGCGTCGTACTCATAAATGACTAAACCATTCTCATAGTCATCTACTGTGACTAAGCGGCCTAGAACATCATATCGATAGAGAGTTTCGCCTTGTTCTGCATCCTTAATAACGGTGACGGTTAGACTGTTGGAATTTGAAGAACAACCACCAGGGCTGCAATTCCTGAGGTAATATGAGTAAGTTCCTGCTGGCTTGTTAACAACGTCCAGTTTAGCGTTGGTTGTTAAACCAATGTACGTTCCGTTTTCATAGACACTTAATCTGCCAGTAATATAAACAGGGTCATTAGTTATATAAGATAATGTAAAATCACCACCGGATAGAGCAGCGCTGACAGATAGTACAGTGGTTCCGCTTTCTGTCACTGTTACAACTACGGAATTCGACAGCGTATATGAAGAGGGATATGCACACCCAAAACTATAACAGCCGTCTACCCGATAGGTATAGGTGCCAACATCCAGATTCGAAAGTGCATGAGAAGTTACCCCTCCCATAGACACCTTCACACCATTGCTATAGAGAAAAAATTGAGTATTACCATCCGCCGTCCAGGACAAAATAAAATTACCGTCATTATTTGCCGAGTTGGTGGTTAGGGTGATTGCGCTTTGCGCTATGGACGAAAATAGAGTGAATGTGAGTAGCAGGAATAATTGTTTAAATGGAGTAGAAAACCGAATGGTTAATCCGGCATATCTTCTGTGTATTGTCATATGTAATATCCTTATACCAAAAAAACTTTGCACGACGTCTTGTCTACAAAGATAATAACACGTATTTACATTTTTGCAACAAGTGGCCAAAGTATAGGAACATTAATGCTGTCGACGAGCCTTTGTGACAGCTGTTTTCGAGGTTTGTTTTGTGGTTAGTCATTTGTGGTATTAAAAAAATTTGAGGAATGTTTGGCGCTAAGGTAAGTGAGTAAGCTGGCCTTGGGTGCTGAAATCTGGATAATGAAATGCGTAGGGCCTTGCCTCAACAGATGGTATGTTCAAGCATCATTGCGTTGTTTCTGGTCAGTGGCGTTTATATTGCTCACTATGTTGTACTGTCGACACATTCATTCTTGAATTGTGTGCAGACTAGTGTTGCAAAAAGAGGCGTAATTAACGACTGGCTGAATGACTGGTTTGGAGGTTCAACAGCCCATCAAAATTTACAATCTCAAGGATTGCTTGTGACACAAACTTCTCACACAATTTTGAATGGCTTACGACCGCTTATGCCGTGCACTTGCCTCTCGCAAAATGGAGCATGAGCCCATTAGATTAGATGATCGCACTTCTGTGGAAGAGGTGCGACTTTCAAGCTTTTATTACGAATCAATTCCCTCCGATACCTCTAGTGCATCATCAACCTCTATACCTAGATATCTAACAGTACTTTCAAGTTTTGTATGACCGAGTAATAGTTGGCAAGCTCGCAGATTCTTTGTCTTTTTGTAAATTAGAGAAGGTTTTGTTCGTCTCATTGTATGCGTGCCGTATTGAGTCGCGTCTAAGTTTATCGATTCGACCCAATGGTCAACAATACGGCTATATTGTCGAGTTGATATATGATCAGATGCTTTCACTCTCGATTTGAACAAGTAATCACTTAACGTCAATTGGTCGTGTTGAATTAACTGTGAGATAGATTCACGTGTGTTTTTCGTAATTTCAAACTGTACCGGTTGCCCAGTCTTTTGTTGTACTACCATTGCTCTGGATTGCACACTTAGTCCATGAGCAATGTCACGTAGCCTCAGAGAAACTAGGTCACAACCTCTCAACTTACTGTCAATAGCTAGGTTAAATAGTGCTAGGTCTCTAACATTACCTGATAGCTCAAGTCGAATACGAATAGCCCAGATTTGCTGAAGTTTAAGTGGGAGCTTTTGACCAACAAGCTTATTTTTATTCCAAGGCTCCTTTTTCCTATAAACTGTAATTTGATACATGGTGTCACCTCTTTCATATTTAGTTGGTGTGGATGAATGACCACACATACTAAAGATGGGCTACATATCATGTTAAAGACAATTTTTCGCTCTACACATGGTTCCGAAAAAATAGCCAATAAGTCCATTTACCGAAAGCCGACTGTCGCCAGAGTTGTTCATCGGTCGGCTTAGAGCGATCAGCGGTCGTTGAAGTCAGATTTAATGCGATTGTTATGTTTTTTAAGTTCACCAACTCAGCTCTTCTTTGGATGCTTTATTTTGTTCGTTATACATCATTAGGATAGTGTTGTAATTGCACATACCTATATTGCAATATTGCTGAATCACACCGTCAAGTAGTTTTCGATTTTCAACTTTAGTTAGTTTCTTGAATGAATTTAGTTCTTCTTTTTCCATCATTCTCAATGTTGCTGGGTCGTCCATACCAATTTGACTATATGTTTGATTGACACTTACTTTGATCTGCTCGATAACTTCTGCTTTCTCTTTCTGTGCTCCCTTGAAATCCAGAGGGTGTATCAAGTCTGTTGCTGTGCTACTTAGCGGAAAAAGAATGACTATCAAAAAGACTATAATTATTCTCATTATCTACTCCTTAGTATGATTTAATATTTTCTTCTTTTCCAACTCAAATTCTTTTTGGGTAAGAACTCCGGTATTTAATAGCTCTCCCAGTTTTTTCAGCTCATCCAAATTACTTCCCTCTTTTGAGGTCGACTGGCTATTACCTTTGAGCGTGTTGAGCTGCTTCATGGCCTTTTCATACAGTGAATCGCACTCTGCGGATACTTTTTTATTGAATGATCTCAAAACAACTGTATTGGGGTCTTTAATGCTATCCACTGACGATCTCAGAAGCCCAACTTTCGCGTTCACCTCACTTGTGCCGCCAGCTATAATTTTGAAATATCCATTAGACATCATCGATGGGGTTTTATACTCGATAGCATTAATGTCGGAATAATAGAAACGCCTATTTCCTTTGGAACCCTGGAAAAAAAATCCCCCGAAAGATTTTCTGGAAATTTCAATATATTCTTCATAAATGATCAATATACCATTTTGCCCTTTAAACTCTGCTATCAACTCCATTGTTGCCTCCTGAAAACATAACTACTTAGTGATTATACGGCACGTAGTGTGTGACGAATAATCACCTTGTTGGACAAAGCCTAGACTCTGCCCGTAAATTTATTGATACTTTTTATGCTAATGGAATTTGCATTTGAAAGGAATAGCTGATGTCGTATGAAGGGCAAGTTTATTCGCGTACATATCTGCCATCATGGGCGATATAGTTATGTTAAACACGTTACAATCTGTGGGGGCAGAGACGCTTAAATATCGAATCGCGAACGTCCCTGAAGACACAAAGCGCCAATTGACTGAAGAGCCCTGACAGTCGGCTTAGAGCGAAAAACAGACACACAGAAAATTATCTGGTAGTGTGGGATTAGGTCAGTTTTCGACCCAAAGCGGACTAAATAATTTGACTACATTTGCGGAAAAAAATGAGTTACTCCATTTAATTTGGATCTGACCCCTTTTATACTTATTAGGTTCCCGAGTACTATGAATTACAGGAGTAGGAATGGCCATTAAAACAAGGGACTTACGATCAGCATCTAATCGCTCGGGAAAAGTTGTTGTAGCTAAATCGCTCAATGAAGCTTTAGCTAAAAATCAGCAAACGGCCTTTTTATGCCACAGCCACAAAGACCATGAGCTAGCTAAAGGTCTTCAAGTTCTAATGAAAGAAAATGGATGGGACTTGTACATTGACTGGGAGGATAGCGAAATGCATAGCACTCCCAACAAAGATACTGCAAACAGAATTAAGACAAAAATTAACACTACAGACTGGTTCTTGTTTTTAGCAACAGGCAATTCAACTCAATCACGTTGGTGTCCTTGGGAAATTGGTTTTGCAGATTCAGCTAAAGGCTATGATAAGATTTTAATTATTCCAACAGAAGATGATTACGGAACTTGGTATGGAAACGAATATCTTTAGCTGTATAAGAAGATGGATGAAGGAAACGATAAACAGACGGGCAAGACTGGTTATGCTGTGTTTGGTGCAGGTACGGATACTGGAACTTGGGTAGAAAATCTATAAAGGAAACTAAAAATGGCTAAAATTCCTGTTTTTTATAGCTTTCATTTTGACAACGACGTAATGAGAGTCCAACAAATACGTAATATTGGTAGCATTGAGGGTAATCCACCGACCACTCCAAATGAATGGGAAACACTAAAGCGAACTGGTAAGAAAGCTGTTGAGAATTGGATAAATCAAAATATGAAATACAAACGATGTATTATTGTTTTGATCGGTAGCGAAACCGCTTCAAGACCGTGGATAGAGCATGAAATCATCAAGGCATGGAATGATGGGAAAGCTCTGTTAGGTATTCATATTCATAACCTAAAGTGTCCAAGAAACGGGACTAGCAGGAAGGGAAAAAATCCGTTTGATCTGATAAAATTCGACGATGGTAGAGCATTATCAAGCGTTGTACCTTGTTATGATCCTAATTCCTTAAATGCTTACCAAGGCGTAGCAAATAATATCTCAAGCTGGATTGATCATGCCATTCGACATAAGGTAAATTGAGACAGCTAGTGAATGCATTGAAGTAACATCAATTTGAGCACATTCAGGTATCCTAGTGATTTCATCGGAGATTACTTGGGTATACTTATAAATCACCCAATGTCTGACAGGCTCGTATTATACGACGAGCACTGACAACATATTCCAAAGTGAACAGCAGTCGCTACGGAGAGAGGGGGTTGTCAACGAAACGAACTGGAGCAAGGGATGTCACGTAGAACGTTTTTTTCATTTCATTATACGGAAGACGTCTGGTGAGCATGGAATGTCAGGAACTGCTGGGTCGTAAACGACGATCAAAAGTCGGTCGGATTCTTCGATGGCAGCGTTTTCGAAGCCTCCAAGAACGAAGGCGATGTTGCACTTAAGGCCTTCCTTCGAAATGGGCTCAAGAATACTTCAGTGACGTGCGGGCTTTCTGGCGAGTACACAGCTTCTAGGCGATGGGTGCGTTACGAGATAGTGCACAGCGTGGTGAAGGGAAATGGGCTTCTCACGGTCGATATCCATGGCGTAAAAAATAATGCGGAGAAGCTTGGAGTGAAAGGCACAAACCCACTGGCTGAAGTGGGTGTCTATCTATCCAACGGCAAAGTTTATTTCGCGGAGCTCAAGGAGGGTAAATGGTTGAAATGCTCGGACTACACTTTAGACATCCCTGCCTCTCATCTGTGGTTTGAAGCCCCTACCAGCAACACGGTTGTTAAGCTATCCAAGTACTACAAGAGATACGACTTCGCAGCTCTAAATGGCCGAGAAAACATCGCAGGCTGGATTGAAACTGCAGCTAATTTGGCTGGTCGTTGAGAACGCGCCCGTAGACGTATTAGTCGGCTGAACTCGAAATTTCATATAATTTAGGTACTACACATGGCAACCATACAGCGTCTGTCCGGAGTCAGGGTTCACCTGTCTGGGTCAAACAAAGAACTGCAAGCTGACATTGCTGATTTCGTGCAGAAATTTGCAGTGAAAGTCTTCAGTGAAGGGGGCTCCATTGTCCATGGGAGCCATCCTTCGTTCATTGAGCCACTGCGCAAAGCTGCTGAGGGTTTCATCCAAGCAGGTGGTAGCAAGGGGGCACTTACACTAGTACGGGCAAAGAGCTACTCAACTGACGAGTACACTGCTGAAATTGACGAGCAAAGAGCATTTGCTTCCGTAGAGATTGTGCCTGCAGATAACAGCGATGGCTTGGCCGCAGAAGGCCTGACCCCAATGCGTGATTGGATGGCTGATCGTTCCGATGTAGTAGTCTGCGTAGGCGGTGCATGGTGGGACGTCAACAAAGTAAGCGCAGGCGTTCCCAATGAGTTGGGGACGATGCTTGATCTCGGAAAGCCAGGTTTTGTCGTCGCTGGCTTTGGTGGGGCTATCGCAGGCTATCTCAAAGAAGATCCTTCGTTGTTATCTCGTCTGCGAAACGGGCTATCTCACGAGGTGAATGAAACCATTGCCAACAGTACATCGGTTGAACAAGTCGTAGGTCTGATAGTCGATCAGCTGAAAAACCTACCGCTTACTCGCCGTAATATATCGCGAGGCCGTAATTTCCGTATCTTGGCGCTAGACGGAGGAGGGCTTAGAGGGACTTTCACTGCGGCAGTATTGGCTAAGTGGGACGACATGCTAAAGGCCGGTGGTGGGAACAACCTGATTTCTCACTTCGACTTGGTTGCTGGTACATCCACGGGGGCGATCTTGGCAATTGGGCTGGCCATGGGCTTGAAGCCTCATGAAATCCTTGAATTTTACGAGAAAAAGGGCTCTCAGATTTTTCCGAAGGATCGGAAACTGCGTCACTGGCTCAAATCCAAGCATGACTCAGCCACACTTCGAGACCTGTTGACAGAGGTGTATGGAGACAAAACGTTGGGAGCAAATTCCCTCTGCCGCCTAGTGATTCCAACTGTGAGAGCCAAGCAAGGTCAGGCAGAGGCGATCGTTACCCCGCATAGCCCAGACCGAACAGCTTACCGAGATATTTCAGCCGTCGACGCTGCACTGGCGTCCTCTGCTGCACCTACTTATTTTGATGAAGTTACCTTCGATGGAGCTATTGCATTAGAGAAATTCCTAGATGGTGGCGTCTGGGCCAATAACCCTATCCTCCCGGCTCTGGCGGAAGCGGTCCGACACCTTAAGATCCCTCTAGACAGAATCGATGTTCTGAGTATTGGCACACTCAGCAGCGAATGCGACTTCACCGAACAGCTCGGGAAGGGCAAGGTAGGTTGGGCTCCTCACAGCGTGGATCTCTTTTTTGCAGCCCAAGAGCATGGTGCTCTGGTACTAGCGGAGAGCTTCCTAGGTCCGACGCGTCACGTGCGAGTTAACCAGCAGACCTCTGACGAAATCAAAATGGATGACGCAGAGGCTATCCAAGATATGGTTCAGCGTGGGAACGAGGTTGGCAAAGATCACTTTGCGGAGGTACGTTCCAGATTCTTTGACGGTCAACACGTTGATCCGTGGGAGCGGTTTTGAGAATGCACGGGCGCTTGGGAGATAGTCTCGGGCCCCCATTTGGTTACTAGAGTTTTAGCGAAACTGATAACGAGGCTGTTATGTCATTCATTTATCATCTTACTGTCCTAGGGGCACCCTCGGCTGAGAAAATCTCTGAGCTTTAAACCAATCTGCGGGGCAGGTTAGTTGAAACGTATCATTTTTCATCAAGTTTGCCTTACTACTTATTAGGCTATTTGGTCCGCTATGGGCGTGAAGCCGAAGTAACCATCAAAGGTGCCCAATGACCGCAATTGGCACAAAGCTCGCACACGAATTTGAACGGCGAACGGCAGGTTTTGCCGTATTCAAGGCCGAGTTGATCAGGCAATAAATGGCAGTTTTATGCCCGTTGTCAAAATAGATTAAAGAGGTGCTTCGAGAGACCAAGCACCATCCAACAGAAGGTTATTGTATGCTTGCATTGGCGCGCAAGCAGATGATCAAAACTACATACTAATGACATTTTAGTCGATACTAGCCAATATTATCGTTAAATCCACAGCATTGACGAGTGCAAATTTACGCTTAAAAATTTTACCGCTTTTATCGAAGAACAAGAGCTCTGCACTTTCTGCCTTGTAATTTTGCATAAATTTATCTGTTGCAAGATAGCCTTTGCGTGATACTAAATAGTTCACGCTATCACCAAGCTCCGCCTTAGCATTATTAATTTCAATCGTCTGTTGATTACTGACTACTAAATTGAGATCGTAAATAAAAACCACCGACTTTTTGCCATTGCCAATTTGATTCAAATCGTTATCGATTGACGCCGGTAATGACCAGATAAATGCAGCAACGAAAACTGCAATGAATCCAAATATCAGGAGCGTCTTTTTCATAGCGTTTAACTTCTCATTATACTCTGCTTAGCATTATACCAAACACGAGCTATATTTTAGACAAATATAATATCACTTCTGCTGCAAGCAATTATGGCATGGAGCCGCCTGTCGTCAAAATTGATTAAAGACCGGCTTAGAGCTGTGAGCTCAATTGATCGACGCAACACATTGGCTAAATCTCTCTGCTTATGTCTCATAGTCTAACTTAACGCAATACCTCTTGTGAGCATTAAAAGTAATTCTTTTATTACCCTTTCTTTCCACTATTTTGCTATTTTTCTAATTTGGAAAATCTTATCAATAAAAAACAAAACCCGCTCAAACGCGGGTTTATCATAAAAGGGGCAGTTCCAAACTTTAATTAGATCGCACATAACTTTAAACCTTAAAGTGCAAATAGCCATTTGACGGAAGAAGGCAGATGTTCGGAGTAACATTCCGATGCTATGACTAATCGATCATAATCAAGATCAGCGTACATAATTCATCCAAAACACCTGCCGGCTTTTTTACCCTCAAAAAATCAACGCCGCTCTAGCCACTCATTTATTACATCCCGATGCCAACCAACAAACCTAGGCCCCAATTGCACCGGTTCCGGTAGATACCCCTGTCGCCTCCAATTCCATAACGTTACCACGCTAACACTCAAAGCTTCAGCAAGCTGATGCTGTCTCACAAACGGTTGTGTAAAATGCATAAATTAACCTCCATATTATTAAGTAAAACAAATTTAATGCCTGCTTAATATATCTCTTTGTGCTAGTTTATCCATTAGTATTCCACGCTTATCTATTTACTTTTTAACTGAGTAATAAAGAGTACTTCATGGTCACACAACCCTTAAATATAACCCTTCCAAGATACTGTCCTTGCTGTTGGCGACCGGTTACAGAAAAGAACAAAAAAGGCAGCCCAGCAAATTACTGCGCTATGCATAAGCCAGAAGGCAGCACCAAACACAACTATATGAGGGCTCGTAGAACAATCGAGAAAGTACTGGCAGATGAACTAGGCTTGACAGAAATCCTGAAAATGAAATTTGGGGACACTGATAAGTTAAATAAAATAATCTCGACTCTTGCAGCTGATCCAATCTCTTTAAGTTTCGCTGATATAAATAGTGGTAAGAGCCTTATTAAAGAGCTGCTTAATATTACAAGTAATCATTATAAAATTGCATTTGAGAAGCTAAAAGAACTAGGTGACTACGTCGAGCAATCAAACTTATCTGTTGAATTAGTGCTGTTGGCAATGCATGTTGCGATGGGCACCCATAAAGTGGACCAGGCAAGATCTGAAATTAGCGTTTACGACACCAAAAAAGTAAGCAAAATCTGGTTCATTCAGTTATTATTTACCATAGCCAGATACGAAGCTTTCGCTATCATCAATGAACGAGCTTCAGTAAGGCGCCCAAGAAAAGATAAAGACCTTAAGTTGCGGGCATCAATCAAGAAAGAGGTCGATTTAGCTAAAAGCAGCAATAAAAAGCCAAATCAGACTGCAATAGCGAAAAAACTGAACATCAGCAAACAAAGGGTTGGCAAGTTAATTAAAGAGTTGTACCCGGTTCCGAAAGGTGACAGAAAGTGTGACATACACACTGCTACAAACTAATAAACCATTTAATTTCAGAGACCTACAACGCTATCCGATAAGCAGATCCACAATATAGAATAAGGACCTTAAGGTATCTAGAACCAACTAAATCCCAATAGAAACCGCAGAAAGTGCATCCCAAGCTATCACAAGATACTTGGAGATATCACAAAAAGTGATTAAACCGCAGGTTGCAGTATCCACTTTTTTAATGGGCGCGTGGATTTAAACGATTCTTGTAACCTTATTGGATTGCCACATGCTGAAATTAAATACTAAATAGTTAAGCGCGCTGGCGAAAAAAGGCGAGCCTTGTCGTATGCCGCTGGGAGAAAGCCTCTATTTCAGGGTCAACAAATCAGGCGATACAAGTTTTGAGGTGCGTTACACTATTTTTGGTAAACGCAGGTTTATTGCGCTTGAAAACCCTTTCCCTCAGCTGTCCATTGCTGAAGCTCGGAGTAAAGCGGCTGCAATCAAACTACAGACTAGAAATGGCAAAGATCCCCTTGAGCAACCAAAGCTAGAAGAGTCAAAGCCATTTAATCAGTTTTGAGATCTGGCCGAAGACTGGCTGGCAGAAAGATCAGGTAACTCGTGATAACTACTTGGCTATCGAGCTATTGATATGTCTTGCGTGTCGCAAAATGGAATTACTCGCAGCTCAATGGACTGAATTCAAACTAGACGAACGTATCTGGAGCATTCCAGCTGAGAAGACCAAAACAGAAACAACAATAAATATTCCATTAGCCTCGCCGGTTGTTGAATGGTTAAATGAGCTGAAAGTAAGGTCTGCTGGATCTGCCTATGTTTCCCCAAGTAGGCGGCGTAGTAAACGAGAGTATGTGTCTCCTGATACGCTAAATGCGACTGTTTCTAAATTATTTTCGGAGGAAAAGTTAGTAATTACCCACTTTACCACACATGACTTAAGACGTTCAGCACGCACATTACTAGCTAGCCTAAAAGTTCCGCCTCATGTTAGCGAGCAATGTTTAAATCATAAATTAAAAGGTGTTGAAGAAGTTTATGATCAGTACGACTATTTTGACGAACGAAAAGACGCATTATCTCAACTCGCCAACTTAGTTGGTCCCTTGGTCAATTTTTAAGGAAATATAATGTCAGAACTTACTGTATTAAAACTCAAGCCAGAGGCACTGCAAAAATGGCAGCTACCAGAACAAGAATACTATCTGCCAACTGAAGCACTTTTCGCTAGTGTCGGTGAAAATACCAACATGCCACCAGAGTTATTACTACATGGTATGCAGTTAAAGTTATCAGAACCTAATGCTGATTTCAGATTAATTCACACTGCAATGTTTGCGTTATTCAACACGCTTTATGAAGTCAGCTTAGAAACCGAAACTAAGACAGAAGGTAATAACTGGAGTCTTAAATACGGTGACATAGATCTGGGCAACGATGAAATTGTGACCATACAGCGTCAAAATCGGCTGCTAGCAGCATTTCGTCAGGAAGGTCCTGATTTAATTATGTGTGCGTATGAGCCCTTGGATGATCAAGCATTGAGTAAAGTTAAAAGTATTTGCCAAGATGTTGATAAGATGGTTAATGAAACCATTGCAGAAAAAAAACTTCAATATGCAGCTCATCTTTCAAGCGGTTTTCGTCAAATGTACGCTGCAGATGCAGGTAGAAGTTATTTAAGTTATTGGCAACACGGTTTAGGTGTTTGCAATGACGGTACTTTGGCTGAAATTTGGCATCAACAAACCGGCTTAAAAACTGTACCTCACATGCACATAGGTACGCAGTTGCAAGTACATGAATTCTTCGATCATCTTGAATTTAACTATGCAGCTTATATGCGCCCTCTGCGTGACTCTGGATCTTGGCCTGCAATTCAAGACGAAAAATTGAATAGTGAAGAACGCAGTAAATTTATCGGTTGTTTGCTTGGTGGTGCAATAGGGGATGCTTTTGGAGCGCCAGTCGAATTTATGTCTCGTGCAAGCATACTGGCAAAACATGGTAAGAATGGTGTGACGTCGCTGCTACCTGCATACGACAAAATTGGTGCAATTACCGACGATACACAAATGACTTTATTCACCGCCGAAGGTCTTTTAAGAGCCTATGTCAGAGGGTGCCATAAAGGAATTACTTCATGGGTAAGCTGCATTGGCCATGCTTACCAACGTTGGTTACAAACTCAATCTTGTGATTCACCGCGACATCTCAATGTGTTTAACGACGGGTTACTTTGGAATGTTAAAGCATTGCATAGCCGGCGTGCACCAGGAAATACATGCTTAAATGCACTTTCTTGCGCTAATAGTTTTGAAGAGTATGCGTTGAACGATAGCAAAGGGTGTGGTGGTGTTATGCGTGTTGCTCCTGTCGGCTTAATGTGTTGGCGGCTAAAAAGTTCTTTTACTGTAGCTGATTGTTTTGACTTAGCGAGCGATGCAGCGCAATTGACTCATGGACATCCAACTGGCTATCTCGCAGCTGGCGCATTTGCCGCCATTGTATATCAGTTACTAGAAGGACAAACTTTAGTTGAGGCGACGCAACATATATTGCAGGTGTTAAAAGATAAACGAGACTCAAAAGAAACCATAGAAGCGCTTAAACAAGCTTTAGCGCTCTCAAAGACTAAGTTAGATACATCACTGGCCATTACAAAAATGGGTGAAGGCTGGATAGCTGAAGAAGCGCTAGCCATATCGATATATTCAGTATTAGTGGCGCGAGATTTTAATCAGTTAATGAGCATATCGGTAAGTCATGACGGTGATTCGGACTCCACCGGCGCAATTGCTGGAAATTTATGGGGCGTTATACACGGCTTGAACAGCATAGATAGAGAACTTATTGAACAAGTTGAGCTGGCGGATTTAATTACTGACGTTGCAAGTGATTTGTTTGATTTTCCAACTTGGGATATAGGGCTTTATTCGACTGACAAAGAATTTAATAGTCTTATTTCACAAAAATATCCTGGAGTTTAAATGTTCAGATCATATAGTAGTATGCATAATTACTTACCAATTCGCGATGTCAAATGGTTTGATGAAAATTTGGGGGTGCTTTTATACGAAAGTTATAGGAGCGTTGAGTTATCACATATCGCAGTACTCGACTATTTCATCTGTAAGACAGATAATAAAAGCGAAGTTCCTCCCCAAATATTAACTTACATATCAAAAGTGCTATCACTAGGTATAGAGGGAAATTTTGCGATGTAAAGGGAATAAGGCAAGAAAAAAAACCAGACTTTCGACTGATTTAATCTCTGCCGTAGCGCTCTTAAAAGGCGGAGTTGGTGATTTGAAGTCTTTTTACGAAAAACTCTCAAAACACCATGGACTTGTTGGTTACATCTCCCCTGATACGATTGAACAAGAACATAAGAAAGAAAGGAAAAGAGTCAAAAGATTGCTAGAAACAAAAAGACTACTTGACGAATTTATAGAAGTTTACATTATGCTAAATACTTTGAAGCCTTTAGTATTAATTTGCAAGAATTATTGCCCAACATTTGCACCCAAAATGTGACCCATTTAATTAAGCTTCATGGCAGTAAGCTAACGTGTTTCGCCAAGTCATACTAGGGTCAATATTCTGTGCAAATCTTAACTAATAATGGATCAATCTGGGTTGCAATTTAACATTCTTGGACGAGGTGTTTATCAAAATCAAGGGTGTTCAGCACTATCTTTGGCGGGCAGTCGACCAAGACAGCGATGAGTTGGACATTCTGATGCAGAAACGTCGCAACAAAAAGGCTGCCATGAAGTTCTTCAATAAGTTATTGAAGGGTCAGCGACAGCAACGTTGAAGATAGTCACCGATAAATTGCGCAGATAAGCCGAGCATTCTCTCAGTACTTAAGCAACATCGTAATGTTCTAGTCTATATTCGAAATAAATCCATTCGAAATACGTCTATTTAGCATAGTCTCTAACTAACTGATCCATAAATCGAACACCCCAACCTTGGCTGCCTTTTGGTGCAACATCAATGTCAGCTTCCAACCAATCGACACTAGCAATATCTAGATGCACCCACGGCAAGTCTTCATCAATAAAAGTAGCCACGACAGCAGCGCCGATGCTTGCACCCGGATTACCTGCGCCGGAATTTTTAATATCAGCAATGGGTGATTCTATTTGTTTAAAATGGTTGGCATGCAAAGGTAAGGGCCATACCAATTCTCCTGAGCGCTCACCAACATCCATCATTTGTTGGGATAACTCAAAATCTCTGGTAATGACCGCAGCGTATTCGTCACCCAATGCTCTGCCGGCTGAGCCTGTTAGTGTCGCTATATTCAACAACATTTTAGGCTTATATTTTTGTTGAGCATAATAAACCGCATCGGCGAGAATTAAACGTCCTTCTGCATCGGTACTGATAACTTCAATACTCACACCTTTCATGGTTTCTAGTACATCCCCAGGGCGAATTGCATCTTGGCTTGGCATATTTTCAGCCAGTGGCATAAACCCAATCAAGTTGATATTTTCACCACGTTGCGCACTAGCATAAAGGGTGCCTGCGACTGCTGCAGCGCCTGACAGATCTGACTTCATAGCCCACATGCCAGTATTCGGCTTTATACTGATGCCGCCTGTATCAAATGTAATTCCTTTACCAACAAGTGCGATGGGGGCGTCCGCCTTTTGTGAACCACGATAATTGATAACTAATAAACGCGGATCATTAATAGAGCCCAAGCCGACACCTTCTAGCGCGCCCATTTTTAACTTTTTAATATCACGCATATCAAGCACGTCGATATCTACATTTTTAATCCCTTTGAATTTAGCTTTCACTACGTCAACAAAGGCCTGGGGATACATGTTTTTACCCGGTTCAGTTGCCAAGTCACGAGTTAAATGTACACCTTGTGCTATGAACGCCAAATCAGAGTGATATAAATTTGCGGCATTCGCAGCATCATCAGCACTGCCAGTGACAAGTAACACGTCGGACTTACCTTCACTCTTTTTTGTTTTATAACGGTCAAAACTATAATGCCTTAGATGATAACCGTAAGCGATGTGCGCACTTGGAAGCGCTTCAGTGGTTTCCAAATTTTGAACATGTACAGCAATATCAAGCATGTCTTTAGTTGAATTTAACGAGCTGGCTATTTTACCCCCTAAATCTTGCAGCTCCGGTGCACTTAATCCGTCTTTGTCATACGTACCCACAAGTAACAGAGATTCTGCTGCACCGATCATCTGCAAATGCAGTGTATTACCTTTTTCCGCGCTAAATTTATTGAGCTCTATCAGTTTACTTAAGTGCTCAACTGAGCCTTGGTCTAAAATTTGTGATATGCCATCCAAATTGTTAACGTCATTGATAAAAACCACATGACTTTTTTTATCCGCAGAAGCTGAAGTGGCAAACTCAAAGGAAGAGGTTGCCAAGAGAGGAGTACTAAATCCTACCATGGCGATTGAAAGCAGTGCTAAGTGTTTAAATTTCATGTTACGTTGTATACCTATTTATCAAAACAAAATGAATCTTATAGGTTTATAGTCAGTAATTAAATACTGTTAAAGTTACACTAAGCATCGTTTTTCTCGATGATATTAAACATTATTTTTTATTTTATGCTAACTGCTGCTGTGAAACGATTTGAGACAGTCAGCTTAGTTAACAGGGGAGGGATCCATTCAATTGCTGACCTATTTTAGGCGCAGGGGCGAATCAGCATGTCTTTAACGACCAGCACTTATTCAAAGGTAAGGTAGACACAGTAATATAAGGGCGGCAATCCACAGCGTTTCAATGACGAGTAACAATATGGGTTTAATACCGACAACCAGTATCTTACGTAAATTCGATTTCATCCCAATCGCAGCGATAGAAATAACTAAAGAAAAACGTGAAATATCAGTCGCCGAGTCGGTGATCACTTGCGGCAAACTCACCAAGCTGTTGATAGCCATCAACACAGTAAACGCGAGTAAAAAAGCGGGGACTCCTGGCGGTTTTGCATTTCTATCACTGTCAAGATTGAGCTTGAGCACAAGTAAGATACACATTACCACCGGCATTAAAAATGCCACTCGCACTAGCTTTGTTAGGGTAGCTAGATCCCCTGTTTGTTCTGAAACAGAGTAGCCGGCACCGACCACTTGTGCAACGTCATGTATGGTTGCCCCCAGAAAAATGCTGGTTTGGGTTTCGGTTAGTTGCAAATATGCGGCGACAATGGGATATACCACCATGGCGATAGTAGAAAGTGAGGTTACGCCAATTATCGTTAACAGCGTATCGCGGTCGTTTTCTGGGCTTTGAGGAAGCACAGCGGAAATAGCCATGGCGGCAGACGCGCCACAAATGCCGACCGACCCACCCGTTAGTAAACCAAAACGTTTATTTAAGCCAAAAACCTTTGCAAGCAATATACCGACAAGAATAGTGCTTACCACTGCGACAACAAGCAACATTCCGGTTTTCCAGCCCATTGCAGCAAGGTCACCAAAAGCGATCCGCAAGCCTAATAGCGCTACGCCAATACGCAGTATGTGGCAGGCAGTAAATTCGATGCCTGCTTTGCAATTAGAGTCGTCATAAATAAAGGACATCGCGATACCCAGGAGCAAGGCAAACAGCATCGCTGGAGCACCATAATGGCTGCTTAAAAAAAGCGCTGCCAAACCGACAACGACAGAAATAGCGATACCCGGCAGAAGAACCGTTATCGCTTTACATTTACTGACTTTAATAGACAATTGACTAATTCATCGCAAGTGCAACAAGTACTTCTCGCTTACGCTCACCTGAATAAGGTTTACGGCCGTGCATGGCCATGTAATTATCGACCAAAGCGACATCACCATCCTGCCAAGGTAAGTCAAAAGTAAATTGGCCTGCGATACTCGTAACGAGCTCTAATGCTGCGACTGGAATATGACTACCATCGCCAAACGTTATGGCGCTCGCTGGGTTTTCTTTTACACCCTTCCACCCCATGTAAGCAGCAATAAGCTGGTTATAAAAGACCTTAACATCATTGCCTAAATCAACAACCGCTGGCAGCATCGGTGTGGTCGCTTGTAAACTGCCATCAGGCATCCATTTCCAGCTATATTTAAGTTCGGCGAGTTTGTGCTCAGCCTGCTCTTTTGATTCTACACTGAGCGTACTCATCCAACTCCGTCCTTGACCACTGCGAAGATCGTCTTCAGCAGGCATGTGTGTTGTATACTTTAGCCCTTTTGATGCGAATTCTTGAGCAACCTCGGGGGCTTGCTTGCGCAGTTCTGCAAATAACATGTCTGAACGACAAAGAGGCGTAGCACCGCCTTCATTGGCTGCACTTTTACAAAAGAAGAAGATCTTACTAGGCGATATGGGCGTTTGCGCCATTTCGTGATGTAAATATATTTCAACTTCCTTTGGCGCCTCATTAGCGGTAAAAACGCGTTCCGTAAAGTTGATCCTCACCGCATTTGACAAAGACTCTTTATACGTAAAATTAGGGTAAGCAAACGCATTTGAAAAAGTATCGAAGGTTTCTGCCGAATTTACTGGAAAACCACGAAACAGTATTGCGCCAGAACTTTTTAACGCATCCTCTAAAACGTCAATATTGTCATTAATCCAACGTTCACATTCACGTAAATTGGTGACACTACCATCGTTCACAATCACTCTTGGGAAAACAGAATCTCCGCACTGGAGTTGATGGGGTACTTCTACATAGTTTATTGCCGTTTTCATCAGTTTTCCTAATCGTAAATTGGATTAAAAGTATTAAAGGCTGCTTCGCAGAAGTCGCCAGGGTCATTAAAACGGCGATTAATATTCAATGCAGAAATAGCAGTCATTTCTTCTTCGTTTAGCTCAAAGTCAAAAATATCAATGTTTTCAACTAACCTTTCGGGCTGTGTGGTTTTTGAAATAATCGCTGTACCGCGCTGCACACCCCAGCGTAATACAACCTGCGCAGCTGTTTTCCCAGTGCGTAGGGCTGCTTTTTTCACAATTTCTTGCTCGATCACCGACTCTGCCGCACCCGCCATATCAAGTTCTAAATATGAAAGCGCACCTAAGGGTGAAAATGCGGTCACTGCCATATTGTATTGTTTGGCTAAACGGATCAGTTTTTCTTGGGTTAAATACGGGTGTGATTCAATCTGTAGCATGCTGGGTTTTATTGTCGCATACGACATTAGGTCATGCAGTAAGCCGCTATTGTAATTACAAACACCAATTTGTTTTGCTAACCCTTTCGCGTAAACAGCTTCCATTGCTTGCCAAGTTTCCATAAGAGGAACTGACGCCAATTCAAGTCGTGGATTTGGCCCATCTGGATCAGCTATCCACTCTGGGGGATAACGAGTTTCAATCGGTATGAACTTAGACGCAATAGGAAAATGAATTAAATAAAGGTCTAGATAATCTAGTTGTAAATCGTCCAAACTTTTTTGCAAGGCCAGCTCGACATGCTCTTTAGCATGAAACGAATTCCACAACTTAGACGTTACCCATAAATCTTCGCGTGAACATAAACCATCTTCAATAGCGAGCTTAATGCCCTCTCCTACTTGCTTTTCATTACCGTAGTCAGATGCGCTGTCTAAATGACGGTAACCCTCTTTTATGGCATTATAAACCGCTGTTGCGCAGTCCTCTTGAGAAATTTTCCACAACCCGAAACCCATACTTGGGATAACTTTATTGCCTGATATCATCTTAAATACCCCCTTACTTTCTTTTATTAGGTCTTATATAAGATATAAGTTAAGGTACTGTTTAAATTTTGTCAACACGAACGCTTAAATGAGTCATTAAATTTAATTTACTGACTTACGCCTAAAACAGTTTTCGCGTGACTAAACGACCGTGAAAATAGCGTCGATTTATAAAAGTGAGTATCTTACTGCTCGTCTATCAATGACTGATAAACCGTATTTTTAAAGTCGTGCCTAATAGGGTAGAAAGCAGAAGGAACGAACTGTGACATCATGATCACAATCATATTTTCTTTAGGATCTATTCTAAAATAAGTTGATGCTGCACCGCCCCATCCGTAATCACCGTCTGAACCCATAAGCAATGCGTCGCCGCTATCAACGGTAACCGACATAGCCAAAGCATAACCTTCTCCATGAGAAGTAGGTGAAAAGGGAATTAAGTTTGCAGGTAAATGATTAGAGGTTAAGTAGTCGACGGTTTTGCGGCCTAGTATTCTTTGCCCTTTATACTCGCCACCATTTAACAACATTTGGGTAAATATGTAATAGTCACCAATAGTCGACACCAAACCACCACCACCATTATGCACAGAAGGATCTGATAAAAAATCACCTACTGGAGGCGGATCAAGTACGCTTATTTCGCCATTTTTTCCGGGGCTGTATATTTGCGCGAGCCTGTCAACTTTATTGGAAGGAACATAAAAAGCTGTATCCGTCATTTCTAAGGGGGTAAAAATCACTTCCTGCATATAGTCGCCAAGCTTCATACCGCTAATACGCTCAACCAAAAAACCAATAATGTCGGTATTTATTCCATAGTGCCATTGAGTGCCGGGTTGATGATTTAACGGTAATGTGGCAATGCGTTTTAAGACAGTATCTAGGCTGTCTGCTTTGGACAACGGGGGTAACGCTTTGTATAGTTTGTCAACGGCACTATTTGTGAACCCGTATGAAAACCCCGCAGTGTGTAAAAATAAATCAATGATACGTATTGGACTTTTAGCGGCTTCTAGTTGAATGTTATCGGCCTCACCACCGGCATATACTTTCAGCCCAGCTAATTCTGGTAAGTATTTTTCAATCGGATCATACATGTGGAATTTACCTTGTTCCCATAAGGTAAGGGCCGCGACCGCAGTAATTGGCTTGGTCATAGAATATATGCGAAAGATAGTATCGGTGGTCATCTCTTCTGCACGTTCAAGGTCTCGCATACCATTTGCCGACAAATGGATAATTTTTTGGTCCCGAGCAACAAGCGTTACGGTGCCGGCGAGCTTGCCAGTGTCGGTATATTTTTGCATCGCGCTGTCAATTTTACCAAGACGCTGTTGCGAAAAACCGTGGATATTTACGTTTTTATCCATCGCAGAGGTTTGTTCTTTTTGCACCGCAGAACACGCGGTCAATAAAATGCTGCTTACTAGTAAGACATATAATTTCATTCTGATCTCTCTGCAACGACGATGTTGATAAGCTCAACAGTAGCGGATTTTTTACCTAATATTACAAAATATGGCATCATTACCTAGCTTGACAACTCACGTCGACTCTACTAAATAATGATAATTGTCACTTCTACAACGGCTAATTCTAAACTCAATGGCTTTTCCATCAAGCGAATGTGCTATGCGCTGCACTTCCAAAAGTGCATCGCCTTTTTTGACCCCCAGTAATCGTGCATCTTCCGCGCTAGCAATATCCGCTTTAATTCTGTCAGTCGTTGTTTGCACTGTGAGGTTAAATTGGGTTTGATAAAAATGATACAGAGTATGGGGCAGCTCTTGAGTTCCCTCTAATGCTTTAAAATAGGTGTATGGTAGGTAGATCTTTTCAAATATACAAAATTCATTATTTAGGATCCTGCGCCTCAACACCTCAAACACCTTCATATTCCCTTCAGTGCCAAATGCAGCAAGTACATTTTTAGGTACCTTTATCAATTCCAATGACAACAGCTCAGCTTTAGGAAGCTCTGGCGCTTTGCCGTCACCAATAATCGGATAATAACGATACAAACTGTCCTGATTTGTGTGCTCTGACACAAACGTTCCCACCCCTTGGCGTCTGCTGAGTATTTTTGCGCTAGTTAATCCATTTAACGCCTTACGCACAGTTCCTTGACTCACACCAAGTTCTTCCGCCAATTGAAATTCATTAGGCAGCATTTCACCGGGCTTCCAGCGCTGTTCAACAATTAACTGCTTAACGTGGTTTTCAACTTGCGTGTACAAAGGCTGAAATACGACCCCTGTTTGACTGAGCTTGTTATCAAATCTATTGTTTTTCATAAATTCACTAAAAAATGAAATTATTGATGAGAATAATATTAATAGTACATAAATATCAAGCTTTCTTATGTTAATACTGTCTTGAAGGGCATATTGTTTGGCCTAATATCGTCGCACCTTGTCGTTACAAAACCTCAACATTATCGCATCTAATAAATGTAATCGTAATTTTAAACACAGAACGTAATTGACAACAATTTAACATTATAATAACTTATGTCTTATATAAGACAGGAAAAGTTAACTCATTAGATAAGTAATGAGGCGACACAATCGCGTTTAAATATTCTATTTTCATGTCGCGTGACAACGGACTGATACTAAACTTACTTATTCATCATTTACTATAAAGGATTTGAACAACATGTTTGAACTTTCTACTCCCGACTGGAACAGTGTTGCACAAACTGAAATTACAGGTAAATGTCAATTATTACCCAGTGGAAAGGTATTGATCCCGACCAATCACGGTGAGCTAACATTAAGTATTACCGAAATGGGTGTCAGAATACAAAATGAACATCAATTTACGGTCAACGATTACGGCATACTGGTAAATCAGCCGTCGGTCTTTGCAGCCTCGATCACATCAAGTTCAACACACACTCAAATTATCGCTCAAAATCATAGCATTGATATACAGCATAGACCTTTCGCATTCGAATGGAAAAAATCGGGTGAAATCAAACAAAAAACACCTAACGACGGTCACTTTGTGCGCCAATTCAGATTACCCCCGATGGCAAAAACACCGCAAGGCTGGCTATTTAGTGTGGATTTGGGTGCGGAAGAAGCCGTGTATGGTTTGGGTGAAAAGTGGTCTGGATTAAATAAACGTGGGCAATTAATTAGGTCTTATAACCACGATGCTTTAGGAGTGAATGCTGAAATTTCTTATAAAAACACCCCGTTTGCATGGAGCCCTAAAGGCTGGGGTCTTTTTGTGCATACCCCCTCACCAGTAACGCATGCTGTTGGTTATGCTGCTTGGTCGCAGCGTGGTTACTGCGTGCTAATTGAAGATCAAGCCCTTGATATTTTTCTATTAGACGGCGAAAACGGGGCACAAATTATTGAGCAATATACCCATTTAACGGGTCGCTCCCCCGTGCCGCCATTATGGAGTCTGGGCCTGATCCTTTCTAAAGCCTATTACAAAGACGTTCCTGAATTATTGGCAACAGCGAAAGCGGTGCGCGACAATCATCTGCCTTGCGATGTGATCACGTTAGATGGCAGGGCTTGGCAAGACACCGACACTCGATTTGCATTTGAATGGGATCCTAAACGCTTTGATAATCCTGCCGCCGTTATAGAGGCATTAAAAGAACAAAACTTTAAGGTGTGTATTTGGGAATACCCATTGGTTTCTGTACAAAACAAGTTGTTTGATGAAATGGCACGTAAAGGTTGGTTACTGAAAGACAAGAGAACCGGCGAAGCTTATCGTTACCAATGGGATATGAGTGCCTTTGCGGAGGTGTTAACACCGCTCCCTGAATCAGGAATAGTTGATTTTACTCACCCTGAGGCGTATCAATTTTGGCTAACATCGCACAAGCCTTTGTTTGATTTAGGCGTTGATATGATAAAAGCCGATTTTGGAGAGCAAGTTGAAGACGACAACATGCTTGCGCATAATGGTG
Source organism: Glaciecola sp. 33A (assembly GCF_002836745.1). Lineage (GTDB taxonomy): Bacteria > Pseudomonadota > Gammaproteobacteria > Enterobacterales > Alteromonadaceae > Glaciecola. The sequence continues at coordinate 236,017 of NZ_PJAR01000041.1, read as the reverse complement.
ATAGTGGCAATAGACTGCACAATGTCTATAGTTTGCTTTACAACCGTTGTGTTTATGAGGCAGCAGAAAAATATAGTAAAACGGGTCCATTTTTATTCAGCCGCTCAGCATGGACCGGCTCACAACGTTTTCCCAGCCAATGGGGCGGAGACCCTCAGGCAGATTGGGGTGGGTTGATAGGCAGTATTCGAGGCGCGCTGTCATGGGGTATGTCTGGTGCACCTTTCTTTGCGACCGACGTCGGTGGATTTTACAAAGATACACGCGACTCGATCTTGTTCGCGCGATGGACTCAAGCTGCTGTGTTTTCAGCACACATAAGGTTACACGGTATTGGTCAGCGTGAGCCGTGGAGTTACGCCACCGATGCTGAGAATGCGGCCAATAAAGCAATCATACTACGCTACCAACTCATGCCGTATATTTATAACACGATGAAGCAGTCGAGCAAATCAGGCTTACCTGTTATGCGAGCAATGGCACTCGCATTTCCAGATCAACGCCTTGCCCATTCGTTCGAACTACAATTTATGTTTGGTGATAGCCTGTTGGTTGCCCCCTGCACTAATCCAGAGGGAAGAGTAACGGTTTATTTACCTCAAGGTAATTGGACTCGTTTTCCAAATAAACAAAAATACGCGGGCCATCAGTTGCTCGAACTGACACTAGAGCTGGATGAGATAGCGGTATTTGTTCCTGAGCATCATTCGATCCCGATTGGTGCAAGCGTAGAAAACGTCGAAATGCTTACCGGCGACTACGAACATACTGACAACCTACCGCATTGGCCAGATCATGATATTAACCAGTAGATCAGAATATATTAATAATACGATGCCAACAGGAATGAGCGTTTCATGATGTCATTTATCACACAGTTGAACACCGCTTTAGGAGTGCTTAATTTCCACATTGCAAGAAGTGCTAAGTACCTTGCCGGTTTTTTATTAGCGCTAATGGTAGTCATGATTTTGGCACAAGTTGTTTTTCGCTATGTGTTAAACGACTCATTAACCTGGACCGAAGAGCTTTCTAAATTTGCGATGGTATGGATTGCCTGTTTGGTCTCCCCTTGGGCATATAGAGAGCATTTAAATGTGTCGATTGAAATGTTCCACGATGCTTTACCCGTATTACCAAAACGAATTGCTGAAATAGTAATTACGATCCTGATTATGCTTATTAGCGGAATATTTTTTGTGCAGAGCATCAGTTTTGTTGCCGCTGGCATGACTATCACAGCCGCTTCTGTTCAGGTTAAGTTATGGTTTTTTTACCTTTGTATGCCGTTTGCTTTTGGCTCACTGTTTTTAGTAGGCATTGAAAGGATCATTCAACAACTCAGTTCACCACTGATCCCTCATCATGGCGGCACGCCCAAAAGTCCAGACTCAAAGCAGGGAGCACAATAGTATGTCGTTAAGTTATATTTGGATATTCATTCTCTTACTTACGGCCGGAACCCCCGTTGTGTTTGCTCTACTGGTAGGCCCCGGCGTAAGCTTAATGATTGATGGCAACGAGGTGTTTTTCTCTGCCCTCTTAAACCGATTATTTTCAGGAATGAATTCCTTTCCTCTAATGGCAGTGCCCTTTTTTATACTTGCTGGTGAGTTGATGAATCAAGGCGGGATCACGCAGTCTATTGTGCGCTTTTGCCAAAGTCTTATTGGACACTACCGCGGTGGTTTAGCGCAAGTTAATATACTCTCCTCAGTGCTGTTTGCGGGTTTGTCGGGCTCTGCAGTAGCAGATACATCAGCGCTAGGAAAAATGTTGATCCCCGCAATGGAACAAAATGGCTATAGCCGCCGGTTTGCCGCTGCAGTTACCGCAGCATCTTCCGTAATCGGACCTATTATTCCGCCCTCTGGAATTATGATTTTATATGCATTTATTATGAATGTATCGGTTGCAGGCATGTTCTTGGCAGGGATATTACCCGGATTAATGATATGTGTTGGCTTAATGATAGTAACCAATCGTATAGCCAAAAAACGTAATTACCCAATCGCTAACAAAAAAGCGTCATGGGCCGAGCGCGGTTCTGCTTTTAAGGTATCTTTTTTACCATTATTAACGCCTATTATTTTATTAGGTGGAATTATTGCTGGCGTATTTACACCCACCGAAGCTGCTGCTGTGGCGGTAGGCTATGCATTTATTGTTACTTTATTTATCACCAACACACTGCGCATTAGCCAGTTACCTACAATTTTAGTGAATGCCGCAGTTCAGTCCGGTACTATTTTATTATTGGTCGGCTCAGCTGTAACCTTTGCCTGGATCATCACAGTCTCAGGCTTAGCCGATTCATTAGCTGCCAATATAATAGGTATCACCTCAAACGTGTTGTTGCTGCTGCTAATTATCAATCTGTTCTTGTTCGCTATTGGCATGTTTCTCGATGCTGGCCCAGCCATTCTAATTTTAGGGCCTGTGCTTGCGCCTATCTTTATATCATTGGGCATCGATCCCCTGCATTTTGCGGTTATTATGTGCGTAAACTTAACGGTGGGCTTAGCCACACCACCAATGGGATTAGTGTTATTTGTAGCCGCTTCGGTGTCGGGCGAAAAAACCGAGAATATCGCCGTCGAAATGCTTCCATTTTTAGCGGTTGAGGCCCTCGTTATTTTCATTATCACGTATTTTCCTGCGGTCACTATGACCCTTCCTCGCCTATTTGGATTTGCCTAAGGATCTATCATTATGAACACTAAACGTAAGGTACTTTTGGGAATTTATGCACTGGTGTTTGTAATGAGTATTACTGGCATAATGCGCTCCACCAGCTCGCAAGCAGAATTCACCATAAAGGCAGCTATTCAAGCCTCAACACAAGATGAAGATTACGTCGGCTTGGTTGCCTTTAAAGAGTATGTTGAATCCAAGAGTGAGGGCCGCGTCAAGGTTGATATTTATACCTCAGGTCAGTTTTGTGGAAGTGTGCCTGAGTGCATTAGTAACTTGCAGCAAGGCGTACTAGAGATGTTTCCAAGCACCGCTGGCGGCACCGGTAATTTTTTCGCACCTGCTCAGGTGTTAGACTTACCTTATGTATTTACAAGCGATAAACAAGCGATATGTGTACTGAATGGTCCAATGCTAGACAAAATAAGACAAAGCGTATTGGAGCGCTCATTGAAAATTCGACTTATCGGTATTGCCAACACCGGTGGCTGGCGTAATTTTGCCACCACTAAAAAGCCGATACACACACCAGAGGATTTAAAAGGCCAGAAAATTAGGACCACACCAGCGGAGATCCAACAACAGCTGGTTAAACAATTGGGGGCAAATCCTACGCCAATTTCATGGGCTGAGCTTTATACTGCATTGGCAACAGGCGTAGTAGAGGGCAGCAAAAATGGAATACAAGATATCATCGGGGCCAAGCTGCAAGAGCATTTGAAGTACATTATACTCGATGGCCACTCATACATGGCGACGTTATGGTGGTTTTCAGAACCAGTTTGGCAAACGCTACCAAGGGATATTCAATCTATTATTCAAGAGGGCTTTAAGAAACAACAGGCTGCGGCAAATAATCTAGTTGCAACTGAGGAAGAGAATTCTTACAAAATCTTTGAACAGGCAGGCGGTACTATTTATCGCCCTTCGGTAGCTGAAAAACAAGCCTTTAAGAATGCGGCTAGTAACATGCGAGGCTGGTTCATCAGTGAATTCGGTAGTGAATGGCTTAACCTATTAGAAAGCTCTGTGGCAACCTGTGACGCTCAACAGTGATCCCGCTCACCTCGGCGCTCCTCTGCCCACCTTTGCTCACCTCTGCGCAACGCTGCTCACCTCTGCTCTCCTCTGCTCTCCGCAAGCCCTATTTCACAAATGTAACGATATAAACTTATATTTACATATTTAAATCACAATTTTATAACAAAACAGTTGCATCTAGTTTACTTATTGGGTAGTTTTAACTACATCTTCTATCTTATATAAGACAGACCTAAAATAGTCTTAATAAAAATAAGCCGTTTGCAGATAGAAGTTGCACAGTTGAGCCTCTCAACTTGCTACACATCACTAAATGTTGCGCCGAATTATCTGCTTAATTGCGTGAATAGTCTCCGGCAAAATAAGACATACTGTAAAATTGGAGAACACAATGAAATTTAAACCAAGCTCTTTGCAACAAAGCATTGCAAAAGCCTTAGCGCTGACAACCTGTTTGTCGTTAGGCATGACAGTTAACGCTCAAGAAGAATCGAAAGACACTGACAAAGGATTCGAAACTATTACCGTTACTTCACAAAAACGTGTTGAAAATTTAAATGAAGTTCCACTTGCTGTTACTGTTTTGCGTGAGAACCAAATCAACGCCGCGTTCTCGGCCAACATAGAAGGACTGCAAGCACTTGTCCCGTCCGTTAGCTTTAGAAAAGGTAACACCACCCGAAATTCTGCTATTACGATTCGTGGTATTGGGACTATATCCTTTAGTGTGGCTGCAGAACCAAGTGTTTCCACGGTAGTGGATGGCGTTGTGCTTGGCCGGTCAGGACAAGCCTTTGTCGACTTATATGACCTAGAAAGAATTGAAGTACTGCGTGGCCCGCAAGGTACGCTCTTTGGTAAAAATGCATCTGCCGGTGTTATCAACATGACCTCTAAACGCCCAAGTGAGGAATTTGAGGGTGTGTTTGAAACGACGCTTATGCAGGATAATGAGTATCGTCTTAAAGGCAGAGTATCAGGGGCACTCAATGACAATGTCAACGGCAGTCTAACGGTATTAAAATCGCAATTTGATGGCTATATAAAAAACGTATACAACAATGAAACTACCAGTGGATATGATAAAGAAGGCGTTCGCGCGATGCTGGATATTGACGCATCAGGTGACACCGACATTTTGTTTATTTTTGAAACTGTCAGTTCTAACGACTCCTGTTGTGCCGATCTTGAACTAACACCCAGTGGTCGACATAACTCTGAAGCATCACCGAATAGCACAGGTGTGGGAGACTTAGATTTAAATCAACGTCAAATTGATCATGACTTTGAAACTCGTACTATTGACGACCATACTGCGTTTTCGGTTCAAATCGATAAACCTATTGGCGATCATGAGTTCACCTCTATTACCGCTTATAGAAGCTGGAATAATACAGAGTTTCGAGAAGGTGACTTTACTTCAACAGCAGGCGATCTGCCTTTCCCAGTGTTTGGTGTGCCTTTTCAATTGCATGATATTGGACCACAAGAATGGGATCAAGTATCACAAGAGTTCAGAATAGCCTCACCTTTAGGCGGTGATTTTGATTACCAAGCTGGATTTTTCTGGTGGAATCAAACCTCTGAAAGAAACTTTACACGAGATGCTTCGTGTCAAGATAATAACGGTCAATTCCCTGCTGCTATTGGTGCATACCTGAGCGACACGCTAGGTGTTGCTAATCCCAGTGAGACAGATATTAACGACTTCATCGCGGCGCAGGGGCTTAGTTGTAATTCAAACGACATAGTAGGTGCCACTGCTTATATGGAAACTGAGTTTGATAACTGGGCTGTGTTTGCAGACGCTAAGTACCATATTAACGAAAATTTGCGCCTCCTCTTTGGCATTCGTTACACCGACGATGAAGTCAGCTTTTCACATAACAGAAAAAGCAATGACCCGTATAAGAGAACAGGTGTTGGTGTACGTGGATTCGAAACTGACTATAAAGGTGGTACTGATAAAAGTAATACGTCATCGAAGCTTGGCGTGCAGTATGATATCAATGATGACAGCATGGTGTATGCCACATTCTCACAGGGCTACAAAGGTCCTGCGTTCAACGTGTTCTACAATATGGCAGACAACGACACCTTACCCATTGGCCCCGAAACTTCGGACGCTTACGAACTCGGCTATAAATATGCGACAAACAATTTAATTGTTAATATTGCCGCATTTAGAACCGACATAGATGGATTTCAAGCAAACAACTCCGAACTTTTAGACAGCGTAGTTATCACTCGTTTAACTAACGCAGGTTCAGTTACCACTGAAGGGTTTGAAGTTGACTTTATGTGGCAAGCTACAGAGAACTTTGTGTTAACTGGAGGTGTTTCTAGCGTAGACGCCGTTGTTGACGAATTCAGTTGCCCGGTTGGATTAACCACTTGTGATGGGCGCTCAGGTGCCGATTTACCCTTCTCTCCAGACTTAAAGTATTCAGTTACCGGTGAATATGTGATGGAAATGGATGGTATGGATGTTTATTTTAACTCGTCTTACGTCTACACCGACGATATTTTTGCGGGCGCGCCGGGCAGCACAGCACAAACTAACCCAGAAGCGTTTTTACCTGAATACAGCATCGTCAATGCGAGTGTTGCATTTTCGTTTGATGACGACGCTTACAGAATTTCGCTTATTGCTAAAAACCTCACCGATGAGAAATTTGTGACTACCTACAGTGGTGATAACTTCCGTTATCAAATACCACGTGATGCAGACCGTCACTTTGGTATTCAGTTGCGAGTGAAATTCTAAAAAATCCACAAAACGTAACTCGTTTAGGCGCCTCTTAAGGCGCCTTTTTTATAAGATATTTTACTATGCGGATGTATTTTTTAATCCTAAATAATTAAGTGAATAGTCGTATCCAGCTAATTCAACTGCAGCAATCCCAGACCTATTCATCCTTTATTCATAAAGTAAGCAAGTTGAAATTTTTTTCTAACCTTGCGCCTTTTTGGGCCAGATTTTCTAACACACCACGCAGTACTAACTGAGTGCGGTAATTCATGTTTTTTTCTTCATGAGTGGCTAAGTAAACCGATTGTCCTTCATTGTGGTCTGAATCAACCGCGAGCATTAACTTACCTTGTTTAATATCATCTGCCACCTCTACAGTGTCAGCTAATGCGATACCCATGCCAAGTCGAGCGGCTTCGATGGCTTGATAAGCGTATTCAAAATAAGTATGTTGTGCTGCACTTTGTCCATCTAATTTGTGATGATTAAACCACTTAAACCATTGCGCCAATCCGTCGTGTAATAGTGGATAAGCAAGGAGTTCTTTAACTGTTTTTATCGCCTGTCCTTTCAGTAATGCAGGATGACACACGGGCACATAATATTCATTATACAGTTTAGTAATTGTTCTGCTTGGATCCTCAGGTAAGCCTAAGCATAAGGCGATGTCGAGATCAGGCGGCAAGGATTTTTGATGCGGTTCCAGCGTTTTTAACTTAAATGAAATTTCCGGAAATTGACGCTGTACATTCGCCAATACTGGCAATAACCAATTAAGCATGATGGTGGCTGTAGTGCCTATGACTATTTCGCCCGCGACTAAGGTGGGGTCAAGCATATGCAAACCTTTGTTCAATTCAGCGAAAGCAATTTGGATGGATGATAGTAATCGGCTGCCCGGCGCAGTCAATCGCAGCTTGTTATTTTTTCGCTCAAAAAGTTGTGTACCTAATCGTGCTTCTAGTAGTTTTATGTGTCGACTTAGTGCTGAATGTGACACGAACATTTCCTGCGCCGCTTGACGCATATGGCAATGTCGACCGGCAGCTTCAAAGGCATGTAAGGAATTTAGCGGAATTTGCCGTAAATCCAAATAAGGGCTTTGTTTCTGTTTCATTGATATCGCTTCCTTCAAAACCATGTGTTTTTGTAAAAAATAACAGCTGCGGTGCAATCACTCCTTTTCGGCTGTATTGCCGACACGGCTTGTTTCCGACGAGTTTTTATTTTTTATCTAGGGTTAGTGAATATAGTCAACAGCCAGCCTGGTCTCATTATGTGACCAATTTGGTCAATAACCTTTGCTTGATTATTAATTAGGTAACCATAAACTAAACGGATAAATTCTGATAGAGTAATTTACGCATGCAAGACCCTTTTTTCCGTCGTAACGCGCAAGGAGCCACATCTCGTCTAGATTATTGGAGCATGGACTCTGAATATGGTGAGCTGCAAGATGTATTGATTGGACCCATGGAGCATTATTCATGGCAAAAAGGTAATGCAATGTCGCTGCGTTCAATTCGATTGGGACGCGAGTTTGACAAGCATATAGCGCAACAGCAATACCAAGAAATGTTAGACGTTTATCAACATTGCGGAGTAAAAACTCATTTTCTTAAGGCGGATGAAAACTTGCCTTATCAAATATATGCTCGCGATTCTTCGGTATTAACGCCTTGGGGTCCTATGATCACCCAAATGTATAGCCCATGGCGACGCGGTGAGTGGGTAGCGGTATCTAAATTCTATCAAGAAAACAACATTCCGGTTTACGAGGCTGTTACCGCAGGTGCTTTTGAAGGCGGTGACTTCATGGTTTTAGAGCCAGGGGTTATATTGTGTGGTTATACTGGCGAACGTACAAGCGAAGCCGGACTTAAGCAAGTCCGTAGCTGGGTTGAAAAAGAAGGATGGGAGTTTAAATCTTATCAATTTGACCCGTACTTTTTACATTTAGATGTAAAATTTGCCATGTTGTCAGAGAAGTTAGCTGCCGTTTGTACTCAAGCCGTAGAAGATGAATTACTCGATTGGTTGAAAAGTAGAGGGATTGACATTATTGATATTTCTTATCGGTCGGTATTAGAGCTTGGGGTGAATGTTGTCGCTTTAGGTAATGATAGAGTATTAATACCCCAAGCGAGTAAAGAGCTAGTGGGCAAAGCAAAAGCCCATGGTTTGGAAGTGTATCAGCCAGATATGTCAATGTTCACTTCTGGTGGTGGCGGTGTGCACTGTATGTGCCAACCTTTAAGTCGAAAAGACGCGTAGGAGAATTAATATGACACTAAAAATCAATGGCGAAAGATTATGGTCTAGTTTAATGGTCATGGCTGAAATTGGCGCGACGCCAAAAGGCGGTTGTAATCGTCAAGCCTTAACTGACTTGGATAAAGCCGGTAGAGATTTATTTGTAAGCTGGTGTAAAGAAATAGGCTGTGAGCTTAGAGTCGATCAGATGGGCAATTTATTTCTGCGCCAAAAAGGGTCTGATAACAACTTGCCTCCCGTCATTATCGGGAGTCATTTAGACTCGCAACCGACAGGCGGCAGATTTGATGGCGTATATGGCGTTTTAGCTGGCTTAGAAGTATTACGCACCTTAAATGATGCCAATCAACAAACCTTGCATCCCATTGAAGTAGTGGTATGGACGAATGAGGAAGGAGCTCGTTTTTCTCCGGCCATGATTGGCTCGGGTGTTTGGAGTGGGGAGTTTTCTATTGATTATGGTTGGCAGCGTACCGATAAACAAGGAGCGACAATCAAACAGGAGCTCGAACGTATAGGTTATTTAGGCGAGACTCCCTGTGCACCATTCCCTATAAAAGCGGCATTCGAATTACATATAGAACAAGGGCCTATTCTGGAATTAATTAATAAACAGATAGGCGTGGTTAAAGGCGTACAGGGAATGCGCTGGTACGATTTAGTGATACACGGGCAACCGGTGCATGCAGGCCCGACCCCTATGGACCAACGCAAAGACCCAGTGAAAGCAGCAACGCAAATTATTGCTCAACTGTATGCGCTCGCAGATGAATATGCACCTCAAGCCAGGGCGACCTTTGGTGATATCAACGTCACTCCGGGTTCGCGTAACACAGTACCTGAAACATTAACGTTAACAGTCGATCTACGTCATCCTAATCAGGATATATTGCAACAAATGGATCAGAAATTTAAACAGATTTCTGAGCAAGTTTGTGCTGCTTGTGATGTCGATTTTGACATTTTGGATGAGTGGAATTCACCTGCAGTTGAGTTTGATAAAACCTGCATTGATGCAGTTCGAGAAGCTGTTGAAGAAATGGGCTTAGCCTACGAAGAAATGTTCTCTGGCGCGGGCCACGATTCTGTCTATGTCTCTCGAGTTGCCCCTACATCGATGATCTTTGTGCCGTGTGAAAAGGGAATTAGCCATAACGAAGCTGAAAACGCCAAACCCGAAGACATTGCTGCAGGTTGTCAGGTTTTATTAGGCGCGGTATTAAAATTAGCTGCTGAGTAACGGTAAATATGGTGTTAAATGAAAAAATTTGAACAGCTCTATATTGATGGTCACTGGGTAAATAGCCACAGTGACGCACGACTTGAAGTGATAAATCCGGCTAATGGTGAACTCTATGCGAGTGTGCCATCTGCCGATGTGCAAGACGTAGACAGTGCCATCCGAGCTGCAAGTAGGGCATTTAGCTCTTGGTCTGAACAACCTGCTGATTTCAGAGCTGCGATTATTAACGAAATAGCCGACGGCATGCAAGCACGTATCGATGAACTCACAGAAGTGATAGTAGCATCGATGGGTTGCCCCCTTTCTTTGGCTTCTGAAATACAAGTACAGGGCTCTATTGATGCATTCCGCAGCTTCGCACCGTTAGCTAGTGAAATGGATAAACAGCAGGTACACGCTAATCATATTGTTGTTACTGAGGCTGTTGGCGTTTGTGTATTAATCAATCCTTGGAATTACCCTTTATCGCAATTAGTAGGTAAGTTAGGTCCAGCACTAGCTGCAGGTTGCACTGTGGTAGTTAAGCCCGCTGAACAAACACCGTTGCAAGATTTGATTTTAGCTGAAATTATTCATCAAAGCAGTTTACCACAGGGTGTATTTAATTTATTGACCGGAGTAGGCAGTGAAATTGGTGAAGCGTTATGCAGCCATGCGTTAGTCGATATGGTGTCTTTTACCGGCTCAACCTTGGCGGGCGTAAAAGTGGCGCAAGCAGCCGCACCAACGGTAAAAAGAGTCTGCCAAGAGCTGGGTGGGAAATCACCTTATATCATCGCTCAAGGTGCCGATTTGCCTGCCGCTGTGCGTTATGGTGTAGAAGACGTGATGCTGAATTCGGGGCAAACATGTTGCGCGCTTACGAGAATGTTAGTGCCCGCTGAACAACTAGCTGAAGTTGAAGAGATAGCCAAATACGCTGCTGCAGAATGGCAGTTAGGCGATCCGATGTTAGCCGCCACCAATATGGGGCCACTTAGTTCCCGGCAACAGCAGCAACGGGTATTGAGCTATATCGAAAAAGGCATAGAAGAAGGCGCTAAATTACTCTGCGGTGGCACGCAACTACCTGCAGCATTGCGTAAAGGGGCTTATGTGCTGCCGACAATTTTTTCGGATGTCAGCAATGATATGATTATTGCTCAAGAAGAAATATTTGGTCCCGTGTTATGCATTATTCCTTACCAAAATATTCAACAGGCAATTGAACTAGCAAATGAGACGCCATTTGGCTTGTCGTCCGCCGTGTTTGCCGCCGATCAAGCTGCGGCAATTAAGATTGCCAGCAAATTACGAGCTGGTCAGTGTTATATACAAGGTGCCCTGTTCAATACCGATAGTCCTTTTGGTGGATATAAACAATCGGGTAACGGTCGAGAGTGGGGTATTGAAGGATTAAAAGAATACACAGAAACTAAAGCCATGCTTATTAATGCTGCCGATTAACCTCTATTAGCTTCTATTGGCCTTCATCAGCTTCTATTAGCTTCTATTGGCTTTTATTAGCTTCTTTTAGCCTCTATTGTCCTCTATTGGCCTTTATTAGCTTCTATTAGTTCATATTTATTGTTGTCGCTTCGCCTTAACAAAATCACTATTACTTGCGATAAACAGGAATACACATTATGCGTTATGCGCCACTCACTCTAGCTATTCAAGGCGACACTGTGGATGCTTGGGACATCCATTTTAAAGCAACTTCACTTAAAGAACGCGATCCAAGCGTTATTATTTTAAGCATTGGCGATCCCGATTTCGACACGCCTGTCTGTGTGGTCGACAGTGCAATAACTAGTTTACGCAGCGGCGATACACATTACGTTGAAATTGAGGGACGTGGCTGTTTACGTGAAAAAATTGCCGCTAATCATCAAGCGAGTTCTGGTCAAACAGTCACCAAAGACAATGTCATCATGTTGGCAGGAGCGCAAAACGCGCTGTTTGCTAGCTCTTTATGTATTTTAGAGCCGGGAGATGAAGCCATTGTATTGCAGCCCAATTATATTACATACGAAGCGTGTATTGAGTTAACTGGCGCCACATTAGTGCCGGTTGCTATGGATACGCAAAATCATTTTTGTTTAGACAAAGCTGGTTTGAGCGCAGCCATAACGACGCATTCCAAAGCTATTTATTTTGCAACGCCAAGTAATCCAAGTGGCATGATGTTGCGCAAAGATGAACTGAAATTTATTGCTGACCTTGCCATTAAGCATGATCTTTGGGTGGTATCTGATGAGGTATACAGCCACACTGTTTTCGAAGGTGAACATGTCAGTATCGCTGGCGTAGATGGCATGGCTGAACGTACAATCACCATAAACAGCCTATCTAAATCTCATGCAATGACCGGTTGGCGAGTGGGTTGGGCCATCGGACCAATAGAATTAATTAAACACTTAAGTAATTTGTCATTATGTATGTTGTATGGCCTACCGGGATTTGTCCAACAAGCCGCATATACTGCATTGACCGATCCCGACGCATTGGCAGAGTCTGAAAAAATGCGCTTAACTTACCAACGACGTCGAGACCGCTTAGTTAAGTGCTTTGCTAAACATCCACAGTTAAGTTGCGTACCACCACAGGCATCCATGTTTTTATTGGTCAATGTGAGCCAAACCGGGCTTAACGCACAGCAGTTTGCCGACGCTTTATTCGAACAGAAAAAAATTGGCGTTTTACCCGCCACCGCTTTTGGTAAGTGTACCTCTGACTTTATTCGCATTTCTTACGTTGTGGATGATGTTCAACTGGAAGATGCATGTAATCGAATTGACAGCTTCATGCAGCAATTTTTACATTTGCGGACTGTGCAGCGGTAATACGTTCATTAATGTCATAAAATATTCCAAAGCATTCAAAATACAAGATAACACAGTCATTTATGGTTTTTACAAAGTCAATAGGAGACTAATATGAGTCGTCATTTTGACCAAGCCCAGGGCTTAGTAGAGTATCACGATCCAGCTACGCACGAGTTTGTGTTTAATCAAACCATGTTTAGAATTAAAGATCCGGAACGCACGCTCACGTTTTATACTGACGTATTAGGCATGACGCTGACAACACGATTAGACTTTGATGAAATGAAGTTCACCCTATATTTTCTGGCTTGTATCCCACCAGAGCGTCACAGTGATTGGTCAGGGGATGACAATCAACGCATGGTGCAAACCTTTGGTCGCCCGGCTATGTTAGAACTTACTCACAATTGGGGTGATGAGAGCGACGACAGTGTGTCTTATCATAATGGTAATGAGCAACCGAAAGGCTTTGGCCACATTGGTTTTGCAGTACCTGATGTTGATGCCTCCTGCGAACGATTTGAATCTTTAGGAGTCGAATTTCAGAAGAAACCGAACAGTGGTAGTCTAAAAGGAATTGCCTTTATTAAAGATCCTGATGGTTATTGGATTGAGATTTTCACACCAGACCGTCTGCCCAATTTATTACGTAAGAGTTCGTAATTTAGATGCCGTTTTTGGCTCTAATTTAGAGCCAAAATTAACGTAATTGAAGAAAATATGAATGCCGAGCACTGCCACTTTTTAGACTGTCAGTCCACGCTTAAAATCGAATAAAAATGCGCGTTTATTTACTTTCTATTGGTGTTGAATAAGCTGTTACTGTTGGTCTGAATATTACGGGGGGAAGACACATGTAGTGGATCGGCAATAGTAAAACTACATGTTATTACCAACTACTTTCTGGCACGTGCACCACTAGTCCATCATGTTCTTTGTTTAAAAATATCTGACAAGCCAGGCGGCTGTTTTCTTGCATATTATCAATAGCACCTTCTAATAGCTCTGTTTCCATATCATCAGCAGCCATCATTTTAGCTTTCCACTTATCATCGATAAAACAATGGCAAGTTGCGCATGAGCAACAACCACCACAATCGCCACTGATTTGTTCTATGTCGTTGTCTACGGCGGTTTGCATCAAACTGTCACCTTCATTGGCAACGACGGTAATTTCATTTTTATCGGGTAATACAAAGGTTATATTAAGCATAGTCATACTCCTGCTATTTCAGTGAAAGCACTATTAAGATCTTGGTTTTTGTCGGCCAGTATTACTTTGTTAACTTTAGGCAAATTGTGGATATACTTACGACTGATCATAAATGATTTTGGTTGATTAATCGTGTCCACGGCAATTAGCTGGTTTTGGGCTAAATAGAAAACGGCCAGGCTTTTTTCGGTTTCTTGACGTATCACGATTTCGTCATAGCCCTCAGATAAACCAGCAGTTTGTAACTTGTCATCATACTGATCAGACCAAAACCAAGCCGTTGCAGAATAAGGCACGAACTGCCCACAAATAGCGGTGCTTGCGGTTTTTGCTTGATCCGTCGCATTTTGTACCGATTCAATACGTAATTGTTTTTGATAGACCGGATGGTAAAAGCTACTGCAGTCACCAATCGCATAGATATTATGGTCTGAGGTCTGCATATACTCATTTACTCGAATACCGTTATTAACGTCCAGTCCGCATTGTTCTGCAAGCTGTTGTTCTGGAACAACACCAATACCCGCTATGACCATGTCAGCTGGGTAACGTTGACCATTTTCGGTCTCTACCGCGAGCACTTTATCAACACCTATAATTTCTGTCACGACCACATTTAGTTGTATATTGACCCCATGTGTAGTGTGTAGTTGAGTCAAATAATCACTCACCACATTATTGCTTATATGACTCAGAGGGCGGTCATGTTTCAGCAACAAGGTCACATTTTTACCTAATTTTTGCAGTGACGCTGCCACTTCTAAACCAATATAACCACCACCAATAACCACTACATTATGGGCCTTTTTTAAAGAATCCCTAATACCCATAGTATCTTGATAATCACGTAAATAATGCACTCCAGATAAATCACTTCCCGGCACAGTTAAGCGACGAATAGACGCCCCCGTGGCAAGAATTAACTTATCGTAAGATAAGCACTGCATGTCATCTAATGAAACGGTTCGCTGCTCTCGGTCAATATTAGTAACCCGCTTACCTAGCATCAAATCAATGTCTTTTTGTTGATAAAAGGTTTCGGGTCGCAGCCATAATTTTTGTTCAGGCAACACATTTTGTAAAAACGCTTTTGATAAAGGTGGACGTTGATAGGGCAAGACAGTGTCAGCACTTATCAGTATGACTTTACCTGCATATCCCTGACGACGTAAATTAGCCGCTGCTTGCACTCCAGCATGGCTGGCTCCAATAATAATACAACTCATGGCGTTCAGATTTCTCCAACTGTATCTAACAATGTCGCTAACGTTTTTCAGTCATCGGGTGCTTTCTAATCGAGTCATTGCAATACCCATTAAACTGAAGGTTGAGCGCGCATTTTTTTCAACCACATTTGATGAAATGTCATATTCACTTGGTCCCAAGCTGCATTAAGATTGCCTTGGTTGGCTATCTCATTACTGCGAGTGACTTGTAATTTGTCAAGTAATTCAATATCTTGCTGATTCACCTCATTTAGTACCTCATGTAAGGTGGTCTGTTCTGCTGCATATTCGTCACTTGCCGCCTCATCATTCACTACATAAATACTTAATGATTCGGCTGTAGTCGTTTCGCCCATAGGTCTAATTATTATGGTTTGCACCCAACAAGGATCAACAAAGAATAATGTATTCGGGAAAATACCAAACCATTGCTGTGTTCCGCGCTTTTCTGGCTGTAAACCAGTAAAGTGTGGCAGTTGCTTAGCTGTTTTGGCCTGCTTAGCACTGGCACCATTGGCTAGGCGTAAACCCACAATATTCTCGGATAGCAGCAGATCATCTTGCTCCAGGACCGATGCTAAAGAACATGCTTGAGAATGAACGAAAGGAACATGATAACCATCAAGGAAGTTATCTACTGCTAATTTCCAGTTGACTTCACCGGAATAGTCGGTGGTGCTGATCTTGCGGATATCATTTTGAGGATAAGAGGCTAATAACTCATCGAGTGGTTGGATAAAATCGTCAAACAGTTCTGCTTGACCGTCAATATTGACAAAAATAATGTCCCACCAAATGGCAAAACGAACGCTAATCAGGCTTTTGTCCGCTTTATCTTCTGCAGACATGACTTTATTTTCATTGCCAAAGTAACTAGGAGCACTGAGCAGGTTACCGTCAATTTTGTACGTCCACTTATGATATGGACATACAAGGCTGCGCTTATTGCAAGGTTCATCAACTAATGGGGCTCCTTTATGGCGACATATATTGTGAAAAACGCCAATTTCACCACTTTTATTACGTACAGCAATTAACGATTGACCGGCTATTTTAACCGGCAGAATATCACCAGGCTTACTTATTTGTTGACCGCAACCAATACTGGTCCAGCCATTGGTAAATAACTTTTCACACTCTAGTTGATAAGTGTCTTTGTCTTTAAATGCGGCAGCAGGAAGTCCGTGTGCAGTAATATGCTCGCTTGTAATTTGTGTTATGTCGATCATGTTTGACTCCAAATCATTGGTACTCATCTAACTACCGGGTATCTAACCACAGCTAAGCAATGCGTAACATACGAAGAATGTTATGTTATTGAGCTTATTACGTCTAAAAAAGCATATGTGCAATAACTACCAGTATCGGAAAGGCGATAACAGTGCGAATAATAAATATGGTTACTAACTGCGTAATGGTAATTGGGATTGCCGAGCGCATAATCAAAATGGCGGTTTCGGCGAAGAATATCAATTGTGTAAGTGACAGTCCGGCGAGCACAAATTTAGTGATAGGCGAGGTTAAATTACCCGCGATGATAGTGGGTATAAACTGATCCATTAAACCGATAAATAGGCCCGGAGCAGCGAGCTCAGCTTCTGGAATATGCAACAGCTCTAACAACAACGACAGTGGATAACTGAGTGTTTGCAATATGCTTGTATTGTAATAAACCGCTAAGGTCAAAAACTCAATGGTCATGGCTGCGGGCATCATCATCAAGTAAATATCAATCATTGACCAAAAGCCTTTTTTCATCGATTTAGCAGGCGATGGAGAACTCGTTGCTGTGGTTATTGCTCTGTGAGCAGCCCATTTTAAGCGACTCTCACCACTGACAACATCTTCGTTAAGTTGTTTGCCTTTGCCGTCGTAATATTCATCTTTAAATGACGATAATGGGGGGAGTTTAGGGGTAATGACCGCGCATAAAATGCAGATAAACAACATACTGGCATACAGTTGTAAAAAATAATCTTCTAAGCCCGCTATTTGTGCTGTCAGCAATACAAAAGGAATCGATACCACTGAAAAGTTGGTCGCAATAACTGCGGACTCCCGTGTGCTGTAAAAACCTTGTTTATATTGATAGTTAGTCATCACTATCGCAATACTTGACGACCCAACCCAAGACGTTAATGTATCAATGGTGGCTCGACCTGGTAAGTTAAAGATTTTTTGAAAACCTTTTTGTAACAAGGTGCCGATAAAGTCTAATAAACCGTAGTCGGTCAAAAAAGGCAAAAATAGGCAGCCAAGACCTATTAATAAAAAAATCGCGCCAGCAACATCAATATACGCCGTGACGCCAGTTTCTTTAGCTATCACCCATGCTGGACCTATTTGGAAAAAAGTCATCACTGAGGTCACTCCCCCAATAATGGCGAGTACGGTCCACAACCAATGGGAAGCGATAAACTTTTCGCTCCAAGGGAGTTTCTGAGCAAATGATTTAGGGGTTAAATTATAAATAATAGCGACTACTGCTCCGATAAAAAATATACCGCAGGTGAATATTTTCATATCGTCATCAATCAGCTGAGTGAGCAGTTTTGATACCAAACCAAGACTAATTGTCCAAGTGCCTTCGTGTACAAAAGGCACAAGAAAAAAGGCGATACCGAATAGCGAACAGCCGACTAATTTTAGCCATGTTACTAGGGTAGTAGATTGTATTTTTTGTATGCCGTAGTCGTTTTCTATCATGATGAAATACCTCGTGGCGAGTTCACAGGAGTTACTGGTTTGTTATTGTTCAAAAAACCAATAATATTGTCTGCAACGAGATTGGTCATTGCGGTGTAGGCTTCTCTTTCAAAGTTGGCGAAATGCGACGTTAAGGCTACATTTTTAGCGGTAATGTTATTGACTTTATCTGTATACACATCGAGTCCAGCACCATGCAATTGGCCCGCGTTTAAACGGCAGATCAAGGCTTCCTCATTGACTAGACCGGCGCGGGCAGTGTTGACTAATACTGCGTCGGGTTTCATTAGAGCCAGCATTTTTGGGCTGACTAAATCATAAGTCTGCTCTGACAACGGCATGTTAACGCAGATAAAATCGGCGTTACTCATTAATTCTGCAAGTTCTACTTTTTTCGCGTTAACGGCTTGCCCCATTGCTTCATTTAGCGATAGGTCGTAATAGATAATGGTGTTGTTAAAGCCATGGTGCATCATTTGCGCGACTCGAGAACCGATTCGACCTAAACCAATTATACCGGTAATTTTATTGCGGATAGAGACGGCTGTCGGGCGTTGAAAAGATGGCGCAGGGTCGGCTTTCATCGCCCTACGTTCTGCACTTAATGCTGGGATTTGACGAGCAATAGAGACGAGTAAAGCGACTGTCGCTTCAGCCGTCGCATGAAAAGCTTCCTCGGTAGGGGTGTTTGTTACTTGGATCCCTTTTTCTGCCGCTGCGACAGCGTCAATATTAGAAAAACCGATACCATAGTTGGCAATCAATTTAACTGTTGAAGGCATTTTTGCGATTAAGTCTGCGTCAATATCATCTTCTGTATGGGTTAATATCGCTGCAACATTTTGCATTTTTTCGAGCAACTCAGCTCGGTCACAAATATCATCTGAATCTGCAACGATTAATGTGATGCCGGCCTCACTCAGGCGAGCTTCTAACAGTGATGAGTTGAACAAGGGACGAGTAAGAAAAACATTCATAGTACAGTCCTCTAAAAGGCGTACCCGCAATCAAGTGCAGATTCATCTAATTCAATTAAAAAGGGAGCGCCGTGCGATTTTGCTTTAGTCAGGGCCGCCTTCAATTCTGCCAAGGTATTGGCATGAGTGGCTTGACAACCCATTGCTATGGCTAAGGCAACATAATTGGGAGGAATAATATCGACGCCCGTTTTCTCAACCTTTGCATCATCCATAAAACGTCGAATTTCGGCATGGCCTTGGTTATTCCAGACGAGATAAATAACCGGGATATTGGCATCTACTGCACTAATAATTTCATTTAAACTGAATTGGCCACCACCGTCACCCGTTAAGCCGATAACCGGTAAGTGAGGAGCACCAATAGCCGCTCCAATCGCCGCCGGAAATGCGTAACCTAATGTTCCATAGCCAGTTGTTGAATGAAAATAGCGGGCTGTATGACTGGTTTCGTAATACGCTTGAGCGTAGTAAGCAGGCTGTGTTGAATCCCCTACAATTATACAATCACCTAAGGTTTCGGTAATGGTTTTGAAAAAGTCGCTATAAGCAGATTTTTTCATGTCTTGGGTGTCGGCGCGTAATTTGCTGCAGCGTGCGTAAACTGCATCGCTGTTGCGGTGACTGTTTATTGGCAATTGTTTGTTTATTGCGTCTAATGCTTGCTGGGCTTCCGATATAATTGGTAGCGTTGGTTTGTGATTACGCATCAACTGTGCGCTATCAATGTCGATGCGGATCAGCTTACCTTGTATGTTCAAATCGCCCAAGAAGAAAAAGTCATAGTCTGTTTCGGCAAGTTCAGTGCCCACTGCTAATACGACATCAGCCTGTCTTTCAATTTCTTCACGGATTGCTGGATGCGATGGCGTTGACCCTATCGCTAGTGGATGACCAGGAGGCATTATACCTTTACCATTACAGGTGTTTACTACTGGCATATTTAGTTTTTCAGCTAATGTTTGAGCCACTGAATCCACATTTTTAGCACCGCCACCTAAAATCATTATAGGTCGTTTAGCTTGGCTTAATAATGTAGCTGCTTGCTGGATACTGCTGGCTTCTGGCGCAGGTGGTTTAGGCATTGGCCATGGTTGCATGTCTAAGTGACTGGCATCTTGCGCCAATATGTCAATCGGGATTTCTATGTGCACTGGACCCGGGCGTTGACTGCTAAATATGGTAAATGCTTGTGCTAACACTTTGGGTAGATTGTCTACACTTAACAAAGTATGACTGAATTTAGACACTTGCGAGGTAATGGCTAATTGATTAGGAAGTTCATGTAATCGCCCTTCACCCATTGCCAATTGTTGAGTACGATTAACCGATGAAATAACCAGCATCGGGATCGAATCCTGCATTGCTTGGCCCATAGCGGTAATAATATTCGTCATGCCCGGCCCGGTGATGATAAAACACACCCCAGGTTTTCCCGTTACGCGTGCATAACCATCAGCCATAAATCCAGCGCCCTGTTCATGACGCGGCGTAATATGTTTAAGTGTTGCACCTTTTAGTCCCCGATATAACTCTATGGTATGCACACCTGGAATGCCAAAAACTGTATCGACAGCATATGCCTGTAATAATCGAGTCAGTGCTTCACCACATGTTTGTTGTAACATAAAAATTGTTTACCTTTGTATTTCGTAATAATGTAAATTTTCGTTTGCATCAATCAGTCTTATAACAATTTATTGTTAATAAGGGAGCCTAAGTTTACTGAATCGCTCGCTGCCAGAGCTGCTCTGCAGTTTCTTTCATCACCAGTGCTTCTTGCCAACGATCACTCAACTCTTCTCCGTCGGCCGCGGTAATAGCGTAAACAGGAGGACCCAGTTCACACACGAAAACGCATGCATCTTGGCTTTCTTTACCATGTCGACTAATCCAATTGTCGAAACCTTCTGACCACCACTGTTGAAATAATTCAAACCAAGGTTTGTTTTGTGGAAACAAAAATGGAATTTGCACTTGCTCTCTTGAACCAACACGGCCATGGAATGCTTCTGCACGGGTAAGAAACTCAGAGATACGTTGATTAGCGAGATCATGTAAAGGTAAATAATACTCTTGGTTGACTAAGGTATGCGATAAGTCTGCGACCATCAATAATTCAGGTACTTGCTCCATTAACTGCAGCGTAAATAACAAGTCGTTGGTCATACAATTACGGTGGATCTCTACTAGAGAAGTGATGTCTGCTTTCGCACTTATTGCCATCCATTCCTTGGTTATGGCAGATATTTGCTCAACATTCCAAGCTTCAACTTGACCTATGATGGCAATGAAGCGTGGTTTGATTGGCTGACTAGAGGCAAATTCGATAATTTCTACATAATGCGCAGAATTTTTTACAAACGCATTATAAACTAAGTCTAAGCCATGTTCCTGCATTAGGGGCATAGCTTCACTGATGACGTCAAAAGTGTGATAACCAATATCAAAACTCACGCCTTTAAATCCGGCCGCTGAAATTTTTTGAATTTTCTCTTCAAGGCTCAATTCAAAACCATCGGGTCTCTTATATTCCATTGCCCACATAGATTGGAAAACATCTAGTTTTGGCATAATCAATCCTTATTGTCGTTCGGCTTGATGCCGTGTTTTGCAAAGATATCCATTAACGGCGTTAGTTGTGTTTCGAATTTACGCCATAAATCAACGGAGCGGCTATAAATAGGCTCCCGTACTTGGCTCGCACTCGCTGTTTGGCTAACACTGTTATTTTGGTGAAAATTAAGACACTCTGGGTCCCAATCTAATTGGCAAAACGCCAGTAATTCGCGAGTTTGCTGTTCTTGGGAAGACACCAAGTGCTCATATTCTATGCTGTATATTTGCTCTGGAAAACGTGACTTCCATTGCAGCATTAATTGACTGTATGCTGCGATGAAATCAGCGGTATCTTTTAGGCAGTATGAATACTCATAGCCACGGTCGAATAACATCTTAAAATTACTCAAGGCTGCATCGAAGGGGTTACGATTAACATGCACAATTTTCGCATGGGGGAAAGCGTGAAGAATTAGGCCGCAATACAAAAAGTTGTAGGGTAGTTTATCCACAAAAATTGGTGCTTCATTGACATAATTATTAGCTAATTGCAGATAGCGTGATGCCAGATCTTTTAATGTTTTAGGCGTTAAACTTTTTACTAAATTTTGGTCGAGTCCTTCTAACCCGGCAGCAATGGGTTTACCTCCAGCTTCAAGCAATGCCATTGGAAAAGCGTTAAGCTCGCCGCCGCTGACTACTTTAGAATGACTTGCCAGAATACGTTCCACTAGGGTGGTGCCGGTCCTTGGTAAGCCTACGATAAAGATAGGTGTTTGCTCATGAGTTTCAGTAGGGGATGGATTTAATGCTGGCTGAGCATCAGAAAACTCAAGCACTGTTTTCATTAATCCCACGTCTTGGGAAATATTATAAGGCCGTTGTTGACGTTTTATTGCTGCGCCTTGGCTATAGTGATCGAAAGCTTGGTGATAATTGCCGATGTCTTCATATATTTTGCCAATCGCATAGTGCAGCATGATGTGACCATTGTCCCCAGGCTCTAATTGTTGCTGACATCTTTCGAGTAATTTTATTGGCGCGTCCGACGTCTTAAATCGACGTAATTGGGACAGGCTATAACATGCTTGGTAATTATTGGGTTCCAGTTCGATGACTTCGCGATGAAGCTTTTCGGCACCGCTAATGTCCCCCTTAAAACGCAACAAAGCGGCTAATTGATTACGACTACTTAAACTGTCGGGCTCAATTTTTAACGCGTTTGAATGTGCCAATACAGCAAGATCAAGTTGATTGGCCATGTAACGCAGCTCGCCGTATTTATTCCATTGTTGGGCATTGCTATGCACGTTTAATAAATCGCTGGCGCTATCAAGTGCTCTGATCGCAGGTCGAAAAACCTGTAGTTGCAGATAACAGCCAGCTAACTGAAAAACATGCCAAACATTGTTTGGTTCACAGTCAATGGCCTTCAATATTGCATTGATGGCCATTTTATTTTGCCCCGTGCGGATGCTTATCTGAGACAGGTCTGACCATAGCTGGGCATCGCTTGGATATTTTGTTAATCCATCAGTACAAATACTAGCCGCTTTATCAATATTATTTGCGGCTAGACTTGTCTGCACCATTTGATGATAATCTGAGCTGTTCTGATTCAAAATATCCATTCTCATCTATGCTTAAACTTGATTAAAAAACGGTTATTACCTTAGAACTTATAACTAATAGAGGCACCGATAGTGCGCGGACGAACGCGGTACAATTGGTCACCCAGCTGCGTTGTGCTGTATTGTTCCCCAGCCTTCACTTCACCTGCAGCAGTATCGATAATATATTTGCCATCACCGTCAGAAGCCGTGGCGTCATCTGCATTAAATAGATTTTCTGCGAATAGCGCAAAGGTCCAGCTATCAACGTCAAATTTAACGCTGGCGTTCCATAAAGTTGAAGCTGGTATCTCGTCATATCCTTGCTCATAAAAAATTGAGGGTTCAAGAAAACCAGTGGTAAATTCCGCTTTGTATGAAACACCCAGTTGAGCGCTCATCACAACGTCTGCAAACTCTTGTCGATAATGCAGTGAGCTAACAAGGGTAGACTCAGGGACACCGGGTAAAGCTTCACCATCTGCAGCGCCAAAGGCACCGTCAGGTATAATGAAATCTTCTGTTAACTCTGCGTTGGTATAGGTGTAGCCAACGTTGAGTTTTAGGTTATCGGTTAGCTTTGTGTTTAGTTCAAGCTCAATTCCTTTAGACGCTGCGCTTTGCGCATTAATCATAGCTGGAAAACCGCCCGCCGGTGATTGTACTAACAGAATTGGGTTTTCCCAGTCAATGTAATAAGCCGTTGCGCTGTAGTAAAGCGAACTATCGAGTAGGTTACCTTTGATCCCAAGCTCATAGTTAGTGGTTTTATCGGGTTCAAAAAATAGGTAATCGTCACTTTCGCCAAAGATGCCGGTGGTTGGTAAGCCATTAGCGCCACCATGGCGAAAACCTTGAGAAATATTTAAATAAACCTTGGTATCAAGATCGATATCGTAAGCGGCATTGAAACGATACAATAAATCACTGAATTCTTTTTCGTCTTCACCCGCGGCATACCCTCGAGGGTCAATACCGGATGACTCGGTATCACCACAAGCAAAGAAACCCAACGTGGTATTCCAAAACGTTTCACATGCAGGTAACAGTACTTCTTGTTTGGCATAAAAGTCTTGCTCAAAATAACGCAGGCCCGCAGTGATGCTGAGTTTATCTGTAGGATAATAAGTGACTTCACCAAATATCGCGTAGTCTTCAAATTCAGTTTCTTGTATGTTGGCATAACCAACATCTGTGCCCACAGGGTTGGTGATATTAAAAGCAGCATCCAAACCATATACATAATCGTAAGCATCAGCGGAAAAATCCACCGAGTTGTAATACACGCCTAACAACCAATCAATATCATTATTAGTTGAACCGGTTAAACGAAATTCTTGAGTAATTGTGTCAGTTTTATAATTTTTCTTACCGACGATGACTTCTGAGGCCGGAGATATACCGCCGGTATAGCCGTAGTAAGAGACATAATAAGGTCCCCACCAAGTTGAGTGACCATAGTTATAGCTTTGGTCGTAGGTACTTTTTGCTTCGTTGCTGGTAATCGACGTAGCGGACGATAAGTCAGCAAAACCTAGATCGTGTTCTATTACCAAAGAAGTGACACTTGTTTCGCGTTCAAATTGTTCAATGATTTTAGCGGCAGACTGATAGCCTTCTAACCCTTCTGACGTAGCTGAGGAGCCTTTTACATCGTCTTTCTGCATATTGTAAGTAAGCAACACTTCGGTTTTGTCGGTAGGTAACCAACGAGCAGACAAGCGAGCCATAGAGACGTCTTCATCATTAATATCTTCAGCACGTAAATAGTCGCCTGTTGGTTGCAGATTTGCATCTAACCCAGCGATATAATCGCTATCGATGTAACCTGCATTTTCAAGCTGTGTAACCACAGCACGAACCGCAAAATTTTCACTAATAGGTACATTTAAGGTGAACTCAAGGTCATGGTTCAGACTTCCAGCTTCATCAGTGGAGGACATTTTTGCTTTCGCTTTACCTGATACTTTGTCGAATTCTGGTTTATTAGGGATGTAACGCAAGGTGCCACCCAACGAACCAGAACCGTACAAGGTTGATTGTGGGCCTTTTAATACTTCAACACGATTCATATCGCGTAATTCAAGATTAGCAAAAATAGGGGTTTCACCAAAATAAACTGAAACGACAGGGTCCGTTGTCATGGCAAAATCTTCTTGAGCACCGCCAGTAAGATTCAGGCCACGCATGATAATTCCTGAAGATATACCATTTTTGCCACGGCCAACGTCCGTTAACGTTAGACCTGGTATAGATCTGGCTAAGCTTGAAAAATCTGTAATTCCGGCATCTGACAACGCTGTGCCACTATAGGCTGAAATACTGTAAGGTACTTCCTGAATGCTGGTTTCGCGACGGGTAGCTGTGACAGATATTTTTTCAATGTCATTTATTTGAGGCTTTTGAGCTTCAGTAGACTCCGTTTGAGCCAAGCTGTATAGCGGAGAACCGAAACAGGCGCAGCACACTGCAACTTTTAATTTGCTTAGTTTGAACATCACAATACTCCGTAGGATTAAATCTTATAGTCACTATAATAAGTGTGTATTTTGTTTAGCCGACCCGCATACTATTAATTTGTGTTTTAACCCGCAAACGACCAAAATTACTGGCGGCATTCCAAAATGTAATGGTTTGTGAAATAATCTCCCGACTGAAGGAAAAAATGTTTTTATGTTCTGATGGTAAGTCTTGATGTATTTATCAAGGGGCGTTGTTTATGCTGCAATCAGCAAGTGACTCTACTGAAATTGAGCTCGTAGAACAAGTTCGTGTTAATGGCTAAGGTGCGTTGAGTGAAAGGAAAACTTCCTAGTATTATTTCTTTACAGTGTTTTGATGCGGTTTGCCATCATTTGAATATGACTTACGCTGGTGAGGCTTTGTTCTTGACACAAAGTGCAGTTAGTCGACAGGTTAAAAACCTTGAAAGCTTAATTGGCAGAAAGCTTTTTTATCGACAGGACAATCAATTAACGTTAACTCCTATCGGCGAGCAATATGCTGAAGAGGTACACAAGATATTAAGCAGTCTTCGTGCGGTCACTCAAAAAATATCCTCTAACACTAAAGATACCAAAACTATAAAATTAAAAGTGGTAACCGAGCCCACTTTTGCAATTGCTTGGCTAATGCCGAAGTTACACGAGTTTTATATTAATTATCCTGATATTGAAATTGATTTAGGCACAGATTTCGAAGCCGTCACCCGCAATACTCGCCGTTGTGATTTCGCTATTTTATGGGGAAATGGTAGCTGGCCTCATTATTACGCTGAACCATTACGCCACGATACATTTTTGGCTGTTTGTACTCCTAGGTATTTAAGAGGCAGAAAACCAGTCAAAACAATGCGAGAGGTAGCGAATTTTGATTTCATTCATCAAAGTAGTGCTATGTCGACCACCGATGAGTGGTTTTTAAAAGCAGGCATGACTGAAAAAGAAATTTCTATGATCGGTGGGCAACACTTTGACTATTTCATTTATTTATTACAGGCAGTCAAAAACAATATTGGAGTATCAATACTCCCTGAATATTTAGTAAAAGATGCAATTATAGAAGGTGAATTAATTGTAGCCTGCGAAGAGAGTTTAAAACCGAGTCAACGATTCCATATACTTTATGATAAAGAAAGACAGGATGATTATGCCATTCGTCAATTCAGAAAATGGTTGTTGAGTCATAAAAATGATATGTAATTTACACGCAGGACAATTACCTCATGTCTGCTAATAGTTTAACTCATCAGGTGGCCTTAATAGATGCTTTGGGCACCAACAATTTTTTTTCAGTATTGATCAAGCTGTTTGAATCCCAGCTATCGGTAGATAGTAGCTCTGTTATTTTTTATAACAAAAATATGCCACCTGAGTTGCTGTTTGCAAACTTACTTGAACATGAAGACAAGATTTTTTACGCCCGTTTTCTCGATGGCGCATATGTTGCTAGCCCCGCTTATCAAGGCTTCATGAATAACTATGCTGATGGCGTTTATTCTTGGTCTGAGTTGATGCCAGACGGCTTTAAAAATTCACAAATGTACGCGTCTTATTACCAGCCAAGCGGTATCGAAGATCTCGTTTATTTTTTCATTAATAATGGTGACTTAGGTTTTATTCAATTTTGTCTTGGTCGACATTCTCCCAACCCAAAATTTAGCCCCGTTGAGTTAAGCCTATTTGCAACGATGGGTCTGTTGGTTACTTCATTAATCCGCAAGCATGTGGCATTCACATTGCAGCAACAGGCACAACAAGTGCTTCCGCTGTCTGCGGTAGTGTCAGAACGAGTAACCTATTTACTGGATAACTTTGAAGCAGAAGTATTGACCCGTAGAGAAAGACAAATTGCTAAATTAGTGATTACTGGACATTCGTCACAGTCAGCCGCAGACAATTTAAATATTTCTCCCGGCACAGAACGAGTGCACCGCGCAAAGCTATATGCCAAATTGAAATTACGCTCAAACTCAGAACTTTTTTCCTATTTTTTGGATCAGCTCACTCGACTATACTAAAAACGTTTAGTATCGACTAAATGATAAATCGATATATTTTGTAAAGGTCTAATGCGTCATTAGTAGCGCGAATACCAGAGTCAGTAATTAATATTTTGTTTTCATCTGAATTAATCAAATGCAGACACATTGTACATCCGGCGTAAATCTAACGAGCAACCGCTTCGGAGGGCGCTAACGAGTCTGTTTGCTCGCCAAAAGGGCTAGAGCGCTGAGTCCAAAGATATCCCACAAGTCAATCTGATATCGTATTAGCTGTCCCAATATCAGTCAGCGGAAACAATGCACGAATTAAAATCTAGCGCCTGCGCAGCAAAGCTTCTGAGTTCAGTATTAAAGCGGGTCGGCTGTTCATAAAAAACTGAGTGGCCAGCTCCGGTATAAACAGATAAGCACACGTTAGGAATAGTCTGTGATAGAAGTTTAGCATCTTTTAGCATGCCAGCATTGTCATCTGCACCCATCGCTAATAAAACCGGCAACTTAGTAACCGTATTAAGCAGATCTTGATTATCCAACGTTCGGCTGTACATAGCGCGACGCGCGTAAACTGGAAACATGGCAGCAATAGCTTTGAATACGTTTTGCTCTGATTGTGGTGCAGGGGTGGTCGTAAGCCAACCCACCATGCGTTCAATTGCAGCTACCTGATCACGCGGATCTGAGCTCAACTGCAGCTGTCTAATATGCAAAAACTCAGCAGTGTTAGGATCATCCTCAGTTGGCAGGGTATATGGACGTAATGCTCCCAAGGAACCACTAAAAACTACGCCAGCGATTTTCGACGTGTCATGTTGACGTATATAGTCAAGCAACACTAAGGTTCCGTAAGACCAAGCAACAATCACCGGTTTGCGTGCTTGGGTTGCAGAGATAACTGCCTCTAGGTCCTGCGCCCACGTCTCTGAGTGAATATAAGCTTCTGTATCCCAGGGCTTGCCAGACGCGCCATGCCCGCGTAAATCGAAAGCAACCAAATAGAAATCGTCAGCCAGCCCGGATTCAAGCTGTTTATGAAAACTGTAATGACTCTGGCCAATGCCGTGTATAAATATAATAGCGGGCCGCTGCGAACTACCCGCAGTGACGACCGTTAAAGGAACATCACCGGCCCCTTTCACCGTGCTGTAATTAAGTTTCGTTTCGGCCTGACAAGTCGTTCCAAAGAAAAAACTCAACAAGATTAATAAGCGGATCATATATCACCCCTAGATTGAAAAAAATTCGGATCCTCACGGCGCAGTCTTTGCAATAACTGCGATGGATAGTCAGAAGCACGATCAAGTTTAACGCCAGAAACTTGCCACCAGAGTGTTCCCGCAGGATCTTCCCCCGCCACCATATTCATCCAGTCGCGCCATGCTTCCACTGCTGAAAAATTCAAACGCGATGGAATTCTTTTTAACTTGGGGTTAGCTAACTGCTGCCAGTCACTAGAGTAGGTCATGAGATCAGCTTTAGGGAATAACGGCATTTCAGGCGCCGACGATATAACTTCTCGCTGCATATGAGCAACATTTCCCAGTTTAAACCAAGGACGCTTTGCGCCAGGCATTTGGGTCTCAGCTGCAGTCGCAGCCGCTTGCACAATTTTATTACCTAATATGCTGACCTCACTCGGGCCATAGCGCGTGACCGGCACGTCGCACACTTTGCCTGTATATGGGTTAGTCCACTTATCAAGGGGTTGTTCTGTATTCCAATCTAGAAACATGCCTATGTAGCGTGACTCAGCCCGGTATTCAAAACGGGAACGGCGAGAATAGTGAGAGCAGCCTGCACCCACTGTTTTAAATAGTGGTCTCGCTGGCTGCCCAGCAACGAGACCGTAAACACTGCCTTGCACTAAGTCGTAAACAGGTTCGTTATCTAAGCTACCCGTTAGCTTGATAAAAGCCTTCAGATTAGCTTGAGGATCGTCTAGGTTTAGGTCATATCTTTTTGCATGCGGGCCAGCAGCTGGAGCGATCGCGCAACTCGATGCAGCGAGGCCAGCGATGCCCGCCATGCCCCTAAGAAATTCACGTCGATGTATTACTTTCACTACAGTTTAAACGATAAAGGATTGTCAAAATCTTCCCAACGCGGGCGCAGTAGATCCGGATACTCTCGTCGAGTTCGGTCTAGGAGCTCGTCCGGAAGCTCTTCAACAGAGTTAATCTTTTTGCCATCAAACATCGCACTTAAGTGACCTGGACGGCCCTTCATGTTCATCCAACGCGGATAGTCGTAGAGGTAATTACCGACGAAATGCGACGGTAGCGACGTGATTGAAGATTTGGTGAACTCATCGAATGGACACCACTGAACGGAGTTTTCCTGATGGGTTGTTGGGATCTCGGGAGGTGCACCGCGCACGCATTCCATTTTAATTAACTCGTCTTCACGCCGAAACATCGAGTAACGCTTCTGGTAAGTCCCATCACCGTTTACGTTGCGAAAACCATCCGGACTTTGCACCGTGCCGGGATCATTGAGTATTAAAGAAGGTGATACTTGCAGTGTCTCGCCTGTCACTGGATTTAAAACAGTATTGGTAAACTTGCCTGTCTCTAAGTCACGGGGATACGAGAGATTATGCGCATGTAGGCGAAAATTATTATTACCCAAATGTCGTAGATAACTAAACTCTATTCCTTCGTAGCGCATCAGGGGCACAGGTGCACTTTTCACAGGCACCATAAAAACAATCCAATGATACCAAGTCAAAGTGTGACTTTGTTCGGCGAGGTCCCGCTCCATCCTTAAATGATGATGCAGCTTAGCAACCGGATCATCGAAAAATAGAAACTCAGACTTTACCTTCGCTACACCGTGTTCTTTGGGCGTGGGCGGGATCGGGATTATGGGTCTTGTACCTGCGTGCGCTATTGGCACTATTGCAGCTCCTAAACCAACGCCTAGACCAGCCAAACTGGCAGTTAAAAACTTACGACGGCTATTTAATGGGCTTAATGGTACCTGCGTGGTTCTGTTCATGTCTTCTCCGTAAATTGACTTAAATGGTTTCACGTCGACTTAGATGTTAGCCGCTTATTTTTGAGTTTTTATGTGGCCAGCTAAGCTTCCTCTTACGAAATATTAAGGCCCAATTGAGGCTTCACTGATTTATTCGAGATCCACTCACGCTATCACTTACAGAACCTATCAGAGCAATACGTCAGTATCTATTGCATAATTTTAACCGTTGTATAAGTAAAAATTATAGCAAGGAGTCAAGTATTGCGCCCGGATCCGCCACCACATCTGGATGAATCTTCCGAGTATGTTCTAAAAAATCCTCTGGCAGATCATTAACTGAGTTCGCCCTGCGACCAAAACCGTTGGATGATGTATGCCCCGGCAGGTCGCCCATTTTCATCCAAGGACGCCAGCTTGTCATTGCTGAATAGGCTACGGTCGAATTTACCTTATTTAGTTTCGGATCTAGCACTTCAGCCAAAGGTGACGACCAAATGGTCGATTCTTTATAAAACATGGAGGGCAACTTCGCGTCTGTCGGATAAACCCGACCATATTCCTCGTGGCGTAAGAATAAGTCACCGGCGTCCACCTTACCGATTTCAATCGACTTGCTCATAGACACCTCACTGGCCGGAGCGAACTCATCCTCATTAGTATTTGCAGCCGGTGCAAATGTCTCTTTTTCATCTAGGTTAACCGCAAATCGAGTTTTTACGGGCCCAAAGCGATAGGGGGGAACACGCACAGTCTGATTAGAGAAAGGCATAACGAGCGTATCGAGCAACGCGCCCGTCTCAAAATCAGTGTAGTGTGTAATTTCGAAAGCAACAATCTCAAACACTTTGTCGGTTACTCTGTGGCGGCGGGAGAAAGTAGCTGATACAAAACCACAAACCGGCTCAATGCGCCCCTGCGATACGGCAAAACGTTTAGCCCGCACCCAGCCGATAGACATTTCGGGTCCAAGAGAAAAACGCATTTTCATACAGGCACGTAACAAGTCGGGATCTCTGTTAAGAACCAGACCTTGGGCCTGAGTGTGCCTGCTAGGCAAAACACCTAAGCCAAGTAGAGCCGCCCCAGTGGTGGCACCTAGCAAAAGATTACGGCGATCATGATTAATATTATTGGTAGGTTTATTCATTCTGTTATTTCCTCAGGCTCTACAGCATTGTCGATTTTTCGTAGGCCGGGTAATATCAAATTAGGTAATGTAGAGGTCTTCCAGTTAGCGTCATAATATCCAAGCCTTAAAATAACCAGTTCATGCTCTGGCAAAACATACATCGTCCGATAGCCACCCCCCTCCAAGAAAAAAACGCCTTCACTTGCTATTGGTTCACCGTGGGGAGCAACCAAATCGCCACCTTGCACGTAAATTCGGCCTAGTGAGGGATCTGGATTACCGACCCATATCTGATAACCGTAATTTGGACTAAATTGCGAGGGTGTTGTCATCTCGTCAACCCAACCTTTGGGCCATAACTGCTTTTCCCCTACTCGGCCATCATTTAAAAGTGCAGCACCGTAACGCAACCAGTCACGCGGAGTAGCGCGAAAGCAGCAGTAAACCGCCGGCATGCCGTTCTCACTATCCGTGTAAAGATACGACGGGCCAGCTCCAAGAGGTTGCCATAGCCGAGTATTGAAATAACTCTCATACTCTTCACCAGTAGCCGATTCAAGCACAGCGCCAAGCAATTGGGCATTGGCGTTAGACAGGGCAAAAAACTCACCGGGTTGGTTAGCCAGATCAAAGCGTAAAGCCGCCGCACGAAAGTCGCCGCCAAGAGCAAGTCGAGTGTTTTTATTGTCTGGGTCCGGGTCGCCAGCGAGCATTGGATTTTCCAGTCCACTTAAATTATGCAGTAGATTACGGATAGTGATCTGACCGCGTGGGTCATCGCCCCATTCTGGTAAATATAGCGCGACTGGATCATCGACACTATTAATCGAGCCTTCTTGGATCGCCTTAGCGATTAAGGGGGATATGAACGAACGGGTCATGGCGCGTCCGGAAAATAGAGAGTCAGCCTGTATGTCTTGCCAGTAACGTTCCAGTTGAACAACACCGCGGTGCAAAACTATCAGCGCCGCGCTGTTATGCGCCTCAGCCCAAACAGCAGCGGCGTTTAGCGCCTCACTCTCAATACTGGCATTGTTTGCGTCAGCCAATGGAAAAAAAGGTTGTTTGTCGCCAGTGACCTCGACTACAGGTTGATAATAGCTGGCCGGCCACTCACCTGCGTTTTCAGGTAAAGTGTGCCAGCGGTACCAGAATCGCCAATCAAGAAAAGCAGCAGTTATCACCAAAATAGTGATAACTGCTGCTGCGGTAATTAAGGCTGCAATATTACGAGTCAAAAGACTATCTCCTATATTAAAAAAAAGTAAAACTGAAAACGTTGGCAGAGGTTTTATTTAAGTCAGTTTTACTAGCAAAAATATCAATGACACAGAATAGATTTAAAATAACATACAATGATATTAGTATATATCATTATAACTTTCAATCATTTCCTTATAGATGATATGCTCAAAAATTAACAAGTCTTTGCAGGAGCCAATAGCTTGCGGTTGTTCCGCAACCGTAACTAACAAGATAACGTATTCTACGTAAACTGAAGCTTGGTATGAGCTGTTTTAGTGAAGCAAAACATAATAATAAAATGGCGACAAATAGTAATTGTCCAATCTCAACACCGATATTAAAACTCAACAATGCGGTTACTTTTTCTTCCCCTGGCAATCCTATATCCGCGAGCACTGAGGCAAATCCAAATCCATGTAAAAGACCGAAAGAGGATGACACTACCACTGGGTACCGAAGTGTCAGACTATGTTCTCGCTGTTTGGTAATCTCCACAGACAGAAAGATAATACTTAGCGCGATGACTGCTTCAACCGGAGCAATTGGAATAGTCAATACACCGGTTGCTGCCATGATTAAGGTAATAGAGTGTGCTATCGTAAAGCCCGTAATTGTCCACAATAATTTACCAAACGTACTGCATAGATATATCAAACAACCTACGAACAACAAATGGTCAAGACCAATCAGGATATGCTCTACACCTAAAAACAGGTACGTTAAAATTGTGTTTTGGAGCGTCTCATGAAAGTCACTTCTAAGGGTAAATGAAGGCTTATCAATATTCAGTACTTCAGTAATAACGGTATTGTTTTTGTCAATAATCCTTACCAGCACATCGCTACTATTGCCGATAAATCCTTCAATATTTACACTAAGACCTTGCAAGCCATTTGTGCGACTTATTGTCCATTCCTGCAGATGGGCATTATTGGTAAATTGAGAACGAGGCTGAGAAACAACGTTTACATTCTCATCAAAAAAAACCTCCAAACTTAACCGTTGACTTGCCGTAACAGGTACTTTCCATTTGACTAAAAATTCTGTGTCCGTTAGTTGTTCCACACTCAAGGATGCCGGCCGCATATCATCAGCATGAGCGGACGGAAAAATCAGGATACAAAGGAGAATCAAAATATAAAGAGCTAACATTTTATTTTTCATACGTTATCGATCTTCCTGCATTAAACCTTCAATGTGAATTTCATAACGTTCAAATAGGGTTGCTTCAAAGTTAATTTTGGCTTCGCGCTTTTGCTGATATTTCATATCATCAATTACTTTGTCATAAACTAGGGCAAGTTCAGGTAACACAGCTTTTTCGACCCTTGTGATATTAACAAAATGCCAACCTAGACTCGACTGAAGAGGCCCCTGCCATTGGCCAGTTTCAAGCTTTATAAAAATGTTAATAAAAGCGGTGCCGAACTGGCGTTCGATATCTGACTCTGAACTCGAGACGAGTAAACTTGGCAGCAAGGTATTGTCTCCGGAAGGTTTATGTCCTGAAGCGATGTGAATTTTTTGTTTTTCAATAATTGTATTTAGGTCTTCTTTATTTCGTTCACGTGATATAAATATTTGTTCAAAACTGTAACGAGATCCCTCTAAATACTTTTCCTTATTCTTTTGATAGAAGTTATTTATTTCACTTTGTGTCACGTTTTTCAGCATAGTATTTTGTAGCATAAACTCCATTTTTTGACGTAAACGGCGCTTTATTACTGCATCATTTTTGTCCAAGTTAAGTGCTCTGGCTTCTTGATTATAAATTTCATCAAGAGCATATTCTCGGATCAGTAGTGTTAGTTCTTCATCGTTTGGGGAGCGTAGCCATATTTTCTGGAAACCAACGTTCAGTTGTTCAACTCGCCCCTTAGATATATTGATGACATTATTGCGGTCTGTAGGTGGATTTAGTACATCAAATATCACAAAAAATAGTATTGCTATAAGCAAAAAATGCAGCAGGGGTTCTTTGACTATATTTTTCCACATAATTATTGTTTTCTTAAAATAGTAAAAAGGCAATATAACAATGTTGCTGAACAATCATCTGCACCTATTTGTCCTTCTCAGCATTGAATCGTTTAGCATCATCAGCGGTTTAGCTTGAGCTTAGAGTTTGAGCAGCTAAACAGTCATTGCTTGATGTTGGCTTAACCCAGTCATCGATAACCCCTTACCTTCAAGTAAATATTATTTGTTATAATGATATGCCATTATATGATATCATATGCCGGAACTGTGCAAATAGTCAAATAAGCTTTATCAGCATGACGGCCACATGTCTTCATTAGGACATATCGTCGCAACTAAGCGAACATTATAAAAACGACTATATTTTTCGTTACACACTGTGACAATTGGCCCTGGTGCTATGGAGGAACTAGCTGTTCCGCTTTCAAAACAAAACAACGCAGGTAACTTCATGAAACATAATAATACGCATTTAGCAGCTCTGGGACTTCTTCTTGCAATGCCCTTCACTTTACCTGCAAATACCGCGTCATCTTCAGACGACCTCGTTAACTACAGCGAAGTGAGGGAGGTATGCGCCTCTCGCAACGCGAACCGTAACGCCTACTTTGGTGATCTGCATATTCATACTGGGTATTCCTACGATGCCATACAGCTTGGTATTAAAAATACGCCAGCCGATGCCTATCGTTTTGCACAGGGTGAATCGATACCGATCCCACCGTTCGACCAGAACGGAGTTCCGCTCTCAATGGCACAGCTTAAAACGCCACTGGATTTTGCCGCCGTCACAGACCATGCGGAGTTCTTCGGAGAGTTTTCTATATGCACGGATACGACTAATAAGCTATATCACACGAGTACGTGCAGTGGACTTCGTGGTGAAAATTTTTCAGGCTATTTTGAGTTCATAAAAGTGGTTCTCGATGAAGACCCTAAGCGTATCGCTGAAATCTGCGGCGCAGACGGCGCAGCATGTCTTGAGGCTGCAAAGTCTCCCTGGAAGGCTACGCAAGAAATGGCAGAGGCGGCGTACGACCGGTCTTCTGCATGTAAATTTACCACTTTCATCGCTTACGAATATACGGGTACAACCAACTCCAACAACATTCATCGCAATGTCATCTTTCGCAATGCGATTGTGCCGGAACAGGCCATATCCTATATCGAGGCACCCACAGCGCCTGCACTTTGGGCCCAGCTCGCCGAGCGCTGCCATAAGGACTTACCTAATTGTGACGTGCTTGCCATTCCACATAACTCGAACATTAGCGCTGGAGCGATGTTCGCTTCTTTTGCCGCTGAGCGCGAGAAAGCAAAATCCGCTGCCGAACGCGCTGCCATCAGAAATGCCATGGAGCCGATAATGGAGATTTTTCAACACAAAGGTAATTCCGAATGCTTCAACGGCCTACCCGGGATACTTGGCCAGCCCGATGAACTTTGTAATATGGAACAGGTGCGAACACTCGGTGAAAAGATAGATCGCAGCGGTACCAAACAGGTAGTTGAGTTTTGCACAGAGGACGAGGTTGGCCGTCGCGGATTTTCTCGCTTTGGTTGTATCTCTAAAAATGACTTTTTTCGCAGTGTACTGCTTACAGGCTTGCAGGACGAAGCTTCCATCGGCTTAAACTCATATCGTCTAGGCATAATCGCATCGACGGATACACACTTAGGTACATCCGGTGCTACCGATGAGAAAACCTACCCCGGACATCTGGTAACAGAAAGTACGCTGGAAGAACGATTGGTCCCGCCAATAAGTTCACCGCAGCTCCTTGATGGCAACCCCGGAGGTCTCGCTGGAATATGGGCTGTCGAAAATTCTCGTGATGCGCTTTTCAATGCCATGGAGAACCGAGAGGTTTTCGGTACCTCAGGTACACGCATTCGACCTCGTTTTTTCGCGGGCTGGGATATAGCCGACAACGCGTGTGAGCTTTCTGACTCAGCTGCTCATGGCTACGAACATGGCGTCCCAATGGGTGCTGAACTTGGTTCTGCGCCACAAAACAGCAAGGCAAAATTCCTGATAACGGCAATACAAGACCCCAACGCCGCTCCACTACAGAAACTCCAAATCATCAAAGGTTGGGTAGATGCAGCGGGTAATTCTCGAAATAAGGTTATCGATGTTGTGGGTGTTGAAAATACCAAAGGCGCCGTTGATCTGGATACTGGCGTGTGGAGTGGAAGCGGCGCAAGCACCTTGTGTGCAGTTTATGAAGATAGCGAGTTTGACGTGTCACAATCGGCTTACTATTACTTGCGCGCCTTAGAAGTACCTACTCTTCGTTGGAGCTGGGCACAATGTGCGGCGCTTCCCGCTAAGAAGCGTCCTGTCGCTTGTGATAACGATGCACCAAAAACTCTTCAAGAGATGGCATGGACCTCACCTATTTGGTATTCATCTTTGAAGGAAAGTGCGAAATAAAAAAGCAGTTACCATTCAATAATGATAACTGCTAATAGTGTAACAAAGCCCAACATAGTTGGGGTCAACAGACTATCTCTTATATTAAAAAGAGTAAGAGACGGCTAATCCCACAGTGCGCTTTTGTCCTCTAATCGGCACATAAGCGGTGCCAAACGGTGTCGCAATAAAGAAAGAACTCGCTGCATACTCTTTATCAAACACGTTCTTGGCCCAAAGTGACACATCGAATCCGCCCATCTGCACATTTGCGCGCAAGTTGACCAACGTTCTGTCTGGAAGCCATGCTAAGTTTAGCTCGTCTATGAACTGCTTGGATTGGTAGTTGACATCGCTGCGCACCGACCAATAATAGCCGCCGCTTAACTCACCCGCCAGCTCTGCGCCCACAGATGCCTGAAATTCTGGTTGGCGTTGCAATTGATTACCACCAATTGAGCCGTCAGCCG
The DNA here is from genome assembly GCF_002836745.1 of Glaciecola sp. 33A. GTDB lineage: Bacteria > Pseudomonadota > Gammaproteobacteria > Enterobacterales > Alteromonadaceae > Glaciecola. The sequence goes on along the minus strand of NZ_PJAR01000041.1, from coordinate 198,195 downwards.
GGCACACGATACCGTCACAACCTCCGATCAAACCAATACGTGAGCTTTTCGAGCCATCCTTGTATTCTGTTTTGCTTTTGGAAATGGCGAAATCAATAGACAAGTTGTCGCTAGCAGTCCAAGCACCATCTAGTTCAAAGCCGATGATGCTTGCACCACCGGTGTTGTCAACGATAGCTGGTGGCGTGACACCGGCTGGAATGCCAACGGGTGAGCTGGCAATCTGTAGGTCATTCCAATTGGTGTAAAATAGAGCACCATTGAGGCGTAACTTACCGTTCAGCAGATCATTCTTCGAGCCCACTTCAGTAGTCCAATTCTCATCCGGCTCAAACGATCGTTGTGACTCGTCAAATACCGTGTTGTTAAACCCGCCAGACTTAGCTCCCCTGGCAAGACTCGCGTAAACCATGCGGTCCTCATCTAGCTCATAATCCACACTAAAACGCGGGGTGAATTCAGTCCAACTGGCTCTAAATATAGTGTCAGTTTCTATTGTGGTATTGCTGTCGAGTATTTTTTCCTCATCCGAGTAACGACCCTCTGCAGTGATGCGTAAGCTCCCGTCCTCAGTGGTCCACGAAATCTGACCAAAAACTGCATCTGTCAACACGTCGGTAGCCGCATTGGTTAAGCTTATATTAAAGGTCGTCCCTGATAGTATGCCATCTGTTGGGTCAACTATGATTGGCTCGGTGCCACGAAGCGGCGCAATCCCTAAATCAAATTTGTCAAAGTCATCAATTTCGGAGGTAAACACACCGACAAATCCACTCCATTGCTGGTGTGAGTATTGCAATTGTAGTTCGTGTGAGAAAAACTTAACTGTTCCCACTGGGGTACCGTTAATAATATTGGCGCCAAAGGAGGTGTTACCCAATAATGGGTCGCGATCGCCACCGCCAGCCGAGGTTGTTTCCGAATCTGAGTTACCATATTGGTACATAACGCCCCAGGCATCAGAAATGTCATAATCGACTCGCGCGCGCAAGAAGTCAGAGACAACATCCAGACTGTAACTGCGCGGGTCCCTAACAATGATAGAGCCCTCAGGGCTACCGCCAGGTAAGGGCGAAAAAGTAGCGGGGATTTCACCACAATAGAAGCGGTTGCCGCCGAAAAAGGTCGGTGAACAATTGGTGTCTCCCGGCGCCTCAATACGATTGTTTGCGCCCGTTTCTGCAAAGCGCTCAACGCGATAATAATCAAGCTCTATATTGAGTTTTTCATTTGGCGTAATATCGAAGTTAAGGCCATAGGTTAACTTTTCATGGCCGCCAACGTTGCCCTTAGTGCTTTTACTACCAAAGTCAAGGTTGGCATCAGGGTGGTCGTTCTGCCATGTCCCATCAAACTCTGAGTACGCCACCACAGCACGTGCGCTTAACAAGTCTTCTATGATTGGAGTGCTAACCTCACCAGTGAACTCACGCAGTTTATCTGAGCCTAAGGTTACAGACACATCTGACGATAATTCATAACCTGGTCGCTTACTGACATAGTTTACCGCACCCAAGAACGCATTTTTCCCGTACAGCGCGCTCTGTGGTCCTTTAACCACTTCAATACGATCAAATCCTACCGTCCCGATATCAAACATGTACTGACGTGGCAAGTAGATCCCGTCAAGAAAGACCGAAGTTGTCATGTCTAGGTCTTGGATACGTGTCTGCGCACCCCCCCGTATGACCGGCACACCGAAGCCTCCGCCAAAATCTTCAAATGAAAACGCTGAGGTAGCTAGGGCTACATCTTCGAGTTCCCGTATATTGCGTTTGCGCATGTCCTCAGAGGTAAGCGCACTAACTGACAAAGGTACTTTTTGCAGTGACTCTTGTGTTTTTTGATATATAACTTCGATTCTTTCAACCATATCATCTGTGCTGTTCACAGGTTCTTCTTGCGCCATAACAGCGCCTGTAAAAGTTATGCTGAGTGCAGAGGTAATTGCTAAAGCTAGTACTTTTTTCTTATAATGTGTTCTCATTAGTGTTCCCTTTATAGTAGTGTTTTCAAAAAGCTAAATTAATCTGAGCGTCACTTCTGGCCTACACTTAAGAGCATCTGCAGAGATTCTGATAAGATCACATTTAACGAATTACTAGCCTCTTACATTAATGTACATAAAACTATACAACCAATTACTTATGCGCTTAATCATATGCATTATTGACATATCATTAGGTTAAATACAAGTAAAATGCAGTTCAAAGCAGCATAGACTCTACTTCTACTTACACTTAGAGCAACCGTTATTGGTAGCTAAAGGCCTAATAAAATTGACAGTTCCTAACGATTCTTCAACTCAAAAATTAGTACACAGCACGTGTTTCATATTACCCTAGTAACTCTGCTTCCTAGATTCTTGCCTAGCGACTAGCAGCCTTCACACCGTGTGTTTCTGCCTTTGACCAAATAGCAGGAGAGGGCATCTTTTCTGCCTCAAGTGCAACAATAAACGCCAACACTCTCTGGTTAAGAATTTGTATTTCAGAATTATCGACGAATCCGTTCTCTGTAGGCCGCCCAAACGCACCATTAAAGTAATGGTCAATGTCATCAAACACTAATAGGAAGGCGCTACCTTTAGGCGCAGCCTCATACGAAGCTTTATGCAGGCGCCAGTCGGGCATAAATTGGGGAAAAGAATCCGCAGTGCCGGTCACCACAAGGACAGGCTTAAGCATCTTATTCCAGTTTTCTTTGGCGATGTAGTTATCAATAGGTCCGGGAGGCGAAATAGCAACCGCACCGAGGGGGAGCAATGCATTTTTTGACAGCGTTACACCTAAATCAGAATGCATTGTTGCACCAATTGCGATTTGCGCGATCAGCGCACCAAACGAATGACCAGTGGCAATTAGCGCGCCAGAGAAGCTCACATCGTGTATCTGAATGTCTTTGTTTAAAAGGGCTTCGGTAATCAGCTCAAAGTCTTCAACTCGCGTTGTAACCCAGTCTAAACTGCTGTAATCCTGGCGTTGGGGGTGTGTTTGGGCATCTACGTGAAGTGGAGAGGCGACGACATATCCGGCAAGTGTCCATGCGTTTAATAAAGCGGCGTAATTTTCAGGCCCAATATTGGCCCCGTGGGAAAAAAACAGTAAGGTGCATTTATTACAGCCACCCTCAGGAGAGTAAACAATGACGTCTACTTCACGTTCATTGCTAGCCATGAGCATCAGCGTTTGTACCTTAATGCCAATTGGGTCGCTGCTAACACGCCAACTTATGAGAATAAGCACGCAGCATATCGAAGCCATCATTTTCCCATATATTGTCATATATCGAGTCCTTGCGGTTGCGATCCCAACATTAATGTTTTTGGTTCAAGGTAAGGCATTAATCCTACTGTGCCCCCTTCGCGACCAATACCAGATTGTTTGAAGCCACCAAAGGCAATACCAAAACTGGCCTTCATTCCATTATGACCGACGGTCCCCGTTCGAAATCGTCGTGCGACTCGATAGGCAGCATTGGTGTCATTCGTATAAACCGCGCCGCCTAGACCGAAGGGCGAGTCATTCGCAATCCGGATAGCGTCGCTTTCGCCGTCACATGGGATTACACATAATACTGGGCCAAAGATTTCCTCTTGGGCAATGCTCATATTGTTGTCTACATTGGCAAACAAGGTCGGCTCAAAGTAATACCCACACTTAAGCTTTGCAGGTCGTCTACCTCCGGTCACCAAAATTGCACCTTCAGCGATTCCCTTAGCTATGTATGCTTCTATCTTTTCAAGCTGTGATTTCATGCTGATTGGACCTAGCTTGATTTCTGGGTCGTAGGGATTGCCAATGGTGATCATCTGCATGGCACTGGCTAGATGTTCAACCAACTCGTCATGCCGCTTTCTGGATACTATAACCCGTGTAAGAGCGGCGCAATTTTGGCCGTTGAGAACGCATATTGCGTCAACCAAGTTTTTAGCTGCTTTTTCTAGGTCGTAATCGTCTAGCACAATAGCAGCTGATTTACCGCCGAGTTCTAGCGTCACCCTTGCAATTCGATCTGCGCATACTAAGGCAACTCGGCGCCCGGTCGCCAAACTGCCGGTGAAGCTCACCTTGTCGACATAACGGTGACGAACTAAATAATCAGACGCTTCACGATCAGCCGTAATTAGGTTCAACACGCCGGGAGGAAAACCTGCTTCGTCGGCGCACTCAGCCACAATATAAGCTTCAATAGGGGTTTGTGGTGCCGGCTTCATAATTAATGTGCAGCCCGCGATCAACGCTGGCCCAACCTTCATCAGCATAGATGCCAATGGTGCATTCCATGGCGCAATCGCCGCAACCACGCCCACGGGTTCATGGACCAATATATTGCATCCATTCTGCGCAGGATGTTTTTCAATAAACGGGAAAGATGAAGCCTGCGCAATTGAGCGGTCAATGGCAGAGACCGCATATTCTAGGGACCCATTTGACATTGCAGCAAGAACACCCGTAGATTCTGTCCAGGCTATTGCAAAATCATCAGCCCGACGTCGGAGTGCTGCAGCGAAAGCTTGTAGAATAGTTGCACGTTCAGGTGCTGACATATGCGGCCAAGGTCCGCTCTCAAATGCCTTATACGCGGCCTCTACAGCGAGATCAACATCGGCAATATCTGCTTCGGCTACCTGAAACACTTGCTCTTCTGTAAATGGAGAAATCACGTTCAAAACACGAACTGTCGATGGTTTAACCCATTCCCCTGCAATGTAAAGCTTGCGGAAATTAGCACTGTCTATTGTGTCGGCAAGGGTTGTCGTCGTCATAATTTACTCTAGGAGAGGGTTTGAAGCCATCATGTAATCGCATCGGCTTCAGCCAAACTGGTATACATAGCTTGGCGACGAAGGAATTCGAGACGCTTTTGTGGGTCATTACTAATGGCGTGCATCTCAGCGTAGCGCTGAGCGTGGTTTGATGCGTCACCGTGCTCAAGTAATTTCTTGTTTTGCATTGTTTGCGCTTGTATGAAGCTGTGCGTAACAGCGCGCCTTTGGCGGTCAAATAGTTCAAGACTGTTTTCATTGTGACCATGTTTGAGATTATAGCTAATTTTGTCGCACAAATTCCACGCATCGTGGATACCGCTATTCATGCCAAATCCGCCTAATGGGTTATTTAAATGAGCGGCATCACCGACTAAACAAACTCGGCCAAAATTGAATTTTTTAGCCACTCGTTGATGCACCCTATAGATAGTTCGATGACCTGTCTCAACCCCAGTTTCGCCAATTAGATTCTGAAAGACCTGATCTTTCTTTTCATCGGACAATATCCACTCGTCAGGCTGGTTCTCCTTCACTGGCACCAAAATGCGCCAAACGCTAGGCACCCGCAATAACACCATCCACTCTTTCGGATCAGACACATAACTTACCAAAGCCAGATTATCGATGTAATCTGCTAATTCGACAGTCGTAGAAAGCGTAAGAAAACGTTCTGGATAAGTGAAACCTTCAAATTCAACACCTAACCATTTACGAATAATAGAATTGCCACCATCAGCTGCAATAAGATAATCGGCGCTAATTTTCTCGATGCTGAAGGCCGTTTCTAAAGCCACTTCAACCCCGTTTTCTGTCTGCTCAAACGCAACGACTTTATTATTGAAACGCACATCCGCCTTAGGATGCGCCTTAAGCTTATCGGCAATCAACCCAGCCATTACATGCTGTTCACACTGAACCCTAAAAGGAAATTTTGTTTTACCCGCTAGTTCTGATAAATCAAATTCGACTACTTCACCAGTTTGACGCTCCCTAAAGTGGTAAATAGGTGCTTTTAAACCATGCTTTATAATCGTGTCGGCCATGCCCAATTCGTCGAGCATTTCTAGCGTCGGTGGATGAAAAGTAGAGGCTCTCAAATCCTGAGCGCAATTTGGCCCAGCTTCGCAAAGGATGACATCATAACCCTGCTGTGCCAAGCGATAGGCTGCCATGGTGCCGACTGGCCCTGCGCCTGCAACGATAACTTGCGTTCTAGTCATAGTGAATTTCCGTTAGTTACGTATTAAAAGCTTTGTAAAATGGGCCAATGAAGGAGACTGTTACGCTTTTGCTGGAACAGAAAAGTCTCGATATTTACCCAATAATAATAGCGGTAATGACCCAGCCAGAAACGCAATACCAACGTAAAAAAGTACGTTGTCATAAGTACCACTAGCGGTATATTCTCTGCCGAGTAACCAAGGCCCAGAACCCGCGCCTAAAGCAAAGCAACTGTAAAGTACGCCATAAACTACGCCGTAGCTTTTCATACCAAAGTAGCGCGCAATCATAAAGGCCATGAGGTCTTGTTCAGCACCTGCAGCCAAGCCTATTAATAGTACCGCTATTGCGGCAATCATAAACGTCAGCTCAGGTTGGACTAAGATGTAGCAAGATGCAGCGGGGACAACTAGCATGCAGACCGCCACGCCTGGCGCCCAAAAAAAGTCAATCATATAGCCGCCAACTAAGCGGCCAACGACGACAGAAACGCCAATTAAGCTGGCTAATATTATGGCATCATCTTTATCAAAACCCTTGGTAGCAAATAGGTTTTCAAGATTTGGAATTAGGCCGCCAACACCGAAGGAAATTAACACAAAACATCCTGCCATTAGCCAAAAGCGCCAGTCTTTGAATGTTTCGCTTGCTAGCATGCCCGTGACGATTTGACCGGACTTTTCTGCTATCGCGTTTCTTTGTTCCTCAGGTACTTTGGGATCGTCAACGTCGCGGAATAGAAAATATACTAAAGGCAAAGAAGTGATTAATGGTAATACCCCTAAGCCTATAAATGCCATTCTCCAGCCCACAGCGTCAATTAAAAACGCCACGTAAAACTTAATAAATATACCGAAGATACCAGTAGCGACTAAAGCGCAGCCCAATGCGAGCCCCTTGCAGTCACTAAACCAATTATTGATTACACGAGTCCACGTGATGGGTAATGTACCCACGCCTAAAATGGCAACTAGCCCCCACAAAGCTAAGTAAAGTGTTAGCGAACCTTGATTTAGCGAAAGCAACATTAACGCCGCACTAAAGCCAATAACTGAGCCTATTACTACTCGCCGGGCACCTATTTTATCACTCAGTAAACCCACCAACGGGCTAAGGATCAGTGCGAATAAGGTCAATACAGGTAAAGCTAAGAAAACTTTATCAATCCCCCAGTCAAACTCAGCGGCTAATGGCGCCGCAAACACGCCCAGAGTATAAATAGGAACGGGCGCCATTCCCAAGCCAATGCCGACCGCCGAAGCGAGGACGACTCGCCAAGCGTATCTAAATTCTTTGTATCTGGACTGCATAAGCGCCTCTTTTTTATTTTTAAGAACTGGTACATATGACATAATAGTATATCATTATGGCTACATTACTAGTATTATATTAATCAGTTTTTAAATTAAGAGAAAAATCATGCATGATCAGCTTGCTTGGCGTAAAACTTTTGGCGTATTGGGTCCGTCTACCAATACCATCGTGCAACCGGATTTTGACGATATGCGTGTGCCCGGAGTGACGAATCACTATAGCCGTATTATTGTTGAAGATGCACAAGCATTGAGTGATGAAAGCTTCATGGCAGGCACCTTAGAAATTTCTGAAAATACCTTAGAAGCTGTCCGGGGTGTAATGACCTGCAATCCTGATCATTTGGTAATGGGTATGTCTGCGGTAACTTTCTATGGCGGTGCTGAAGGGAGTACAAAGTGGAAAAGAAATGTTGAGCAGGCCGCAGGCATTGGTTTGACCATGGGTTCTGAGTCTCTGGTGGCAGCAATTGCTGCCTACGGTAATATAAAAAAAGTGGCATTTTTGTCGCCCTATTTTCCAATAGCAAATAAGCACGTGCGACATTATTTAGCTGATCATGGCATTGAAACAGTTGCCGATCATTGTCTACGCTGCCCATCTTGGACCGCTATATCTCAAGTAAGCGAAAAAACGCTAATTGATACGCTTAAATCTTTAGATGACGATAATGTAGACGCACTTCTGCAGGTCGGTACTAATTTGTCAATGGTACGCGTAGCTGCTGCTGCAGAGAGATGGCTAAACAAACCTGTTATCGCTATTAATACTGCTACATACTGGAATGCGCTGCGCAACAATGGCATTCAAGACAAAATTGTCGGCCTCGGTCGCTTACTAGAGCGTTATTAAATAATTTACACCGGCAATACAACACGGTAATCAGCTTATATGAACCAGATTATTTGAGTGGCTATTGCCCAAAGGCCGTGTTGCTTAGAGACAGCCAACTAAGAGACAATGTTACCCTCAAATAATGAATCAATTTGCTCACCAGTAAGGCCCAGTTGAGCCAATACTTCACGCGAATGCTGTCCGGCCTTGGGTACATTTCGACGTAAACCAAGTCGTTTTCCTGCCATACTAATTGGCAACGCGGGTAATGATGCGGTTCTACCGTTAGGCAATTCAACCTGTAATAAGCCGCCGGAATTATTCAGATGCACGTCTTCGAGTAGTTGCTCCGGTTTATTTATTGGCGCGTAGGGCAAGCCACTTTTCTCTAGCTTCTCCGTGAGTTCGGTCATCGATAAAGAAGCAAATTTGTCCGCAACCAGCGGTATGATGTGGTCGCGCTGCTCGACTCGACCAGCGTTACTATCTAGACTTGGGTTAGCACTGAACTGTATAAAGTCGAATTCTTGGCAAAAGATTTTCCACTGTGAGTCACTGACCACGCCCACAAAAAGCTTTTCATCCTGTGCGGTACTAAAAACGTCATATACCGCCCAAGCCGATATTCGAGAAGGCATGGGAGCCGCAGGTTGGCCCGTCACGGCATATTGTGCCATATGTTGTCCGACTAAAAATACCGTACTTTCAAACAATGAACTACTAATGCATTGCCCTTTACCCGTGCGATGACGCATCTCCAAAGCAGACAGTATTCCAATGACGCCAAACATGCCGCCCATTACATCAATCACCGACGCACCTGCGCGCAACGGCCTTCCAACTGGACCTGTCATGTATGCAAGACCACCCATCATTTGTGCAACTTCATCTAACGCTGTGCGATGCTCGTAAGGCCCTTGCAAAAAACCGCGCGCTGAACAATAAATTAATTCAGGGTTCAGCTTTGATAATTCAGCATAACCATAACCGATTTTTTCTAAGGCACCAGGACGAAAATTTTCTATCACCACGTCGGCTTTAGCAACTAGGTCATGCACTATTTCTCGACCTCTTTGAGACTTCATATCGATACAAACGCTACGCTTATTTCGATTGTACATAGCGAAGTAGCCAGCACCTGAGCCCCTTAAATTTCTAGTTTTATCTCCTGCAATGGGTTCGATTTTTATTATGTCCGCTCCCAAATCAGCCAAAATAAGCCCCATTGAAGGACCCATTACCATATGTGAAAACTCGACGACTTGAATGCCGCTCAGCGGCGCTTGTTGAATAGACTCCATTAGTCCTCCGGCAAATATTTATAAGCTTGATATCACATCGCTGCTAGTTTAGAATTAGCAATTAAATGATATATTAGTATATCATTAGTTTTTAATCTACATAAAAATTGTTAACAGCTTAAAATGTTGGATAAGGACAAATGAAAATGGCCGTAAAAGAAATCTTAGTTAGCGAAGTGGGCCCCCGAGACGGCTTACAAAGTATTAAGGCAATCATGCCAACTGAGTATAAAAAGAATTGGATAAGTGCCATGGCTAAAGCGGGTATTGCAGAAATAGAGGTTGGTTCATTTGTACCTGCCAGCGTGTTTCCACAGCTTGCAGATACGGCCCAAATCGTACGTTATGCAAAAACTATCAAGGGTCTACAAGTGGCCGCCTTGGTGCCAAATCTAAAAGGCGCGATCGCAGCAATTAACGCCGGCGTAGATAAATTATCGATTCCTTTTTCCGTTAGCGAAACACATAGCTTGCGTAACCTAAAGCGTAACCATCAACAAGTTATTGACGAAGTTAGACAAATCAGCCGCTATATTAGCCAACTACCAAAAGCCCAGCGGCCCCATTTTGAAGCCAGTTTGTCTACTGCGTTTGGTTGCACAATCGAAGGGACGATAGCCGAATCTGCAGTGCTTGCCAGCGCCGAAAAGCTAATCGAAGCCGGCGCTGCGGAAGTGGGTTTATCCGACACTACCGGTTATGGGAATCCTCAGCAAGTCAAACGTTTGGTCGAGCAAATCAAAGCTTGCGTGGGCAACGAGAAACTGACCAGCGTACATTTACATAACACCCGAGGCCTAGGTTTAGCCAACGCATTGGCCGCTATTGAAGCGGGTATTGAAACCATCGACAGCTCTATGGCTGGAATAGGTGGGTGTCCTTTTGCACCCGGTGCCAGCGGCAATATTGTGACTGAAGACTTAGTTTTCATGCTTCAGTCTATGGGCATACAGACGGGTATAGACTTACCCCAGTTATTAGAAGTCAGACATATTTTGCGTGCCGCATTTCCCTCTGAGCCCTTATACGGTTTTACACCAGATGCAGGCATTCCAAAGGGCTTTGTCGCCCCTTAGGCTGCATACCAAGTAATTTAACATCGCTTAAACTGTATTAATTAGCATGACAGGCTAGCCAAACTAAAATTATAAAGATATAATATTATATCTTTAATCTTAAAGCTGATTATTTGGTAACCGATGGAAGCCACAATATGCAACGTACCTTATTTGAAAAACTCTGGGATCAGCATTCAGTAAGTCGCCTACCAGACGGCTCTGAGCTAATCTATATAGACCGAATATTCTTGCATGAACGAACCGGATGCATAGCCTTAAATGGGCTACAAGACAGTGGCCGAGAACTAAGAAATCCACGGCAGGTTTTCTGCACTATGGATCATATTATCGACACATTTCCAGGTCGAACAGATAAGACCCTGATGCCCGGTGGCACTGAATTTATAACAAAAACACGCGAAGCCGCCAAATTCTTTAATATTAAGTTATTTGACATAAATGATCACGACCAAGGTATTTCTCACATGGTGTCTGCTGAACAGGGCATAACGCTGCCGGGATTAACGGTTGTATGTCCAGATAGCCACACATGCACGCTTGGCGCACTTGGCGCACTCGCATGGGGGATCGGTACAAGTGATTGCGAACACGCGATGGCGACAGAAACCCTGCGGGTCGAAAAACCTAAGCAAATGCGAGTGCGCTTTGAGGGCACTCTCAACCCGGGTGTTAGTAGCAAAGATATAATCATGTACCTTATAAAAAGCTATGGTGCGTCGGGCGGGCAAGGTATGGCAATTGAATTCTGCGGGCCGGTCATCCAGCAGCTCAGCATGGAAGCCCGTTTTACGCTATGTAATATGACCACTGAATTTTCAGGCTTTACAGCGCTAATTGCGCCCGACACTACAACGTTTGACTATTTATCCGGCAAAACCTACGCTCCAAAAAAACAACATTGGGAGCAAGCAATTAAAGACTGGAAGATGCTTTTTAGCGATGAAGATGCCGTCTTTGATGCCGAATTAAGTATAAATTGCTCTGAAATAATACCAATGATTTCTTGGGGCACAAGCCCGGCACAATCTGTATTCATATCTGACCGTATTCCGATTTTACAAGATGACGCAAAGAAAAGCGCAGCACAATATATGAACGTCACTAACGAACAATCACTAATAAACATGCCGATACAAGGAGCATTCATTGGCTCATGCACCAATGGCCGATTATCCGATTTGCAAGCCGCTGCAGAAATTCTTAAAGGACATAAAGTCAGTCCAAATGTTAAGGCAGTATGTACCCCAGGGTCAGCACAAGTAAAACTTGAAGCAGAGCAAATGGGTTTACACAAAATTTTCATTGCTGCAGGATTTGAATGGCGAGAGCCCGGTTGTTCACTCTGTTTTTATGCAGGCGGCGAGGGCTTTAGTGACGGCCAACGAATAATTAGTACTACCAACCGAAACTTCGAAGGTCGACAAGGTCGTGGTGCAAGAACACATATTGCCAGTCCTATGATGGTCGCCGCCGCGGCAATTGAAGGAAAAATAGTCGATTGTAGAAGGTATCTGGAAACATGAAAAAATTTATTCAACACCAAGGTATCGTTGTGCCTTTGCTTAGCGATAATATCGATACCGATCAAATTATTCCCTCAAGGGAAATGAAAAAGGTGTCTAAATTAGGCTTAGGAGAAGGCTTATTTTCAGGACAACGATACCGCTACATAGGCGAAGAAAAAGAGGGTCCCAATCCGGATTTTATATTGAATCAGGCTCCTTATGATAAAGCGACAGTGTTACTCAGCGGCCGCAACTTTGGATGTGGCTCATCGCGTGAGCATGCAGTTTGGGCATTAGTCGAATATGGTTTTAGGGCGATCATCGCAGAGAGTTTTGGCACTATTTTTCAGAATAATTGTTTACGCAACGGTTTGTTACCAGTTGTGTTGTCTGCTGCGCAGATTCAGTCTATTGCGGATGAGATAGGCAACACCGCAGATGCATTTAGCTTGAAAATAGATTTACAAAAACGTCAAGTGAGCTCGTCAAAAACGCCAAGCTATGGTTTTGTATTAGACGATTATAGCCAACAGATGCTGCTCAACGGTTGGGACTTTATTGAGCTTACGCTGCAGTTTCGTCAACAGATTGACCAATTCATACATCACGACCGCAAATTACGCGCGTGGGCTTACCTCTAAAACAACACTGCAACTGGCAAGCTATTTCAAAAATTACATAGTAGAAACATCATAAAATCCTACTATGAATGTAATAGCTCGGTGACAATTTGGCAAAACAATGTTGACTGCATCAATCATTGCATTTGTGCTTCGCAAGCAATCGATTACTGCTAAAACCTGATTCTATACACATATCGAAGAAGTGTTGATACCCACAGAATTGGACGGCTGTCGCTCAATTCTGTGGGATTGTAGTAATACAGCTAAAAACGAATGCATGAAACTAGATACTATCGTTTCGCTAAAAACCCCAATCCTATTTTGATGATATGTATTCGAGATAATCAATTACCTGATTCAATTTTACTGGATCAGACAGATCGCTTTGTTGGTTCATTAGATTACCTGGGATAAACTCCTTACCATGAGTCAGGAACTCAGACAAATTTGGTCGATTCCAAAACGTGCCTTGAATACCTTTTGCGACCATAGCACTAGAATAACGACCATAACCTTCAGCTGTTCCAGCTTGACGATTGTAAACGCCAACTAAATTGGGTCCAAGTATGTGGCTGTCGCTTGGCGCTGCGTTATGGCACTGCGTACACCAAAGAACTAATTTCTCTGCTCTAGCTAAACTTTCAGGTGTGCTAAATATCTCAGCTTGCGGCCTAGCTGGCACAAGCGGCTCAGCCGACTCTACAAACACAGTTTCTTCAGCGGATTTTTGATGCCACGGCGGTAAAACTTTGAAAGCGATGTAGGGTAAATACAAGAAAAACACAATAAATACCATAAAGACTGGAACGTAAACTGCTCTGCGTTCTTTTGCCCAACAATATAGTGCAAGTGCCGTCAGGTAAAAGATGGGGATCATAACGTAGGAGCCAAACGCTGCGATGGGATGAAGAGAAGGTGGCTTAGGTAAGTTTACGACTAAATGTAGAATTATTAGTAGGCCTACAGCTATACCCGGCTTTACATATTTACGCAGGTGAGTAAATAGATAAACAAATACGATGCCGGAAAACAGTGCCGACGCGATAGTCGACAGAGCTGCATGATTATAACCTGCAGTACTCCATGACCAATCCAGAAACTGGGGTAAATTGAACACCCCTAAAAAAGGTGTCTCTTCGCCTTTTGACCAAGCTTGGGCCAAGCCACATAACATCGAAAAAAACATAAATATGAAAAATAACGAAATGGCGGTATTGGCCACATTGGAGAAGGCTTTCTTTATCCGACCCATAATACTTTGACCAGGCCGTAATAACCAGATAACAGCAATTAGCAGTAATAATACAAACAAAGTCGCCCCAATGCTCAAGTGAGCATGGTGAATTGCCTCACGTTCAGCACTGCCTCTTATTAGCCGCGGCGATACTCCCGACCACCACTGATACCAAGCGAACAATACGTAAAATAAGACGGCTAAGAACAGACCAACCTGCTCTAAAAAGCCACCGAGTTTTTGTTTTATTTGCGTCATTATTATACTCCTATTGCACTTCAATTATTGATACTGAAATTCAATGCAGCTTAGTCGGCGCATTGGTGAATAATTTTATCAAGTCTATTGCCCAGCCTGCGGTTTCAACTGCGCCCCGGTTGCCTCACTGAACTCACGCAGTATTCGGTTAGGGAGCCGACTGTTATCCCATGGCGTATCCTTCGGCGGAGCAACACCCACCCGCAGTATAATCAAGTCATGCCGGGGTATAACGTAGATCACTTGATTGCCATTACCATCAAAAAGATACAAATCTCGGTCAAGATAAACCTCACCGTGTTTTGTCTTTCCATAATTGAACTCAGGGTTAGCTGCGCCGCGTCCTTCAACATAAGTGCCTGCCAAATACACACCCATGCCGCTATGTGGATTGGTCTCTGTCGGTGTGATTATTTCTTGCACATAACCTTCTGGCAAAAGTCGCTCACCCTGCCAAATGCCATCCTGTAATTGCAGGAGAGCTAAACGCAAATAAGTTTCTGCGGGCAGCCGGGCGCAACATCCTGAGTGAGCTGTACCGCCAATTCGATTTACCCATATATCTCCACCCGCAGCGCCCAATGGAACAAGCACCGACTCCGTTAACCATTGCGCATAGCGACGACCCGTCGCACGTTCAATGATAGGCGCAATGATTTCGCTATTCGCGTTTGAATAGTCATAGCGAGTGCCGGGTTCGCTTACTAAGGGATACTCATGAAGGATTACTTCTATATGATAAGGATGTAAGTAGGCTCGGTTCATGACATCCTTTGGATCGGGCGTATATCCCTGCGGTGCTAAACCTGAACGCATTTGTAACAGATGTCTTAGCGTGATCTGGGCCTTATCCGTGCCGCGCCATTCTTTTAGGTACACTGAAGCGGGCACATCGAGATCCCGAATAAAGCCTTGCTGAATTGCCCTACCCACCGCAATCACAGACATTGGCTTGGAAAGGGAGCGAGAAATAACCAGAGTTGTTGCGTCGGCTTCATTGAAGTACTCTTCAAAAACTACGTGTCCTTTATGCCACAGCATAATAGCTTTGGAGTTGCTTTCAACGCCCAGCCCACTCAGCCAACTGCGAGTTTGCGTATTGAGCCATGTCGCTTTGTTACGCGGTAACGCCAGTATTTTTTTGGCACCTTGCAATAAGGCAAGCGGATCGTAGGCGGTCAAAGATGAACCCTTGCGGGCTTCGCTCAATAACACCTCAAAGCGTTGATTATAAACATCGTCGGAAGCCTTATTTTCATAAGCCTCGCGATTATTCTTTACATCGCTGTCGAGTAAGCCGCGCAACAAAGTATTGACGATAATAGAATCATCATACGTCACATTCACCTCGCCAAATCGAGCAACGACTAGACCCGCGGAGGGCACCACATAAAGGCGCTGCCCACCAAAGCCATCAAAGAACAGCACATCCGGGGCCAGATAAGGCTCAACATGCGGTATAACCATTGGCGTAGTC
The DNA here is from genome assembly GCF_002836745.1 of Glaciecola sp. 33A. Lineage (GTDB taxonomy): Bacteria > Pseudomonadota > Gammaproteobacteria > Enterobacterales > Alteromonadaceae > Glaciecola. Next base: position 182,578 of record NZ_PJAR01000041.1, on the reverse strand, counting down.
GGACCGTAATGACGCTTAGGGTGCCAGTTCCCGCCAAGCCAAACATTTAAGCCATAACCCTTGTTCAGATCACTCGGAGTGCTGAACGCCATTAAACTTTCTGTAGAAAGTACCTGCTGATCCCTATCTGTCAGCATCACACCGATGCGTAACCAGTCAGCAAGGCCTGCGTGCAGACCCATAAAGAAACGTGGGCTCCCGCCTTCGTCTTCTAACCAGAGTCGAGCTTCGTTATTACCTAAGGGATCCCAAATACGTTCAGTCAGATACTCAGCATAAGTTTTACCTGAGTCCTTTAGCGCCTGCTCCAAGACCATGCCAGCAAGCTGCGCGTTCACATTATTGTAGTTAAAAAGTGTGCCGGGAAGGTCCACCAGCGGATACTGCAGCGCAGTCTTATTAATGGCCGAAGACAGCACTAATGCATTACCTTTCGGGTCGGCTGAACCGAAGGCGTAATGCGCAAGCCCACTGCTTTGCTGTAGAAGCTGTCTGAGTGTGATTTTTCCTCGAAGGTCGTCTTTCCAAGGGCTCAAGTAGCTACCTATTGAGTCGTCTAGATCACCAATAATGCCATCTTCAATCGCCGCCAGCACTGCCAATGCAATGAGACTCTTATGCATCGAGAATCCAGCGAAAAGAGTTTTGTCACTTATGTTTTCGGCAAAATGTTGAGCGACTAGTTGACCGTCATACCAGATCAGAAGGCCCTTACCATCGTGCGCATCGGAGTAGTCTTGTACCGCTTTTATAGAAGCCGTGGAGGGGAAATGTTTTTGCTTAACTTCGGCTAATAGCGCAGCGTTTCCACCAACTGTAGCTGTCGGCTTACGCCAGTCTAATGAAGTTATAGAGGGCATAGTCGCTATTGCTTTCATGTTGCGTGCCATCACCGGATCTGTGGTCGGCGTCGGCACCGCCTGCACGTTGGCATTTGAAGGCAGAACAAACAAAGTCAACACAATTCCGGTAACAATTCGGGCGTGTTTAATCATCGAGAACACCACTTTTGTCATTGAAAACACTCCTATCTAGCATGAATTCTTTAAGATGGACCCCTTATCACTACCTCTGTGTTCAGATTTACCATCGTGATACGAACTAGTCCAGACCCAATGAACCTGGGTTTATTCTACCCGTCGGGTCCAAAACCTTCTTCAAAGATTGTATTAACTCCCACGCACCTGGCTTGAGGCCCTCGCGGTATCTGTAGGACTTGCCAATCTGCGTGTGAACAGCCCCAAGTTCACTGAGTAATTCAATCAATTCGCCACGCAACAACGCAACCATTTCACGGGCTTTAGGGTTGGCATTAAAGCCCTTCAATTTGGCTAAATGCTTGGGCTCAACGCTAGCTTTGTGGATTGCATCAATTTCGTCAGGCCAAAAAAATACGGGCTCTAATATAAAACCGTTAGTGCCAACGGTAGCAAACAAATAACCAGTACCAATGCCTAATTTGTCGCTACGCTCGCGGTGTCGATCAAATAATGCTTCAATTGCGAGGTAAGCTTTCTGAATCTTCGAATGAGGAAACATGCCGTGTATCGGTAACCATCGCTCCCCCTCAGGTCCGAGCATACTATTCAGCGGTCCAAACGGATTGGCTCGAGTGATCTTCGGAATGCTGTTTTCAATTTCCTTGCACGCATAAGCAGTACAAAGTTTACGAATGCCCGCGGCGCGGTCAGCGCTTGCAGGTTCGTTTCTGTCTTCCACAATAAACTGCACTGAAAAGTCAACATCGTCCATATATCCGCGACCTGCTAATGCCACCCGAGCACCATCGACAATCGCGCCTAGCATCGATCCAGAAGATTTCATGACGCCGGCCAAGGACTTCACATCTGCACTAAGACTCTGTCGCTTCATCCGTTGGCGTTGAAGGAAAGGGTCAAAAGCGAAGCATTCCATAGCCAGTTTGTGCCGCGCAACATCGCTCATTGCCGCAAGCGCTGAGGCAGCATCTTTGAAATCAAATGCGAGATATTCTTTGGCTGGCAAATCCGGAATGAGTGGCAGTGTGGCCGTTGCCTTAAAGCCAAGTGCCCCCGTGTCACTGGTGAAAAGCCCCGTCAAGTCTGGCCCAAAGTGGCGAAAAAATGGACTGCTATTTCGCTGAGATGCGCTTCCCGTGTTGAGCACAGAGCCATCTGCTAGAACGACATCTAAGCTCAGTACAGAGTCTGCTGCTGAACCGAACTGGCCTGAGCCCCAGAACAAGGAATTTTGCGAAAGTCCACCCCCTACTGTCGCCTTAAGGCCCGATAAGGTACCCCAAAAAGGAGTCCGCAAACCTGTATTTAGCAGAGTCTTATAGAGCTTTTCCCAAGTACAGCCGCACTCTACCGTAACGAACATATCCTCACTATTAACTTCAAGGACCCGGTTCATTCGCAGCATATCAACGACCACGGTATCTTTGTGTACCGGCAAATAGCCTCCAGTATACGACATACCACCACCGCGCGGCACTACCGCACACCCAGCGGCAACTGTTAGTCCAACCAAGGCCGCAAGTTCTTGAGTATTAGCTGGTTGAGCAACGGCCAGAGCCTGAACACCTCGGCTGTAAATATCTTGTGAGTACAAGAGACAACTAGCAGAATCGGTGAGCAAGTACTTGCTACCGACAATAACGCTCAACTCATCACACAGGTTAATGAGTAAAGACTGGTCTTGGGCGCTATCTTTATTATTCATAAGTTTCTAATGATCATTTGTGTATTTAAGGAATAGCGACATTTAGCTAAAGATGCGGTTATCACTGTTCGTATTTTTTTAAGTATTAGCAACTTGAGCCATGCCTTGAAGTTCAAAACGGTGGCGTAAATGTCCATTTAAGTCAGTTTTATTAGCAAAAAACTGGTTTTGATACATGTCAAAACCCTAAGAACAATAATGATATTAATATATATCATTATAACATTCAATCTTTTAGTTTGATCGGAAAAACTCACTTAATAGTTAATGAATAGTTATTTTTATCATGAACTTAAACTAAAAATTTGGATTTTTTCAGATCTACTAGTGAATTAACTTATAGTTTTTGTAATATTTTTTACTCAAACATACCGTTATGCGAAATTATTTAGACCTTGTATTTACAAATTTTAAAGTCATCTTCGTAAACATAATGGTATTAGAAATTTGACTGACAACTCAGGTACAAACTGAGATTAGATGAGGATTAAATCTGGCGGACAACAAAAGGTATTTTAGAATGCGCCTATGGAGAAATAGTTAGAATTACTTAAGCTAGACTGCAGTAGTTCAAAACAATAGTCCTAGCAAACTTTATTATTACAGTGTTCCCGATTTAATGTTAATACAAGCGTTCCTCATGCCTGATAAAAAAGGTTGCATAGCAGCCCTGCCAGCAATATCTTCACGGTACATGAGACCAAACTTTCGGGTAATCATAGGGGTCTCTACCTTCAGTTCAACCAACCCCCCATGCATGAAGGATTCACGCACCAAATGCCGAGGAAGAATACTAACAAAACCACCTTTTTTCAGAATAGAAGTGATTAAACCTAAGGAATTAGTGCGTAACAAATTGACCGGCGTTGCCATTCCTCGGGAAAGAAAAAACTGCTTAAACATTTCCATAGAATGCGGTTGATCAACAATTACCCAGCGAGCCTTCTCAAGATCTTTTAACTCACAGAGTTCTTTTTGTGCCAGAGGATGGTCTTTCTTGGTAACAAACACCGCGGTTAATTCGCCTAGGGGCTCAACAATAAGATAATCAGGCATTTCGACCGCTGGTAGATTCGTAATTAGGACATCCAAAGTACCCTCTACTAAATCGTTCAGCAGGCCCTCAAAAGTGCCAACCGTAATCTCCATGTTCAACTCTGATTGACTAGTAGCCAATTGCCAAATTACATCGTCTACTATGTGCTGCGCAAATAATGCTCCTACGCCCATTTTTAAATTACCCGTAATACCTTTGCCAAGCAAAGACACATCAGCTTTTATTGTGCTGATTTCCTTGAGTACCAAATTAGCATGACGATAGACTGTTTCACCCGCTTCTGTTGCCACTACTCCTCGAGGCAAACGTTTTAGTAACTCTACGCCGAGTTCATGCTCAAGATTTTGCAGGCTTCTAGTCAGCGCCGGTTGTGTTATGAATACAGACTCGGCGGCGCGTATCAAGGACTTTTCATCTATTGCGGCAACCAAATGGCGAAGTTGACGAATTTCCATTTTAAATTAACCTCTTGTAGTGCTGTTAAACCGTTTATAAGTAGTGCGTAAATTATTTGCGTATATCGTTAAAAAAGAGAAATTAGTAAAGTTGATGTTCAAAAAACACCCTGACTAAGAATATACATTAGCATATTGATATAATATACAGTCTTTTAATTTTTTTAAATATAATTCAAATATATATGACAGAGCTATACCTTATCTGCATGACAAAGAGTGTATATTTCATTATTTCAGAAAATCATAACGTGCGATATTAGGTAGAGTTGGGATAGCCTTGTTGCATAAGAGGTCGCTCGATACATGAGCAGATCCTTATTGTTAATAAATTATTCATTGAAGGAAGCTCACTTATGTCTAACGATATGATAAAACAAGCGTGGTGGTCTGTAGTTGGTCCAGAGGAAGGCGAATCAATCTGGCAGCCCCAGCCCTCAAATGGCTATGTCACATTAAAGCTCACAACAGAAACCATGCCCTATGATAATTTCACATCTGGGATTCAGGTTATGCCGCCAGGATGCCACGTACGTAAGCATGCTCACACTCATAATCACGAGCTCATTTTCGTGTATGAAGGCACTGGGCGTTGCCAAATTGAAGGTAAAACCTATGAATTATCGCCCGAAACAACCGTTTTGTTTGGTCGCTATGCTGAGCACACTATCGAAAACACAGGCGATACCGATTTACGCATGTTTTGGGTGTTTTTCCCGCCCGCCCTGGAGCACTTCTTCCGCGCTATTGGTAAACCTCGTCAGCCAAATGAAGTCGCACCTGAGCCGTTTCCTCGGCCACAAAGCGCTATAAATGTTATGCAGCAGCTTGGGATAATTCCCCCAAAACCCGATATAAAAACAAATAAGTAGTCGCGTAGAGGATACCCCATTACGAAAAACTATTTACAGCATCCCTTTCCTTTACCAGTGGAACTAAAATCACTATGCTTTTATTAAATAAAACCGCTGTTATGGAGAGTTTAAGTCACGCTCAATGTATAGATGCACTCAGCGATACCATGCAAAGCGTGTCTTGTGGCGATGTTATTATGCCACTTAGGCAGTTTATACAAATTCCAAATACTGCAGGCAAGTTTACTCTGATGCCTGGTTATGTGGGTAAACCTGCTAGTTTTGGTGTTAAAATTGTGAGTAGATTTCCTCGCGAAGCCAACAGCCCTTATGGCACACATGTGGGCGCGGTGATGATTTTTGACGCTGAGCATGGTATTCCACTGGCGATGTTGCATGGCGGCGAGCTAACGGCAATTAGAACCGCTGCCGCTAGTGGCCTCGCAACGCGTCAGTTGGCACGTGAGAACGCAGAAACTTTAACTTTACTGGGCTGCGGCGAAGAGGCGCAGCATCACCTAAAAGCCATGCTTGCGGTACGACCATTGAAAAAAATTATTGTGTGGGGTCGTTCAGTTGAGCGCGCGCAAGCTTTTGTTGACGCACAAAATTTACCTGATTCGATCCAAATACAGGTTGCAGAAGACGCTGAAACTGCGGTGACTGCCGCGGATATTGTATGCACGGTGACCTCTGCGACGAGTCCAATATTAAAGGGTGAATGGCTTACCCCTGGTACGCATGTCAATCTGGTTGGCGCGGCATTGCGCACTTCCGCTGAAGCCGATACTGAGGTGGTTAAACGCTCGCGTTTTTATATTGACTATCGCATATCCGCAATGGCTCAGGCTGGCGAGCTACTCAATGCTATTGAACAAGGCGCGATTACCCAAGAGCATATTATAGGTGAAATTGGTGAAGTGTTGGCAGGGCAAAAACCCGGTCGTCAATCAGCTACTGACATTACAGTTTACAAGTCATTAGGTGTTGCCGCACAGGATCTCGCCGCAGCCAGTTGCGCGTTAAATAACGCACTGCAACTCAATAAGGGAGTCAGCATTGATTGGTAGTAAGCTGAAATTTACGTTAACTAATAACCTAACTATAAAAACCTGACTTGGTAAATCATTTACCATCCGCTACTAAAGCTTGTTCATCTAAAAGCGCTTTGTAATGTCTTACTCCTGAAGCAACCACCCCTGCTCCACATAACAGCATTATTGGCAACACTGTGGCAAGAGAGTATCGAATTAGCATTGGATCTTGATAAACAATATCGGTCATCAAAGCAATGATTGTTGGCCCTACGGTGAAGCCAAACAGGTTGGCAAAAAGCAAATATATAGCGACTACCTGAGCACGCATTCTGTTCGGTGCAATCTGCGGTAATGTTGAGGTACCCGCGCCAAACGGCATCGCACCAAAAAACAGCACAGGACCTAAGAAAGCAAGAGAGTAGGCCGCTTCGCTTTGCAGTGGAAAGGCAATCGCGAATGGAATACACGCCAACGCCGCTCCAATCGACACTAAGAAATTAGAACCACCAACCCCCGCTCTGGTTAAAAAGCCACTAAACCAACCACCAAAAAGTACCCCACTGGTACTACAAAATGTAGTTAACAAACCCAGCGCGGTGCCAATTTCAGTTGGCGTCCAAGCAAAAGTACGAATAAAGAAAGAAGGCGTCCATGCGCCAATACCAAATTGCGCTGAGGCCATTAAAGTAAAGCCGACAAATATTGCTATATACACGCGACGGTTCTCACCAATATAAACAAAAACTTGTTTAAACGTAGTCTCAGCAGCGGTTTTACCAGCCACATTGATACGCGTCGGTTCTTTAACTAAGCGCATAAGCAGTAGTAGTAAAATACTAGGAAGTGACACCAGCATGAAAATTAGCTGCCAAGATTCTAATTCACCCAGTATGGGTAAGTTGACCACACCAAAGCTTTCTACAAGACTGATCACATAAGCACCAGCAAGTAACGCTACACCAGAACCTATAAAAGACGCACTCACAAACACACTGATTGCCAATGGCAAACGGTCTTTGCGAAAGTAATCACCAATAATGGAATAGCTAGACGGCGTCAAGGTTGCTTCACCAGCTCCTACAAATACACGGGCTAAAAATAACGTCCAAAAGCCGATGGCAAGACCGCAAGAAAAAGTGGCCAGAGTCCACGTTATAATACCAAAATTAATTAGCCTAGTGCGCTTGCCAGTATCAGCAAGCCTAGCAATGGGCAGCGCCAATACGGCATAAAAAATCGCGAACGAAAAGCCCTGTAACAGGCTTATTTCAGTGTCACTGATACTTAGGCTCGCTTTGATTGGTTCAACCAACAGATTAATTACTTGTCTATCGATATAGCTAACAATAGTCGCGAAACTCAGCACAACGACAACAAACCAAGCATAACCTTCACCCGGTTTCTTTATGGGAAGCATCGTATTTGGGGATGTGTCTAACGTATTTTGAGTCATGGTCAGCCTTTATGTGCAATCAAGCGATGCGCATCTTATTGTTATACCCTATCATTCGTTATGGGCAATTAGCGTTTACTATCTTCAATAATAAGATCGGCAGCTCTTTCGCCAATCATAATCGTAGCGGCATTAGTATTACCCGATATGGGCATTGGCATAATTGACGCATCAACGACGCGAAGTCGCTCAATTCCGCGTACGCGTAGACGTTCATCGACCACACCGTTGGGTCCCATTGCACAGGTCCCACATGGGTGATAGCCAAGAAATGTGGACGTGCGTAGATAGTCTGCCCATTCAACATCGCTATTGATATTTGAGCCTGGCAAGCGCTCACCAATCACGTCATTTGCTAATGCTGGACGTTCAAAAATGCTTCGTACAAATCGGCATGCATTTGTTAGGCGCCGTATATCTTCCTCTTCGGCCAACAGCTCATGTTCAATAATGGTGGGCGCATTCACAGAGGCTGAACTTAATTTTAATCGGCCCCTGGCGTTAGGATAATTCAGGGTCGCCACTACCGTTACCGCTGGCAGTTTATAGGGCACAACACCTTCAGGTGAAAAGGCAAATGCAAATGGCCCAAACATTAGCTGTATGTCTGGAGATTCTAATTCTGGAGAAGATTTTATAAAGGCTACTGAATGTGGATACGGACTCGTTAGTGGACCGCGGCGACGAAATAGCCAGTTGAGCGCATGAAAAGGGGCTCGCCAACTGCGCACCTCAACGTTGTAAGTGCGTGGTTTGACGTCCCAGCTCATATTGGCATTCGGATGATCCATCAGATTACTGCCAACACCTGGGGCATCAATTATCACCTCAATACCATGTTCTTTAAGATCCGCAGCTGGGCCTATGCCCGAAAGCATTAAGATCTTAGGTGATGCAAGTGCGCCGGCTGACAAAATAATCTCTTGTCCCGCGCGTACTTCTATTTCACTCTTGCCATGTCGGTAGACGACACCAACCGCACGCTTGCCTTCAATCACAATATTCTGGACTTCTGCGCGCGTTACGATGGTTAGATTGTCACGTTTATTAGATAAATACGCGCGTTTTGCACTCCAACGCATACCTGTTCGTTGAGTAACTTGCGGCGGTCCAACACCATCTTGTGCCTGACCGTTATAATCATCGTTATAAGTAAGCCCGGCTTCACAGGCTGCAGACTCAAAGCGCTCGCTCATAACATGCCGAGTGCGCAAGGGTTCTACATGAAGGGGGCCATTGCGACCCCGAATCTCTTCATCACCAAATTCAGTTGACTCCATTTTGCGAAAATATGGCAGCACTTCGGCGTAAGACCAACCCGGATTGCCATTGGCCGCCCAGTCGTCAAAATCACGTGGGTTACCGCGAACAAAGAGCATGCCATTGATGGATGAGGATCCCCCCATAACCTTTCCTGCGGGCCAAAGATCGACTAAGTTGCCACGCGAAGCATCCGGCTGTGCAAGGTGCGCCCAATCATAAGATTTGTTGCCAATGAGGCTCACAACACCAGCGGGAATATGGATTGCTGGATTCCAGTCAGTGCCGCCTGCTTCTAGCAGTAAAACAGTGTGTTTTTGATTTTCAGCGAGACGCGCGGCCAACGCACAGCCTGCAGAGCCCGCACCAACAACAATATAATCGTAATGTGACATTAGTAGCAGTGCTCTTGTAAATTAATAAAGCGGGTGGTTGCACTTATTTTGCAGTGCCATACATAAGTAAACTTCATTGTGCAACATCCAGCTAACATTTGCGTTGAATATTACTTTACACAGGAATGATAATCGCTACCAATTACAATTGAGTATTAACCTATGCATTTCAGGCTAATTCAAACAAAGCTCGAATTATCATCATACTAAGTAACTAAATCCATAGGTAGTATCGTGCAAAATTCATACGCTCTGTTTACAGTGCCATGCATCCTATCTATATAGTCTGCCTAAACATTCATTGGATATTATTGGTATAAGCCAATAATGTAGAGCGTACAAAGTAATTGTATTTTTGATAACTAAGGGGCGTAATTTTGGCCATGAACAAGAAACCACTTAACCCAGTTTCCCAAGCAGATATAGATACCTACCATCGCGATGGCGTTGTTTGCCTGCGTGGTGTACTTAATAGCGATTGGGTAGATGAACTGCTACCCGTAGCACGTCGATTAATTGTCGACAAAGAAGATTTTGGACTATTACCCACATTTCCGGGACGCAACTTGGCGCGCACGATTGAACAGTATCGCCGTCTCGTATTTGAATCACCAATAGCTCAGGTATGTGGGCAGTTGTTGGAGTCAAAAGAAATGCGCTTTTTCTTCGATGAAGTGTTTGCCAAACCACCACAGTCAGATGCTAAGACCATATGGCATAGTGATCATATGGGTTGGCCTGTTTCAGGAGAAATGGTGCCGTCGCTGTGGCTGCCTCTTACCCCTATTACAAAAGCTAATAGTCTCGAATGTATTGCTGGCTCACATAAGCAACATACGCCCTATTGGCTGTTTTCATCGAACGCGCGAAAAATGATAAAACCCGATGATCGAGTACCACATCCTGATTGCGAAAAGTTACGCAATGACGGTAAGACCGAGTTTCTGAGCTGGGACATGGATGCTGGCGACCTATTAGTGGTGCACCCACGGACCTTGCATTATTCTAGCGGCAATCCAACTGATGACTGGCGAGTGGCAATATCACTGCGCATGTTTGGCGATGATATTCGCTGGGCGCCTCGTCCAGACTGCGTTAACTTAGCAGGCGTGAGTTTTGACGAAATGTTAGAGGGCGAAAAACCCATGGGCTCGCATTTTCCGCTGCTATGGTCGCAAGATGGACAATGTGATACCGATGCGGATTATCCGCGTGAGTTTGCCACCCGTTGGCCGCGCCGCGACATGAAAGGTGTTAACGAATATGACACCTTCAAAACATTTAAAGAGAAAGAAGCGCAAGGCGATCTGGCTGCTAAGAATAATACCTAGGCGCGATATAATGAAAATTGTAAAAGTGACTTTTGTGAAAGGATTTTCAGCTTTTTACTTTGATGATCAAGCGGCGGTGAAAGCGGGAGCAACACAAGATGGATTCATCTATGAAGGCAAGCCAATCACAAGTGGATTTAGTTCTGTGCGTCAAGCTGGAGAATGTATTTCTGTGCTGCTGCATCTTGAAAATGGCCTTATAGCTAGGGGCGACTGTGTTGCCGTGCAGTATTCTGGCGCGAGCGGCAGAGACCCCGTTTTCATTGGCGACACTTATATTTCCTTTCTTAGAAACAACATTGCGCAGCTATTGCTTGGCCTATGTGTTGACAGATTTATACCTAACTCACGTTATTTCGATGAATTAATGGTTGATGGTAATCCCATGCATACGGCTATTCGCTATGGTATATCTCAGGCTTTACTAGATGCGACTGCATTAGCAAATGTGTGCTTGAAGGCAGAAGTCATCTGTTCAGAATATGCCTTGCCGGTCATCGCAGATAAAGTAAAGCTGTTTGCGCAAAGTGGCGACGATCGTTATGACTGTGTCGATAAAATGATATTAAAAAGAGTTGATGCCTTGCCCCACGCGCTGATTAATTCACTTAGCAAGATAGGCAAGGACGGTGAGGCGTTACTAAATTACGTAGATTGGTTGGTAAAGCGCATCGATTTGCACAAACCGGATGAGCACTATCGACCTGATCTGCACATTGATGTATATGGCATGATTGGTGACATTTTCAGTAATGAACCACAAAAAATTAGTGACTATATTGCACGTCTTCAAGATACAGCTGGCGATTATCAATTATATATTGAAGGACCCATCGACGCAGGTAACAAAGCTAAACAGATAGAAATGCTGAGAACCATCAAGACCTCACTGGCATCGCTAGGCTCTCGCGCAAAAATTGTTGCAGACGAATGGTGCAACACTTATCAAGACGTGATTGACTTTGTCGATGCCGATTGTTGTCATATGGTGCAAATTAAAACGCCCGATCTTGGCGCTGTGCACAACACAGTAGAGGCCGTTTTGTATAGCCGTAAACACGGCATCGAAGCCTATCAAGGAGGTACCTGTAATGAAACCGATATTTCAGCACAGGTATGTACCCATCTTGCTCTGGCATCTAGACCTGATTTAATGTTAGTTAAACCCGGAATGGGTTTTGACGAAGGTATGACCATTGTCGGTAATGAGATGGCGCGCACTATTCAAGTCTTGAAGGACAAGCAACCACAGTTACATACTAATTATGCTGTTGGGTAGGTGTTATGAATTCAAATAATGATAGTAAAGCGCCTAAGCCTTTTGCTGGTTTATTAGTGGTGTCGATAGAGCAAGCAGTTGCTGCACCCCTCTGTTCTTGCCATTTGGCCCAAGGCGGTGCGCGGGTAATTAAAGTAGAGCGCGAAGAAGGTGATTTTGCGCGCAATTACGACAAATCTGTTAAAGGCGAATCTGCCTACTTTGTGTGGGCGAATCATGGCAAAGAGTCGCTTAAACTCAATTTCAAAAATAAAGACGACGCCGAGTTGCTGCATCGCTTACTCAGCCAAGCAGACATTTTTATTCAAAATTTAGCCCCAGGCGCATTAGAACGCTCAGGACTTAGCTCAGGCAGCCTGCGAGAAAAATACCCGCAGCTTATTACGTGCGATATTAGCGGCTATGGCACGCAGGGCGACTATCGTAATATGAAAGCCTATGATTTTCTGGTGCAGTGCGAAAGCGGTTTAGTATCAATTAACGGCTCGCCCGAGGGCTATGGCAGAATTGGCGTTTCGGTGTGTGATATTGGCGCTGGCATGAATGCAGTAATTGGTATTCAAAATGCATTATTGGTGAGAGCCCAAACGGGCAAAGGATCGAGTGTTCTCGTATCGCTGTTTAGTACCGCGGCTGACTGGATGTCTGTACCCTACTTGCAATCTGTATATGGCGCAGGAGCACCTAAGCGTTCAGGTTTGCATCATCCGAGTATTGCGCCCTATGGTGGTTATACTACAAGTGATAATGAAATCGTGGTTATTTCTATTCAGAATGAACGCGAGTGGACTCGGTTTTGCGAGCTAGTATTACACAATAAAGGACTTTCTAATGCGCCTGAGTACAAAAATGTAGCAGTACGCGTCGACAATCGTGCAGATTTAGATCGACACATCAATACCGTGTTTTGTGCTCACACTCGCGATGAAATGGTGGCGCGTTTACAAATTGCGTCAATCGCTTTTGGCGCCTTGAACTCAGTGGAGGATTTTTCAGTGCATCCACAACTCAAACGCCGCGAGGTAACTTTACAGTCAGGGAAAACCGCGCAAATAATTGCACCGCCGATTGAACATAGTTATGAACTTGAGTCCGCTACTTTTGGCCGTGTGCCGAGTGTTGGAGAGCATTCTGATGCGATCAGGGCTGAATTCGCTATGCCGCTAGAGCAGCCCGTGATTAAGCCCATCACTAGGCCCTAAAAGCAAAAGGTGGTAAAAAATGTCATTTACAAAACACAACATATACAAGCCCGCTAGCAAAAAGCAAATTTTACACACGATCATGCACTGGCGATCGCTGTTGTTTGTGCCTGCGCATGAAGAGCGGTTCATAAATTCTTGCATAAATAAAGGCGCTAGTGCCATTGCACTTGACTTAGAAGATAGCGTTCCTAAAAATAAAAAACAACATGCGCGGCAAAACTACCCGCTTTATGTTGCCTTACTGCGCAGCGCAAACTGTGAGGTTTGTGTCAGAATAAATAGCGATTTACGTGCTTGCGTCGCCGATTTAGAAGTCGTGGTGATAACCGGTACCGCCGCAATTGTAGTGCCCAAAGTTATTGGTATCGACCAATTAATATTAATCGACGAGCTTATTCTTAAATTAGAACAGGAGCGCAACTTGCCAGAAAATGGGATTGCCTTGATTGCCATGGTTGAATCTGCTCAAGCATTGCAAAAATCATCACAGTGGGGCGAGGGTTGTAGCCGACTGGCGGCACTGTTTTTCGGCACTGAAGATTTTTGTCTTGATACTGGCATGCAAGCAAGCCCGGAAAATCTGTTTTATCCCGCTCAGCAATTAGTCCTTGCAGCTAAATCGATCGGTGTTTTAGCTTTCGGCTTTCCTGCAAGCATTGCCGACTACTCCAATCTATCGATGTTACGAGCATCTATTTCTAGTGGCAAATCTATGGGGTTTGACGGTGTTTTTTGTATTCACCCTAAGCAAGTTGACATTGTAAATGAGGTCTATCAGCCAATATCTGCAGAAATTGATCAAGCCGGCTTGATTGTAAAAGCATATGAGCTTGGCCAGAGCCAAGGTAAAGGCGCCGTTGAAGTGGCAGGAAAAATGATCGACGCACCCGTCTATCATCGTGCAAAAAAATTATTATCTGAGGCATTTATCCATGGATCACGCAAAGGCTCTTAGAGCCATTTTAGCCAATAACGTTGTTATAAAAGTCCCTGGTATATACGACGGGCTATCCACCGTATTAGTAGAAAAAGCAGGCTTTCCTGCGGCTTTTTTATCGGGCGGTAGCTTGTCATTTTCACGTTTCGGTCGGCCCGACATGGGCTTAGTTACCGCGACGGAAGTCGCAGATACTGTCGCAGTTATTCGCGAACGTTCTACTATTCCGTTAATAGTCGATATGGACACAGGTTTTGGTAACGCACTGAATGTGCGTCGTACAGTCGAAACCTTTGAGCGCGCGGGTGCATCGGCCCTGCAAATGGAAGATCAGCTTGCGCCCAAGCGTTGTGGTCATATGGCTGGCAAACAAGTTATTAGTGCTAGTGAGATGGTAGGTAAAATAAAAGCTGCACTGGATGCTCGCAACAATAACGATACCCTTATCGTGGCGCGCACCGACGCACTAGGTATCAATGGTTTTGATGATGCCATGGAACGCGCTCACAAATATGTAGAGGCTGGTTGCGACGTACTATTTATTGAAGCTGTGGCATCGGTCGAACAAATGAAAATTATTGGAAACACTTTTGCTGACAAAATACCGTTGATGCATAACCTCGTAGAGGGCGGAGGTTCTCCTGTTGCAGGGGCGAGTGAATTAGCGGATTTACGCTACAAAATTGCACTTTATCCAGTCGCTTTGCTGCATTTATTTGTCAAGCAAGCCCCGGCATTGTTACAACACATTTTACAAGAAGGTAGCACCACCGCTTGGCAGCAAAAAATGGTTGAATTGAAAGACATGAATACATTACTTGGTAGCGATGACTTGCTTGATGCTGCCAGCAAATACGCTGCTCAATAACCTGTCTATTTATATAATTCCAACCAGGACGTCACTGACATTAGCGAGTATTTGTTAGTTGCAAGAACGTTTACAAAGCGCTCAAAGCAAAAAACCAATCATATTTTAAGAGGCTTTACATGAGACTTTATCAGGAAGAATATCAACAATCCGTTGAGGATGTTGAGTCGTTTTGGCAACGGAAATCTAAAGATATCGATTGGTTCAAACAGCCTGAGTCGATATTGAGCCGAGATGATAATGGCATACATCGTTGGTTTGCAGACGGTGAATTAAATACTTGCCATTTAGCCTTAGATTTTCATGTGGCTAATGGAAGAGCTGATGTTGCTGCGTTAATTTATGACTCTCCGCTGGCCGAAACTTTTACGCAGTTTACTTATGCTGAAATGCTGGCTGAAGTCGAAAAGCTTGCTGGCGCAATTAAAGCCTTGGGTGTGGGGAAAGGCGATACGGTTTTAATCTATATGCCAATGATCCCCCAAGCGGTTTTTGCAATGTTAGCTTGCGCGCGTTTAGGTGCAATTCACTCAGTGGTATTTGGTGGTTTTGCGGCAAACGAGCTTGCGGTTAGAATTGACGACACAGAGCCAAAAATAATATTAGCGGCATCGTGTGGATTAGAACCTAACAAAGTAATTGAGTATAAACCAATGCTAGATGACGCGCTACGTATCTCTCAATTTCAACCAAAGCATTGTGTTATTTTTCAGCGCGCGCAAGGATTGGCTTTACTCAGTGCTAAAAGAGACCTTGATTGGCAAGATCTCGTGTTTAATGCCAAACCGACTGCCTGTGTGCCGGTGAAAGCCACCGACCCTTTATATATATTATACACCTCAGGGACAACAGGCGCTCCAAAAGGCATTATCCGTGACAACGGTGGCCATGCGGTTGCGCTCAAATATAGCATGCAAGCAATTTACAATATGCAGGCTGGCGATGTCTTCTTGGCTGCCTCAGACGTAGGTTGGGTAGTTGGCCATTCCTATATAGTTTACGCGCCATTAATACATGGCTGCACAACAATATTGTATGAAGGAAAGCCGGTAGGTACGCCAAATACAGGAGCATTTTGGCGAGTAATAGAAGCATATAAAGTGAAGGCCATTTTTGCAGCACCAACTGCTTTTCGCGCAATCAGAAAACAAGACCCAAACGCAGAGTTAGCCAAAGTTCATGACCTATCGAGTTTACAAACAATATTTGTTGCGGGTGAAAGACTCGATCCGCCAACCTATTATTGGCTAAACGAAAAGTTCAAAATACCTATTGTAGATCACTGGTGGCAAACAGAGACAGGTTGGGCTATCGCAGCTAACATGACAGGAATCGAGTTACTCCCCACCAAGCCGGGCTCGTCATGTGTGCCTACACCTGGGTTTAACGTCGAGATTTTAGATGATAAAGGTAAACAATTGCCTATTGGAGAGCAAGGTAACATTGCTATTAAGCTGCCACTACCACCTGGTTGTACACCGGGGATTTGGAGGGGATTTAAGCGCTTTAAAGAGCTATATTTAACCCAGTTTAAGAACTATTATTTATCTGGTGATGCCGGTTATTTCGATGATGAGGGCTACTTATTTGTTATGGGTCGTGTTGATGATGTAATAAACGTTGCTGGACATCGTTTGTCTACGGGACGAATTGAAGAAATCGTAGGCTCACACAGTGCGATAGCAGAATGCGCAGTGGTGGGTGTTGAAGACAGTTTAAAGGGACAAGTACCTACGGGCTTTGCAATTTTAAAAGACGGCGTTAGTATATCCGCAGCTGACTTGAACAATGAAGTAGTGTCACTGGTTAGAAAGGAAATAGGTGCCATTGCATGCTTCAAGCATCTGCACGTGGTGTCTCGCCTGCCAAAAACACGCTCGGGTAAAATACTGCGCAAAGTGATTCGTCAAGTAGCTCAAGGTGAGTCGTATGCGGTGCCCTCAACGATTGATGATCCTGCCAGCCTAGATGACTTTATTATTATGTTTTTGTAGCGCTTCATATCATGCGACTTATGTCTCACTTTGCGTTAAAAACGTGACCACAGCTTGATTGTATTCTTGTGAAACCGTCATAGGTGCAAAGTGACCACCATGTTGCAACATTTTTAAAGTCGTGTTGGGTATTTTATCCGCCAGTTCCTCAGTAAAACTAAACGGCGTTATCTGATCATCTTTAGCACCCATAGCGAGTGTGTCATGTGAAATCTTGTGAACGCTAGTACGTAAGTCATGAGACTGCACCGCTGCCAATCTACTCAATTCAACCTCTAGCCCAGGAAATGCCTTAATTCGGTCTTCTAAAAATGATCGTGGCGATTTAATTTGTTCACTTAAATACCACGATGGAGTAGCCAAATAAGTACCCATAGTGATGTAGGCAGCGGGACCACAATTTATCAGCACTTGGCGCCTCGCATTGAATAACTGCAGTAAGTAAGGGTCTGGCCCAGCCCAACTGCTGCTAAGTATCAATTTATCTATTCGTTCTGGCGCCTTTAACGCAATGTGCTGACCAATTGCACCCCCGGTAGAATGACCCAATAGATGCGCTTTTTCGATATCCAGTGCATCCATCAGCTCAATTAGATCATCAGCCATATGCTCTGCGCCCAGTATTACTTTGTTTGCTGTGCTGCGCCCAACCCCTCTATGGTCATGTAAGATAACTCGAAAATGCTGAGATAAAAACGGCACCTGTTTCATCCAAAACTCATGGCGTCCGCCCAAGCCTGCTACTAAAAGAAGATTCGGTCCTTCACCGTGTATTTCTGTATATATTTCTACATCATCAACTGGCACTAAGGGCATGATTAATCCTTCGTTTATTGTTTATCAACGGGTTAAAGTGGAACTTAGTATTCGAACAAGGTTCCTTATTTCAATACTTTAGCAGAGCATTACAGCTGATTCTATTGCATAGGTGTGCCTAAGCTATGAGGGAAAATCATAGGAAGCGATTTGACAAATAAAGTGACTCGAAGGTTGAAGGCTAGTGCGGCAAAGGAGAGTTAATGTAAAGACGATAGTCATCAGACAGAAATATTTGTAGGGAATGCGCTCCCGCTCTGTTATTCGCCAGAGCGGCGCGGCAGCATAAAACTAATTATAGCTTGGGTGGCTGAGGGTTTTCTTCGTATTTTGCCCAATCAGGACTAACAAAATGTTCGTCTATTAGAGTACGTTTCCACAAGCGACCACCTCTAAACCATTGCCACACTCTTGATCTGAATTTACGACAATCGCTGTGTTGAATCATTTCGTAAAGGTAAAGATCCGGTTCATTGTGGCGTGTCCAATTTAACATCACAGTGCGGTTGTAAGTATCTAATGGCACTTCAGCAGCCCAGCCGTCGATGTGGGTAAAAAAGACTAACTTATTATTTTCGATTCGAGTGGGGAAGTCTTTAATTTCGACCGTACCGTCAGGCCAAAAGTATTGATTAGTTTGATGATAATTATGCTCGTCAAGAAAACGACAAAGTAATCGAGAGGTATGCTCGTCAATTTTGTCTCCATCTGCATCATAGTGACGATACCAACCTTCCCAAACTCCATCACTGCTTGAAATAATTGGCATTGTTTCTTTTAGTGACATGTAATAACTCCCATAGTTAAGTGAGGTCTTTGCTTATGTTTCCTTGTGACACGCACAAAAAAAGCGATTGTAAAAACCAAATGAGATAATGTTATAACATTAATATTTTAATCATACAAGCTATTACAATTGTAGGGACAGTTTTACGCGACTAGTCTGCGCCTAGCACCATTTTGTAGGTAAATAGTTTAGGATTATATAAGCCATATAAAATATCAACCAGTTCCCCACTAGAGTCGAATGATTGGCGTTTAAGCGATAGCAGAGCGGTATTAATATTAACTTGCAACTGCGACGCAACCAACGAATTGGCATTTTCTGCAGCTAAGGTTTGTTCAACTTTAACAATTTTTATACCGTTTTCTTTAAGAATATCGAGACGGGTTTTCTTTTCGATGTTTTTCTTGGTTAAGCCTTTTGCTTGCGGTAATGTCCAGCTCACATAATAAGCATACGGTTGACCGTTTTCATTACTTCTTACACGTATCACCTTCACAGCTTTTTCATCTTTGCCAAGATTGAGCTCTTCACGAACCGCCGCCGGGGGAACCAGTTTTTCAATGGCTAAGACTACAACTTTGCTGTGTTTACCCATTTCTGCTAGATTTTCGAGCATGCCAACTAGTGGAGCTTTCACTGGTTCATGAACATATTGATAAGTAACATGTGAACCTTTGCCGCGACGCCGAGCAATCAACTTTTCAGCAGCGAGGTCATCCATTGCTCGTTTGACGGTAATACGTGATACAGCGAAGGCATCAGACAATTGCAGTTCAGTCGGCATTTGTTCCCCATACCGTGCACTGCCATTGATAATGGTATTTTTAAGTAGCAAATACAGTTGATGATAAAGTGGCTCTTTTGAAGAGGAGTCGCTAACCACTTCCCACTCAGATTTTAAAGATGCTAATAACGGATACATTTCTTTCATATGGTACTTACATGCCTTTTTAACTGACTTTAGTGAAGCATTATTTCGAATACAAGCAACAACAATAGATAAATACTACTAATAAGGTCATTAGTCGAATATTTGTAATCAGTTTGTTAATGTAGAACTCGTCATAAATACTTTACATTATATTGTTATGTTGATATACCTTTAATAATAATTTTTCATGCTCGTGACAAACAAATACAGTGTAGCGGTGTTCATTCACCTGTCTAGTTAAATTTTATTGAGGATAATGTGCAAACATCTAATAAAACTGCCAAACAAATCTATCTGGATTTAAAAAATAAGCCAACACGCAAGCGTTTTGGCTTTGGTCGAAAGGCGGCGTTAATAAATATAGACCCACAAAAAGCCTATACGCGCACCGATCTGTTTGACACAGCTTATGAAACAGATCCAAACCAGTTAGTCTATATAAATAGTCTTTCAGAACGATTTCGAAAACTAGCTTGGCCCGTAGTATGGACTCACGTAGCCTATATGGACTCGGCTGAAGATGCCGGCATATGGGGTACTAGAACGGATACTCCTGACAGTCTACAAAACATAAAATTTGACTCGCAGCGCAGCGAATTCGACGACCGCCTCGATATTGATCATAACAAAGACGTGGTCTATTTGAAAAAAATGCCGTCTGCTTTTTTTGAAACCCCCTTACAGTCGTTGCTAGTATGGCATCAAGTTGATACGCTTATTCTAACCGGTGGCTCAACCTCAGGGTGTATTCGGGCTACCGGCGTAGACTCGCTGTCTCGCGGTTATCGAACAATAGTGGCTGAGGAATGTGTTGCAGATAAACACGAAAGTTATCACTACGCCAACCTAACCGATTTATCATTAAAGTATTGCGATGTTTTGGACACTGACGAGGTCATACAATGGCTAGACAAACAGTTAGCGATTCGGGAATAAGTTATGCGCGAAGACCCAGAGTTTTACGATTATTGGCCCTATCATAATCGTCCAAAAATAACGTGGCCAAATGGTGCTCGGGTAGCATTTTGGGTTGCACCAAACATCGAATACTACGAGCTTAATCCACCCAATAATCCCTACCGTCAAGCATGGCCGCAAGCCAGTCCTGCTGTGGCTGGCTATAGTATTCGAGACTATGGTAATAGAGTGGGTCATAGTCGGCAAATGAATCTGTTAGATAAGTATGGCATACGCGGGTCTATTTCCTTGTCCACCGCGTTGTGTGACCATCACCCTGAAATTATTGCCGCCTGTCGCGAACGCGATTGGGAATTTTTTAGTCACGGTATTTATAACACTCGATACACCTATGGTATGTCTGGCGAGCAAGAAAGATCGATGATCAGAGACTCAATGTTGAGTATACACAAACACACTGGCCAAAAGTGTGCAGGTTATCTTGCTCCCGCGTTATCTCATTCCGAGCAAACGCTAGATTTGTTTGCCGAAGTGGGTACTGAGCTGTTTGGCGACCAAGCAGCATTCTACACCTGTGACTTATTTCATGATGATCAACCAACACCTATAAAGCTGCGTAGCGAAAAGAAATTTGTTTCCGTTCCCTATTCATTGGAAATGAACGACACCATTGCTTTTGCAGTGAATAAAATTGAACCTAGGCGTTATGGCGAACAGCTCAAACGTAACTTTGATAGGTTGTATCAAGAAGGTGCTCAAAGCGGCACTATTATGTGTATTCCCACGCATAACTATCAAGTAAGTTGTCCACACCGTTTAAAAGCCTTCGAAGAAGCACTTGAATATATCACCGGCCACAGCGACGTTTGGGTAACCACCGGCAAAGAAATAGCGAGCTATTTTATTGATAAATATTACGAGACAGTATTAGCAGACATCAGCGCAAAGAAAGGCAATAATCATGAGTAAAAATGATAAAGGATTGCCAGCCGATTATTTGCATTATCCACATAGAAGCTATGGAATGGACCACGACCGTTACTCTTGGTCAATGTTGCAAAATCGTCAGCCGGTAAAATGGCCGAACGCAGCGTCATTGGCCATTTGGGTAAATGTTGCAGTTCAATACTTTCCATTAGATCAGCAGGGGATCCCATTTAAAGTGCCCGGTGGAATGACCATGCCTTATCCCGATTTACGCCACTACTCACTGCGCGATTACGGCAACAGAGTGGGTATTTTTCGGTTTTTAGAAGCATTTGATAAATACGGAATTACGCCCACATTTGCACTCAATACCCGACTAGCCCAACGCACCCCATATCTGATGGACATTCTAAAAGAGCGCGGCAATGAAATACTCTGTCATGGTTATCATATGGATGCTCTGCATTATTCTGGACAAGATATAGTTGTAGAAGACGCACTAGTAGAACGCGCTTTAAATGAGCTTCGTGAGCTTTCTGGACAAGCAGTTACAGGGTGGCTGAGTCCTGCTAGAAACGAGTCTGAAAATACGCCTGATATTTTAGTGAAACACAACATCGATTACTTTTGCGATTGGGTTAACGATGATATGCCCTATCATTATAATACCGATAGTAAATCGCTGATTGCTATGCCTTTATCTAATGAGCTAGAAGACCGTTTCGTGATTATTAATAATCAACACTCTGAGCAATCATGGAGCGAACAAGTCTGTGATGCCTGCGATTTTCTGCTGGAGGAAGCAAAAACTCAAGGTGGTAGAATATTAGGTATCAATATTCACCCTTGGTTACTAGGTCAACCCCACCGAATCAAATATCTAGAAGATACCTTGGCACATATTATGGATAAGCCGGGAGTATGGTCAGCATCAGCTAGTGAAATAATGCAAAGCTGGGATCAACAAAATCCACGCTAAAGTTTACGTACTGCTAATTAAAATTCAGCCAATTCTCCTTTCACGTAAATTTTGTTGCAATAATAATCAATCTAGTTGCAGGTAATAAACTAATGATATACTATTATAACAAATATAATTACGGGTAAGTTTTTGCCTCATCAGAAATTGATGGAATGACCCGTCCACCATTTAGTAAAATTTTTACCCTTAGGGAAATAGATATGAAAGATAAGCCAAATAAACCTGCGCCAAAAACGACTAACTCTAGAAGAGATTTTATTCAAAAAGCGGGCATGTTAATTGGTGGTGGTGCTGTCGGCGCCAGTATTGGCCAAGCAATGGCCATGACCAGTAGCGCTGCTAAAGGGCACACCAACCCAGTAGATTATTCAACGCTTAAATACAATGATAACAACTGGAATCGTGATGCTTTTGCCAGAATCATGGGTGATTTAGACTTCGGTAAACAAAAATTTGGTTGGTATAAGGGCACAGTTAAAGGCGTAAGGCCGGGCAAAAAAATTGATGATTTATTTGGCTTTGAAGGCTTTTCTTTTGCTCGACTGCAAGATAACGGCGACGGTACCTATAATAAATTACTGAGAGAAGTTGGTTATTATACAGACTTAAAAACAGGTGAGGTGATGGATGAGTATTACAATCCCTATCTCGATGAAGTAGTAAAAGTAGTGCATATTGCCAATGACCCATTTAATCATGTGGTTACCGCTTTTCGTTCACAACCTCCCTCATACGGAGGTTTGAATGATAAAGATAGACCACCTAAAGTTCCACTTATACTGCCTTGGACAGAGGTTGGTAATAATAAAGTGCTAATGCAGAGTAGCATTAATCTGTTTTACCCTTCTGCATTGCAACCGGAAAAGTGGCCAAGAGAATCAGCAGGTAAAATGAACCAAGTATCAGAAATGTTCAATTATGTGCTGGACAGAGAAGACTTAGCTGACCCCGCTATAACCGGCCTGGAGTTTTCAGGTTCATGGACGCGCATTACCCCTTGGTTACCGTGGATGTTAATGGGCCAAGCAGATGGACATATCTCCTACGACTGCATGATGGGCTGTTATAACAATACCGATATGATGTCGCCAAAGATTCGGGCGTATGCTGAGAAGCACCATCCTACATATTTCAATGCGCCAACTAAATGGGAAGATCCAAGCTGGTCTAGTTTAGAACACTATGCTGTAGAACAAACACCTGCTCCGGTTAAAAAGTAGCCATGGCGGGGGAATCTAAATCTGAACAGCATGGGCAAATTAGGTGCGGCACAATTTCAGTATCTGATCTCGGTAAATCACTAACGCTTTACCGAGATTATCTAGATTTTGTGCTCATTGAAACAGGCCAAATTGACGCACAGTTGGCAGCACTATGGGGCTTGCCTAAGATGCACGACGCTAAATATGTCGTGCTGCAAGCGTCTGCTGGCGGACCTGCTTTGCTGCGACTCATCGAAGTACCAAAGATGGCTAGTTTTGTGCCGGCCACAAGTTACGGCTGGAGTGCTTTTGAAATTACGGTAGCTGACGTATTTGCATTAGCTGTTAAGCTACAAAGCAGTGAGTTCGATATTGTTGGGCCACCCAAGTACGTAGATGGTTTTACGAGCTTTATTCCGATGCAAGTAATCGGTCCAGACGGCGAGATATTATTTTTAAATCAGGTCAATCATTCAGACGCCGACGCCGATCTACCCACTGCAAAATGCACTGTTGACCAGCTTTTCATCGTCGTACTTGCGGCTAAGGATCGCGAGGCATCAGCCCTAGAATATCAACATAATTTAGCTTTAGATCGTTCGGGTACACATCACCTTAGGTATTCGTTAATCAATCGAGCGTTCAACCTTCCTGTGCAAACAGAACAAACTATTACGATGGTGCAAAAAGGCCGAACTCCTTTCGCACAAATAGACCAATACCCTGCGCACGCCGAAGTTAGACCTGTCCATTCTGGTTGGCTTCCACCAGGAAATTCAATGGTATCTATATTAGTCGACAATATTGATCAATTACCCATTGCAGACAAGATGTGTTCGAGTCCCGACAATCTTACCAGTGTCGTATATCAAGGGCGCAAAGCGGCGCTAATTAGGGGTGCGGTATCAGAATGTATCGAACTAATAGAAATTGTATAAGCTATATTTTTGGGAGTGAATTTTGAAATCTAAGAAACCTGTGTTTGATATTCCACCACCCATATCAGCGGCTCAAAAACATGGCGTGTATCCTGAATTAAATCATGATGAACGCGCTAGAATGAACTTTTTAGCTGCGTGCTACCGCGTTGTCGCCTCGACTATTGCGCCGGGCAATAAGTTAGCCTATGAAACTCAAGCCTTAGCGCAGTTTACACAGCAACATGAACGCGCACCAAAAACACGGCATGAAGTACGCAAGCTTATGAATTCGAATCCGTTCCATAACATGTGGGGCGCAGTCAGGCGAAACTTGATGGAAGTTAGGCAGCAAACGGGCCGAGCTATCGTGTTGCGTCAAATTGAAGAACTGGCGCAGCGCGCGGCTAAGCTAAATGATCAAGATAGTAACTTGACGCTAAACTCATCAATAACTATTCCACCTTATGTAGCAAACATCGATCATCATTGTATGCCGGGTAGTTACTACACTGAATTAGTCACCGGTGATGTTGCCCCTGCAGCCAATTACGACACCGGCTTTTTTGTAACCACCGGCGGCACGATTGGTGGTCTGTGTGATGGCGCAGGCTTGGCGATTGCCAATTGGGTAAAAACCAACGCATCAGACTTTTCGCCAAAGCGGATTTTAGACATAGGCGTCGCTGCCGGACACAGTCTTGTGCCAATTGCGCAAGCGTTTCCCGACGCCGAAATTATCGCCATTGATATTTCAGCGCCTATGCTGCGTTACGCTCATGCTAGGGCAAAGTCCTTGGGCGTGAACAACATCCAATTTATTCAAATGTCGGGGGAGGACTTATCCCAATTCAGCGACAGCAGTTTTGATTGGGTACTTAGCAGTATTTTTCTACATGAGCTATCCGCCAAAGCATTACCAAAAATTTTAAAAGAAGCCTATCGCGTCATAAAACCGGGCGGCTTAACCGTGCATTTAGAACAACCACAATACGACGATTCAATGCCGGTATTTGAGCAATTTATGCGTGACTGGGATGCTTACAACAACAACGAACCTTTTTGGACGGCTATGCACAGTATCGATATGAAACAAGCATTAATCGACTCTGGATTACAATCAGAAAATATCTTTCTCGCGGCTATGCGCGGCATTATTAACACAACACTATTTGCTGAATCACGTTTAGGCCAAGAAGAAGACTACGGTCGCTCAGCTGCTTGGCATGCCTACGGTGCTTGGAAGGAAAAATCATGAAAAAACAGACCACACAATCACCCTTTGACGCCGCGACTATTGCTAAAATGGCGAACGCCAAATCACAGGGTAAACGCCCTGAGTATTTTTCTGACCCCATGGCTGAACAACATTTTTCAATCACGATGGCATTAATGGCAGAGCTTGCTGTAGCGCGCGAACGTATCGACAGTCTTGAACGTGTTCTGGTAAGCAAGGGACTAATAGGTAGTAACGAGGTAGAAGAATATGAACCCGATGCCGCGACGGGGCAAACCAGACAGCTGGCTCAAGTTGAATATAGCGCACGCGTGCTGAGACCATTGCAGCAAGCAGTTGAAGCAATGTCTGGCGATCAATCGAGTATGAGCGACATGGCAGACAAATTGAGTGATCCCGACAATGGATGAGCTCAATAATCGCATACAGCATATTGAGCTGGTAGAGCAACTTGTCGATTTTGTGGTGGATATCGACTTTGAGAAATTACCTGATCAAGCCATTCAAAGCGCTAAGATATTTTTGATGGACACCATCGCTGTAGGTATAGCCGGAACAACTTACGATGCTACCGACAAAGCCCTTAGTGCGGCGCAAAGTTGGTCTGAAACGGGGTCAATCCGGGTAGTTGGACGTCCTAAGGTCAAACTATCGCGAACCTCTGCAGCCTTTGTTAACGGCGTGCAAACCCATGCACTAGAGTGGGACGGACTGCACGAACCCTCGGTGGTAATTGCGTTATGTGCGCCTGTAAGTGCATTGATGGCGGAAATAGATAGCCAACAAGTAAGCGGAAAAGACCTGATAGTTGCGCTAATAGTAGCAGTTGAAGTTGCCGTATTTTTTGGTGGAAATAGCACTTCAAGCCCACGCTTTTTTCGGCCATCAGCAGCAGGAGTAATGGGCGCTACCATGGCCATGGCGCGGCTGCGAAATTTTGATAGAGAGCAAACTAAAAACGCCCTTGGTTTAGCTTATAGCCAGGTTTCAGGAACCATGCAGGCACACTGGGAAGGTTCCATGGCATTGCCTATGCAAATAGGGGTTGCGGCTAGAACGGCCCATATGTCGGTCGACATGGTCGCAGCAGGCATGACAGGCCCAGTAGATATTATTGGTGGACGATTTGGGTATTTCCAGCTATTCGAGTCAGGTGGGGATATTCAAGGCATGCTTGATAACTTAGGCAAGCCCATGAAAATCACCGAAATGGCACACAAGCCATACCCAGCTGGTCGAGCTACACAAGCGACGCTTACCATGATTCGGCGAATTCAAAGTGAGCATAGTATGAGAATTGATGACATTGAGCATATTCACTTATATATGCCGCAGCTCGTTTTATTGCTTGTTGGCCGCCCACCCACTCCTGAGATGACGCCCTCCTACGCGCGATTATGTTTACGTTTTGTTGCCCCGTTAATGCTAATTGATGGAGATATTGACCCGCGTCGGTACTCTGCGGAGGCATTTGCAGACGACGCAATAGCTGATTTAGGCAACAGGATTAGCCTGCATCATGATGGCAATCCGGACAATAACGCACTTGGACCGCAAAGAATGGAAATTGTGCTTAGAGACGGCACTGTGCTGAAGGCTGATTGCGACCAACCATTGGGCTCACCGGGCAATCCGCTGTCAAAAGCTCAGCGTGAGAATAAGGTTCGATACTGTTTTTCTTTAGGCTTACCTGATGCTGATCCAGAACAGTTAATAGCGATTTGCCAAGAAATACAAGATCTAGATGATTGCTCTGTGCTGCTCGACTGTGCCGCGGGCAAATAAGCTTAGCGGTTAATCTAATGACTAAATTCAAAGGGACATAAATGAAACTTGACCGAGAACAACTTATCGCTATGTCAGTGGCTTATTTTGAAGGCTGTAATGAGCACAATTTAGCGCAATGCCTAGATACCGTAAGCGATGATTGCTTAATGTGGTTTCCAGCAGCACCTTTCAGATACACCGGCAGGGCAGCCTTAGATGTGCATTTAAAGGACGTATTCAAAACCTTTAAAAATATTTATTTTCGTAATTACAGACACATTGTTGATGAACTAGCTCAATCTATAGTGACCTATTTTGAGGTCACATTAGTCCCCCACGAGGGAGACACCATTCACATGAAAAACTGCAACATTTTCCACGCAGATGAGCAGCAACTGTTTAAAGAAATCATTATCTATAACAGCGGTGCATTAAGCGCTGGCTTTCACGAAGGCAGTGAGTAAGCGGCTGGATACTATCTAAACCTGAATCAATAAACCTGGATAAATAAACCTGAATAAATATAGAGGCGAATACAATGACCAAACTTGTCGTATTATTTAATTTACGCAAAGGCGTTGATACAAAGGTCTATCAAGACTGGGCAAAAACTACCGATCTTCCTACTGTGAATAAACTTAAATCGGTGGTCAACTTTGAGATACTTCAATGCACCCAATTATTAGGTTCTGAGCAATCTCCGCCTTATCAATATGTAGAGATCATCGAACTACGTGATCAAGCATTATTTTTCGAAGAAGTCTCAACAGACGTTATGAAGAAAGTCGCTGACGAGTTTCAAGCGTTTGCCGACAATCCAACTTTTATCGTCAGCGAGTCGCTGTAAAGGAGAGTTTCATGTCTACTAATAATACGCCCGTTTATAAAGAGTTAGCCGGTAAAGTTGCCGTTATCACAGGTGCCGGTCGCCACCAAGGCTTAGGCGAAGCAATGGCAAAACGTCTGGCCTCAGAGGGCGTTAAAGTCGTCATCACTGATATAGGTAAAGCTAGCGGCAGCCATATGCCTGAAAATGCTATTGGCAGTCAAAGTGAGATGCAGCAAATAGTTGATGAAATACGTCAAGACGGCGGTGAAGCAGAGTGCTTTGTATGCAATATGCTTGAGGCCAGCGATATTGAAGCTGCTGCAAAATTTGCCGTAGACACCTATGGTAGCCTAGATATTTGGGTTAATAATGCCGGTATTGGTTACATTATGAACGCTATTGTGGATATGCCCGATGACGACTGGGATGCGGTGTTGGGGGTCAATCTGCGAGGCGTATTTTTAGGTACTAAGTATGCTGCGAGAGTAATGTTAAAGCACGGTATTAAAGGCAAGATCATTAACATTGGCAGTCAAGCATCTAAGTCTGCTTTTGCTCACGCGAGTGCTTACACCGCCTCAAAACATGGTGTAGTGGGATTAACACGGGTGGCCGCAATGGAGCTAGGTGAACATGGTATTAATGTGAACACCATTTGCCCTAACCACGTGACAACGGGTTTAGGTGCATGGCAAAACAGTCATTTCTCAGATGTAACAGGCAAAGGCTATGAAAAGTACATGGCTGATATGCGTGCTAGGATCCCCATGGGACGACCTGGTTTACAGCAAGATATCGCTAAGGCCTGTGCATTTCTATGCTCTAACGAAGCCGGCTATATTACCGGTGAGTGTATGAATGTATCAGGAGGTGAGGAGTATCATTAAGGGTATTCGTCATACAAACTAGATTAGGAAATTTGCCGCAGGGGTAATGTAGATAACCTACCGCGGCGCTTTAGTTTGCCGCGAAGGCAAGCCCTTACATGAGGCCTAGCATTTTCAACTGGAGTATTTCAGTCCTTGGTCTCAAGCCAACGACGTTCAAATTCC
Organism: Glaciecola sp. 33A; assembly: GCF_002836745.1. Classification (GTDB taxonomy): domain Bacteria; phylum Pseudomonadota; class Gammaproteobacteria; order Enterobacterales; family Alteromonadaceae; genus Glaciecola. The sequence goes on along the minus strand of NZ_PJAR01000041.1, from coordinate 153,385 downwards.
CACACATCTTCAAAACCAATAAGACTACAAAATTCATTAAAATCATACATAGGAACCTCTGTCTTATAGCTTGAGCCAGTCTGTTTGATATGACTTAAAATCTGTTTTATCGATTCGGCTGCAGCCAGTGAAGTAGCTGCAGGAAATATGGCAAACGCGAAGCCGATATCGGCTAGCTTCTGAGCACTGAGTATTGGCGTTTTACCACCGTCGGCCATATTGGCCATTAAGGGCTTATCAATTGCGTTACACATATCACGCATTTCAATTTCGCTTTCTAAAGCCTCTGGAAAAAGGATATCTGCGCCTGCTTCTGCGTAGGCTTTCATTCTATCTAATGCGCCTTGAAAGCCTTCACTTTGACGCGCATCGGTGCGCGCTGCAATCAATGTATTTGGGTTGCACCTTGCTTCTAATGCCACTTTTATTTTGCGCACCATAACGTCAGTCGGCACTACTCTTTTATTACGCGTATGCCCGCATTTTTTAGGAAATTCCTGATCTTCAATCTGAATAACTTCGACCCCTGCCGCTTCGAAGCCGCGCACGGTTTCGCGCATATTCAATAAGCCGCCGTAGCCAGTATCGGCGTCTGCAATAACGCTTGCAGTGCCCTCCATAGTTTTGACCAATGTTGAAACCCTATCTAGCATTTGTGTATATGTTGTGATGCCTGCGTCGGGTAAGCCATAGGCAGAAGCACCCAACCAATAGCCCGATGCATATACCGCATCAAATCCTACGGATTTAGCCATAACCGCACAAATCATATCCTGAACACCCGGAACACTGAAAAATTCACCCGACTGAATTTTCTGTTTAATAGTCAATTTATTACTCATCATTTTACTCAATTTCTTTTATACGGTTAGTTAACCAAAGCCGAGTCACCCAATGTCAATTGATAAGTGCACAAGACTCTAATAAGGCTGTACTTTCGCAACTATTAGTTATATTGTTATGACATTATACATAATTCAACTTAGTCTACCACAACTATTGTTTCTTAACTGTGTGCTGGGCCTGATGAAATACTAACGAGCGCATAGCAAGTGGGACAAAGGAAGAGAATGTGACCGCCAAAACCTTGTACGAAAAACTGTGGGATAGCCACGTTGTCAAACAATACAACGACAACTCGTGTTTACTCTATATTGACCGTCATTTGGTTCAGGAAGTCAGTAGCCCTGTGGCTTTCAGTTCATTAAGGGCGCGAGGCATTGGCCTGCGACAAGCGCAAAAGTGCTTAGCCATGGTCGATCACGTATTGCCGACTCAAAATAAGCAGTACATTGAAGATCCCGAAGCCCGCATACAAATTCAAACCTTAGTAGATAATACTCTTGAGGCCGGTATAACTTACTTCCCTGTCGATGATGCACGCCAAGGCATTGTGCATGTCGTTGGTCCGGAATTAGGGTTTACTTTGCCAGGTACAACCCTGGTTTGCGGGGATTCGCATACCGCCACTCATGGCGCATTTGGGTGTCTCGCTTTTGGCATAGGCGCTAGTGAATGCGAAAAAGTATTCGCTACTCAGTGTTTAAAGCAGATACAAGCAAAAACAATGCGCATTACGTTCATCGGTTGTTTACCTGTTTTTTGCAGTGCCAAAGATTTAGCGCTGTCGGTTATCGCAAAAATAGGCGCCGCCGGCGGCACAGGTTATGCCATTGAGTATGCAGGTGATGAAATCCGGGCATTGTCGATGGAAGGACGAATGACCTTATGTAATATGACTATTGAAGCAGGCGCGCGGGTAGGCTTAGTTGCGCCCGATGAAAAAACCTATGCGTACCTTGCTCAATCCCCGCTTGCCCCTAAGCACCAAAATTGGCAAGACGCGCTGTGTTATTGGCGGCAATTATGCAGCGACCGCGAAGCCCATTTTGACCGCGAAGTAAGTATTGATATAAGCCAACTTGAACCAATGGTGACTTGGGGGACTAGCCCCGAGCACGTTGTGCCTATTTCTGCCAATGTGCCGACGCATGTCAACACGCAAGCCCAAAGTCAAACGAGAAATCAAGCAAGAAATCAAGTAAGAAATCAAGCAAGAGAGGCAAGTTGGCAAAAAGCGCTGACCTATATGCAAGTAAAATCAGGCGCTCCCATTGCGGGTATCAAAGTTGATAAAGTATTTATTGGTTCGTGCACCAATAGTCGCATTGAAGATTTACGTTCTGCTGCTGCTGTGGTTGCGGGTCGCCAAGTGGCTAGTAACGTTATTGCCATCGTGGTGCCGGGTTCCGGTCAAGTAAAGCTGCAGGCAGAAAAAGAAGGCTTGGATAAAGTGTTCACACAAGCCGGCCTGCAATGGCGCTCACCTGGTTGTTCTTTGTGTGTTGCAATGAATAATGATCGGCTAGTGCCGGGCGAACGCTGCGCTTCTACTTCAAATCGCAATTTTGAGGGCCGACAAGGTGTCGGTGGCAGAACGCATCTAATGAGTCCAGCTATGGCTGCGGCTGCAGCAATTACTGGCGAAATAACCGACGTGAGGAAGTTGCTATGAGTTTTAGTACCTTAATCAGCAAAGCCGTGCCCTTGGCTGAAGATAACGTTGATACTGATGCGATTTATCCTGGGCGGTTTTTATTACGAATAGATAAGCAAGGCGCTGGTGCGTGTTTATTCTATGATAAACGCGTCGGATCAAACAACACAGTGCATGTAATTGATCACCCAACATTCAAAGATGCACAAATTTTATTGGCCGGTGAAAACTTTGGTTGTGGCTCCAGCCGCGAGCAAGCAGTATGGGCACTGCATGATTTTGGCTTCCGCTGCATTATTGCTAAAAGCTTCGGCGAAATATTTTATTCAAATTGTATTAACAATCACATACTTCCCATAGTGATAGTTGACAACGATTATCAGGTATTGATGAGTGCAGCCGAAAGCTTGCACTCATTCCACGTCGATTTAAACAGCAAGCAACTCAGCGTTCAAGGTGGACCAACTATCACCTTTGATATAAGCCAACAGCATCAAAATATGCTGCTCAAAGGGCTCGATGAAATTGGCCTACAGCTTAAAAATGACAGCGCCGATATTGACAGCTTTGAGGCTGCGCAAAAACAAAGCCAACCCTGGTTGTGGCAACCTATTTTTGAATCAATATGATTATTAAGCTCGCCATTAATTTTACTAACTACAGCACCGTTAACAGCACTATTGGAGACACACGTCAATGAGCACAAAAGCTGCGGACAACTATGCAAATGTTTACGACACGCGGATTGGCTTTGGTCATAAGCCCGCCTTAATTTTAGTCGACTTTGTTGAAGCATATTTTGATAAGTCTTGTGACTTGTATGCGGGCGTAGACGACACACTAGCATCTGCTATTCGAGTTCGAGATGCTGCTCGCAAAGCCGGAATTTTAATCATCTATACCAATGTTGTATATCATAAATCAGGCATTAACGGAGGCCGTTTTTACCAAAAGGCAGCTCCACTTCGTTATTTTTTGGAAGGTTCACCTATGGGCGCATGGCCAAAGGGCCTAGTTCCCTCGGACAATGAATTGGTGATTTCCAAGCAGTATCCCAGTGCCTTTTTTGCTACTTCACTGGCATCAACCTTACACGCTGCGGGCATCGACACTGCTATTATTACTGGCTTAACCACTAGTGGCTGTGTTCGGGCGACATGCGTAGACGCGTGCTCAAACGGTTTCATACCCATAGTGGTCGAGCAGGCCTGTGGCGACCGCCACGACGACCCGCACAACGCTAATTTATTTGACATGAATGCTAAATATGGTGACGTAATAAGTGAACAAGAAATTATAAAGTTCTTAGGAGAACTGTAAATTTTAGTCCTCGTTACCGCCCAATACAGCCAACACAAGTCGCGCCATCTCAATATGCCCTTTAGCTGAAGGGTGAAAAGGAATGCCGGTTTCTGCAACAGTCGCACCGTTAACCCAACGTTCAGTAGCAGCGCAGGGCCCATGAAATTCTCCAATCACATAGGCATCCGCGATAAGGATCTGCCTGCTGGATGCAGCGCTTACGAAGGCCGCTTGTAGTTTATGCCCCAGAGCAGCAAGATAGACGGTGTCGTCGGCACCTAAGTCGAGTTCACTGCAGCTTGTTGCGTCGGAGGAGAAAACACGAGGATAGGTCACTAGCACAATGCTAGCCTGTGGCGCTTTTACTTTGATGGCATCGAGCATCTCACCGAGCTTGACGGGGAGTTGGTTTACGGCATCCTTAATCATTGCCTGATCAAGATTAGCAGAGCAATTCTCGTTTGCCGCTGTTCCTGCGCAGGTGAAAGTCGATGAGGTGTACCTGATGTCATTGCCGCCAATGGTAACCGTAACCAGAGCTGTATCGGGATTGACGGAGTCTATCTGAGGAGCAGAATCACCGAGAGATGTATCAAGTATATTAGCAATGGTCGCACCATTGCAGGTCACATCAGTTAGCTTAAGACTCAGTGCACTAGCGACTAGGTGTGAATAATTGTGGTCCGATCGACCACAGGATCCCAGTTGGCTCGCAATGCCAGGTCCTGCTGCGAATGAACTACCGAGCGCCACATAGTTGGCGCCTTTTTTGAGTTCTGCAGCCAGAGAGTCCCTAGAGAAAACAGCTATCACAGTAAATAGCGAACTGCACATTACAATAGAGACGATTGTCTTTCGCATAAAATTAACCTTAATTAATACACTTATTAACTGACGAAAAAATATTTAATTAGGCACCTGCTGCGTGAAATACCGGGGTTTTTGGAGGTTCCAAATGGGTTTCCTGTAGGCATCTAGCTTTAATTTCTTCAATAGTACCACCACGCTCAAACAGTTGTATTTCTGGCCTTTCAGTTGATATTTTATGGCGAAGCGCTGCGGTTTTATCACTATCTACCGCGTTATTCGCTATGACCACACCATATTCAAGCGCACCGGCAATAGTAACAAGCTCTCGATTAACATCGGTCAACACTAGCTCCGGATTGCGTTTTAGCGGGTCGCCCCAGCCACCGCCACCCCAAGTATTAAAGTATAATACGTCGCCTTTTTTAACAACGATGTCATCACACTTAGCCGCCAAGTATTCTTGACTACCGTCTTTACGGATCAAGAGTTTTGAGGAACGTAAACCTGGCTTGCCGCCGTTAACGCCCCAAGGATAAGTTAACCAGCGGTCGTCATGGATAGCAATTTTACCGTTGTTTAGAAATTCGTAGGCAACACACAAACCGTTTCCGCCTCGGTGTAATCCTGCGCCTCCTGAATCAGCGATAGTCTCATAGGTATTTATTCGCAGCGGAAAATACGCTTCAATAAATTCATTCGGCACATTGGTAAAGCCGGGCCACAAGGAGTGACCATCTAAACCATCACCAACCGGCCTGCCGGGAATACCGCCAAATCCTATTTGAAACAACTGAAACCATTCATTATTATCATCATAGCCTGAATAGAACAAATGCGGGCTGTCGGAAAAGCCGGCGGCATTCATTGCTTCGGGAGCACCTTGCCCTAATAGCCCACCCAATATATCAAATACGCGGCCCAGCGCATGGGTTCGCCCCGACAGCGCTGCAGGATACTTGGGTTTAAGTATAGAGCCTTCGGGTACTCGTACTTCAACTAACTCGTAAAAACCGTCGTTGAACACGATTTGTGGATCAATCATGTTAATTGTAAACGAGCCGAAAAACATTTTGAATAGCTCTTCATTAAGATAAAAGTTTATCGAGCTTTGGGCTTGAGGATCCGTGCCGTCGAAATCGAAGAAGGCTTTGTCGCCCTCACGCCACATTGTACATTTCAGTTTGTACGGCCCCATACCCATGCCGTCATCGCAAATATAGTCTTCAAACACGCGGGGCGATTCTGGCACAATCATTTTAATGATGTGGGTCATCGCAATTAAATTACGCTCAAGAATAATATCCATAGTGCTATTAAAAACATCATCACCAAAACGCTCAGCCAATTCTACGCAGCGTTTTGCGGCCGTTCTGCATGAAGCAATTAAGGCATTTAAATCAAAGCGATTCCATTGTGGTGTGCGCACATTGCGCAAAATCAATTCTAAAATTTCGTGTTGCAATACGCCTTTTTTATACAATTTAGTCGGCGGAATTTGGATCCCTTCTTGAAAAACCGTCTCAGCTTTAATCGGTATACTGCCCGGCACCATGCCACCGTTATCAGACATATGTCCAAACATTGCAGACCACGCTAAGTGGCGACCATCCTTGAAAATTGGTACCAACACAATCCAGTCAGGTAAGTGGCTAACCGCGGCATTACACAGATAGGGGTCGTTAGTCAGAATAATATCGCCTTCTTCGATTTGTCCCGTGTACGCGTCTAAAAATCCCTTTATAAATGAGCCAAATTGACCAACGACCATTTTACCGTCGCGGTTTGCGATGATTGGAAAACAGTCGCCCTGTTCTCGGATGCCCGGGCTCATAGCGGTACGAAATAAGACTGCGTCCATCTCTTCGCGCGCATTAGATAATGCATTTTCAATAATATCTACATTAACTGGGTCGACGTCGACTTTGTTAAAAGGCGCTTTGTTAGTCTCTATTAATTTGCTAAGCATGATAATTGGACCCTTTAATCGAATTGATAAGTAGGTTTCCGACCGAGTCGGTAGACGCTTCGTAACCAGGTAGAATGACAGTCGTTGAGTCCATTTCATTAACAATAGCAGGGCCGGGCACCGTTATGCCTGGGCCCAGTAGTCCGCGATCATAAATAACGGCTTGGTGTGTTTGACCAGCAAAAAAGAACTCGGTATCGCATATTTTTGCACTTTTTAAATCAACACCTTTATGCTTCATTATTAGCTCCGGGATAGGCTCAGTTTTAGCATGCACAACGGCTCTTAACATAACCACCTCATGCCCATCATCTAACGCAAAGGTAAATAGCTGAGTGTGCTCTTTATCAAATGCTTGAATAAACAAAGACACACCTTTTTGTTGTAATTCTTCAAGTGCAAACTCAATGGTCAGTTGAAAGGCCTGACCGATGTAACGTAAATCAACCTGAAAGGTTACTAGTAATTCTGCGGGGGCAATGCCGTCATTCAACAATGACTCACTCGCTTTGATATGCAATGTGCTTAAATCAGCAAGTAACTTGTCTTCGTTTATGTCTTTTACGAGTGTGACGTAAGTACGCGATGCTTCATCTTGCACTCGCGTTGTGGCATCGCCGTAGGCACACAATACGCCGGGTCCAGGGGGAATAATCACTGGCCATGCGTTGGTCAAAATACCCATCGCATTTGCGTGCAAAGGGCCTGCACCGCCAAAACCGACTAAAGCAAAATCACGCGGGTCGAAACCCTGTTCAACCGATACCACTCGCAACGCGCCTAACATGGCTTCGTTAGCAATTTTAACGATACCTTCTGCGGCTGCCATCAAGCTAATGCCCATAGCGTCTGCAATAGTTTGCACCGCATTAACAGCGGCTTGTTTATCGATTTTCATTGCGCCGCCAAGTTGCACATCTGAGGGTAAATAGCCGAGTACAACATTCGCGTCGCATACAGTTGGAGCCGTTCCCCCTTTCATGTAGGCGGCTGGGCCGGGCACTGCACCTGCTGAATCAGGTCCAACGCGCAATGCTTTAGTTAATTCAGGTACAAACGCGATTGACCCGCCGCCAGCACCAACGGTGCGCACGTCGACCGAGGGCGAACGTACGGTGACATCGCCAACTTGGGTTTCACGTCTTATTCTTGCTTTGGCATTTTGAATCAAGGCTACGTCTGTTGATGTGCCACCCATATCAAAGGTAAGCACATTGTTGTGACCCCCTCTGCTAGCAAAAAAGATCGCGCCAGTAACCCCACCTGCAGGGCCTGAAAGTAATAAGTTAACTGGTTTTTCCGCGGCGCTGCTACCTGATGCTAACCCCCCATCAGAACGAAGTATCGACAACAATACCGACTCGCCCATTCGGTCAACTAAGGCCGCCTGTAGATTATCAATATAATTGGCCACTTCTGGACGCACATATGAATTAATTACCGTAGTCTCAGTGCGTTCATACTCCTGCATTTCAGGAACTACTTCACTAGAGATTGAAATGGGAATATCCGTGAAGATTTGCTTAGCAATCTGACGTGCCTGTTGTTCGTGGTTACTATTCAAATATGAATTGATAAAGCAGATAGTCAGTGCTTCAACAGTGCCTTTAGCGTGCAAGGCCTTAAGTGCAATGCGAAAACTATGTTCATTGAGTTCCCGTACAACACTACCATCTGCTGCGATTCGTTCATCAGCCTCTATGGTTAATTCCAATGGCGCTAACAGCGGCTTTTTGACAAAGCTAACCCATCCACCCAAACCACCTGGACAAAACGAGCGGGCCACTTGTAATACTTGCTTGTAACCCTTAGTTGTCACCAAGCCTACTTTTGCACCTTTGCCCGTGAGTACAGCGTTAGTAGCAATAGTGGTGCCGTGCATTACCCTGTGAATATTATGCAGCGCTACACCAGAAACAGCTGACAAACGGTCTATCCCGTTTAGCACACCAATTGAGGGATCCTGAGGTGTAGAAGGAACTTTGGCTGAATGGGTTTCACCCGTTTTTTCATTTATCAGCAGTAAATCCGTAAAAGTGCCGCCGACGTCCACACCTAACCTGTAACTCATAACTTGTCCTTTTTAATATAAAATATACGTTTATTAAGTGCTCGGAATAAAGGTAGATTCAGCTAAAGCTAACCTGTCTCGTGTAAAGCTAAATTCTTCCTTTATAATGCCTATAAAATCTTTTAAGACCGCAGCTTGAAAGCCTCCGCTTCTGCTCGCTATGCCGCCCACAGATACCCATGGCTTCATGCGACCGTCTATAACTACCATGCTGCCTGCAGCCAACTCTGGCTCGATTAATATGCGCGGAAGAATGGTCAAATAATTAGACTCTTGAACAAGGTTTTTTATTAATCGCATAGAATTAGCGCGGATGTGATGTACTTTAGTGTGTGTATCTACACTATCTAGAAATTCACGATATAAACTAGTGACCGATTTTTGATCAGCAATAACCCAGTTGCTCGTGGCTAATTGCTTTTTTGAAACGTTTGTGACGTTGGCTAAGTGGTGGTTAGCACTTGCAGCTAGAACCGACTCCACCTCACACAAGCCACTGAAACATAGATCGCTGGTATCAAATGAGTCTGGGAATAAACTTAACACCGCGTCTAGCTTACCTGCACGCAAGTCTGAACACAGGTTCTCAACAAACCCTTCTACTAGCCTCACTTCCACATGTGGACCTTTGGCTAGCAGTCGGTCTAAGGTAGTTGATAAGAACCCTGCACTAAATACAGGACCGACTCCAATGGATAATGTGCCGCGTTCACCAGAGTGCATAGCTGATATTTCGCGCTTTGCCCGTTGGGCGTCATTTACCATGTTACGGGCATAATCGAGAAAATGCTGGCCGTAAATAGTTAAAAATACGCCATTAGCTTTTCGTTCAATCAATTCAACACCAAAGCAATGCTCTAGATTTTGAATACTCCGAGTAAGCGCTGGTTGACTGATGTTCTGATTTTTAGCAGAACGGCTGATATTGCCTGTCTGGGCAATAGAGATAAATTGCTTAAGTTGTCGAATATTCATTTGCCACCTCACTGATGGCAAAGAATAAAACATTATTAAACTTAATGATATAAAAATATGTCATTAAGTTTAATTTAAAGGGTGGGTTTAATTATTACAATATCGCGCAAACCGTTTTAGTTTCCATATAATTCATTACCGCACCCATGCCACTTTCGCGCCCCCACCCTGATTGCTTGTAACCACCAATCGGCAAAGATGGATCGTACATTAGGTGCGAGTTTATCCACACGGTGCCCGACTCAAGGTCGCTGGCAAAGCGATGAGCATGACTCAAATTTTGGGTCCACACGCTTGCTGCTAAGCCATAGTCAGAATCATTGGCCAGAGCCAGTGCTTCTTCAGTGCTGCGAAAAGTCATACAACTTAATACGGGCCCGAATACTTCTTCCTTCATTATTTTCATCTGCTGTGTACATTGTGTAAGCACTGTAGGCTGAATAAAAGTGTTATTCGGGCCACCTTGCTGCCCGCCCGTCAATATATGCGCACCATCAGCCGAACCGCCTTGTATGTAATTAAAAACTTTGTCTGCTTGTATGCGATTCACCAACGGGCCCATTTGAGTGACTGGGTCTAAGCCGTGCCCCATAGACAAGCTTTTAGCATATTTGGCAATACCTGTGTAAAGCGCATCAGCGATGTTTTCTTGTACATATAATCTGGTGCCTGCCACGCATACTTGACCGCCGTTGAAAAAAGCGGCATTGGCAACGCCGGGAATAGCTAACTCTAAATCAGCATCATCCATCACAATCATCGGCGACTTGCCACCGAGCTCCAAGGTCACTCGTTTTAGATTACCTTTGGCAGCATCGAGAATTTTGCGTCCAGTTTGAGTCGAGCCTGTAAAACTAATTTTATCTACGTCCATATGCTCAGCTAAGGCTTGACCCGCAATATGACCGTAGCCCGTAACAATATTCAAAACGCCTGGCGGTAACCCAGCTTGCACACATAATTCGCCTAAACGTAGTGCAGTCAGTGAGGTGTCTTCAGCTGGCTTTAATACCACCGAGCAGCCAACACATAGTGCCGGCGCAAGTTTCATTGCGGTCAATATCAAAGGACTGTTCCAAGGAGTAATCGCTGCAACAACTCCGACCGGCTCAGTCAGTGTATAAGAATGCACTCGCTTGCCCGCAGGTTGATAGGCTATTGAGCTTGGAATTACCGCGCTTTCCAGTTTGCTACACATACCTGCAAAATAACGGAATTGTTCAGCCGCTCCGGGTATTTCTGCCCATCTGGCAACGCCAATAGGCTTTCCTTGATCAAGTGTTTCAAGTTCCGCTAATTCGTCGATATTGGCGTCAATCAATTCACCTATGCGCCACAAAATTTTTGCACGTTCGCTGGGCACCATGCCATTCCACACACCGATTTTGAATGCACTACGGGCAGACGCGACTGCTGCGTTAACATCTTCAATGCTGCTTTGCGGAATAGTCGCTAGCACTTCGCCAGTAGCGGGATCTTGAGTGTCAATGACGGCACCATTTTGCGCGTTTACCCAATCATTGTGGAGTAACATCTTTTTATCTTTGTCAGCTAAGAATAAACGAGTTGCTTGTGAGGTAGGTTTAACAGAATTTAGATCAAGCTGCATGGTAATTTCCTTTTAAAAATATACCAGTTGATTGTAGATAGCCTGTTGAGCACAAGCTCATGCAAATAGTGATCACAGTGATGCAATTTTGTTATAGCAGCACAATATGCCGCGTTTATCGTGTATAAAAATAAGAAATTATTTACTTGGATCTATTATGAATTACGCGTTTTCGTCAATGCCATCCCGTGGAAAGCTAACTTGGCCAAACAATGCAAAAGTTGCACTGATCATTACAGCAAACCTGGAATACTGGGACATGATTAAAGACACCGAGAAGCCTTATTATGCCGGTGGTCCTTCTATTTTACCTGACCTAATGCCGGGCAATGTGCCTGACTTTCCTAACTTTACATGGCGTGAGTATGGACAAAGAGTAGGCATTTGGAGGTTATTTAACTGCTTTGAGAAAATGGGAGTTCCACTCAGTTGCACAATGAATGCAAAAACTGCCTTAGAATTGCCCGAAATAATAGATGTGGTTAAACAAAATGGCTGGGAACTGCTGGCTCACAACTATGAGCAAGGCGAGCTGCTGACTAATTTTGCACATGACCCCGACAAAGAGCGTGACGTGATAAAAGCGACGTTGGATGTGTATGAGCAGACGATGGGAAAACCGGCTTTAGGTTGGTTGTCTTCGTCATTACGCGGCACATTGAACACCTGCGACATTATTGCACACCAAGGTCTGACTTTTTATTGCGATTTAATGAACGACGACCAACCCTACTTAGTTGACACCAAGCATGGGCCGATTGTCTCTATCCCTTATTCGAACGAGATCAATGACTTCACTCTAATGACGCGCCGCGCCCATACTAACGATCAATTTGTAGATATCTTGAAGTGCGAACTTACTGAATTGTTAAATGAGTCAACTGAGAGTGGTAGCGGACGAATGATGAATTTAGGTTTGCACCCGCATGTTTCCGGTCGCGCTTATCGTATGCCGGCTATTCGAGAGTTTCTTGAGTTCGCTAAATCGCAAAAAGATGTTTGGTTTGCGACACGCGAAGAAATTGCAAAATGGTATGTGGAAAATAATGAAGGGCATATTGTTTAAACAAATTTAGGTTTAGACAAATGTAGCCATAACAGCTGAGCCAAAACAGCTGAGCCAAAATAGCGGTAAAATAGCGGTAAAAAAGGTGTGTAATAAATAAGGAAAGGGAGTAAGTGATGAAAAATAAAGCATCATCTTGGTGGACGGTAGATGAACGTGAGGCGGCTAACAGTGACGATAATCCTCACAGCCCGCTGCGTCCTGAGCAGCGCCGCGATACTTTGCCGCTGTTGTCACTCGCCTTTGGTTGGGGCTTTCTGGTTACCGGACTATTAACCGGGGGAGCACTGGGTAAAGGTATACCGTTCTACCCCGATTTACTGATAGCGTCGTTTGCTGGCAACTTTATGAACTTTATAATAGGCGCACTCGTTGGCTATATAGGCTACAAAACTGCTTGTAACAGTGGACTACTGTATCGGTTTGCCTATGGAAACATGGGTGCGTATATTCCAATTTTATGTATTGCACTGCTCACTATTGGCTGGCAGGGCATCGTAGTTGGTGCTTTTGGGTTCACTTGGGCACAATCTTTTGATAGTCCAACATTTTATGCGGTCGCAATATTTGCAGGTCTGTTATACACAGTAACCACTTACTTTGGTGTATCGGCGTTGGAAAAAGTAAGCATGCCCTCGGTGATATTACTTATTGTTGTGGGCATTTATGCCGCATGGTTGAATATTGATAAAGTAGGCGGCTGGGAGAACTTTATTGCTATGTCAGCGCAAAAATCCTCGTTAGCTCCGATCAGCATGACCGAAGCAATTAACTTAGTCGTCGGGTCATGGATTGTGGGGGCAATAGTCATGGCTGAATATACTCGCTTTGCGAAAAAAGCGTGGGTTGCACTGGCTATTCCGTTTGTCGTGTTAATAATTTCCCAATGGTTTTTACAACTAATTGGCTCGATGGGCGGCATCGTCTCAGACACTTACGAGTTCACCACCTACATGCTGCAACAAGGGTTCATTATTGGCGGTATTGGGTTAATCGCAATGAGTCTAGCGCTATGGACCACCGGCGACGCCAACCTCTATTTGCCTGTAGTGCAAACTGCCAGCGTATTTCGTAAACCGCAAAAGTTAATGACCGTAATATGCGGACTCTTAGGTACGATCTTGGGCTTAGGTGTATACCAATATTTCTTAGAATGGATTGGTTTATTAGCCAGTCTAGTGCCGCCGCTAATTGGCCCAGTTATTATCGACTACTACCTCATAAACAAACGACGCTATCAAGCCGAATATTTATCACGCTTACCTAAATGGAACCCCGTTGCCGCTGTAGCTTACCTGGTTGGAGCAAGTATGGGTTATGCCGCTAGTCAGGGCTTAGTCATTCCCGGCCTTAACTGGATGTTCCCATCATTATTGGGTCTGTTAGCATCTATGCTCGCTTACTTTGTGTTATTTCACGTAGCCAAAATGAGCGGAAAAACATATGGCGTGAGTGCATTGAATAGTAAAGTTAAAGATAAAAATAAAGATAAAGATAAAGTATAACTAGTCGTTTTGATAAGGATAAACAATGAAGTCCTTCGTGTTCTCTACCACCAAGTCCATCGTTAGTGAAATAGGTGCTACCTCAAGAATTGCAGAACTGTGTCATTTGCTGAATATCACCAGACCATTAATAGTGACGGACCAAGGAATTATTGATAACGGCTTACTAGCGCCTATCTTAAGCGCTTTTAATGATGCTCAAATGCAGTTTTGGTATTTTGATAAAGTTGTCGCGGACCCGCCTGAGTCAGTGGTTGTTGCGGCTGTAGATTATGCAAAACAGTCAAGAGTAGATGGTGTGATTGGTCTCGGTGGTGGCAGCTCGTTGGATACCGCAAAGCTAGTCGCACTATTAGCAAATTCAGATGAAAGCATTACCGAGATATATGGCGTAGATAATATCAACGGTAAGCGATTGCCCTTAATATTAGTTCCAACGACGGCGGGAACTGGCTCAGAAGTGACACCGATATCAATTGTGACCACTGGTGAAACAACTAAAGCTGGCATTGTTTCAGCTCAACTTTTACCCGACATTGCTTTATTGGATGCGAGTTTAACTGTCAGCCTACCATCGCACATTACAGCGGCCACTGGCATCGATGCAATGGTGCATGCTATTGAAGCTTTCACCAGCGCGGTTAAAAAGAATGTACTGTCAGATATGTTGGCGAAAAATGCCCTCGAATTACTCTCTAAAAACATTGTTGAAGCGACGTTTAATGGCCAAAATGTAGAAGCTCGTCAAGCCATGTTGCTAGGCTCATGTTTGGCTGGACAAGCATTTGCTAATGCACCGGTTGGGGCTGTGCACGCGCTGGCTTATCCACTTGGGGGGCAATTCCATATACCACATGGTTTGAGTAATGCGCTCGTGCTACCTCATGTCATGAGGTTTAATAAAAGCCATTGCGCTGACCTATATGCTGAGCTCGCAACACATATTATGCATGGTGATGATGCTCTCAATAATCTTGCTAATAGTGCCGCTGACAATGGTGCCGCTGACAATGATCGCGCAGATACTAATAATAAACACACTACGGACCGCCTCATACACTTCCTACACGAATTAATAGCCAAACTGCAACTGCCAGATTCGTTGGCTGCACTTGGTATTGAAGAAAAGCACATTGATTCACTAGCAAACGATGCACTTCAACAGACACGCCTACTCACCAATAACCCAAAAGTCGTTTCACTTGACGACGCTAAGCAGATTTATCGCAATGCACTTACAGGAAAACGAAATGGCTAACCAAAATCTAAATAATCTTACCTATCACCTGCAGATTACCGCAATGTGAATGAATAGTAAGTAACATCGAGCCTATGTTCAGCCTCAAATATTAATACTATCGCACATTAACCTCACTCAAGTTTGTTGAGAAAATTGTCTAATTACCATCAATTTCACGGCAACATTTGCAAAAATATTCTCGCTTCTGGGTGATTTTGTAAGCGAGCTTTTTCTAGCCATTGACGCGCGTCTTCAAGCATTTTGGCTGAGGCTGGTAGTTCGGTTCCGTAGTTGGTTATCAGCATTACGCCGAGATTGAATTGTGCATCAGGATCCCCTTGTTCGGCAGATTTACGAAACCAATCAGCCGCTTGTTGGTTGTCCCGAGGAACCCCTGCACCTTGTTCATATGCTGTTCCCAAATGAAGTTGTCCTAAGCGGTCTCCAGCCTCTGCGCTGAGGCGATACCATTGAACTGCTATTTGCATATCACGAGGAAAGCCAAGTCCGCTTTCATACAAATTGCCAATGTTGTTCATCGCGGTTGTATTACCTTCATCAGCAAGTTCTTTCCAAAGTTCATAGGCTTTTTCATAATCGCCCATTTTGAAAACAGCGTAAGCTTTTAAAGCGCCAACCCCGGTGTTCTCTGCATGGACACTACCTGAAACACAAAAGCAGAATATAATCACTAACGAACAAAAACTGTTTTGGATGTAACTCATAAAAACTCCTATTGTAAAATTAACGGCTTACTCACTTTATATTCGCGATACGGATGACCATTATAATTAAGTGGAACTTCCCTGCAGGCCATTACTCCGGTCATGGTATTTAATCGGCGATAAAAGCGTGGTTGTTCACTGACCATATAGTACTCGTTTACTGTGTCATCATTAGTTATAAATAATTCATACCTTAGTAGTAGTCCTATTGGACTTATCTATATAACCAATTGTTATTGCTTGTTTTATTGCTATTTATTAAATGCTCGGCATGCATATTTTATTGTAATTTTAAGCCAGTTTCTTTATCTTACAAAGACAGTCAACAGGGATAGAAATATGATAAAAGCATGTTTAATAGGCTTACTGGTTATTACATCTTTTGCGAACGCGAATACAGATCAAAATACGCTGGAAACAATCGTGATTACTGGCAGCAACCCGCTGAGTAAGTTGTCAGATACGCAGTCCATAATTGGGCAAACTCAAATACTGACCTCCGACCAATTGCACCGCTTACCGTCGCGTTCATTGGCTGAAATCATGCGTAACCAATTGGTTAGTGTGAACATTAATGACGTACAGAACAATCCGTTTCAACCCGATGTTCAGTACCGTGGTTTTACCGCCTCTCCTTTATTAGGATTACCGCAAGGTCTGTCTATCTACTTAAACGGGACTCGTGTTAACGAACCCTTCGGTGACACCGTTAATTGGGATCTGCTACCGTTAGAAGCATTAGATAATGTTTTATTGTTTTCGACTTCAAACCCTGTGTTTGGTCAAAATACCTTAGGCGGAGCGCTAGTCTTAAACACCAAGAATGGGTTCAGCTATGAAGAGACGGCAATTGACATCTCAGTAGGTCAATACGGTCGCAAAGAATGGTCATTGCAAAGTGGTATGAACCAAGGTAATTGGGGACTCTATGTACTGGCAAATCAATACCAAGAAGATGGATGGCGTGATTTTTCTCCCAGTGAAGTTAATCAATTTTTCTCTACCTTATCGCACCACACTAGCGATTCACAGATTGATCTGACGTGGCTGTATGTTGACAATGAGTTGCTAGGTAATGGGGCTATTCCAGAAGCATTGCTTGAATTTGAGCCCCGCTCTGCTGTGTATACTCATCCGGATCAAACCAATAATGAATTAAATTTTATTACGCTTAATATTAATACTTCCTTAAATAACTCCCTTAAGCTGATCGTTAATGCCTTTTATCGAGATAATGAAACCCAATCAATTAATGGCGATGACAGTGATTATGGTGCTTGTGAATTTGCTCAAGGTCTCATTACTTTGTGTGATTTAGAGGATGATAACGAGCCACAAGCCGTTAATTTTGTAGGATATGAGGGCGTAGCCTTTAGCCAAATTAGTGATATTGATGCCGATGAGGTTGATGGCACCTACAATACTGGCCGTGCGCGCAATGAAAGTAGGGGAATGACAGCGCAATTAAGTCAGCCATTCAAGCTCGGAACATTACCATCTCAAACTATTTATGGTGTGGGTGCTATTCGCGCTGGCATTAATTATAAAGCCGATAGTACCTTTGGTATCTTGGCTAATGACACTGCAGATGACACTCGCGTAGTGGTTCCATTAACCGGTATACTAGATGATGAAGCTCGGGTGCGTTTAGATGTCGATACAACAACGGCATTTGCGTATGTGTCCAATGTCACCGAACTTAGTGCCGCGATGACTTTAAATATAGCGGCGCGCTATAATCGGGACCATATCCTAATGAGGGATTTGATTGACCAAGGGGAAGGTTCATTAAATGGCGATCATCGCTTTACCAGTTTTAATCCAGCCATCGGTTTAACGTATGCCATTTCTGATGTATCGAACTTTAATCTATCCTATGCTCAAGCGACACGAGTCCCTAGTCCCGCCGAGTTAAGTTGCGCCGATGAGGATGACCCATGTCGTTTACCGAATGGATTTGTGGCTGACCCACCGCTTAACAAGGTGGTTACGCGTACCTTAGAAGCTAGTTTTGTTGGTTCACTCGACACGCTATCTTACAATGCCACTGTGTTTCATTCACAAAGTGTAGACGACATTATATTTCAACAAGCAGGCACAACTTCTTCTCGTGGTTATTTTATCAATATCGACAAAACTCAACGACTCGGTGTTGAATTATCGGTCAGTCGTCAATTTGATAAATGGTCAACAAGTGCGTCCTACAATTATCTCGATGCGACCTTTGAATCCGGCTTCACTTCGTTTAGTCCTATGAATCCATTGGGTCCGAATCGTCAAGTATCCGCGGGTGACACAATCCCAGGTCAACCTCAGCACCAACTAAAATTACGCGGTATTTATTACTACTCGGATAGTTGGAACATGGGTGCGCAATTTATATATGCCAGTAAACAATACTATCGTGGTGATGAGGCGAACGAAAACAAACAAATTGGCGCATACAGCTTAGTCAATATATTTTCAGAGTATATTGTTAATGACCGGTTGACCTTTGCTTTGCGTGTGGATAATTTATTCGATAGTGACTATGACACCTTTGGCACTTACGGAGAAGCTGACGAGGTACTGGAAGATATTTATCCGAGTATTGATTCGCCCTACTTTATTGGGGTTGGACACCCCAGAACAGTCTCAATCAATGTCCAATATAAATTTAAATCGTCGTCCTAAAGAGTGGGCACTAATAAAGAGTGAGCTACTAATACCGATTCTCTGGTGGACAAGCCACAGCATTAGAGCGCTTGTCACCATCTATTTTTTAATGACAAGCCAGCGTGGAGCTACCTAGCATGAAACATAATAGTTATTTAATTAAGCGACCACGGCTACGCCGTTATAGTAGCTACTGCGTGTATCTGATAACGCTCGCCATATTTGCCCTTCCTGTCAATGCTAATACTGTTGACGAATTGCCTGTGTTGAAAGTGGGGGTATTACAGTTTGGTACTATAAATTGGGAAATGGATACGATTGTGCATCACGGATTGGATAGCGCTAATGGATTTAGTCTCGACGTTCACAATTTTGCCAGTAAAAATGCGTCGGCCGTTGCCCTGCAAAGTGGCGCGGTGGACATTATATTAAGCGATTTATTTTGGGTCAGTCGCCAGCGCTCGCAAGGTAAAGCTTACGTATTGATGCCTACAACAAAAGCGTCCGGAGGCGTATATACCCGCGCTGATAAAAGCATTGCACAATTACTTCGAAATACAGATCAATCAATAGGTGTCGCAGGCGGCGCGGTAGATAAAAATTGGTTATTGCTACAGGCGTATGCAAAACATAATAAAATGGATTTAAGCGCCCACCTAAGTCCCAAATTTGGCGCGCCTCCTTTATTAAATCGATTTATGCTAGCCGATGAATTAGACGCAATTATTAATTTTTGGCATTATAATGCGCGTCTAGAAGCAGCGGGTTACCGCTTATCTTTGTCCGTTATGACGATGCTAACTGAGCTCAACATCAGCAGTGATGTGCCTTTGTTGGGTTGGGTATTTGCACAAGATTGGGCAGAGCGGGAACCTGATTTAGTAAAAAGTTTTATGCACGCATCTATGGCAGCTAAACAACGACTGGTCACTGACGCTGGCGAATGGGAGCGTATTCGAGGCTTAACCAAAGCTGAAAATAAGCAGGTATTTATGATATTGAAAGCGCAATACCCACAAACCCTCTTAAGCCAATTCGGTGCTGATGAAATTGCTGCAACTAAGGCCTTATTTGATATTTTCGCTGACATCGGCGGACACGCATTGATGGGACAGGTAGATGTATTTGAACCTAATATCTATTGGTCTGAAGCTGAGAAAGTATGGCAAACGAAGCCGTAAATCCGCATACAATGCCCATTGCACCTGTGTATATCAAACTAGGTGTATTTGCGCTACTGATGGCTGTGTGGCAAGGTTTCGCCATGTTATTGGACGTGCCTGACTTACCATCACTGACGCAGACCTTACAAGCTCTTTATTATCATACACATGAAGGTGATTTGATTAATAACGTTTTGATTACCCTCGCCCGTGTGTTGATAAGCTTTATACTGGCCATGCTGATAGGCAGTATTTTTGGCATTGCGATGGGTTCGAAAGCTTGGTTTAACAATATTAGTGAAAGTTTGTTGATTATTTTGTTGAATATACCTGCTCTGGTTGTCATTATTTTATCCTATATTTGGATTGGTTTGGTAGAGGCCGCAGCAATTTTGGCCGTGGTGATTAACAAGGTGCCTACCGTCGCGGTCATGTTACGTGAAGGAGCACGAACCACTGACACAAAGTTAGCCCAAGTTGCTAAAGTCTACCAACTATCTTGGTATCGTTTTATGCACGCGGTATATTTACCGCAGTTGTATCCATTTTTCTTAGCATCTGCGCGTAATGGCTTATCTCTGATCTGGAAGATTGTTTTGGTTGTGGAACTTTTAGGACGTAGTGATGGCGTCGGTTTCGCTTTATACAGTATGTTTCAATTCTTTGATATTGCAGGCATTCTTGCCTATACGATGGTCTTTATAGGCGTCGTATTTGTGATTGAATTGGTGTGTTTTAAACCCTTTGATTTACGTATCCAGCGCGGGCGCTAACATGAGTTCAGTAGACCTTAACATTAATCAATTATCTTACTCCGAAGATAGCGGCTCTCAAACCATAATTGATCACATTGACCTTGCAATCAAAGAAACCGAATTTATCTGCATTGTGGGTCCGTCAGGCTGCGGTAAAACGACATTACTTAACACCATTGCGGGCTTATTAAATAGCCCAAATGCCACCGTTAAGTTTAGCCAAGCTGACATTCGCTTAGGATATATTTTTCAAGAGCCTCGTCTGATGCCATGGCTAACCTTACAACAAAACATTGAATTAGTATTACCACAATCAAATCCGCAATTAGTCAAACAGGTACTCAAACAAGTTGGCTTATTAGCATACTCACAGCATTATCCTAATGCATTATCTGGTGGCATGTTGCGGCGCGCCAGTATTGCCCGTGCTTTTGTGATCCAGCCACAATTATTACTCTTAGATGAACCCTTCGTGTCGCTTGATTCACCAACCGCAATGAAATGTCGAGCACTGCTGCTTAACATGGCTAAGCAACATCAGACAACCATGGTGTTCGTTACTCATGATGTCAATGAAGCGCTTTATATGGCGGACCGAATTGTGTTTTTATCGAACAGCCCGTCGACAATTATTCACCAGCTAGTATTAAACAGGTCAGCTCAACAACACTCAGGTGACTACGAATCGCAACACCAACAAGCACTGAAATCTGCCTTATTCAGCCAACATCCAAAAATTTTGGAAGGGACGCTGGCAACAAGTTAGTACTTCCGTTGTATTTTCTTCATCCCTAAGAGCTACTCATTTAGGATATGTCTAATTAACTCTATAAATCAGCAATATGTGGAATTCATAAGCGTGTTTATTAATCGTAGTCTTTGTTCAAACTATAACAAACACACACTTGGACACTATTATGAAACCTACTTTAACGAAAAGTCTTATTGCTACGGCTGTATTAGCAACTTCTTGGCACGCCAATGCCGGGGTTGAAATTTATAACAAGGATGGAACTACCTTTTCTGCTGACGGCTTGATTAACATCTTTTATGTCAACAGTAGTATTGAAGCAACCGACATAAGCGGTGCCGTATCTGACCGTGATCAATCTCGAATTAAAATGGGATTTTTGCCTAACAACATTGGCTTTAACTACGGTAAGCAACTAGATGATTTGAAAATTGAAGTACGGTCTTCATTTTGGGTAAGTATTAACGATACTGATCTCAGTCGCGGTGCAACAGCCTTGGGCACGAACTCATTAATAGATGTGCGTCAATTTTATGCAAAATTGTCCGGAGATTGGGGTTCAGTGACCTTAGGTAAAGACTTTGGTTTATTTAACCGCACCAATATTTTAGGTGATGAATTACTTCTTGGTTATGGGCAAACCTCGGACACGTTTGGATTAGTCGATGGCGGCAACGTCTCATTTGGTAACATCTCCACAGGTTATTCGTATCCGATGCCCAAAGCACAGATCACGTATCGAACCAATGATATGAACGGTTTTAATGTGGCCGTTGGTGTAATGGACCCAAGTAAATCGGCTGCAGATTCATCAGAAGACACACCACGTATCGAATTTGAAGCTTCGTATACCACCGAACTTAATAATGTGGGCGTCAAAGGTTGGCTGAATGGCTTATCGCAAACGAGTGAAGTACAGGGCATTGAGCAAGACCAATCTGGATTAGGATATGGATTAAACGTCAAATTCTCTGGCCTATCATTGACCGCATCTGGTTATTCTTCGGAAGGTGTCGGATACGTCGCTGGCTTAGACAATATCGTTGGCGCTGAGTCGAATGAGTCCGACGGTTCTTTATTACAAGCATCTTACACCACAGGTGATAATCGTTTTGTGATTTCATCAGGTGAAACCGAAAACCAAGACACTGCCAATATGGCAGCGGGTATCACTACCCACAAAAACTTTGCATTGGGATATTTTAGAACGGTTCGCCCTGGTATTATCATGGTTGCCGAATTTAACAATACCGAGTCTGAAAACTCGATAACTAGTTTGGCAGAAGATAATAAGACTTTCTCGATTGGCACAGTTGTGACCTTTTAAACGCCACTCTTATCTCTCAACACATCAGCGTGTTGAGACATTATTAGTCATCTGCTATGGGTGTTAGAAATAAACACCCCGTTTTGTAAATTAACATAAATAATTTTATGCAACTTCGGTCTTAGTTTGTTAGCAGTTAAGATAAATCATGGTACTATGACGATAGTTAAAAAATTGTAAATCAGATGTTATGTACAAGATGCTAATAGTGGATGACCATCCTATTTTTAGGCAGGCCATCTCGGGGATTATATGTGATCGATTTGCTGGTTCGGTTTGTTTAGAAGCCGATTCACTAGAGGCATCTCATCGCATTATCAAAGAAAATATGGACTTTGATTTGGTTTTATTGGACCTCAATATGCCATGCACTGCTGGTTTGAATGGTTTATTAGAATTACGCAACGAATATCCCACTATCCCTGTCGTTATCGTTTCTGCGGAAAGTGAGAAACAACAAATATTACAAACCATTTCATATGGTGCTGTGGGATTTATTTCGAAGTCTTCCAGTATAGATACCATCGCTGACTCTCTCGAATCTATTTTTAACGGTAATGTTTGTTTACCATCCGATTTGATCCGTGCGCCTAATTCGGCACCAAGTAGCAAATCCAATAAAAGCTGTGAAATCTCACCTGAAAAAATGCAGTTACTCACTCGCAAAGAATTGATAGTACTCAAATACCTCAATCAAGGTGAAGCAAATAAACACATTGCTTATGAAATGAATATTTCAGAAACAACAGTGAAGTCACACGTATCCTCAATTTTAAAGAAACTCGGTGTCTCAAATCGGGTGAAAGTAGTCATAGGCAGTGCAAATATTGATTTTGATACCTATCTCAAACGCTAAGTCATATCAGCGAAGCAGTTCCTGCTAGGGACATTATTACTGACGAATGCACTGCTGCATAATCATTCTAAGTTTGAGTGGTTTGACCGGTTTATTTAAAAAGAAAATGTTGTTTTCTTTACATTGCTCTCTTAACTCTTGTTTATAGTTGGCTGAAATCATAATGGTGGGGATCGCCACACGCCTGTTTTCATTGATTTGTTGTGCCACCACTATGCCGGTTTGATCATTATCCAAATGATAGTCAACCAATAATAAATCACACTCACCATGTTCAAGGTCAGCCAACTCCCTTAAGTCATCGTATGACGAGGCTGTAATGACTTCACAACCCCAACGAGTCATCAATAGGCGCATGGCTTCACAGATACCCAGATCGTTATCTACAATCCATATCTTGGCACCTAATATCTGACTGCTCAGTATCGTGCTCTGGTCTCTATTATGGGCCATTGAGAGATCTACTTTCTTTATTGGTAATGATATCGAAAAACAAGAACCTTTACCCAATTCAGATTTAACACTGATAACATGGTCGAGCACTTTTGCCATTTTCTCAACAATAGCAAGACCCAAGCCTAAACTATGCTGAGCATGCACAGCGCCTTTTAAACGCTTAAACTCTTTGAATATTTCGTGTAAATTCTCTTGCGCAATACCATCCCCTGTATCCCAAACTTGAATCTCAATGTTATCTCCTCGGCGCCGACAACCTAAGGTTACTTTTTTACCTTTCGCGTACCTAATAGCGTTGGAGAGGTAATTACGTAAAATTCTGGCCAATAACAGGCTATCTGACTCAACATAAACAGAGGTCGGCACAAAACTGAAGTCGATAAGGTGCAGCACGGATATTTTTTGATAGTCCCTCGATATATTTTCTAACAAAGAATTCAAGGAAAATATTTGTTTATCCGGATTGACTAAACCAGCGTCAAGTTTGGAGATATCAACTAACGTAACGATCAGATTTTCCAAATCATTTAATGAATTTTTAATTGAATTGAGTATCGGTCTTTCAGTCAGTCCAAAGTCATGAAACAGCGATTCAGCAAATAGTTTTGCTGCATTTAAAGGTTGCAGTAAATCATGACTAACTGCCGCTAAGAATTTAGATTTAGACTCATTCGCTAACTCAGCAGAACGAATAGCGTCAGATAGTCTAAGCTGCGCAGTTTTGCGACTTTCAACCTCTTGCTTCAAATCCAAAGTGCGCAACAGTACACGCTCCTCAAGTTCTAAGTTTGCGCCCTGCAACGCATGAGCAGCAAGAATTCGCTCTGTAATATTGTTAATTAACACAAAAAAACCGACCACTTCACCTTGCTCAGAGATATTGGGCACATATGATTTGAGCAAGTAACTTTCAACGCCATCATGATTAAATTCACGACTCTCAAAGGTCACTGTCTCGCCGGCTAACACGCGACTTATAAACACATCTAGCTGCTTATAATCATCGAATAGATGTGTTTCCTCCAACGCCTTGCCGATAAGTTCGGAGCCATTTTGCCCATACCATTTGTTATACACTTTGTTAGTAAACATAAATCGCTTTTTATTGTTTACATAAGCAATCATGGCGGGAACATTATCAGTAATCGTGCGTAACCAGATTTCACTTTCTTTTAAAGACAATTCGTATTGATGTTGTTCCGTGATATCTGCCAGGGTAATAATGCTTCTTCCATCCGCTAAAAAATGCCGACGCACATCAATCACGGTGCCATTTGGTAACTCTTGAATATGCACACACTGGTTAGAATTGGTTAACAAGGATAGCTCGGTAATAGCCGTAAAATCTTGTATTTGACTGACTTCTTGGATAGTGTCTGTGCTTAATTCACAAAAACGTTCAAACTGAAGGTTCCAGACTTCTGGACTGTCATCTTGATTGATTAGCAGTACGCCTTGAGATAGATTATCAATCAGACTTTGCAATAAGGCATTTTTCTCAGCAATAGCAATTTCAAAACGCTGCGATTCAGCTTTTTTAATGTGAGTGATATCAGTAAATAATATGACCACACCGCCTTCTTGGGTCTTGCGCTCTTTAAGCTGATACCAGCGATCGTTATTTAGATGGTAAACCGAACTTTGTGGGTCATCGTCAGCCGTGATACTTAAAATAGTGCCTTTTAATTTACCTAACGATTTTAGTCTATTATAATTCGATCCTTCTATTGGACTGAGTTCTGAATTTTTCCAGAACCGTTCAAAATTAGAATTTTGAAAAATGATATTGCCATTTTGGTCAAGCAGCACGAAGCCATCGGTGATACTTTCGATTGCTTCGACAAATCGTTGTTTGAAAATATTGGCGGCTTTATTCGCTTGCGATAAGCTCTTATTGAGTCGCTGTAATTTTGATAGCGCATCATTAAGCTCTTGCGTTTTTTGATTGACTTGAACCATCAGATTCACCGATCTTTCGAAGGATGAGTAGGGTACGTCGTTAGTGGCGCCCTCCTCAACTCTGAAAATTAATGCATCGTTGATTTTTTTTAGCTTATTATTTTCATTTTTTAAATAGTCAATCTCTTCATCCTTGGATGAAAACCTATTTAAGGCGTCATTATTCATAGGCTTCTTCGCTAATGTACACACCGGTAAAGGTTTGATTTAAGTGCAGTCCGTTTATATGTTCGCCGTACGCGTTGAAACCCACCAGGTTAAACTCTGATTGAATAGCGTGGGTTTTGTCGATTACACCTTTACTAACAGACGCTATACGACGCAAGAAACAATCACAGCCCATCACCATATGTGGCGACCCAAGGCTATTGCGTATTGATTCTAATTTCTTAAGCAGTGGCATATTAATGTCCACTAGAGATACTTCATTTAAGACAATACCTTTATCCACTGCACAATAAAAAGATAAGCTGTAGAAGGCCTTGTTAACTCGTTGAATCGAGCGAATGTAATAATCCCTGCCTATTTTTACCGCCAGTGGATGCAGTGAAAATACTTCTGCATCCAATTCATCTACGCTGAGGCCCATTAATTCTGCATATACCGAAGCGGCCGGTTCACCATTAATTTCGAACACCTGGCGTGTTCTCGCATCAG
Source organism: Glaciecola sp. 33A (assembly GCF_002836745.1). Lineage (GTDB taxonomy): Bacteria > Pseudomonadota > Gammaproteobacteria > Enterobacterales > Alteromonadaceae > Glaciecola. Next base: position 127,040 of record NZ_PJAR01000041.1, on the reverse strand, counting down.
CATCAGTGACCACTAGCTTACTTCTACATTGATCAACATGGTTGACCGAAAATATAGAAAATTTTTGCTTCGTATTAATAAACATCACAATCGCCGCTGAAGTTCGAAATTTACCGTCGTAAAATACATGGGTCTTATTGCCATCTAGTCCGACACCTGCCGAACCGCCAAAGTGCGGAATCCCGTTGGTAAAGGTATCTAAGTTGGTCAAAAACACTTCTTCTTTGGCTGATAATCCATCCACTATAGAAAAAATAAAACTGTTAGAATCAATGCATGCCAGTGCCTTTTCAGCGATAGATTCACGTAGAGAATTAATTGTTTTTTGCGCGTCGAAAGTAGAGAATTCAGTCAGGTTTTCAATTAACGTAGATTGAATAGCAAAACAGCTATCATGAAAACCCACAGCAACAATGGTGTCGGTTTCATAGCCCGCACCATTGAATTCGCCAGCGGTTGTGCAACCAACACATTCATTATCAGGAAAGTGTGAATTAATGGCGTCGGCTAATAAGCTCAAATCAAATGACGAAGCGCAATAGAAAATAATAGTGGTCATCACCGATAAATCTAATTGAGCTTTAAGCTCACTACATGCTATTTGAGGGTCAGTTGCAGAACTAATTGCACTCGTACTTATCATAAATAAATGTCCATATTTTACATTACTTTCTGTTGGCTTGAGTGGGTCAAGCAACGGCAAATAAATAATTACGTATTTTAGCAGAATTTACCAAATCTACTCAACATTACTGACAAAAATAGTCGCTTCCTTGCCTAAGGGCCGCTTCCTTTTACCTTTATATTTATCAACCACGCAAATAGTTGGATTTTCAATGGTGACGACACATTCTAAGCACTGCACGCATTCAGAATAATTGATCTCGCCGGTTTTCTCGATGGCATCAATCTCACACTTTTTGGTTTTACATAATTGACAGGGACTTCCACATTCCTTGCGGCGACGTAACATTTTTAGGATCGGGAATCGGCCAATAATCGCAAGACCGGCGCCAAGCGGACATAAATAACGGCAGTATACTTTATGTATTTTCATACTGAGTAACAATAGAAAGACGGCATACAGAACAAACGGCCACGTTCTAACAAATTGTAAGGTGATCGACGTTTTGAAAGGTTCAATTTCAGCAAGTTTCGACGCCAAATTTAGCGACACAAAGGAAGTACCAATTAGACCGACTAAAATGACGTATTTAATGGCTTGACCAAACTTATGATGTTGCGGTTTTATTTTAATCTGCTTAATCCGCAGTTTTTTAGCCAGCATGCCGGCAAATTCTTGCAAGGCACCAAAAGGACATAGCCAGCCGCAATATAGCCCACGACCGAAAATAAATAAGGATATAAAGACAAAAACCCATAAAATGAAAAGCACGGGATCTAATAAAAACACTTCTATTTTAAAGTCATCATAGACGGCTAATAGTAGGGTAAATATATTAACAACGGACAATTGACCTTGCGCATAAAAGCCAATAAAAAAGAGCACAAACAACAATGACGCACCGCGAATTGCATGCGTTAGTCGAGGGTGTTTTACCACCGACGTTTGCTTGATAAATAAGACCGTTAAACCAATCAAATACAGACAAGTTATGCCAATAATGACAATTCTATCTTGCCATATTCTCATCCATAACGGCGTAGGAGTTACCTCGATTGCATCCGGATTTAGGATAAACATATCACTTGATAAATTCACGCTGTAAGGAAATATAAACTGCTGAACATCAATAAAAGAAGCATTATAGTTAATACCAAGTCCCACATTCATAGCCCGACTTAATTCAAAGCCTGATTGAGATTTTAAACGCAATACATGGATGTCTCGATAATCAGGCATGGTGGTAATAAAGCTAGGTTTGTTATAACTGTAAAAATCTATGTCCCTAATATCAGTTGGCAGTCCACTTTGGGTTAACGATAATCGGCTTGGAACTGTTTGTGGAATAAATTCATCACTGACGTAGGAGTAATCGCCATTGCTCAAGACCATAATGGCATGCTCACCGGGCTTAAGTTCTTCTTGTAGGCGCGCGAATTCGCCTTCACCCAGTAGATTTTTACCAATTATCGGGACACTAATAAATGCGATATACAATTCCACAAATTGTTCAGAGTCTTGACCCACCGCTTTAATTGCTGCTACCACTTTACTGGGTAGGGTAGTATCGGACAGTGCCGCTTCCCTGGATATCTTCCACGAGCTGATTAACTGCCTGTCAACTAACTCAGCAAACGTCAACGTAGCAAAGTAATCTGGTTTAAGCATCATATTGCTCGGGGCAATGAAACCATCGAGTTTTGCTCGCGCTACTTTCAACGCAGAAGTAATAATGGTGTCATTCACCACCAATACCGACACAGTGGCTTTTGTCACACCATCAAAATACGTGGTGTTAGGCGCACTTCGATCGCGACTATTAATAATGTAGCGCTCTTTAATGGAATGATTTTTGTACTGTGCTACAAACTCTAGTAAAGGGACCCCGCCTAAGCCATAGATGAAGATAGGTTCATTATGCTCAAGTATAGATAAACCAACCATCACGCCTTTGGGGTCTATGCCAATTAAAATATTAATTGGATCGCCTGAAAAACCGATGAAATTGGTAAAATCATTGGTCTCAAAGATATAACCTAATAATTGATTAAGTTGATACACAGGTAAAACAGGTACGTCAATCTCGGGTGGGCCAATGCGAGTTGCGGTTGGAAATATTTCTACTATTTGTTGCGGTATGTCAGTTACGTCACCTGGTTTAGAAACTGCGGTGAAACTAATAAAAAAGATTAATATCGTTATACATAAACCGAGGTATGTTGTTTTTATGTACATACATATAAACCTTTTAGCCAAAACGTGTCAAAAAGTTACAGCATTATAAAATGACAATGCGTGGATATTACAATGATGGGGCATCACACCACCATCATTGCACAGCATATCAATGCTTAGAAGAAACCCAATGGGTTAATATCATAGCTTACCAACAAGTTTTTAGTCTGCTGATAATGATCGAGCATCATCTTGTGGTTTTCACGACCAATTCCCGATTTCTTGTAACCACCAAATGCAGCATGCGCTGGATACAAGTGATAGCAGTTGGTCCACACTCGACCGGCCTGAATACTGCGGCCCATTCGATACGAACGATTCATATCACGCGTCCATAGACCGGCGCCAAGACCAAATTGAGTGTCATTGGCAATTTGCAACGCTTCTTCTTCAGTCTTAAAAGTAGTCACCCCTATTACCGGACCAAAAATCTCTTCTTGGAAAACACGCATGGAGTTTTTACCCAGAAGAATAGTTGGCTGAATATAATAGCCTGAATCTAACTCATCACTAATACGCTCTTTTTCGCCACCAATGACAACGTTGGCGCCCTCTTTACGACCAATATCGATGTAGCTGAGCACTTTTTCGTATTGTTGACTTGACGCTTGTGCGCCAACCATTGTGTCGGTGTCCAGTGGATTACCGCGAACAATTGCTTTGGTTTTGGCTATAACGCGCTCCATAAAGGCGTCATAGATGCTTTCCTGAATTAACGCACGTGATGGACAAGTACACACTTCACCTTGGTTAAAGAAACCGAGAACAAATCCTTCAGCACACTTATCAATAAACGCATCTTCCTGATTCATGATGTCTTCAAAAAAGATATTCGGTGATTTACCGCCCAGTTCTACTGATGAGGGGATTAGGTTGTCTGCAGCACATTTTAAAATATGTTCACCGACGGGTGTGGAACCCGTAAATGCAATTTTAGCAATTCGTTTTGATGTGGCTAACGCTTCTCCCGCTTCTTTACCAAATCCATTAACCACGTTAAGGACACCGGCGGGTAAAATATCTTGGATTAACTCAAGCATAACTAAAATACTAACGGGCGTTTGCTCAGCTGGTTTTAATATGATGCAGTTACCGGCAGCTAGGGCGGGTGCTAATTTCCACGCCGCCATTAGTAGCGGGAAGTTCCATGGAATAATTTGACCAACCACACCCAATGGTTCATGGAAATGATAAGCAACTGTATGCTCATCAATGTCAGACATAGTACCCTCTTGTGCTCGGATACTACCCGCAAAGTAACGAAAGTGGTCAACAAATAAAGGTAAATCAGCATTTAGCGTTTCACGCACTGGCTTGCCGTTGTCCCAGGTTTCTGCTATCGCCAGTAATTCAATATTGGCTTCAATGCGGTCAGCGATTTTAAGTAACATGTTTGAACGCTCGGTTACCGACGTCCGCCCCCAACTATCGCGTGCTGCATGGGCTGCATCTAATGCTAGCTCGATATCTTCAGCTGTAGAACGTGGAATTTCACAAATGGTACTGCCGTTGACAGGTGAGGTGTTGGTGAAATATTCACCTTTGACCGGTTCTACCCATTTGCCGCCGATAAAGTTAGCGTATTTTGCTTTAAACGTGAGTAGGGAGCCTGCACTCCCTGGATTTGCATAGATCATAAGTGCCTCGGTTGTATCTTTGAATATAGGTCGTTGTTAGGTGATGCAGACTGCCCATAAGTGCTGATAAAAATCTGCATCAATAACAACTTAAGAATAACGTATCAGCGGTAAGCGTGCGCTCATTTGAAGTTTAGCGCTATGACTCGTTGGATTTAAAAACTTCCTACTTTGGGATGATCTTTTGGTAAATATATGAATGGCGTCTGGTCGTCCGTGCACTTTAAAAAGCTTTTTATTTAACTAAAAAACCCCGGTAAATCATAATTTTACCGGGGTTTTTAGTGTGCTTTTAGCTATCTTAGTTCTTTGCTATCGAAGAAACCTCAGCGTATTTTTTCGGTAACTTAAATGTCCAAACACTACCACCTTGGTTTAAGTCTTTGATGCGTTTAGCTACCTCGCCACCCCATAGAGGAACCGCACCACCCCAACCAGATAAAACAGAGATGTATTGCTCACCATCCATTTCCCAAGTTACAGGTGAACCGACGATGCCCGAACCGGTGTTGAACTTATATACTTCCTCACCCGTCTTGGCATTGAAAGCTAATAAATACCCTTCAGGATTACCCGTAAATACCAAGTTACCTGCCGTCGCTAAAACGCCACCCCAAAGCGGTGCATAGTTATTATAGCGCCATACTGTTTCGCCGGTCTTCGGGTCAATAGCACGTAATACGCCGATATACTCTTCATTCAAGGACTGTATAGTGAAGCCGGCACCTAGGTAAGCAGCTCCTTTTTTATAAGCGACTGGCTCATTCCATATTTCCATTTCCCACTCGTTAGAAGGCACATAGAACAAACCGGTATCTTGGCTATATGCCATCGGTTGCCAATTTTTACCACCTAAGAATGAGGGTGCTGCCATAACTGAAGACCCTTTATTGCCATCAGTCGATGCCATTGGGTTACCCGGACGGAAAGCGTCGTCATAAATCGGTCTACCTTTGACGTCTAAGCCTTTTGCCCACGTAATTTTGTCTACAAATGGAAAGCCACGAATAAAGTCGCCGTTTTCGCGATTTAAGACGTAAAAGAAACCATTTCGGTCGGCTGTTGCTGCCGCTTTAATCGTTTTACCCTTATCGTCATAGTCGAAAGAAATGACTTCGTTAACCCCGTCATAATCCCAACCATCATTCGGAGTCGTTTGAAAGTGCCATACAATCTCGCCTGTATCTGGATTAATTGCTAAGCGTGATGATGAGAAGTAATTATCACCGGGGCGTAAATGTGAATTCCACGGCGAAGGATTACCTGTGCCAAAGAATAACAAATCCGTATCTGCGTCATAAGTGCCGCCTAACCAAGGAGCCGCGCCACCTGTTTTCCATAGGTCAGCAGGCCAAGTTTTGCCTGGTGCACCACCAGAAATACCGTTTTCTAATTTCTTACCATCTTTAACCAAATAACCCATATGGCCTTCAACTGTCGGACGTTCCCACACTAGGTCACCGTTAGTTGCATTGTAAGCACGTACTTTACCGACGACACCGAATTCACCACCTGCAATACCGGTAATTACGTTGCCTTTGACTATAATCGGTGCTGCGGAAATAGAGTAACCGGCCTTATAATCTTCAACGGTCTTTTTCCAAACCACTTTTCCGCTGTCTTTATCTAACGCGACTAGCTTAGCGTCTAGTGTGCCGAAAATAACCAGGTCACCATACAGAGCCACACCACGGTTAATAACATCACAGCAAGGCATGATGCCATCCGGCAAACGTGCGTCGTACTGCCATAATTCATCACCCGTTCGAGCGTCAATAGCGAAAACGCGCGAGTAAGAACCAGTAACAAACATAACGCCATTTTTGATCATGGGTTGTGATTCTTGGCCTCGTTGTTTTTCACCACCGAGTGAGAATGACCACACCGGTCGAATATCTTCAACTGTTGCCGTGTTAATCGTTTCAAGCGTGCTATAACGCTGACCTTTTAAACCCATTCCACTGGTAACAATCTGATCAGTTGATAGATGATCCTGCGAAATATCTTCGTCAGTGACTTGAGCATGTGCTGTATTAGCAAACGCCAAGGACACTAACACAGACAATGAAAGGGCCTTCACTTTACCGTTTTTTAACATTTTCATTTCCTCGTGAAATTACAATCGGTGTTTATTGCACCGTGTTACTGGTTATCGTGGCATACCCTTATCAAAGTATGTCGATACTAAGTTACTCACAATACTAAAGGTCTTATAAACGCAAGCCTATCAGACCCTCGGGTGAATTCTTTCATCCATTAGGAGGAGACTTACTACATATAATAAGCTGGTTGTTCGTAAGTGGAGTGATGTGTCTTAAATATATCAGCCATTGTCTGATCATTGATCATGGCGGTAACGATGTCGCCTAACTCATAAGCTAACGCTCTATAATCATTATGCACCGCGAGCCCTATATCCCATTTTTGTTTTCCTATTAAAGGAAATGCATTTTCAGCAAGTTGATACTGAGCTTGATTTAACGTGTGATGCAAGGCCGTGATTTGCGATCGTAATCCCATAACCGCATCTACTTCACCTGCTTGCATGCCTTCCACCGCAGCAACAATAGAAGGAAACTGATGAGTGTTTTTGCGCATACTGCCGCGAAACGCTGAAATCAGATAAAACTGCGGAATAGAATCTACTTCAACACCCACGGGGTGATATTGAAAAACAGCCATTGTAGACACTTCCTCAATCTTCTGTTTTTTGAATACAATCTTCCATGTTTCAGTATGATACGGCGCAAACATGTGGACCTGTTCATGCACTAGCAAGCCAACATCGTCACGCTTTTGTGAGTAAACCTTGTCATAGGGGACGCGCATCATGACATCAGCTTTGGTTTTATCCAAAAAATGCCCTTTCCATATACTATTTCTCAAGTCATCTTCTGTGGTCTCACCCGCTGTAATCCATTTGAGACGCAATTCGACTTTCAGCGTTTTAGCAATATGTTGTGCAATATCAATATCAATTCCCACCGCAGTGCCGTCTACTTGCGCAGAAAATGGTGCATAATCTCGGTACACGGCAATCACTATTTCTTTTGCTTCAATGATATCGTCTAATGAACTTGCGTGCGCTTTGCAGCACAACACAGTCATCACTATATATAAACAAACTACTATTTTATTCATCGGCAGTAAGAGACTCCACATATGAACGCACCGCCCACAAAGCTTCTTGGTTTAAGTGTTCATTCATTTTCGGCATATACACAGCGCCATTGCGCACCGCACCGTTTACCACTCGCTCGATGTACCACTCATCACCATCAAAGTCAGCCGCTAACGCGCGCAAATCAGGTGCAATGCCACCACTGATCGCTTGCAAGCCATGGCAACGTGCACAATTTTGCGCGTAGGCTGACTCACCGACACGAATAATTTCAACTTTGACCTCGCCGCTGAGCTCACGATAAGGATTAGTATCCGTCCATTCTTCACCTAGTGTAGGCAAAGTTGATGTATCAATTGATTGCGGCGTTACGGCACCATGCGCTAGAACAGCGGCTGAAAAGACCAAAGCGGTAGCCATCGTACTCAGCGTTAATATTAGTTTCATAAGGAAAATTTCTCGGTTCATTAAAAAGTAGACTAATGATAAAAGTTAACAAATTTAATCGCCTTTACGAACGCTACTTTAGCCTAACCGCCCCCCCTCCTTTAGTAGGAGATTACATATTTTTTAAGGCAAATGGCTTTTATTTTGTTACAAAGAGGGATGGATGTTTAACTTTCGGTACCGCATGAGATATATTTTGTTTGGATTCGTTGCTGCGTGCTTGGGATTTGATGTCATAGCCAGTCAATTGTCTATTCCCATAACTTACCTATCCAACCGTGTAGAGCCGAGTTATGCCATTAACGATTTATTAGTTAGGCCTGCCAATGCTGGCATAGCTGGAGCTGAGTTGGGTATTGCTGACAGTAATACGACCGGAAAGTTTCTGGACCAACGGTTTGTTTTTCTACGCATTGATTTGGCCGAGCAAAAAGGCAGCAAGATTAATTGGTCGGAAGTACTTCCTATGCCCACTTTGCTACTAGTTGACCTAGACACTGAGACCTTATTTGAATTACTGGCATATAATAGTGAGCTGGTGGCGCCACACTTAATCATTAATGTCAGTGCGCGCAGCAACGCGTTGCGGCAAACAATCTGTTCGGAGTACGTCTTTCATACCACACCAAGTTATGCACAAATTACCGATGCCTTAGGACAGTGGTTACTGATGAAAAGACTGGATAATATCTTTTTAATTGATGGCGATACGTCACAAGATGCGCAATGGCTTGAATCATTCAAACGCACTGCCAAACGCTATAAACTCACCATCAGTACAGAAAAAAAATGGTCATTCAACAGTGACCTGCGCCGCACTGTAGGGCAGGAGATCCCACTATTTACGCAAACGGCGCGACCATATGATGTCGTTGTCGTTGCCGATACTCATCAACGTTTTGGACAATATATACCTTTCAATACTTATTACCCGCGTCCAGTCGTTGGTTCGGCCGGTTTAGTCGCTAATACTTGGCACCCCAGCATCGAACAGTGGGGCGCCAAACAATTACAGCATCGTTTCATGACCCTGCATGACCGTTACATGCAGCATCATGATTATGACAGCTACGTGGCGATCCGCGCAATCGCGTATGCCGTTCAGCAAACAGCGTCAATTGATCCCTCAGTATTGAGTCCTTTCTTACGCGGTGACAAATTTCAATTAGCCGCATACAAAGGCAGAAAACTGACATTTCGTAATTATAATGGTCAATTAAGAATGCCAATTGAGCTGACTCATCCACTTGGGCTGGTATCACGTTCGCCGCAAGCTGGATTTATGCATCCATTGTCAGAGCTCGATACACTGGGTTTTGATAAGAGTGAGGTTTGTCAGTAGTATGTATAAAAAATGTATAAAAAAAGCGTGTATAAAAAAAAGGAAAACTATGCGATCTTCGATGTTCTTTTGGCCCAACACTAAACGCTTAACGCTTACTATAGTGCTCGCAACTGGCTTCGTTTTCACAACCAGCGCGGCTGCTGAGTTAGCTTATATTACGAATGAAAAAGACAACTCTATTTCAGTTGTAGAGTTGGATACGTTCACGGTAATAAAAGAAATCCCGGTTGGAGAACGGCCTCGTGGTTTTATCTTCAACCATGATCAGTCATTGGCTTATATCTGTGCCAGTGATTCAGATCGTATTCAAATATTAGATGTCGCAACAGATAAAATAGTGGGTGAACTACCCTCTGGTGAAGACCCAGAAACCATTGCATTGCACCCAAATGGGACGACTATTTATACCGCAAATGAAGACGATGCGTTGCTCACAGTAATCGATATCCCAACGGCACAAGTCATTAGTCAAATTGATGTAGGCGTCGAGCCAGAGGGATTAGCCGTCAGCCCCGATGGCACCAAACTCGTCGTCACCTCAGAAACCACTAATATGGTGCATTGGATAGATACTGCCACAAATACTAATTATGCTAATAGCTTAGTAGGTGCACGACCGCGTTCAGCAGTATTTACCCAAGATAACCAACAACTTTGGGTTTCCTCCGAAATTGGTGGACAAGTAACCGTGTTTAACGTCGCTGACCAGTCAGTCAAATATGAAATGACCTTCGCCATCAAGGGGATCCATAAAGACCGGGTGCAGCCTGTCGGTATTGTATTAATGAAATCTAAACCCTTAGCCTTTGTTGCATTAGGACCAAGTAATCATGTGGCCGTTATTGACACTAATACCATGCAAGTATTGGAGTACTTATTAGTCGGACGCAGGGTTTGGCAGTTAGCATTTAATCAAGATGAGTCACTGTTACTCACAACCAATGGCATCAGCGGCGACATCAGTATTATTGATACGGACAAGCTAAAGACAATCAAATCTGTCAAGGTTGGACGCTATCCATGGGGCATTAGCGTGAAGTATTTATAATGAGTATCGTTATTAATAATATTGATTTTATGTATCGTAATAAACGCGCATTAGCCGATTTGTCGTGTACTCTGGCACCCGGGTTTAACGTACTACTAGGGCCAAATGGTGCAGGTAAAAGTACCCTTCTAAATTTATTGACCGCACAACGACCATTGCAACGCGGCAACATTCATTTTGATGGTGTGGATATAGAAAAAACGCCACGCCAGATAATGCAACAACTGGGCGTTGTCTTTCAACAGACCACCCTCGACTTGGATTTATCTGTATTCCAAAACCTCACTTATTTTGGCGCCTTACACGGAATAAAGGCCCGCGTTGTGCTTGAACGAATTACGCCGGTGTTGACTCAACTAGGCCTGATTGAACGTTTACATGACACCGTTCGCGACTTGAACGAAGGGCATCGTCGACGAGTTGAAATTGCCAGATGTATGATCCATCAACCCCGCTATTTATTACTAGATGAGGCTACCGTGGGCTTAGATGTGGATAGTCGCAAACTGATCATAGAACATATACGTCTGCTTGCTCAGCAACAAGCGATGACTATTTTGTGGACCACACATTTACTCGATGAGGTGCAAGAGGATGATCCCTTGTACATTCTTAATCACGGACAATTAATTGCTCAAGGTAAGTGCAAAACATTGTTGAGTGAACATCAACAAAACTCTGTATTTGACTTGTATCGCTGGTTAACTCAACCACAAGGACTGGTTTAATGTCGATTTATATGACTTGTTTTTGGGCTATATTAAAGCGTGAAATATTACGCTTTTTTCATCAACGTTCGCGTTTATTTAGTGCTTTGGTGCGTCCCCTATTATGGTTAGTTGTTTTTGCTGCCGGGTTTCGTAGCTCCCTAGGCATATCCATCATGCCGCCATATGAAAGTTACATCTTGTACCAGGAATACATCGTACCCGGACTGTGCGCCATGATTATCCTATTTAACTCAATGCAAACCTCCTTATCCATGGTTTATGACCGTGAAATGGGCAGTATGAAAGTGTTATTAATGAGTCCTATTTCACGCAGCTTTTTATTGTTTTGTAAGCTCATTGCCGCCGCATGCTTGTCTTTATTACAAGTAGTCATTTTCTTATTACTGGCTAATTTAGTTGATGTTGACATTCCATGGTGGGGCGTGATTTATGCGATACCGAGTATTTTTCTGAGCGCCTTCTTTTTAGGTGCGTTGGGCCTAATGTTGTCTAACTTTATAAAGCAACTAGAAAACTTTGCTGGAGTAATGAACTTTGTCATATTCCCAATGTTTTTTCTCTCCAGTGCATTATATCCATTGTGGAAAATACAAGAGTCGAGTTTGTGGTTATATTGGATTTGTCAGTATAACCCCTTTACATACTGTGTTGAGATGATACGTTTTGCCTTATATGGGCAGACAAATATGAGTGCAAGTATCATTATTATCAGCTGCGTGATTGTCAGTGGGAGTCTTGCAGTTGCTAGCTTCAAACCAAGGAAGATATAAATGGCTATATCGTAATTAGTCAATAATTTTGTGCTAACTTAGTGACACCATCAGGTGATTGTGGAAATATAGTAACGTCGTGTTGATAAGGATAAGCAATGAAGTCGTTTATATTTTCTACTACCAAGTCCATCATCAGTGAAATAGGTGTTATCTCTAAAATTGCTGAACTATGCCATTCGTTAAATATCTTGCGGCCACTCATAGTAACCGACCAAGGCATCATTGATAATGGCATAATGGCACCTGTAATAAACGCATTTAATAATGCTCAAATGCAATATTGGTGTTTTGACAAAGTGGTTGCGGACCCACCAGAATCAGTGGTTCTCGAGGCTGTAGAATACGCAAAGCAATCCAAAATAGATGGTGTTATTGGCTTCGGTGGCGGCAGTTCATTGGATACTGCAAAACTAGTTGCCTTGTTGGCTAACTCAGATGAAAGCATCGCCGACATATATGGCGTGGACAATATTAAGACCAAACGATTACCCCTAATACTTATCCCAACAACCGCAGGAACGGGCTCAGAAGTAACACCAATTTCAATTGTAACCACAGGTGCAACAACCAAAACAGGGGTTGTGTCAGCCGAACTTTTACCTGACATAGCGTTATTAGATGCCAGCCTAACAGTCAGCCTGCCACCGCACACAACAGCTGCCACGGGTATGGATGCAATGGTGCATGCTATCGAAGCGTTTACCAGCGCGATCAAAAAAAATCCACTATCCGATATGTTAGCAAAAAGCGCACTTGATTTACTTTCTCAGAATATTCTTGAAGCCACGTTTAATGGCGAAAATCTAGAAGCTCGTCAGGCCATGCTGTTAGGTTCGTGTTTGGCTGGACAAGCATTTGCGAATGCACCTGTAGGCGCCGTGCACGCAATGGCATATCCGCTGGGCGGTCAATTCCATGTTGCGCATGGATTGAGTAACGCGTTAGTTTTACCTCATGTAATGACCTTTAATAAAAGCCATTGTGCTGACTTATATGCTGAACTCGCAGCCCATATTATGCCTGGCAAAGAGGTTGATAATAGTAGCCTACAAACTGCGGAACAGCTCATTCAGTTCTTACACGAATTAATAGCTAAACTGCAATTGCCCCAGTCATTGGCCGAAATAGGTATTCAAAAAAAACACATTAATTCACTGGCAAACGATGCGCTACAGCAGACACGCCTTCTCATTAACAATCCAAAAACCGTTTCGCTTGAAGACGCCAAACAAATTTACCTCAATGCACTTACCGGAAAACACAATGGCTAACCAACACCTAACGAATTTTGCCTACCACCTGCCTATTTCCACAAGGTGGATGGACAATGATATTTACGGCCACGTAAATAACGTACATTACTATTCCTATTTTGATACGGTTATCAATCAATTTTTAATCGAAAAGGCGGGTTTTAACCCACTGACTAGTAGTCAAATTGGTTTTATGGTGAGGTCGAGCTGTGAGTACTTAATCCCCGTGTCTTTTCCGCAAAAGCTCACCGGGGCTTTTAGAGTTGAACGCGTAGGCAGCAGTTCTGTAGATTACGCTGTTGGTCTATTTAACCAAGATAATGTTCTCTCTGCTATCGGCTATTTAACCCATGTTTTCGTTGACCGTCACAGCCACAAACCAACGCCAATAGCAGGAAAATTGCTGCAGGCTATAACCTCAGCCATGAGTGTTAAATAGCAAGTAAACGCCCTCATAAACCTCATCTTGTGACCGAAATCCACCCGCAATTCTACCTCTATACAATTGAGTTATGCTGTAATGATGTTGGTAAATCTGATGAATAGTCTGGCTCGTGACGCTAAATGGGGGGCCCGCAAACAATGCCTGATCGTAATCATAAGTAAGCAAAAACTGCTTATTGGTATTGCTGATCATGCGTAAATGTTCGCTGTATTTATGTCGAATGGGCTCCGGAAGCGCGACTAAGGCCCCCCTATCAAAAACGCCATCAATATCGCCGACGTCGCTTGCTGTTAAGGAAAAAAAGTCACCAACATAAACAATCAAATTATCGGCAGAGTAGCGTAATAATGGCCCGTGCGATTCAATTAAGGGGTCAACATCTAACTCTGCAAATAAGGCTTGCACTGCGCTTTCGTTTAGTTCAATCGCAACAACTGCATACCCTCTTAATAGAAACCAGCCTATGTCTTTTGTTTTTCCACACAGAGGCACAAATACGCGCGCTTTATCAGGTAGCTGCCAATGCTCAAAGTATTCTTTTAATAAAATGTTACCTTCTCTTTCGTGAAAGCCTATTTCATTTTTTTGCCAACGACGATGCCAAAAATCAAGTTCCATTTAGTGATGCCTTTTTATTTTCTATTTTTAAAAGTAGTTTTTAATATTGTTTTTAATAAGCCATTTGTGTGTTCAACTAAACACTTAATTGAATCTTCAGCGCCTCAACCTTAGCGTGACTAAATGCGATTAAATCAGGATAAAAACTCAGAAATCCAGTGTGTAATTCATGTTCATTTTGTTGAATAAACTGTGTCGCTTGGTGCGCAAATATGACTCTATTACTTAACCGTTTTTCAATATGCAAAAATGAACGTTCACAGCTTTCAACGTGCTGATAATCGGACAACCAACGATACCTTAATAAACCGTGGCGAACTTGTTCAAATCGGTCGCTGATATTATCCGAGTACTGTTCAATTTCAGCATAAAAATGCGCCAGTAATTTATCTAAATCACGATCGTTGAAACGAGCCCAATTGGCACACAACAAGTGGTCAAAATAGATATCAATGACCACCCCTGACATGCGCCGAATCGATTTTGGAAATAACCCCCTGAGTGCTTTCACTTGCGCATGACCATCAGTAAAGCCGTCAATTTTGCGATGCAGTCGAACACCCAACTGATGCTCATTATTCAAATGCGACAGATCGCTACCTTTGACAAAATCACCAAAAAAATTACCTAACATACTCGTATCTGTGATGTGAGCAAGATGAATATGCGCTAAATAATTCATACTTCAATGAGTCCCTAAAAGCCAAATGCAAAAAATAAACTGCAAATAAATCGTCTTAATTAAAACCGACCAATATTGTTCGGCATCAATATCAAGACCGTCTCACCACAGAGTGACAGTAGCCCGCCTAACACTGCTAAGTTGATAACCACAGTAAACCAAAATATCACTCTAAAGTCTTGTTTTGATGATTTATGTCGCAGCATTTGTTGCGCTAATAAAAATCCGGGCCAACTTCCAAGCAATTCTAACAGGCACAATGCTAACAAGTGCAATGTGCTCTCGGGCGTCCGCCAGACCTGGCGTTTTGGTTTAAATTTATCATGCGCGTAGCAAAAAAAGTCAATCACGTGATAATCTACAGAATATAAATGGTGACCATAACAACAATGAGAAAAGTAACGATGCTCAGCAATAAACAAAAAAAACGCTTTGAACAACAGGGCTATTTGGTCCTTGATGAGTTATTTAGCCAGCAACAAATAAACACGCTAAAAACCGCTGCAGGTAACATTGTCGATGACTTTGACCCACAATCGACACGTTCGGTTTTTTCTACCAAAACTGAGTCTAATACTAACCGCGACGATTATTTTCTTGATTCTGATGACAAAATACGCTGTTTTTTTGAACAAGATGCATTTTCACCCGATGGCAAATTACGCCAAACTAAAGCCCTTAGTATTAATAAAATCGGTCATGCTTTGCATGTTTTATCACCGCAGTTTGCCGCATTCAGTCAGGCCAAAATAATTGCTCAGATAGCTGAAGATCTTGGTGTCGTCTCACCAGAAATTCGCCAATCAATGTACATATTCAAACAACCTAAAATTGGTGGTGTTATTGGTTGGCATCAAGACGCCACCTACTTTTTTACGGCACCACAGTCGGTAGTGACTTTTTGGTTTGCGATCGAAGATGCAAATATTGAGAATGGGTGTTTGCAGGTCGACAAACAGGGGGCTGACTTTGTACTCAAAGAACAGTTTAAACGTTATGCGGATGATACAACCGAATTGATGGTTCTGAGAAACGTTGATTGGCCAACCCAAGATCGTGCATTACCACTGGAAGTAAAAGCCGGCTCATTAATTGTGTTTAATGGCGCATTACCGCATTTCAGTGAAGCGAATACTTCAAACAAATCACGTCATGCCTTCACATTGCACCTTACCTCGGCTCAAGCCAAATACGATGAGCATAATTGGCTGCGAGCTAAGCCGGTCAGAATACATTCATAGGGTAATCGCCCCGCAAAACCGACGAAGTCAAACCCAGTGCAGTTGGTTTGATTGTTGTCACCGGTATAAAATAGTGTTCTGTTAAACATGTTAAGCCCTTGAGCGATATCTGAACAAGAATGATAAGTCTCAATGAGCAGTCTCGATAATCAGTCTCAATAATCAGTCTCAATAATCAGTCTCAATAATAGCGCGAATAACGCAATGAGTGCTATCGTAAAGGTCATCATCCGTTCACCACAAGAACAAACCTCGTTTATGCTATCAAACATCAAAACCATCATTCGGGATTGGAGTGTATCAGCCACAGTATCTGGCTTTATAGCGGTGCTAATTGGCTTTGCTAGTGCCATGGCGATAGTACTTCAAGCCGGACAAGCGGCTGGTGCGTCACCTCAAATACTGGAATCTTGGATCTGGGCATTAGGTATTGGCATGGGCGTCGGATGCATTGGTTTATCGGCCTACTACAAACGCCCAATTATTATCGTTTGGTCAACCCCAGGGGCAGCCTTACTCGCCACGAGTTTAATGGGCGCAACGATAGAGCAAGCAACCGGTATTTTTATCTTCGTCGCTATTCTTTCAATTGTCGTGGGGGTAACCGGCGCATTTCAGAAGCTCACCTCCTACATTCCTTTGCCTATTGCGTCAGCTCTTTTAGCCGGCGTACTTTTTCAGTTTGGCTTACAGATTTTCACTTCGTTTGCCCTAAACCCGCTCCTCGTTGGTATTATGCTGGGGATTTATCTACTCACAAAACGAGTACTACCTCGTTACGCTATTGTTTGCGTATTTCTAGTTGGCATCATTATCACTACATTTCAGGGCCAGCTTGCTACTGAGAACCTAGCTTTCCAACTAACAACGCCTATTTGGGTAACCCCTGAGTTCGATATTAATTTGTTGATTGGTATCGGCATTCCGTTATTTATTGTCACCATGACATCTCAAAACTTACCAGGCATTGCTGTGCTCAAAACCAGTGGATATGAAAAACAATCTATTTCTCCTATCCTGACTGTCGTTGGGGGAATCAACCTAGTACTCGCTCCGTTTGGCGGCTTTACATTCAATTTGGCCGCGATTACCGCCGCGATTTGCACCAGTGACGAAGCTCATCCCGATAAAAACAAACGCTATATTGCTGGGATTGCGGCGGGCATATTCAATATTATTGCGGGTTTACTAGGCGCTGCTGTAGTCGCTCTTTTTGCTAGTTTTCCTATAACTTTCATTTCGGCCTTAGCAGGCATCGCATTACTGGGCACCATAGCCAATTCATTAAATACGGCTTTTGTCGAACCTGTATACCGAGAAGCAGCCCTCGTGACTTTTCTGGTGAGCGCTTCGGGTATCTCATTTTTTGAGATTGCGGCATCCTTTTGGGGTGTAGTATTCGGTCTTATTGTGTTCGCTTTTCGGCGCATTAGGCACTAAATTCAACGGTGATTAAGTAAGTTATAGTGGATAAGCAATATTGTATTACCTTTACAGTAGCGAGCTAAAAGCTACTGAGGCGGCTATTTAGTCCATTTTTCAGTTAAATGACCAACAAAGTTGCATGGCCGATACGTGCTATTAATTTGTTTTTCAATAATGTGATTCCATGCTGTTTTACAAGCACCGGTTGAACCAGGAACACAAAAAATCACGGTATTATTAGCCAGTCCAGCCAACGCTCGAGATTGGATAGTTGACACCCCAATTTCGTCTAAAGAAATAGATCTAAACACCTCACCAAAACCTTCAACATGCTTATCAAATAACACTGACATTGCTTCAGGTGTAGAATCGCGGCCCGAGAAGCCAGTACCCCCGGTCGTGACGATGGCGTGAATATTTTCATCCGCAATCCAAGCTGAGGTAACGGCACGTATTTTATAAACATCATCAATCACTATTTGTTTATCCGCAATACGATGACCAGCCTCAGTCATTGCCTTAACCAAGTAATGACCCGATGTGTCGGTTTCTTCGTTGCGGGTATCTGAAATCGTCAGTACTGCTATATTTAAATAGGTTTGTTCGCTCATTATTTAATTCTATATACTGTTACTTGGTCGATGAGTATACCCTAAATGCCAAACGCATTTTCTACAACGATTTTATACAAAAATAAACCCAAACGTTAAGTCAATGTAATTAAAAGGAAGCGTCTACTTTGTTAAAACGAGCAATGTGTAATAAATGCGAATACCCGCTTAGAACCTGTGTTTGCTCGGCAGTTAGTCAGATTAAAAATAAAATCGAGGTGATTATTCTTCAAGATAAAAATGAAGTGAATGATGCCAAGAACACCGCCCGTTTAGTGGCATTGTGTTTGACTGATATCAGCATTATAAAAAGCGACGATATCGCGAGATTGACTCAATTACAGAATTCCTGCTTATCCGATCCAAGGTCCTTTGCACTATTTTTCCCGTGCAATAACAGTCAGGCATTTGAACACCATTTTGCGAGCTTACAAAACAACAACCTTGGCACCAGCACCGCAGTTAAACATTTACTTTTCATTGATGGCACGTGGCGTAAAGCAAAACGCCTTTATTTACGTCACCAATGGCTACAAAGCCTACCCAGCTTTCACTTCAACGAACCGTTGGAACGAAGGTATCGTATCCGCAAAACCAGCATTAATAATGGTATTTCGACACTTGAAGCGGTTGCATACGTGGTCTCAAAAACGGACGACATGCCGAGTAAGCCATTGTACGACTTATTTGAAAAAATGCAGTCCTTCTGGCCTTCGAATTAATACAGTGCTCTTTTGAAGGTGCTTGCACATAGAGGTTACAAGGCACCAGCCTCTAACGCTATCTAGCAACTCAATTTAGCTGGTGACTACCTCAAACTTGTCAAGTCGGCTCCCCTCGCTTGATGGATTTATATTTTACACACCTCAGCTTTCCTAAATTGCCACTGACTGATGGCTAAACCACTCAATATTAGAGCAAAAGAAAGTAACTTCATTGGCGTAATATTTTCATTATAAAAAATAACACTGCCGATTAGACCAAAAATTGGGGTCAACAGTGTGAAGGGGGCCATAGTTGATAGCGGATATTTAACGGTAAGTCTATTCCAGATCCAATAACCGAGCAATGTAGTGGGATAAGCCTGAAATAAAATTGAAAAACAAATATCTGAATTGAGCTGTGTAGGAAAATCTATAAAGGGCTGAGCGCCTTTTGATATATAAGCAAATATGATTAATGGTAAAGGTGCAAACAGCATGCCCCATACGCTAAATGCGAATACATGTTGAGTTTTTGAACTTTTAACAATATATGCCAGCAAACTCCAACTACATGCAGCAATTAGGGCAAGGGGTAGCGCTTTCAAGGGAACAGAGCCATCATCAACTAAAAGGCTTGCCAGCAGGCCGCCAACAGCAAAAAAAGCGCCAATAATTTTATTGATAGTAATGTTTTCCCGTAGCAAAAAGTAGCCTAAAGCTAAACTGGACATAATACTCATGTTCATCAGTAGGCCCGCCATTCCAGCTGACACACCAAGAGTGATAGACCATACCATCATTCCCCAAACGCCCAATCCAAAAACGACGCCATAGGCTATTAGATACTTGAGTGCCTCAGGGGGTTTGCGAATAAAGAAAATGGCAGGAAAGACTGCAAATGTAAAACGCAGCGCAGTGAGCAATATAGGGTCCATTTGTTCCGCTCCCATTTTGATTGCAGAAAAATTGAAACCCCATAAACACATTAACGCGATACTGATTAAGATATCTTTTTTGGTCATTAAACACCCTTACATTTCGAAATATCCAATAATTAGATAGCATATTATGGCTTGATTCAAAAAAAATAACAGATACAATATATTATAATTAAAAGAGTACAAAAATTTGTATAAGCAAATTGTAACCCATGAAATATAAAGCCATTGCTAAACAATTTATTGCTGATATTCAAAGTCAAAAGTTACGACATGGTCAGCGCCTACCATCCTTGCGACAGCTGACAAAACAGTTAGGCGTTAGTATGACCACAGCTCTAAACAGTTACCGAAGTCTGGAACAAACTGGGTGGGTTGTGACCCACCCTAAATCAGGTTTCTTTGTTTCAACACCACTTAGCCACAGTGATATCCCGATACAACCGCAGTTTCGAAGTAGCGCAAAAAATATATCAACCATCAAGGAGTCAGGTGGCTACCAAAATGGTGTTTTGATATCTGGCCCATTTGGGATAAGTCAGCTATGCCCCGCTCATATACCGTTGTTGTCATTACAGAGGAGCATCAAACGCACAGTAAACCGGGGGGACATGTTGCTGCATAATTATCCTGATCCACAAGGTATTCATGAACTGCGTCTGGCCATAGTAGAGCATTTTATTGTTAGTGGATTTACCATGGCAGCTAGCGACATTTTTATCAGTATCGGCTGTATGGACGCAGTACGCACCGCATTATTGGTCACCACTAAACCCGGAGACGCAGTTGCAGTCAGTTCACCTTGTTTTAGTGGTTTACTCAAATTACTTTCCAGTATGTCCCGCAGAGTGGTTGAAATCCCTTGTAATGTTAGCGGACTAGATTTATCGCAGCTTGAACACAAATTCAAAAATAAGGAGGTTACAGCAGCATTATTCAGCTCCTCCTCTATGAACCCACATGGGATCAGTTTGTCAATCTGTCAAAAGCAGCGACTCGCCGCTCTGGCCAATAAATATCGGTTACCTATCATAGAAGACGATATTTATGGTGAGTTGGGATACGACACTACCTTTGCTCTCCCGGTAAAGCATTGGGATACAGATGGATATGTACTTTGGTGCTCTTCAGTATCCAAGACACTCGCGAATGGACTGCGAATAGGATGGTGTAATGCCGGTCGGTATCTTTCAGCTTGCGTTGACGTATCCGCTACCGAACGTTTAGGCCAAAATGGCCTCATGCAGTCTAGTTTGGCCGATTTTATAAATTCAGGTCAATATCGAAAGCACCTTCAATATATTCGCAAAGTACTGCTAAGCAATGCTTGTGCATATCGACATATACTATTGCAGAATCTACCCAAAGGTTCAGCTGTCAGTATACCCACCGGTGGCCTTGTCCTTTGGATCCAAGTGCCTGGACTGGATAAGATTAAACTGAAAGCGTTTACTGATAGCGCACGAATTGATATCACCCTTGGCGCACAATTTACGACACGAAACCTATATCAAGATTGCTTTAGACTCAACATTGCGTGGGAGCTTTCCCAGATGCACGATCCAAAACGCACAGTAGAGCAAACCTTACTCGAACTTATAACTGGTGTGCGTAATAGCGTCTTTGATGATCCCATCGGGGCCGTTTATACGAAAAATACTGAGCACTAAACGTACACTAATTTCAGCTATCCAGGTGTTAGAAAAATATCGTTCCTTATATTGGATTGCACCTTGCTAAGACCATGATGAATGTTACTTGTGAGCCGGAGCAATATTATAATTTATGTTATACACTTCTTTTAATGCATTAATAATCTCAATTATGCCATTGTATGTGAAGATAACGCGGCCACTTTTTAGTAAATGATGGTTCCATCAACAAGGGAGTAGTGATATTAAAAGTCTACACAAAACCAAAATTACAGCTCTTTAGACAGCACTTTAGACAACACCATAGATAGTACCCTCGTATCGTATTACTATGGCAATATTAGAAAACTGTTTTACCCATAAATTTATTAATAGGCGTATATTTTTGCATTCACTTTATCCCAAAATTGAGCCATTTGATCAACAGCACCTTAACCGAGGTTCTCTTCATCAAATATACATTGAGCAGTGCGGCAACAAAAACGGCATTCCTGTTGTCTTTTTGCATGGTGGACCGGGCGCCGGCTGCAATGAACAACATCGTTGTTACTTCGACCCCGCTATTTATCATATTATTTTGTTCGATCAACGGGGCTGCGGTCGTTCCAAACCACAGGGCGAATTAAACCAAAATAACACCGCGGCATTAGTAGAAGATGTTGATGCTATTCGTCAACATCTTGGGATTAGCCAATGGTTAATCTTTGGTGGCTCGTGGGGCGCAACTTTAGGCTTGATTTATGCGCAGAAATACCCTGAACGCGTCTTAGGCATGATCTTGCGGGGCGTTTTTCTAGGCCGCCCACAGGACATCGACTGGGCATATAGCAGCAGAGGCGCGGCTCAACTATTGCCGCAGGCTTGGCATAATTTAATCGAGAGTTTGCCCGTTGAACTGCAACAAAAACCACTGCAACACATTTACCAACAGTTGATAAATAGCGACGAAACGATAAGCAGGGATATGTTCTTTAGACTCCAGCAGTGGGAGTCAGCGATATTAAATATTCAGCCATACCAACCTCCCGGTGAAGGTTCTACCATAAATAAAAACCCAGCAATAATACAAATTCATTACTCAGTAAATAATTGTTTTATCGATCAAAATCCTATTTTGAAACAACTTGATAAAGTGCGGGATATTCCGATGCAAATTGTACACGGGCAGTATGATTTTGTTTGTCCAGTAGAACAAGCGTGGCTGCTGTCACACTATTGTCCAAAAGCTCAATTAAGCGTGATTAATACGGCAGGACATCTGGCTAGTGAGCCGTTAATTATTGATGCATTGATTGCAGCCACTATCGCTTTTTATGAACAGTTATCGGCTCAGCATTAAAAAATTCGTCCCATATATTAACGATACTCCGTCTAAAGTATGATTTCTTTCAATTTGTGCCTGAATTAAGGTAAGGTTTCGATTTAATTGTACTAAAAGAGGAATGATTATGTGGACTAAACCAAAATTTGAAGAGATGCGTTTAGGTTTTGAAGTTACAATGTATATCAGCAATAGATAATACATTTTTAAGAATAATGCGACCTTCGGTGACACTATATCGAGGGTCTTTTTATTTTATGCAGGGAAATTATGCAAATTTTAGTTTTAGGATCGGCCGCTGGTGGTGGATTTCCGCAGTGGAACTGTCACTGCTCAAATTGTAGGGGATTGCGAGCAGGAACCATTAAAGCGACACCTCGAACACAATCGTCTATTGCTGTCAGCCCAGACGGTGAAAACTGGGCGTTAATTAATGCCTCACCTGACATTCGTCAACAAATAAACCAATCTCCACAATTATGGCCTGCGCAAGGGGCACGTGGCACTAATATTCGTGGCGTAATTCTAAGCGATAGCCAAATTGACCACACCACCGGTTTGATAACACTACGCGAAGGCCTACCACTAGACGTCTACTGTTCTGACGTTGTGTACGAGGATTTAACCTCCGCGTATCCGCTGTTTACTATGCTTAAACATTGGCATGGTGGTCTCACATTTAAACCTATCGGGTATGAGCAAAAAGATGTATTTAATGTCGACGGTGTTGAAAATATCGAGTTCGTCCCAGTGACTATTGAGTCAAATGCGCCGCCTTACTCTAAGTACCGAGACAAAGTGGTTGCAGGTAACAACATTGGACTCAAGATTGTGGATACAACCAGCGGCAAATACCTTTTTTACTTGCCTGGTATAGTCGAGAGCACACCTGAAGTCGAGAAAATATTAGCCAATGCGAGCTGCGTATTAATTGACGGTACGCTGTGGCTTGACGATGAAATGATTGCTCAAGGCGTGGGCACTAAACTTGGATCTCAAATGGGACATATGCCGGTGAACGGTGATTTTGGCACTGTCGCATTACTCAATAAATTTGATATTGAACGCAAAATTTTAATCCATATCAACAACACAAATCCGATCCTCAACGAAGAATCGCCGCAACATCAATTTGTATTAGACAATGGTGTTGAAATAGCCGTTGATGGCATGGAAATAACAATATAATCGCGTTTGATTAGTCAACCGGGCGAATAATTCAGACGACAAGCTTCTTAATGAGGTGGTATTACAAAAACAGTCAGTTAATACTGCATCATCGTTGTCATCGCTAAAAATAAACAAGAATGTGTGTTGGGTACGTAACCTAAAATACTCAGAGGTACTTTACTTATGAAACAACCGTTGACCATAGCGCAATTTGAAGAACAGCTTCGCGGTAAAGGCGAGCTTTATCATATTTATCATCCATTCCATATTGCCATGCATAAGGGCGAGTGTACTCGCGAACAAATTCAAGGTTGGGTAGCAAACCGTTTTTACTACCAAGCCAGTATTCCTGTCAAAGATGCTGCCATTTTAGCCAATTGCCGCGATGTAGAAACCCGTCGTTTATGGATCCAACGAATAATAGATCACGATGGTGATGCAGAAGATAAAACCTTAGGCGGTATTGAAGCTTGGTTACAATTAGGTGAATCCGTAGGACTAGATAGACAAGACATACTCGACGAGAAATTCGTCTTACCCGGCGTGCGCTTTGCTGTTGATGCCTATGTGAATTTCGCTCGAAATGCCACGTGGCAGGAAGCCGCTTGTTCTTCACTTACAGAAATGTTTGCGCCAAAAATACATAAGAGCAGATTAGAAAGTTGGCCACAAAACTATCCTTGGATTGAGCCACATGGATTGCAATATTTTCAGATGCGATTGTCACAAGCAAGACGCGATGTTAGTCATGGCCTGAGAGTAACCCTAGAACACTTTGCAACACGCGATGAACAAGACCGCGCATTAAATATTCTACAATTTAAACTTGATATTTTATGGACCATGCTCGACGCTATGACCTTAGCCTATCAACAGGACCGCCCGCCTTATAAAGGCTTGATAGCTGAACCAATTTACCATAAGAGGATCCTCAAATGATAAATTCGTCTCTACAGCCTAAGATCAATCCCATGTTCCGACTGCAATGGGAGCAAGTACAGGAATGCTACGTATTATTATATCCTGAGGGAATGGTGAAGCTTAACGGCAGTGCGGGAGAAATAATGCAACTTATCGACGGTAACAACAAAGTTGTTGATATCATCAATACATTAAATGATAAATTTCCTGACGCGGGTGATTTAACTGAAGATATTTACGAATTTTTAAGCGCTGCAGGTGAAAAAAAATGGCTTTATTATGAACAATGAAACCCAAACTAACGTTGGGCCACCCCTTTGGTTGTTGGCTGAACTGACTTACGATTGTCCGTTGCATTGCCCTTACTGTTCCAACCCGACGGACCTTGGTGATACAAAAGATGAACTCAATACACAGCAATGGCTAGATGTATTTACCCAAGCCCGAGCCATGGGTGCAGTGCAACTCGGTTTTTCAGGTGGCGAGCCTCTATTGCGCAAAGACTTAGAGCAAATGGTTAAACACTCAAGAGAATTGGGTTTTTACACTAACTTGATCACATCTGGTATTGGTTTAACCGAAAAGCGTATTGCTAAGCTAAAAGTAGCTGGCTTGGATCATATCCAGATTAGCTTTCAAGGTGCTGATCCTGAAATGAACGATATTATTGCAGGACGCGGTAATGCCTTTGAGCAAAAATTCAAAATGGCGCAGTCGGTTAAAGAGCAGGGATATCCGATGGTGCTCAATTTTGTTATTTCAAAACAAAATATCAGCCAAGTTGAAGATATCATGCGCTTAAGTTGTTTGTTAAAGGCTGATTATGTCGAACTAGCGACGGCGCAATATTATGGTTGGGCATTTGCTAACCGAGATCATCTGTTACCTTCACAAAAACAGATGGTAGATGCCGAAAAAATCGTAAATGAATTTCGTGATAAACAAAATGGTAAAGGACCTAAGTTCTTTTTCATAACACCTGATTACTTTGAAGATCGTCCCAAAGCATGCATGAATGGCTGGGGCAGTACGTTTTTAACCATCGCACCGGATGGCAGTGCGCTACCGTGTCATAGTGCCAAAATGTTACCGCTGAAATTTCCTAATGTGAAAAACAAATCTATCAGCCATATTTGGCAGCAAGATTTTGCTTTTAATCGTTTTCGTGGTGATAGTTGGATGCCAGAGCCTTGTCAAAGTTGTGATGAGAAAGAAAAAGATTTTGGCGGCTGTCGTTGTCAAGCTTTCATGATGACAGGTAACATGGATGCAACCGATCCTGTGTGCAGTAAATCGCCTGATCATCATCTAGTTCAAGAAGCGATTGAACTAGCAAAAAATCCGAAAGAGCCGATTTTCGAAAGGGTAAATCAACGTACTTTTAAAGGCGAGGATATTGTTCGTATAAAATTATGACCTTTTACCGGCACGCTTGCGGTTTATTACAACATAATATAACCGCAGAAAAAGGCTTTGGCGCATTAATTGTGGTCGACACTCCCGCATTAGATGACAGTGGTGTTAGCCACGCGGTTGAACACTTAGTCTTTCGTCGCAGTGCGGCTTTTGCTCAACCTGAATCTCTATTTCAGTTGACCGCACTGACCGACTTGTCTATTAATGCCTCCACCCACAGCAATAAAACCTACTATCATTGCCACAGCCAGTCCCTGCAGACTTGTTTACTAGGACTAAACTATTTACTTAATGGTTTACTCGCGCCAGTCTTCGTTGCACAAGATTTACAGCACGAGATTTACCATGGCGATTGTTACGGCGTCATGCACCGAGAACTGAGTTTTCAGCAAGTCCATCAGCAACGTGTTATTGATCGCAGTGATACGTCGGAGAAACGCTGTTATCAATATGGCGGTGATATTGAGCTCATCTCGCAATTAAACCAACAAGATGTGACTCGGTATCATACAACATATTATCAAGCGCATAAGATACAATTAATTACCGGCAGTATTGAGTCCACGTTAGTTGCCTCAATACTCGAATCGATTAGTTACACGGACCAAGTCGGTGCACCTTACGTACCCAAATCATTACCGAAAAATAGTCATTATGAAGAGGATAAACAGTTATTACGTTGGTGGATTGATAGCCAGTTTTACATATATTTTTCAAGCAACTACGAAAAATTAAGAGTATTGATTAGGAGCTACGACAGCGAATTAGTATTGCCTCAACTTAATCTAAACAACAAGCAACAATTTGCGCTTGACGTTATTGCCCCCTTTGACTGCTGTGAAAAAGCATTGTCTGGTGCTTTAGATTCTTATATTTTAAAAAACACTGAAGAAATAGTCACTAAAGGAAAAGCACAACAGCATAAATTTTCACCTGAAATCATTCAACTATTCAATTACTATGCAGCACGCAATCCAGACTCCGCTATGAATTTATCCGCTAAATCTAAGCAGCACACAATACCCGCTGTTGGTCGCGGTAACGCTTATCTTCTGCAAAAACAACCCATGATCAAGCAATTCAAAAACACTAAAGCAGTATCGTTATTAGCGGTTAAAAATAAAGTGCTAAAGCAATTAACACCGCAGTTAAGTGAGGATAAATATCAGCAAAGCGAATATAAACATCGTCCCTTACCAACAGTATTTACACCTTTATTACTCGAGGCTAAAGAAAAACTAAACCAAAACCCTATAGCCAAGGTATTTTGTCAGGACCACTGTCTTATCCTCATTAGTATTAGTCAGGAAGAAATGGAGCTTGGCATACTCACTAGCTTTATTATGAACGCATACCCCACATTCCTTTCCTCTCGTACACAAGGACACTGCTACGCTATTGCCAGTCACTACATACCAGAATATCGACACCTTGTTTTTTATAGCGCCTTTGATGTAGCTCCTAGCCTCAAGTTAACAATAATAATAGAGGCGCTGCAGATGCTTAGTCAGGACCTACAATTCATCACCTCATGTTTACCCTTAGCCAAGCGTAAACTTGCAAATGCTGATATTAATGATATTTCAGTTCAGGAAATTGCCCAGTTTATTTCGAATACTATCGCTACTAATCATGTTGTTGTAGTTGAGGATAATTAGCGACAGCGTTATAGTTTGGTAGACCCTTGATTAACTTAACAACAATGCTTGCATTTTTTAGTACTTTTTTTATAATGTTTGTCAGCTAATCCATTGTGTTTGCTAGCTAAGTTATAGCGTACGTAGAGCTAATAATAATCTTTATTAAATAGATTGCATCATCAATTAAATGCACCAAGCCAAGTAAGAAAAACCTATCCAAGCAAAAATATAATCAACACTACAGACAGTTAAAAAAGGAATATGGATGAAACAGTCAGCTAGCATGCACAAACACGAGGGTAAGTTAGGGTCATACAAAATAGCCCTATTGCTGTGCCTAATAAGTTTAGCCGGTCTTCTTTTATTTCAAACACTCGGGTTCATTGCGGCTAAAAAACAAAATTCAAATGTACAAATGGCGACTGAAGTTAGCCCCAAACACACAGCGGTAGTTGCGAGTACTGTGCTGATGACACCGTCGATTTTGGACTTTAGTGCTACGCAGCAAGCAACGTTGATCAGTCAGGGTAAACTTAGCTCAACTGAACTCGTTTCAGCCTACTTGACTCGCATTGAAGCTATGGATAGAAAGGGTCCGAGTCTTCAGTCGATATTATCACTTAATCCGAATGCGTTAGGTGAGGCAAAACAAAAAGATGCTGAGGTTGCCCAAGGCAAAACACTGGGTCGTTTGCATGGGATCCCGATACTGGTTAAGGACAACATTGAAACCAGTGAGTTACCAACAACGGCCGGGGCTATTGCTTTGGCCGAAAACAACACCCAACGTGACGCACCTATCATTGCTAGATTAAAAGCCGAAGGCGCAATCATTTTAGGCAAAACCAACTTGTCACAATGGGCAAACTTTCGCTCGACCGAATCCATTAGTGGGTGGAGCGCCTTGGGTGGTCAAACTCGCAATCCACACAGCCTTGACCGCTCTCCTTGTGGCTCATCTGCGGGTTCAGGCGCAGCAATCGCGGCTCAGTTTGCGTCTCTAGCTATCGGTACAGAAACCAACGGCTCTATTATTTGCCCTGCTGCAATGAATGGCATTGTGGGCGTCAAGCCGACGGTCGGGTTATTATCACGTACTCATATTGTGCCTATTTCAGTAACGCAAGATACCGCAGGTCCCATGACACGTTTTGTTGAAGACGCTGCACTCATGCTGTCCATTATGGCAGGTACTGATCCTGCAGACCCTTATACAAGGCTTGCGGACAGCCGCAAGCGTGACTACACAAGTGACTTAGACAAGCCCTTAAAAGGCAAGCGTATCGGCGTTTTTACTGCGGTACAAGGTAACCATCCAGCAATCATTAGTGCATTCGAAGCATCGGCGAAAACCATGCAAGCTTTAGGTGCAGAGCTAGTGATTATAGATAACTTTGAGACGCCTGAAGAGTTTTGGGATAAGGCGCTCAATGTCTTGCTAAGCGAATTTAAGCATGAATTAAACCTCTACTTGGAACTAGCAGCGCCCGCAGTAAAAGCACGAACCTTAGCCGACTTAATTGAGTTCAATAAAACCAATAAGCGCGAAATGGTGTTATTCGACCAAAGCCTGTTTGCACAATCACAAGCAACCACTGGGTATGACGAAGACTATTTCAACACAGTCGCCTTTTTGCAAAACTCGACTAGAAAACAAGGGATTGATTTACTACTCACTAAATACAACGTCGATGCGATTATGATGCCCAGTCGGAATCCTGCATTCTTAATCGACCCCGTTTTTGGCGATAACTTTACTGGCGGCAGTGCAGGTGCAGGTTGGTTGGCTGCCATTGCGGGCTATCCGCACGTCAGCGTTCCCATGGGTGCAATGAAAGGATTGCCAATCAACCTTAGTTTTATGGGAAAGGCTTGGGACGAATCACTATTATTAAATTTAGCGTATCACTATGAAAAAGAAATCAATGCGATAATTAAACCTGGTTTTGCCAACGGCGCATATGACACATCTTATTTTGAAGAAGCAATGCGACCTTTGAAGAAAAATTAATAACTGCTTATTAACAAGTCTGTCAGACTAAAATAACAGTGAACTGGTTAAAAGCGCATAAAAAAAGCTGCTCATAAAGAGCAGCTTTGTTCAATTTAGCTTAAATTTTGCTTAGCGCAAACTATGCCGCTTTCTGCATCCAAGCTGAACACCAACCTTTAGCATTCACTAGTTTGCCTGGGAAAATTCCGCATGGACGCCATTCTTGGCCGTCTTCACCTTGTATGTACTGGCAATTTGAACAGTAGTGGCCCTCTACCGCCGACTCGTGGACATATTTTAACGCGACGGCAGTGGGGTCATCTAATTTAATTTGCTCTTGTGCATTAGCGCGCAATGCAACGCCGCCAAGAGTTAAACCAATAAGAGTAGAGCCTGATAATTTTAAAAAGTCACGACGATTAACATTGTTCATAGTGCGTATCCCAATTTGTAGACGAAAATAGAAATGATTCTCTTTTACACTACCCCTAAAATGCAAAAACTCGCCAAGTAGAGGCGAGTTTTTAGGGATAGCGAAGTTTTTTTACTTCACATTACACTTATACACAAAAAATGTAGAGTCATCCAGTTAAATTATATAAATATGCTATTTTTGATCTCTCGTTTAATCAGTTTATATGTCTACAACCACCATGTTAACTAATCGTCGTCAATACAGTTCTGTTCAACGGGCAACTTAACTAACAGCCAAAAAATTAGTGCTACAACACTAACGCAAATCCCGCAAACTAACAGTAACTGCTCTAAATTTGGTGTCATTATTGCGCTCCGCTATATCTTTTTATGCGGTATAGTAAAAGGCTTTTGATTTATTTTAGCGTATCCCAAGCGAGCAACTCGATGGGTTAAATGATAAGAGTCTAACGATGAGATTGCTACCGATTCAGCAGCTTCAATATCAACATAACCATCTTCGCTAACCCAATAAGGTTCTACAATGACTTCCACTATCTGACCAATAACCAATTCAGTTTGATTAATTGCTAACAACTGAATATCTTGCACCTGCATCCCAAGTTTGATGCGTGACTCCAATACATACGGTGCCTTTACCTGATCCGTTGTTTGCGGCGTTAGCCCTATTTCTTCGAACTCACTCACCTGCGGATCAAATCTCGCTGATGCCCAATGCGCCTTTTCAACAATAGAAGCGCATATATGGTTAATTGTGTATTCGCCCGTATCTTTAATATTTTGCAGGGTGTCGCGAGGTACCGTATGTGGACGCATTATCATTCCTAATAAAGGTGGATGCGCACCAATATGGAAAACAGAACTGACAATAGCCAAGTTATCAACGCCTCTGGTACCGTCTTTGCCGCTAGGAGAGCGCGTACCGATTAAGTTAGCACTTTTAAAACCGGACAATGAATTAATAAAGTTGGCCCTAACGCGTTGCTCCATATTATCAATGTCGCTTGCGTTAAAATACTTTGGTTCCACGTTAACCTGCTTTTTATTCATTTCAATCATCATCCCTTTTGGCAATAATCTCAATACCAAAGCCATTGTCGATGATACTCAGCTCGATGGGAGAACAGCAAATGTGACAATCAACGATTTGTTGTTGCCCAATATCGTTTGCTTCATCAATCTCCAACTCGTTATAAGTCATACAATACGGACATTCAAATTTTGCAGCGTTACTCAACGTCATTTTATTACCCTGTAAACGTATTTCTTTTAAACACGACACCCAAAAAACCGCGATTTTTGGACCGCACTCATACTCAGTAGATTAACTAATGCATCACTATTTTTATCATCACTGCGTCTAATCTAACATGATCTAATACGAATAGAATGCTAACTTGGACGTATTAAATGCTAGAAAATTTCCAGCCTGATCGGTTCACGCTATAAGCCTCCGAACCCGAGCGGTAGGCCCATGAAGTATTTCAACATTGGCTCATAAAAAACGCATGAGCCTCAACTCTATTCAAAACAAACTACCCGCACAGAACGTCAAATAGCTCGGCAAACAAAAAATCAAATAGCCTAGCAGTTTAATTACAACAAAATACTGTATATGCACACAGTTATTTAGTATGCTAATTCTTTTTTGGTAGCAAAAGTATGCAGCGTCCCTTACCCACTTACTATTATTTAAGTCATTTCCACGAATTTTTGAAGTTTGTGACGGGCCCATGTAACGCTCTATTAGACTGCAATGACAAACAATTCATTGACGATTTCATGGCTCTTTCGAAACCACGGCAATGCCTGCTCGTGCGTTTTATTAACCGTAAATCAATATTTGTAAAAGCCAAGTCTTATACTTACGAGGAAATCGAAGACATTCCTGATAATCTTGATTTTCTGTTCCAACAAGATTGGTTTATACCACTGCAATCGAAAAATATCGTGGCCTTTGCCAATCATTTGAGCAAACACGAAATTATTCAGGTCATTGATGAATTGAACGCGACACGCTTGATTGAAAATCCAGTCTTGGTGTATAAAAAATCTCAAGCTAAAGCGACATTAGTTGCCTGCATCTTAGATTCAGCCAAGGTGAATGATGTTCAAAAAACCACCGTTGCAGAGTCATATTGGCAAGAAAATTTTGAACAACATATCAGTTATTTTTTATATCTCTATTTTGGTAATTTTAGGTCTAAATTGAATCAATTTTCAATGCGTGACTTAGGGGTTATGCGCACTCGTAAGGAGCAGGCGCAA
The DNA here is from genome assembly GCF_002836745.1 of Glaciecola sp. 33A. Taxonomy (GTDB): domain Bacteria; phylum Pseudomonadota; class Gammaproteobacteria; order Enterobacterales; family Alteromonadaceae; genus Glaciecola. Next base: position 94,345 of record NZ_PJAR01000041.1, on the reverse strand, counting down.
ATACTTGCCAGATTCGCCGATATTGCCAGCGCAAAATCAGCTTTTGTAATGCACTTACGATTAAATGACATACGCAGCGAATTGCCTCTATTGACCCACACAAAGACCCTAAATCAACTTCAAACGTTGCCCAGCCCTATAGGCTCCAAAGCAGTTGAATTAGATGCCAAGGTACAATTTTTATTGGCTTGCGAGTTATTAAAGCAGGATGCAACTGACGCTATCCGAGTTCTCAAAACGATAAACACCGATATAGCGCAAGAAAAATGGGTGCGGGAAGCTTACAAACTGGGTCTAAAGGACGAAGTTGAAGCTGAACTAGAACGCATAATAGAAGCCCCATTATCTGAAGACTTGTTAGCCTTTGCTGAAGACTTTTTAGCGCGTAAATATCACAAAAAGCGCACCAGCATATTGACCGACATGCTCCGCGAAAATAGCCAAACTATTCTTCTTGATGAGATGCACAAAGGAGGTGTAGAAAGGGGTGTTGTGGCTTATTATGAACAACGAGAATGCAGCGCCTTTCGCACCGAAAATGAATTATGGCGCGGGTTATTTGGCTTGTATTTCTGGCATGAAATATACGAACTGCAAGGCTTAGGATTAACCAACGAGTTTGAACATATACCAGCATCGCTGAAAACAAATCAATTTTATGAATTTGCCTCAAAACAAATCGATGAACGCCTTAAAAGTACCGACACAAAGGCCAAGTTGATCCAACAACTGTCCTTATCCGCGGCAAAAAATTATGGTCAGGGTAATATTATATTTAAGTGGCGCAAAAACATATTGGAACGTGTTATTTTGCTTATTAACTACAGTAAATTGGACGCCGTATTGGCATTGTTAAAGGCCATGACTCAAGATTGGAAAAACTTGAGCGATGGGTTTCCGGATTTAATGCTGATAGATAATGAAAAGCTGCGTTTTGAAGAGGTTAAATCAGAGGGTGATCAACTACGTCGCAATCAACTTCTCAGCATCCAAAAACTTCAGAGCTTGGGCTTTGATGTGCGTATTACTAATGTAAATTGGACTGTCGACCCCATGCAGCCTTATGCAGTCATCGATATTGAGACGACAGGCGGCAAAGCACAACATCATCGGATCACCGAGGTGGGTATCGTTAAAATGATTGGCGGCGAAGTGGTGGCTCAGTGGCAGTCATTAATAAATCCTCAACGCCGTATTCCACATAATATTACGTCATTAACCGGTATAGACAACGACATGGTAGCTGAGGCTCCCTTGTTTGCGGAAGTGGCTGATGATATTGATGAATTCACGCAAGGGTGTGTATTTGTTGCGCATAATGTTAATTTCGATTACGGCTTTATTAAAGAAGAGTTTAATCGCTTGGAGCGCCACTTTCGACGACCAAAACTGTGCACTGTAAGAGAAATGCGAAAACACTACAAAGGTTTGCCTTCCTACTCTTTGGCAAATCTCACCAAACATTTCAGTATTGACATGCAGCGTCATCACCGCGCAATGTCAGATGCCATTGCTGCAGGTGAATTATTAAATATGGTAAACGAAAAGCGCCTTAAAGACAGACTAGCTTGAGTTTTTTATAGATTTAAGCACAATAACATTGCTTGTAATAGCAACTAATCCAAATCGCAAATATATAAGTAAACATGTTATGCAGATGAGTTTTAAACAAAAAATGAAGCAATTTAGCGACGATGAAACCTCGCGGATCATTGAAATGGCGTGGGAAGACCGCACTCCTTTTGAAGCAATCGAACGCTTGTTCGGCGTAACTGAGCCCCAAGTAATTGAAATTATGCGTCGCAATATCAAACGCAAAACCTTTAATAACTGGCGCGCCAGGGTGACTGGACGCAAAACAAAGCACCTTAAACTACGTAGTCCCGATGTCAGTCGTGGTTATTGCTCATCCCAATACAAAGCAGTGCGTAAACGCTAGGCGTTTGCTATCTGCGACTTTCTATACCATCAAAAATACCGCGTCTAAACTGCGCGGTAACATCAAAGTACCATGTGCTTTCTTGCTTAGTTTGAGGGTCTTCTACTTTAATCGCATTCATAGGCCTTTGTTCAAAATAGACAAGCGACTGCCCAGTTGCGACCATTCCATTAAGTTGCACAAAAGCATATAAATCATTGGTACTGGAAATATAAAAGGCCGTAGCCGGGGTTTTGCCATCTCCTGAGCGCCAAATGGCGTCAATAAATCCGTCAAGCATGACGTTGTGATATTCCCCGTTCTCTTGCTGACCCGATTCAAAGTGACAAACCATTGCACCATAATGACCCGTAACACTGGTGTAATTTTGTTCTAAAATGAGCTTGGTAGCGTGCAAACAAGCTTCCCAGTTTTGTTCTTCCATGCTTGCAAAAGCCACTAACTTTTGGGCTTGCTCAACGTTCCCATACGGGCTGTATTTTGTGGTTAGCGGATAAATCCTAAGGATGTCGTCAAAATCGCTTGCGTGGGCCTCATCACGCTCAAATTTAGCGACTAATGCATAATAGTCGGCGTCTGCTTTAGCGTAATCCAGAATGTGTCGTTTTGCTTTGCGCTGTTGTTGTTTTGCTAAGGCTGCTTGGTTATGCGTTTCCGGAGAGGAAGATTGAGTAGGTTCGTCAGTCGACCTGCAGCCTGAAACAACCAGTGTTAAGATGATTATGAGGAATATTTTTGTCATTGTTTAACAACTCTTTAGCATGCTTGCTCCCGATTAAAAATTAACAACGAACAGGATAAACGTCAACTAATTTGCAAAACCACACACCGTAGGTAAGTACGTTAGTAACTCTCTGGTCTATACTTTTTATAGAATGTTTTTATATACAATCGTTCGACTTTATCCCTTGCCCACGGTGTTCTGCGTAAGAATTTAAGACTACTTTTAATCGAGGGGTCGGATTTAAAACAGTTAATATTTATACGGTATGCTAGGCCTTCCCATCCGTACTGTTCCTCTAAGTTCTCCATAATTGTTTGCAGTTTAACGCCATGCAATGGGTTATTCGCCTGAGTATTGCCAGAGTCGCTATTGGTTTCAGGGGAAGCGGAAAAGGCTGGAGCTTCATCTGCTTCAACCTTTGATTTTTTATCGTTCATATTAACTCACAAGCTAGCGTTAATTAAAAAGGTAAGAAGTTGAACGCGTATTCTAACTCAGTTGCGGTGACATTTTGAGTCCCAAAGTTAATTAGTCTTATTCGGCTTATTAGTTTTTCAACTAACTCGGGAGCGCCAAGCTCACTATTCACCAATCTGACTGACAATAAAGAGCCATCAGGCTGTATAGTTAAACGTACTGTCAACTTGCCTTCAATAGAAGGGTCTTGACGCAACGCGCGCCGATATAATGAATAAACAGCACCTTTGTTAGCGTCTAGGATTTGTCTAATACTGTCTAGGTCGCGGCTACCAATAACGTCTTGAGTTTCTTCTAAACGTTGTTGAGTCGCTAAGGAAGCTTTGCCTATTTCAGCGCCAACAAATTCAGTATTTCTGCGTTCTTCAAGTTCACCTGCCGCACCCACATCTGAGCTCAAACTGCCCAGTTTAATACCGCCACTGGTTTTGTTGGTTTCTCGGCCCAGAATTTTGCGCTGAGAGGTATCTGTTTGTCCGCCACCTTGGGTTTGCTGAGTGTTGGCTAAATTAGCTAGGTTAGCCGTATCTCGCATGCTGGCGAGTTGGTCCTGCAAGGCGAGTACACCTTTACTTTTTGCCGATTCGCGCGCCTGCTTAGTCTTTTCTTCCAACGTTGGCTCTGTCGGTTTTGGCTTCGGCTCGGGCTTCGGCTCGGGCTTTGGTGCTGGCTTAGGCTTTTCCGGCTCAGGCTTTGGTTTTTCAGGTTCGGGCTCAGGTTTTGGTTCAGGCTCAATCACTTTAGGCGGCGCAGGTTCCTTAGCTTTAATTAATTTTGCCAATTGCGGCGGCAACTTATCACGCTCCGCTCTGGGTACCTCAGGTAACTCAGTAATTTGCACATAAAATGCAATCGCCAACGTCAGTGCCAGCAGCACAATTGTAATACCAGTGAATGTTGAATTTTCTTTATCACTGCTTTCCCAAGGCAGCAGTGAATGAAAGTACGCTGAAGACAAGTTTGAAGTACTCATGAGCCATCACCTTCAGCGCTAGCATCTGCTTGTGTATCAGCAGGTGCAATTTCACTACTCGCTTCCAGTTGATTTTCTACCGCCAGTGCAATGTTGGTATAACCCGATTCAGCACTGGTTTGCATGATTTTCTTCAATATCTGATATGGAACCGATTTGTCACCCATAATGGTAATTGAAAGACCCGCATCGCCTTCTGCGTCTTGATCCTCTGGATCTGCCGGTGCTCTGGTTGTGCGAGATGCGTGGTACAACAATTCTTCTTTCAGTGCCAATATTGTATAGTCTTGCTGTTCGTATAAGTCTGCTGTTTTCGCAATAGGCTTGCCTTGTAACAAAATATTGTTGGCATTGATCATCAACAATAAGGTTTCTTTGGCCGGTGTTTTTACTGTCGATTTTGGTAATTCAACCGAATCGTCACGTTGCAACACTTGCACATCTGATGCATTAAGCATCAAGAAAAAAACCAATATCGTGAATATATCCATCAATGACACTAAGCTAAGCTTAGTGGTGCGACGTTTATGATTGCGAGCCATGCGTTTAGCTCGGGCTGACATCTTCATTGCGCACCTCCCGCACTTTTTAACTCATACCTTGCTGGTGCTTCGGCAAGTGATACTTGTGGAAACAACTCAGCATCCACAACTGAGGTCACCAACACCTCTTTGTATGAGCGCGTTGCATCAATTAAGCTAATAATGGTTTGATAGTCTGTGCTATCGGGCAGCATTAAGATAATGTCTTTTTTATCCTCTCCTTGGTCTAATAACGTTTGCTTTACTAACTTTAAAGTATTCTGCAAGGCTTTAAAATCGTGCTGTAAGGTAGGTTCTGCGCCAGTGGCAACAAGCGCTTCGCCGCCTGCGCCCACAGCCGGTATTTTAGTAATGCTTTTTACCAAATAACCTTGTGGAAAAAAGATGTTTAATGAGTCATCAGAAACTAAAACCTCCAAGCGTTGATCCTCAACAGCTTCATCCGCTCCCAGTGCCTCAATGCCGGGAAGTATTAACTCCACAACTGTAATCCTTGAGAACACCATCATCATTAACAAAACAGGCACCAATACAATCATCAAATTCATGAAAGAGGTGATGTCTAATTCAGCGTCTTCTTTCTTGGCGTTACGCCCATGACGTCGTCCAATCATAAGAATACTTCCTAGGTATCTGACTGGCGGGTTTTAGGGCCCAGATTCTCTTTGGCAATAAGGGTGTTTAAACATTTCACACCTGCCATTTCCATGCTGTCTACGATTTCCGCTGTCTTGGTGTTTAACAACGAGTGCAACAGCAATAATGGAATGGCAGCGATTAGACCAAACGCAGTCGTATTCATCGCTACGGAAATACTTTGTGACAGCAAGCTCGCTTTCTCTGAAGGGTCAGCATTGGCGACGGCTGAGAATGCGGCTATCAAACCAATAATTGTACCTAATAGGCCAAGAAGCGTTGAAATATTAGCCAGCATTCCCAAATACTGGGTGCGTTTTTCAAGTCGAGGAATAGTTTCCATTAACCCCTCTTCCATCGCATATTCAATATCTTCACGACGTGGACTAATACCTAAACGAGTAATACCGGCACCAATAACACGAGCAATAGGCGCTGCACTATTTTGCGTAACTTGGATGATTTTATCGAAATTTTGGCTAGCCAATAAGGGCTCAATTTCACGAAACGCCTTTTTATTAGTGTGTTTTGCAAACCCCAAAAACCAATAACGTTCTAGCGCAATCGCTAAACCAATAGCCAACACAACTGAGATAGGGAACATAAAAGCTCCCCCTTCTTGGAAAAAGCGAACGATGGTGTCCATGATATCCTCTTTAATATAGTGATCATTTAATAGTCTAGCCTCAATAGTTCTTGATGAACACAGCAGTTGAGCGCTAAAATTTAGATTGTTAATAGTCTATTCGAATACGTTCTAATGTTATGTATTATGAACCATCAACGTGTTGTTGTATTTATACCCAATCAGTTGTTTTGTGCATCCACTGCAATAGAAGACTGACCATTTTGAATCCCTTCTAGAAGTTTTATCTCCCTTAAAAAACTGTTACGTTCCAACGATTTAAGCTCAGTTTTAATGGGTGCCCAACGTTGTTTATTGCGATCAATACGCTGATACAAAGGTAACTGCCAAGGTACAATTGATAATACTTTTGGCTGCTCTTTATTTCCCCTAATGGTCTCTTCCAGCCTCAAAATATCTGCGTTTGATGAAGTGTTACCAGCTGATACGACGGGTAGCGCTAACGGCTCTTGTTGTTGAGTTAATCTTTGGGCTTCAACGGACGCCGGATTTTGTGCTTTCTCCTGTGCAAATAGATGATGTTGCGCACAAACCAATAAGGTAATTACAATCATTTTGCTGAGCGACCGTGTAAGCACACCTTTTACTTTATGCAGAAGTGTTGAAACCATCCCGTTATCCATTTGTTTGCTCCCGCTGCAGGACTTTTATTTGACGTTGAATATCCACGATCCACAGGCTTGTTAGTTTCTGCTCTTCGAGCACTGATTTTGCTGGCGACACAATACGTTGAATTTGAAGATCAAGTAAGGCTTTATATATTTTATAGTCCGCTAATGCCGCAATTTTGTCGCCGACATAGAGATCATTTAAAATACCTCTATTGCGATAGCTATCAGCATTGCCGGGCCAAGCATCAATTGCCTGGTTGTAATGCGCTTTAGCTAAATCAAATTTGCCTACGTCACGATACATAACGCCAAGACGGTTATGCGCCTGATAGTTGCTTGCGACTAATTTTAGCGCTGCTTGGTAATCGCTTATTGCTTTCTCTTTTTCTTCTTTAGCAAGGAATATATCGCCGCGTAATACCCAAACAACTGTATTTGGTGATGCCTTAAAATCGGGATCATCAATCACGTGTTGCACCTCTACCAAGGCTTTAGCTGCCTCACCATTAGCTAACTGATTTATCGCGCTTTGCACCTTACGTAACTGACTAGAATTTAAATTCGCTTGATTTTGTTTGTCTAATTTGAACGCATTCACTGTGCCCATTAATGCACGCGCTTGTAATGCAAGCGCTTGCTCTTCTCGTTCCTCTGGGGTTAATTCAAGCGCGACTTGAACTGCATCAACAGCATTACCCTCAGCATCGACTATCAGACTAGCTTGATCTGATGTTCCAGTCTGACCAGATGCAGTTTCAGCACCGTGAGTCGACTCAGCGTCCGGGTTTGAAAAACCGGGCAGCGACGGCAAGCTGGTGCAACCCGATAAGCTCGTAGAAAAAGCGAATACCAAGGCCAAGAGTCGTAACTTTGCCTTATTTAAAATCATTAGCACTCAACTCCTGAATCTGTTCTGGTTTGCGGTAGCGCACAGGTAGTAAGTTTTCGAGCGTTTTTAAACTTTCTCTTACCCAATCATCATATAAACCACCGTATGCGCGTTTAGCGTTATTTTCATGCAAGGTAATGGACGTTTCTTCAAATGGAAATGCTTGCTCTTCTAATAGCAATTCATACTGACTTAGCTCCAACGCACTCAAACCCGTTGGACGACTCGATTGCATCAAATCTTTAGCCAACACGGAATATAGCTTAGCCAGCGAATAGTTGGCTTGTGTGGTGAACTCAGCGATACCATAAGCCATCACACCATCATAACGGGCAATCGCATTTTTAAACGCATTTTGCTTGCGTTGCAAACTTTTGTTTAACGGTAGCGTTAATTTAATTTTTTTGTAGGCAATATCTGCGTCGGTAGCAAATACTATGGACGCCATTGCGGCTAAATAACGTGAACGTGGCGATCGCTCAGAACCCGCTTTTTGGTCCGCTTCAATTAGTTTGTTTAGCCAAAAGCGGCGTTTTTTGTCATCCTTCGTTTCATTATAAAACTCGGTCATCTTAAAGCGCGCCTCGTTGGCATCAGCCAGAGGCGATGGATATCGATGCGCATAACTTCGGTAGGCACTCAATGATGCTTCCCGGTCGCCCGCTTTGAAATAGTAACCAGCAGCAATATACAACGCATCCCGACCCAATTGAGTGTCCGCTTGTGCTTTGTGCTGTGCCATCAATAATACAGCCGCAGGCTGCCATTGCTCAGACTCCTCATAAGCAACTAATAGCTTGCCCGGGATACTCAACACTAAGTCATTTTTTGGAAAACGAATTTGGAAATCAAGCAACAGTGGCAACGCTTGTGTAAAATTTTCTGAAGCCAGTAAGTAAGTAGCTGCATCATATTGCGCTGCAGCTCTAAACGTTGAATTGGGGGTTTCTTGCATAATGCGTTGAAGGAACGCCACACTGTCAATAACCGCACGTCGTTGGGTTTCACTTAACTGAGCAACGTTCCTGCCCTCAGGTAATGGCGCTGCCAACGTTTGCTTCACTTTTGCTGACGCTAGCAGCCGTTCTGACTGCTGAAAGAAAGTCGCAGCTAAACGATTAGTAAGCGCTTGCACACGTTCATCCTTTGCCGGCATTATACGTAATAATGTTTCATAACCGGCTTGTGCGACTTGATAATTTTCAAGCGCGAAATTACCATGCGCGACGACAAGGCGAGCTGAAATTAAACTTTCGCCGTTGACATCATGCGCTGCAATATGAGTGTCGCGCCAACCTGCTTTAGGCAAGTTTGCACTTGCATAAGCTAAACCATTTACTTTGTCAGCGGATAATAACCAATGGCTCCAGTTTATTGCATCTACGTATTTTTGCTGTTCGAACAAACGTTGCATCAACGCTTGTGCCACATTCACCGTGCGTGGGTCGGTTGCAAAGGAGTCAACAAACAAACGCTGACTGATCATCTTTCTAGCTTCCAGTTTTTGCGTAAAGTCAGCCTCACGTGAAACTGTATTTTCAGCTCGTTTCTCAAACAATAACAAAGCAGCATAAGCGGCTTCGCTCGCTAAAGGATTGGGTGAATCTTGATATGCATAAGTTTCAAAGCTTTCAATCGCTAAATTGAAGTTGTTTGCAGAACTTAATGCCTCACCAAGATAGAAGCGCATTTGTGGCACTTCATCATCGGGTGAAAAAGTACGAATAAATTGGTCATAATAACCGGCTGCATTTACAAATGCTTGTTGCTTAATCTTGATTAATTCGCTAATTGAGGCCGCTGTCCAAGACGTGCTTTGCACTTCTGATATTGCCAAACTCACGAATGATCCTTCTGCTGTTTCACCACTGCTCAATTGCGCATTTGATACCAGCATATTCTCAACAGTTTGTGCAATACTGTGCTCATTTTGTGCCAACTCTTTTACATAACGGCGCAAGTAAGCGCTAGTTTGGCGACCAATAATACTCTGTAATCCGGAATAGTGCTGCCCATCGACACCATACGCAGATACAAATCGTTGCTTACCTTCGAGTACCAATGTTGGGAATTTACCCAGTATATAGGCATCAATGTGCTTAACGTAAAACTCAACAGCACGCTCATGTAAAGGATAAGTATTAGCGAATACAAGAAGAGTGTCAGCACTGTCTTTAAAGCGGTTATCGTTCAAATGTTGCTGAGCTAGCTGTTCATAAATTAAGTTTTCGTAAGCACGCTGACCATTAACAACAAAGAAGCGGTTAATTGCTTCGCCATTGCCTTGGTACGAGAACAATAGCGCCATAATACGAAGCGTGTCTTGCACTAGTTTCTGCTGGCCTAGGGGTAATGTGTTGATATTGTTGTGAGTTTGGGTATAGCTGTTTTGCTCTAGGGTCTCATCTAGCATTTTAGAAAATGCCACCAATGCATTGGCATGGTCTTCTTGCTTGAAGTAGCTCCAACCCAACATGTAAGCGGAAATACCATAGAAGTTACTGGCAGCAATGTTCACTTTTTGTTCAGATAAGGAGAGTACTTGGCTATAATTTATAACTGCATTATCGTATTTTTGGCGATTAAAATAGTATTCACCAATACGAAAATACAATTCAATATGATAGTTAGTCACTGCGTTCTCTGCGCTTGGAAATGTGCTTAAAAAGCGTTGGGCGACACTCACTGACTCATCCGGCTTTCCATCTAAATCAAGTGCTCGAGAAAGTTGGTACATAGCGTCCATGTATTTTATTTCTGAACGCCTAGCTGCGGCTACTTTTGCTGGGTCATCAGACAGTAAATCGGCTTGCGCAACCGACTTAGCTTGCTGCTCTAAGACTTCTTTATAACTAGAAATTGCTTGCTTAAAGTAAGTTGCCGATTGTAATTGCCCGATGCCTTCAGTCTTATTATTACTCGCTGCGTTCGCTTTTGAATCCTCACCGCCCCGAGTTGCAGACTGGCTCGCTTGCAAGGCTTCTAATGGAATACCATCTTCTTGCGCTTTTTCGGCAAGTTGCATTTCAATATCAGCTAAACGAAAAGCGACTTGTTGGCGCTGTTTCTCATCTTTTAATAACGGTAACAACGCGGCATATTCATCGCGTGTTTCTTGTAGCGATAATCTTGGCGCTATAGAGGGCTCAATCTTTATCGGCTGCAGGTCTAATTCAGCTAATGTTGGGCGATTACTGATACCTTCACTGATAAGTGACCCTTCTTCATCAGAGCTAAACATACCGCAGCTTCCCAGCACCATGGAAAAAGAGAGAATAAGTATTTTTTTCATCTTATAGACCTCTTCCTGGTTTTGCTAAGTCTTGTAAACGAATAATCGCAAGCCGAGTTGCCACTTGTTGATCAGCTAACGCTTGCATTCTTAGGTTCATATTAGCTTGTAAAAACTCAGTTAAGCGTTGAGTAAGAGAATCGACTAAGGCTTCAGTCCGCGTATAGTCCGCAGCAGCACTCAAAGCCATCACATCAACACGCGAGCGCTGCTCATCAATACTACTGGTGTTGTTTTGTAACTGCTTAAGTTGCGTATATTGATTATTGGCATCTGCGTAGGCTACTTTTAGTTGATTAAGTTGTTTTTGGTGTTGCCAACGCGTTGCCGGATACGCTTCTGATAACTCCCATGCCAATACCCCTTTTAAACGAGCAACACGTTGTCCGTACTTTTGCGATAAATTAGATTCACGTTCAGTATTAATACGCCGTATTCTCTCTTCGCCTTTATCAAGACGCTCAATTGCTAATACTTGCTCATTTGTGGCCAATAACTTTGCGGAAATTTGGTCTGAATTAAGGATCGTTTCAACAGCCTCAATACGTAACTGAGTGCGATCAAGGATTTCTTGTGCATCAGTTAAAGACAAGGCCTCGCTTCTGCGCTCAAATGCGTGTTCACGTTCATCAAGTAAACGATACATGCCGTCAATTTGCGCTAAATTCCCATCGAGCGTGTTCAACAGTTGCTTGGCCTGACCCCGCACGCCGAGTAAATATGCGCTGTCGATATCGCCATTACCACTAAGTAATAAAATTTGCAGGTCACGATGCTCTAGTGGCCAATTACCATTCGCCACAGTATCGAAAAAAGCAGCTTGTTGCACTTGTTCACCAAAAGTACTTAACGAGGTCATTGCGGCGTCTAATTGACGAGAAGAATCGCGCAGTGCATGAAATGCTTCAGCCAATGCGCCTTGCTGCTCGTAGCCATACGCCAATCCATGACTGGCCTGCAGTGCATAGATCCCTTGGCTGTTATCACGTAAATATTGCCAAGCCGCCATTGCCAAAGGCCAACGGTTTTCTTGTGCTAATGTCCAGCCATAAGTCAACATCGCTTGTTCTGCGTGCAATGATTCACGGCCAATTAATTTAAGTGCGATCAGCGCATTGGCGTAGTCTTTTTGTTCAAGTAGGGTGACACCTAAACCATAGTTTAGGCGGTCAAATAATGCGTTACGTTCTTGAAAGGCCCGGTCTTCTTGAATCTCTGTCAAGCCGTTACCGAACCAATGAAACCATGACCACCAACTTGAGCTGTTGTTTTCCCCTTGTATCGAATTTTCAACCGGTGTGGCGTTCAACAGCAACTTCGCACTAATGAAGGCCTCATTCGCGGCGTCATAATCTTGCTTGTTATGTTGTATTACCGCTTGATTGGCAATTAGATAGGTTTGATAAATAGAATCGCTGTTTAATTTTCCTGCAAGTGTTTCCCAATCAGCGCCCATATTCATGCGTTCATGACTAACTTGGTAGACCAGTTCTTCCCAGTGATCTTGGCTTAGCTCGTCTTCTAAATCATGCTCGATAATCGCTGAATATGCACGTTCGCTTACGCCCATACGTTTTTGTGCAAAGCTCGACTTAGCTAACCAAAACCACGTGTTTGCTTGAATATAAGGATCGCCTGATTGCGCTAGTAAGCGATTAAAAATGCCTTCGGCTTGCTGTGTCATACCTAACTGCAAACTCACCGCACCTTTCATTAAATCAAGTCGATCTTGGTTGTCAGGCCCGTAGGGTGTTTGTGCCCTCAATTCGTTTAAGCGGGTTAATGCACCTTGCAATAAAGTTTGGTCGGGAGCGCCTTGAAAGTAGCTATAAACCACCTGACCAAAGGCAAGATCTTGGCGTTTTTGCGCTAAAATTTGAACAGCGCTGCGCGTATCTTCTGCAGGCGCTGCCGTCTCTGGCGTTGAAAAACAGCCATTAAGTAATAACGAAACGAGCGCAATACATGCAAATTTAGTAGCCTTAAATTGAGTCATAAACAAAAGCAAGTCGACCTAAAGTAATATGGCTGAAAAAGTAGGTTGTTGCTTTGATGTCGAATCCACAATTTTCAGTTCTATCGTGGCGGCTTCATCGTCTTTATCAAACTTCAATGTAACAGCGCGTTTATAAGGTCTATTTTCAGGTCCTATACCGATAAAGAACGCAGATATTTCTCTGTCTCCTTGATTTATATTGCCGACGAACAAACGCTGAACACCGCCTTTATACAAGGCATTCACTTGGCGTTGTGTATACAAATAATGAGTTGCTAATTTACCGTCAATCTTTAACTCAACCGCATCGAGCTTAAAGTATTCACCCACGTCTAGGGATAAATAAACGGCAATCTGGGTGCTTGATGGAAATAACAAGTCCTCTTCCAAAATAAACAAATCACGATTCAAATTCACTAATGCTTGTTTGAGCGTTTCCATTTCAGCCGCTAAATCGCTATCCGCAACCGCAGGTTGATTTGTAACTTCGGCTAGTACAGGCATTTGCGCATCACTTGAGTCTTCTTGCGCATTTGCATTATTGGCGCATAGTGCCACTGCAATTAACAACATAATCGCTGAGCACGCTTGCACTAATACATTCTTAATTAATGGCAAAGCAACAATGCGCGTGGTGCTTCGCAAATCATTTGCAGTATGGATTGATGCATGTCTAATTGTCATATCTAGTACCAAATTGAAGCAAATATGCGTAACACATTTGCCGAGAATCCAAACAATGGTTCTTCACCCACAGGTGTTTGCGCCGTGGCATCTCTGAAGTCATCGTAATCAAATTTCATGTAATCCCATTCAAAATGCACTGCACTCTTTTTAAAAGTAGCAGTTTGAGAGAATTGCCATTCGTAGGACACACTTATGCCTGCAGTTAAGCCTGTATAAGTGCTCATTTCTTTATCGCGAGCCATAAAGTTAAACTCATCGGGGCGACTAAATAAATCTTGGTAAAAATCCGCCTTATCCTGTTTGTAGTGACGTAAAAACACTTCAAAAATCCAATCATCTTCAATCGGGTGTATATAACCTAGCTTAACGTTTTGCGCTTTTATACCCCAAGTATCACTGTATATTCTAGCGTCACCGTAAATAGCAGCTCGATAAGGAAGATAATAGTTAGCATTTATCGAATAAGCAGTGCTTGATCGCGTGTTCGGATATTTTTCTGTCGCGAAACTAAAGCCACGATCAGTCGAAGAATCAAGGAAACGCACTGCACGGTATGGATTATTCAAATAACCTTCATCCGAGATATGCTCAACGTTAAAACCAACAATTAAACTTTTTGTAGCCACTTGGCTAAAACCTAAACCAAACTTTTGACGGTCGGCTTCTTCTTCGAAGCTTTCATCACCGCGACGACCAACAACATCCCATCCTTTCGAATAACTTAATGAAATAGTACTTAAGTCACCGAAAAAGTCTTGGCTAATTCCGACGTAAAAGGAATTGGCTTCAAAATCATTTTCACTACTGTTAGTGAAACTCGTGCTTAATAATGTTTTGTTATTTAGGTAATCCAAACCAACGGTTTTTTCCTTACGTACTTCTTCATATGGACTCGCCGTTGCGCGCACGTCAATTGACGCGCCTGAAACGGTATCAACATAATAGTTTGCTGACACCGAGACTTTGCCAGCAATGTTTTTGCGCAATAACACCGACGGTCCATCAATTGTCACGCCATCACCTTCGTAGAAATGATAAAGCACATCCGCGCGCTCAATAGGCAGCACAGCAGCCTTAATCGGCCCCATAAACAAAAAGCTTAAAATCAGGCCTAAAACGACTGACACAGGCTTAACCAAAGTCAGATTTTGAGCAATAGCCTGCGTAGTTTGTATTTTAGTTACAACCACAACCACCACCTGCGCCGCCATCGGCACCACGCGCACCTTCGCGAGATTCAAACACGTGCTTGGCATACGCCAAAGCCACCGGATTACGATTCATACTCATTATAGGGTCAGCTAAATTACTGCGCTCATAAGGCTTAACCCAAGGCTCTAGGTTAGCCAATGGGTTGATACTCTCATTGATACTTTCAAACGTACTTGCACAGCCGCTAGAGAGTATTGCGATGCAGGCTACAAGTAATAATCGGATAGACGCTTTATTCAGTAATCTCATGTGCACTATTCCCTCATTAGCAATTTAATCGCTTTTTCATATTTTTTTTCATCACCCTTACGGTAACCAGGATGCAACACACGTACGTTACCATCGCGGTCAACTATAACGGTAGTGGGCATTGCGCTGACATCATACAATTGGCTTACTTCACCAGATGTGTCAAACAGTACCGGAAAGCTCACTTCAATGTCTTGCAATAAAACGTTGGCTTTTTCAGCTTCGTCATCCACATTTATGGCCAGTATTTCAACACCTAAATCTTGGTATTCTTGATATAGCGCTTCAAACGCTGGCAATTCTTCACGGCATGGACCACACCAAGACGCCCAGAAATTAACCAGTACGATATTGCCACGTTGTTCGGATAGTTTAATATTGCCGCCATCACGACTCTTTAAAGTAAAGTCAGGAGACTCCTCACCGGATACCGGTTTTGCCATCGCGTTGATGCTACAAATCGCTAACGCGACTGCCACAGCCCCAGCCACTAGCAACTGATGCATGCGCATTGCTGATGTCGGTTTGGCGAATATTGAGGTTGCTAACGCTGTATTTATGTTTGTCATTATTTGATCCCGTCAATTAAAAGAAGAACGTTGTACTTAGCGTAATTGCTATATTGTGAACGTCCTTTTCTACGCCGATAATATCACTGGTAAATACATGATCACGTACGTCTACTTTTAATGCCCAAAAATCAGTAAACAGCAGTCGGTATCCGGCACCAGCACTTATCGTAAAGCGCTCGTCACCACCGAATTCGGTGCTGCCCGCGCCCAACGTAAAGTAAATGTCTGAGTTGAATACTAAATTATCTGTGAAGAAAGTTTCACCATTGATGTTGTAACCTATTGATAAGTTATAATACGTATAGTCACGTTCTTCTTCGGTTAAGAAGGGTGCACCTCCAGATAATTTTTCAAAACTGGTTTGCCCTGCAGTTGCTTGTGCGTAGCGGGCTTCAAGAAATAAGTTTTCATTAATATGATAGGCCAAAGAGACCCCAACAACCGCACTTGACTCAAAATCTTCAATCACAATAAATCCACCAAAAATACCTATTTCAAGGTCTTCGGTATCAATATCCGACTCATTAATTTCACGACGTTCAATATTTGGGTCAATTAATGCCGGAGGCTGATCGGTATTTGCTTGCATCGGACGCGCTGCGCTTTTTGCTGATGAGCTTTTTACTAATGAGCCTTGCGCAACTGCGTGTGCATTGAACAAACTAATACTGAATAAGACAACTGTGCTCACTACGACATTTTTATTAAATTTCATTCATTTCACCATGCTATGGGTTTCACGCTAACGCGATATCAACGGCTATCTATCAACGGCTATCGCCTATCTATTAGTTATTGATTGCGTTTATTGATGGCTTATTAGCTAAAAAAATACCGAAAAGCCTAATTTAAATTCTTCAATTTGTTCTTGGTCGTCGCGATCTGTTAGCGCAATAATATTTCGATATTCAAATTTTATAACCATATTGCGCGCAAAATAATAACGTAAACCTGCGCCTACTTCATAAAAATCACTCATGCGAACCTCATCGCCACTTTGCACTAAATTGGAACGAGGGCGCGTATTTATGCCACCGGCTCCAATTGTAAAGTAAGGACTTACTTTCCACTCAGGGAAAACATGGTGTTGTATTCTAATTGACCATAATTTATTTTCAGAGAAATCGCCAAGCGCTTGGGTATACGTTGCTTCGGCAACTAAGTTACCCGTAACGTTCCAGGCAGCAGCAACTGACATTGCAGTCACATTCTCTAATATGCCGCCAAAAGCACTGAATTCAAAAGTACGATTAGTGTAGTCTTCGAAGCTGCCTGTTGGCACATAGAGTAGCTCGCCACTGGGCTTAATAGTTTTACCAAGTTGAACAGCTGAGACCCAGCCTTCTTGGCCTGTATAAGTAATGGCCTTATACCAGCCGGTTTTCTTTTTCAATATGGTGATGGTTTCACCTTGCTCAGCAACGTGAAAAATAGGGTATTCGCTGGCAGGGCCGGTCCGAAAGTCGACATAGGGTTCGACAATACTTACAACTAAGTCGTCGGCTTTGGCTGCAATGCTAAAAAAAGCAGAAGCCATAATAACGATACATAAAAAGTGTGGGTTTAATTTCATTAATTTGTTGGTGCATCAAATGGGTTATTGTAGTTTTGGCCACCGACATCGAGCCATTCGCTTATCATTTTTAATTCAGCTGGACTCAACCAACCTTGGTGACTACCGCTTTCGAATGGAGCAAAAAATCCAGCGCTATTACTGGCACCATTTACACTCATAGCTCTACCCACGCCTACTTGCTGTGTTACCTGAATTGGATTGCCGTCTTCATCGAGAATAAGCTCACCTTCTTCATCGAGCTCAAATACTGGGTCACCATTGTTATCAAAAACAGGTATTAAACGCGGCAAAAGAGCACCGTCAATTAATTCCAACTCAACATCATTAAACATGAGTTCGCGGTAACTCGTCAATAATTCTGCATCGGCTGGCGACGGATTACCAGTTAATTCTAGTTGCTCAGCGGGGACTTGTAATTGGTTATCGGCATCAAAACGATTATGACAAGCCACACAGGTGTTATCTGTCACCACCAAACCATCGGCATCAACGATTTTACGGTCGAGTTCAAAGAGCGGTTGAATATGATCTGGAAAATTAATCACGGCGCGACAAATTGAGGTCCACGTTTGTGCGCAACTTTGCGTAATAGGCAGTGGCGTTAGCAAATCTGCATACCGGTATTCAATATTATCAGCAGGCGTTTGCACTGCCGGGTCTGTCCACATATCTGCAAACAAAATATCAGGCGTTAAGTCAGGTACACCGTTGATGCGTGTAAAGGTTTCGGCCATGGTTTCGCCTAGATCTGCAAAAAGTGCAGGGTTAGTATCAGGGAAGGGCACGCCGGTACTTGGTGCGCCATTGTTAATAGAAGGCGTTTCCGCATCGGTTCTACCGTGCGGGCGCTTGGTGATATCAGAATTATTACTACCATCATGGCAACCACTGCAGGTTTTAGTTTCACCAGGTACGACTTGAAGCCAATTTTGGTGGCGCGCAGAAATACGTTTACCTTGTGCATTGACAATACTAATCGCGAAAGGCACTTTAGCTGGCACCGCTACTTTAACCGATCCATCGGGTTGGATCGGTGTGTAGCCGAGCACTTCGCGCATTAATTGATTTCTTGAACGCCCAAATGCACTATTTTCAATGTCTAGGGTATTTTCATCGGGTATAGACACACTTTTAATAACTCTAAGGAAACGAGCGGGTCTCTGGTCAGGAGCGACTACGGTAGGATTTGCCATATTCACAATGCCCTGTGGACTCAGGTCTTCACCCGCAAAATCATATACGCTACGGATATGGATAATCCCCATATTGGCATCAAATAAGCCTATTTCGCTAGTATCGATGGTTGATGATGGATCCGCAGGAAATGGGCGCCTTTCAACCGCGACAACTTCCGAATAAGAAGCATCTTCTTGAGGCACAACTAAAGGTAACTGCGTGCCTTGAGCTGGGTCAAACATCCATAAACCATATAGCGGAGGTGCTTTTTCATAATTGGGGTCAAGTAGTGTTTCAGGAGAACAAGGCACTACCGAACGCACTTCATCCGCGCCGGCATCATCTGCCGGCGGAGCTAATAAACGGCATTGGCTCCAACTAAATAGTTGACGACCGCTGCCGTCAAACAAAGGATATAAAGCGGCAATATAACCACCAGGAGAAATATCTGCCTCTATATCAATGTTTTCAAACAATGCCTTTTCTTGCGCCGGACCAGTTAACGAATCTGCCGCAGCAATAGGCGTAAAGTTATCGATATAGTTGACCACATCAATAGTAACAAAATCAGTACCTAATTCTTCTTTTTCAAACGCAGTGAGTGCGACAAGAATACGACCATCGGGTGTCACGCGCGTTTGCGTAAAATTAATATCTGCGTTATTGCCATTAGAATCGACATGACTGTGGCGGCCATACAATATTTCTAAATCACTGCCGTCCGGATTCATTTGATAAAGATGCACGCCTTTGCTGCCACCAAATTGATCCCAACGACTAAAGATAATTTTGCCATTAGGCATTACCAATGGGTCTAAATCATGGCTTTGATTATACGAAATTTGTTCCAGGTTTTCACCATTAGCATCCATAATGTGCAATACCGAGGCATGCACATCTAGACTTTCCTCTAAACCAGCATATTGCGGCTTACCTTCATCCAACAGACGTGCTTGATTGCCACGTTGACGAGTAGAGCTAAATAATATACGACCGTCAGCTAAGTAAACCGGGCCGGTATCTTCGCCTGTTTGTGCAACAATATCAGAGGAAATAACTCTCCGTAACTGTTTGCTTTCGATAAGGTATTCCCAAATATTCCACGTCGGTTGTTCGTCATCATCGGCATTTTCATCTTCTGGAGCCCGCATACTAAAAATAAGACGTGAACCGTCATAAGAAGTTTCTAAATCTTTAATATCAATAGGTAGACGATTGCCTTCTTCATCTACTCGGTCTTCGAATACGTTTTCGGTAATATTAACTTCAATGGCAGTTGCATTGGCGCGCGCTTTTAAAATCAACGATGCACCAGGAATAAAAAGAGCAGGGGCCGTAATAGAGCGCTGCATGTCTGCACCTTCAACTCTTAAGTCACGTTTCACAACGGCAATGGGTACATCGACTACAACCGGATCAGGCTCTTGTTCTTGGTTGGTTATATCTTCACCGCCACAAGCGGCAATGACAAATACGCATGAGCAAATCAGTAGCTTTTTCAGTGATTTCTTTAACAAATAGTCAGTGTTTGGATTACCAGTCATCATATTATTCTGCTCATTATGAAGATAAATCTGCACCGCTACGATACTTACCTACCTTACCTATTTATACTGTCACTAAAGTGCAACGCCTCTATTTACCCAACGCGAAAGGTATATTTATTCGACGCTCTACCAGGCACACTTTGATATGAAAATGACAGCCTTACATCAAGCGGTCTGTACAACAATCTTGTTTTCTATATTTAAGGATTAATTTTTATACCGTGCCTTTAGGTATACTTTTAACCCCGCAATTGCGACAGTTAATAACCAAAATAGTAAATTGTTCGACGATTTATATTAAATTGATATAATAATTATTTTCCTTAGTAATAGGTTGTCGGCAATTATCAAAAGCGCATTAATGCCACGAATAATAAAATATTCTCCCTCCAGCCCATTAAAAATCACAAAGGCGATCTTCATCACGGATTCATTCAGACTAAGAAATTAAAAAGCATACTGCTTAAGTGTTGCATTTAGGTAACACTGATCTGTGTTTTAATTTGATGAAGTAACTAAGATAGGTCAATAAAGTTTATTTTAAAGGTTATAAAACAACACGTTAAAAAGTTAGGCACATTTATTGACTGCAGGCAAAACTAGGCTCTTTAATGCCGTTTGTTTTTTATACAACCATCGATTGTGTAATTAATCGGTATACGGGCAAACACTTATTGTTAACAGAGAATAACTAACGATACGTAAAAGGCGGGTATAACATAATTCACATTCAAAAAAGGAGTTGATTCGATGTATTTATTGGCAAAAGAATCAAATAACCCACTTAATCACCTTTCTGTTCATAAAGTAGCTTTTTATAAGGTAGCTTTTTATAAGGTAGCTTTTCATCAAGTAAATATGACTATAAAGCAATTGCTAAAGCTGATTTGCTTCGCTGTGCCGCTTATTCTAACCAGTGCGTTAGTATCTGCCGGGTCCTTAGAACAAGCTAAACGCATGCACGATCGTTTGGCTGGCGTTCCAGGCACCACAGCAGTAATTCAGACAATGTCAGACTTAATAGAAGCAGGCGATGCTCAAGGCGCAGCACAAATTGCGATGCAGTCACCCAGTTTTTATAACGTCACTATTAAGAATTGGGTTACACCGTGGACGAATGAAGAGTTTGACGTTTTCGCGCCGCTGAATGACTACACAGCGACCGTCATTGGTGTGGTTAGAGATGAAGTTGATTTTCGCCAAATCTTAAGCGGTGACATTTTATATGTAGCAAATGTCAACGCGGGCGCACCCGCATACAGTACAAATAATAATGCACATTATGCAACCCTAGAAGATGAAGGCGCAGACCTATCGAGCGTTTTAGTGGCAACCACACAGTCCTCGCTGACTGGCATTCCGGCACAAGCGACTGCTGGCGTAATGACAACGAGAGGCGCCGCCAAAGCATTCTTTAAAGATGGCACAAACCGCGCCATGTTCCGCTTTACACTCATGAACCATATGTGTGCTGACCTTGAAGCGTTTAAGGATACCAGCAGTCCGCCAGACAGAATTCGGCAAGATTTGAGTCGCAGCCCAGGTGGTGATAGCCGCATTTTTACAAACTCATGCTCAGGTTGTCATTCCGGTATGGACCCATTGGCTCAAGCCTTTGCTTATTATAACTATGACTACAACGTTGAAGCCGACCCTGATGGCGAAAATGGTCAAATTGTTTATAACGCTGAAGGGCAAGTCGATCCTGAAACGCAGCTAAGAGTACAAGCTAAATACTGGATAAACTCGAATAACTTCCCGTTCGGTTATGTCACCATGGATGATACATGGGACAACTATTGGCGCACCGGGCAAAACCAAACAATTGGTTGGTCCAACCAACTTTCTGGCACAGGTAGTGGCGCTAAATCAATGGGTGAAGAGCTTGCTAACAGTCAAACCTTTGCAAATTGTCAGGTAAAGAAAGTATTTAAGAACGTCTGTTTACGTTCACCTCAAGATCAGGCTGACCGCACAGCAATTGCTCAAATTCAATCTGAATTTATGGGTAACAACTACAATATTAAAAACGTGTTTGCCGCGACTGCAGACTACTGCAAGGGGGAATAAAACATGTTTAACTCAATTTCAAACTCTAATTTGCAAACGATGCTAAGCACAAGTTACCGCGGTGGTGCGTCGAGGTATTTCCAAGCGGTTCGTCACATTGGAGCTGCTAGTATTGCAATTTTGCTACTTGCAAGTTGCGGCGGAGGTAGTGATACCAGCGTAGAACTAACACCTTTGCCACCCCCAGTTCAGCAGCCTGCTTTGAATTATACAGGTCCTGCACCGGCAACTACCGATGTGCAAAACTTTAAGTTGGCTCTTTGGGATAACCTGGCAAAACCAGATCGTTGCGGTGCTTGTCATATTCAAGACCAGCAATCACCCCCTTTTGCTCGCTTCGATGATATAAACCTTGCTTATGCAGAGGTTAACGGTCTTATTAATACCTCGCGTATCGCTGACTCTGCGCTCGTTACTAAAGTGGCTGGCGGACACAACTGCTGGTTAAGCGACGCATCTGCTTGCGCTGATATTATTAGCACATGGATTGGCAATTGGGTAAGTACGGAACAGGTGGCAACAAGCATAGAACTCAATGCCCCAATGGTTAAAATTCCTGGTGCAAATAAGAATTTCCCAGCAGACTCAGGTTTGTTTGCATCAAATGTCTATCCTGTGTTACTTGCACATTGTGTTGACTGCCACCAATCAAGTGCTGCGATCCCTATATCGCCCTACTTAGCCTCATCCGATATTGCTGAAGCGTATGCCGCGGCAACCTCGAAGATGAACTTAGATTTACCAGAAGATTCAAGGATCGTGGCGCGACTACGAGATGAGTTTCATAACTGCTGGACAGACAATTGTCAGGCTGATAGTCAAGCCCTAGCAGTCGCTATTCAAGCCATGGCAGATGCTATTGACGTGACCGAACTAGACGCAAACCTAGTTAGCTCACATGCACTTACTTTATTTGATGGCACCCTTGCCACCGGCGGTGGTCGGTTTGAATCTAACCTTATTGCAAAGTGGGAGTTTAAAACTGCTTCGGGTAATATTGCCTACGATACCAGTGGCGTAGAGCCCGCACTCAACCTTACCCTAAGCGGCGCTTACGAATGGGTTGGCGGTAACGGTATTCAACTGACTGATGGTAAAGCACAAGGTTCCACTACCGACAGTAAAAAGGTCCATGATTTGATTGTCTCTACCGGCGAGTTTGCCATCGAAGCGTGGGTTGCTCCTGCAAACGTCACACAAGAAGGGCCTGCGCGTATTGTCAGCTATTCAGGTGGCCGCGACAGACGTAACTTCACTCTGGGTCAAACGCTCTACAACTACGACATGCTATTGCGCCATGGCAATACCGATACCAATGGCATGCCTGCGCTAAGTACGCGTGATGCCGATGAAGATTTGCAAGCCGCACTGCAACATGTCGTGGTTAATTATGATGGTGTTGGCGGTCGTCAAATTTATGTGAATGGCGAATCTACAGATGACCAAGACACGATTGAAGCGGCCGGTTTGAGTGACTGGGATGATAGTTTCGCATTCGTCCTTGGTAACGAAGTCTCGGGTGATGTGCCATGGGCAGGTACCATTAGAATGGCCGCTATGCACAATCGTGTACTGACCTCAGAACAAATAGTGAAAAACTTTGATGCCGGTGTAGGTGAGAAATTCTTCCTCTTATTCGGTGTCTCAGAAATCATTAATGTCCCGCAAAGCTACATTGTGTTTGAAGTGAGCCAGTTTGATTCATACAGCTACTTATTCACCGAACCGTCAATGATAAGCCTTGATGCAAATGCAAATCTGGATGGCATTACGTTAACCGGCGTTCGTATTGGCGTGAATGGACGAGAATCAAAAGGCGGCCAAGTATTCGCAACATTAAACCTAACCGTTGATGGTCTACAAGCGGCGAGTAATGATTTAGGACAGCAACTCTCTGCACAAGGCACTATTATTCCAGTGCAAAAAGGGCCTGTCCAAGACGAATTTTTCCTCACCTTTGAAGTATTGGGAGATGCGGTCTCTTTGCGTCCAACTGCCGACATACCAGTAGCAGCGCAACCCGTCGACTTAGCGCCACAATCTGATATTGGTATTCGAAACTTTGCTGAAGTAAATGCAAGCATGGCCGCACTTACCGGTGTGTCATCTTCACAAGTAGACGTCAACGCAACCTATCAACAGTTGCGCCAACAACTGCCCAGCATAACGGACATGCAAAGCTTTTTAGCCTCAAACCAAATGGCAATCACGCAAATGGCAATACGCTATTGTGATGTGATGGTTGAAAACAATAGCCTAAGAGCAAGCTACTTCCCACAATTCGACTTCACTATGTCAGCTAACAATAGTTTCGACGCCAATGACCGCGCAGCGTTAGTTAATCCGCTTATCGACCGTATGATCGGCAGCGGCCTGAGCAGTCAACCCGCTTCTGCAGATGTATCAGCTGAGCTAAACAACTTAATCGATCGCTTAACAACTTGTTCAAATAGCAATTCTTGTTCAGCACAAACTATACCCACAGTAGCAAAAGCAACTTGCGCAGCCGTTCTCGGCAGTGCTGCTGTTGTTATGCAATAGCAGATGCGAATAGGTGATTAAAATGAAAAAAACAACACGTACATTTTCTAAAAAATACTCCGTCGGTGCCAGCGCAAAGACAAACCGTGGTGGCATGGGTGGGGGGAACGGAACGGATCCAGATGCACCGCTGTTTCACCAAGACCACGCCAAACCAGTAACACGACGCGACTTCCTAGCTCAGGGCTTTACGGTTGGTATGGGCGCTGTTGTTGGCGGTTCGGTATTGAGTGTGTTGGCAGGTTCTGGCAACGCATATGCATCTTTATCACCTGATTTAGAGGCCTTAAAAGCAGGCTGCGGTATTGCTACTCAAGGAGCGGGAAAAATACCTTTTATCGTATTCGATTTAGCCGGTGGTGCCAATATTGCGGGCTCAAATGTATTAATTGGCGGCCGCGGTGGACAAATGGACTTTCTAAGCACACAAGGTTATAGCCGTCAGGGCTTACCTGGTGACATGGTGCCGAGTATTGCGAATCCGGAAGTCGGTTTATCCGATTTTATAAATAATGAATTAGGTTTGGCATTTCACGCTGACAGCGCATTTTTACGTGGTATTCAGGATAAACTAGCAGTAGGTAACCGTGCCAATGTAAACGGTGCCGTTATTCCCGCTCGATCAGAAAATGACACTGGTAACAATCCTCACAATCCAATGTATGGTATCAATCGTGCAGGTTCAGACGGCTCGTTACTAACCTTAATTGGCTCAAGAAATTCCGACAGTGGTGGTAGCTCTATGGCACCTGCTGCGTTGATTGACCCGGCAAAACGGCCAACTAAAGTTGACCGACCGTCCGACGTAACCGGCTTGGTTGATACCGGCGACCTCGTGGGCTTGTTAAGCCAAGAAGACGCCGTATCGGTAATGGAGTCGGTTCAACGTATTAGTGACATGAAGCTCGATCGCGTCGATACAAAAATTAGTGGCGACGACAACTTAAAAGAGCTCGTGCGTTGTGGTTACGTGAAAAGCGCAGATATTGCGGATAGGTTTGGCGACCCATCCTCACTCAACCCTGAACTTGATCCTAATATTGTGGGTGACGCCGGCATTTTCACCCAAGCAGAATTTGACGGTGACCGTGAGTTTCAAAAAACAGCGTCAGTAATGAAGTTGGTAATGAACGGCTTTGCAGGCGCGGGTACCATCGCCATGGGCGGCTATGATTATCACACCGGTAATCGAGCAACTGGAGAAGTAAGAGATTTGCGCGCTGGCAAATGCATGGGTGCAGTATTGGAATATGCAGCTCGCGTTGGTGTTCCTGTGATGATGTATGTTGTCAGCGATGGCTCAGTATTTAGTAACGGTATGATAGATGACTCTGAAGACGGTCGCGGTAAAGGTGTATGGACGGGCGATAACTCGTCCACAGCCGCTTCTTTTTTCATGGTCTACAATCCTAACGGCACCCCTCAATTAATTGGTGGTACACCAGAAGAACAAGCGGTTAGCCAACAAATTGGTTATATGCGTCGCGATGGTTCTGTTGAAACCTCAGCAACACCGGCAGCAAACAACGTAAACTTGCTAGTCGAAACAGTTATCTTAAACTACCTTGCTTTGCACGGTGAGCAGGGGCAAATGCGCACGTTGTTCCCACAAACAGGGCTGGGTAACGCAGCCTTAATGGATTCATTAACCGCATTTGAACCTATCGTAAATGGGGTGATTGCTACTTAGCACGTGGAATAAAAACTGGCTTTGGTTAAGTTGTGGAGTTTAATAATTTCGAAGGAATTGTCTCGCCATGGGTGACCGCCAGAAATGCTTAACGGCATTATAATACTGAATATATGGCGGCATCAATACAAGTAGAAACTTGGCTAAACTGAGCTTCTACTTGTCTTTATATCTAATTTACATGTCGTTTATATTAAGCTTAAATCGAGCCTTTTATTTAGCTTTGTGCCACACAAATTGCTCGAATGACTCGTCTACAGGTGTATTGCCAATATGGTTAATGTAATTACTCATCACCTTTTGCGATAATCCTAAAATGATGTCCAGTAGATGTTGTTCGCCATAACCCGCTGCGTAAAAGCTATCTAATTGTTCTTGGCTAATGTGGCCGCGGTTTCGCACAATGATCAGAGTTGTATCTAGTAGCGCTTGCAACTTTGTTGTTGGCATCGGCTGTTCATTGCGCAGCGCATCCGTTAATGCAGGATCTACTTTCATTGCATGCGCGATACCTGTGTGAGCAGGAACACAATAATGACATTCGTGTTCAACATTAATACCTTGCCAAACTACGGTTAACTCTTGGGCATTAAATGAGGAATTACAAAATAATTCATGTAGCTTCTGATATCCCTCGAGTACTTGTGGTGAGGTCGCTAAAATGCCGTGCAAATTAGGTATCATACCAAACGCTTTTTGAGAGCCTTGCAATAATGGTTTACTTGCTTCAGGAGCTGATTCAATTGTGTGAATAGTTAATGATGTCATTGGATTTCCTTTAAATGAAAAGTTACTTCAACTTACGTTTACATGTGACAGTTACGAAATTTACGGATGAATTGATACATCGAAAAGCTTCTACACTGCAACCACCATAAAAGGGGCAATCAATTTCCTAATTTCATTCATATGAAATCAGTTGACCCTTAGCGTATTGCAATAATTGGAGAGAAGTACCTTGTGTAAATCTGCGTCGCCGCTAATTTATACCAATCGGTATAGTTTAATTAAAGGCTATTGTACCGATTGGTATAGTAAAGTCAACGGGTGTAGAGATTTAGATGTGCGAGTGTATTAATGTGTGAAACTGAAACGTCTTGCAACCCGCGATTTATCGAACCTAGACTGTGTCAAAACTTCGTAAAGTTTGGAACTGAGAAAATCCAAAGCCCAATTATTATAATAATTCGATAAATTAATGTTTGGAACTCAGAGCTTATGGATAAGCGAACTAGCCGGAATGGAAGAAAGCGGACAGTAAGAGCTTTTTATTGAATTACTGCGCAGTGCCATTTGCCAACGTCGCAAGAATAATCTGATGGCGGTCTCAAATGGGCAGTTAGGAGACGTAGAAGTCTTCATTAGCTTTTAAAGCTTTGAGCTTGATTCGGTCATACTTTTGAATCAATTGCGACGGGAAGTTCCATCCAATTGCAGACATTCAGATGCTCCAACACTTCATCAGCAAAAAAATATTCCTATGTAAAGCTGTGAGCAGTCAAAACGAACATCACAGCACTATATAAAAATCCTCATTCAGTTCTTACTAATGCTCGCTCATTTTTTTGTTTCAACACTTCAGTTCCAACTATGAATTAAAGAGAATGAATAAAACGACAGTACAAGAAGCTAAATCAGCGTTGCACCTTATTGAGCAACAAAAAGCAAGGGCATCATCCATCGCTAGAATGCCATTATGGTTAAATATTACTCTCTGCACTCTTATGACATGGTTCGTGTACTTTGAATTGATTAATCGTAAGCTCATGCTATCAGAAGTGTTTCAACATTTTATAGCGATAAGTGTAATTGTATTACTGGTCATTTGGAGTCGTTATCTCAATAAAAAAGGATTAAAAGTTAAATGGTTCCCTAGTAAACCGATTTCATACTTTGCGCTTGCTGTCGGGTTATTGTTTGGCTTCTTCAGCGATAATATTGCAAACTATTCCTACGAGGCACTGGCACCTTGGGGAGTTTATGTGGTTCCAGTCGTTACCGGTATCGTTTTCGTCTACCTTGGTCATCGGTTTCCTTTATCACAAGCAGTAAGTAAGGAAGCAATGAATGAATTACGGTAGCTTCGACGAGCTGATTCACGCTCCCAACCGTTTGATGATCTGCGCAATTTTGGAGCTAGTAGATGAAATGGAGTTTGCCCTTTTAAAAGATAAGCTGGCTGTCAGTAAATCGGTATTATCAAAACAGTTGAAACTGCTTGCAGATGCTAATTATTTATAGATAAATAAAGCCACACAAAATGGTAGACAGCGCACTTGGTTATCGTTAACAGAAGAAGGGACTGAAGCTTACAAGGAACACGTAAAAGCACTAAAAAGCATTGTAGGGTAAAGCTTTTGCATCATAGATGCCAAACTCATGACCTGCATTCGAAAGTCAATTATTAGTTGTAACTGTTTCTTCTTCATATTTCTGTTATAGACTGCCCCGATAAGATTGGTTCCTGCAAAGAAACAGTCGCAAAACATCCCAAAAGGGGCCATTGAGCCAGTCGTAAGATAGGTATTTTTTGTCACACTTGCCAATATAGAATTCAAGGGCCAATACATGTGTTGGCAAAGCATCAAAGCACCTCCTCATAGCGACGTGGTAGGACTCGTTGTGCGTCATATTCAAGATTTCAATACCAAAGGACTACTAGCATTTGACACTAACGGGCGCACGTTTTACAAATATCACCACAAACTCCTTTTTGAATGAATCAAGCCATCATGAAAGACATCTGCCACAGGGGGTAGTCGATAGTTTTAATTCTTCTTGTACCCAACCAACGAGGTAAGTTCTCCTAGTAAAAGAGGAACGGGAGTCTATAGGACTCTTAAAACTTTAGCACTGAAATAGCGCTTTGAACGATAGTCCGAAGCGTTTTTTTATGCAACAATACGAATTGTAAGCAAAGGAGTGCGGGCTGTATTCGTCTGTTGCTAGTGACCCGCAAGATACAGGATAAAAGGAAGTTAAGAAATGAGTCTAAAACGATTGTCGATATTGATTGGTATCGCTGTTGTAGTTACCGTTGTATTTTTCGCTGTTAATACCAAAGATGCCGCCGTATTGGTCGACCCAGATCCAACTTTGAAAGTAAGTGAAGCGAGGTCAACCCTAAGCTCCGCACTTTTGCTTAATAACGATGCTATTTTAGATGATGAGTCATCAGCTAAAGTCCAAACAGCAGAATCCACTTCTACAAATCAACCAGCATTTTTTTTAGCCTCAAAACACTGTGAGGCGGAAGTAAAAAGACTTTTCAAAAAGCACCCAATGAATGGCGATTTTTTTTCAAGCTTACAGAGTCTGGCGAAACAGAAACTTTTGAACGCTGAGGGGGAGAAAAACGCATTTTATCATGCTGGAATGTCTAGGCTATATTACTTTCCTGAACCCAACTCCGCTGCTGATGCAATTAATCTCAGGTCACCCGACTTTAAGAAACCAGAGTTGCATTTAGAAAGGACTTTAAGAGATAAGGCAAACTACCCTGAAAGTGGCGACTTCCTGCAAGCAATCGATGAAAGAAACTACACTTTGGCTGAGAATTTATTAGCAGGCATTGTTGCGGGATCATCAGATGGCATTTTGAGTGATTCAACTTCTTCGTGGCCTTTATTGAAAAGAGCCATGTTCACTGCAATAAGCATGCAACCTGACGCTGAATCAAATAAAACGATGAAGGCCATTCTCGATGTATTTAAGTCTGCAGGTTACCCATTTCATTTTGCAGAATTAGTCGACTTAGATGAAACCTTTCTGAACAAACGACCAGATGTCTTAGAGCATCTATTGAAAAGTTTTAGCACTGAACTGAGTACTGTTTTTGATACTAATAAAGAGAAATCTACCAACTTAGTGCTGACTGCTTTGAATCGTTATGATTTTAATATGGCAACTTTTTGGATAAAACAAGGCGTAGATCCTTTCAGTAATCTCAAGGAGATACATATGCTACAAGGTGGTTATGGCATGCTAATTTTAAAAGATGTTTTCGCTAGTGATGAAACAATTAAGGTACTGCTCGACTCAGGCATTCTTACGACGAGTCCAAATCAACAATTTGAAAAAACGCTTAGTGAGCGATTTCCAAACCTTGATGCAGAAAATTATTACAAGCAACATCAACGAGTTTCAACATTGTCAAAAGCACAAGACCAGCATCTACAAAAGGTATTAGCGGAGCTAGTTCAAGAACTTGTTGCGCTGCACACTTCCGGTGAATTTACGTTGTTGGAGAATTGTGAGGATGAGTTGCTAGCGAGAGTGAAGGCGTTTCAAAAATACTTTAAAGATCGCAAACAAAATAACAGTCAAAAAGAAAAGTTTCAGCAACTCTATGCTCAAGCTTCCAAAATTTATAATGAATATAGCGATGAACTTATTGATGCCGATTTAGCGATTGAACAATTAAGCTTAATCGACGAGTACAAATCGAAACGAAAAATAGACCTGATAATCGGCCTGGAAAGATCAAAGAATATACCTTCGTTTATGCAACAATATACTCAAGCTGAAACGCCCGAAGAATTGCCGGATGCGTCCCTAATTCAAAAAATTGAAGAGGCAACTTTAAACAACGACTATGAAACGGCATTGGAGTTAAGTGATTTATTAGCCCCCTTCTACCAAAACCAAGTTAAGAACGGTTTACTGATTCATGCAATGAGCAGCGTAGCGTCAAGTGAGGTGTTCGAATTGTTTATGAACAATATGGAAGTGCCAGTACGACTTGTCATGTCAAAACTATTGAAAACCAATGACATGCAATTGCTCGAGAATATGGTCGAAGCTGGGTTTGATATTAACTCTGTTGACTATCTGAACCGCAGACTTTTGACTATTGCGATTAAAGAGAAGCATGAACAAGGGCTGCGGACTCTTATACGCATGGGCGTTGATATCGAACAGCCAGAAATAGGACTTGATGCATTGGATATTGCGCTCGCAGAAATCATTGAGGGATATCAAAATTACTTCTTTGTGCAACAACTTTTGAAAGCTAATAAGCGAATTGAAGACAGTCATAGGCAACTGCTTCAAGACCTCTTGATTATGTATCCTGAACCTACTCAGCGCGTGATAGATAAATATGGCATTGTTATGTAGTGATGTTTGTAGCAATCACAAACGCGCCTATTGGGCTAATCTTGCCGCTGAAAGGGACCTCGTTGACATTTTAGAATAAGGCGAAGCGCATTTCGATATGGCAGCTGCATTTGAATTTTATGAAGGTTTACTGAGTTTATTCTCTAAGATAATTGATAATCCTTCTCAATTTGCTTCAATTGATAAAGTCCGAAAAGGATACCGTTAACTTGCTTGTCAAAGAAAACGACTATAAACGTCAAACGGTTTAAAAGGACCCCAAAAAAACTATGACCGCTTTCTGCCTCATTCTTGCCCTACAATGAAGATTTTGAAACGTCCGCTTTCTTCAACAATACAAATAATATTAAAGCCGAAATGACCGGTTTTGGCACTAAACGCTCATTTGATATCTTCATGCTCGTACGTCGGCTATTGCCGTCGAGCTGACCGTCAGAGCTGCATGCTCGACGATCCGCAATAAGAGCAAAGCGGGAATGATCAAAAAGAATCTGACCGTCTCCTTAAGCAGCACTTTCTGTCAGCTGTTTAATCGTGCTTTATAGTTGTTAAGAATGATTTAGCTAACCAAACAAATCATAAAGCCAAAACCACTTGAAAGCGGTTTCATAATGTTAGTGTGAGTTTCAAACTTTCATGTCTAGTTTCAAACTTTAATATCCAGTTTCAAACTTTAATTAACTTGCACATTAGAGGTAAAAGTAAAGATGAATAGCACTAAAATAAGATTTATTTACGAGTGGAGACCGACGGATCAAGTTTAGTCGAGCCCTATTCCGGCAAGAATGGTATCTATAGAATATTCTAATTCTGATCTTAGCGCACCTGACCGGGCCATAGCAGCAGTGCCTTTCAACATTGTATAAAGACATAAACTATTGGATTGAGCATTCTGACTTAACCCTAACAAAATTGCTTCGGGGTCATTACTAAAAATGTCTGCATAACATTGCGTTGGTATTGCTTCCGCATCTTTTAGCAACAGTTCTGCTTGCATCGGTATTCCGCCGCCAATCAACTCTGCTTGACATAAAATTAAATAACAACCTTTAGCATCAGAAGTGCTGCATTGCATATCAACAATCGACATCATGTGTTTTTTAAAGCGGTCTTTTAGCGTGGCGCCTTCCTCGAATAGCAATGCCATATGAGGTTTCATTTTGGTTTCGAGGTAGCGCTCAGTTGCTTTGATAAACAGGTCTTCTTTATTGCCAAAAGCACGATACATACTTGGCTTATTGATATTCATCCTCTCAATAAGGTCACTCATTGAAGTACCGCTGTAGCCCTTCTGCCAAAAAACATTCATTGCAGCATTAAGAGCTAACTCATAATCAAACTCGCGTTTACGACCACTAGCCAACGTAAATACTCCTGACGTTATATCAACTTGTTTATTTTTTATTATTAATGTTGCTGATTTCTATGTTACCACTTGGTATAAAAAATTCAATTTTGAATTTATTTGTCTGCAATTGAATGCTCAATCGACTAGCAACATCGATAATCTAGCGAATAGACTCGTCGTTCGCTGACCTCTTATTGTTGCAGGCCATTCGAATAATGCATTTTACGTTGATTATCCATCACCACGGCATCGTAACCGTCAATTCGATTAATCATCCCCAGACCTTCGCGTAAACCCATAACAAAAACCGCGGTCGACAATGCATCGTTATAAGTGCTACTTGGACCAATAATTGATACCGACTGCACATCGTAAGTTGACTTACCTGTTTTGGGCGACAAAATATGATGGTAGCGCTTGCCATCTTCTTCAAAGTAACGCTCATAATCGCCTGAAGTCGACATGGCGGAGTCTTGCAATGGCATGACCACTGCTTGTTTTTTTTCGTCCCTAGGGTCTCGTATACCTACGATCCAGGGCTTACCGCGACGGTCACCAATTAAACGCGTATCGCCACCTGCAGTCACTAAGCCATGCATAATGCCCATGCGTTCTAACAATGAAATTGAGTTATCTACAGCATGACCCTTGGCAATGCCACCTAAGTCAATCTTGACTTTGTCATGCGTAAAGACAACGGACTTATTGGGTTTATTCAGTTTGATGTATTTATAGTTAATTGCGGCTAATAATGAAGCAATAGTTGCCTCGTTTGGACGTTGATTTTTTTTATAATTGTACAAGTAACCCACGCTCGCAAAGGTAATATCAAACGCGCCCTTTGTGAGCTCTGAAATATTGACTGATTTATCCAGCAGCTCAAACATTTCATCACTTATCACCACCGGCTGTTGGCCCGCCTTTGCGTTGATAAGGCTTAGTTCGCTGGTATCGATGTAGGGACTCATTAGTTGGTTAATACGCTCCATTTCTGCCATGACAGCTCTCAACGCGAGCTCACCCTGAACCGGCGTTTCAGCCCAAACCTCAACGTATATATTGGTCCCCATAATGCCTGCATTCTCAGAGTACCATTCGGCTTTGAGTTGAGCAGAAAAAGCCAATGTGAGAACAAGCAAAACACTGTTAATAACGCGTATATTCATGCAGATTTAACCTCAGTAAAAGTGTGTGCTTTTTGTCATTCTATCAGACAAAATTACGCTTTATTAACCCACCCCGTATAAATCAATAGCACATTAGCGTATTGCTGAATAATGATTAAAATTGGGTATTATAGTTGGCCCTTAAAATTGATAGAACAGGTTTGCTAAACCGAAGGTAACTACAACCAAAAGTGCACCGCTAATAAGATACTTGGATGCATAAGCGCCTTCCTTCCTGTGCTGCAAACAATAGGCAATGCTGATGGGGAAAAATAACAGCGACAGCACGCCGTACGCATATTGTTTGTTGCCAAATGCAGTCACTACAACAATGAGCGAACCGACAAAAAACACTGCCGCGCCGAGCCCTGCGATTATTATCATTATTACATTTACAGCTAATTCCACTTTATATTTACCCTTATTCGTAACCTGATTAACAACCTGATTAGTCATCTTTCTAATTGACTTAGTTTTTGGCTAAACAGGTTAGAAAAACTTCTTACCTGTGAGTGCGATATAAATGGCAAAGAAACCGACTACAGCATAAATAATTTCAAATGCATCAATGCCATCAAAATTGCCCTTAATTGCTTCTGAAATCAACATAAACGCAAGCAGTAATGATGGCATGGCGAGCACGCCTATAATAATGCGTACAGTCAATGACAGCTTACCTTTTTCAGTTATGTGCAATCTGCTCTCTCTTATTTATTACTTTGAATTAGGCATCGCTACCGCGATTTAGTTGTTGATTTTTTCTGCGTGTTGCTTGCTTCATTCTGTGGATTTGCCACCTGCCTCAGCATCGATAAAATCGACACAACTGGGCATTAGTTGTCGCAGTCCTTGTTTTGTACAGACGCTGAGAAATAACGATCTAGCTATTGTG
The DNA here is from genome assembly GCF_002836745.1 of Glaciecola sp. 33A. Taxonomy (GTDB): domain Bacteria; phylum Pseudomonadota; class Gammaproteobacteria; order Enterobacterales; family Alteromonadaceae; genus Glaciecola. The sequence continues at coordinate 59,776 of NZ_PJAR01000041.1, read as the reverse complement.
GCGCTTTATTTGCCGTGAAGCCATATTCTTTACCTAAACCAAAAATAATCCTCTCAGGGCCGATAAAATTACCGTCAATCGCTTCATCCCAATTGCATTGTAGCGTGCTCGTGCCTTTTCTAAGTTTGCATGACCAAAGGCTAGTTCCAGATTCTAATTCGTTATACTCGCCACTTAACTCCCAACCACGTTCCACGTACTGGGAAATAATCTGATGGAATCGTTCTTCTGACACTTCCTGAATAATATTGAGCCCATAATATTGGTACTTAAATTCAGTTAACTTTTGTCCTAACAAAGCAAAAAGACTCATTATTCCCTCACTCGGTATTTTTTTGAATGTGCGACTAACCTAGGCTAATTTTTAGCTTAGCACGATGTTCACCACATCGGATAATATCAGAGTAGCGCGTGTCATCCAATATAGCAGGGGAAGCAGGGATCAACAAAAAGAACATCGGTTATTCAGTGACTATTTCCAGCCTTGCAACCACTGACTCTCATCTTTTAAGTCTAGCCAATTAATCATCATGGCCCGTTTTGACATGACAGCCTCTATGCAGCAGTCGACAACAACAATACCTTCCTCATCGAACTGCATCTTAGAAATGATAAAGTGTTTTTCTTTGTTAATCGGTGTTATTGCGGTCCACTTACTGTTAAGTAATTTTTTAGGGTTTATTTTATTCATTTTAACTCGATTAAATTCTGCCACCTTGAAGCACTGGCCGTTTAAACCGTCAAAGTTAGACTGTAGCTTAAACCTATACCGGCAACTCGATTACCAATCTAATTAAGAATTCCAACGAAGGTCAGATAACATGACTATAATAAAGGTTGCGAGTGGTCCCAAAATTATCGAAATTAAGAACCAATTAAGTCCTCCTCGTCCTTTACCTTGCGCTAGTCCTGCATTTATTAACGCTAACGTACCCCAGCCGACAAAAAATGAGCCATTGTTCAGAACTGCTTCAGACATTATTTAAACTCCTTTCAATATTAATTTTGATAATTAACAACCCGTACAATATGCTCGAAAGTGGGTACGTTAGCTGTACTTTTATAAGTTCAATTAGTTTGCCAATAGCTTTTCAAGTAGTTCATCTATTTCAACTTTAAGCCCTCTATCTTCTATTTTGTTGGCGCTGATTTTTGCGTCTTGGAGATTGTTGATAGCAGCGGCAGTCTGACCTAATTCAACTTGTAATGTTGCCATTGAAAATGCGATCGAAGACAGATGGTCTTTTGAATTAATTGCACTTGCTTTTTCTAAGGCTTTTGCATAGCCTGCAACTGCATCCTCTAACTCTTCAGTAAAGTCAGCCAGTGTTTCCCATTGCTCCGGGTGATCTTTGTCGGTGTTTTCGTTGTCAATGCAAACGGACTTTAAGTCCGCATAGAGCGAGTCAAATTGCTCTCGGTCCTCTTCATCAGCAGCGTCCATTAGCTTTTCAGCTAGGCGATAGACGGTCTTATATATTTTGGTATTAATCATTGCTACTTACCTTTTTGTACATTCATTATGTTCTCGGGTGACCAAAAGTCTGATTATTCTTGAAAACTTTCGGGTCAAGTATAAGCCGAGTTAACTCGCTTTTGATTTAACGGGAAGCCGCTGGAAATACATACCATGCATCATGAAAGTGTAATTACATTGCAGGCCGAAATCAACCTAGAAAAAGATAACTCTGTGCAAAATAGGGAAGTTTACGGTAGACACTTTTGGAGACAGCTGAAGACGCCCAGAAAGTTGTTCGAACGAAGGCAGTGGCTTGATGAATTCATTAGGGTTGATCAGTTGAATACAGCCTCAAAAACAGTAACATTGTTACTATTCCGTAGGTGAGTGCAAGCACATCCCAATAGCCATTTCCTATTAACAAGAGGCTTGGGACAACTGCAGCAAAAAATCCGCATATTTGAAATGCTCGCTTTCGATTTTTTAATAAAATTGCAATTGGGCTAATAACAATAAGGCTATACATCAAACCGACTGGAAATAAGAATATGCTGACGTTTAGGGCATCATTAAACACAGATTGTTGCCCATTCGTTGCTTGATTTTTCCATACAAAAAAGATGACGAATGCGATTATAAAAGTCGCTAAACCGCCAACTAAGTTCCCGAATGTAATGGCTTTAAAGAACTCAAAAGTTCGCTCCAGCTTCGTTTTATGCATACAGACTAAAACTCCGCACAATATGAAACGATAAATAAAGTAGTGTATCTATAGATAATATTTATGATTTTACTGCTCCAAAAAATAACTAATATAAATTGAAATAGCGCTCTGCATGTCTATTCCTTCGACCTTTCTTTATTATAAAGAATTTCCGTTTTTTCCCCTTGAAAGCCGTCGTAAAGGGCTCTATGCGCACTATATGAGAGGGTATCCTTTCTGTCCATATATCCAGCAATCCAATCGAGTAGCATTGCTAGATTATTATCTTGCGCTTCTTTCGACTCGTATTTATGCGGCTCCCAAGGTCTGCTTCTCGCGTTTTTCTGACATAACTCAATCGGCAAATTCAAAAAGATAGCTTCGGTTGCAAACGGTTTCACCATTTCAAGTAAATCGGCATAACAGCCTTCCACAACCCAATTATCATTTGCTGTCATGAAATTCTCAATTTGCTCATATGCCAGGTTTATCGGCTTACGTGCAGGCGGATCAGAAGGAAGCCAAGCCAAAACATCCAAATCAAGGTGAGCAAACCCGTCGTTAGGATGTTGTGCAGCTAATTTCGATTTTCCAGAACCGGAATTTCCAAAAATGATTATTTTTCTCATCAGATACCACTCCTACGATTGACTGGAAGCGTTTGTTATAAAGCATCTTGTGCCATTGTATAAGAGACCATTAGTTTGCAATCAATAAATTTAAGCATTCGATTAACTGAGCGCGGTACATCGATAATATTTGCCTCTTTTTTCGAAGCAATAGATATCAAAATATCACAATCACAAGCTTCAATACGCTGTCGAATAAAAAAGTCAAATATATCCTCTAAGTTATCGCTCTTTAAGGTTACACAGCCTAAATAACAGTCTTTCCTAGGGTGTTTTTTTTGTGAACCTCCGGAAACTTCGCGCTCCAAAGTAAATGCTTGAAGTTTATTTAAACTAAAGAAACGGAAGCTTGAATTGACGGTTTCGTTTACGTTTTCCACTGGATCCTCATTACCTTATAATTTGATGTTAGATTATTTGCCACCGCGGCCTCTGCGCGCCTGCGATTTGCCTCGACGTCGGGGCGCAGAGTCTGCCTCAAAATTACCATACTCATCATCTTCCGATGAAACTGCTGGCGTCTTCACTTTGGGCGCAAAGCCCGGAATTATCTCGCGCTCAAATTTACGACCAATGATACGTTCTATAGAGTTTAACTGTTTTAATTCATCCTCACTGAACAATGAAACAGCTAAACCGAAAGCGCCAGCACGGCCAGTACGGCCAATGCGGTGCACATAGTCTTCTGGTACGTAGGGAAGTTCGAAGTTAACCACGCAAGGGAGTTGATTCACATCAATGCCCCGAGAAGCTATATCAGTGGCAACCAATACCTTAACATTGCCGTTTCTAAAACCATCTAAAGCCAGTGTGCGAGCATGCTGGGTTCTGTTCGAATGTATTGAAGCGGCACTAATACGTGCTTTTTCCAACTGGACCACTAAACTGTCGGCACCAAGCTTAGTGCGAGTAAAGACCAAAACTTGATGCCACTTGTTCCTTTTAATCAGGTGGATCAGCACCTCACTCTTTCGTTCTTTGTCTACAGGATGTAATTGCTGCTTAATCTTATCGACAGCACTGGTAGCGGTATCCACTTCAATTAAAAGTGGATTATTTAACATTCCTTTAGCAAGCGACTTGATCTCTTTAGAAAACGTCGCTGAGAACATCAAGGTTTGGCGTTTGCTGGGCAGCAACATTTGGATATGACGTATATCGTCGATGAACCCCAAATCCAACATGCGATCAGCCTCATCTAAAACCAATATCTCAAGTCGATCAAAGTTAATCGCCTGTTGATTATAAAGATCAATCAAACGACCCGGCGTAGCAACCAGCACATCCAAACCACCTTGCAGTTGGGATATCTGCGGCTCAATCCTCACGCCACCAAACACTGCACCAGAGCGAATATTCATATACCGACTGTAGTTTTCGATACTAGCGGCAACCTGCGCGGCGAGTTCACGGGTCGGCGTAATGACCAACGCCCGCACAGATTGAGGCTGCGGACTAACGCCACCAGACAATAGCTGCACCATAGGCAGCGTAAAACTAGCCGTTTTACCCGTACCAGTATTTGCCACCGCCATCACATCACGTTGACTAAGCACCACTGGTATAGCCTCAATCTGTATCGGCGATGGGCTTGTGTAACCTTGTTCTGCAACGCTTTTCAAAAGCTCATTACACAAGCCTAAAGATCCAAATGGCATAGATAAACATTCCTTGGGTTGATTAATATTTTCTACATTTTTGTCGATAGTACGAATACAATAAAAGCGTTAATACTCACATCACCAAAAACAGCGGGACCATTAGTAATGCCAATACCCGTGCCAAATATTAGGCCAATGCCAAGATAGCTCTTAGGTGGTAGGTGGTAGTTTATTTTGTTTCTTACTCATACATATAAAACTTATGTTTAGCTATTAACAATTCAATATTATCACGATACATAATCGACATGTCATATTCGGCTTTAATTGCGTTATTAGGTTTAAGAAAAGGCGGCTCTAGCTTGATTAACGGCTCGTTTAGCAAAGTAATACGCAAAACCTAAAATTGCAATGTACCTTGGAAGTACAGTACCCAAGGTAAATACCCAATCTTGAAGTTGCCCCATGATGACGAATAAATAAATATGCTGAATACAAAAGGGAACAAATAATACTAAATACGGAAAATAGCTGTTTCGGGAATTAAAATATCGAACAGCCACTAAAAATACAAAGGAAGCGGCAATGAGTGGCAAACCAATGGTAATGAGATCTACCGTTGCAAATGCGACAGTCGGATATGCTTCTACTACAGGCGTCAAAATATTAGCTGGAATCGCTATAGCGGCGCCAATGCCTATTATGTAAATCGATAAGTACGCATATAAAACACCTAGAAAACTAGCTATTATAATGACTTTTAGTCTATTCATTAATCGATACTCTTGTAAAGCCCAACATTCTACATAACGGGCAGTTTATGGACGCAGTTTTGAACTGCGCGAAATATACGCCTAAACTTGTCGCGGCTAGCGAGTTGGTAGGGTTGTTATGTGTCATTGATCAGCAACCACTATCTCTTTAACTAACTGAGTATTTCGCATAACAGGCAAGTTAAGGATATGCTTATGAATCGCAGCGTAATGCAGCGTAGACTTGTCCGAGCGGCCGAAGTGATTGAGTTAATGTGGTCGTTAGCAACTATATTGTGTTGAGGATATTGAATTAACAAGCTATCACTCCTTGATATTAGTGTTGTTTTTCTAAACATTACCCAGTTTCACATGAAATAACAACTGATTTATCTTGGCAAAGAAGACCAAACAGCGCATGCGCGCGAACCCGAAAAAAATGGGTTTAAAGCAGATGTATTGACTCTTGAGAGAACGAGCAACTTACGTCAATTGAGAAAACCATAACTCAAAAAATAACTGTGTTACCCAATAAAACGCCCGTTAGACTACCAAGAAAATAAAGTAGCATTTTCAATATATCCATCAATAAAATGGAGACATGACAAGCAACAAAAACCTTTGGTGTCGAGTAAAGCATTGAAAATGGTAGGCGAGAACGTTTAGTTATGCAATCGGTGCCCAACACAAATAAAAAGACACTCAGCAGAAAATAAATTACCAATAATGGATTAGCAATCTTATCTACTATTAGCAGCGAGCTATCAGCAGATCTGGTCTCAAGATGAATGATTGCAAAGCCCAATACCAATCCACTTAGATAAGCCGCTATTTTGGCGGGTGAAAAAAATCGACTAAACAGGGTTAACGCTCCGCATAACGGGAAATTGCATGGGCGCAGTTCTTGAGCGCAGCGAATAAATTAATGCGTTTGTTATGTTGCTTAATGTTATTGCGGTTTTGATAAAACAATGTCTGTCTCGTTGCGTTGACCATGTTGGTAAAACAATACTCGTTTGGACCTAAAACAACAATAGGATGTGGTTGGTGAGCGTGAATGGTAGGCGTGAATGTCGTTGTTTACTAGCTATTGATGCTAATGGCCAGTGAACCAGATGTTTCACATGAAACCGAAGCCATAAGCAAAATACAGTATTGAATATCTATATTTGTACTTAAATCAATTTTTGTCGGATAATAAAGACGTGCTACGTTGAATGTTTCGGCAACAGTTCGGTCTAAAAAAAACCCAACACATCTTTATAGATGAAGCTGGGCTTATACGTCACTTTTATATTAACTTACTTACGCAGTTTTTGAATTAATCTTAATTGTGCAATGGCTTCGGAAAGCTCAATAGCCGCTTCAGCGTAGTCGAAGTCCGCACCGGCGCCTTTGGCGATGATTTCTTCTGCACGCTTTTTAGCGTCTTCAGCTGCTTTTTCGTCCAGATCTTCTGCACGAATAGCTGTATCCGCAAGAACCGTTACATGACCTGGTTGCACTTCTAATATGCCGCCAGCTACATAAATTAATTCTTCAGCACCAAATTGCTTTACAACTCTGACCATGCCAGGTTGTAAGCTAGTAATTAAAGGAGCGTGACCAGGATAAATACCTAGCTCACCCTCTATACCTGTGACCTGAACGGTTTGAACGAGTCCAGAGAAAATTTCTGTTTCTGCGCTAACTACGTCCAAATGTACTGTCATTGCCATGTGGTCTCCTTTAAGGCAGCTTTCACTGCACTGTAAGCATTAAGCTAGAAAATTATTTTTTCGCTTTTGCAATTGCTTCGTCAATGGTTCCAACCATATAGAAAGCTTGCTCTGGGAGGCTGTCGTGCTCGCCATCCAAGATCCCTTTAAAGCCTATAATGGTTTCTTTCAATGAAACATACTTACCAGGAGAACCAGTAAAGACCTCTGCTACGAAGAAAGGCTGTGACAAGAAACGCTGAATCTTACGAGCGCGCGATACGACTAGTCTGTCTTCTTCAGATAACTCATCCATACCTAGGATAGCAATGATGTCTTTAAGTTCTTTATATCGTTGAAGAACCGTCTGAACGCCACGAGCAACATCATAATGTTCTTGTCCAATAACTAAGGGGTCAAGTTGACGTGATGTAGAGTCAAGTGGGTCAACAGCAGGGTAAATACCTAACGAAGCAATATCACGTGACAACACAACCGTCGCATCTAAGTGAGCAAATGTAGTCGCCGGTGATGGATCCGTCAAATCATCTGCAGGTACATATACCGCTTGAATAGACGTTATCGATCCTGTCTTTGTTGAGGTTATACGTTCTTGTAAAACACCCATTTCTTCAGCTAAAGTAGGTTGGTAACCCACTGCTGACGGCATACGGCCAAGGAGTGCTGATACTTCAGTACCGGCTAGTGTGTAGCGATAGATGTTATCAACAAAGAACAGTACGTCTCGACCTTCGTCTCGAAACTTTTCAGCCATTGTCAAACCTGTCAAAGCAACGCGTAAGCGGTTCCCCGGAGGCTCGTTCATCTGACCGTAAACAAGTGACACTTTATCTAGTACATTTGATTCGTTCATTTCGTGATAGAAATCGTTACCTTCACGAGTACGCTCACCGACGCCAGCAAACACTGAGAAACCACTGTGTTCAATAGCGATGTTACGAATGAGCTCCATCATGTTGACGGTTTTACCAACACCAGCACCACCGAATAAACCGACTTTACCACCCTTGGCAAACGGGCAAATAAGATCTATTACTTTAATGCCCGTTTCTAATAGCTCAATGGAAATTGATTGCTCTTCGTAACTCGGTGCTTCGCGATGAATAGACATGCGCTCTTCTTCACCAATGGGGCCAGCTTCATCAATAGGGTTTCCAAGTACATCCATGATACGACCCAAAGTGGCTATACCTACAGGCACTTGGATCCCTTCACCGGTGTTCTCTACCGCTAAATTACGACGTAAACCGTCAGTACTACCCATCGCAATGGTGCGCACTACGCCACCACCCAATTGCTGCTGTACTTCGAGAATTAAGCCCACTAAGTCACCTTCGGTTACTTTTAGCGCGTCATATACTCTTGGAACTGAATCCTGTGGAAATTCAATATCCACGACAGCACCAATGATCTGGACGACCTTGCCTTGACTCATAATTTGTCCTCTTAATTCCTAAAAATTCTGCTTAACCTAAGTAGCCCACAATGCGCTTAAACAGCAGCGGCACCCGAAACGATTTCACTGATTTCTTGTGTAATCGCCGCTTGGCGAGCCTTGTTATATATTAATTGCAAATCATCAATAAGGTCACCGGCATTGTCTGTGGCTGCCTTCATCGCAACCATACGCGCAGCTTGTTCTGAGGCTACGTTTTCAACAACACCTTGGTAAACCACTGTTTCAATATATCTGCCAAGTAACGCCGTAAGTATCTCATCAGCATCAGGCTCATAAATATAGTCCCAGCTATGCGGACGCTGCGCCTCTTCATCTTTAGGAAGAGGTAACAACTCACTTATCATAGGCTCTTGGGTCATCGTATTTACAAAACGGTTATTTACCAAATAAACTTTATCTATTTTACCGCTCTCATATGCATCAAGAATAACTCTTACGGTACCGATAACTTCACTTAAACTAGGCTTATCACCTAATCCAGACTCCGCCGCCAATACATTGCCACCAAAGCGTGAAAAGAAAGTCACTGCTTTTGCACCTAACGCGGCAAAGTACAGGCCTTTACCTTCGTCTTGATACGCTTTGATCCGCTTCGAAACAGCTTTAAACTCATTGGTGTTTAGGCCACCACACAACCCTCTATCGGTTGATATTACAATGAAGCCAACATTCTTCACTTCTCGCTCTTCTAAGAACGGATGCTTAAAATCTAAGTTACCATTTGCAATATGTCCGATGACCGTTTTCATACTTTTGGAATAGGGACGCCCTGAAGCCATGCGTTCCTGTGCCTTTTTCATTTTTGAGGCGGCAACCATCTCCATCGCGCTGGTAATTTTTTGGGTGTTTTTAATGCTCCCAATTTTACCTTTAATCTCTTTTCCGCTTGCCATGAAACCTTCTCCAATTACGCTACGACAGTCCCCAATGCGTGCATTAGGGTTGTGTAATTACCAGCTTTGAGTTGATTTGAAATTATCAAATGCTTCTTTTAGCTGACTTTCAATATCGTCATTGTAATTACCACTTTGGTTAATAGTGTCCATCAGTTCCTTTTTCTCACTGTTCATAAATGAGTGCAGAGCTGATTCAAAATCAAGAACTTTAGGAAGTTCTATATCGCGCAAATAACCTTTTTCAGCAGCAAAAAGAGAGACAGCCATCTCAGCAACAGACAGCGGCGCATATTGATTTTGCTTCATTAGCTCCATCACACGTTGGCCGTGCTCCAATTGAGCTCTTGTTGCTTCATCAAGATCAGACGCAAACTGAGAAAATGCGGCAAGTTCACGGTATTGAGCCAATGCTAAGCGTATACCACCGCCAAGTTTTTTAATGATTTTAGTCTGCGCAGCACCACCGACACGAGATACTGATATACCAGCGTTCACAGCAGGACGGATACCGGCGTTAAACAAATCAGTCTCTAAGAAAATTTGACCATCGGTGATAGAAATAACGTTCGTCGGAACGAATGCTGATACGTCACCTGCCTGTGTCTCAATAATTGGTAGAGCGGTAAGTGAACCGGTCTTCCCTTTAACTTCACCTTTGGTGTACTTTTCAACGTAATTAGCGTTTACACGCGCAGCACGTTCTAACAAACGTGAATGCAAATAAAATACATCACCAGGATAAGCTTCGCGGCCAGGAGGTCGACGTAACAACAATGAAACCTGACGGTACGCAACTGCTTGCTTAGACAAATCATCATAAACAATCAAAGCGTCTTCGCCGCGATCTCTGAAATATTCACCCATTGTGCAACCAGAATAAGGCGCTAGGTATTGCAGAGCAGCTGATTCGGACGCTGAGGCAGCAACAATAATAGTATGACTCATAGCGCCATGCTCTTCGAGCTTGCGCACCACGTTAGCGATAGTAGATGATTTTTGACCAATAGCCACGTAAACGCATTTAACGCCTGTGCCTTTTTGGTTAATGATTGCATCAATGGCTAACGCCGTCTTACCAGTTTGGCGATCGCCAATGATAAGTTCACGCTGACCTTTACCGACTGGGATCATGGCGTCAACAGACTTATACCCAGTTTGCACAGGTTGATCGACTGATTGACGTTCGATTACACCTGGGGCAATTTTTTCGACCGGCTCAAAAGTAGTTGCGTTAATTGTGCCTTTACCATCAATTGGCTCACCAAGGGTATTAACAACTCGGCCTAACAGTTCTGGTCCAACGGGTACTTCAAGAATACGACCAGAGGACTTCACTTTGTCACCTTCTTGCAAGTCGATATAAGGACCCATTACAACGGCACCTACTGAATCTCGCTCAAGGTTCAATGCGATCGCATAGCGACCACCTGGCAATTCAATCATTTCACCTTGCATTACATCTGCAAGGCCATTTATACGAATAATACCGTCACTAACACCAACGATTGTACCTTCGTTTCTAGCTTCACTTACTACTTCAAACTGATCGATTCGTTTCTTAATCAGTTCTGCTATCTCTGTAGAATTAAGTTGCATACTTATATTCCCATTATGCTTGTAACGCGTCGTTAAGACGGTTCAATTGTGAATTTACGGAGCCGTCTATCACGGTATCGCCAGCTTTTATAATCATGCCGGCAATAAGGGTCGGATCCACGCTACAATTAAGCTGTACTTTACGGTCAAATCGCTTTTCTAAGGCAGCGCTCAATTTTGTTAATTGTGCATCACTCAATATGGCTGCAGATAAAACATCAACATTAATTTGTTTTTCGCTCTCTATTTTGAGCTCGTTATACAGTGTTGATATTTCAGGTAACAGCGTAAGGCGATTATTTTCCGCTAAAACTTTGATTAAGTTTTTACCATGTTCGTTGAGTTGCTCACCACAGACTTTTGTAAATACATCAGTAACCAACCCTGACGCTACTGCGCCAGACATGTAATGATGCATATTGTCATTCATCGATACCTCGGCAGCAAAAGCTAACATCGCTTGCCAGTCGTCTATGGCGGATTTCTCAACTGCGAAATTAAACGCAGCTATAGCATAAGGTCGAGCAACTGTTGTCAATTCAGACATGGCTCATTCTCCTAAAGCTCGGCGACAAGTTTTTCAACAATGTCACTGTGCGCTTGTGCATCAATTTCACGTGCTAAAATTTTCTGGGCGCCGGCAATAGCTAACACAGCGACTTGCTTACGCAAATCTTCTTTAACGCGATTCTTTTCAGCTTCAATTTCAGCATAACCTTGAGCGATGATATTTTCGCGCTCGGTATGCCCTCGCTGAGTCTCATCATCTATAATCTGAGACGCTCTTCTTTTCGCCTGATCGATAATCTTGCTGGCCTCATCTTTGGCTTCACGAAGTTTATCCGTCACGCTTGATTGAGCTAACTCTAGATCTCTCTCTGCGCGTTCAGACGCAGCAAGACCATCTGCTATTTTCTTTTGTCTTTCCTCAATCGCAGCAATGATTGGCGGCCATACATATTTCATGCAAAAGGCTACAAACACTGTGAATGCGATGAGCTGACCTATTAGAGTGGCGTTAAAGTTCACGTCCGCTCCTCCTATTGTTTATTCGTTAACCTAAAATAGATTGTTAGTAAACTCCGCCTAAAGTAGGAGCAACAACGAATAATATGTAAAGAGCTATACCAACACCGATCATAGATATAGCATCAATCAGACCAGCCAAAATAAACATTTTGACCTGTAGTTGAGGTGCAAGCTCAGGTTGGCGAGCAGACGACTCTAAGAATTTGCCCCCCATAATTCCGAAACCAAGTGCGGTGCCTAGTGCACCCATTCCGATGATTATAGCAACTGCGATGTAGATCATTGTTATCTCCGATTTAAGTTAAATGTAAAAATATAAAAATGTAAAAATATAAACCTAGTGTTCTTCGCATGCCAGGCTCAAATATACGATAGTTAACATCATAAAAATGAAGGCTTGTAAAGGTAACACTAAAATATGAAATACCGACCAGGCGAAGTGCAGTGGTAACTGCAGATAACCTATAGTCGCGATTAGTATAAATATCAGTTCACTGGCATAAAGATTACCAAACAAACGTAACGATAGTGATAATGGTCTAGCTAACAAAGTCACTGTTTCGATCACGAAATTAAAAGGAATAAATGCCCAGTGGTTGAGTGGCTGCATCGTTAGTTCTTTAGTGAAACCTTTTATCCCTTTGATCTTTAAAGAATAAAATATAATGAGTATGAATACTCCGATTGATAGCGCAAACGTCGTGTTGATATCAGTAGTGGGTACAATTTTCATATACACGTCTTTAGGATCCATACCAAAACCATATTGACCAATCATACCGGCAATCCATGGGAATAAATCAACAGGTAATAAGTCAGTCAGGTTCATTAGTAAAACCCAAACGAAAATTGTTAATGCTAAGGGCGCAATTAATTTACTGGAACCATGGAAGGAACTTTTCACGCTGTCATCAACAAACTCTACGACCATCTCGACAAAAGCTTGAGTCTTTGTTGGAACGCCCGTTGTTGCTTTCTTACCTACTCGCCAAAACAAAAATAGAAAAGAAATACCGATGAACGCGGACCAACCCATTGTATCTATATGCCAAACCCAAAAGCCGACGTCTTCACATGCTTTGTTGAAAACGATCCCTTCGTCGGTTGAACACATCCTAGCATTGGTCAAATGGTGATTAATGTAGTCTTGCGTTGTTTCGTAATAAGCCATTGCTTAACCTGCTTTGTATAATTTAAAAATATTTACATTAATTAAGTACGTTGTCATTAAGACTTTCGACTTAACCAGACCATGGCGAACCATTGACTTAACATTGCGACCACATAGGCACCGAATACAGGAAACGGCGCTGTATTTAGTAGAGAAAATGCGGTAGCAAAAAATACGGTTGTTAGAACCAATTTAATTTTTAAACCTTGGTTAAAACTTTGTGCGACAATTCTACTTTTTGTCGCACCAGCGTATCGGAATGTCCAATACGCGAAAAAACTATGCGGTATTATAAATGTAATAGAACCGATGATGACCGCTACGGTGTGGTCCGGTTTGACGCAAAAAACAATCACTATTAACACTAATGAAGTTATAAGTTGCGCAATAATTCCTCTCTTAGCTAATTGTCGTCCTTTATCAGCTAAATTCACAAGTACCGTTCCATCTTAAAATACATACCCATTCAAAGGCGCGAGAAGTATACTGATATAACAGAGGAATTCAACTATTTCGCAATTTATTCCCTGTTCTGGTGCAGATTCAGCGGCACAATAAATAACAGAAACTCACAAGCAAAAAAAACCGAACTATTCATCAGTTTTTACCGTTCTTTCACCGCCATTTTCTGTAAAATACCATCCAGTTGTTCTAAATCACCAAAGTTAATAACTAGCTTACCCTTGCCTTTACGGTTGTGCGCTATTTGTACATGAGTACCAAAATTTTCTGATAATGAGGTTTCTAAGCGTTTAACATCTGGGTCAACTATGGGTTCTTTACTGGACGGTTCAGATGTTGGATTGTCAATTTCTGATTGCGTTTTTTTCACCAGATTTTCAGTTTCTCTTACTGTTAATCCTTTATCAGCAACAAGTTTTGCGGTATTTGATTGCACATCGCCCTCAAGCGCTAACAATGCACGAGCATGACCCATATCAATATCGCCGTACTCAAGTAAACGCTTCACATCATCTCGTAAACTATTCAAACGCAGTAAGTTAGTCACTGTCGTACGTGATTTACCCACTGCGTCGGCAACCTGCTGATGGGTTAAGTTAAACTCAATCATTAGTCGGTCTAGCGCCTGCGCTTCTTCCATTGCATTAAGGTCTTCTCGTTGAATATTTTCAATTAATGCAATCGCCACAGCCGCGTCATCGGCAACGTCTTTTATTAAACACGGAATGACATCTAATTTAGCTAACTGTGCTGCACGCCATCTGCGCTCACCGGCAATAATTTCATAATTATTTGTATTAATTTGACGCACGACAATAGGCTGAATAATACCCTGTGAACGTATCGAAGCGGCAAGTTCTTCAAGTGCTTCGGATGACATGTCTTTTCTAGGCTGGTATTTACCAGGTTGCATAAACTCAATGGGAATATGTTTTAGTTCATTTTGTTCACCAGGATCATTTTCTGCTGCCTGTCTTTGTTTGTCGGCGTGACTGCGGCTGGTTGCAAGTAATGCATCTAAGCCCCTACCTAAGCCTTTATTTTTTGGTGACATCCTAACCTCTGATATTTCTTAATGAGCTATGTTTAGATTACTCACTATTTATTATTTTTTATAATAGACGATTTTTAATGAAAGTAAGCACTCACTTATAAAATATGATTGTTAAGTAACACGTCGACGTAATATCTCACCTGCTAGTGCTAAGTAAGCTTTAGCACCGGTTGATGATTTGTCATAATACATGGCAGGTGTTCCAAAACTTGGCGCTTCCGCTAACCTTACATTACGTGGAATAACGGTACGATACACTTGATCACCAAAATGACGTTTTAGTTGCTCAGATACATCATTCGCTAATCTATTGCGGGGGTCGTACATGGTTCTTAATACACCCTCAATTTTCAAATTTGGATTAACAACTGAAGCTAACTTTTGAATAGTGTCCATTAATGCCGTTAATCCTTCCAATGCATAGTATTCGCACTGCATGGGCACAAGCACTGAATCTGAAGCAGCCATTGCATTTACGGTAAGTTGATTTAACGACGGTGGACAATCTATAAAAATATAATCGTAATCATCCTGCACACTTTCAAGTGCTCTGCGCAAACGTAATTCACGCGCAAATACTTCCATTAATTTTATTTCGGCAGCAGTGACATCGGAATTACCTGCAATCAGATCGTATTTTCCTGCTGTATTTTTAATAATAACGTCTTTGGCGGGCACATCTTCAATGAGCAATTCGTAACATGTATTTTCAACGTCGTACTTATCAACGCCACTTCCCATAGTGGCATTACCCTGTGGATCAAGATCAATCAGCAACACTCGACGCTTGGTCGCTGCCATCGACGCAGCAACGTTAACCGCAGTCGTTGTTTTACCAACACCACCTTTTTGATTTGCGATAGAGATGACTTTCGCCACAATGTATTCCGTTTGTTATGAGTTGAAGACCACTGTGATTTCGTCACATTTCATGTTTTATTGTTGTTTTTTACGACTTTACATTATCAATCTATTTTGATCGCCGATAAGCAATACAACAAGCTACCTGGTTTTTTTCACTTTAATTAAATGCCGTTCGCCCTGAAAATTTGGTACGCCAAGGTTAATACAGTCTACCACTTTAAAGCCTGTAGGAATTTCGTCAAGTTCAAGTTGGTTAACTTGGCCTTTTAATGCTAAAAATGTTCCATTTTCATCGGTTAAATATTGGCACCAATGCAGCATATCCTTAAGTGATGCAAAGGCTCTGCTTAGCACACCATCAACCGGTTTTTCCAATTTAAGGTCTTCAACTCGAGTTTGAATAGCAGTCACATTGTTTATTTTTAGTTCATATAAGCTTTGTTTAATAAAGCGAATGCGCTTACCTAAACTATCAATCAGCAAAAAGGATTTGTCAGGATTCATTATTGCTAATGGAATACCTGGTAACCCGGCGCCAGTGCCAATATCAGCAAAATGATTACCTTGTAAATGGGGTGAAATAACAATCGAGTCAAAAATATGCTTGATAAGCATGTCATGGGGGTTTCTAACTGAGGTTAAATTATAAGCTTTATTCCACTTATCAATCAATAGAACAAACTCTATCAGTTGTTTCTTTTGCAGTGCTGAAACAGTAAAATCTAAATCTACCACCATCTCATCAAACGAAGATGACAATGTATCAAACGTGGCAGTGATATTGTTACTAGTACTCATTAGGCGGTTTTTTTCTCAGCTTTATACAACATACTGTGTTTCTTCAAATATACCACCAACAGCGAAATAGCAGCAGGGGTAATACCTGAAATACGCGACGCTTTTCCGATGGTTTCTGGTCGTGCGTCAGTTAGTTTAGCAACAACTTCATTTGATAAACCTGAAATTTGAGAAAAGTCAAAATCATTTGGTAACAGTGAGTTCTCATGACGTAACGATTTTGCAACTTCATCTTTCTGACGTTCAATGTAGCCTGCGTATTTTATCTGAATTTCAACTTGTTCAGCTGCTTTTGGATCGCTAATACTTGGACCTAAACTTTTAATACTGGTTAATTTAGCGTAGGTCATTTCAGGACGTCTTATTAACTCCTCCAAAGAATGCTCGCGGCTAATGGGTGTTTTTAACATACCATTAAGTTGCTCTAAAGATTCGTGTTTAGTATGTATCCATTGCGATTTCAGTCGTTGTTTTTCAAGCTCTACACTGTTCATTTTTTGCTGAAAGTACGCCCATTGTTCATCTCCAACAAGCCCAATTTGTCTGCCCTTTTCGGTCAAGCGAACGTCAGCATTATCTTCTCGAAGTAACAAACGATACTCAGCCCTACTGGTAAACATACGGTACGGTTCTTTGGTGCCCATTGTGGCTAGGTCATCAATTAAAACACCCATATAAGCTTCATCGCGACGCAACTCAAAACCGTCTTTTCCCTGGCACTGCAGTGCTGCATTCGCACCTGCTACTAAGCCTTGAGCTCCAGCTTCTTCATAGCCAGTAGTGCCGTTAATTTGACCCGCAAAAAATAATCCACCAATAAATTTAGTCTCAAGTGTTTGCCGTAAATCACGTGGGTCAAAGAAATCATATTCAATCGCATAACCAGGTCTTATAATATGTGCATTTTCAAATCCATTGATTGAACGGACTAACGCCATTTGGATATCAAAAGGTAAACTCGTCGATATTCCATTTGGATAAACTTCGACGCTGGTCAATCCTTCAGGTTCTACGAATATTTGATGTGATGTTTTGTCTGCAAAACGCACAATTTTATCTTCAATTGATGGGCAATAGCGTGGTCCTACACCTTCAATCACACCAGTGTACATGGGTGATCTGTCTAAGCCCGAACGAACAATATCGTGGGTTTTTTCATTGGTATGAGTAATGTAACAAGGAATTTGGCGAGGATGGTCCTCTACGCTACCCATAAATGAAAATACAGGAAGGGGTGTATCACCTGGCTGTGCCTGCATTTTTGAATAATCAAGTGTACGCGTATCTAGCCGAGCAGGGGTACCTGTTTTAAGTCTGCCAACTCTAAAAGGCAAGGCACGAAGTCTGGTTGCCAGGGCATTTGAAGGAGGATCGCCAGCTCTTCCACCTTTGTAATTTTCCATGCCAATGTGAATAGTACCACCGAGAAAAGTACCTACGGTGATCACCACCGTTTTTGCTCTAAATTTCAAACCCATTTGCGTAACAACGCCAACAACACAATCATTCTCTACAATCAGATCATCACATGATTGTTGAAACAAAGTTAAGTTAGGTTGATTTTCAAGTACTTGGCGAACTGCCATGCGATACAAGCTTCTATCAGCTTGTGCACGGGTTGCTCGCACTGCAGGTCCTTTGCTCGAATTTAATGTTCTAAATTGAATACCTGCTTTATCGGTTGCTTTGGCCATGACGCCACCAAGAGCATCAATTTCTTTTACTAAATGTCCTTTGCCAATACCACCTATAGCGGGATTACACGACATTTGTCCAAGCGTTTCAATACTGTGAGTAAGCAATAGGGTGTTTGCGCCCATGCGAGCTGCGGCTGTTGCGGCCTCAGTTCCAGCATGACCACCACCGACAACAATGACATCAAAATCTTGTTGGTAAAACATGTGTAATTGCCTCTATTTAATTCACGGTAAAACAAACAGCTCAGTTAGTCATATTCACGTCCAAATGAGTTTATCGATTTGTTGGCGTCATACTTGACACTAACAAAAATTATATAAAACAACCCTAAAAAAAGGGGTTTACATGGTATACGAGTTTAATGCTATTTGGAATCCTTATCATTCAAACATTAAGTCAGCGCTGGCTTAATTTTGGTGAATGGACTTAAGTGTGAATTAAAGTAGGGCATTAAAAAATAGTCCCAAATAATGCTCTGGTGTGTTGCGTTTTTAACGTTGATTTGAGGGTTTTTAATTTATTTACAAAAAAGGTGAAAATGAGTCTTTTTGTTTGCTTAGTAAAAACAAAGATCTTAGATATATAGTTTATTATTATTATTATTAGGCAAGTACTTTTCTGTTTATAAGTGTTTATTGTATATATATATCAATAACTTAAGGCACTTAAAACCTTGTGATCAAGCGGGTGTAAGTTGGGTATATGCTATGTATAACTAGCTCTTTTATCCACAGGCTGAATATTCATTAAAATTGTCCAGTGAATGATCATAACTTTCGTACAGCTTAGGATCGATCTTATGCACAATGCTGAAGAACAGGTGTAAATATTGTGGATAAATTGTATATGAATTTGTAAATAACGCACTGTATTAATATAAAGTGACCGACATCACTGCTTCTTATGGAATACATAGATTGCGTTATTACTAGTTGGGGTACTTATGCACAATAATTTTGGAGTTTACAAAATTGTTAGAAATTTTGCTTTTAAGTAACGTAACAAAAAAGCTAAAGCCGTTCCCTATAATTTATTTTTATTCTATTTGATAAGAGAACATAGTCTCTATATAACCACTTACAGATGCTAGTATTGACTTAATTTGTAATAAGTAAGTACGCTTTTTTTACCCAGAGAATACATAAAAAAGGTAATACTGGTTAACACAGCAGCGGTAAATGTTTTAATTCATCCGGTTTTTTGAGTTATTTGTCGCTAAAAACTTGAATACAGCCAGCAAGGTGACTGCGTGCCAGCATCAAAGTCAGTTATTTAGGCACAGATGATAAAGAAAGTGAGGCTAAAGACAACAGACCGTAGGGTTGGTTTATTGGTATATGTATTGCCTATAACGTTGTAGTTGTACATTGGCAATGTGACTAGAAGGTAAAATGGCTGTGTCTAATTAGTAGCCATAATAAAGCCAAGGCTAATCAGTGGTAATACAGGTAATCGAATAAAACTACCACCGTTAGTGACAGTATTTAATATACCAGCACCAAAGTAGACAAGGATGATGGTTAACCATCATACGTCGTCATGATGCCATTCGCTGACGTTGAGCTAGCGTATTTGATTAGGTTGGTATTGATTGCCACTGTTAGGCTCTGCATAGTCAGGAACGACTTGCTTACGCCTACTCGGACCTTGGAATCGCACTTTATAAGTATCATACTCTTTGATTGATTCAAAACAGTATCGACCCAAGGCAGTTTCAAGGTCTTTTAAATTATGGTTGGTAATAAGAATACAATTTTTATTATCAATAAGGCGTTGTCTCAATAAACTACCTAACCAGCTTTGTGTGGTTTTTTTAAGCATCGTTTCATTAACGCAAACTTCATCTAAGATGAGTAAATCAACTTCTTGTAGCTGTTTGTTTATTTGCCGGAATTTTTCTGGAGCACTGTCCGCAGATTGAAAATCGTAAGATGAAAATCTCATTTCTAATAGCGTTTGTAATTGACGATACATGACTGTTGTTTCATATTGATCGATTAACTGGTGAGCAATAGCGCCAGCAATATGTGATTTACCACGACCATAGTCACCGTAAAAAATCATCATATGAGCGCCACTGTTGCGCCAGCTCGCATCGGCATGAGCTGCTATAAACGATTTTGCTATATTAATGGCTTCAACAACATCTTGTGCATCTTCAATTAAATTATGAAAAGTCCACTTTGGATCTAGTTCTGATTTACCATGTATTTTTTGTACTCGTTGAAGTCGGGTCTCTTGTTGTAATTTTTGAACATCTTGATTGGCTAAACGATCGAATTCCTGACGACGTTCTTTATAGTTAAATTGCGCTTCAGGTTCAGGGTCCTTTCCCAAAGACCTGGCCAATTCATTAATCCTATCGTTTAGACTCTTCATGATTTCCCGCTGTATTTTTCAACTAGTTGTTTAACGTTGTCGTCTATTTCAATACCCGCTTGTGGTGTTATCCACTGATGGCCAACCTTTGTCTGTTCTTTATTAACCGGTAGCCGTTGACGGCGCTGCTTTATGTTTAACACGAATTTTTGTGTCCATTGATAATCTGTAAACTGTTTTTCAGGATAACCTAACCAATAAGCAATATATTCGCCCAACTCATCAGCAGAATACCCTTTATCTATGACGCCGACAAGCTGACAAAGTTGCTCAAATAAATCAGCATCTGGTCGCCAGCTCACATTCATCTTAACAAAACTTTGGTGTTTATCGGTACTGATATCGAAAAGGTCTCTACTAATACTTAACGGTAGATGGATTACCTGCTTATTCAAACTGCGTTTATAAGATTGATCGTGATTAATACTAATTAGTCCAACGTTGTCTAATTCTTTAAATAATGAATTAACTTGTCGACCTAAAGTTACCACTTCTTCTTTACCATTTAAAAAATGCATAATATCTTTATATGAAATTGTCACATTACCTTTGATGGCGTTACTTTTGGATATTAAATAGACACTGTAAAGCGCTCTAGCATGATTGCTCATGCTTAATTGGAGGGCGTCTAATTCTAAGCTATTCATGCTGATAACTAATTACCTATTACTTTATCTAATTGTTCAACAAACCATTCTACTGCAATATCCTCAGGAATAGGGTGGTGCAGTACATCTATATGTAGGGGGTCACTCAGTAAGGTTACTCCTTTTTCAACAAGTAAGGTTTCCATTGTCATTGCAGCGCCGCAATAAGTGTCGTAACTGCTATCGCCAAGTCCAATAATCATGGCATTGAAACCGTTTAAGTCTTTGTGTTGAAGTGCTTTGGCGTAAGCAACGATGTTGTCCGGTAAGTCGCCCGCACCATGCGTAGAGGTACATATTAATAAAATATTATCTTTATTTAACGCAGATACACAAGGTTCAAAGTGACATTCGCCTGTATGACCAGCATCGATGATGCTGACCAATATTGCCTCTGCAACATATTCCGAAGCGCCTAGTACAGAACCTACCATTATATCGAAGTGCATGTAATTACCTTAAATAATGAACGCTGTTGTAGTTTAATACTTGTAGTGGAAATCAGTAATATAAAATAATATATTCTTGAAACTAAGTTGCTAGCAAAAAGCGTAACCTAATATAACCACATATTGAGTTAGTTTACTTGTGTGACAAAGGCTATTTACCAATACAAAAAGATGAAAATATTTTACCTAATAAATCATCTGAACTAAATTCACCTGTGATTTCATTCAAGTACTGTTGTGCTATGCGTAGCTCTTCAGCAAGTAATTCCCCGGCCATATTATCTTCAAGTTGTGATTTACCCAGTTTAATATGCTCATCAGCTTGTTGTAATGCGATAATATGACGTTGTCGTGCTATGACTTGGTCTTCTCCTGCCTGCTCAAAGCCCATACATTGTTTTAAATGGTCTCGAAGCTCATTTATACCTTGTTGTTGCTTAGCAGAAATGCGTAATACCGGGCAAGCAGCACTTGATGATAGACCGATCTTTTCACCGCTTTCATCACACTTATTACGAATAACGGTGATGTTTGGATTAGCCGGTAGGCGAGCATAAAATTCTGGCCAGATAGCACTGGGTTGGTCCGCTTTTTCTTCGTTGCTATCTACCATAAAGAGAATACGGTCAGCTTTTTCAATTTCAGTCCAAGCTCGTTCTATACCAATTTTTTCGACTTCGTCGGTGCTTTCGCGCAGTCCAGCGGTGTCAATAATATGCAGTGGCATTCCATCAATATGAATATGTTCCTTTAATACATCACGAGTAGTGCCTGCAATATGGGTTACGATTGCAGACTCTTTGCCGGAAAGCGCATTGAGTAAACTTGACTTACCCGCATTGGGTCTACCGACAATGACCACAGACATGCCGTCGCGTATTAAGCTACCTTGTTTGGCTTGATGTTTAATGCTGTCGAGTTGCTTACAAATCTTAAGTAGATCACCTTGAATCTTGCCGTCTCCCAAAAAATCGATTTCTTCTTCGGGGAAGTCAATTGCTGCCTCAACATACATACGCAAATAAATAACTTGTTCAACCAAGGTATTAATTTGCTGAGAAAATTCACCTTGAAGTGAACGAAGCGCACTTTTAGCTGCTTGCTTTGAGGTCGCGTCAATAAGGTCGGCAATAGCTTCAGCTTGAGTTAAATCTAATTTATCGTTTAAGAAAGCTTGTTCACTAAATTCACCTGGTCGTGCTAAACGAATATCTGATATGGCAACACAAGCGTCGAGTAACAATTCCATTACAACTTGACCGCCATGGCCTTGTAGCTCTAACACATCTTCACCTGTAAAAGAGTGTGGAGCCTTAAAATATAAAGCGATGCCTTGATCAATGACATTATTATGTTGGTCTTTAAATGGTAAATAGCTGGCCTGGCGCAGTGGAGGGCATTGACCCAATATACGCAGCGCAACGTCCTGTGCTTTAGGACCAGACACTCGAACAATACCAACACCACCACGTCCAGGTGCGGTCGCTTGTGCAACAATGGTTTCTTTATTCAATGACATGTTTAATCAATAGCCTGTTTTCACTACTAACGGTTAACTAATTACTTAGTCCCGGAAGTTATTAAATTGCAATGGTTGACCTAAGTCTTCCTGTTTTAACAGTGTCATGACGTCTTGTAGATCGTCACGCTTTTTGCCGGTAACACGAAGTTGTTCGCCCTGAATAGCGGCTTGCACTTTTAGTTTTTTATCTTTAATTAGTTTAACTATCTTCTTTGCTAATGGTTGGTCAATACCTTGTTTAAATCCAATAGTTTGGCGATGAGTCCTACCGGTATGGCTGCTATCATTACGGTCCATAGACGATGTTTTGATGCCACGTTTTACTAACGCATTACGAAGTATATCCATCATTTGCTTAAGTTGAAAATCATCTTGAGCACTCATAATGACGGTTGAATCTTTGAATTCAAATGAAGCTTCAACGTTTCTGAAATCAAAGCGAGTGGTTAATTCGCGGCTTGCATTTTCAGTCGCATTCTTAACTTCTTCTTCGTTCAATTCAGAAACAATATCAAATGTAGGCATGGGTTTTCTCTCTAAAGTTATTTTGCGTAGCGCGTGTGTCAGTTATGTTAGTGGCATTAGTGTAGCTTGTAACCACTGCGGTGTTTAGTCATTCTGAAATGTCGTAGACAAAAAAACCCGCAATTTGCAGGCTTTTTTAAAAAGATAATGAAAACTGTATATCAGTTTTACTACTTTACGTCTGTTTGCCCCTTACTACTAATGCCTCTTTTTTCCATTGATGCATAGATAATTTTAGCCTGAACAAGAGTAATAACATTACTTATTAACCAGTACAAGACCAATCCAGCAGGGAAGAAGAAGAAGAAAATACTCATTGCAACAGGCATATATGTCATGATCTTTTGCTGTAACGGATCAGTGATGGTCATCGGCTGTAAACGTTGCAACAAGAACATGCTTGCGCCAGTTAAAATGGGTAATACGTAATATGGGTCGGCAACTGATAGGTCAGTTATCCAGAATATGAAGTCGGCATGGCGCAATTCCACACTTTCGAGCAATACCCAGTATAAGGCTAAAAATATAGGCATTTGTAGAAGTAGGGGGAAACAACCGCCCATAGGGTTTACTTTCTCTTTCTTATACATTTCCATCATGGCTTGAGACAGCTTTTGGCGATCATCTCCAAAACGTTCTTTTAACTGCGCCATTTTAGGTTGCAAGTTACGCATTTTAGCCATTGATTCGTATTGCTTTTTGGTTAACCAGTACATGGCGCCCTTAACAACAATAGTGACACAAATAATAGCTAAGCCCCAATTGATCACGATACTCTGTATCCACATTAGTAGTGAGAATAGAGGTTGCGAAATCATAAATAAGAATCCGTAATCTACGGTGAGGTCCAGTCCGGGAGCAATAGCGGCTAAAACGCTCTGAGTTTTAGGTCCCATATACAGTTGGCTGGAAATTGTATCTTCACCGTTAACTGCAATGGTTACTGGTTGTCCCGTATATCCGATAATCGCAAAATTATTATCAACAATTCTACTGGTAATAGTATTGCTTTGTTCTTGTGGTGGTACCCACGCAGTGACAAAATAGTGCTCAATCATACCGGTCCATCCGCCAATGGTAACAACATTTAGCTTATCGTCTTGAAAATCACCAAAAGCAAATTTGTCATATTTGTCGTCTTTTGTAGAGTAAGCACCACCGCGATAAATTGGCATAAACATGCTGCCACCAGGTTGATCTAAGGTGGTTTGTTTGAGCTGTGCGAATTGCGCCATTATGGCAGGAGCATTGGTATTGTTTTTAATGTCATACTTTACCTCAACAACGTGGTGATCGCGCTTGAACACAAATGTCTTAGTAACACTAAGTCCCTCTGCGTTTGACCAGGTTAATGGCACGCTTAAGGTATCACCTTCCAATAGAAAATCGGTCCTTGAGGTGCTATATAAAGGACGACCTTTTGGATTGGCATCGGGACCGGACTTACCAACTAAGCCACTTTGTGCAATATGCAATCGTTCGATATCGGGCTTGAGTAATTGATAGGAATCATTGCCGCCTTGAGTTATTGGATATTTAACTAAGTCAGCACGCACTACGTCACCACCGACTAAATCAATGGTTAAGTCGAGTGTGTCAGTCTTAACCGTAATGTAACGGTCGCGGTTAGTTTCCAAAGCGCTAATTGCTGGCACGATGGAATCACTCACCGGGATGTCGTTTGCGATGTTATTGCCAATGGTTGGCAACGACGAGGTCGTCGGTATTTCGCCATTGGCTGATGAAACGCTCGGTACGCCTTGATTCGCACTTGTTTGTTGAACAGGGGGTGTTATTGGCTGCGGGCCATAGGCGTCCCTATACTCAACCCATAACAGATAGCTGACTAACAATAAGCCAATAACTAAGAGACTTCTTTGGGATTCCATATTTTTCTCATTTTAAAGTTTATTTTTAGGTGTTGCTATTGACGTTGGTTCCGCTTTGTCAGTGCGTTCTGAATGCGCTTCGTCATTGTCATTAGTGCCAGGTACGTAATCGAACCCACCCGGATGCATTGGGTTACATTTCATTATTCTTTTTACAGATAGCCAAGTTCCCTTTACTAATCCGTGTTTTTCTAATGCTTGATGCGCGTAACAAGAACAGGTCGGATGAAAACGACAATTTTGCCCTAGCATAGGAGATATAAGAACTTGGTAAACTTTTATCAATAATCTAAATGGCAGTGTTAGTGCAGAAAGAGGCCTTGAGGCTTCTGGGTCTGGTTTTATTTTGCCGGTTGATTGCATCGAAGAGTCATCTTTAGCCATAATTTCTCTAATTGAATAACTAGTGCTTGGTTCTCCATTTGACCAATACCTTGTTTCGCTATAACGATAATATCAACATTTGGTAGCTGATGTCTTTGTAATCGGAAGCTTTCTCGAATAATTCTTTTTATTTTGTTTCGATCAGTCGCTTTTTTAACTTTTTTCTTAGGCACAGTAATTCCTAAACGAGGTGTTTGGAGCTCATTGCGTCGGGCTAAGATAGTGATATGATTAGAAACGGCGGGAATAGCTTGATCAAATACAAAGGAGAAGTTTTTGGGAGTCAACAAACGTGACTCCCTGGGAAATGAGTGATGTATCGGTTTAATATGTTTTACTCACACATTAAGCAGATAATTTCGCTCTTCCTTTTGCTCTTCGATTTGCAAGAATTTTGCGACCATTTTTAGTGGCCATGCGAGCACGAAAACCGTGTGAGCGTTTGCGCTTTAAGTTACTTGGTTGAAAAGTTCTTTTCATGACCTAATCTCTACTTGTTTCAATTTAGCGTTGAAGCATTAGTTTCAACTTTTATGAAACCTTGCTTGGAAATGGACGCAGAATGATAGAGATCATTAGAGACATTGTCAACGTTTATCAGTGTGTAAAGGGGGGCTTATTTAAATTGTGTATAAATATGAAGCATTGATGTTTTTTATCCACATTTTTTTTAATGGGCAAGTAATATATATGTTGGAATGGTGAAATTATTGCTAAATAGACAGTCGCTGATACAATTAATCGAACAAATACAGGAGGTTATCCCCAGGTAAAGTTGTTATATAACAGTAATTTAGCAATATAAGGTAGGCTAGAGGTTATTGAGCTAAAAGAATTCCCAATTATCTGTGGATAAATCGATGAAAATCCCCTATTCTTACTGCCCTTTTTTAAAAGGCTAGCTAAGAAAGTAGGCTTTCAGTAGTGAAGGTTTGTAGTTAGTTTGAGTCTGGAGATAGTCAGTTGAGTATAAGTTGGGAGCATTGCCTCGAGTTACTAAAGGAAGAACTTCCTTCTGAACAATTTAACATGTGGTTAAAGCCGCTTCGGTCTGAATTCAACGGTGAGTCTCTCCATCTATTTGCAACCAATCATTTTATTCTCGATTGGGTTAGGGACAAATATCATGGCATGATCACTGAAAGCCTTCGAACATTATATGGTCAGGATGCGCCGAATTTAATAATAACAGTACGCAGTATTGCGCAACAAAGTGCGATGGCAACTCGGCAAGAAAATTCGGTCAATCCAAATTCTACCGGTTCACACAACCGTTCGGGCGAGCAAGTAGTATCTGGTGATAGTAATCGAGCATACAATAACAATCAAAGGAATGCGCCCGACAATCGACGGGATGAGGCACATGGCGGTAGCAATGAAAATAATAATAGCCGAACACATTCCGCTCACAATAATGCTGCTGTAGATAACATTCAAGACGATATGGATAATCGTCATTTGCGAAATAACCATTCAAATAATGGGCATTCTCAAGGCAGTGATGTTTATAAAGAGGGAACTAATTTTGACCGCAGGAAAGTTAGTGTCGGAAAGAACAACGTCGGTTCACATGATATTTCAGCGCAATATAACCAATCTGAACACAATGGTAATGCATTAGGGGCGACAGAAAATAGCAATCAGAATCCTTTTTTGAATAAACAAAAAGAGGTGCCTCAATCTTCAAATGCGAGCGCAGGAGTAGATATTAATTTAGGCAATCACGGTCAGAGTAAGCAGGGATATTCACAGGCAAATAAAGTGGGTGAATATTCACAGGCAAATAGATTTAGTCAATATTCAGTACAAAATAGCAAAGTAGGAATGAATCAAAAGGCGGACCGTGGTAATGCAACGGCGGGTTCCGCGAATGTACATAAGAGTAATGTGAACCCTGAATATACTTTTGAAAATTTTGTAGAAGGTAAATCTAATCAGTACGCACGCGCGGCAGCAATTCAAGTAGCCAATAATCCAGGTAAGTCATACAACCCGCTGTTCCTATACGGTGGCACTGGCTTAGGTAAAACACATTTAACTCACGCTGTTGGCAATGGCATATTAGCTAATAAGCCAGATGCTAAAATCGTGTATATGCATTCTGAGCGGTTTGTTCAAGACATGGTGAAGGCCTTACAAAATAACGCGATCGAAGAATTTAAACGGTTTTATCGATCAGTAGACGCATTACTAATAGATGACATTCAATTCTTTGCAAATAAAGACCGGTCGCAAGAAGAGTTTTTTCATACTTTTAATGCATTGTTAGAGGGTAATCAACAAATCATACTGACGTCAGACCGTTATCCAAAAGAAATTGATGGCGTAGAGGACAGGCTTAAGTCCCGGTTTGGCTGGGGTTTAACCGTGATTATTGAACCACCAGAATTGGAAACACGCGTAGCAATTTTGATGCGTAAGGCTCACGAGTGTAATGTTCGTTTGCCAAATGAAGTGGCCTTTTTTATGGCTAAACGATTACGGTCTAATGTTCGAGAATTAGAAGGAGCACTAAATCGTGTGGTAGCTAACGCAAATTTCTCGGGCAGACCTATTACAATAGATTTTGTTCGCGATGCATTGCGGGATTTACTTGCCTTACAGGACAAGTTAGTTACTATTGAGAACATACAAAAAACGGTGGCGGATTATTATAAAATCAAGGTCGCTGATATATTGTCGAAAAGACGAAGTAGAAGTGTTGCTCGTCCTAGACAAGTTGCCATGGCATTGGCTAAGGAGCTAACGAACCATAGCTTACCGGAAATTGGAAATGCCTTTGGTGGCAGGGATCATACTACGGTGATACATGCTGTAAGAAAAGTTGTGCAACTTCGTAATGAAAGTCATGATATAAAAGAAGACTATAAAAATTTAATAAGAACGCTTTCTTCATAATAATTTTAACGAGAAGACATAAATGAAATTTACCATTAGCCGTGAAGGTTTATTACAGCCTCTTCAACTTGTTTCTGGCGCAGTTGAACGACGTCATACATTACCCATATTATCCAACGTTTTAATTAAGGTTAGTGAGGGGACACTGTGGTTAACAGGTACCGATTTAGAAGTCGAACTTATTTCAAGCGTGAAGCTTTCTGGTAGTTTTACCGATGGTGAGATCACGGTACCGGCTAAAAAGTTAGTTGATATTATTCGTGGTATCAATGGTGAAAGCAACATCATTTTTGAAGTTGAAGAAAGTAAGGCAATCATAAAGTCTGGTAGAGGTAAGTATACCTTATCGACACTGTCTGCTAGTGATTATCCTAACCTTGACGATTGGGAAGGTGAAGTAGAGTTTGAAGTGAAACAATCAGATTTGAAAGGATTGATCGAGAAAACGCATTTTTCAATGGCCCAGCAAGATGTTCGCTATTATCTAAATGGTATGAGTTTGGAAACAGAGGAACACGTCATTCGTACGGTGGCCACCGATGGCCATCGGCTAGCTTTGGCAACGCTCGATTATGACGTTGCGACTTTACCGGCACGTCAAGTAATTATTCCTAGAAAAGGTGTGTTGGAAATCATTCGTTTAATTGATTACAACGATACGTTGATTAAAGTACAAATTGGTAGCAATCACATTCGAATATTTTCAACAGATTTTATTTTTACAAGTAAGTTAGTTGATGGTCGTTTTCCTGATTACAGAAGAGTGCTTCCAAAAGGGTCTGACAAAGCGGTTTGGTCGTCAAGAGAGTTATTGAAAGCGGCTTTTTCGAGAGCAATGATTCTGTCAAATGAGAAATTCAAAGGTGTTCGTTTAAATTTGGCAAGTGGCGAATTAAAGATAACGGCGAACAACCCTGAGCAGGAACAAGCAGAAGAAGTAGTTGATGTAAACTATGAGGGCGAGGATTTAGAGATCGGTTTCAATGTTGCTTATCTAATTGATGTATTAAACGTGTTGAATTCGGAAAACGTTATTTTTAATTTATCAGATGCTAACGCGAGTGCTTTGATCCATGCGGAAGGTGACGAGTCAGCATTGTATGTCATCATGCCGATGCGGCTATAATTACCGTCAAGGGCGACTCATAGCCTTTATGCATTTATCTTTAGTGCAGCTCGCTCAGTTTAGAAATTTTGAGCAGGTTGCGTTCTCCCCCGGTAAGTCTCTTAATATCATTCATGGTGCCAACGGTGCTGGGAAGTCTTCAATCTTGGAAGCAATTCATCTATTGGGGTTTGGTCGTTCGTTCAGAACAAATAGGCAAAACTCCGTCGTTCAACACAATACTGATACGGCAACGGTGTTTAGCCGTTTAGTCGACGAAGAGGGTATTGAACAACGAATTGGGTGCACAAGACATAAGTCCGACGGATTTGAATTTAGCATTAACGGAGAGCGAACCAAAAAGCTATCAGATGTTGTTCGTAAAATTCCCATGCAAATTTTTACTCCACAAAGCAGCGATCTCATCATTGGGCAACCGATGCTGAGAAGACGTTTTGTAGATTGGGCGTTGTTTCACGTGAAACATAAATACGCGGATTTAATGTCTGCGTATACAAAAACGCTAAGCCAACGAAACGCGCTATTGAGAAATTATGTAAATACGGGAAGAGCGATAGACAGCCAACAGTTCGATTATTGGAGTGATTCACTGTGCAGGTATGGCAAATTAATTTCGGACGCTAGAAAGAGCTATTTGGAGTCAATAAATGCTGAAGTTGTTGCACTTTATAGTCAATTTATACCTGAGTTCAAGATAGAACTAAGGTATAATACCGGTTGGGATAAAGGCATGGCACTAGAGGAATCTCTTAAGCTCAAGCAGTCACGTGATTTGCAATATGGATATACAACGGTTGGGCCACACAAAGGCGACATCAAATTTACGGTAAATGGGTTAAGCGCGTCCGAGAACTTGTCGCGTGGTCAACTCAGAATATTAGTATCTATATTGCAAATTGCACAAATGAAAATGTTTTCTGCT
This sequence comes from Glaciecola sp. 33A, assembly GCF_002836745.1. Taxonomy (GTDB): domain Bacteria; phylum Pseudomonadota; class Gammaproteobacteria; order Enterobacterales; family Alteromonadaceae; genus Glaciecola. The sequence goes on along the minus strand of NZ_PJAR01000041.1, from coordinate 29,146 downwards.
TTGAGTGACAAATCAACGATCTATTTAGTTGACGATATTGCTGCGGAGTTAGATTTGAAAACAAGGGAGCATTTTTTGGATTTGATTCTTGAAACAAACACACAGGTGTTTGTAACAGCGATTGAGACCTCACAATTTGAATTCACAAATAAATATAATGATAAAAAAGTGTTTCACGTGGAACATAACCAAGTGAACGAGGAGTAAAAAATGTCAGAACAGAATTACGATTCTTCCAGTATTAAGGTTCTAAAGGGATTAGACGCCGTACGTAAACGTCCAGGTATGTATATTGGTGATACTGATGACGGAACTGGTTTACACCACATGGTTTTCGAAGTTGTTGATAACTCAATTGATGAAGCGTTGGCTGGGCATTGTAAAGATATCGTAATTAAAATTCATTCTGACAACTCTGTCTCAGTAAGCGATGATGGTCGCGGTATACCAACAGAAATTCACGAAGAAGAAGGAGTTTCTGCAGCTGAAGTTATTATGACTGTATTACACGCTGGCGGAAAGTTCGATGATAACTCTTATAAGGTATCAGGTGGATTGCATGGCGTAGGCGTATCGGTGGTCAATGCGCTTTCAAAAAAGCTGACTTTGAGTATTCGCCGTAGAGGCGAAATTTTTGAACAAGAATATAATATGGGAGTGCCTTGTGCTCCTTTAACTGCTACTGGTAAAACGGATAAATCCGGCACCACTATTCGTTTTTGGCCAAGTGAAGAAACATTTACTAATATTGAATTTCATTACGATATATTAGCAAAACGAATTCGCGAACTTTCTTTTTTAAACTCAGGTGTTTCTATAATTCTTGAAGATGAAAGAGATGGCCGTAGAGATCACTTCCAGTACGCTGGAGGTATTAAGGCGTTCGTTGAATATCTAAATACAAATAAAACAGTAGTTCATCAAAAAGCGTTCTATTTTGATCTTCACCGCGAAGACGGTATTTCAGTAGAAGTTGCTATGCAGTGGAACGATGGTTTCCAAGAGAACGTTTTTTGCTTTACTAATAATATTCCTCAAAGAGATGGCGGCACCCACTTAGCTGGCTTCCGTGGGGCGTTAACAAGAACATTAAATACCTTTATGGAAAAAGAGGGTATGAATAAAAAACACAAAACCAGTGCTAGTGGTGATGATGCTCGTGAAGGTCTCACGGCTGTTATTTCAGTAAAAGTTCCTGATCCTAAGTTTTCTTCACAAACTAAAGATAAGTTAGTTTCATCTGAAGTAAAAACTGCGGTTGAAAGCGCTATGGGAGAGAAGCTTGGTGATTACTTAATTGAAAATCCAAGTGAAGCACGGATCATTGTTGGGAAAATCATTGATGCAGCAAGGGCTCGCGAAGCTGCACGTAAAGCTCGAGATATGACCCGTCGTAAGGGCGCTTTGGATCTTGCGGGCTTGCCAGGAAAGCTAGCTGATTGTCAGGAAAAAGATCCTGCGTTATCCGAATTATATATAGTGGAGGGAGACTCTGCTGGTGGTTCTGCCAAGCAAGGTCGTAACCGTAAAAATCAAGCCATATTGCCATTGAAAGGAAAAATACTTAACGTCGAAAAAGCACGTTTTGACAAAATGTTGTCTTCTCAAGAAGTCGCTACGTTAATTACTGCTCTTGGTTGTGGTATTGGACGCGATGAATATAATCCTGAGAAATTGCGCTATCACAGTATTATCATAATGACCGATGCTGATGTCGATGGTTCGCACATCCGAACCCTTTTGTTAACGTTCTTCTTCCGTCAAATGCCTGAACTTATTGAACGTGGTTATATTTATATTGCACAACCACCGTTGTATAAAATCAAGAAAGGAAAGCAAGAACAGTATTTAAAAGATGACGAAGCATACAATAACATGATTACATCAATAGCCGTTGATGGCTCTAGTCTGTATTTCAGTCCAGATGCACCGCCGATTAAAGAAGTCAGTTTAGAGAACATGGTAAAGCTTTTTCAATCTACGCAAACTATGATAAGTAGAATGCAACGTAGAATGCCAAGTTCTATCTTGAAGCAACTGGTTTATTTAGAAGTAATGACGACAGAAAGCTTAGGTGACAAAGAAAAATTAAGTCGCATAGGACAGTCCTTAGTAGACCAACTTGGAACATCTGAAGATGATGGCCAAAGCTTTTCCTTCAACATTAATGCCACGGAAAATGGTTTGAATGAACTCGAAATCGTAATGAAGATGCATGGCATTGACTACAACTACTCGTTTACGCAAAGTTTCATTGAGGGTTCTGAATATAAGAAAATCAGAGCACTAAACGAGACTATTAACGGCTTAATGGAAGCAGGTTCTTACATTCAGCGCGGTGAAAAGACACACGCGGTATCTACTTTTGAAGAAGCATTGTTATGGTTAATCAAAGAAGCTGAGCGTGGTCAATATAAGCAGCGTTATAAAGGGCTAGGCGAAATGAACCCTGAGCAACTTTGGGAAACCACCATGGACCCTTCGCAGCGTCGTATGTTACAAGTGAAAATTGAAGATGCGATTTCGGCTGATCAGTTATTTACAACGTTAATGGGTGACCACGTGGAACCACGCCGAGACTTCATTCAGACCAATGCCTTGAATGTGGAGAACTTAGACGTATAGGAATAGTAAAATTAGAAAGGTGCTCCCATAAGTGAGCACCTTTTTTTATGTCAAAAAGAGGATAAACAAGAAACGGGCTGATAAGATACACCACCCTAATTGACAGGGCCAAAACTTAACTAAATCGCGTAAAATGCAACTCTCCAAACTCCCTTAGAATTAGTATGCGACTAACTCTATGTTTATTAATAGCTTACATTTTTTACAGTCAATCTCATTTTGGGCATGTAACGCCGCAAAGCCGGAGATGTTATAGGGAGCATTTTAAAGTGATAAATACTCAACGATTTACCTCAAAAAATACACTTAAAAATAGTCATAAAAGAAGTCTTGGACTTAATAAACTGTATTTAATCAATTGGTTAGCGCGCGGATGAAAGTGAAATACTACTCTGTTTTTAAATGCTCAATCGTAATGATGGTGATCATTAATGACGTTAACAACACTCTTCCCACGTCTTAGCCACTTCACACTACGGATAACAATTAGGGAAATTAACGCATCACCAATTGAGGCGAACTCGAACTCGCATTGTAAAATGACACTTGTAAAGCAGCAGTACCTGGCTTAATTATTTGCTTTAGTGATGGTAAGTTCGGGCTCGTTGTTATTTGATATATCAAATTCAAATGTAAATAAGCCAGTGTCTGCTGGAACAAATTGGATATTTTGACTGGTCTGTTCGCAAACTAATTCAACCGCGTCATATAATTCAACTCTACGCGGCGAATATTCAAAACCACAATTAAACTCGGGCGTCCAACTTGCATTAGCTACTTTAAAATCATAAGGCTGACCATCAGCAATCAATTCAATTGTAATAGTATAGAACTCGGGACTGATTCTGGTGAGCTTAAATTGATCGCTCGCTTCCCACCAGTTAAAAACACCACGCAAATACATATCTTGGTAGTTTTTATCTGCTTCAAAGCTGATCAAGTTTCTAGCGGACTGAGTTGAACAAGCACTCAGCACAACTAAACTAAATGCTACCACTAATAACTTAGTAAATTTATGCATAGCCACTTGTCCTTAAACTGCTAATACGGAAACGTCTGCTACGGATAAGAACAGTTGTCTGGCCTTGCTAACGAGGGCAACGCGATTTGATCTTACCAACTCGTCATCGGCCATAATCATGACCTCATCAAAAAAATTATTCAGTGGGATTTTCAACACGCTCAATGACGCTAAAACCTGGTCATACGACAAGTTCTCAATCAGTCGAGTAACATCACTCTGCGCGCTTTCCAAAGCGGTAAACAATGCTATCTCTGCGTCTTCGCTAAATAAGGCTGGGTCAATTGATGGTAACGCATCGATATCGACATCATTTTTGTTTAAAATATTGGCTACTCGTTTGTTTGCAGCCACTAGATCAATCGCGCTATCCATTTGCTTAAATGCCGTAACCGCCTTAATGCGCGCATCGAAATCGATTGCAGTTGTGGGCTGCTGTGTCATAACAGCACTAACGACATCTCCCGTAATGTCTTGGTCTTGATAGAAAGGTTTGAATCGGTCTAATAAGAATCTATGCACTTGAGTTGCTGCTTGTGCATTCGACAATTTATCAGCATAAATGTCAACAACGCTCTCGACCATATTTCTCAAGTTCAGTGGTAAGCTATTTTCAACTAGAATACGCAGTATACCAATTGCACAACGACGCAAAGCAAATGGGTCTTTGTCGCCTTTTGGCAGTTTACCGATACCAAAGATGCCAACCAACGTGTCGAGTTTCTCCGCTAATGCTAATATATACCCTGCTGTCGATGTTGGTAATTTATCGCCTGCAAAACGCGGCAGATACTGCTCTTCAATGGCTAATGCAACGGCTGCATGTTCGCCATCATGTAACGCATAATGATGGCCCATAATCCCTTGAACACTTGGAAACTCCATTACCATGTCGCTCAACAAATCCGCCTTGGCCAAGGCCGCAGCCCGAGTGACATGGGTCGCGTCTAGACCTAACTCTTTGGCAATACTTTGGCTTATTGCCACCAAACGAGTGGTTTTTTCTGCAACCGTGCCCAGTTCTTTTTGAAACAGAACCGACGCTAACTTAGTTGCTTTAGAGGCTAATGTCGTTTTTTTATCAGTTTCAAAGAAGAATTTAGCGTCGGACAGGCGAGGGCGAATGACTTTTTGATTCCCTTCAATCACTTGAATAGGGTCTTTACTTTCAATATTTGATACAAACAAAAACTGTGATGAAAGTTGGCCGTCTGCGTCCAATAACGGCACATACTTTTGATCGTCTTTCATAGTATAAATAAGTGCTTCTTTGGGAACATCGAGAAAATCAGCCTCAAACTTAGCGGACAAAACCACTGGCCATTCTACCAGAGACGAAATTTCCTCTAATAAAGCTCGATCATAATCAGGCATCAGTCCCAGTTCTTTTGCCTTAGCTTTAAGACCTGCCTCGATGGTATCTGTCCGCTGAGCGTAATCGGCAACCACATACTGAGATGTCAACGCGCTTGCATAATGGTCCGCATGCTCCAATGTGAATCGACGCTGACCATGAAAACGGTGACCCGATACTTGGTTTGCAGAGTTTAATCCAAATAATGAAACAGGCAGCACTTTGTTACCAAACAACACACATATAGTATGCACGGGGCGTATAAACTCGGCGGATGATGATCCCCAACGCATTGGCTTTGGGATCGGTAACCTGTTAACGGCTGTTTGCAAAATAACCTGCAATACTTCCTCTAAAGCCTTACCTTTGACCTCTGCAACATAAAATAGCCATTCGCCTTTATCAGTTTTAAGCCTTGATGCCTGAGCAACGTCAATGCCATTTCCTTTTGCCCAACCTTGCGCCGCTCTAGTTGGGTTTCCGTTGTCGTCAAAGGCAGAAATTACGGCAGGTCCGCGCTTTTCAACATGACTATCAGGCTGAGTTCCAGCGCAATTTTTAACAACTACGGCTAAGCGTCGAGGTGTCGCATACGATGCAATTGAATCAAATTCGAATCCACACTTACTGAGTTCATCGTGAATGTTTTGCTTAAAGCTGTCAGCCAGCTTCTTGAGAGACTTTGGCGGTAATTCTTCGGTACCTAGCTCAATTAATAAATTTTCTTTAATGAGAGTCATTGCTAGGCCTCCTTGTGATGTATATTAGCGTTGGTATGGTCACCCTGAGTATTTTTACAAAGCGGGAATCCAAGCGCTTCGCGTGTAGCATAATACATCTCAGCACATGCTTTTGATAAGGTACGAACACGTAAAATGTAGCGCTGCCTTTCTGTCACAGAAATAGCATGGCGGGCATCCAATAAGTTAAAAGCATGAGATGCTTTCATTACTTGCTCATATGCGGGTAATGGCAGATGTGCTTCAATTAATTTATTGCTGGCTTTTTCACATTCATCGAAGGTTCTAAAAAGAAAATCAACATCAGCATATTCAAAATTATACGCGGACTGTTCTTTTTCGTTCTGCAAAAATACATCTCCGTACGTGACTCTGCCCATAGGCCCGTCAGTCCAAACTAAATCATAAATGCTATCAACGCCTTGAATATACATAGCCAAACGTTCAAGACCATAGGTAATTTCGCCGGTAACCGGTTTACACTCAAGTCCGCCTACTTGTTGAAAATAGGTAAATTGCGTAACTTCCATACCGTTTAACCACACTTCCCAACCCAAACCCCATGCGCCTAAGGTCGGTGACTCCCAGTTGTCTTCAACGAAACGGATATCGTGCACCAGAAGGTCAAAGCCCAGCATTTCAAGCGAGCCTAAGTAGAGTTCTTGAATATTGTCAGGGGAGGGTTTTAACATTACCTGAAATTGATAATACTGTTGCAAGCGGTTCGGGTTTTCACCATAGCGGCCATCGGTAGGTCGACGACAAGGCTGAACATAAGCGCTGTTTATTGGCTCTGGACCAAGAGAACGAAGGAAGGTCATTGGATGGAATGTACCTGCGCCTACCTCCATATCAAGAGGTTGAATAATAACGCATCCTTGAGATGCCCAATAGTCTTGCAATGCAAGGATAAGACCTTGAAAGGTCTTGCTGTCATATTTCTGCATAAGTGCTAAATTCTTCTATGCCCAGTGTGTGAAATTCAAATATACGTTTGTGTAAATCATTTTAGGCAGCACTCATCATTTAGATGACAAATACAAACTGATGAACAACGGGGTCGCCAACGCCTAAAAATATAACTTAACTAACGCAAGAAATAAGCCGTAGAGTATACCGCCTAGTGGACTCAATTGGTAACCCTGCACCTCAGATATTCAATGTGTGCGCGTAAAAAAATGTTTTTTAACAAAATTGCTGTCTTGTGCAGCCTAACTTACTGGTTTTACGCTCGATAATTCTATGTTCGACAAGTTCTGTGCTAATGACTACCTATATTATCGGTAATAGAAAAAGGAAGTAAGAAATGAGTAATATTTTGACTACTGACAACCTGCAGGAAACGACGAGCTGTGCCTGGGAAACCTCCGACCCTCAATATGTTGCTTATCATAATAAACAATGGGGAAGACCTATTTTGGACAGCGGTGAGCTATTTGCAAAACTGTGTTTGGATGGTCAACAGGCTGGATTGAGTTGGTTAACCATATTACGAAAGCAGTCCAACTACGAACGAGCCTTCCACCAGTTTAACCCACAACAAATTATTAAAATGAACGAATGTGATGTCGCTAATCTACTGCAGAATAAAGGCATAGTGCGTAACAAGTTAAAAATAAAGTCGATAATTACCAATGCGCAAGCTTATATAGATATCGAAATGACAATGCCTTTTAATGCTTATTTATGGCAGTTTACCGATTTTCGAGTCATTAAAAATAATTGCAAAACAAAGACTGATGTTGCTACGACATCGATAGAATCTGAACTAATGGCCAAAACACTAAAACAAGCAGGTTTCAGCTTTGTGGGTAGCACCATTTGTTATGCATTTATGCAAGCGGTTGGAATGGTGAATGATCATTTAGTGGCTTGTCCCTGCTACGCAGAAATAGGCGCGGAACAAGCCAACGTCGAGGGCAAGTTATTGTTGTTGCAGCGCAGTGCAACTATGGCCTGATTGGTATTAGCAACTAAAACTTCTTAACCTAACAATTTCTTCCTGAATTCCACTTTCAGCTTCACTTTCAAACTGCTCTCGCTGTTTGTCTTGTTGACGTCTTTCTTGTTTACTCAAAGCACCGCGCTCTTCATGACTTGGGTAATCTTTAACTGTGTCAAATAAGGCGTGCAGCTTAGGAAACGATAGTGAGTAATCAGGAATGTTTTCTATAGGCAGCGCTTTTAGCAAACTGCATATTCTAATTGCTCCTTCCGAATAATTACACTGCTGCTGCTGCATAGCAAACGCAATCGTTTGGATGCTTTGCACCATCGAATCAACGCGTTTGTCTATCGCGCTTTGTTGGCGTGCTTTTTGTTGCTTTAGTAAAAAAAGCAATCTACCGGTATATATAATGAGACCGATAACCAATATCGCCCCCAAACCACTAAGTATTATTTGTGTCATTTCTCTGCTTAATCTTTGAAGTCGTCTATACTAATTGCGTCTAACCCAGCAAGAGGATCACCTTCGTCTTCATTTTCTTCTGCAGTGTCAATTCCTAGCATTTCACAAAGTACTAAGTGACGAGCCAAATTTGTGTTTACATAGTCTTGCTCTAACTTAGCTAAGCCCTTTTTTTCTCGCTTATCCAATAGCTTTTGTAATTTTTCATCAGCCTCAATAGCTTCCAATTCGTGCTTTGGCGTCCTATATGTAATCTTTTTCTCAACAGTCTGACTGCTAATTTTCTTGTGGCGTAATAAATCTACCGGAATTTTACTACCAAAGCGAGGGTCCTTTCTCTGGTTTTGTCTTGCGCTTTCAGCAGCTTCTATAACACTATTTCTAGTACCTGCTTTGTTTCCAGTTTTCTTTCGTGTGCGATCTGACGGTGTGCGTACAATCGGAATAGTGGATTTCGGCGTACCTATTTGCCCGCCTTTTCTAGTTTTCTTGCTAGCCATTTTTGCCTCTTCCTTGCGATGCCGTTACTCTCTTACAATAGCGTTTTAAAGCGTTTTTATCGAGACCGCATAGCGATTATGTTTCATTCATTGATGACATTATACATGAGCCGGGGGGGGTATTGATAAGGGTAATTGATAATTCTTTTTTTGTGCAAGGAATTTATTTAGAAATGCTCGGTCTATATATGTAGATTGTTGATTAGATGACATAATTTATTTGTGAAGGAGAGTTTTATCTATTGGCTCATTGCAAGCAGTAGTACCCTGGAAAGAAAAAAGGTGATAGCCAAAGCTACCACCTTAATTTAATCAGTGTCTAATGACACCTCTCCCGTATAGCACATCATGTGCTTTGTTGTTCATAATGTTACTTTTCTCTTTTTATTATTATTGACGAAATAGTAACGAACTTTGTTCTAGGTCTTCCTGACGCTTTATTATTATATTATTTCAGTAACAAAAATTATCCGTTGGTAGTAATAACTACCGCTAGAATCAGGTTACCCCTGAAAGCTGAGTTGATAATACCCTATTAAATAAAATTTACAACTTATTTACAAATAAAAATTAATTTATGTAAATTAGTACAATCCGCTCAAATACTTAGATAAAACATCAATATCGTCATCGGTCAATTTTGCAGCAATATCTGCCATCATACCGTTGTGACTGTTTGCCCTTGTGCCATTTCTAAACATTTTCAACTGTGAACTGGTGTACTCGGCGTGTTGCCCACTTATTACCGGGAATCCTGCTAGACCCATACCTTTTCCGTTTGGTCCATGGCAAGAAATACAAGATGTAATCCCCCTCTCAGCATTACCGCCTCTATATAAAGCTTGGCCTGCTTCTATAATATCTTCAGGTGCTTCGCCTGCTTTTTGGTCTTGGCTTGAAAAATATGCGGCCAAATCAGCAATATCTTGGTCAGATAATCCAGCTGACATGCCATTCATTACAGCATTGTTACGACCTTCTTTGCCGCCAGTGCGTGATGCTAGTCTAAATTCAGTTAATTGCTTAACCAAATAACCTTCATGCTGACCTGCAATCTTCGGGTTCATAGGAATTAAACTATTACCATCACCACCATGACAAGCTGAACATGTTAGTGATTTTGCTTTTCCTGCCTCTGCGTCGCCTTTCGCAAAAGCGACGGAAGTCGTACTTAAAATTAAACAAACAAGCAAACCTAGTTTTTTCATACATAATCTCTTTATACTGGTGATTAGCAAAGCATCTTTCTCAAATCTCATTGAAGAACGTGGTATTGTACACAAATATTGGCCGAAAAAAACTCTTCCACACGCTTTGTGTGGATAAAATAAATGATTGGTAACCATTTCCGCAAATTTTTGGTTACAATACACTCAGTATCGGCTTAACTTGAAAAAATCCAGTTCAACATTCTTTCTTTAAAAGTGAAAACATGTCTTATTTTACCAAAGCAACTTTTCTAACCAGCGCACCCAGTATCGATCATCTAACTAATTCTGATGGAATGGAAGTTGCCTTTGCTGGCCGCTCTAATGCAGGAAAATCGAGTGCACTTAACCGATTAACCAGACAAAAAGGTCTGGCTAGAACGAGTAAAACGCCTGGCAGAACGCAATTAATTAATATGTTCGAGCTTGATGACGAACGGCGTTTGGTTGATTTGCCTGGTTACGGTTATGCGAAAGTGCCACTGGAAATGAAATTAAAGTGGCAAAAATCGTTAGGAGAGTATTTACAACAGCGTAAGTGCCTAAAAGGTCTAGTGGTGCTGATGGATATTCGTCATCCGCTAAAAGACCTCGATCAGAACTTAATTCATTGGGCTGTTGAGGTAAACTTGCCCGTGCTGATTTTGTTGACCAAAGCCGATAAATTGAAGTCCGGCAAGCGTAAAGCACAAACGTTAATGGTTCGCGAAGCGGCCATGGCATTTTGTGGTGATGTAACGGTGCATTCTTTCTCATCACTTAATGGTCTTGGAGTGCCTGAGTTAGAACAAATTTTGTTTAAATGGTTAGGGCTTGAAAAACAGATAAAAGACGACGTCGACATGTCCTTATAAAAAGCCGACATAATAATGTAGTAGCGCAAAAAAAAGCCCCATCGAAACGATGGGGCAAACTGTTTGGGAAGAACAACACATTCACAATATAAGACGGGTCATTTCCCAAATAGTTCAGATTATTTTGAAAAAACCCAGAATGTATTGTTATTTTATCTTTTGTGTAACGTGATTTAGACCTCAATATGCAGTTAATTTAGCCATTTATGTCTTGTAAACACGCTCGTCAGCCATTGAATATTAATGGGCTTCATCCCAGTTATTGCCAATACCAACATCCACAATCAATGGCACATCAAGCTGTACTGCGTTTTCCATTAACGCTTTAATTTTCGCCACATATTCGTCAACATAGTCCTCCTTAATTTCGAAAACCAGTTCATCGTGCACTTGCATGATCATTAAAATCGCTTGATCATTAATATCGTTAATCCATGCATCAACATCGATCATTGCTTTCTTAATAATATCAGCAGCAGTGCCTTGCATCGGGGCATTAATGGCGGCACGCTCAGCGCCTTTCCTGCGCATTGCGTTACTTGCTTTAATGTCGGGTAGGTATAATCGACGACCAAATACAGTGCTGACATATCCGGCTTGTTTTGCGCCTTCTCTGGTTGATTCCATGTAGCTTAATACGCCAGGGTAGCGTTCAAAATATAAATCCATATACTGCTGGGCGTCATATCGCCCAATATTGAGTTGCTTAGATAATCCGAAAGCTGACATACCATAAATCAAGCCAAAGTTAATTGCTTTGGCGCTGCGTCGCTCATTTACTGACACATCTTCCAGCGCCACATCAAACACTTCTGCAGCGGTAGCGCTATGAATATCTTTACCGGATGAAAACGCGCTTACCAATCCTTTATCTTTACTCAAATGGGCCATAATTCGCAATTCAATTTGACTGTAATCGGCCGCGACCACTTTATAACCAGGACGCGCAATAAAAGCTTGACGAACTAGTCTGCCTTCTGATGTTCTGATCGGAATGTTTTGTAAATTAGGATCAGTAGAGGACAACCTGCCGGTTGCCGTGACTGCTTGATGATAAGAAGTATGCACACGGCCCGTTCTATGATGGATCATCTTAGGCAGTTTGTCTGTGTAGGTATTTTTAAGTTTGGTTAAGCCCCGGTACTGCATAATCTTCTTAGGAAGTTCATATTCAAGCGCGAGTTCCTGCAGCACTTCTTCTGACGTAGATGGCGCACCTTTTGGGGTTTTCTTTACCACCGGCAAACTCATTTTTTCGAACAAAATATGTTGTAACTGTTTAGTAGAACCTAAATTAAACGATTCCCCCGCTAACTCATGAACTTCTTTTTCAAGCTCCATAATACGCGCGGCTAGGGTCTGGCTTTGTTGGCCTAACAGTTGGCTGTCAATAAGCACGCCGTTTTGTTCCATTTTTGCTAACACGGATGACAGTGGCACTTCAATGTCATTTAACACAGTTAGCAATTCGCCTTTATCCTTGAGCAACAACTGCAGTGCTTCGTGTAGCCGCAATGTTACATCTGCATCTTCGGCTGCATAGGGGGCAGCTTCTTCTAATGCAATTTGGTTAAAGGTAATTTGTTTTGCACCTTTACCGGCAATATCTTCAAAATGAATCGTATTGTGACCTAGATATTTGAGCGACAGGCTGTCCATATTATGCCGAGTTGCAACGCTGTTTAGCACATATGACGCGAGCATCGTGTCGGATAAAATCCCTTGAAGTTTAATCCCGTAATTGGCGAGCACATTTTTGTCATATTTTATGTGCTGCCCAATTTTCTTAGTCGACGGGTCTTCTAAAATGGGTTTTAGTTGAGCCAGCACGTCATCACGCTCCAGCTGTTCTGGTGCACTTGGATAATCATGTGCAACTGGTATGTAGCATGCTTCGTTTTCGCCAGTAGCAAACGACAATCCAACTAACTCAGCCTGCATGTAGTCTACACTGGTGGTTTCTGTATCTAGGGCGTAGTAAGTTGCGGCCTTAATTTTAGTAATCCACCCATCAAGTTGTTGCTGGGTTAGCACTATTTCATACTTAGATTTATCGATTTCTTGTAAAGAAGCATGTTCATTCTGTGCGTTGTCATCTGCAGGTGCCTCACCGTCCGTGGATAGTGGCCTACTCACTGGACTGGCATTGTCTTCAACACCATCACTGACTTCCACTAGCCAGCGTTTAAATTCATACTCAGCAAAAAGTATGCGTAGTTCAGGTTTATCCATTTCACCCATGTTCAACGTCGTTGGCTGATAGTCCAATTGTAAACCACACTCTATTGTGGCCAATTGGTAAGACAGCATGGCTTGTTCTTCATACTGAGCTATTTTAGCGCCCATTGTTTTAGCGCCACGAAATTCCAAGGCTGCAATCTTGTCTAGGTTTGCGTAAATATCTCTTACCCCACCAATACCGTTAAGCATGGCGACTGCGCTTTTGTCGCCAACACCGGGAATACCCGGAATGTTGTCTACCTTGTCGCCTTTCATTGCAAGGTAATCAATAATCAGTTCTGCTGGCACACCAAACTTTTCTACAACACCATCTATATCCATTGTTGTATTTGTCATGGTGTTGATGAGCGTGACATGCTTGTCAACAAGTTGCGCCATGTCTTTGTCGCCGGTGCTAATAACGCAATCGATACCTTGCGCAGAAGCTTGACGAGCCAGAGTGCCAATAACGTCGTCGGCTTCGACACCATCTTCAACGATAATAGGGAAGCCCATCGCTTTAATAATGTTGTGCAACGGTTTAATTTGCGAACGCAACTCGTCAGGCATCGGTGGACGGTTTGCTTTATATTCTTTATAGATGTCGTCTCGAAATGTCTTGCCTTTGGCGTCAAAAATAACGGCAACATGACTGGGTTCATAAGTAGCCATCAAGCTACGCAGCATATTTACTACACCATAAATGGCGCCCGTATCTTGACCTTTCGAATTAGTGAGTGGTGGTAACCCGTGAAAGGCTCTAAATAAATAAGATGAACCGTCGACTAGGACTAACGGGCTTGTTGATTGTTTTTCCATCATTTGCTCATGTAAATGCTTTATGGAGTGAAGAATGCCATATTTATTGACGTGTAGCCACCAAATGCTTTTTTAAAGCCTGTGGATAAGTCTGTGGCTAAAATGTGGTGAACAGCGTTGCGTCTACGTTTTAATTTTAAAAAAAACGCATTCCGAATGGGGTATTACTACAATAATGACTGAGGAAAACTGAATCCTTTTATTTTTTATTATTCTTTGGTTCTTGCTTTTGCTCGTTACTTTTGCTTATGGACAACTCGGAGATTCGAAGAAAGTATGGATGAAGCAACAGCTAAAATTTAGCATAAATTGGCGTATTTCCAAGTTTTATTTTCAACTATTTTATTTGTTCAATGGGAACAACAAGTTAGTAAAAAAACGGTTTTTAGGTTATTCAAATTTGAATTATTGTGATCCACGCTTAGCAATTATTCAGATTTTAGAGAAATAAATTGGATCTCAGTCCGATTCAATTTAACATCGGTTACGCAGTGCGCTGATTGCGCGCATATATAGTGATTTAAGCAGCTAATACTCTTTTCCATTGGTGCAGCTATAAACACAACATTATAAGACACTAAACTGCCTTGAAATGACTTATCCTAATCAAGTTGTCCAAGTGTGGCCTTGTAATAAGCTAGTAATAACAATAAAGGCATAGTGTAAATGCAATACCGCGCCATCATTCGTATTTTAGGACTGCTTGTTACTCTTTTCAGCGTAACGATGATCCCACCTGCGTTTATTTCTCTTATCTATGGAGACGGCAGCGGCTTAGCTTTTGTACTTGCCTTTGTGCTTTCTATTCTCACTGGTATTGCTATCTGGTATCCAAACCGCCGGTCTCGAGCAGATCTAAGAGCAAAAGAAGGTTTTTTAATTGTGGTTTTGTTTTGGACTGTACTGGCGTCATTTGGTGCATTACCATTCGCTTTATTAGAACAACCTCAAATGACAATTACGGACGCAATGTTCGAAGCATTTTCAGGACTAACCACCACAGGTGCAACAGTAATAGAAGGCATTGAATATTTGCCTAAAGCGGTACAATTTTATCGACAGCAGCTGCAATGGTTAGGCGGTATGGGTATTATTGTATTGGCAGTTGCGATTTTGCCAATTCTAGGCGTTGGTGGCATGCAGTTATATCGTGCAGAAACACCTGGTCCGGTAAAAGATTCAAAAATGACACCGCGTATTGCCGACACTGCAAAGCATTTATGGTACATTTACTTGTCGCTTACCATTGCTTGTTCTGGGGCTTACTGGTTGGCAGGAATGAGCGCGTTCGATGCTGTTTGCCATGCGTTCTCAACCATAGCAATAGGCGGGTTTTCAACCTACGACGAAAGCTTAGGTTATTTCAATAGCGCAGCGGTTAATGTTGTATGTGTTATTTTCCTTTGGATAGCTGCGCTCAATTTTTCGCTTCATTATGCCGCTGTTTCAGGTCGAAATATTCGAAATTACTTCAAAGATCCTGAGTGCAAAGCCTTCTTCACTATTCAGCTGAGTTTAGTGACATTATGTTTTTTAGCGTTAGTTTATCATTCGGTCTATGAAACGGCTGAAATGGCGCTTGATCAAGCGCTGCTGCAGGCTGTCTCAATTAGTACGACAGCCGGTTTCACTACTACCGACTTTTCTGCTTGGCCAGCATTTCTTCCTATTGTCTTGATATTCTCGAGCTTCATTGGCGGTTGCGCAGGTTCCACGGGCGGTGGCCTGAAAGTTATTCGTGTCTTCTTATTGTTTTTACAAGGAAAACGCGAGGTTGACCGACTTATACACCCGAAAGCAGTGTATGCGGTTAAATTAGGTGACAGAGCGATGCCAGAGCGAGTGGTTGAAGCTGTGTGGGGTTTCTTTTCTGCTTATGCCGTTGTCTTTGTGGTCATCATGGTGGGGTTAATTGCCACCGGAATGGATGACATTACCGCATTTACTGCAACAGCCGCAACGCTCAATAACTTAGGTCCTGGACTAGGTGCAGTAACGGATACCTATGCCGATGTAACTGACTCAGGAAAGTGGCTATTGGTGGTTGCTATGTTATTCGGGCGACTAGAAATATTCTCGCTGTTGGTGTTATTCTCTCCAACATTCTGGCGCAGTTAACTCACTTGCGCTTTTTAACCAAAGAAAAGTGCACTCGGTTGGAACAGTTTTTCTACATCCCAAATAAACTTTTTGTCGACTAAAAACAGAATAACATGATCATTTGCTTCGATAACGGTGTCACTATGCGCAATGATGACCTCATCTTTGCGCACAATCGCACCAATGGTTGTGCCTGGAGGAAGCTTAATATTCTGAATTTGTTTACCAACAACCTTAGACGTACTTTCATCACCATGTGCAATTGCTTCAATTGCTTCAGCTGCCCCGCGTCGTAGCGAATACACGTTTACAATATCACCGCGACGAATGTGGGTTAGTAGTGCTGAAATAGTGGCTTGTTGAGGTGAAAATGCAATATCAATTTCGCCGCCTTGAACCAAGTCAACATAGGCGCTGCGCTGTATTAGTACCATCGCTTTTGCTGCGCCCATGCGCTTCGCAAGCATGGCGGACATAATGTTAGCCTCATCGTCATTGGTGACGGCAATAAAAGCGTCAACCTGCTCTACGTTTTCTTCGCTCAATAAGCTAGCGTCAGAGGCGTCACCATGAAACACAATTGTTTTGTTTAGCATCGTGGAGAGTTCTTTGGCTCGATCTGCATTGAATTCAATTAGTTTAACGTTATGTTTGTTTTCAAGTCGCTTAGCTAAGCCAGCGCCAATGAGTCCGCCGCCCGCTATCATAATGCGTTTGTAGCTAGATTCTAACTTTTGAAGTTCGCTCATTACCGCGCGAATATGCTTGGTGTCTGCGATGAAAAACACCTCATCGTCGGCCTCAATAACCGTTGAGCCCAATGGACGAATAGGTTTACCGCGACGATAAATCGCTGCCACTCGTGTATCCACATTCGGCATGTGTTCTTTTAGTGCCGAAAGTGCATGCCCAACGAGTAAGCCACCGTAATATGCCTTCACGGCAACTAAGCTAGCTTTGCCTTCAGCAAATTCAACCACCTGCAAAGCCCCGGGGTAGTCAATAAGTCGTTTTATCGCTTGAGTAACTAGTTGCTCCGGTGCAATCAGGTGGTCGATTGGAATGTCTTGGTTTTTGAATAGCTGTTCTTGATAAATTATGTATTGTTCTGAGCGAATTCTGGCGATTTTGGTTGGGGTTTTAAATAGACTAAACGCCACTTGGCAAGCCATCATGTTACTTTCATCGCTGTTAGTTACTGCAATCAACATGTCTGCATCTGCAGCACCGGCTTTTTTGAGCACATCTGGATGTGATCCCATGCCACACACGACTTGCAAATCGAGTCTATCTTGCAGGTTTCGCAATGTGTCCATATTTCGATCGATAACGGTAATTTCGTTCTTTTCGCTAACCAAATTTTCAGCTAGTGTGCCACCAACTTGACCTGCGCCGATGATGATGATTTTCATTGCGTTACTTCCTAACCCTGAGTGACTTGAACATATCGACCTTAAGTTCCCATGATCCCGCGTTTAATTCAGCAAGACTTTAGCAGCCTTGCATAGTAGAAACCATCCATTTGTGCTTGACCGGGCAATATTTGCAGACCCGGGCATTGGGCAGTATCGTGTTCATGTATTGGCAACAACGTTGCATCTGATTGTATTGTTAAAAACTCAGTAATTTGACACTCGTTTTCTTGTTTTAATATGGAACACGTGCCGTATAGTAGAACACCACCGGGTTTTAGCCGCTGCCAAATTTGCGCCAAAATACGTTTTTGCAAGGCCACTGTATTGTCAATATCCGAGGCTTTTCTTAACCAACGAATATCGGGGTGGCGACGAATAACGCCGGTGGCAGAACAGGGGGCATCGAGTAAAATACGATCATAATGTTTGTCTTTCAAAACACGGGATATGACTTCCTCACTTGCAGCATCGACCACATACAGGTTGAGTTTGTCGCCAAATTTAACATCATGGCCCAAGCGCAGCATATTTTCTTCAATACGTTCAAGGCGTTGTCCGTCGTTATCAATGGCATCTAAACTGCCGAGCTGAGGTTGGCTCTCTAATATGTGAGCCGTCTTTCCACCTGGTGCAGCACAACAATCCAATACATCGTCACCCGGTTGCACATCTAGCAATTGAGCGGCAAGTTGCGCAGCAAGATCTTGAACTGAGAATAAACCTTCTGCAAAGCCAGGCAGGGTCGTAACATCGGTACGCTTGCTAAGTCGGATCGCACTCTGTGTTTTTACAGTTAAGAAACGAAGTGGTATCGCTTCCGTTTCTACCTCTTCAAACTCAATACCTTGTGCATCTAGCTGAGCGCTATAATTTAAGCGACTCGCTTTTAAGGTATTAACGCGCAGCCAGAGTGGTGGACGAGCATTAATTTGCTCTGCAATCTCTCGCACTTGTTGTGGATAATGCTGCAGTAATTGTTTATGTAGCCATTTAGGTAGGCCAACTTGAATATGCGGAACATCAATTTCTTGCTCGGCCAAGGCCTCGCGCTGAAAGCTACGTAAATTTGCATTCACCAGGCCTTTCAAACGATGCTGTCCTATTGCAGCGCAAGCTTCAACCGTTTCAGATACAGCAGCGTGCTCTGAAGTGCGAGTAAAAACCAATTGATAAAAACCTAACATGATTAAATGCTCAACTATCTTTTGTTCGCCTTTTAATGGTTTACTCAGTAACTGACGCAGCCAATATTGTAATTTTGGCAATTCACGTAAACAACCAAATACCATTTCTTGTAACCATGCGTTGTCTTTACCTTCGTGGCGATCAAACACTTTGGGCATCACTTCTCTGGATGACTTGCCATGTTCTAATATTTGGAATAGCACCCAAGCCGCATCAGCGCGCAAATGTGGGCGGTGGCTTAAATGATAAGCGCTTGTACCTTTACTCTTATAGCCTGATTTCGACGTGCTTTTGTTGTTGTGCGATGACTTCATAATAAACGCTGACCAACAACAAATAGATCCGGTTTACCATTGATGATGTCAGCAACCGTTTGCGCTTTTTTACCCGGTATTTGAATAATTGACAATAGTAAGTTGTGTTCACCCGTAGCAACCTCGATACCGTTTTTGTCGACATTCGCAATGGTTCCCTCGGTCAATTCGCCAAAAGACTCAACAACTTCAACTTGCCATACCTTGATTGATTCTTCATTGTGGATAAACCAAACAAAAGGCCATGGATTAAATGCACGCACATTTCTAGCCAATTGTTGAGCATCCAGTGTCCAGTCAATACGCGCTTCTTCTTTTGATAATTTGTGGGCGTACGTTGCTTCATCGTTATTTTGCACAGTAGGCGTTAGGTTATCCAGATTCTCAAGCGTTTCTAGTAATATTTGAGGGCCTAGTTCCGCTAAATCGTCATACAAACTAGCACTTGTAGCCGCGCCGATAATAGCCATACTTTTTTCAAGTAATACAGCGCCAGTATCTAAGCCTTCATCCATTTGCATAACACTGATGCCGGTAAATTTATCGCCTGCCCATATGGCCCTCTGAATTGGTGCAGCGCCACGCCATTTGGGTAATAATGAACCATGTACATTTAAACAACCCAGTTTTGGCGCATCAAGCACCGGTTTGGGTAGTATAAGACCGTAGGCAACAACAATCATAATATCGGCGTTCAGGCTAGCAAGTGCTTGCTGAGCCTCTTCATTTTTTAGTGACGCAGGCTGATAAATAGGTGTCCCGTGATCGAGTGCCAGCAACTTTACCGCGCTGGGCATGAGTTTTTTGCCTCTGCCTGCATGGCGATCCGGCTGCGTATAGACGGCGATAATATTATGTTCACTAGCGTATAGTGCGGCTAAGTGTTTAGCTGCAAATTCAGGTGTGCCAGCAAAGATAATACGTAATGAATTAGCCAATATATTAATGTCCTTAATGCTAGTCTTTCGCCGCTAGTTTAGCTTCTTTTTCAAGTTTCTTTTTGATACGGTTTCGTTTCAAGGGCGATAAATAATCAACCAGCAGTTTGCCTTTTAAATGATCAAGTTCGTGCTGAATACAAATGGCGAGCAAGCCTTCAGCTTCGAGCTCAAAGGGTTCGCCATCTCGATCTAATGCTTTTACCGTGACTCTTGCAGCTCTATCTATCTCTGCGTAGTTGTTGGGAACCGATAAACAACCTTCTTCACTAATCGTAGAACCTTCCGCTTTTGTGATTTCTGGGTTGATAAAAACACGCGGTTCATTTTGTTCTTCAGAAACATCCATCACTACAACACGTATATGCACGTCAATTTGTGACGCCGCCAAACCGATACCTTTTTCGTCTTTCATGGTATCGAACATGTCGTCCACAAGAGTCCGAATTTCGTCGTTAACTTCCTCTACAGACGTTGCTACAGTGCGCAGTCTCTCGTCTGGAAAGGTTAATACAGTTCTTACTGCCATTGCTAAAACCACTCATCTAGTCAGTATTAAAAAATATACTATTCATGCAGAATAGTTATGTAAACCTTACACATAATGTCTATTCTAACGCATAAGCCACAGTCTGTGGACAAGATATGGGGTTAATTTTTTGAAAAATAAACCGATAACTAATTAAATGGACATAAATTATAACTGTCTGTGACAATTCTAGCCTGAAGTACAGGCGACTCACGAGTACACGAAGAGTAGTATAAGAATGACTATGATCAAAAAATTATCGATGCTATGCCTTATTGTTGTTGGGGTATTTATTATCAGTGTCAAATCAGCGCTAGCAGATATTATAAATATAAAAACCGACGCCCCACAAACTTATGTCGTTAAGAAGGGCGATACATTGTGGGATATATCTAACTTATTTTTAGACCAGCCTTGGTTATGGCCAGAACTGTGGCGCAATAATACGCAAATTGAAAATCCGCATTTAATCTATCCGGGTAATGTTTTACGTTTGCGTTATGTTGACGGTCAACCGGTAATGGAAATTGTCCGAGACAAAACGTCGATTTTATTAACGCCTGAGTCAGTGACTAATACAAAGCCATCAGCTATTGGGGTGTTGCCTTGGAAAGTGCTTGGTCCCTATTTTAAGAATGACAGTATCATTGGTCCCGAAGAATACGATGCGTTGCCAAGACTATTAGGTGACAGCGAAGGGTCGACTACATTTGTTAAGAAAGACTTCGTGTTGAGTCATAAGCCGCTAAATGCAGATACCCATTATACGATCATCCGCAAAGGTAAACTGTTAAAAGATGATGAAGGCAAGGTCATTGGTTATCAGGTGAAGAATGTTGGTGAAGTACAGCTAATGAACTCTAGTTCCGGTAAGCAGCAAATTGTTAGAGTCGTTAAAAGCAATCGTGAAGCTCGCCCTGGTGATAAGCTAAGGCCGGTTGAAAGTGCCGATAATCATGATTTAGTGTTGCAAGCCTCAACGACTCAAATGGGTCGTATTATTGCAAACATTGAAGACCGTTCACTCATAGGCAAACGCGATGTTGTGGTTATTTCATTAGGTGCAGCAGAAGTTGAGCCTGGAACAGTAATGGGTATTTACGCGCGAGGTCCTGCAATTTTGGACAATGAAAATCCATCATATGAAGTAAGTCAAAGTCCAGTTAAAACGTTGTTCAGTGCGAGCGAACGAGTAGAACAGCCCGCCTTTAAAATTGGTGAGTTGATTATATTCAAAACTTTCGATAATGCCAGTTATGCTTGGATAACACGAGCTGATAAACACATGAAGGGTGGGGAGTATTTAGGGCAACCTTAGTCAACTCTCCCAGCATATGAAACAGTCGGAACAGGTAGCTTAGGCTACTTGTTTTGTTTTACCCACTAGATTAATAACCAAGGACGGTTTACATGATCATTTTAGAACAAGACATACGCTATTGGTTGGCGTTAACTACGCTGCCAAACATCGGTATTAAAACCCTTTTAAAAACAGCGAGTATATGCAGTGTTACTTTGTCTGAGTTGGCACAAGTAGACACGTCGAGATTGCAATCGATCGGCTGGCATACTGAGCAAATAGCTTGTTTAGTTGCGCCGCATCCGTTCACTCAAAAATGTATTGATTGGTTGTCAGGTGATAATAATCGAACCATTATTTCTTATCAGTGCAAAGAATATCCTGATCAACTCAAGCAAATAGCGCAAGCTCCGTTGTTACTTTTTGCAGCTGGTAATTATGAGCTGCTGTCAAAACCACAATTAGCCGTGGTTGGCAGTCGTGCCCCAACATACAATAGCTTGGCAAATACCAATACACTCGTTACAGAGGTGCTAACTCAGTCTGATTTAGTTATTACCAGTGGCTTAGCCCTCGGTATTGATGCGCAAAGCCACACTGCAGCATTAAATTTTAGTCAATGTTTACATAACACTGCAATGTTAAGCGGCAGAACCATCGCTGTACTTGGCAATGGTATTGATGTTATCTATCCCAAAAGACACGCAACACTAAGCGCACAAATTCGCCAAAACGGATTGTTAGTAAGTGAGTTTCCGCCTAGCGTGATGCCGTCACCAAAACTCTTCCCACGGCGAAATCGTATTATTAGTGGGCTCAGTTTAGGCACGCTGGTAACTGAAGCCAGAATTAAAAGCGGGTCATTAATAACGGCAAAATACGCGATTGAACAAGGACGAGAAGTCTTTGCCATGCCAAGTAACATAAACAATAAGCAAGCCGAAGGTTGTCATTGGTTAATTAAGCAAGGGGCAAAGCTATGCGAATGTGCTCAAGATATCTTCGATGAACTGCCGATGACATCCCTAAAAACTACACAAAAACAGCAGGCTGAAAAAAAACCAAAACAAAACTTGGCAACCATCAGATTGTTAGATAGTGTAGAGCCTATATCTCATAAAGATGGCGCAAATAACCATACGCAGCAGGATGAAACGAAAAATTCGTCTTTATTACTGCAAGCCGTCGACTTTGATGTTACTTCAATAGACGTTATAGCTAAGCGTACCGGCCAGTCGATATCGGCATTATTTGTGCAGTTGTTGGAATATGAGTTACGCGGGTTTATAACCTCTACGTCTGAAGGTTACCTTAAATTGAGGGACTAAATATGTTTGACATCCTCATGTACTTATTCGAAAACGTAGTACACAATGAGAGCGAGTTTAGAGTCGACCACGATGAATTAACCGACGAGTTAATTCGAGCGGGTTTTCATCACGACGAAATATTTAAAGCCCTGGCTTGGGTTGAAAAGTTAGCAGCACTACAAGAAACGGACGCCACACCTTATTTATCAAGAGTGACGATACCAAACAGCACAAGAGTATATACAACTGAAGAGCAAATGCGCCTCGATGTGCAATGTCGAGGCTTCTTAATTTTCCTAGAGCAAGTCAAAGTTCTTGATGTTAGTACAAGAGAAATGGTCATCGACCGCACAATGGAAATTGAGTCTGCCGAGTTTTGCTTAGAAGATTTGAAGTGGGTAATACTTATGGTGCTATTTAATGTGCCTGGTAAAGAGTGGGCTTACGAGCAAATGGAGGACCTTTTGTTTGAAGTTCAAGAAGGCCATCTGCATTAGTAAGGGTAAAAACAACGGCAAAATTAGCAGTAAAAGTAGCGCAAAAAAATAATGGCAAAAATTGATCATTCATTATTCTCCGCCAATCAACACGCCCTTGATGAAGCTTATGGCAAGTGCCCTGATTGCGAAGGGCAACTTGTTCTAAAACACGCAAATAAATCGTCTTTCCTAGCTTGTCAAAACTATCCTACATGCAAGCATACACAGCAATTACTTAAAAATGATGTCACTATCCTCAAAGTCATGGACGGGACTATTTGTCCTGAGTGTGCTGAGACCTTAGCAGTCAAAAAAGGTCGATATGGCATGTTTATCGGCTGTACAGGTTTTCCTGATTGCCACTTTATCGCAACTAGAGACATGGTAACTAAAGATGGTGTGGTAAAAAGTAACAACGATAATATAAATAAGCATAGTCATGCAAAATCGAACACGGCTTTAGTTTGCCCGAAATGCCAGCATGGCATACTAGTAAAACGTCAAAATAAATTTGGTAAATATTTTTACGCTTGCGATGACTACCCAAAATGCAAATATATGCTAAATTCCGTACCTGTCGATACCGCTTGTGAAAGTTGTGGTTGGAAAGTGATGGTGCTGGTGGATAAAAACGATTCTGAAAAAGGGTTAATGTGCCCACAAGTGAACTGTCAGCAAAAACAAACACTGTAATAATTGGTATTAAATTATGTTTCTAATTTTTGGGGTTATCTGATGCAATCATTTGAGCATGCTTTTCATCATCATCAGTGTTTTGCTTATCCGACTGAAGCTGTTTTTGGTCTTGGTTGCGACCCACTCTCTGAAACTGCCATGATGGAAATTCTGCGTTTAAAGTCTCGTCCTGTTGAAAAAGGCGTTATTTTAATCGCTGCAACATTTGAGCAGTTGAGACCGTTTGTACACATTGATAGGTTGCCCGTTGAGCATCAACAAAAAGCCTTCGATTCATGGCCCGGTCCGTTTACTTGGTTACTGCCTAAAAGTGATCTCACGCCCGCCTGGGTAAGTGGCGACTCAGACCTCGTTGCTGTGCGAGTAAGTAATCATCCATTGGTGCAAAAAATGTGTCAATTAGTTGGTAGTCCGATGATATCAACAAGTGCAAACCCGGCAAGCATGGAACCCGCACGCTCTAGCGATGAAGTACGCTCCTATTTTGGTACTAATTTGCTCATTATTGAAGGTAGTTTAGGTGAACAACAAACGCCTAGTACTATTATTAATGGACTCAACCTCGAAACCTTGCGAGCATAGAGGATTATAATTAACCCAAGAATGATTTTGTCCTTATGGTAACTCAGCAACAAATTGATGAAGTTAAAGCGTTTTTACTCAAGCTCCAAGATGAGATTTGTCAAACCTTAGAACTGGCGGATGGTAAAGGCTCATTTCACCAAGATGAATGGGTGCGAGAAGAAGGTGGTGGAGGTCGCTCCAGAGTCTTAACCAATGGCGGTGCTATTGAGCAGGGAGGGGTTAATTTTTCCCACGTGTTTGGCGATAAAATGCCTGCATCAGCTACTGCATCGCGGCCTGAGTTAGCGGGGCGTCGTTTCCAAGCAATGGGCGTTTCACTGGTCATTCATCCGCATAATCCTTATGCACCCACTGCCCATGCAAACGTCCGGTTCTTTGTTGCTGAAAAAGACGGCGTTGAGCCCATTTGGTGGTTTGGTGGCGGTTTTGATTTAACGCCTTCATATGCGTTTAAAGAAGATTGTTTGCATTGGCACAAAGTGGCAAAAGCAATTTGTGATCCCTATGGTGATGATGTTTATGCGACTTACAAAAAGTGGTGTGATGACTACTTCTATTTAAAACATCGTAACGAAACCAGAGGTGTCGGTGGTTTATTTTTTGATGATCTTAATAAACAAGGATTTGATACTAGCTTTGCTTTCACGCAAGGCGTCGGCAACGGCTTTCTGGATGCGTATGTGCCTATTCTTGAAAATCGAAAAAACACCTCGTTCACACAAAAACAACGCGATTTTCAGCTTTACCGTCGTGGCCGCTATGTTGAATTTAACTTAGTTTACGACCGCGGTACTCTGTTTGGTTTGCAAACCGGCGGTAGAACCGAATCTATTCTTATGTCGATGCCACCTTTAGCTCGTTGGGAATATAATTATCAGCCATCAACCGATTCCCCAGAAGGCAAAATTCAAGCTTTTCTGACCGCAAGAGACTACTTGAACGAATAAGCACTGACGTAGACCCACTATTTGCACCTACTTATGTTGACCTGGATCAAGTGAAAGACTGCCATACCGCTGTTTTTTCATAAACTTAATCCAGATCAACCTTTTTAATTTTTCTCGGATTAAACTAGTCGTCACTAAGGCGCTTGCCTAAATAGTTTCTTCAACTTTTGACAACTCAAACGAGAATACACATGAAAAATACAGTCACAAAAACGCTAGTAACAGCTCCACTTCTTCAAGGTGTCGCACTATCGGGCATCGTCTTCGCTAGTTTGGTCTTCGCTGGTAACGCAATGGCTTACGAAAAAGGTGATTTGCTTGTCCGTGCTGGTTTTACCAATGTATCTCCTAATGATGATGCTTCAAATATTTTCGCTGGTGGTGCTGATTTAGGGGTAAGTTTAACTGTTGGTAGTGACACTCAATTGGGTTTGAATATCGCCTATTTCGTTACTGACAATATTAACATTGAAGTATTAGCGGCAACGCCTTTTACACATGATGTTAATTTTAGTGTATCTGACGCACTAGGCACGGGTAACAGACTAGGTGAAGTTACTCATTTGCCACCGTCAGTAACCGCTAACTATTACTTTATGGATGCCTCTTCTGCTTTCCAGCCTTATGTAGGAGCAGGTCTTAACTATACTATTTTCTTTGACGAAGAATTTACCGGCGCAAATAAACAGGCAGGTTTAACCGACTTGGAATTGGATAATTCTTTCGGCTTAACCGCTCAGGCGGGTGCAGACTATAAAATTAATGAAAAATGGCACATTAATGCGTCAGTTCGCTGGATTGATATTGATACGGAAGCCAACTTTAAAGTAGGTAGTGCCAGTGGTAAGGTAAATGATATTGAAATAGACCCAACTGTTATGACGGTTTCTTTAGGTTATACTTTTTAATAGCAGCGGTGACTAACTGGCATATGAGTCAATAATTTAGCTGGCATAGCGAAACCATTTATTGATCCACAGTGGCAGTAAACGTGCAAAGCCTTAATGAATTCATTGAGGCTTTTTTGTGCCATTAAAGTTAGCTAAAAATGTGTATATTGATGACGTAAATAAACAGTGAGTTAGGGTTTATTGAAATCAGCTTTCATGTATCCTTTGATCATTATTACTTGAAAGTTAAGAAACCTGTGACAGACAATTTTACGTCGATAAAAAAGCTGGCGGTATTTGGTAGTCCAATTGCGCACAGCAAATCGCCAGACATTCATCAGATGTTTGCTGATCAATTCAATATGACAATAAGTTATGCACGCATTCTGGGTAAACCATCTACTTTTATTGAGCAGTTAAGCGCCTTCTTTGATGATCCTGACGCCATCGGCGCTAATATTACAATGCCGTTTAAAGAAGATGCAGCGAACTGGGCGACGGAAAGGTCAACCGGGGTGGCTCAAGCAAATGCGGCCAATACCATTATTAGGCAAGCACAGGGTTTTCGAGCAGAAACGACCGATGGCCGAGGTCTAGTCTCAGATTTGCTGCGTAATGACATCTCATTACAAGGCAAGCAGGTATTATTGATTGGCGCTGGTGGTGCGGCGCGAGGCGCGATTGAAGCGTTATTAGCAGCAAAGCCGGCGCACATATACATTACAAATCGAAGTGAAGTAAATGCAAAGCGCTTAGTCAGTATTGCGGATGACAACAGAGTGAGTGCGGTTAGCGGAAATGACTGCGAACAGTTAAGTATTGATGTCATTATCAATGCGACATCACTTAGCTTAAGTGACAAAGTACCTGCTATATCTGATGCAATCTTCAATAACAAACCAGCAGTTTACGACATGGTCTATCGGAACACAGATACTTGCTTTATTAAAAAGGCAAAATCATTTGGCTGCACCAAAGTTAGCGATGGTCTAGGGATGCTAGTGGGCCAAGCCGCAGAGAGTTTCTATTTATGGTTTGGTATGCGACCAGATGTTGAGCCGGTGCTGCAGTATCTGCGACAACAACTAGTTAATGCGTAAATTATTGCCCGAGATATTCGCGACTTAATTCAACGTAGTTAACCGCGCTTTGTTTAAGAAATGCCATTTCACTGTCTTTTAATGGACGTTTTTTTAGTGCAGGGTTACCAACATATAAATACCCGCTTTCTAGTATTTTATTAGGAGCAACTAATGAACCTGCTCCTATAAATACATCGTCTTGCACTATGGCACCGTCCATGATGATTGCCCCCATGCCAACGAGAATACGATTGCCTAGTTCGCAACCATGCAGCATGCATTTATGTCCAACAGTGACATCATCTCCAATGATCAGCGGAAACCCCGTGGGATTTTGTTTGGTCCTGCGTGTCACATGCAGTACTGAACCGTCTTGCACATTAGTACGTTGTCCAATTCGGATAACATTGACGTCACCTCTTGCAGCAACTAGTGGCCAAATACTGCTTTGTTCTCCTAATACGATGTCGCCAACTAGAACTGCGCTGTCGTCTATATAAACCGAATTATCGAAAGTTGGGGTGATATTACGATAGCTACGAATTGTCATGGTGAGCCTTTTTTGTCAGTCTGATGCCTTATATACTAAGGCATTTATTATTAATAAGTGAGCCTATTTACATAGACGTATTCATATACCTCATTTGGCTTGTGATAAATACTTATGACAAAGCAAGCCATATTCCAACGCCTGCTAATAGACTACCGGCGATCCTATTTAGCCACACCACATTGTTACCGCGACTCAACAATCGTTTTAATCCTTTACCACCATTTGCGTATATAAGCATGCAAATCAATTCACTCAGCATAATAATGCCCAGTAGAACTGAAAACTGCAGTGCAATGGGTTTTTCAACAGCAATAAAAGGCGGCAATATAGAAACCATAAACGCCCAGCCTTTAGGATTCGCCACAGCCGTAATATAACCTTGGGACACTAGGTTAATGGATGACAATTGGCTATTGATGATTGCGTACTGTGACACATCAACATCGGCTAGCCACATCTTTACGCCAAGGAAAACCAAATAAGCTCCTCCAATCCATTTGAACCAAATGAATAACAATGGATAGTTGAGCATTAGACTAGCAACACCAACCACCGCCAATATCGCCACAGTTGCCACACCGACGACTTCACCTAGCATCATCCACATCGTTCTAGTTACGCCGACGCTCATACCGAGAGTCATCGCAAGTGTCATGCACATACCCGGAGTAATAGAAATAAAAAACCAGGTCGGGATAAAAACGGCAAGAACGGTAATGTCAGGCATAAGTAATCATTTATAGGTATTTGAATGTTTTATTGTACCTCTATTATCAATCAATAAAGGCAGCCTTACATTAATTTACCTCACAATAGCCAAAGTAAATTAGGCAATATAACCATTAATTTTGATTGAAAGGTGCTTTTTTAAGCCTTTCGTACTAATTATCAGCAAACGATCACAAAAATGACATTTATTTGTAAAACGGGGTTGAACAAGTGGTTTTAATCTGTAGAATGCGCGCTCTGGTCAAGGGAAGCAGCCAAGCAGTCGTTTGGTAACTTACTTGAACAGGAAGTTTTAGCAGGATTTGAATTGGTTTTATCGGCGGTTTCGGTTAAAAACAAATTC
>NZ_PJAR01000040.1 GCF_002836745.1 Glaciecola sp. 33A | reverse complement strand
GCTGGCCAGCTTCTTTCTATTTCACTGGCGGCTTGAAAGTCACATACTGCGTGGTCTCAAGCGGGATGCATATACTACCTACACCATTTTTATTGTCAAGCTTTTTTACGATTCTTTGTAAATTTGTTTTTAACCGAAACCGCCGATAAAACCCAATTCAAATCCTGCTAAAACTTCCTGTTCGAGTAAGTTACCAAACGACTGCTTGGCTGCTTCCCTTGACCAGAGCGCGCATTCTACAGAAACCAAAAAAGTGTTCAAGTGTTTTCTTTAATTATTTTACTAAATTAACGAGAAAACCAAAGATAAATATAATAAAACATAGAAAAAATACAATTAAGTGTATTTTTTTCAACGTCTTATGCAATACAGAAGTGTATATTAAGATAGAACAAGAGATTCGAGAAGGGCTAAATACTTGGTTAAAATAGGCCTTAGCTAGTAACTGCTAATTAAGGCCTTCTTATTGATCACGGCTTGTGTTTATTTGACACTTCGTCTTTTGTTGTGTCTTCATCTTTAGATAAGGAGTCGTCTTTGGCGGACAAGTCATCCTTACCAGTCTTGTCCACCTTATCGTCAGTACCCTCTTCAAAATCAGCATCTTCTTGCGGTTCACCGATCACGTCTTCAAGAGTGACCTTTTCTACTGTTCTAAACGTGTTTACCGGCCCAGCAATCGCATATAAAAGAAAAACTAAAAATAAAACAAGTGATGGTGCAGTTGCTACAACAATGAATATTAGCATTACAATAAGGATGGCAACAAAAGGTACTTTGCCGTGCCAGTCTAAGGTTTTGAAGCTATTGTATTTGAAGTTACTAACCATCAGTAAGCCTGAAATACCGGTCACTAGCGCAACAATGATACCGTAGGCATTACCATCGATATCGTAGTCAATACTAACCCAGACCATTCCGGCTACAAGTGCCGCTGCCGCCGGGCTAGCTAAACCTTGGAAGAATCGACTGTCGGCTGTTCCAATCTGAGTATTGAATCTTGCTAGCCTCAGTGCCGCGCAAGCTACATAGACAAAAGCAGCTAGCCAACCTATTTTGCCTAGCTCTGCTAGTCCAAAATTATAAGCCACCAGTGCGGGTGCCATTCCAAAGGAAACCATATCAGCCATAGAATCGTATTCAGCGCCAAAATCGCTTTGCGTATTTGTTATTCGCGCAACTCGACCGTCTAGTCCATCAAATATCATCGCTACAAATATTGCAATTGCAGCAGATTCAAAATGATTATTCATTGACATAACAACTGCATAAAAGCCCGAGAATAGACCCGCAGTGGTTAATAAGTTAGGTAATAAATAAATACCTTTTCGTTTATTCGCTGGCATATTTATAGTAGTACTCAATAGTTTTAGATTAATTGCGCTGCAAAACACGACGCTGGATTATACAAGCAAATAGATCTTGTTTTGGCGCATTATTGTTCGTTGATTAATTGTAGTACATAAACAATAGGCCTGTATATGTTAGTCGCATGGTAGTTATTAAATTCAAGTTAGCAAATATATATATTCGATTTGTAATTAACTCACTATAAAATCCGCCGCTTGAACTAGCATGCATATAATATGTATATAAATAATTTTAGTATTTACATTATTGACTGAATCTTAATTAATAGAAGGTAATTGGGCCGTTTACATAAACTAAGCACTAATGGTTAGCATTGCCATCAGCGCTTTATAAGATAGTAACGTTTATTGTTAGCCAATAGCCAACACACCATCAACAACATCAATCCTTACTGTTTCTTTGTCCAACAGTTTATCGCTAAGTAAACTCTCAGCTAATGGATTTTCAATCTGCGTTTGAATTGCTCGCTTCAGAGGTCGAGCTCCATAAACGGGATCAAAACCCGCTTCAGCAATAATGTCTAAGGCCGCGGCTGAAATTTCCAATTTCAATCCCATTTCTTGAAGACGCTGGCGCAAACCCACCAGCTGAATTTTAGCTATCGATTTTATTTCTTCCCTACCCAATGAATGGAATACCACAATGTCATCGACCCGATTAATAAATTCAGGTCTAAAGTGAGTTGATACCTCTGCCATCACTTGCTGTTTCATTTCTAAATAGGTGCTGTCATCTGTGTGGTTTTGAATAATTTCTGAACCTAAATTTGAGGTCATGATAATCAAGGTATTTTTAAAGTTGACCGTTCTTCCGTGCCCATCAGTTAGCCTGCCATCGTCCAACACTTGCAATAGAATATTGAATACATCTGGGTGTGCTTTTTCAACTTCATCGAGCAAAATGACCGAATATGGTTTGCGCCTAACTGCTTCAGTTAAATACCCACCTTCTTCGTAACCTACATATCCTGGAGGAGCACCTACCAACCTCGATACCGAGTGCTTTTCCATAAACTCAGACATGTCGATACGGATCATGGCATCTTCAGTATCGAATAAGAAGTTCGCCAATGATTTACATAACTCTGTTTTACCGACTCCGGTTGGACCTAGAAATAGGAATGAACCGGTCGGTTTGTCTGGGTCAGATAATCCTGCGCGAGAACGTTTAATGGCATTTGACACTGCCACTACCGCCTCTTTTTGACCAACAACACGTTGACCTATAATGTCTTCCATATTTATTAATTTATCTTTTTCACCTTGCAACATTTTACTGACTGGAATACCAGTCCAGCGAGATAGCACGTCAGCTATCTCCTTTTCGGTTACTTTATTTTTTAACAGTCGCGTCACATTTGTTTCGGTTTCAGTTTCATTTGCTTGCTCAAGTTTTAGCTCTAACTCAGGAATACGGCCGTATTGAAGTTCTGACATTCTAGACAGGTCGGAAGCTCTGCGTGCTATTTCCAAATCAAGTTTAGCTTGCTCAAGTTCTGCTTTAATAAACTGAGTACCCTGCATTGCGCTTTTTTCAGCACGCCAAATCTTATCTAATTCAGCGAATTTCTGTTCAAGTTGCTCGCGCTCAATTTCAATAACCTCAAGTCGCTTCAGACTCGACGTATCGGTTTCCTTTGATAATGCTTGCTCTTCTAGTTTTAACTGAATGATACGACGCTCGAGTTTATCCATTTCTTCTGGTTTGGAGTCGATCTGCATTCTAATGCTAGAAGCCGCTTCATCGATTAAGTCGATGGCTTTATCAGGAAGTTGTCTATCACTAATATATCGGTTGGACAGATTAGCTGCCGCGACAATCGCAGGATCAGTAATATCAACTGAATGGTGCAATTCATAGCGCTCTTTTAATCCGCGTAAAATTGCAATAGTATCCTCTACTGACGGTTGGTCTACTTGTACTTTTTGAAAGCGTCGCTCTAAGGCAGCATCTTTTTCAATGTATTTTCTGTATTCATCAAGCGTTGTTGCGCCAACGCAGTGCAGTTCACCGCGTGCTAGAGCCGGTTTTAGCATGTTGCCTGCGTCCATTGCTCCCTCACCTGCGCCTGCACCAACCATGGTATGAAGCTCATCAATAAAGAGAATGACTTTGCCTTCTTCTTTAGACAGCTCATTGAGAACCGCTTTTAAGCGCTCTTCGAACTCACCACGAAATTTTGCCCCAGCTAAAAGTGACCCCATATCTAAAGACAACACCCGTTTATTTTTGAGTCCTTCAGGGACTTCGCCATTAATAATGCGTTGTGCCAATCCTTCAACAATAGCCGTTTTACCGACCCCAGGCTCACCAATCAATACCGGATTATTTTTAGTCCTGCGTTGCAGCACCTGTATTGTTCTACGAATTTCATCATCACGCCCAATAACCGGATCGAGTTTGCCTTGCTCCGCCCGTTCGGTGAGATCCATCGTATATTTTTCAAGGGCTTGGCGAACGTCTTCCGCGTTAGGGTCTGTTACTTTTTGGCCATTGCGCAATACGTCGATAGCCGTCTCAACAACTTCCTTTTTAAGCCCTAATGTTTTGAATATTGTGCCTAAGTAGCCGGTGTCTTCCATTGAAGCAAGCACGAATATTTCAGACGTGATGTAGTCATCTTTGCGTTTCTGTGCAATTTTGTCGCTTAAGTTTAATAGCTTGATCGTGTCCTTACCAATTTGAACATCCCCGCCAATGCCTTGCAATTGTGGCAGCCGTTCAATGGCTTCTGATAAAGAAGAACGCAAGCTATTAACGTTTACTTTAGCCTGGTCAAATAATGGGCGCACTGAGCCACCCTGCTGATTGAGTAAAGCCATCATAAGATGCACAGGTTCAATGTACTGATGATCTCTTCCTAAGGCGAGGCTCTGTGCATCAGAGATGGCAACTTGAAATTTACTTGTAAATCGGTCTAGTCTCATAAATCATTTAACTCCACTATCGCTATATCCTCTCAATGGAGTCACTAAACACGACTTTCAAGCTTACTTTTTATTCAATCGGTCGAGTCTTTGATTAAGATCAAGTTTGCCATTCGCCCACAAGCTGATAGACCTTGATGTCTAGCGCGACGATGTGAAAACAAGTTAGTTGCAGAATAAGTGCAAATATTTGAATAGTAGCGCTGTAAAACCCCCAACGCATCGAGTTTTAAATCCGCTACTGCTATCAAATCCAATAGCGTCTTGTTATTTGATGATGCTGTTTTCAATGCGCTTGGAAATGCACAAAACAAATCAGAGACATCAACACCTACTTCAAAATTTAGTTGACAGATAGAAGGTGCAAACCACACGTGAATATCATCAGGAGATGATAAAAACTGCGCTACCGTATTTTCAATAATACCATTTGACAAGCCTTTCCAACCCGCGTGCACGGCAGCTACTTCAGTTCCGTCTGAATTTGCCATCATTAAGGCCATACAATCGGCCGTCATTACATTACAAGGTAAGTTAGTCGTTTGAGCGTAGGCAGCATCAGCCTCATTTGCGCCAGCAATAGCCGGTTCAGTGAGTCGCAGCACATTTGTACTGTGGGTTTGATTTAACCAAGAAATTGAGCGCATATTGGGCAAATGCTTGTCCAATTCATGGGCTAGGCGTTGACGATTTGTTTCAACACAAAGGGCATCATCACCAACATGATCTCCTAAATTTAAGCTTTTGAAAGCATCACGACTAACACCTCCATCGATAGTGGTACTAGCGCAAAATACGCGTTTATTAACTGGCCACTTAGGTTGAATAAACGTTAGTGAAGCCAATTAGATTTCAATTCCGTTTATTTTTGTGTCTTCACGTATTTCTGTTAACAAGGTCACAAAATCATCAGGAATAGGCGCTTTGAAGGTCATCTCTTCACCGCTAATCGGATGTAACAGTGTCAACTGCGCTGCATGCAACGCTTGACGTTTAAACCCACGTAATGCAGTAATGAAGTTCTCGCTAGCATGCTTTGGTAGTCGAGGTCTTCCACCGTATAGAGCGTCACCTACAAGTGGATGATTGATATGCGACATGTGTACGCGGATTTGGTGGGTTCTGCCACTTTCCAGTTTCAAGCGTAAATAGGTATAAGCACGAAACTTTTCTTTCACTCTATAATGAGTTACCGCAGGCTTACCGCCCTCTCGTACCGCCATCGCCGTTCTTTTAGTGGCATGTCGAGCTATAGGTTGGTCAACAAATCCACCAGCAATCATGGTTCCCATCACTAAAGCCTCATATTCACGACCCATTGTTCGAGCTTGCAACTGCTCAACCAAATTGGTTTGTGCTGGCAATGTCTTTGCTACGACCATTAAACCGGTAGTGTCTTTATCTAAGCGATGAACAATACCTGCTCTTGGCACCTGATCAATGCTCGGCACTTTCGCTAATAACGCATTTAGCAATGTACCATCGTGGTTTCCTGCACCAGGATGCACAACCAAACCGGCTTGTTTGTCGATGACTAGTATATGTTCATCTTCATAAACAACACTCAAATCCATGTGCTGAGGCTCGCTGGTTACTTGGATTTCATGGTCAGCACCAATAACAATTTCTTCACCGCTTTTGAGTTTTAGTCTTGGTGTATCGATTTTTTCACCATCAACGGACACAAAACCAGCCAATATCCATTCTTTTAGCTTAGATCGTGAGTATTCAGGGAACAAAACCGCCAAACATTGGTCTAGTCTCTTATCGAATAACGTTTCAGGCACCGTTGCCGAAAGGTTAATTTGGAGTTTATTGATAGCCATAACATTCGCATTAATAAATAATGTGCATAGTATAGCAAGCAAGTTATGTTGGGTAACAGCAAGATTTTCTAACACAGCAAATAAAGCTTAGTGTAGAATGGATAAAACCGGATGTTTGAGCACTGTATTGTGCAGTAGATGACAGTGCAATAAATCGCCTAAAAGACACAGTGAGTTAGTTTGTGGTCAAACTAACTCGTTAATAAATAGAAAAGGTTAAGCAATTTTAAATGATACTCAAAAATAAGATAAGCATCGCAATACTCGCCGCAGCAATTATTGGATTAGGCGGTTGTGCGTCTTCTGAAGACGAGCAGGCTGAGGCTATCTCTAACCAAGGTGTTCAAGCGCTATATGCTGATGCCCGTGAAAGCATGGCTATTGGTAACTTTGCACAAGCTTCTCAAACATTGAGCGTTATTGATTCAAAATATCCGTTTGGCCCGCATTCACATCAAGTGCAACTGGACTTGATTTTTTCATATTATAAAGTCGGTAAGCCTGACCAAGCGTTGGCAACCATTGACCGTTTCGTTCGATTAAACCCAAATCATGCTGATGTTGATTACGCTTATTTTATGCGCGGTGTTACTAATATGGAACTCGACAGCAACATGTTTCAAGAAATACTAGGCGTCGACCGCTCAGATAGAGATCCTTCTAAATCACGTGAAGCATTTGAAGATTTTAGACGTTTAATTCAAAAGTATCCGAACAGTAAATATGCACTTGATGCTAGAGAACGCATGTTACATATAAAAAACAGGCTCGCGAGCTACGAAATTGCTGTTGCTCGCTATTATATGAGAAGGCAAGCTTTCATAGCCGCGGCGAATCGTGGAAGATATGTCATTGAAAATTTTCCAGATACTAGCCAAGTTCAGCCAGCATTGGAGATTATGGTGTCTAGCTATAATCAGCTTGATCTAACTGAGTTAAAAGAAAATACAATGAGAACCCTAAGATTAAACTATCCTGATAGTGAATTCTTAGAGTAAACAAAATGTCTTTCAACATTTAAGGCGAAAGTTAAAAACGAGAAAAGCACGCTTTAAGCGTGCTTTTTACAATTTACACCTCGATCCGTCGGAGGTTTAATTCGTTACAATTACTTAAAAAACAGGTGGCTAAAGGGATTAATGAGTCTTGCCCAACCCGATGTAAAATGAAGGGGAGCATCAATAATACTAAAGACTAAGCAGCCTTCGTCGGATTTAGTTAACGGCGTATGGATATTTTTACCGTCCATCACCATGAAATCACCACTATCGTAATCGGCTAAACCGTCGCTAAACTCACCATTCACAACTAAAGTCATCTCGGTTCCGCGGTGAGTATGCTCAGGAACGCCGCCACCTTTTTCCATAAAAATGAAATTCGCAACGACGTCACCGCCCATGTTTACAGGAGCCTGCCAAATCTTACCGACTAAGTGAGACCAATTGCCTATTG
The DNA here is from genome assembly GCF_002836745.1 of Glaciecola sp. 33A. GTDB lineage: Bacteria > Pseudomonadota > Gammaproteobacteria > Enterobacterales > Alteromonadaceae > Glaciecola. The sequence continues at coordinate 280,927 of NZ_PJAR01000040.1, read as the reverse complement.
ACTCAGAGAATCGATTTAAAGACCGTGGTAACGTGAATTTCCGACCATCTAGCTCTAGCACACTGTTTGTTGGTTCTGAGTCAATGCCTTTGTCAATTTCTTGAGTCATAATTTGGGACAACATATTCCCGAATAGGCTTGGGTCTAATTTCTGTGAACTTTCATCGAATACCGTTTCACTGTGCGCTTCAGTATAGAGCGCTACTTTTTCAGCGCACTGCGCACACATATCACAATGTGCTGATATAATGAGTGACTCAGCAGGCGCCATTAAGCCATTAGAAAATATATCCAATTGTTGGTTTGAAGGGTGAAAGTTAATCATGGGTTTCCAACATATCCTTTAAACGCTGCAGAGCCAATCTCGTGCGAGACTTCACAGTACCAAGCGGGATATTCAACTCATCTGCTACTTCTTGTTGTGATTTACCTTCAATATAAATTGCTTCAATGACTGCTTTCTGCTTGTCCGGAAGCGAATTAAACAATTCCCCGACTTGCTGAAGAGTCACTTTCTCTTCCAATGACTTTTCTTTTGGGTCTGCTGTCTGCTCGCACAGCACTGGCCACATATCATCAGAACAGATATCTTCTTTCCGATTTTGGAGTTTACGAAGCATGTCGAACCTGATATTTCTTGCGATCGTAAAGATCCACGTCGAAGGCGACCCTTTCTCTGCATTGAAGAGATGCGCTTTCTGCCATACGTTAGACATGGTGTCTTGCACCAATTCCATCGCAATTGCTTCGTTACCCATTTGTTTCAAGGCATATGAACGAAGACGAGGCGCAAAGTAACCAAATATTTTAGCAAAAGACGCTTTACAACGCTCTTTGGCCACAGTATCCAAATGAGCGGCCATTTCTGCAGCACAATCTTTTGGTTTTCTTACGTCTGGCTTGTTATTTTCCAATGTAATTCCGATAAGCATTCAAGTTTTCCTGTGATATGCAATACATTATTATACGCTTGGTGAATTATAAAGATCACAAACGGATATTGTCATAAGACTTTTTTCGCACTTATTTTCGCGCAGAGTAACAAAAGGAGGCAATGTAAATCTACTTTCTGCTTTTGTTTACATCGTCGCAGTTACCTTAAAATATGTGCGCCTTTGACAGCTAATGCTACCTTATTATAGTGTATTTTTTGACTAATATTTAATTAGTTCCGATAAATATTCTACTATTTCTTTACAATCTTTCTGTGCTAAAAAGTGTTGTTTTTGCTCTGCATCTACCGGCAGTAATTCCAACCACCGATTGATTACCCAAAGAGGGTCATCCAATTTTACGTTTTCGTAGAGTGACCTAAATTCGTCGTAGGTATCAAATATTTCTCGAAGCCTTTCATTCATTGGTGAAATTTCTTGTATATCAAAATCACAAGACCACACTTCAACATTCTCACAATCTGCAATTCGCAGTCCATCTTTTTCAGTGTCAATGTTACTCACAGATACGCAGTTGATACCTTCTATCGTGACTCCCAAGAGGCCGTCTTCTAACGCGTCAAAATCAATAACTCGGCAATATGTTCCCGTCGGGAATATATGTGTATTTTGTTCCTGATTGCCTTTAGAGTTGAGCATACAAATAACAAATCCGGCGTCCTTCGCACACGTTTCTTTGATCATCCGTATATAACGTGGTTCAAAGATCCGCAGTGCCATCCTACCTTCGGGTAGAATATGCGCAGATAATGGGAATAATGGACACTTCATATTTCAAATGGTCTCGACTTTAATAGACAATAGGGTATGTACGCCACAATAACGAAATAGATCGCAAAGACATTGAATTAAAAATCATTTAATCGATTAATCTCTTGATCCCAACTACCCTATTTTAGGTAGACTTGGTATACACTTTAAAAGCGAGCATTATATGGATGCAATTAGAAAATTTGAGTCTTTCTATACGGACTTAGCATCAATGAAAGTCGACGAGTTGGCAGATATGTATAGTAGTGATGTCACATTTATTGATCCAATTGCCGCGCATTCTGGCATTTCCTCAGTAAAGAATTATTTCAGTAAACTTCTACAAAACGCTAAATATTGTACGTTTACCATTCATTCAATTGATCAAATAAATTCAATAAATAGCCAAAGTGCCCCCGTAACTGACATATCGGGCTATTTCGTTACTTGGAAAATGACATTTACATCAACTCGGATGAATAAAGGACAAGCTATTAAAGTTGACGGTATTACGCAATTGAAAATTGAGCATAATAAAATTATATATCATCGCGATTACTATGATTTGGGACAAATGGTATACGAAAACGTACCACTATTGGGACGCGTGATTAAACGAATAAAAAGGACATTGGCGTAATGGCAACAATACTTATTACTGGCGCAACCTCTGGCATTGGCGAGGCGCTTGCGAATCTCTGTGCCAAAGCGGGGCATGCAGTGATTGCCTGCGGTCGCAATGAACAGAAGCTAGCTGAACTTGCACAGATTGAAAACATATCAATCTGTTGTTTTGATGTCACTGATGAGCAAGCAACCAAGGCGGCTTTGGCAGATATTGAGTGTGACATGGCAGTGTTAAACGCCGGTACATGTGAATACGTAGAAATTAATGACGTTGAGCCGGACATGTTCAAACGCGTTTTCGATGCCAATGTATTTGGCGTCATTAACGTTGTCTCAGCGCTTATTCCAGTGCTAAAACCAGGTAATAAGATCGTATTTGTTGATAGTTTAGCTCGCTTGCTTCCGTTTCCAAAAAGCCAAGCCTATGGTGCGAGTAAAGCGGCATTGAACTATATAGCAAAAAGTTTTGAAGTCGATCTCGCACACAATGGAATACAAGTACAAACCCTTACTCCTGGCTTTGTTAAAACACCACTAACAGATAAAAACGATTTTTCAATGCCGATGGTCATTAGCGCAGAGGCTGCTGCCAAATATATGCTCAAAGGCATTTTTTCATCTCGTTCTAGTGTTTATTTCCCTAAACGATTTAGTTTTATCGTTCGCTTACTGGCTTTTTTACCGGAAGGGTTGCAAAAACGAATCTGTATCAACATGCGACAACAACCTAAAACAAAAAGAGAAAAGGCACAATGACAAAAAGAATTGCCATCATTGGTACTGGAATTTCAGGTCTGACCTCTGCTTACTTATTAAATAAAGAGAATGACATAAAGGTATATGAGGCGAATGATTATATAGGTGGTCACACAGCAACAAAGAATGTCGTGGTGAATAACACTCACTATGCCATTGATACTGGTTTTATCGTTTATAATGAGTGGACATATCCCAACTTCATCAAATTAATGCAAACCCTTAAAGTAGAAACGCAAGCTACCGAAATGAGTTTTAGTGTTAAAAATTTAAAAACTAAGATGGAATATAATGGTAATACGCTTAATAGCTTGTTTGCCCAGCGGCGAAATATTTTACGCCCATCGTTTTGGCGCTTAGTGCTCGACATAGTAAAGTTTAATAAGTTATGTAAAGCCCATATTGCTGAAAATAGAGAAACCGATAATATCACGCTACAAGCGTTTATTGCTGAGCATGGACTCAGTGAAATTTTTACGCAAAACTATATTCTTCCAATGTGTGCTGCAATATGGTCAACCAGTTTAGAAGCGTCGGCCAATTTTCCGCTTTCTTTCTTTTTGAAATTTTTTAATAATCATGGTCTTCTAAACATCACTAATAGGCCTCAGTGGTTTACTATTATCGGCGGTTCAAACCAATACGTGGGTCCTTTGACCGAATCATTCAAACCTAAAATCAGCCTTAACGACGCGGTTAAAAGTGTTGTAAAAGCAGAGACCGGGGTGGTCATTGTTAGCCAAAAAGGCGAGGAAACTTTTGATGAAGTGATTTTCGCATGTCATAGTGATCAAGCATTGCAAATGTTATCAGCACAAGTTCAGGAAAACATCAATTTAACCGCGTATAGTGACGTACTAGCAGCTATCCCCTACTCCATGAATGAGGTTGTGTTGCATACAGATACCTCGGTTTTACCAGCACGCCCTCTCGCTTGGGCTAGTTGGAACTACCAAATTGAGGGGGCGAAAACAGAAGTATCCAGACCAGCTGCAGTCACCTATAATATGAATATTTTACAATGCCTGAAAAGCGACACTACTTTTTGCGTGACCTTGAATAATACCCAAGCTATATCGCCCGATAAAATTTTGGGTACTTATCATTATGCGCATCCGCAATTCAGTCCCCAGATGGTAAAGGCGCAAGAGCGCAGAGATGAAATATGTGGCAAAGAAGGGATTCACTTCTGTGGGGCATATTGGTACAACGGTTTTCATGAAGATGGCATTCGCAGTGCATTAGATGTGTGCAAGCGCTTTGGTGTGAGCCTCTAATGTCTTTGCATAAAGCAACAATGTCGACCTCATCAAAGGCCGAGTCTGCTTTATACACAGGAATTGTGCATCACCAGCGATTCGTGCCCAAAATACATCGTTTTAGCTACAAGATTTATTTGTACTGGTTAAAGCTGAGCGAGATAGAGAAACTAACGACTGATGTAAAAGGATTTTCAAACCAACAAAAAGGCTTGAGTGCCGTTAAGTTTTTGCGTAATGATTATTTGGGAGATCCTGAACAATCATTAGAAATCTCAGTACTCGCAAGAATGTCAGAATTAAACGGTGCTAGCTTGTCTGGAGATGTTTTTTTCTTAGGCCAAGTGCGCACATTTGGTTGGTACTTTAGCCCTGCGAACTTCTATTATTTAAGGAATGATAAAGGTGTTTATACCCATATGCTTGCTGAAGTAAGCAATACGCCTTGGAATAAAAGACATCATTATTTAGTCGACTTAGCAAAACAAGAGGATTGTGACAAGGCATTCCATGTTTCTCCGTTTAATCCGATGGATATGACATACCGATGGAAAATAAAACAACCAGATAAGAGTCTTAGATTGCGTTTGTCGTGTATAAAAGAAAAGACACATTTTGAGGCTGCGCTGGATATGAAACGGCAGCCTCTAACGACTAAAACACTGCGTGGCGCTTTACTCAGTATTCCGAGCATGACCTTAAAAACGGTCGTTGGAATTTATTGGCAAGCTCTTAAGCTATTTATCAAGCGCATGCCAATTTATATGCACTCATGAAGTAAGGAAAAAAAATGTCACATAGTGAACAAACAATAGCAAGCGGTGATTCAATGACATTTATGGAGCGTAGTTATCGTCATCTTTTCGTAAAAGCGATGCAGAATATGCCTGAGGGTCATCTGACATTGAAAGAAAACGGTCGCTTAGTTGCCCAATGCGGCAATCCAGAACAGGATTTGCATGCAGAAGTAAATATCATCGATGCACGTGCTTATAAGCGCTTAGTGCTTGGTGGCAGCGTGGCGTCGGGTGAGACCTTTACTGACGGATGGTGGACTACGCCGAGTTTAACCAGCGTTATTCGTATTTTTGCGCGTAACTTAAGCACCTTGGATGAATGGGAAAACAAATTCAAATGGGTCACTATGCCTATATTGAAGGTACAACATTTTATGCGCCGAAACTCTCGAGATCAGGCAAAAAAGAATATTTCTGCGCATTATGACCTGGGCAATAAGTTGTATGCCAAGTTTTTAGACCAATCGATGATGTACTCCTCCGCAATTTATCCAACACCGCAAGCAACATTAGCTGAAGCACAAGAAAATAAACTTCGCTCTATTTGCGATAAGCTAAAACTGACACCCAAAGACCATCTGATAGAAATTGGCACTGGCTGGGGTGGTCTCGCTATCTATGCAGCCAAAAATTATGGTTGTCACGTAACTACAACCACCATTTCTGATGAACAATATGCATATGCTCAAGAATGGGTAGATAGAGAAGGCCTGAATGACAAAATTACGTTATTGAAAAAAGACTACAGATTGTTAGAAGGTAAATTTGATAAATTGGTATCAATCGAAATGATTGAGGCCGTAGGTAAAGCCTATTTAGCAAACTTTTTTGAGAAGTGCTCTTCGCTACTAAAACCGGATGGACTGATGTTACTGCAATCAATCACCATTGATGACCGTCGTTATGACAGCTACTCTAACAGTGTTGATTTTATTCAAAAGCATATATTCCCAGGTGGTTTTTTGCCTTCGCAGTTTGCTATTAACAAATTTTTAAAGAAGTGTACTGACATGAATATTCGTGACTTACATGATATCGGTCTGGACTATGCGAAAACACTACATGACTGGCATGTTGCTTTCGATAACAACAAAGAAGCACTAGAAAAAGATGGCTACGATGAACGTTTCGCTCGCATGTGGCAGTATTATCTGAACTACTGCGAAGGGGGGTTTTTAGAGCGAGCTATCAGCACCGTGCAACTTGTTATTAGTAAACCGCATTATCGTGCTGACTTAGAGCGTTCTTGAATGAACGCTAATAGCGTTTTATTAGTAGATTATTAAGCAATAGCTTTTGAAATAATGGCTTTTGAAACGTTGACTTTTGGAGTGTTGCCTTTTTAGAGCATCATCAGAGCGCTAAACGAATTCACACGTTTAGCGCTTTTTTTATATGTAAGCTATACTTTTTTACTGACTGACTAGTCTACCGCGTTAGCACAAAGCGCTAGCGAAACCTACTTATCGAGCACTGATATCGGATCTGAGTACTTTGGTTTACCTTGCATTATCGATATTTCAACCCGTCTATTCTTGCTGCGTGACTGAGCTGTGTCATCCGCCTCAATAGGCTCAGTTGATGCTTTACCGACTATTTTCATTCTAGCTTCATCGAACCCGCGTGCTTTGCGTAGTTCTTCGGCAACAGCTACCGCTCTTTGAGCAGATAAATCCCAGTTTGAACGATACAACTCATTCGAAATCTGCACGTTATCGCTGTGTCCTGTGACTTCAATTTCGCCGGGCATGTCAGCTAGCAACGTACCTATTTCACGAATAACCGGCTTAAACTGTGGCTGTAAAAATGCTGATCCAGCAGAAAAAGATCCGTTTTCTCTTATGCGAATAACAATTTGTTGCCCTAAGTTTTCAACATCCACTGCACCATCTTTAATTTCTTTTTGCAGTAAATCTTCTATTTTTTTAGTGTTTTTTTGAGTTTGTGCTTTACTCGCTGCGGAAGCTGCCGCCGCCGCAGTTTGACTAGCAGTTTGCGCTGACTGCCCCCCCCTAAAGGTGCCGCGTTGTTTCTGTCTTCCGCCTGCGCTGTCTTCTTCCCCGTCTTGAAAGTTCAACATCGGTTTAGTAATTTCTTGGGTGATTTGTTGCACTGTTTCAATAGGCGTAGGATCGGGTTTGCCGGGACGAAACTCCATTGCAATAACGCTAGTGCCTTTTGGAATGTCTTTTAACTCAATTTTATTTTGAACACCAAAAGCAAACTTCATCGAACCCGCTATTTGTTTAAATTTTCTAACGTCCATTTCAGAAAACGAGAGCAGTAATACGAAAAAGCACAGCAGCAACGACATCAAGTCAGCAAACGTTCCCATCCAGGCAGGTAGGCCTCTTGGAGGGCATTTTGGGCATTCCTCGTCATCCACTACTCTGTCTCTCCAGAACCACGTTTACCCTGCGCAATATAACCTTTCAATACACCTTCAATTACGCGCGGATTTTGACCATCAGCAATGCCCAAAATGCCGTCTAGAATAAGACTTTGATTCAGTTTTTCCTCGGCTGCACGCACACCCAGCTTGAAAGAGATGGGTAAACAGACAATATTAGCTAGAAAAGCACCATACAATGTTGTTAATAGCGCCACTGCCATCGCAGGGCCTATTGCTTTTGGGTCATCCATGTTGGATAACATAGCCACCAAACCGACTAAAGTCCCAATCATGCCCATCGCTGGGGCGACATCACCTAGAGACCTAAAAATGACCGACCCCGCATTATGGCGCTCGCTCGTATTGGCGATATCTTTACCCATTGTGGTTCTGACCACTTCAACGTCGTGACCATCTACCAACATATCGACGCCTTTTTGCATAAAAGCATTTTCTATAACGGCCTCTTCTAATGCTAAGAATCCTCCTTTGCGAGCCGCGTCAGCCATTTCTACAATCTTTTGAATAAGTTCTTCAGGTTTTTGGATCTTAAAGGTAAAGGCTTTTGCGGCAACTTTACCGGCACCTAAAAACTGACCCAGAGGATATTGTGAGAGCACAACAAAGGTAGAGCCGCCAAATACAATAAAGATTGCAGGTACGTTGAAAAACATCCCTAAATCGCCGCCTAGGACCATTGCCATTAAGACAAAGCCTATGGCACCAATCATGCCAATGAGGGTTGCTAAATCCACGTGTCACTCCTAATAAAGCTGCTTTTTGGGATATTATTATCATGATGATTATGCAGTGTACCTGTAACGCTTAAATTCGCAGTATCGACTTCAATACCTTTGTATTGTGGACTAATAACAGCCTGCAAAAGAGTTAACGGCATAAATACCAAAAGCTTTACTGACAAAGAAATGTTTTTACTCATATTTGGGCAAATAAATTGACCTTGATTCGCCCCTCAGTTAAGGTTCAGATAAAGCGATTACAAACAAAATTGAAGTCAATGACAGATCAAAAAACATCATTTGAAGCAGCTATGCAAGAGCTTGAAGAAATTGTCGTAGAAATGGAAAAAGGTGATATTCCTCTCGAGCAATCACTCAAGAAGTTTGAGCGCGGTATCCAATTGGCAAGACAAAGCCAGCAGCAACTAAAAGCCGCAGAACAAAAAGTACAGATACTAATGCAATCAAACGGTGACGAAACACTTGCCGATTTCGAAAGTGACGAGCTTTAACAATTATGCCTTTAGTAACTGGGTCCTTATCGACTATTCAACAAGACTTACAAGCGCGTATTGACCAAAAGCTAAGCCTCTTCATTGACCAACAAACTCAAGTTGCCAATGACCTCATCGGAGCAATGAAATACAGTGTTTTGGGCGGTGGTAAGCGTGTTCGGCCTATGCTGCTATCGATTATTGGTAATATGTTGGGAGCTGATAAAGACGATCTTGATGTTGCTAGTATGTCTATTGAGTGTATTCATGCATACTCGCTAATTCATGACGATTTACCTGCCATGGACAATGATGCATTGCGCCGAGGCAAACCAACGAGTCATATAGAGTTCGGTGAGGCGACCGCAATTTTAGCCGGTGATGCACTGCAAACTCTCGCCTTTGAAATCATTCTGAATCATCCATTATCAGAGCAAAATACAGTGAAGCGGATTGCCATGGCGAAGGTAATTGCGAAAGCGTCCGGGGTGAACGGCATGTGCGCTGGTCAAAGTATTGATTTAATTACCACCGGTAGCGAAATATCGCTGGCACAACTGACTCAACTCCATCAATTAAAAACAGGTGCGTTACTAAGCGCTTGTGTTTCATTAGGAGCGATACTTGCAACCGACATATGCGCTGAACACATTCAATTATTACATGAATATGCAGGCAGTATTGGACTCGCGTTTCAGGTACGAGACGATATTTTAGACGTCGTATCGGACAGCGAAACCTTAGGTAAGCCTCAGGGCTCAGATACTGCATTAAATAAGAATACATTCGTATCCCACCTTGGTTTAGAAGGCTCGCAACGCTATTTACAAAAACTACATGACGAGGCACTGCAAGCTATTGCGTCATTACCTTACAATACACAAGAATTAAAAAAGTTTACGGACTTTTTAGTTTTGCGAAAATATTAGTATTAGCAATCTAGTTTGCGGGCAAAAACCGCACGTCGTGAAACCGAAGTAAAGCAATTACTAATACAAAAAGGCAACTTCGTTACTCATCAACAATGCTATAATTGCGTAATAACGCAGCATCACTGACAGAAGATAAAAGATATAATGACGTTAAACATAGCTGACTATCCAACTTTAGCGAAAGCAAACATCCCAGAAGAGTTACGCTCATTACCAAAAGACTCTTTAACCAAGATTGCAGACGAATTGCGTCGCTACTTGCTTGATAGCGTTAGTTTAAGCAGTGGCCACTTTGCATCCGGTTTGGGTACAGTCGAATTAACTGTTGCCCTTCATTATGTTTATAATACGCCCTTTGACCGTGTCGTTTGGGACGTAGGCCATCAAGCTTACCCACACAAAATATTAACAGGGCGCCGTGACAGGATGACTACAATTCGTCAAAAAGACGGCTTACATCCTTTCCCCTGGCCTCCTGAAAGTGAATACGATACCTTTGCAGTTGGGCATTCTTCAACCTCAATCAGTGCCGCATTAGGTATGGCTATTGCAGCTGAACAAGAGAATAAAGGACGCAAAGTCGTCGCAGTTATTGGTGATGGTGCGATGACTGCAGGTCTTGCTTTTGAAGCATTAAACCATGCTGGCGATATAGGTAAAGACATCGTGGTTGTGCTTAATGATAACGAAATGTCAATCTCGGAAAACGTAGGGGCATTAAATAGTCATTTGGCGCGCCTATTAACGGGCACTTTTTTCAATAGCATTAGAGATGGTGGCAAGAAATTATTAAGCACTTTGCCGCCTATAAAAGAGTTTGCGAGCAGAGCTGAAGAACATATTAAAGGCATGGTTGTGCCGGGTACTATCTTTGAAGAATTAGGTTTCAATTATTTTGGGCCTATCGATGGCCATGATGTCCATGCTGTTGTCGACACACTGACCAATATGCGCAAAATGTCGGGGCCACAAATTTTGCATGTTGTTACCAAAAAAGGAAAAGGCTACGAGTTAGCTGAGCAAGACCCGATTAAATGGCATGCAGTTCCTAAATTTAATCACCTAGAACATAAATTACCTAAAGCTGCGCCCAGCTCTCCAAATTTCTCTGCCATATTTGGCAAATGGCTGTGCGACATGGCTAAAGTTGATTCTAATTTAATGGCCGTTACGCCAGCAATGCGCGAAGGCTCAGGTATGGTTGAATTTTCTCAGCGTTTCCCGAAACAATATTTTGATGTTGCGATTGCTGAGCAACATGCAGTAACACTTGCAGCAGGGATGGCACGAGAAGGTAAAAATGTCATTGTCGCTATTTACTCTACCTTTTTACAACGTGCGTATGACCAGTTAATTCATGATGTTGCAATACAGGATTTACCCGTTCTGTTTGCTATCGATCGAGCAGGACTGGTGGGTGCTGATGGCCCAACCCACCAAGGTGCATTTGATATAAGCTTCCTGCGCTGCATTCCAAACATGATCATCATGACACCCTCAGATGAAGTTGAATGCCGTAACATGTTGTATACCGGCCACAAAGCAAATAAACCAGCAGCGGTGCGATACCCAAGAGGATCAGGAACGGGCATTGATGCCACCGGCGAGATGCAATTACTCGACATTGGTAAAGCAAAAACCATACGAAAGGGTAAAAAAGTTGCAATTTTAAACTTTGGCACCTTAATGCCTTACGCAGTTGAGGCAGCAGCGCAATTAGACGCAACGTTGATTGATATGCGCTTTGCTAAACCGTTGGATGAAACTGCTTTAGTGGCGGCTGCTGAACAGCACGAGCTATTAATAACGCTAGAAGATGGTGCTATTGCAGGCGGCGCTGGCGGTGGTGTTGCAGAAGCATTGTTTAGATATAAATTGACCCCTAACTTGGTGCAATTAGGTTTGCCGGATGAGTTTATTATGCAAGGTACGCAGCAAGAGATGTATGCTGAATTAGGGTTGGATACTAAGGGTATTTTGGCCGCTGTTGCAGCGAATAGTTAGCTTACATAAATGCGATACTCTTGTCGCATTTTTGCATCACGTTATTTTATTTGGAAAAGTTAAAGCGCTTACACCGCGTTTGATAAAAAGTACAATATCCCATGCAAACAAGCACACGCTATTGCACCGGCTACAATGTCGTCAATCATAATTCCAAAACCGCCGTGTACACGTCTATCAAAGACCCTAATTGGCCAAGGTTTTAGAATATCAAAAAAGCGAAACAATAAAAAACCAAGTAGTAATGAAAGTGGATTGATTGGAACAGCAATGAAAGTCACCATCATGCCTGCCACTTCATCCCATACAATGGATCCATGGTCATGCACTTTTAAGTCACCAGCGGTTTTGCCGCAAAGATAGATACCGACTAAAAAACTGACAACCGTAATGACTATAAAAATTTGTAGGCTAACAAAGCCCATCGCATACAAAATAGGCAGTGCCGCTAGTGAGCCGAATGTCCCAGGCATCACTGGCACTAACCCAGAGCCGAAACCCAATGCCAAAAAGTGCACAGGATTCTTCATGCTAACTCGTTGACGTAAGGTTTTATCCATCAGGAGAAGTGCTCGAAGCCGAGCTTTGTTGATTCAAATTCAAAAGGTTTTTCATTAAGGCGAAGATCAATTTTTCCTGTTGCCCCCGTAATTTGTCCGATACATGTCACCGGAATATCATAACTTGCCAGTGCCGTTTCGATATTTACTCTTTGCTCCTCTGGAACAGTAAACAGTAGTTCGTAGTCATCACCTGCAGTAGCTGCATAAGTAATGGCATCAATTCGGTGTTCGATATTTTTAGTTATAGCTTCTGAAATAGGTAATTTATCAAGGTGCACAATGGCGCCTACTTCAGAGCGCGAAATGACGTGTTTTAAATCTTGTATCAGCCCATCAGAGATATCAATACAGGAGGTTGCAATTCGTCTAAGCGTGGTTCCAGCTAGTACTCGAGGCGTTGGAAACCAATGTCGGTTTTTTAAGTACGACGCGTGCTCAGGGTTGCTTACTTTGACTTTATTTTGAAGTAGATCTAAGCCAACACCAGCATCACCTAAAAAACCGGTAACAAACAACCAGTCGCCAGGCTCAGCGCCACTGCGTGTTATCTGATTGTCGTCAGGTATAAAGCCTTGCGCGGTGACAGTAATACTCAGTGGGCCTTGAACTGTGTCACCACCAATCAATTGGAACGAGAAATAATGACTAAGACTGTGAATCTTTTCTGAAAATGCTTTGATCCAACTTTCCTTAATACTTGGTAGCGAAAGTGACAAGCTTATCCAAGCGGGCTGCGCTCCCATGGCCGCAAGATCACTCAAGTTTACCGCAATTGCTCTGTGTGCAATGGATTCTGGTGCGGATTCAGGAAGGAAATGAACCCCTTCAACGATCGTATCTGTGGTTGTAACAACGCATTGACCGACAGGCACTTTAGTCACTGCCGCATCATCTCCAATGCCTAGCAGTACATCTTTACGAACATAACCGCCTTTAGCAAAGTAGTTACCAATTAAATCAAACTCTTTCACTGAATTAGCTTCTTTCGTCTTTGCGAAGTGTTTTAACGGCTTTGTCTAACACGCCGTTGACAAATTTGTGACTTTCTTCTGCGCCAAACGTTTTAGCTAACTCAATTGATTCATTGATAACCACCTTATAGGGAGTATCAAAACGTTCAACTAGCTCTAATGTCGCTAAGCGTAAAATGGCTTTTTCTACTGGATCCAGCTCTTCGGGCAAGCGACCCAAATAAGGCTTGATCGCCTTATCTAGTTCTTCAGTTCTTTGTGCGACTCCGCGCAACAGAGCTTGGAAGTACTCCATGTCCACTTTTTGCATATTATTGGTGGTAGCAATACTGAGCTCTATTTGCTCTATCGGATTACCGCTCATTTGCCAACCATACAAACCTTGAACTGCTAGCTCTCTAGCTCTACGTCGCGCGGCAGGTTTCACTTATTTAGCCTCTTCTATAGCGCTGATAACGTTAACCATTTCAAGTGCGCACAAGGCAGCCTCAGCGCCCTTATTACCGGCTTTAGTACCTGAACGCTCAATAGCCTGTTCAATGCTGTCAGTGGTAATAACACCAAAAGCAACTGGAATACCGGTTTCTAAAGATACTTTAGCCAAACCTGAGTTACATTCACCAGCCACCAAATCAAAATGAGGGGTGCCACCACGGATCACAGCACCTAGTGCAATAATCGCATGATATTTATTTTTCTCGGCAAGCTTTTTAGCAACAATAGGTAATTCGTAAGCACCAGGCACTCGAACTACCGTCACGTCATCAGTGTTGACCTCGCCATAGCGTTCTAGTGTATCTAATGCACCATCCAACAAACTTTCAACTACAAAACCGTTAAAGCGTGCTACGACAATGGCGAATTTTTTGCCTGTCGCTCGAATATTACCTTCAATTTCTATCATTTTTGCTCTCCAAAAAAATCGGCGCGAAGTATACCATGAATCACGCTAATATAATATTTAAAAGGGTTTATTTTTGGTCGTAAATATATTCAACCACTTCAAGGCCGAATCCAGATAACGCAGAATATTTGATTGGCTTACTCAACAAACGCATTTTTTTAATGCCTAAGCTCGCTAGTATTTGACTACCTATACCAACGGTGCGTGACGAACCCTGCCATGCTTTACCTTCGGCAACTTCGCCGCTGTCTTCTGCTTGAAACTGTTTTACTTGTGAAATAATATCTTCTTTTTTACCTAGTAGAACCAGCACACCACCCTCTTTATTAATGCGTTGCATTGACTCGGACAGACGCATTGAACGATTAACCGCTCTGGTGGAGCTGAGTAAATCATTTAAGGTATTATGCAAATGAACTCGCACCAGGGTGGGCTTATCTTCAACAATATCGCCTTTCTTCAGCGCGAAATGAATTTGATCATCAATCACGTCTTTGAAGGTAATCAGTTCAAAATCTCCGAACGCGGTAGGGAGCTGACAGGTAGCTACTTGTTCAATGGTAGTTTCGTTTAGGTTTCTGTATTCGATAAGATCAGCAATAGTGCCAACCTTCAAATTATGTTTTTTAGCAAATACTTCCAGCTCGGGTCGTCTCGCCATGGTGCCGTTATCGTTAAGTATTTCAACAATAACAGAAGCAGGTTCGCACCCTGCTATTCTAGCTAAATCAACACCCGCTTCAGTATGACCAGCTCTATTGAGCACCCCCCCTTTTTTAGCAATCAGCGGGAATATATGGCCCGGTTGTACTATGTCTTTTGCCATCGCCGTTGGGCTAACTGCAGCAAGAATCGTTCTTGCTCTGTCGGCTGCTGAAATACCGGTCGTGACACCTTCAGCAGCTTCAATCGATACGGTGAAGTTTGTAGAAAACTGAGCATTGTTGTTGTCCACCATCAAGGCTAACTTCAACAGCTGACAGCGCTCGGCTGTCATAGGTAGACACACTAATCCGCGCGCATGCGTGACCATAAAATTAATCGCTTCTGGCGTAACGTGCTCAGCAGCCATAATAAGATCGCCTTCGTTTTCTCTGTCCTCGTCATCCATCAAAATCACCATTTTACCTAATTTGATGTCTTCGATAATTTCCTGTGTTGTGTTCAACGCCATTACATTTCTCTTCGTATTTTTAAATATTCTGAAAGCACACTCGTTTACTTTCGCTCTCATTCTTTGGCTCTAGTTCGAAATATAAGGCTATTTCAAATAAGACTATTTCCAGTGAACTGGTGTCAAATGAACTTCTCTCAATTGAACTTCTCTCGATTGAACTTCTCTCGATTGAACTTCTCTCGATTGAACCTACTTCAAGTAGCCGTGTTCAGCTAAAAATGACATGCTGATGTCTTGATCTTCTTGTGCCGCTTTGTCGCCTAGCATTAACCTTTCGAGGTATCGAGCGATAACATCAACTTCTAAATTGACTTTGGTTCCTATTGCATAGGTGCCCATGACTGTTTCTTGTAAAGTATGAGGAATTAACCACAACATAAAAGATGCCCCTTTTACTTCATTAACGGTTAAACTTACCCCATCAACCGTAATTGAGCCTTTGTGTGCAATATACTTAGCCAATTCGTCAGGCGCTCTTACCCAAATTTCAACATAACGTTGGTGATCAGTAACGGAAAGCACTTTGCCCACACCATCAACGTGACCACTGACAATGTGACCACCAAATCTAGTGTCAGCACGCATTGCTTTTTCAAGATTCACTGCACTGCCATTACTATAATCAGCAAACCCTGTGTGTTTTATAGTTTCAGAGGAAACATCAACGCTGTAATAGTTCGCGCCAAAAGCGACAACTGTTAAGCAAACGCCATTGGTGGCGATGCTATCACCTAAGGCAACGTCGCTCATATCAAGCTTGCCTGTTTCTACGGTCAGGCGAATATCGTCGCCATGATTGACCAAAGATTTAATCGTTCCTTTGGCTTCTATAATCCCAGTAAACATTCACCGACACTCCTAATGCTGTTTCATTGTTGTTAGCTTTTAATCAATAAGCGAATTTTTAGATCGCTTCCAACTTGAGTCACTTCCTCGAATTCTGTTTTTATAGCTTGTCGTAAACTTGTCAATTGACCTATATTCACAGCACTTCTAGCGTTGCTACCAAGCAACATCGGCGCTTGATAAACAATCAATTCATTAACTAGATTCACGCTCAAAAGTGCGCCTGACAGCGCTGCACCCGTTTCAGTCCAAACACGATTAATCTGCTTTTCAGCTAAAACATGCATTATAGCCTGTAAATCTAAATACTGGCGAGGTTGCGTTGTTTGATTTCCTTTTGGATCAACCAATGCTACTTGAATTTGTTCGATGTTGTTCGCCGTTAACAGAGGGTTATGTTGCGCATTGAACACCATTACTTTGTGTTCGTCTTGAAAAATTTGATAATTATTATGCAGCCTATTTTGGCCATCAATAATGACTCGGACTGGCTGAGCAGCGCGCTGTTGAAAAAGCGAACTTGCAAATTCAGGCAACTCATCAATACGCACGTTCAATTTTGGATTATCCGCTATGACAGTATCAGCACCGCTTAAAATAGCACAACTACAGGCCCTTTCTAGCTGCACATTTACGCGTGATTTTGGCCCTGTGATCCACTTGCTCTGGCCATCTTGTAGGGCCGTTTTACCGTCAATACTGGTCGCTAGTTTGACGATCACCCAGGGTTTGTTATAGGTCATGCGGAAGTTAAATGCGGTATTTAACTTTTGCGCTTCAGCTCCCATCAACCCGGTATCAACTTGAATACCCGCGTCTTGTAAAAGCGCTATACCTTTATTCATTACTTCAGGGTTACTGTCCACACTGGCTATTACCACCCGTGCTATTTGCGCTTCAATAAGTGCTATTGCACAAGGAGGCGTTTTACCGGTGTGGCTGCACGGTTCGAGAGTGACATAAGCGGTTGCGCCACTCGTTACAGGTTGAAAAAGAGGGTCACGTTGCCGCATTGCATTGTGCTGGTGAGGAATGAAGCCGGCGTCTAGTAGTGCATTCACTTCCGCATGACCTTGGCCCGCTTTTTGGTGATAACCTTGCCCGATTAAGTTACCGTTTTTATCAACAATAACGCAGCCCACATTTGGATTAGGCATTGTTGAAAATCGACCGTTGCGCGCCAGTTTCAACGCAATAGACATCCAATGTGCATCAATTTTAGTGAACTTGGGCATTAATCACCTAGCTTGGCAATTTCTTCACCAAACTCTCTAATATCCTCAAATGAACGATATACCGAGGCAAAACGAACATATGCCACTTTGTCCAACTCTTTAAGTTCATCCATGATCAGGCTGCCCAGAAACTCGCTTTTAATCTCTCGCTCACCAGTTGCGCGCAATGATGACTTGATACGTACAATACAGTTTTCAACTTTCTCAGTACTAACCGGTCGTTTTTCGAGTGCTCTTTGCAGCCCTGCCCGCAGTTTGTCTTCATTGAACGGCTCCCGCCTATCGTCGCGTTTAACAACACGAGGCATAACGAGTTCCGCAATCTCAAAAGTGGTATATCGTTCGCGGCAGTCGAGACATTCACGGCGTCTGCGCACCTGTGCACCGTCGGCCACAAGCCTCGAATCAATAACTTTGGTTTCCTGTGCAGAACAAAATGGGCAAAACATGAGCAAACGCTCCAAAAATACGCAAGGCCATACACAATGTATGGCCTGCAATCTAGCTTCTGTTAAAAAATGTGTTAACTAGCTTTACACTCACTAACCATAAACAGGGAAGCGTTCACACAATTCAACGACTTCACCTTTCACTCTTTGTATAACATTTTGATCTTCAATATTATCTAGTACATCGCACATCCAAGTAGCAACTTGGCTTGCTTGTGCTTCCTTGAATCCGCGTCTCGTTATCGCAGGAGAGCCAATACGCAAGCCACTTGTGACAAAAGGTGATCTTGGATCATTAGGTACAGAGTTTTTATTTACCGTAATATTTGCGCTACCTAAAGCAGCATCAGCGGCCTTACCTGTAATGTCTTTGTCAATTAAATCTAACAAAAATAAGTGGTTATCGGTGCCGTTCGACACAATCTTATAACCGCGTTCTTGCATAACCGCGACCATCGCTTTAGCGTTTTTAAGCACTTGTTGCTGATAAGTTTTAAATTCAGGTTCAAGCGCTTCTTTAAATGCAACTGCTTTAGCTGCAATAACGTGACACAGAGGTCCGCCTTGATTGCCTGGAAATACCGAACTATTGAATTTTTTATATAAAGCTTCATCGCCACAAGCGGACAAAATCAAACCACCGCGTGGCCCTGCTAATGTTTTATGTGTGGTCGTGGTAACAACGTGCGCATGTGGTAATGGGCTAGGATAAACACCCGCCGCAACTAAACCGGCAACGTGAGCCATATCCACTAGTAAGTAAGCACCTACTTTGTCTGCAATTTCTCGGAAACGAGCCCAATCAACGATACCTGAATAAGCAGAAAAACCACCAATAATTAATTTAGGCTTGTGCTCTACTGCAAGTGCTTCAACTTGATCGTAATCAATAATGCCGGTTTCTGGGTGCAAGCCATACTGAACCGCATTATAAATTTTACCCGAGAAGTTAACATGAGAACCATGTGTGAGGTGACCACCATCAGCCAAGCTCATTCCCAATACCGTATCGTTGCCATTAATTAATGCCATGAAGACGGCCGTGTTCGCCTGTGAACCAGAGTGCGGCTGAACGTTTGCATAATCACAATCAAACAACTGCTTTGCTCTTTCTATAGCCAATTCTTCTGCAATATCAACAAACTCACAACCGCCGTAGTAACGCTTACCAGGGTAGCCTTCAGCGTATTTATTAGTCAGTTGTGAACCCTGAGCTTCCATCACTCTCGGGCTGCAATAATTTTCAGACGCAATAAGCTCGATATGATGTTCTTGACGCTGGTTTTCTTGATTTATCGCAGCTGCCAATTCTGGATCGAATTCTGCAATATTCATCTTTTTTGATAACATGTGGATCTCCTGCTGAGCTTGTTTTGCGTGCACATTTCAGTTCGTCTCAATTCTTCAATAGCAATACAAATAAGGCTTTCGTTATATTGCCGCTGTCGATGCTGATAAGAGGATCGTAGAACATACGTCTTCACCTAAATTTGAGTGTGATATTTTAAGCATTTTGAGGCGCTTGTATAGCGCTTTATTGGAATTAAATATAAGCAATTGTAAAGATTACTTATGCAGACCTTCTAATGTTTTAACTCGGTCAATCAATTTGTCTATTTGACGCAACCTAACGGTATTTTTTTGCCATTCTCTATTGGGTTGCACAGGCATGCCTGATGAGTAAACACCTGACTGATTGATTGATTTAGTTACCATACTAAAACCAGTTATTTGCACCTTGTCGCAAATATCAATATGCCCATTCACCACGCAGGTTCCTGCAATTACAACATATTTACCTATGTTAGAACTGCCTGCAATGCCAGTCCCGCCGCATATACACGAGTGATCACCGACTGTTACGTTGTGTGCAATTTGCACCAAATTATCAATAATTACATCGTTGCCAATAATCGTGTTATCCAGCGCACCCCGATCAATACAAGTGTTAGCTCCGATTTCACAATCGTCACCTATCACAACGGTACCCGTTTGCGGGATCTTTACCCATACACCATTGTCGTTAGCATAACCAAACCCATCAGAGCCAATAACCGTGCCGCTGTGAATTGAGACTCTATGGCCTAAAATGACGCGATGATAAAGCGTCACATTTGCACGTAAATTTACGTCGTCTCCTATTTTCGCGCCTTCGCCAACCACCGTGTTAGCCCCTATTGTAGCATTTTTTCCAATTTTTACGTTTTTTTCAATTACAACACCTGGTGCAATACTCGCGTTATCTCCAATATTGGCACTTGGGTGAATACGTGCCAACTCAGAAATAAGCTTGTCAGGTATTGGTGATGAATCTAACAATTGAGCCGCTTTCGCAAAGGCGACATAGGGGTCCGTATGAATAATTTTATTGGTTGCACAAAATTCGACATCCGCCTCCTTCAGTATAACCGCCGTTGCTTTTGTAATTGCCATTGCATTCTTATATTTTGCATTAGTTAAGAATGACATCTGTCCACTTTTAGCACCTTCTAAAGTGCCCATGCTGGTGATAATGGCGTTCGGATCGCCCTGTAACTCGCCACCGATAAGTTGCGCGAGTTCTTGCAAAGAGTAAGACGCTGGCATACGACTCCTTATGTTAAACGCTTGTGTTAAACGCTTATGTTAAACGCTTATGTTAAACGCTTATGTTAAACGCTTATGTTAAAAAGCTTGTGTTAAAAAGCTTGTGTTATGAACACGTTATTATGTTTTATTAATGATATCACAGATATTAGCTAGTACTTAATTGCCAAAGTCCTTACAATTCACACATACAAATTCAGTTAAACAGACTCTGTCCGACATAGATACGCGTTGAAACGTATTTATGTTCTGAATTAATACAACATATCAACATTAAGGTTAAAAGAAAGAACTATGGCTCAATATGTGTACAGCATGAATAGAGTGGGAAAAATTGTCCCACCTAATCGTCAAATCCTGAAAAATATTTCCCTCAGCTTCTTTCCTGGTGCCAAAATTGGTGTTTTAGGTCTGAATGGGTCAGGTAAGTCAACTTTGCTGCGTATCATGGCAGGAATTGATACTGATATTGAAGGTGAAGCTATTCCGCAAACGGGTCTGAAAATTGGCTACTTGCCACAAGAGCCTCAACTGGATGAAAGCAAAGATGTTAGAGGCAATGTTGAAGAAGCTGTAGCTGATGTTGCTCATGCCCTTTCGCGACTTGACGAGATATATGCAGCTTACGCTGAACCCGATGCAGACTTCGATGCGCTAGCGCAAGAACAAGGTGAAATGGAAGCCATTATTCAAACCAAAGATGGCCACAATTTAGAAAATGCATTAGAACGGGCCGCAAATGCATTACGTTTACCACCTTGGGATGCTGATGTCAGCACGCTTTCAGGTGGTGAAAGGCGCCGCGTTGCTCTGTGCCGATTATTGTTGGAAAAACCAGAAATGCTGCTACTCGACGAGCCTACCAACCATTTAGATGCAGAATCAGTGGCATGGCTAGAACGTTTCTTACATGACTATGAGGGCACTGTTGTCGCCATTACCCACGATAGATATTTCCTTGATAATGTTGCTGGTTGGATACTCGAGCTTGACCGTGGTCAAGGTATTCCATGGGAAGGCAACTACTCTAGTTGGTTAGAACAAAAAGACGCGCGTTTGGCCCAAGAAGAACGCACTGAGAGTGCGCGTCAGCGATCTATTAAGCAAGAGCTTGAGTGGGTACGAAGCAATCCAAAAGGTCGTCAAGCCAAGAGTAAATCAAGAATGTCGCGCTTTGAGGAGCTTAACTCTGGGGATTACCAAAAACGTAATGAAACAAATGAATTATTTATTCCACCGGGTGAGCGTTTAGGTGACAAAGTAATTGAAGTAACTAATCTGAGAAAGTCATATGGCGATCGTCTGTTAATTGATGATCTTAGTTTCAAAATACCCAAAGGGGCGATTGTTGGTATTGTCGGACCTAACGGTGCGGGTAAATCAACCTTGTTTAGAATGCTGACAGGTCAAGAACAGCCTGATTCGGGTAAAATAGACATAGGCGAAACGGTTCAACTAGCCAGTGTTGACCAATTTAGAGATCACATGGATGGCGACAAAACGGTTTATCAAGAACTGTCCGATGGTCAGGATATTGTTCGTATTGGTAACTTTGAGCTTAATAGTCGCGCATATTGCAGTCGTTTTAACTTTAAAGGATCCGATCAGCAAAAATTTGTAAAAGACTTGTCGGGTGGTGAGCGCAACCGAGTTCATTTAGCTAAGCTTTTAAAGGCAGGCGGTAATACATTGCTGTTGGATGAACCAACCAACGATCTTGATGTTGAAACTTTGCGCGCATTGGAGAATGCAATATTAGAATTCCCTGGTTGCGTGATGGTTATTTCGCATGACAGATGGTTTTTGGACCGAGTGGCTACGCATATTATGGATTATCGAGATGAAGGTAAGATTAACTTCTACGAAGGTAACTATAATGAGTACGAGACATGGATAAAAGAAACTTACGGTCATGACGTTGTTGAGCCACATCGTTTGAAATACAAGAAAATCAGTTAACTCGCTCAGTCTTAAGGGCATTCTAGCAACACCTGATATTACAAAAAAAATACTAAAAAAGAGCTGTGTTTTGGTAAAGTGTGCATCGTCATGGAGCCACTTTATTATGTACCAGCTCTTTTTTTTGTGCTGCTAACCGCTAATTTACGGTAACGTAGAATGAAGGTAATTTGCCAACGCATCCGTTTGCTCTAGGGGGAGCATATGGCCAGCACCAACAATCACCTCTTTGTGCAGTGAAGCTGCACCTGCAGCAATATCATTAATTTGGGTTACAGTAGCGATATTATCTTGCTCACCGACCACAAAATAAGTGGCAAAGGTTTGTTTACTTAATTTTTTAATCAGGTCCTGTCTGTTGGCTGTGGCATTGGTTTGTGCCGCAAGTACAGCTGGTCCTAAATCATCGGCCATTTCTTTTATAAGCTCAGCAATAACGCCATTTTCATGATTTTTAGTGTGTAACATAAATTCAATATATGACTGCGTCATGCCTTTATATTGTTTGTTTTTAATTGCGCCTAACAACAGCTTACGTTGCGCTAAATCTTGACTTGCTAACGCGGTTCCTGTGCTGGACAGCAGTGTTAACGAGGCTACTTTTTCTGGGCTAGCCAACGCAACAAGCGCCGCAATATACCCCCCCATTGAAAAACCGACCAAGTGTACTTTGGACGGAAAATAAGCCAGTCGGTCTTCACTCAACGCCAGCATTTGCTCTAAATCATCAGCCCATTGCAGTGGTACGAATGCCTTATTCTCCATTGAGTTACCGTTTGCATTGAGTGCCAGCCATAGCGGCATAAAAATGCGTTCGTCACACAACGTTCCGGGGAAAAATACAACAGGTGTCTTAATTGAATGGGTCATTAATAACTTCCAGTGCGCTTAAATAGCTTCTAATGCTTCGGCAAGTCGACTGACGGGCACCACTTCAATACCCACTATTTTATGTTTAGGCATATTTGCTTTGGGTACTATTGCTCGTTTAAAACCGTGTTTAGCAGCTTCTGTTATGCGGTCAAGACCATTGGGTACAGGCCTAATTTCACCTGACAAACCGACTTCACCAAACGCAATTAGCTCTTTTGATAAAGTATAATTACGAAAGCTAGAAACCATTGCTAACAAAACCGCGAGGTCGGCGCCTGTTTCCGTAATCTTAACTCCTCCCACTACGTTAACAAATACATCTTGATCGTTCATTTGCACGTTACCATGGCGATGCATAACTGCCAGCAACATGGCCAGCCGATTTTGATCGACACCCACCGCAACCCGCCTTGGGTTAGACATCTGTGAATAGTCCACCAGCGCTTGTATCTCAACAAGCAGCGGACGGGTTCCTTCCCAAATCGTCATCACGATACTGCCAGGAGAAGCTTCATCTTCGCGATTTAAGAAAATAGCGGAGGGATTGGACACCTCTTTCATGCCCTTTTCTGTCATTCCAAACACACCTAACTCATTAACCGCACCAAACCTATTTTTAGTGCCTCGCAGAGTACGAAAACGGCTGTCACTTTCACCTTCTAGCATTATTGAGCAGTCAATACAGTGTTCTAACACTTTAGGGCCAGCCAAGCTGCCATCCTTAGTCACGTGTCCCACTAAAAACATCGCTATATGATGCTGTTTTGCAAACCGCGTTAAAGCAGCTGCACTTTCTCTCACTTGCGAGACACCGCCTGGTGCGGACTGAATATCACTCATGTGCATCACTTGTATTGAATCAATAACCATAATCGTTGGCTTGTGCTGAAGCGCCAATTGACAAATAGTGTCGATGTTTGTTTCAGCCAATAATTTGAGCTTATCGTCGGGTAGTTGCAATCGCTTAGCACGCATTGCGACCTGCTGAAGTGATTCTTCACCTGTCACATACAAAGTGGACTTCGTCTTCGCTAACAAACACATAACTTGCAGTAATAGCGTACTTTTACCGGCACCGGGGGAACCACCAATTAATATCGCTGAGCCAGGCACAATACCGCCACCAAGCACACGGTCAAGTTCCTTAAAACCAGACGAAAAACGGGGTAACGCAGCTAAATCGATTTCATTTAAGACTTCAACTTTCGCCGCAGTTATCCCAGAAAAACCATTGCGACCTGCAGGGACACTTTTTGTTGGTGAATTTTCAATCACAATTTCAGTGAGCGTGTTCCATTCACGACACTCATTACATTGCCCTTGCCAGCGCGGATGGTCTGAGCCGCAGTCGTTACAAACAAAAGCCGTTTTTCTCTTAGCCATGATTAATTTGAGTTCTCAATATAGGGTTTTTTTGACATTTCGTGTTATCGTTAAAGAATAACTAAATTTGTGGCAAAAATCCGTTTAGAAATGAAGTTTTTTGCCGATAAATGGATTGGTAGGCGTTATTAAAAGGTGCAGAAGAGACAATAGTCTATCTTACTAGCAAAAACGACGGCCTACAGAATAGGACTGCATGACAAACGAACTGTCCCAACACTTATATCTTATCAATAAACTAGCTCCATTTGTAGAGAAGCCGGAATTTTCGCGCCTGTTAAATGAAGCAACTAAAGATTTCAGCAACGAAAATCGTTTCTTACTAAAAATGGAGATGAAACGGCTGTCAAAACCATGCATTCGTTCAATTGATCTAAGAACCCGTGTCAGTTCACCTTGCGAACTAGTCTCCTTTCAAGGAATTAAGCATTACTTACACCAACCTGCGGCTCAATTATTTGCACAATTAGTTGAGCAATATGCTAGTTATACCTTTGGAGTCTATGAGTCGGTATTAGATTTGGCAGAGCGTGAGTTTAAGGCCAATACAGGCATAATGACATCAACCGAACAACAAAAAATAGACAGCCGCAAGTCAAATTCTGAAAAGTATATTGTTACTAATCAACAATTATTAAATTTTTCACACCGCCGCGAAGAGCGCATGAATTATGTGGTCCTTATAGAAATATTTTTGGATAATAATAACAGCCTATTTGCAGCAACTGTCGACATCAGTCCTAATGGTCTAAAGCTTAAGCTGAAAAATCCATCTGAGCTCGGCATGATAAAGGCGTTGGCGCCTGCGAGTATCGTCTTTCGTGGTTTTCAATCTGATTCAGGTTTAACAAAAGAAACCATTGAGTACCGAGTGTTGGGCATTTCAGGAGAGGCAGAGCAAGCAAGAGTTCATGTTTATCGCGATTCAAGATCAGGACCTCAAATTTTTAATAATTACGTAAAAAATCTGATCAAATCTAATAAACGCAAATACAAAGTGAATCTTGACAACGCGGTGGCTGCTTTAGATGACAAAATTCATGAACAAGCATTCGCAAGCACGACACCGTCATTGTCAGTATTCTTAGATACTCAAGACCCACAAATGCCCACGGCCAAGTTTGCCTGCGTGAATGGGACAAATAAAGAGATCATGGATTATTGGTTAGATGAAAACGATGAGCAAAATATTGGCTTTTTGCTGAACCCACCAAGACTCCTTAGGATGCTCAACAGCGCTAACTCCGATGACTGCCTGTGGGCATATGCCTTTACTCATATTAAAGACGGTAAAGTTTACTTTTATTCAGCAACCAGCGCAGAATTAGAACATGAGCCTGAACTAAAAGCGGTGTTTTTGAGTTATGCCTCACGCAAAGTCAGTTGGCGAGTGTATAAAATTGTTTGCAGCGATATTGATCCGCAGTCGGCTTACGTTCCCAGTGCCATGCCTACAGGTATCAATCGTAAAATTGATAGATTAAATCGCCCATTAACACCCAGGCTTGAATCAAAACTAAAAAACATAAAGCACATGATAAGCGTGACAGATGTGACTCATTTAGTTGCGCAACAGTGCTATCAGAAGAACACCTTAAATAGAGATAAAATTAAGCACTTGGCTACTTTTGGACATCCTCGAAATAGACCTCCCGTCACAGTGCTTTCATTTCGTTACAAGCAACAAGAATTGCGCAAAGAAACGCGGTATAAGTTGCGCACATCGATCAGACTAGAAAACTACGATGTCGATCTTACGGGCGTCAGCGAAGATTGCTCGATTAGCGGGCTGAAGTTAGAACTCGATTCACCTTTTGAACAGCGTATTAATTCAAAAGTGAGTATTTCATTCCCTATTTTACAAAAAAAGACCACACAATTTATATTGGAAGACTTAAAGTACAGAGTCAAGCATATCAATTACGACAAGCTGGTTCTTCATTTGGAAGCGATAACAGAGGAGGAGCTTAGCGTCGCAGAGAAGTTTTTTACCCAATTAATAGATAATAATAAAGATAAACTTAAAACTATTACAAACGAAGAATCGGTGCCAGGTATGGGCCACGCATTGCGTTGCATGCAAGCTAAAAACACGCCGCAATTATGCATTTATATGCAAAAACACAATGGTGGTTATTTTCCTACTGCCACAACAATGCAACCAATGGGGGCGTCGTGGTTAAACTTACTGCAACACGATATGCCGGCAACAAAAATGAATAGCGCTTGGTTATTTCAAGATAAACACAAGGGTAATGCGTTCATACGAGACGCGTTGCGCGCTTTGCGACTAGACCTACGTCCTATTCAGGCAGAAATATATGTCGCATTTGACCCCAAAGATATCGACTATGAAACCGCGATTGTTGCGCAGTGGGAAAACGAATTAGCCACTCACCGTTCAAAATTACAATTCATTAAGACCGCGATGGCCAGAGGTGAGTTTTATGCATTCAGCGTTCATGTTAGTCGCTCAAATCGTCCTGACACTTCTTTTTTAGAGCAAGAGATGTCGTATATTACTCGCTACGCTATTCACAAAGCGAAACAATTAGAAGAACAAATGTGGGATATTGCAGGTCAAGTTTATTTGACTGATATTACACAAGAAGCAATTTATCGTTATAAACTGGATAAGTAGAGTGGTTTTTAAAAGCAATGTATATTCATTGACCGTGCTTCACTATTTGGTATCGATTGTTGCGGCAATCGAAATGTGCACTTTTTAAACATTTTTTTATATTCAACAATGATTAAGCGTGTATTTTGCAAATAAAGCACTGCGTTTTGGATTGAATTGGTCCTATTTGCCCACTATCTTACTAATAAAGTAAAATTACTTTATTGAAATAATTTAAATGATTGTTTTATATCAGTTAATATGCGAAATAGTAACGAAGCACATGGAAATTTAGACTTTAATTTAAAATAAAAATATACTTTAGTTTATTGTTTTTAATACAATTATTACGTATTAGTCTTAAAACCGTTTATTGTTGCTATATATAATAGACGTTACGCCATTGTTTTAGTAAGTTCATCTCATAACAGAGATATATCTGTTTTATTATTTGATGTAACAGCACGTATACAGCCACGAGATAAATCAAGAAAGCCCTAAGGTAACGCATGAATAAATACACATTACACGTAATTGCACTGGTATTTACTACTGCACTAGTTGGGTGTGACAAGACAGAGGTGGGCGATATTTCACTGGGTGTATTTACCACTCAAGATATTAAACTCAATACCCTTGTTGACCCTTTAGTGACGGGCGTGACTTGTCATGTTGCCAGCATTGAAGCCGATTTAAGCTTAGCCGATCCTTCAGATAGCTCAATTGCGTGCAGACAGACAGGTGAAATTACCGCTGCTATGATTGCGCAAGTTGACAAATCAAAGTCTGGTGAAATTGTGTTTAGAAAATCGAAAAGTATCTTTTTCAAAAGCATGAAAATACGTCGTGTATTTGACGCAGACTCTCAAACTTTAATGTACGTGTCCTATTCCACCAAGGAAACTTCTGGCAGCTTCAAGCACAGTCTATCAACGGTGCCACTTTGGGGAACTCAGGCCTATGTTAACCCAACAAATACAATACCGCTTCCAAACCACTAAAGCGAATTGAGTTAGCTGCCTGCTCTTGTACTTTGGGTTTCGCCTTAAATGCGATGCCTGTGCCTGCCACCGACATCATTACTAAGTCGTTCGCGCCATCGCCAACGGCGATTGTGTTTGTGATGGGAATATCATTTTCTTTTGCCAATTGTTGCAAAATATTGGCTTTGGCTTGGGCGTCAACAACTCTACCTAACACTTTGCCTGTGAGCTTATTATCGTTAACTTCTAGAGTGTTGCTAAACGCGTAGTCTAGCTCGAATAGGACCTTTATGTGATCGGCAAAATAAGTAAATCCCCCAGATGCTATTGCAATTTTCCATTCGTTGCGTTTTAACTCATTCATCAAGATAACAAAACCAGGCATGAACGGCAGGCGCTTGCGTATGTTTAGCAAAGCATCCAACTCTACCCCATTTAAGCACGCTACACGTTGATGTAAGCTTTGTGTAAACGCAATTTCACCCAGCATTGCTTGTTCAGTTACTTTAGTAACGGCATCACCCACACCGGCTAATTTAGCAATTTCGTCGATGCATTCCATTTCTATTAAGGTGCTGTCCATGTCAAACACGGCGAGTCCCTTTTGCTCGAAAGAGATATTAGGTTTCAAAAAGACATCAATGAAAAGAGCTTCACTTAGCCGTTTAAGTTTCCGGTTGAGTTCTTTTGTTGTTATCCCAGACTCATCGATGTGGCAATCTATATTCACCACCATTTTATCAAATGCAGCATGATAGGCATTTGCAGTAATTTTGACTGAGTTTGATTGAATGGGTAGCGCAGCAACAATTTCCTCAAGCATTAGAAAATGAAGGCCCGTAGCGGCGACAATAAAAGTATGCAAAGCATCGTTACTTTTAATATCTAATGTTTGATCACAGCCATTCATATGATTCTGGCTATACCATTTAGCCATCAATGCTTGTATTGCAGGGTTATCAACTGCGTCGTTTGAATGCGGCTTATTTGCATGCGCTTGGTTTTGAGCGCCATACACTAACCACAACGTATTTTTTTGTGTTAGATAGTTAGCAAATGAGGTCGTACTCAGTTGTGTGGTAGTTTGTGTGGGTATAAGGTACAAAATAGATCCTAAGAATACGTGTTTCCTTTATAAACCTGATGATACCTAAAGGCTATCAGCAATAAAACAAAGTCTTGGCAAAAAGGGTTATTTATCCTATTGTTGTCGCGTTATCATTACCATTGAGAAAATCTTGTTTAAGCAAAGCACACCTAACTTTTCCATGTTAAAACGCATATCAAATTTTATACTGGCTGTGTGTATTGTGGTTATCGGTGTTAATTTATGGTTTATGCACAACAAAAATGCGAATGAATGGTATAGCTTAGAGTCAGAACAACTGGGCAGGAGCTTGGCCGCTCAAGCCTCGCGAATGTTAGCCGGACCGTTGCAAAAGGATGACCAAGACAGTATCGAAAACTATGTCAGTACGATTGAGACTGATAGTTTAGTCAAAGGCACCTCTTTATATGACCAGACCGGTAAGACAATTAAAAGTTTTGATGAAAACTATTCGATCATAGAGCAATTTAGAGTGTTGGACCAACCACCGCTTATCTTCGTTGAAGACATCATTTATGACGGCAAAACTATCGGTTACGTAAAACTGTTACTGGATCGCCAAGCTATTATTAAACATCACAAGGCATTTAATCGCAAACAACTAATTCAAACTGGTCTAATTATGCTCTTAACCGCTATTTGCGCAATGATATTAACGCGCCTATTTTATAAAGTACGAGCTAACTATCAATTCAATGATAAACCAAAGAGCGTTAAATAATTCATGGTTGTTTGTTGTTTAATTTCTTGTGAAGATATATTTTTGAGTTCAGCCAAGGCATTAACAACCAACCCAAGTTGACTTGGTTGATTGCGTTGCCCCTGGAAACCACTGAGCGGCATATCAGGTGAGTCTGTCTCGATAACAAGTTTGTCTAACGGAAGCTTTGCAATACTGCATCTGGTTTTATTAGCACGCAAATAGGTGATAGTGCCACCCACTCCTAATAAAAAACCCATATCAATGTACGTCATCGCTTCATGATAACTACCTGAAAATGCGTGAAGTATGCCTCCGCCGTGGTATTTTTGTTCTTTCAAAAGACGAATAAGGTGATTGTGGGATTTTCTGTGATGCAGAATAATGGGCTTTTTATACTCCGCAGCAAGACTAAGTTGAGCGCACAATATTTTCTTTTGATACGCTATATTCAGGGGTAAACTGCCATCCAAGCCCATTTCACCAAAAGCGATATAATGGTCTTGATACAAGTTAGCCAAGTGTGACAACTCATCGAGCATAAGTTGAGTCTGTGCTGTATCCTGTAATTTAAGAAAATAAGGGTGTAAACCTAACGCAATATCTATTTGTGCATATCGCCGCTTTAAGTCTAGTAATCTAACAAATTGCCGATTACTTAAGCCAAGCACTAACAGGCGCTCTATACCCTCATCAAAGGCATGTTTTAATACATTGTCACGGTCGCTATCGAATACTTCAAGGTCTATATGACAGTGACTATCAATCATAACTTACGGCATTAATCGTTGTGTTGTCCAACTGCCATCATCTTGTTTACTATATTCGAAGCGGTCATGTAAACGATATTCGCCTCCTTGCCAAAATTCGATTTGCTGGGGCTCAACACGAAAACCGCCCCAAAAGTCGGGTAACGGCACTTGACCATTGGCAAACTTTTCTTTCATTTGAGCAAACTGAGTCACTAATAATTCACGCGTCGAAATTGGCTGGCTTTGTTGTGATGCCCAAGCACCTAGCTGACTATCTTTGGGACGAGAGAAAAAATATTTCGCAACTTCGGTCCGTGTGAGGGCTTTAGCCACACCATTAACTCTGACTTGGCGCTCTAAAAAGTACCATGGAAAATGCAACGAAATTTTTGAATTATGGGCTAAATCTTTGGCTTTTCGGCTACCCAAATTGGTATAAAACACAAAGCCTTCGTTACTCAAGTCTTTAAGCAACACAATACGTTGGCTGGGTTGCCCTGTTGCATCCACAGTAGCTACTGTCATGGCATTTGGATCGGGCAGTTTTGCGTTAATTGCATCATCTAACCATATTTTAAATAAATCGACAGGATGCTCTGTAAGCGCCTCTGATGTTAAATGACCCGCTGTATATTCTTTTCTAAAACCACTAAGGTCTTGCATATTTTTTTCCACAATAGTACTAAAAGTAATTATGTAAGGTGCTTTACCCTTTATAGTCGTTATCGTAACCAAGGGATCGCAATGCACGTTCATCATCCGCCCAACCAGCTTTGACCTTAACCCACAACTCGAGGAATACTTTATTATCGAATAATGCTTCCATATCCTTTCGCGCCTCGGCGCCCATTGTTTTAAGATGACTACCTGATTTACCAATAATCATGCGCTTTTGTGTTTCGCGATCCACCAATATCAAGCCATTAATATGATAAATCCCTCTTGGCGTTAGCTTAAACTGTTCTATTTCAACCGTTGTTGCATAGGGTAATTCGTCGCCGGTAAAACGCATCAATTTTTCTCTGATTATTTCAGCCGCCATAAATCGACTTGAACGGTCAGTAATGTAATCTTCAGGGAAATAAAATTCACTCGGTGGTAACGCCTTCATTACGAGTTGACGCAAATGGTCGATTTGTTTATTTTGTTTAGCACTGACTGGAATGACATTTTCAAAGTCATGTTTTTCATTAAGGGTTTTTAATGTATCCATTAAAAGTGCTTTGTCAGTGACTTTGTCAGTTTTATTAACCACTAACCAACAAGGTATATTTGCCTGCTTTATTTTAGATAAAACCAGATCATCATCCTCAGTCCACCGTGTTCCCTCTATAATAAACAACACTAAAAACACTTCACCCAATGAACTTGCCGCAGCGCGGTTCATCAAACGGTTAATAGCACGCTTCTCGTCACCATGTAAGCCGGGGGTATCAACGTATATTGCTTGGCGATCGTCCAAGGTATCTATACCCATGATGCGATGTCGCGTTGTTTGCGGCTTGCGCGAGGTAATACTGACCTTTTGTCCTAAAATTTGATTTAGAATAGTCGATTTACCAACATTCGGGCGACCAACAATGGCAACCATCCCACAATGTTTATTACTCATTTAATAACTTCTCTAATGTTTGTTTAGCCGCGTTTTGCTCGGCTTGTCGACGACTTTTACCTTTACCAATCTGGCTTGTATTCAATGGCTCTACGGTGCAATCAACTTCAAAAGTTTGCGCATGGTCCTTACCACTAATCGACACGACTTCGTAGTTTGGCAGGGGCAATTGTCTGGACTGCAAAAATTCTTGCAACTGTGTTTTATTGTCTTTTATTTGTCTATGCGGGTCGAGCTTCTCAATGCGGCTAGCAAATAATTTAATTATAGTGTCTTTTGCAGCATCTATACCCGCTTCTAAAAATATTGCGCCTATCACCGCTTCAACAGCATCAGCAAGGGTTGAACTGCGCCGATGCCCTCCACTTTTCATTTCGCCAGAACCTAATTTCAGTAAAGCACCGAAATCATGTTCTTTGGCAATAAGTGCTAAGGTATCGCCCTTTACAAGTGATGAACGCATTCTCGTTAACTTGCCTTCGGGTTGCTCCGGAAATTGCTGGTATAAAAGGTCAGCAACCACCATACCTAGAACTGCATCGCCCAAAAACTCAAGTCTTTCGTTGTGAATTTTAGCCGCGCTACGGTGCGTAAATGCTTGTTCAAGCAAAGCCTCATCTTCAAATGTATAGCCAAGTACTTTGTCTAATCTTATATATGGATTCATTATAGCTCTTTGCGATGCCTATTTAATTTGCGACTCTTGCGGTAATAACGACTTACCTGAAACGCAAAAGATATAGACACCTTTGATGTTAACTAACATTTAGACAGCTAAGCCATTATTGGCGATAAGCGCCAGCTAATTAATACTACCACTGCGTTCAAAACGAATACCTGAGGGCACCCATGTAGGTAACAAGTCCTCTGGCACTCGATCGAACTCAAAACTAACCCAAATGAGCACGGCCTCACCAACTAAGTTGGCCTCTGGAACAAAACCCCAATAGCGGCCATCTTCACTATTATCACGATTGTCTCCCATCGCGAAATAGCTTTCCGCGGGAACAATCCACTCATTGATAGCAGTTCCTGGTTGCACTGGCTCGTAGCGCGCTGTTGCATCAATTGCGCCTGGATTGCGCAATAGAGAATGCTGTTTATTACCTAGATCTTCCGTATATTCTTCAAGATAGACACCGCGGCTAATGTAATCCGTTCTACCTGAAAAAATTTGCTTAACCGCTTTTTCTGTTGGGCAAGGCTGCTGTTTGTCGCAGGCCTCAGTGATATATAATTGCTTGTTACGATAGATTATCGTGTCACCAGGTAAACCAATGATACGTTTTATGAAATCAATATTAGGGTCCTTTGGAAACTTAAATACAGCAACATCTCCCCTTTTTGGCTCACCTGTTTCGATCAACGTAGTTCTAAAAATAGGATCTTTAATACCATAACTAAACTTTTCAACCAAAATAAAATCGCCCACCAGCAACGTCGGCATCATCGAGCCAGAGGGAATTTGAAAAGGTTCATATAAAAAAGAACGGAACACCATGACGAGCGCAAAAATGGGAAAAAACTGTTTTGCGTTGTCTACTAAGGCAGGCAAGTAAGGATCTGCATCCTCACCTATTAACTCAGTAATCGTGTTATCACCTAAAATAGCTTTTCGTTCTTCTAGTGCCATTGCTATTCTTTTAGGTGCAAATAACCAGGCATCAATTGCCCAGATAAAACCGGTAATAGCCGTCATTGCGACCAGAAACATTGCAAAATAATTAGCCATTAGTTGTCCACCTTCAAGATTGCTAAGAACGCATCTTGCGGCAACTCTACATTTCCTACTTGCTTCATACGCTTTTTACCAGCTTTTTGTTTTTGTAATAACTTTTTCTTACGGCTGATGTCACCACCATAGCACTTCGCAATCACGTTTTTACGTAATTGCTTAACCGTACTACGAGCAACAATATGTGTACCAATGGTTGCCTGAATGGCGATATCAAACATTTGTCTTGGGATTAACTCTTGTAATTTATCAACCAAATCACGGCCACGCTTTTGTGAGTTGGCTTTGTGCGTTATCAGTGCTAGCGCGTCAACTCTCTCACCGTTAATAAGTATATCTAAGCGCACCATATCGGCGACTTGAAAACGACTGAAGTTATAATCCAGGGATGCAAAGCCCCTGCTGGTTGATTTTAGTCTATCAAAGAAATCGAGAACCACTTCTGCCATTGGCATATCGTAGGTAACAGCGACTTGTTTACCGTGATATGTCATTGCTGTTTGCATGCCACGTTTGTCTACACAAAGTTTGATGACGCTACCTAAATACTCCTGTGGAACCAGAATATTGGCAACTACGATCGGCTCCCGGATCTCGTCGATATCGTTGACCGCCGGTAACTTCGATGGGTTATCTACTTGTAGCACTTCGCCTTTGTTTGTTTTGACTTGATAAACAACCGTTGGTGCCGTTGTGATTAAATCTAAATTGTATTCACGCTCTAGACGTTCTTGAATGATTTCCATGTGCAACATACCAAGGAAACCAATTCTAAAACCAAAGCCTAATGCGGCAGAACTCTCTGGCTCATAAAACAAAGATGCATCATTTAAACTGAGTTTTGATAGTGCGTCACGAAAGTCTTCATAATCATCGGAGCTTACCGGAAATAAACCGGCATATACTTGTGGTTTGATTTTCTTAAAGCCTGGCAATGCTTTTGTAGCAGGCGCTTTAGCTAAGGTAATTGTGTCTCCAACGGGAGCACCATTGATTTCTTTTATACCTGCGATAATGAAACCTACCTCGCCTGCTCGCAAAGTACCTGTATCGGTCTGTTTTGGCGTAAAAATACCGACCTTATCAACCTGATGTATAATACCATTTGACATGATTTGGATTTTATCTTTTGCATTTAGCTGGCCTTCCACTATGCGCACAAGTGAAACGACGCCTTGATAATTATCAAACCAAGAATCGATAATTAATGCCTGTAGCGGCGCTTCAACGTCACCGACCGGTGGTGGAATGCGTCTCACTATCTCTTCTAATACTTCTTCAATGCCTACGCCGGTTTTAGCTGAGCATCGAACAGCATCGATTGCATCAATACCAATAATATCTTCAATTTCTTCAGCAACACGCTCTGGCTCAGCTTGTGGCAAATCTATTTTATTTATAATTGGCACAACTTCCATATTCAAATCCATCGCCGTATAGCAATTTGCGAGCGTCTGCGCTTCAACGCCTTGGCCTGCATCAACAACTAAGAGAGCGCCTTCACACGCGGCTAGTGAGCGTGATACTTCATAAGTAAAATCGACATGTCCCGGCGTATCAATAAAGTTAAGTTGATACTTTTCACCATCATTCGCTTGATAATACAGTGTGACGCTTTGCGCTTTAATAGTTATTCCACGTTCACGCTCGATATCCATCGAATCAAGCACTTGAGCAGACATTTCGCGATTTGTTAAACCACCACAAGTTTGAATAAGTCGATCAGCAAGCGTCGACTTGCCGTGGTCGATATGCGCAATAATGCTGAAGTTGCGAATGTTCTTTAGTTGCATAAATTTAGCTACTTGTCCTGAAGTTACCTGGGTATATATTTAGTCCAAAGACGCTTTTTTTGCTGTTTGGACTGACCTTGGTTTTATAAGCGAAAAATAAAGATGCGATTTTACCGTTTTATCGGCACAAATGCGAACGATAACCACATTATTACTACGCTTGGACTGGTTAACTTGCTCAAAAGCTGACAATAATTTATTAAAAAGTGTTATGCACTGTACTCAGCGAGATTAATTAGTATAGATAAATACGCTAAATTAGATTATTTTTTTGAGTGGAATTTCATTTTTCATGGTAACGGTGGCATCGTTTACTGCGCCCAAAATAACGGGCGAAAACTGTCCTTTATCCTGTTTTTTCGCAAATTTCGAGATTTGCCAAAAGCTTATCGCAGTGGCAGTAAAACCGAATAAAATTTGCCAGCCTTCATCTAGCTCTGGAAGCAGGAATTGCAAACACGATACAGATACAATTAAGACTAAAATAGGCAACAAATATACCAATATCGAAGCACCTATTAGTTGCTCTTCTGGTATCCCTAATTTAACAGTTTGCCCTTCCTTTAAGTCATAAAGGCTTATTAGTTTGAGTAATTCTGGTTTCGCCGTAAAGGCTTTTGCAACCACGCTCGTTCCACAATTTTTGCTGACATGGCAAGTACCACAGGTCGTCTTAATCTGGGTTTCAATCCAAACTTCATTGCCTTTCACTTTCTTAACGGTACCGGTTTCTTCAATCATAATTTACTATTAATTTGTGACTTCGATCGACTTTGCCATGAGTTGCGCAGTGATTAAAGGTATATCTCCAACCACCGTAACTTGCACTTTGCCATCAGTGCGAGAATGCACCGTGTTAGCGCCATTACTTAAATTAACGTCACTTTGAAAAACACCCGTTGCTGCTTGAATATAAACGGAAACGTTGACCAGACCATCGCTGAACAAACTATATTCAGCCACCTGTCCTGTTATCGCTAATTGATGAATATCTTGCTTTACGGGTTTCATACCCACAGGTAAAAAAGTCAAAGACCACTCGTGCTTTCGCTGCGGTGGACTCACTACATTGATTACCCGAGGTAAGTTATCTCGCTGTAACTGGCTAAATACGTCAGCAACTTTATCATCAACTTTTAGCTGAGTGACTTGAATTTGCTGTAACAACTTGCCATCTAAGCCATGCATATTTAACTTGAGCAACATGCCGGTTTCTTCGTCCAACCATAAATGATACCCATATCTTGTTTTATCAATACTGGTGATACGAATTTGTTGCGCCGAGCGCCCAGATATTCTATTTCTACCTACGAGTAAAAATTGGTAGCTCATTTGAAGTTGCTCAGGTTCGTGCAGCAACGCATATGGTATGGGCCCATCAATTGCGTTTCCATACATACTGTAGGGTGGATAACCTGGTTGAAACACACTCACAACATCATTGACTCGAATGTTCTCAAATCCGGGACCATTTAATAGGCTAAGTTGCTCTATTTGTGTGCCATCGTCCATTTTGGCATGACGCCATAAAAACGGTTGAGTGTCTTTTCCTGGAATATTTAACACAAATGAGACTTCGTAATTTAAAAGTGAGGTTTGTCGGGCTAAACGCTCCAACCAACTAATTGCAGATAGTGGGTCAAAGATGTTTTTAACCTTCAAAACATCTTGGGCAAGCTCTTCGGCGATTACTTGTTGGATTTCTGAACGAAGCGCTCTCGATTCGTTTCTAGACTGTAGCGATTGTTCGGTTGCTAATGACGGCTCTGATGACGGCTCTGATTGGACAGCTGCTGTGTTGATGGGCCCAGCAACCGACCAAGAAATAAAACCGAAAGCCCCGAGAAGCATGAAAAGTAAACTCCACTTACAGAGCAGATTACCGATATTGGCCCTACTACTCACATTGTTTACTCCGTTTATTATATTACTTTTGAGCTTGGTCTACGCTCGGCTCGGCCGTTGGTGTCTCTGAATTTCTATTTTGACCTGCATTTTTAAGTTTAAGTTGGCGCTGATGATCTTCAATAATTGCATTAATCTGGCGCTGCTGTTCAAGCACTATAGCCATACCTTCACGATCAACACTCTGACTTTTATTTAAGCTCACCGGGGCTAAACCACCTTGTGGGCCAAATTCGGTCGGGGCAGTCAAAAACGGCAGCGTTTCTTCTGGTTGGTTATATGACTGGTAACTGAATATCATCACCGCTGTAGCACAAGCAGCAACAGCCAGTTGTCCACTTTGTTTTATCAACGGAATAACATTTGCAACAATTGGAAGCTCTCGCCAAGCGAGTTTTGGTGCGATCATTGGCAACTCGTTTTCCAATTTTTTCGCAATTTCAGCACTGATATCAAAATGAATATCAGTGCTCATCTCATTACGAATGCAATCTCTCACTAAGTGGTAACGTTTCCATTTGTCAGCGAGTTCCGGATCTCTCGTCAAGCTTTTGGCTATGTCAGGATCATAGTGCTCGCCATCTACAAAGGCTGATAATTTTTCGAGCTGTTGTGTCATATAATAAATTCCTACGTTAACACTGCTAATACTACATCATTTTCTTTAGTGAACGCTACACTTCAGTGTTTATGTTTGCATTAAAGGCACGATGACTTTGTCAATTGCCTCTCGGGCTCTAAAAATCCTTGACCGAACTGTTCCAACCGGACATTCCATCACTGCAGCTATTTCTTCATAGCTTAAGCCTTCGATCTCTCGTAACGTAATTGCCGAGCGTAAATCTTCGGGTAACGCGTCTATTGCTGTAAATAATTTTTGCTGTAATTCGTTAGATAACAAAGCACGTTCAGGAGAATTATTTTCCTTTAATGCGTCACTTCCATCGTAATAATCAGCTTCGCTCGCATCAACATCACTTGCTGGCGGTTTGCGCCCTTGGGATGTTAAATAATTCTTTGCACTGTTTACCGCTATCCTATACAGCCATGTGTAAAAAGCACTTTCGCCTCTAAAATTGGGTAGTGCTCTGTACGCTTTTATAAACGCTTCTTGCGTTACATCCGCGACATCCCCACTGTTCTTCACGTACCTTGAAACAATATTCATCACCTTGTTTTGATGACGGATAACTAACAAATTGAAAGCGTTCTTATTGCCTTTCTGTACCTGCTCAACTAATTCTTGATCGGTTTTCTGCTCGCTCATTCGAGCCACTACTCCTAAAACACATCGCTTATGGCTCATGCAAGTGTAGTAATAGACTGACACTTTATGGTTAAGTTCGATATACAGCTAAAATAATTTATAAATAACCATCAGTTGTAATTTTTTACTAGATGATTAATATGTCGATACCTTATATTTGTACATGTTACCCGAAAAACGACCTATGTCTCAAACAATTGAACATCGCTGTGATTTATTAATAGTGGGTAGTGGCGCAGCAGGGTTAAGCCTGGCTTTAAAAATGGCTGAATTCTGCGACGTTATCGTGCTCAGTAAAAGTGACATTAATGAAGGTAGCACTCGCTACGCGCAAGGTGGAATTGCTGCCGTGTTTGACGATACAGACTCTATCGACGACCATGTCAAAGACACGCTAAATGCAGGCGCTGGACTATGTGATGAAGCTGTTGTTGCTTTTACGGTGCGCAATGCAAAAGAAAGTATGGAATGGTTGATTAATAAAGGCGTTCCTTTCGACCAAGAGAAAAGTGAGAATGGTGAAACTAAATTTCATCTGACGCGCGAGGGTGGACATAGCCATAGAAGAATATTGCATGCTGCCGATGCAACGGGCGCGGCGGTGCAAAAAACGCTGTCGGATAACGTCGCCAATCATCCCAATATCCACTTATTTGAACGCTACAACGCGATTGACTTGATAAAGAGCAAAATTTCGCCAGATCATTGCGTTGGCGCCTATGTTTGGAATCGTAAAAAAGAACAAGTGGAAGTGATCAGGTCGCGCTTCACAACGCTTGCGACAGGCGGCGGCAGTAAGGTTTATCAATACACATCAAACCCAGATGTATCTAGCGGCGACGGCGTCGCCATGGCATGGCGAGCCGGATGTAAAATAGCCAACATGGAGTTTAACCAATTCCATCCTACTTGCTTGTTTCATCCGGACGCAGGAAACTTTCTTATCAGCGAAGCATTGCGCGGAGAAGGCGCATTTTTATGCCACCAAGATGGCACTAAGTTTATGCATAAATTTGATGAGCGCGGTGATTTGGCGCCGCGTGATATTGTTGCCAGAGCCATCGATTTTGAAATGAAGCGTCTCGGTGCTGACTGTATGTACTTAGATATTAGCCACAAGCCCAATGATTTCATCAAAAAACACTTTCCCAATATTTATAGTCGCTGTTG
This sequence comes from Glaciecola sp. 33A, assembly GCF_002836745.1. Lineage (GTDB taxonomy): Bacteria > Pseudomonadota > Gammaproteobacteria > Enterobacterales > Alteromonadaceae > Glaciecola. The sequence goes on along the minus strand of NZ_PJAR01000040.1, from coordinate 240,632 downwards.
TTCATTGGGCATAGATATTACGACTCAAGCAATACCGGTAGTTCCTGCTGCGCACTACACATGTGGAGGCGTTGTTACGGATTTTGATGCCCGCACTAACTTAGAAAATGTATATGCTATCGGCGAAACTGCATACACAGGTTTGCATGGGGCGAACCGAATGGCCAGTAATTCCTTACTAGAATGCGTTGTGTTTGCGCATGCCGCTGCCAAGCATATTGTGAAGCGCATGCACGAAACCTGGATTGATGAGCCAATACAAGCTTGGGATGAGAGCCGAGTAATTGATTCAGATGAACTGGTGATTATTCAACACAATTGGCACGAACTTCGACTTTTCATGTGGGATTATGTCGGTATTGTGCGCACTAATAAACGACTAGAGCGAGCGTTGAGACGCATAAACTTACTTAAACAAGAAATTGACGAATACTACAGTAATTTCAAGGTCAGCAATAATATGTTGGAGTTAAGGAATCTGGTTTGTGTCGCACAATTAATTGTGACCTGTGCGATGCAAAGGAAAGAAAGCAGAGGATTGCACTACAACTTAGACTACCCCAACATGCTAGAGAAGCCTGAACCTACCGTTATTCAAAATGAAATGTCATAGCGCAAATAGTAATGTACTAAGCAATTATCATATTTGTGCGCAAATGCTCTCTTTCCTTGGAGCGGCTTTGTGAGGTCAGCGAAAAATCTATCTGCTCCATTTCAAGGTTTACGTTTAATTGACAGCATGTTGGTAAATAGATAGGTTGCATAAATTGTGTAGAAAATTGCATTGGTGTCTGCGCCAATGCCCTTTTACCATTTTGCATTTCTTGTTTTAATACCGCTGATAAGCAAATTGCCTCTGAATACATTCCATGTGCAATAGCTTGCCTAAAGCCCATCACTTTTGCTGTCCAACGAGACAAATGTATTGGATTGAAGTCACCTGAAACTCGCGCATAGTTGCGTCCTATGCCAAGAGGGAAATCCATCTCTATGGTTTTATTAAATGGAGAAATAACGGCCTCGACTATCGGTATTATAGAAGCTGTTTGGCCGCCATTATCAGCTTTCACATGCAGTTCACCAATACTCATATCAGTCGCCAGTGCCACGTTCTCATTAACTTGGTTATGGTTATGTTTTTGCCTAGATAAATAATAAGACGTACCGGAAATTGCTAACTTGCCATCCACAAAACCTTCACTTAAGACAGCAAAAACCCAGCCTTTTTTATGCCAAGTGAGTCCATTAAACGATGTTTTTAACATCAATTTTGAATTTTGTTCAGGCAAGCAATTTACCTTAATAAAATTGGCTAAATGCACTAGGCCCATCGGTTTAAATGGAAACGGTTTGTTTACCATCATCTCCAGTTGCATAGGTAAGGTGAGGACTTGCAGGTAATTGGGATGTATTACAGATGCTATGCCAAGCCTCCACCTAACAGCGGTGTTGTAACGCTCACAATGAATTGTGTTTATTTGGATTTCTTTTCGAAGACTACTCAACGGTAGCGCAGGTATATCACAATCATGGCGTTGTGGATTATACAAAGCCGCTTTTAATAAGCCTATGTTCATCATCTTCTCGTTCTTCCTACGTTAAGTTTGTGTATAAACTAAAAAAACGTTGACTGTATTTATTGTTGGCTTGCTAGTTTTGTATTTTGTGTAATTGCAGATGCCAGTGCTCTGTAATGGCTTTCTGTTGTCTGCCACTTAAACAGGATAATTGACTTAATCATATCGGCAATTTTATCGTTATTGGGGACTACCTTGATAGCAGAGGATAACCCTATTATATGTTCCTGCGTAGGCTCTAATATTAAGAAAATACACAATTGTGTACAGCGCGAACGAGATGAAATTTGGTAATAAACGTCCGTCTTTTGGGAGTGGGTTTTCTTATTTATATGCGCCTTGTGATCATTAGTATCGGAAGATATTTCCTTATAACAATCACCAAGCAACGGGTTTTCTTGACTCATCGAAATTAAAAAATGTGTTTCCAAAGTCGTATTGCAAAATAACGTAAACCCAAGCCAAATGCTAAGCAGCATGGAAAAAGCTAACTGCAATATATAAAGATTTGGCATTACTGTCGATGGCAACGACCAACAAATAATAAGTGGTACTACATAACCATTGAAAAATTGAATTAAGCCAACGTTACACCGAGTAACAATAATGTCACGATATGCGATATCGAACTACACCTTAACTCTTTGCAACACTTTCTGAACCATGTAGGTTAAATCTGGGTCTTCACATTTTTTATGGCCCATAAACCACGCGAACAGATCTGGGTCATCGCAGGTTAACAAACGTTCAAAAACGACTTTTTCTCCTTCGGGCAACTCATCAAAAGCTTGGTCAACAAAAGGAAGAAATAGCACATCTAACTCTAACATCCCGCGCCGACATGCCCATCTTAACCGAGCGACTCTTTTTGCTGTAAACATTGGGTACCTCATGCTTTATTTCGTTGTATAGTAGCATAACGCAGATGATTGCAGAACTGATCAAAAGATATTTTAAAAGTCGATTTATTAACGTGAAAAATTCAAGATAATGTGCTGTTGAATGGATCATCATCTTGCAAAGTAACGTACCATCCCAATATCAATTGTACACACGGAATAGATTGCACTGTTATTGTATGAAACGATGCAATCTCGACAGTATTAGAGGCTACAAAATGTCATCTCAAAACGAATTTATCGCAAAATTGAACCAGCTTGGTTGTGTCACATTTTCAGGACCACAAGCCACAGAGTATTTACAAGGTCAGATTACGGTAGATGTGAAAAAAATGCATGAAAATGCAGCCAGAATTGGTGCACATTGTGATTTTAAGGGTAAAACTATGTCCGTATTTACCGCAGTGCTAAGCAGTAATGTTTATCATTTGATCATGCGCAAATCTGCTATCGAAAAAAGCCTTGCCGAATTCAAAAAATATGGTGTCTTCTCTAAAGTAGATATTCAGCAGGCAGTCCCCGAGATGAGCTTTTTCGGAATATCTGGGAAGGCGACATTAGACGCTCTTAAATCATTGTTTGCAGAACTAAACGAACAACATCTGAGTGTGCTTAGTAATGAATTTGGCAGTGCGATTTGCATTAACATAAGCACGCCACGATATATACTCGCTCTAAATTCTGATGGCTTGGCTTTGTTTAGTAAACTAACCAACGTTGCTACTTATCAGGACGAAAATCATTGGGAGGCCATGGATATAATTGATGGTATCCCTTATATAGAAGCTCAAACCAATAACGAATTTGTTCCTCAGATGCTCAATTTACAATCTGTCGATGGTATCGATTTTGATAAAGGTTGCTACATGGGCCAAGAGACTATTGCACGCACAAAATTTCTAGGGCGCAATAAAAGAGCCTCTTATATTTTAATTCATCAAGGTGTTGATGCATCCATCGAATTAACACCAGGAGATGCTTTAGAAAAGCAGGCAGGTGAAAATTGGCGCAGCGGAGGCACTGTCCTGCAAAGCGCAGTGCTGAATGACGCCACACTATTGTTTGGTGTTCTTGCAAATGACACGCAAACAGGTGATGTGTTAAGATTGAAAGCGTTCCCAGAGCAACAGTTTACAGTAAGTGCTCTGCCGTATAAATTAGATTAAGAAAAGGATACAAGATGCAAATACAGAAAGATAATGTGGTTACACTTCATTACACAGTAAGTACCACCGAAGGTGAAATGATTGATTCGTCTCATGAAGCGCCTCCAATGTCATTTTTGCAAGGCAGTCATTTCATGATTGAAGGCATTGAGGATGCGTTAGATGGGAAAGTAAAAGGTGATAAATTTTCAGTCAATGTTGACCCTGACAAAGCGTACGGTGAACGTCACGATGATTTAATTCAAGAAGTTCCTTCTGACATGTTCGAGGACATGGACGTTGACGTAGGCATGAGCTTTAGAGCAACGACGGACGATGGCGAACAGTCTGTGATGATTATCGACAAAACGGACACGACAGTAACAGTCGATGGCAATCACCCATTAGCCGGCATGTCGCTCGCCTTTGACGTTGAAGTTGTGGATGTACGTCAAGCAACTGCAGATGAGATCAAGCATGGTCATGTGCATGGTGAAGACGACGGTGAACAGCCACACTAAAATACAACATTGCTTGCGAACGTTGCATGCCAGATGCAGGGCATACGATGGGCGTGATATTGGCAGTGGGTAAACTGCCATTACAAGCCATGTTTTCGAAGACGTTAGATAGCGTCTTCGTCAGTTTCACCAGTACGAATACGGACAACTTGCTCAACATCAAATACAAATATCTTACCGTCGCCGATTTTACCCGTTTTTGCCTGCTCTAAAATAGTTTCAACCGCTCTGTCTACTAAGCTATCCGGTACGACTAGCTCAATTTTTATCTTGGGTAGAAAATCCACATTGTATTCGGCTCCACGATAAAGTTCTTTATGACCTTTTTGCCTTCCAAAACCCCGAACCTCTGTCATTGTAATACCACTGACACCTATTGAAGATAGACCTTCACGAACGTCATCTAGCTTAAACGGCTTAATAATAGCCTCAATTTTTTTCATTAGATTTGACTTTCCTTATTCATGGTCATAAACGGTAGGAATAGAGAGTCGTTTATGTTGCGTTTTTAAGTATATAGCTAATAGTTTATCGTCGGCAACCTTATCCGTGCTTTTACCTTCTAAAAAGTCATCGATTTGGTCATAGGTTAATCCTAACGATGACTCGTCTGATTTCTGTGGTGACAGTGTTTCTAAATCCGCTGTTGGCGGTTTTGTAATAATTTTTTCTGGCGCTCCAAGGTGCTTTGCTAGGCTGCGAACTTGACGTTTACTTAGACCAAACAAAGGCGCTAAATCGCATGCACCATCACCAAACTTTGTATAAAAACCGGTAATATTTTCTGCTGAATGATCAGTACCTAGCACCAATCCATTCATCAACCCAGCTATATCGAATTGGATAGCCATTCTTGCTCTAGCTTTGGTATTGCCTTTAACAAAATCACTCTTTTGAGCTGAAAAGCTATTCACGCCTGCGGCTAATAAACCATTAACTGCACTTTCATGTATCGCGTTTGCACTTAGATTAATATTTGACGTGACTTGCAAACTTGGTTGGATAAAATCAATAGATGCTTGTGCATCTTCTTCATCGGCTTGAGTACCATAAGGCAATCTAACCGCGATAAACTGATATTCATCATCAGATTCTTGATTCAATTCATTAACTGCTGATTGTGCCAAATGACCTAATGTACATGAATCAATGCCACCGCTGATCCCTAGCACTAAACTATGCAAACCTGACTCGCTTAGTTTATCTTTAATGAATTGAGTTCTGCGTTGGATCTCATGTTCGATGTCTATTTCAGGTAAAACACGCATTTCTTGGATTACTTCAGACTTCAACATCAACTATTCCCTTTTTATTTTTCTAACGAAGCGTCTTTATTATGGGCTGATAATTTAAAATAGTTAAAAAATCAACTAACGCTGCACAATGACAGTCATTCTTCCAAGTTCGTGTTTTATATAGTAACACAAGGTATTAACTAAGCTAACGAGCGCTGTTACTGTATACGCAACTAAAATAAAAATAGAGTATAGTTACATGAATTTTTATCGGGGGTCACTGTGTTAAATAACAAGATTACCACGCAAGTTAGTAAAACCAGTCAAAAAGGCGTTACCCTTCTTGAGATGATGATCACATTAGCGATATTAGCGATTGTGTTAACGGTTGTCGCGCCCAGTATGCAAAACTTCCTGATTAAAAATAGGATTACCGGAGAAATCAATGAAGTCAGCGGAATAGTTCAATATGCTCGCCACCTTGCCATAGATGAACAAATCAACGTCGTTGTGTGCCCATCTGAAGACTTTGAAGCATGCGGAACCAATTGGAATAATCCCAAAATTGTGTTCATTGATAGCAATGCAGATGGTAATAGAAACTCAGATGAAGAACTTCTAGTAGCGACCGCCAAGGCGTCCGACTCGACCAAAATGACGGGTCCAAATACGAGTATTAATTTCCAATATACCGGCGCCGCTAGTCGGTCTTTCAGTATTCAACTTTGTCCAATAAACGATGATGCAACTGTTGCTCGAGCAATTTTAGTGTCTTTGCAGGGGCGAGTCAAAGTCAGTTCTGATGCAGACGATAACGGCACACATGAAGATATGGATGGAGTTGCATTAAACTGTCCCTAAGCAATAATGATGTAAATGAAACCCCTAGTGCCAACTTTAGATGGCAACCTGCACCTAGGCTATTTTCTTGGTCTTCAAAATTAGTCACATACACAGACAAATACAGGTCAATTTAACCAAGGTATTTAGATTCTACAAGACGGACAACGTTGACGCTGTTACTTCTTAGGCAGAGGGGCTAATTAGCCTCGTAATCGCGTTATTGACACCCACTTCAATATGAAGCGGGTGTCAATGAAGAGCGTATAGAGAATTAACCATCAACTAGCAAGTCCAACAAAACTCGTTAGTAGCAATGCTTCCATTATTATCAAGATCCCATGCTTTGCGCCCATCACTATAAATGAAAAGTGCGCCATCACTTGCTAATGATCCCCCTGATATCGGGGTTGCTTTCAAACGGAATGCGATACCGTTAGCTGATACGTCATCTATCGTCAACTCATATCTTTTATTGCCCGCAGGTTCAGAACTGGGTGAATGCGAAGCGAATATAGTTGGTTTTCCTATATTCGCTCCAGTTTCAGCTGCCCCTTTATACGAAAAGCTAGAAGCGTTATGTCTCTCCATCGCTGCCGCGAAAGACATAAGGTCAGCTTGCGCTGTGCTTCTTGCGGCAGCATTAATCATATTTTGGTAACTGGGAAATGCAATTGCAGTAATGATACCTATAATGGCGACTACAATCATCAGTTCAATCAGCGTAAACCCATTATGCGTTTGTTGAAATTTCATTTATTGACGCTCCACTTCTGTTTTCCAAGTATTTTTCTGAACTCGCTCAAACTTACCGTATATGTTTCTGGCTAAACATTCAAAGTCAGAACCACAAGATACAATTTGGCCGTCTTCATCTGTCACAATCACGGCAGACACACACTCTGCACCAAGACAGACAACTGGTTTAACGATATTCTCAATGAGTATTTTAGTATCCGGTGCAATACCGGTTTGCTTGAGTAACGCAAACCTATCAGTGGCATCTTTTTGATCATTATTATTTAAATCTTCAACCGCATTGGCATCAATAAGATTTACCAAATATGCTCTACTATTTCCTGTTGGGGGAGCACAAGCACTGGCACTAGAGCTCGCAGGAAGGTAAGTGGTAAAGAATATTTTATAATCAAGTATTAACGGTGACGCCAATACTTTTTCACCATTTTGAGTCAGACGGATCATCCAACCATCTTTGGATGCAAGCAGACTGCTTTGCACTGCTCTTTCTTCTACATTATCACTGGTCAATAAATGCTCTGTCGCGTCGTATAAACTAGCAGGGGTGACTGGTGTACCAGGCAGTATGAATTTGTTGAATTCATCACGAACAAATACACCTTTGTCTTTAATCATGAAAAAACTATCTTCAATGCTCGTATTCAGAGGACCAGCTCTAAAACCAGAACCGATAGCAACTGCAAAATAATGTTCGTCTGTTGTAGAAATTTCAGCAATATCAGGTGCGTAATAGAAGCGTCGATTTTGTTCTATTGTATCTCCACTCATCTTTGCTAATATCCCACCACTAACCAAGTTGCTAGCACTTTGGCCATTGTAGATATCTAAACGGAATATCTGCCCGCCCATATCAGCCACATACATATGGTCAGCTAGACCATCGTTATTACGGTCAATGACTGAGATCCTTGCAGGAATACTATATTGCATATCGCTTAACAATAGATCACCACTATCATTACTTGCAGACCACAGTAAGTCACCGGTATTTGCATCAATAATATACACAGCATTACCCATTGAGTCTTCACTACGATTTGCTTTTGCGTCTTGGTCAGGATCATAACCAGCACCAATGATCATGACATCTTTGACTGTGCCACCAATATTGATCTTTGTAATAGTGGGTCTTGACCAAGATTGACCCATTTTTGCGTAATCACCTTGGCCACCGTCAACCGTAAATACAATTTTAGGATCCATTTTAGAGGTTACATCAACAACATAGTAATTGTTCCCACCCCGACGCATTCCGATATAAATGTATTTTTTATCATTGTACTCACGGTAAACCATGTCGCCATCCAGTCCATAAATATGATTGAACGAACTGCCGTTGCGATAAAAATCGTTCAAATTTTGCATTAATTCTTTGGGCATTATTGCAAAGTTTTCTTCACCTGTTTCAGAATCAATCGAATGCAAGAAACCATGGTTAGTCGCAACAAAAACAGCACTGTCAGTTGCACTGTAATTAACAATAACAGGCTGCGAATGTATTGGGTCGCCCATTTGCAAACGAACGTCTGTAGTAGAACCATCGCCATCGTCATCTCTAACATCGACACCTCGGGCCCATTTAAGAACGAGTTCTCTGGTACCAGCGGGGTCTGAAACTGGATCCAATGCTAAGTCAGCATCTGTGATATCGGTATTACTTTCAGAAACCTGATTGGCTGGGATGATGACAGACCCTGTAGTATCAAAAAAGTATACTTTTCTGATTAAGTCTAGGCGACTAGCCGCGCCGCCAGTTCTAACATCATTACCATCTTGAGTCATGGACCAGTAAGAATGAGAGTTTTCAGAGAAAAAGCCTGAACCACTGTCTACAGCGTTGACACCATTTTTATCCAATACTTTATCACCACTGATTCGGTATTTTTTCAGATTACCCGGCCAATTTGTTCCTTCAGAAGGTTTAAATAAGGCAAAATATAATTCATCTCTATGGGTTAAACGATTTAATTGGTTTACAGCAACACCAGGAGAAACGAAGGTTGCATTGACATCTTTCACGTTGCGCAAAATACTTTGAAATGCCAAAACTAAGTCATCACTATTGTCCGCCTGATAGAAGCCTCCTCCTCCTTGTAATGCAAGTTGATTTAAGAAGTTGTTTGCTGTGCTGTTAGCTGCAAAACCAATGGTATGAGTGACTACCCTGGCGTCTATGGCTGAATCACCAGCGTTGCTTATATTTTTAACCAAGTCCACTCCACACTTCTCGCCACCACTACCTGAACAACTAGTACCTAGCAATGTTTGTATTTCAGCAACACTGTGGTTATTGTTGGCTTCCCCATCGGATAACAACACGATATGGTTATTTACTTGGCACTGCAGGTCTGTCACGGGAGAAATATAATTCGCACCTGTCGGAATATACTCCTGAGTACAATCCCAATCACTCAAGTTTTCTTCGTTACAGCCGTTGGGGCGGATCGCATCATCGCCGACGTAAGACGCGCGATGACTTACTCTTGTGCTACGTCTGACGTAGTTGCTAACGGAGTCTTCACCACGTTTTCTGCCATAATAAACGGGACCACCCGCAAAATACTGTGAAGCTTCGTACAATGTATCAACGATCGGTGTCATGCCATTTGATGCTAACTCATCAACTTTACTCATAAGATGTTGGCGAACAGTTGCAGATGACCCAGGCACTGCATTACCTTCAAATTCAACAACTAATCGAGCCGCTCCTGAAGGTTTGCCGTTAACGGTATATCCGCCCCTACTAGCATTAGTAAAGTTGGACATAATAAACATCATTTTGTTACCGTTTCTCCAACCAGAGCGGTTAACGATTGTCTGAACAATACTGGTAATGGAAGGGCTTTTGTAGTCACGATTTTTGTACCAAGATTCAATATTACTCCAAGTAACAGGTGCTGTTTTACTTTTATTGCGCTGCATGTAACGAATATAAGGACTAAAGTCATTAGGGTGGTCCTCGTTGACACCTTGAATAATCATAGATGCGCCGCTAGACGTGCCATTTTGATAAGCTGTAAACTCTAGATAAGCATCAGTAATAGTCGCATTTTCAGGAATATTTACACCCGCAAAACGTAAACCAATATATTCATTCGAATAAGCGTTAAATGTTAATTCTTGTCCTGTATTCTGATAGCCATTTGAACGCTCTTCCGCATTCTCGCGCTGTGAGTTTACCTGATATATCAAACGCTCACGCATGCACCCTGTTGCTGTAGTCTCGTCATACGTGACAATTAATTGAGGCGTTGAACCACTGCCGTCCTCCAACGACGATGTTTTGCGACCGCTTGAAGCAGATACGCTTGTGCCCTCTATGATGAGATTGAGGCTATTGCCACCGCACCAATCACCTCGATTAATGACTTCTTGCAACACTGCGCTAATATCAGGTGATAACACGCTCTCACTGGACAGTGGAAAGTTATTATCATTGTCCCAAATCACCTCAGCACTCGTGGTTACGCGGTTTGAAATATTACTAACTTCATTTTGAAAAGTCGTTGAGTTACCTATCGCCTCCGCTCTAAATGATAAAGTGGCGTCTGAGGTATTCAGAGTACTTGATGTAAAACGCACACGAGCGCTGGTGATCACAGCTCCTCTTGGAATTCGTAAACCTTGGTATCGCAAGCCAGTTACTACGCTATCTGTTCCTTTGGTTAAATCAATTTGCATCGAGGAAATAGTAACGTCATCGTCAATTTCATAAGCATCGTCACTGCCTGAAGTAATTGGAATAATAATCTCAGGGGCAACCGGCGAGTCTATTCCGCGTACAGGAAATAAAATAGGACCACCAAAATCTGAAAATCGCATCAAACCAGCGTTTATATTAGTGGCTGAACCTAACGCGGTTTTCAGTGCATTTTGCACCCTTAGCATTCTAGTCTCATTAGTACCGTCTTTGGATCCCATAGAGCCAGAACTATCCATAATAAACAATACATTAGGATTATAGGTATTCGATGTGCCTCCTGTTCCTAAGTATATTTCGAGGTCGTCTCCCATGGCACTCATACTGATCAAAACAGTTAATAGAAAGGCGCTGACCGAACTTGTAATTCTCTTGATTGACATACCTAATACCTCAATTCGATGATGGTGCGAAAACAGCTGCACTCATTGTATTTGCTACGGCATAATTGCTTCCCACAGTTTTTCCGCAGCCTCTAACAATGAAAATATGACAGCTAATATTGCTGCCACCAATAACGTTACTCGACCCTCTGCATGCCTCTTCTCGAACAAAAACACTTTTAGACCAACTTGCCGTTACAGGATTAGTTCTGAAATCGCCTTGAGTTGTATGCATCTTTCCTCGCGTTAATCCATCATTGGTGATGAAGCGGTCAGTACGATCATTGTCAAAACAACTTAATTCATCATTCGCAAGATCTAAGGCAGTTGATTGCCTTGCTTCAGACAGCGGGTCCGATTTAAGTGGATTGGATAATAAAGATTCGTCTTCTGCCTCATAAACCACGCCAGCGAGTGCAGCTTCAGCCGCATCAAAAGCAAATGATTTACGCTCTAGTGATGCAGCCATTTTAGTCTGTAATATGCCACTAGAAACGGAGGCAACGCCTAGAATAGTTAATGACATCAGCACCAACAGGGCAAACACCATGACCACACCTTGTTGACTTTTCATGCATTACTCCTTGCGAAATTTTTCATATTTCTTAATGTTATTGTTGTTTCAAACGATTTATATAGGCCATTATCGCCTGGGACATAATTTGCTTCGTTGAGTAATCTAAAAAATGGCTTGGTTTTGACTGTAATGTCACTATCAGCGCGCACCACAAGAGCGATACGCAAAGCAACGATTGTTTTGCCATTGTCTATTGCAAGTTGGATCCCATCCGCCGTAATAAAACGAGTAGGGATCGCTGACCCTGCAGTAGACGCTAGATCAGTAATACCATAGGTTACTTGAAAGTCCGTTACATCGTCTAAAATGGTAATTGAATTGTGACTATTATGACCATCAGCCACTTTTTGCCCACGTAAATAACGGCCATCAAAGCCCCTACATTTGAGCTTATTATCAGCAACGAAATATTCGTTAACCACATAAAATTCTTCTTCATTTAAATAACCGAGGGCGTAACCTCTGCAATCCATGTTGCTTTGCAAGCTAACGACTAAGGTATCGTTGCCCCCACTGCTGCCTTGAACCGCACCTAAATTTGTTCTCACCGCAAAATCATTAGGCAATATTATGGGGTGATTTCGTACAAAGTTGTTTTCGTCGACAACGTCGACGTTAATGTTTAACTTAGGATTCATTTGGTCATACAAACCCACCATCAATATTTCGCTGCGCAAACGATTAATAATAAATCGCCCGCTTTCTTGAGTCGATGCCATCGCTCTATTTAATTTTTCAGTGACCGAGTTGCTGACCATTATCTGAATGACCGCACCTGCGATCACTAGTCCTAGTGCCATCGAAATCATTATTTCGACTAACGTGAATCCTTTTTGATTTTTTTTGTGGCTAATTTTGTTGATAAATAGATTCATAAAGCAACCTCAACCACAACGCAGTCGTTGGAATCGGTTGGCGTCGTATTACATGCACTATTTAACACTCGCTCATTGCCCTGCCAGTTGCGCACAGGCCAACTAACAATGACTTCGTGAATAGAGCCAGCGCTACATAAGTCAGTATCGCCCAAATCTTTATCTGTGCATGTCAGGCTTATTTGAGCATTCGGATTATTTCGTGCAGCGGCACATGACATTTGATAACCGTCAAACTCAGCTAGTTCAGCTGAATTACAATCACCTGTTTGGCAATTGGCAATAGCAGCAGGATGCGCTTTACAATGGCATTCATAAGGACTTGCGTCTGTTACTGCGCACGTCAGGTTGCCGAAGTTATATATTTCGTCATCAAAATAATTATTATCAACAACAAAGCCATCTGTGGCGTCAGATGACATCGCATTTGCATTCAAACGTTCACTAAATTGCTGGGCTACAAAGACAGCTTGAGTACGATTCAGAGCATCGGCGTTAGAAAACGATCCGACAAATTGCAATGATGCAACGCCCAAGAGGCCGATTGATAGTATAAAAAGAGTTACTAACACTTCGACCATGCCAAGTCCGCTTTGGGATAGCATTGATTTTTTTGCTAATTGATTAGTCGGCTTATTCAGCATCATAATTATTCAAAAACAGCTTCTTCATAACATCAGCTTACATGAGATGCACGGGTGTTTGGTTATCGTGAATAAGTCTAACGTATTAAATACGTATCGAAACTGAACTGAAGTAGGTTTATAGCGGGGATGGTAGCGCAAAGCTTTGTTTTTAATATGCTTCGCGCTAGTTTATTTATTTTACCAAAGCTTAAATTTGCTTAATGCGTAGCTCTTTTGGCACAGCGAATTCTATTGTTTCTTCGCGCCCAGGGCGTTCAGATGCAGTAACGGCACCCCAACTAAGTAATTTATCAACGACCCCTTTAACCAGAATCTCTGGTGCTGATGCGCCCGCAGTGACACCGATGTTATGGACGTCGGTTAGCCATTCTTTTTGAATACAATCTGCATCTGCAATTAGATGCGCTTTTGAACCAATTTTTTCAGCTAATTCTCTCAACCTATTAGAGTTTGAACTATTTTGTGCGCCCACAACCAATAGAATGTCGCAATCACTCGCAAGTTCTCTTACCGCATCTTGCCGATTTTGCGTTGCATAACAGATATCATCTTTACGCGGGCCATCAATTTTTGGAAATTTTCGACGCAAGGCATCAATAATATCGGCAGTGTCATCTACGGAAAGCGTTGTTTGGCTACAATAATAAAGTGTATCAGGGTTGTTAACCACTAGGGTTTCTACATCGTCAATTGACTCAACTAAATATATACCTCCATTAGGGTTGTCATATTGTCCCATTGTGCCTTCAACCTCAGGATGTCCTTGATGTCCAATCAAAACACACTCAGTGCCTTTTTTGCTGGCTCGAATTACTTCCATATGAACTTTTGTCACCAATGGGCAAGTTGCATCAAACACCTTGAGCCCGCGATGATGAGCTTCTGCACGAACTGCTTGCGATACGCCATGAGCAGAAAAAATAACAATAGTGTCGTCAGGAACTTCAGTCAACTCATCAATAAAAACCGCACCGCGTTTTTTCAAACCATCAACAACGAATTTATTATGCACAACTTCATGACGAACATAGATCGGCGCCCCAAACATCTCCAGTGCACGTTCGACTATAATAATAGCGCGGTCGACTCCTGCGCAGAAGCCTCTAGGGTTAGCCAAATGGATCTTCATTTTATTTTGCTCCGGTTTCTCTTACTTCTATAATTTCAACAACAAAAGTGACACTTTGTCCTGCGAGAGGGTGATTAAAATCAACCGTGACTGAATGTCCAACAGCACTTCGAATTACACCAGGTAGGTCAGTGCCATCGGGTTGAGTAAAGGCAATTATCATGCCCTCTTCTACCGGTGTATCTGCATTAAATTTAGTGCGGTCAACGTAATATATATTGTCAGGATTGGGCATGCCAAACGCATCGTCAGCACTCAACAAGAAAGACTTCTTGTCACCCGCCACAAGACCTCGCAAACAGTCTTCAAAATTTTTGGTCAGACTTCCATCACCCATTACCATTTTTGCAGGTTTGTTATTTACTCTAGTACTGTCAGCAGCTGAACCATCTGAAAGCTTCAAGTCGAAATGTAAAATAACTTCGCAGTTATCTCCAATCGCCAAGGTATTATTTGTCAACTTCATTTGCCTCTTTGTTAATAAACATATCAATGATAAGCAAAACAGCGCCTATAAATATTGCAGAATCGGCAATATTAAATGCAGGCCAATGAGAAGTACCATAGTATAAATCAAGAAAATCGATTACATAACCATGCATAATACGATCGTAAACGTTACCTAATGCGCCACCCAAAATGAATGAAAAAGCGACCGGTAACAATAGTTGCTGTCGGGTTGTACTTTTCAACCACCACAATATTAAGCCACTAACGCCTAACGCAATGACACTTAAGAAGTACCGTTGCCAACCGCCAGCATCATAAAGAATACTGAATGCTGCACCGTAATTGTGTACATAAGTAAAGTTGAAAAATGGCACTATTTCGATAGACTCATACAACTGCATTGAGTTTACCACAGCTTGCTTAGTCCACTGATCCAATACCACGATAATAATTGAAATCCAGGTAAATCGCATTCCAGTATTCTTAAAAATATTAAGCATATTCGCGTACTTCCCCGTCACCATCAACGTTATCGATACATCTGTTACACAGTTCAGGATGTTTAGGATCGTTACCGACCTCTGGTTTATAATGCCAACAGCGAGCACATTTTTCGCCAGCGGCGACTAATACATCAATGAATATATTTGACTCATTCAATGCCGTGGCCGTATTCGTTTTTTCACTCAAGCTCTTCACTTCGGCTTCAGAGGTGATGAGTACAAAACGCAACTCATCTTTTAATTTAGCAAGTAAGTTGGCTTTTTCTGAATTCACATAAACAATCACTTTCGCTTCAAGTGAACCGCCAATTGTTTTTTCATTACGGGCTTTTTCCAATGCACTATTCACTTCGGTTTTTATCTTCATGACCGTCTGCCAGAAATCATTATCAAGCGAATTGGTTGCCGTGGCATCAACTGCTGGTAAACCTGTGTACCACGTACCTGTGAACACGAATTCATCACGCTCGCCCGGCATCGCTTCCCAGACCTCTTGTGCGGTAAAACTCATCACTGGCGCCATCCAACGTACGAGGGCTTCAGCAATATGATATAACGCCGTTTGGCAAGAGCGTCTCGCTAAACCATCAGTCTTAGCGGTGTATTGTCTGTCCTTTATAATATCGAGATAGAAACTCCCCATTTCGATAGAACAGAACTGCATCAATGTTTGACACACCACTAAAGTATCGTATTGATCATAGCTTTCGAGAATTTGCTTTTGCACTGCAGATGCCCGCAAAACAGCCCACTGATCTAATGCAACCATTTCATTGAAAGGCACAATATCTCTACTCGGCTCAAACCCGTTCAAGTTTGAAAGTAAGAAACGACAAGTGTTGCGAATTCGACGATAAGCATCAGCAGATCGCTTCAAAATTTCATCTGAAACTGTCATCTCGCCGCGATAATCGGTTGAACCGGCCCACAAACGCAAAATGTCAGCGCCGAGTTTATTGGTCACTTCTTGAGGTGCGACAACATTGCCCAATGATTTAGACATTTTCTTGCCGTTGGCATCAACAGTAAAACCATGGGTTAGTACTTCTTTGTAAGGAGCATGGCCATGCATAGCCGTAGAAGAAATTAATGAAGACATAAACCAACCACGATGCTGATCTGAACCTTCTAGATATAAATCGGCGCCAGCTGGAATGTCATCACGCTTATCAACCACAAAATAATGCGTAACACCAGAATCAAACCAGACATCAAGTGTATCCGTGACTTTTTGATATTGCGCTGCATCTGCCCCAATGAGACTTTCAGCCTCCATATCCCACCAAGCCTGGATCCCTTTTTGCTGAACCGCCACGGCTACTGTTTCAATAATTTGTGCGGTCTTTGGGTGCAGTTCACCTGTTTCTTCATGCACAAACAATGCAATGGGTACACCCCAAGTCCGTTGACGTGAAATACACCAATCTGGCCGGCTTTCAACCATGCTCTTAATGCGTTCTTCACCCCAGCCTGGGATCCATTTAGTCTTACTAATTTGTTCAATTGACTGCTTGCGTAAGCCTTTCTTATCCATGCTAATAAACCACTGAGGCGTGGCTCGAAAGATAATTGGTGACTTGTGACGCCAGCAGTGTGGGTAACTATGTACGTATTTAACCTGCAGGGCTAAAGCGCCCTTCTCAGCTAACGCGTCAGCAATGGGCTGATTAGCCTTAAACACGTGCAAACCCGCAAATAATGGCGTATTTTCAAGATAAACACCATTGCCTCCTACTGGATTGTAAACTTCGATATCATATTGTTTACCTACATTGAAATCGTCTACTCCGTGAGCAGGTGCAGTATGCACGCAACCGGTCCCGGCCTCAGTTGTAACATGATCACCTAAAATCAATGGCACTTTAATAGGATTCAAAGGATGGCTAACCAGCAAATGTTCAAGCTCAGTGCCGGTACATGCACCGATAACGTTGAACTCTGTAATGCCATAACGCTGCATACAAGTCTCAACTAAATCAGCCGCTATGACATAATTTTCTTTACCCGTTTGTAATGCCACTGTTACCAGTTCATAACTTAACTCTGGGTGTAAACTAATCGCGCGATTTGCAGGAATAGTCCACGGCGTTGTTGTCCAAATAACAACTGAGGACTTAGTTTGCTGCAGTAGTTCTGGATCGATATCAAAAGCATCTGCAAACCCAGCATAATCGGTAATTTCAAACTTCACATCAATTGCAGGAGACTCTTTATCCTGATATTCAACTTCAGCTTCTGCCAATGCTGACCCGCAATCTGTGCACCAATGAACCGGCTTAAAACCTTTTTCTAAATGTCCTGACTCTACGACTTTACCAAACGCTCTGATAATATTAGCTTCTGAGTTAAAGTCCATGGTCTTGTATGGATTTTGCCAATCACCTAATACACCTAAGCGAATAAAATCTTTTCGTTGCCCGTCAATCTGACGCTCAGCATAAGCTCTGCATTTTTCACGAAACTCAGCAACAGTGACCTTCTTACCTGGCTTTCCTACTTTCTTCTCTACCATCAACTCAATAGGTAAACCGTGGCAGTCCCAACCTGGCACATAAGGCGAGTCAAAGTCTGATAAGGTTTTTGACTTGACAATAATGTCTTTCAAAATTTTGTTAACCGCATGACCTATATGAATATCGCCATTCGCGTAAGGAGGGCCATCGTGCAATATAAAAGATTTTTTACCAGCTTTAGCACTTCTGATCTGCTCATACAGTTTTTTATCCGTCCACTGCTTCAACATCTGCGGCTCGCGATTAGCCAAATTACCACGCATTGGAAACCCTGTTTCAGGCAAATTTAGCGTCGGTTTATAATCAGTCATATCTGGTTTTCCACTTCTATAATTATGTTTTTTATAAATTTAATACTGACTTTATTACTACAAGTCTTTAAATATTGAATATATCTCGTGCCGCTTGAGCGTCACATTTTATCTGTTGGTGCAACGCTTCAAAATTCTCAAATTTTTTCTCATCTCTGAGTTTATGTTTAATAACAACTTCTATGTAGGTACCATAAAGGTCCTTTGTAAAATCAAACAGATGCACTTCCAGTTGCGATCTTGCACCTTTAACAGTAGGCCTGTTGCCTATATTAGCGACGCCTTTAAAGCACTGCTTAGCAATAATAACTTCAACCGCAAAAACGCCACTTATGGGCGACTTGCAGCGTTTAAGCAAAACATTTGCCGTCGGAAAACCAATGGTTCTGCCTTTTTTGTCGCCGTGATTGACTCGCCCAGCAATCGTAAACTCTCGGCCTAGCATTTCCTTGGCTAATTCAAAATTACTGTTGGACAATGCTTGGCGAATTTCGGTTGAACTAATTCTGCAATTTGCTAATTTAAAGCTTTGTGTACTAACAACGTCAAACTCAGATTTCAATCCGGCTGCTAGTAACAAATCAAAACTTCCTTTGCGTTGATGACCAAATCGAAAATCATCACCAACCACTAAAAATTTAACACCGAGTTGTTTTACTAATAAATCTTGAATAAAGCTTTCAGGACTCATTGCAGCAAAAACAGAATTAAATCGAACGCAAATAAGGCGGTCGATACCCAACGCTTTGAACTGTTGATATTTATCGCGAAAACGTGACAATCTAGCAGGTGCGTGCTGCGGAGCAAACACTTCTTCAGGTTGCGGCTCAAAAATCATAACAGTTGAGGCTAAACCGAGTGTCTTTGCTTTCTCAACTAAGTTAACTAGCACAGCCTGATGACCTAAATGAACGCCATCGAACTTACCAATAGTTAACACACAACGCTGTTGTTGTTGCCGTAAATTGTGTAGGCCTCGAATTAACTGCAAACCACCTTGCCTTTTGATGTTTGAATTATGCATTCTTCGCGGTTCTTAATAAAAATCGAGAGCAATACACAAAAATTAAATGAATGTAATCGTTTTAAAGCATTAAGATTATAAACGACCGCTGGGTGAATACCAATGATTATAAGGAGACCAAGCCAATTTTTTAGATCGATTTTTGTATTTTTAAATGGCTTGGTCGAATTCCAACCAATATTAAGCTGATCGCAAAGACACTGATGCCTAAAACAACAAGTTTAATTAGCATATTAACGCGCGCCATCAAGTTCGTCGATCCCCAGGCAAAATTAAGGTTAAAGATATAAATAGATATACCCATAAAAATCGATGCTAACACCACTTTAATAATAAAACTGAGGGTATCGCGTCTTAGTTTATAGATACCTTGTCGATGCAAGCGCTGATAGAGAAGGATGGCATTTAACGTACCCGACATGGCAGTAGCAATAGCTAAACCGACATAACCGAAAGGGATAGCGAAAATCAGGTTAAATAGCATATTAGTGGCCATAGTAATAATGCCGTACTTTACCGGTGTCCGAGTGTCTTGACGAGCATAGAACGCTGGAGCAAGTATTTTAACTAGCATGAAACCCAATAGACCACTGCCGTAAGCAATTAGACTATAAGACGCCATTTGCGCATCCACGACCGAGAACTCGCCGCGTTGAAAAATAACCATTAAAAGTGGAAACGCCAATAGAACGAGCGCCGTCGCTGCCGGTATACCGAGTAGGCAAATAATCTTAAATGCCCAATCCAAATTATTTTTGAAGCCTTGATTGTCTTTGCCAACATGATTTCGTGAAAGTGCAGGTAATATAACCGTTGCTATAGCGATACCAAATAAGCCAAGTGGAAATTCCAGTAAGCGGTCGCTGTAATACAGCCAACTAATTGAGCCTGTCATTAAGAAACTCGCTATTAGTGTGTCAAGAAGTAAGTTTATTTGACTCACGGATACCCCAAACAGCGCAGGGATCATCAGGATTCTTACTTTGGTCACATTGGGATCGCGCCAACCCCACTTGGGCTTAACCAGAAGGCCTGCTCGGTATAAAAAAGGAAGTTGAAATAATAGTTGCACTATGCCACCGATAAAGACACCCCATGCTAACGCGAAAGCAGGTTGCTCTAATCTTTCAGCAAATAACCATGCACAGGCGATAATACTGAGATTAAGCAGGACAGGCGTAAAGGCAGCTACCGCAAATTTGTTGAGTGTATTGAGCACAGCCCCAGCAAATCCAGTCAGTGATATAAAAAATATATAAGGAAACGTGATTTTTAGCATAACCGACGCTAGCTCGAAGTTAGCCCCATCTGGTTCGTCATTTAAGTAGTCGATAAACCAGCCGGTACCAAATAACGCAGCCAGTACAGGCGATAAAACCACACCGACTATGGCTGTTATGAAAACAATTGCACCAAGTGTACCGGACACTTTTGCAACGAAGTCTTCCAATTCAGCTTTGTCTTGATGTGCCTTTACCTCAGTTAAGACGGGGACAAATGCTTGCGCAAAAGCGCCTTCTGCGAACAATCTACGTAAAAAATTGGGGATTTTGTTAGCAAAAAAGAAGACATCGGCGGCGGCTCCTGCACCCATTAAATTAGCGACCACAACATCTCTCACTAATCCGAGCACTCTCGATATTAACGTCATTGAGCTGACGACAATCCCTGATTTTAACATCGACGCACTTTCACCTTAAAGTTATTCCTATTTGTAGCCAACGGTTGTTACTGCTTTTGTCTATTTATAATCGCATTAATACCCTTAGGCTCGCAATAACTACTTGCTCATTGCACAAATAACGGGCGCTTTTATACATAAATAAATGTAAAGTCCGTAACAGAGGACCGCAAGTTGGTTATTTGCGTTATTTTTCGCTTTTAACCGTCAATTTTATTGACACGGGTATTTAAAAACCGGATAATCCGCACCCTCAATTTTGACATGAATTTATTTAGGAGTTTCACCTTGGCTAACATTAAGTCTGCGAAGAAACGTGCAATCCAATCTGAGAAGCGTCGCCAGCATAATGCAAGCCGTCGCTCCATGACCCGTACGTGCATCAAGAAAGTACTTGCCGCTATTACAGCTGGTGATAAAGCAGCTGCACAGGCAGCATTTACAGTAGCAGTTCCGGTTTTGGACCGTATGGCAACTAAAGGCCTTATTCATAAGAATAAAGCGGCTCGTCATAAGAGTCGTCTAAATACACAAATAAACGCGCTGTAAAGACGTTTTCTTACAACACGATTTATAGTGTTAACGTTTAGCACGCAAAAGAGTTGAAAGTAATTTAAAAGACGCCTAATCGGCGTTTTTTTTTGAGCGTAATAAATAAGCGTTAGTGCGACCTGCAAATGGGTTTTAGGCTGCTATTAACCAACTGTCATTTTGATCTTAAAAGAATGTGTACTATTTAAACAAATATAACGTATGTTGTTTAACTGGTTTGCACTTATACGCGTCGCAAGCAAACATTGTGTAAGATAATGTAATACAAATTAATACCCTGGAGTACAATCTGATTGTTTAAGTTCTTGTTTCTAATCCCTATCGTTCTTTGTATTTTCTGGCTATTCTATTTACGCGCTAGTGGCCACTCAATATCACAAGGAAAACAGGGCTTTATTTATATTATTGTCATTTCTGGAACCATTCTCGCTACCTTTTCAGGCATCATGTGGTTGTTGTGAGATACAAAAAACCCCGTGATCTAGAAAAGCTCACGGGGTTTGTATTAACCTTTACTCTATTCAATCAGTTAGACTAAGTAGGCTTCGTCCAAACAGCTTATCTTTTCATAATCTCGATATCAGCTTTACTTTTTAATGCGTCTACAAAGTTATCATAAGCGTTTCGGCTCTCATTGCTTGCCAAACCTGTTCTCGCTGCAAGCAAGTCCTCTTCTGACACCTCAGATACAGATTGAACTGAATCTAAGATAACCAAACCGACATTGCCTGAACTCAGCTTAACAACTGATACGTTTTGCTGTGAAACTGGCGATAGCTTAAATATTGCAATATTCATCTCAACAGGAATTTCGCGACCAAAACGAGGAATACTCTCAACCGTTTTGATTTCTAATGACTTTGCAGTTAACGTTTCATCGATTGATTCGCCAGCAAATATTTTAGCTTTAAGAGATTCAGCCCAATCAACCGCGGCTTGCTGGGTCTTTCTAGCCGTGAGTTGATTTACGATACTCGCACTGACGTCTTCTAGTGGCAACGTTCGTTGTGGGTTATGACCTATCACTCTTGTGACCATAATCTTTTCGTCTGTTATCTTAAGAACATCACTGTTTAAACCGCTTTCAACTAACTCGAGACTAAACGCAACATTTTCGACTTGTGGATAGTTAACTGATGCAGGGTAATTGGTTTTCTCAAAAAACGCAGTATCAATAATAGGCCTGTTAGTAATTTCAGACACTCGTTGCAAACTATCAGGCTGTTCAAATGCAGCACTAGCTACTTGTTCTTGAAGACCAAAGAAACTCCCCATTGCTTTGTCTCTCAACAGTCTTTGAGTTAGCTCTTCTTGAACTTCAGCAAACGGCGTTGTGATTATCGGTATTAATTCGGTAAGCTTAATAATGTGATAACCGAACTCGGTCTGCACCAGTCCACTGCTATCGCCTACTTCTTTTAAGCCAAATGCTGCATCTTCGAATGACTCACTCCAATCACCTCTACTAATGAAATCTAAGTCGCCACCAACTTCAGCGCTAATTGTATCCGTAGAACGTTCTGATGCGATTTTAGCAAAGTCAGCTTCTGCTACCTGTACCAATGCAAGCACTTCCTCCGCAGTTGCTTTAGCTGCCGATTCATCGTCGCCAAATTCAATTAAAATGTGTGATATGCGGCGTTCTTCTAGCGTTTGGTAAGCGGCTAGATTCTCTTCGTAATTAGCAAAAACATCTTCTTCTGTTACAACTTCGTTCGTAATCAAATCAGCAACGGAGATTGTTACATAAGATAACTTGACCTGTTCTTGTGTATCAAAATCACTCAAATTAGATTGATAATATTGCTCAACTTCTTCGTCAGACACAGTAACATCGGTCGCAAAATCTGCTGCACTAACTTCAAGCGTTCTCGCTGTTCTCGTCTGCTGCTGTAAACGCAATATGGCAGTTACTTCGTCATCAATACTGAAGCTTGAACCATTAATCACGTTGCTTAGCTGCTCAGTTGTCATTTGCTTGCGCAAATAGGCTCGAAAACTTGCCGGTGTAAAATTCTGTCTAGCAATAACTGCTTGGAAAGTATCGTTATCAAACTGGCCCGCAATTTTAAATGCGTCAATATCAAAAATAGTCTGTTTAATCTGCTCAGTGCTTACCCGTAACCCAAGTTCAGTTGCTTGCTGTTCAATCAGCTTCTCTGAAATTAGTTGGTCTAAAACCTGCGTTCTAAACGTTTCCAAGTAAGTTTCATTGGCAAACGCAGCAGCAACTGACTCACCAAATTGAGCTTCCATTCTGGCTCGTTGATTTTGGTAGGCTGCTTCAACATCATTTAACGTGATGTCTTCACCGTTCACTGTCGCTGCCGCTGGGGTTGATGAAGAACCTAAGTAACTTCCAACGCCAGTAACTGCGAAACTAATAATTATTAAGCCAACGATCGTTATGGCTAAAGGACCTTGAGAGCCCTCTCTAATTTTTTCTAACATAAATTAAAACAACCTTGTAATACTAACTTTCATGTCGCAATCAAACGAGTGACTGCGCCGCTTAATTCGCTTTTTTCGCGCCGGATATTATACCCGTTGAACAACGCCTGCGCGACTATTGAGGGTTCTTTTTTACATTATATAAATAAAAAAGGCGATGGAGTAGCCATCGCCTTTTTAAAATAAAACTAAAATGCTTAGTTAACAGCGTCTTTCAATGCTTTACCAGCTTTGAATGAAGGTACTTTAGCAGCAGCAATCTGGATAGTCTCACCAGTTTGTGGGTTACGGCCGCTACGTGCAGCGCGCTCACGAACTGAGAATGTACCGAAACCGACAAGTGCTACTTGATCGCCATCTTTAAGAGCAGAAGTAACTGCGTCAGTGAAAGCATCTAATGCACGACCCGCAGCAGCTTTAGAAATGTCTGCGCTAGCAGCAATTGTATCGATTAGTTGAGACTTGTTCACAATATGACCCCTTTATTTTTTTATTATATTGCTTAATGCAAAATTATATCGTCTAAAAGTTATAACAAGCTTGCAGTAGAACTTCAAGCTATGATTAACAAATTTTTAACTTCCTAGTAAATCGCTTGCTATCCCTTTCGTGACAAGGCATTAAGCGAGTACGGATGTTAAGGTAGCATAACTAACGGACTTGTGAAGCCCTAATATTTAAAAAAAGTAAAAAAATTGTGTTTAATTCGAAAAAATCGCCTGTTTTTTATTCAACAGGCAAGTCTTCGAATCATTTCATCCTAAATTACGATAAAATTTCTATCGCTTCAACAGGAGACTCAAGTGCGATACTCAGCACTTCATCTATCCATCGGACCGGATGAATATTAAGATCACCAATCACATTTTTAGGGATCTCTTCCAAATCACGCTCATTATCTTTTGGTATTATGACGGTTTTTATACCACCACGATGAGCCGCCAATAACTTTTCTTTTAAACCACCAATGGCTAATACTTCGCCTCTAAGCGTAATTTCACCCGTCATTGCAACATCGCATCTCACCGGATTACCCGTCAATGATGAGACCAATGCAGTACACATACCGATGCCAGCACTTGGACCGTCTTTTGGGGTCGCGCCTTCTGGTACATGAACGTGTATATCTCGTTTTTCATGGAAGTCACTATTAATACGCAACTTTTCTGCTCTTGAACGAACAACCGTCAATGCGGTTTTAATTGACTCTTGCATGACATCACCTAAAGAACCAGTAAAGGTGGTCTTGCCTTTGCCAGGAACAGAAGTAGCTTCTATTGTAAGTAGATCACCACCCACCTGAGTCCACGCTAAACCAGTTACTTGACCCACTTGGTTGTTCTTGTCAGCTTTGCCGTAATCACAACGTTGAACACCCAAGTATTCTTTTAAGTTGTCTTGATTAACGACAACGGTCTTGCTGCCTTTATTCAATAAAATATGTTTGACTGCTTTTCGGCAGATTTTTGATATTTCTCTTTCAAGATTTCTGACACCTGCTTCTCGTGTGTAATAACGAATAATACCAATGATTGCAGAGTCTTCTATTGTGAGTTCTTTATCGTTCAATCCATTGCGGGAAATTTGTTTGCTTATCAAATGGCGGATCGCAATGTTCAGCTTCTCGTCTTCCGTGTATCCAGACAAACGAATAACTTCCATCCGATCTAATAACGGACCCGGTATATTCATACTATTTGAGGTCGCAACGAACATCACATCCGATAGGTCGTAATCGACTTCTAAATAGTGATCACTAAAGGTCGAGTTTTGCTCTGGATCCAGAACTTCTAGCAATGCTGAAGACGGATCTCCACGCATATCAGAAGATATTTTGTCAATCTCGTCTAACAAAAACAATGGATTTTTAACCCCAACCTTTGACATCTTTTGAATCAACTTACCCGGCAACGAGCCAATATATGTGCGGCGGTGACCTCTTATTTCAGCTTCATCTCGCATACCACCCAACGCCATCCTGACATATTGTCTGCCTGTCGCTCTCGCAATAGACTGACCCAATGAGGTTTTACCAACGCCAGGAGGACCCACCAAACATAGAATAGGACCTTTGAGTTTCTTGACACGCTGTTGCACTGCTAAATATTCAAGGATACGTTCTTTGACTTTTTCTAGGCCGTAATGGTCGTTATCTAGCACTTCTTCAGCTTTTGCTAAGTCTTTTTTCACCGTGCTGCGTTTATACCAAGGCACTGACGTCAACCAATCGATATAACTCCTAACGACCGTTGCTTCAGCGGACATCGGCGACATCATTTTCAATTTATTTAACTCAGCGTCGGCTTTGTCTTTTACTTCTTTAGGCATTTTTGCTTCGATAATCTTCTTAGCTAACGCTTCGAATTCATCGGGTGCTTCGTCCATCTCACCAAGTTCTTTTTGAATCGCTTTCATTTGCTCGTTGAGGTAGTACTCGCGCTGACTTTTTTCCATCTGTTTTTTAACGCGAGTTCTTATTTTTTTCTCAACCTGCAGTAGATCAATCTCACCTTCCATCAGCGCCATTAGGTACTCT
This sequence comes from Glaciecola sp. 33A, assembly GCF_002836745.1. GTDB lineage: Bacteria > Pseudomonadota > Gammaproteobacteria > Enterobacterales > Alteromonadaceae > Glaciecola. Next base: position 214,324 of record NZ_PJAR01000040.1, on the reverse strand, counting down.
AAACGCTCTGTAATAGGGTTCATTTCAAGTACTTTTTGCTTCTCTGCCAGTTTCAGCGGCATATGAGCAGCCATCGTGTCGGCCAATCTTGCAGCGTCCTCGATGCCATTTAGTGACGTTAGCACCTCTGGTGGAATTTTCTTATTTAGTTTTACGTAGCCTTCAAATTGAGAAACAGCAGAGCGTATCAATACTTCCTGCTCGGCTTCGTCTAATGTTTCGACCTCGAATGATTCTATCTCGCCGGTAAAGAACGGGTCAGTATCAATATACTTCTCAATTTGACCACGGACATTACCTTCTACCAACACTTTGACAGTTCCATCAGGCAATTTAAGAAGCTGTAGGATGGTCGCTACGGTTCCAACCGTATAAATGTCATCGACCGCTGGCTCATCAACACCAGCATCTTTTTGTGCGACTAAAAATATTTGCTTGTCATTATCCATTGCCGCTTCTAAACACTGGATAGACTTTTCCCGCCCTACAAAGAGCGGGATAACCATATGCGGGTAAACGACCACATCTCGCAATGCCAATATTGGCATTGTTCTGAGATTATTGAGCTCAGTTGTCATAGTTCTCTCTTGTTTTTGCACTTGCTGTTTATATGGGGCTTGGCTGGCAAAGTTCAAACCAAAATTCAAAAAAACCAAAAATTAATTAAAAAAAAAGCTGAGAAGTCAGTCCCTATGGTTCTGTCAGCTCAGCTTTGATTGTCTTAAATATAGATTTTTACTCTGAAACTGCCTTTTTGTCTGGTGCATTGTCGTAAATAAGTAGTGGTTTAGACTCGCCTTTAATAACAGCTTCATCGATAACGACCTTACTTACTTTTGGCATTGACGGCAATTCATACATTGTGTCTAATAACACAGCTTCAACAATCGAACGCAGGCCGCGGGCTCCCGTTTTGCGATTCATCGCTTTGGTTGCAATTGCATGCAATGCATCATCCCGAAATTCGAGTTCAGTGTCTTCTAAAGCAAACAGAGCACCATATTGTTTGGTGATCGCATTTTTAGGCTCTTTCAAAATCTGAATGAGCGCATCTTCGTTTAGTTCTTCTAGACTAGCTACTACCGGTAAACGCCCAATAAACTCAGGAATGAGACCGTATTTAACTAAATCTTGAGGTTCAACTTCTTTGAACAACTGACTAACCGCTTTTTTGTCTGCTGCGGACTTCACTTCAGCACCAAAACCAATGCCAGCACCTTTGGATACGCGTTGTTCAATCACTTTATCTAGGCCGGAAAACGCGCCACCGCAAATAAATAGGATTTTAGACGTATCGACTTGTAAAAACTCTTGTTGTGGATGCTTTCTGCCGCCCTGTGGCGGAACAGATGCTATCGTACCTTCAATAAGCTTCAACAATGCCTGCTGTACGCCTTCACCAGAAACATCTCTAGTGATCGATGGATTGTCAGATTTGCGTGAAATTTTATCAATCTCATCGATATACACAATGCCACGCTGCGCTTTTTCAGGGTCATAATCACATTTTTGCAGCAATTTTTGAATGATATTTTCTACATCCTCACCAACATAACCTGCTTCCGTAAGGGTAGTTGCGTCGGCCATTGTAAAAGGCACATCTAGCAATCGTGCTAACGTCTCAGCCAGTAGTGTCTTACCGCTGCCTGTGGGGCCGATCAGAAGGATGTTACTTTTACCTAGCTCCACGCCGTCATGCACATCATTATTACGCAACCTTTTATAATGATTATAAACCGCTACAGCTAATACTTTCTTAGCGTGCTCTTGACCAATCACGTAATCGTTTAGGTGTTTGTGAATATCGCTTGGTGTTGGCAAAGCATCAGTCTTTTGCTTTGGTGAAATCTCTTTAATTTCTTCGCGAATAATATCGTTACACAACTCAACACATTCATCACAGATGAATACACTCGGGCCCGCAATTAGCTTTCGAACTTCATGTTGGCTTTTACCACAAAACGAGCAATACAGTAATTTGCTGTCCCCGTCTTTATCATGGTCATCACTCATAAAATTTGCCTTTTCGTTCTTACCCTAAATCGGGTTTTTATGATGGCTCGCAAAATGAAGAAAGGGCGAGCCATTGTTACTCAATAACTTAATATGGCGATTAATCTGCTTTTTTCAATACGTCTGCACGATTTGTCATTACTGCATCAACTAATCCATAGTCGACTGAATCTTGCGCGCTTAAAAAGTTATCACGATCGGTGTCTTTTGCTACTTTCTCATAGTCCTGGCCAGTATGTTTGGCCATTAGCCTATTCATTTTCTCTTTAATAGACAGGATTTCTTTAGCATGTATTTCAAAGTCAGATGCCTGCCCCTGAAATCCGCCTAGTGGCTGATGGATCATAACACGTGCATTCGGCAAACAATAACGCTTTCCTTTTGCACCTGCAGAAAGCAAAAATGCCCCCATACTAGCTGCCTGTCCAATACATACAGTACTAACATCTGGCTTAATAAAATTCATTGTATCATATATGGCCATGCCCGCTGTGACCGAACCGCCAGGCGAATTAATGTATAAGAAAATATCCTTTTCTGGATTCTCTGCTTCCAAGAATAGCATCTGAGCAACAATTAAGTTTGCCATATGATCTTCAACCTGACCCACCATAAAAATGACGTTCTCTTTTAGTAGGCGTGAATAGATGTCATAAGAGCGTTCACCACGAGGGGTTTGCTCTATTACCATCGGTACTAATGCGCTTTGTGGTTCTGTAATTATATTTGTCATATTTCTCTTCATAAAAAAAATGCCCGGATAATCCGAGCATTTAATCAGTTGATAACCTGTTAAGTCAATTGTTGAAGAACAATTTAGGCGTTTTTGTTCATGATTTCGTCAAAAGCTTTCTTAACTTCTTTCACTTTTGCTTTTTCAAGAATAGCTTCAATTGCTTGTTCTTCTAATGCAAGGTTCTGCATTTGTTGCTTTAACTCAGTATTCGACTGGTAATACTCGACCACTTCTTTCGGGTCTTCGTATGCAGACGCTGCAGTCTCAATTAATTGAGTAACTTTAGCTTCATCTGCCTCTAGTTTATTGTCTTTAATCACTTCGCCAAGTAACAAACCAATGCTGACGCGACGCTTCGCATTTTCTAAGAACAAGTCTGCTGGTAACTCAGGAACCTCACCACCTTTACCCTGTTGCTCAAAACGTTGCTTTGCTTGCTGACGCAATGCGTCGATTTCTTGATCGACAAGTGATTTTGGTAAATCTAGTTGATTATTCTCTAACAAACCAACGATCACATTTTCTTTTACGGTTGCTTTTAACGTTTGGTCTAGTTCGCGCTGCATATTTTTCTTAACTTCAGCTTTAAGCGCTTCGACACCGCCCTCTTCGACACCAAACAATTTAGAAAATTCATCATCTACTTTGGGTAAATCTAAGCCTTCAACTTTCGTTACTGTAATAGCAAAAGAGGCATTTTTACCTTTCAGAGCTTCAGCATGATAATCGTCAGGGAAAGTCACTTCAGAAACAATTTCATCACCTGTTTTAGCGCCAACTAGTGGCTTTTCGAAACCAGGGATCATGCGACTTTTACCAAGTTCCAATGGGAAATCTTCGGCTTTACCGCCGTCGAACTCTTCACCATCAATTGTGCCAACAAAGTTAATCGTTACTTTGTCGTCTTTCTTAGCTTTGCGTTTTACTTCTTTCCATGATGCATGCTGTGTTTGCAACGTTTTCATCATAGTGTCTAAGTCTTTGTCTGTGATTTCAACTACTGGCTTCTCGACGTTAATTTTGTCAAGACCGGTCACTTTCACTTCTGGATAAACTTCAAAAGTAGCAACAAACTCTAAGTCTTGACCATCAACATCTTTAGTTAAATCAAAAGTAGGCATGCCTGCTGGCGTGATTTTCTCTTTCATTATTGCTTCGTAGAAATTACGCTGCATAACATCACCAGCAACTTCTTGACGAACTGCCTGACCGAAACGCTTCTTAATGACGCTTACTGGAACTTTACCTGGGCGAAAACCGTTAATACGTTGTGTTTTTGCTAATTGTTGTAAACGTCCTTTAACAGCGGTATCTACAGAATCTGCAGAAACGGTAATAGTAAGACGGCGTTCTAAACCTTGAGTCGTCTCGACTGACACTTGCATTGTTCTACCTCAACTTGCGCCTCTAAGCGCTTTACATGAATCAACACGCTAATATGACTAATGCCATGGTGTTGTCGAATGTGGATTAATCAAACTAAGCCACATGAGTTTAAAAATGGACGCGGAATTATACAGAGACGATACCGCAGAGTCGAGTGATTACGGGTAATAAATGTAAATTAATTGCTATGTCCCCGCCATGGCTACAAAAATAGGCTGATTATTTAGTCGAAAGCAGGGGGTCGGATTCCGACTTCGGTTGGATTCCGGCATCGCCCTGACACCCGCTCAATTTTAGTGCTGCATACGCAAAGCGATTAAATATCTTAGGTAAGTTTAATACAAAGCCATTTAATAACTAAATGGCCAATCTGAATGAATACATGAAATTAGTTGAGCATTGATCTGATCATTATCAAGTATTGATTACGTTTACAGACTGCAATTTTTAAATTTGGAACGTTGAACTAGCACGTTTTAGTGTTTTTGGAATTTTGGAATTTTAGAATTTTAGAATTTTAGAATTTTGGAATTTTTTATGTGGTGACCCAGGAGTGCTGCGGCTTTCTGACAAGATGGTCGGTGAGATAGGATTCGAACCTACGACCCCCTGGACCCAAACCAGGTGCGCTACCAAGCTGCGCCACTCACCGACATTTTACTCTTTGTATGTGCCGAACACATAATATGGTGCGGAAGGAGAGACTTGAACTCTCACGCCGTGAAGCACTGGAACCTAAATCCAGCGTGTCTACCAATTCCACCACTCCCGCAAAACTATTCCCTGCCAAGGGATGCACTAAGCTCGATATTGCTAATTAAATAAACAACGTCACTCGATGCAAAAAAAGTGGGGTGGACGATGGGGTTTGAACCCACGACCGCTGGAATCACAATCCAGAGCTCTACCAACTGAGCTACGCCCACCACTGTTTTCACTCACACCACGTACGTCGATTCGCATGGTGGTCCCAGAAGGATTCGAACCTTCGACCCACGGCTTAGAAAGCCGTTGCTCTATCCAGCTGAGCTATGGAACCCCGTCGAATCTAAAGTAAATGGTCGGTGAGATAGGATTCGAACCTACGACCCCCTGGACCCAAACCAGGTGCGCTACCAAGCTGCGCCACTCACCGAATCCGCATAAGTAGTTCACTACCTCTACGGGGGGCGCATATTACCGATTTGCCTTTGTATCGTCAAACACTTTTTACAATGTATTTGAGTTTTTCTTCAGTTACTCAAAAAGCAATCACATCGTTTCTTTAAGAGTATATTTTAATAGCCGATTTTATTACACTACGCACATTAAAATATTGCGACAAAAGAATCTTCTATGACTGCTCATTTAATAGACGGCAAAAAAATTGCCAAACACGTTAGAGATAATGTACATGCCTATGTTGATACGCTAAAAGAAGCGGATCGCAGAATGCCCGGCTTAGCCGTCATTCTGGTGGGCATCAACGAAGCATCCAAAGTGTATGTGAGCAATAAAACCAAAGCTTGTGAAGAAGTCGGTTTCGTTTCTAAATCATTTAGCCTGCCAGCTGATATCTCTGAGGAAGAGCTACTCGCTCTAATTGATGAACTAAATGTTGATGGCACAATCGATGGAATATTAGTGCAGTTGCCCCTACCTGCTGGTTTACATGCAGAAAAAGTACTAGAGCGCATTCACCCGCACAAAGACGTTGATGGTTTTCATCCATACAATATTGGCCGTTTAGCACAGCGCATGCCAGCCCTTAGGCCCTGCACCCCCAAAGGTATCATGACTATGATTGAAGCAACAAAGCGACCAGTGAAAGGGTTAGATGCAGTCATTGTTGGCGCATCCAATATTGTTGGCCGTCCTATGGGCTTGGAACTTTTGCTCGCTGGTTGCACCGTAACAACATGCCATAAATTTACTAAACGGCTAAAAGAACATGTAATGCGCGCTGATTTGCTGGTGGTCGCAGTAGGTAAGCCACATTTTATCCCTGGTGAATGGATTAAAGAAGGCGCCATCGTTATTGATGTGGGTATCAATCGATTAGAAAACGGCAAATTAACCGGTGATGTTGATTTTGAAGTCGCTAAAGAGCGTGCTGACTGGATCACACCTGTACCCGGCGGCGTTGGGCCCATGACAGTGGCTAGCTTAATTGAAAATACGCTTGAGGCTTACGTTAAGTTCCACAGCCATACTGCGAAACATTTACCGTTGAGTGAAAAGTAACATGACGACTGACGCCGCAGTTGAACAAACATTACTTTGGGTTGATAAAGTCATTATTGGTGAAAACTTTTGTCCCTTTGCACGCAGGGAACGCGAAAATGGTCGCATTCGCGCTATTTCGACTGAAGAAACCGACAACGCATTAATATTGCAGACTTTATTGGATGAAATGCAGCTGTTGGAAAACAATAGCGACATCGAAACAACGTTACTTATCATCGCCCAAGGCAGCAAAGATTTCTTCGATTATTTGGATTTAGTCGACCTCGCTAATCGACTTTTAAGACAAGAGCAATATGAAGGCGTTTTTCAGCTAGCTACATTTCACCCCGACTATATATTTGCCGATGCACCGATCGATGCGACGAGTCATTACACTAACCGCTCTCCTTTTCCAATGTTGCATATTATTCGCGAAGAAAGCTTGGAGGCCGCATTGGAAAACTTCCCAAACCCTGAAAACATTCCGGTTCGCAACGTAAAACATGCAGAACAATTAGGTAAAGCATTTTTTCAAAAATTACTTATCCCGCATGACCTACTCAAATAACAATGTGGGTGAGAAAAGCATAAATACCTTTGAATTTCGTTCGATAGGTGTTATTTCAACTCCATTTAAACAGAAGTTTGGTATACCTCGACAATCTCAAGCGATAAGTGTAGCGACGGGCACAATCCAATTTTCCCCTGATATAAACCCAACTAACGCATGCCGAGGCTTAGACGCGTTTTCACACTTGTGGATAAGCTTTATTTTTCATGGAAATAGACAAGGCATTTGGAAAGATACTGTTCGCCCTCCACGTTTAGGCGGTAATGAGAAAGTGGGTGTTTTTGCAACTAGAAGCACCTTTCGACCCAATCCTATCGGTTTGTCTGTAGTCAAAAACGGTGGCCTTAATGAGCACAACAATCTGGTAGTAGAGGGGATTGATTTACTTGATCAAACGCCTATTATCGATATTAAACCGTATGTGCATTATGCAGACAGTGTTAATCATGCGATTTCTGGATTTGCTGAGTTTGCTCCCAAACAAAAGATGCACGTTGAGTATTCAAAACTTGCCTCTTTACAACTTAATACCTTAGCCTCTGCGTATCCTGAGTTGCAAGCACTGCTAAACAACATCCTAGAACAAGATCCTCGCCCAGCATACAAAAGCGCGACTAAGGACGACAAAATATATTCCGTACTGCTGCATAATTTCGATATAAAATGGCAGGTACGCGACACAATAAACTATGTTCTCGATATTGAAATTCACTGACGGTTACTGAACTGACTCGTTCAACAGCATAACTTAACCCGCAAAAGAGAAAAATTGAAATAAATAAACGGTTTATGCATTTTATCCTTTGTTGCCACTCTGACCACTGCTAAACTTGCCTATTAAATTTATTTTAGCCTCTGACATCGTTAGACGAACTTCAAGGTCACCGAAACACCATGCGCACCTCACAATATTTACTTGCTACTCAAAAAGAAACACCAGCTGAAGCTGAAGTCATTAGTCACCAACTTATGCTGCGCGCAGGAATGGTTCGCAAACTTGCATCAGGCTTATATACGTGGCTACCGACTGGATTAAGAGTGCTAAATAAAGTCGCTGCCATTGTGAGAGACGAAATGAATAAAGCCGGTGCTATCGAAATATCGATGCCCGTAGTCCAGCCCGGTGATTTATGGGTGGAGTCTGGTCGTTGGGACGACTATGGTCCTGAATTATTGCGCATAAAAGACCGTCACAATAGAGATTTCGTGCTTGGCCCTACGCACGAAGAAGTGGTTACTAGTTTGGTCAAAAACGACATTAGCAGCTACAAACAGTTACCGTTAAATTTGTATCAAATTCAAACTAAATTTCGCGACGAAGTACGCCCTAGATTCGGCATTATGCGCAGCAGGGAGTTCATTATGAAAGATGCATATTCTTTTCATATTGACGCCCAAAGTTTAGATCAAACTTACCAGCAAATGCATCAAGCATACTGCAATATTTTTGAACGAATTGGCTTATCTTATCGTCCGGTCATTGCCGATTCAGGTTCAATCGGCGGCGCTGTTTCACATGAATTTCATGTGCTCGCCGACTCTGGTGAAGATGATATAGCTTACAGCGACGCCTCTGACTACGCAGCTAACGTCGAATTAGCCGAAGCAATAGCATTAGGCGAGGCCAAAGAAGGTTGTGCACATCTCACCCTTGTTGACACACCTGATGCAAAAACCATTCAAGCGATCGCAACCCTACTTGAGTGCGACGTAAAACAAACTGTCAAAACGTTAATTGTAAAAGCGGACGAAAAATCTGAGCACGAATTTGTCGCTCTAGTGTTGCGCGGCGATCACAACTTAAATACAGTTAAAGCCGAAAAATTAGCCCTTGTAGCATCTCCACTGCAAATGGCGAACGAAGCCACCGTAAAAGCAAAACTAGGCTGTGGTTTTGGTTCTTTGGGCCCCGTTGAACTCTCAATACCGGTGATTGTTGACCGTAGTGCAGAAACAGTCGCGGATTTCATCTGCGGTGCTAATACAGAAGCGCAGCATTTCACTGGTGCAAATTGGCAAAGAGATGTGAAGACCTACGCAGTTGCGGATATTCGTGACGTTGTAGTTGGTGACCCGTCACCCGATGGCAAAGGCACGTTAACCATTACCAAAGGCATTGAAGTTGGACATATCTTTCAGCTCGGTGATAAATATTCTAAAGCCATGAATTGCGGTGTGCTGACCGAAACGGGCAAGCATGATTTACTGCAAATGGGCTGTTATGGTATCGGCATTACGCGTATTGTAGCTGCAGCCATTGAGCAACATAATGATAAGTTTGGGATTATTTGGCCCCAGAGCATTGCTCCTTTTAGTGTCGTGATCATTCCAATGAATATGCATAAATCTGCGCTCGTCAAAGAAGTCGCAGAAAAACTCTATAAAGACTTATGTGACGCCGGCATCGACGTATTATTTGATGACAGAAAAGAGCGTCCAGGTGTTATGTTTAATGATATGGAATTAATTGGCATACCTTACAGCGTTGTAATTGGCGAGCGTAATCTAGATAATCAACAAATTGAAATAAAGAATAGACAATCAGGTGAAAAAACCTTGTTAGAGGTTGATAACCTTCTTGAGTACATCAAAAATTTAGGCTAAAGCACTTATGAAGATCACTTTTTGTGGAGTTCGCGGCTCTACACCAACACCCGGCGCCGAATTCGTGCGCTACGGTGGTAACACCGCATGTGTGCATGTCGAGCTTGATGATGGCACCGACATTGTGTTAGATGCGGGCACCGGCATACGTGAACTTGGCAAAAGGTTAGCTGCTAAAAAAACACCAGTGTATATCTTGTTGAGCCATAACCACTGGGATCATATTCAGGGGTTTCCTTTTTTCATTCCTATTTATCAACCTAATCGCCAAATACTGATTACTCCGGGTTTAACTGACTTAAAGGAACCCGAAGCGGTTCTAGATCAAATGACAGGTTCGTATTTTCCGGTGCACAAAAATGATCTCGCTGCTTCGATACAAGTGATACCTCGTCCTGTGCAAGAAAATGACGATAAATGGTACATAAGCAATGGCCTAGTGAGTAGGTTAAAAATGAACCATCCCGGCGGAGGTAGTTGCTATACCATTAAAGAAAATGGTCATAAAATTGCTTACATCACTGACAATGAACTCTATCCTCCCTATCGTAAACAAACTGACTTTTTAGATTTCGTTATGTTTGCAAAAGGGGCTGATATTTTAATCCATGACGCTCAATATTTAGTGTCTGATATGCCCGCAAAATCAGGTTGGGGACACAGTGTCGCCGAAGAAGCAGTAAAACTAGCAATGGCTTGTGAAGTCAAACAGCTCGCGCTTTATAGCCACGACCCAGAGCGCACTGATGATGACATCGACGAAATAATTGCGCATTGCAAAATGATAATAGAAGTAGGTGAAATGGATCTGATCTGTTTTGGCGCTCGTGAAGGTCAAATAGTCGAATTTTAAACGCTTACAGTGTATCATCTGCATAAATAATACCGCACACAGGAATCGGTTTGAAAACAGTCAATGCATGCCTCCTCGCTTTTTGGGCTCTTGCGCTCGTTTATTCAAGCTCAGCATCCGCCCAAGATCATCCAACACAAGCACAAGAAGAAACGCCACCCGCGCAGAAGACAGCGCCCCCAGGGCAAGCAACACCGCCACCGATTGTAGAATCAGCCTTAATTAAATCGGTTAAGAAAGTGGTTGAAGAAGCTAATGATGATATTCGAACAACTCAATCAATCTTAGATAAACGCGAAAAAAGTGTTAAAGAGTCTAACGTAAATCCATTCTCTATTTCGCAATATCGACAAAATTATCTACTACCTATTACCCATGTGAAATCGCCTAATCCGATCAGTGTTAATGGTCTAACTGATGAGAATATTGACAACTTTGAGGCGAAGTATCAGATAAGTGTGAACATGCCCTTGCTCTTGATGGATGATGATGCAAGTGGCGTTTTCTTTGGTATGACGCTGGTATCATTTTGGCAAGTATTCAACGATGAAACATCAAAACCGTTTCGAGAAAACAACTACGAACCTGAAGTATATTATCAATGGCAAACTGACTGGGATTTGTTCGGCTATCGATTTAATCAATTTAACGTTGGTTTAAATCATCAATCAAATGGGCAAAGCGGTTTAAAATCTAGAAGTTGGAATCGCATTTACGCAACAGCCATTTTTAGTGATGTTAATTCACTTTATTACTTAAAAACCTGGTATCGATTGCCTGAAGACCAAAAAACATTTGAGCTGGATCCAACTGGCGATGACAATCCAGATATTAGCGACTTTATCGGCCGCACCGAGTTTGGATTCGGCTTTAACATGGGTAAATTGAATTTACTCGCAAAGGTAAGTAATAACCTGTCGTTCAATAAAAACCGCGGCAGTATAGAACTTAACCTGACCTACCCTATCAACGATAGATATGATTGGCTGCTGCAATACTTTAACGGCTATGGTGACTCATTGATCGATTACAACAGACACCAACAGCGAATTGGCTTCGGCATTCAATTGAAATTATTTTAGTTAACTAATCTCCATCGCGTTACAAAGACAATTAAATTACTTATGAAATATATAAACAGTGTTGATACCGTCAATCCACAACAACCCAAGACCGAGTTTAAACGCTGGGCCGGACATGGCTTAGTGAGCATAGGCTTGGTAAACCCCAAGTCGGCTGCAAATGTCGCTTCTATTCTGCGTGCTTGCGGGTGCTATGGTGCCAGTGCTGTTTTCTACACAGGACAGCGATTTGGCTACGCTAAAGACTTTAATGCTGACACTAAACGGATGCGACATATTATTCCTACCATCGGTGTTGATGACCTATTAACCATCGCTCCAAAGGGTGCTAGCAAAGTGGTTATTGAGTTGGTCGAGGGCGCTATTCCACTTCCCGAATTTGTGCATCCGGTAAGTGCATTTTATATCTTTGGACCCGAAGACGCGTCGGTGCCTGAACACATCGTTGCTGCCTGCGATCATGTTGTTTATATTCCTACTCGCAACAGCATGAACTTAGCAGCCACAGCTAACGTGGTGTTATATGACCGTATGGCTAAAAGTGACTACGCCGCAAGTAATGAACTAATTAAAAACAGTCGTGATAACAACAATGGCTTAGCTTTATAGAACCCAATATATTCACACTGTTTGGTCACTAATGTTGATGGCGGATATACTGGCACTGCATCTTGGACACGATCACTGATTAAATTCAGTACCCAAAAAATTGAAGAGTAAAATAGTCTAACAGGAGGTACACTGGTATTTCGGACTTAGCTGACCAATGCAAAGGGAGTCTACTGAGCCGTATTTATATCCGCAAGGTCAAGGACGTTGGCAGGATGATTTTCAAGTTTTATAAGTCGTAAGGACAGTCAATGCGAAACATATCGAATCTATTGATCAGTTTAGCTTTAGTTATCTCTTTTTCTTTTGCCGCAGTTGCAAAAGAGGAGTACTCATCTTCTCAAATAAAAAAATATAAGAATGGCATCTTTGAAGTTGTGACGTTAAAGCTCGAAGATAATACAGTTTACAAAGAAGAATTTCCGCACAAGCTTATCCCATTTCATTTGAGAAATGATAAATACCACAGTTTAGGGACCGCATTTCTGCTCCAAGACAACACCTTTGTATCAGCCGCTCATGTATTCAATATCGGTTACAAGTCTCAGCTATCCGACAATTTCGCTGTGCGTGACAGTAAAGGCAATATTTTCAAAATCACCAATGTTGAAAAGTATTCAAACTACCGCGACCTAATTCAGTTTTCAGTTGCTGGGGATACCTCTGCATATCATGAGTTTAAGATAGCTGACGCTTATGAAGAAGGCGATGTGATATATGCCGCGGGCAATGCACATGGCGAAGGCGTCATATTTAGAAAAGGCACCCTAACCTCTTTTACTTATGAACCTATTGACGGCGAATGGAAAAACATTCGCTTTTCAGCTGCAGCATCACCCGGAAACAGCGGTGGTCCCTTGCTCAACCTCGCCGGTGAAGTTGTTGGTATCGTGACCATGAAGTCCAGCAGTGAAAATTTAAATTATGCTTTTCCGATCAAAGAGTTCATGGCATTTTCATCTGAGCGAGCTGAATTTTTCGAAAGCCAGATGGGTGAAGTTGAATCCACTAAAACATTGATATACTCATGGAATTTCCAAGCCGACCTCCCCGCAGACATAATGGCTTTAAGAAAAATCGCCGAAAAAAGTTTCTACGACAGATTCGAATCAGGCAGGACAGCGTTTGTTGCAAAGTATGCAACCGATATTTTTCCTAAGCACGAAAATATTCAAAAATATTTGATGAATCAATCTAATAGCGAAAACTTTTCAATTATTGATATCAATGGTAATGGTGAATGGCTTCTTTTCGAGCCTGGTGAACAAAAAGAAGTCAAAATTGATAATAAACAATCCATGTGGTTTTCATCAAGTGACAAAATGATAGGAGGCTATCAATTCTTCATGGAGAAACCAGCCGACATTGGTTTACAAGCATTCATTAAAAATAAGAAAAACATTTTAGATACCTTTCTGACATCAATAAAATGGAATATGACGATTGCGGCTACTCCAGTCTACATTATGTCCTATGGTGAGCCAGTTTATGAAGATAATTATACAGATAATTATGGTAGGCTCTGGCAAGTCGCTGCTTGGCATGATCAATATACTGACCGGGGCATAATGATTTATTGTTTACCAATGCCTCAAGGCATTGTTTGTGACTTTATTTCAGCCCCGACAAGTTCGCTAGAGATGCAAAAAAAGAATTATAGAGTAAATCTTCACAGAATAATGCTTTCGTATACGGCAAAATTAGGCGAGTGGAAAGAATTTCTGCAATTACCAAAAGAAATGATCCCGACATTTTTACAAGATGCAAAATTAGAGGTATCCGAGGATAGGGTGGAATTTGATGTTGGTGCATTTTCAGGCACCATGAAGAAGATGAAGTTATCTGAAGACAGTAACTTTTACGTTGCTGTTGAAATTTCACCTGAGAATACAGATAAACTAGTCGTCGGTTACATAAGCTTCAGACCAAACATATATGAAGATGGGGTTTATTCAATATCCAAACTATATGATCTAAAAAATAATGCCTCTGACAGCTATAGCGACTTTTGGCAAAAATTTACCACAGGCACTTCACCTTATAACTTCGAACTCATCAACGAAGGTAAAACTATTAATAAGTACATGAATTTAGGTGCCAACGATAAGAGCCCAAAATTAGTCGGTAAAAAGAATGATGATCGGGGTTATCTGGCAACCTGTACATTGCAATCTGAAGTTGAATTAGCTGAGTTTACGAGTGCGTGTGACGCTTTTATTAATGGCCTTCATTAGTATACAGCTAGGCGCAACGTGCTTAGTCACCCGACTGCAATTCTTAACAGAATATTTGAATAATAAGGCTTGTACGGATTAACCCAGAGGGCACGTCTTCAGCATTAGATTCAAGAGATTGGCTCACTTAAATGCATCGACATGATATTTCTGATCGGTTGTTGCCTTGTCTAGTTCTTTGAATACGTTTACAAGGACGTCATGATGAGGAGACGCTTTACTAATCGCATAGTGAGTAGGGATCGCGAGTAATAACTCAGTGATTGCATTAGTCAGAATAAGTAACTCAAGTTGGCTTTTTTCATTTTCAATATAATATTTAAATGGAGCCGCATATGACAATAAATAGCCAGTTCTTTTGTTCGCAAATAGTCGGACAGCATCTTCCGCATTTGCTACATCTACAAATTCAAACCCTTGTTGGCTTAGACTATCTCGGAATCCATTGTAATCATACCCTCTAATCGAAGCGATTTTATTGTTACCATTCCTGTTGTCAGAATTAGCGTAGAAATTTAAAATAAGAGCGTCAAATGGAATAGTTGTGAACGTCACTTTATCTTGAATTGCCAAAGTAGACTTAATATTGAGTGATAGGTCAACGGTCCCACTTGACAATGAACGGTATATTCTGGCTGGAGCTGCACAAGACGTCTTTATTTTTATATTATATGGCTCTAGTAATTGTCTAGTGAGATCAAAACCGCTTCCAACGCATTGCCCAGTGTTTGGATCAATGCTGCTATAAGGCTTAAACTCACTCACACCAACGTTTATTGTTAACGCGTCTTCGGCATAAAGCGACTTAGTGGAAAGTAGCATTAGTATTACCAATATAATATTTTTCGCCAAATTTTTCTCCGTCAAAGTAATGTATTTATATGCACATTAGTTTAAAGACAACGTTGTTAATAGTATCAGTTCACGCGGCTATGTAAGCTGTGTAAGCTATGTAAGCTGTGTAAGCTGTGTAAGCTGTGTAAGCTGTGTAAGCTGTGTAAGCTATGTAAGCTATGTAAGCTATGTAAGCTATGTAAAGTGTATCAATAACATTATTAAACGTCTAATTTACATCCTTCTTTTAACCCTAGCATCTTAAAGGCGCTGGCAATTTTACTATTTGTATAATTCGTCCATCCATAGTAAATAAAATAGTCACTGAATCGCCGACAATCAAATCCATGTCGACTCTCTGCATGTCTTTCAGCATATCCAGTCGTTCGTCACTAATTTGGACTAACTGGTTTTGGCAAGTTGCTAATGTCCATCCGTCATTGTTTACTCTTAACTGCGCCACCTAAAGCAACAGCAGCAACTAACCTAGGTATACCTATTAAACGTCCAATTGCACTATTGATTGAAAAGGCATTGAAGCCTACTGACGAATTTAAATGAAGAGATGTGTGGATAACTTGGTTTTTAGCGCCGGTAATAGCAGAATGGTCATGGCTATTTACTGTGGTATTACTTTTTAATGTCGGCATAAGAACTCTCCCGTTTGCAATGACATTTATACGCTGTCATTGAACTAACGCGAGAGAATTCGAAAAAGGGTTAAGTGAGGTGAGGTTAAGGGAGGTTAAACGCGCTTAAATAAACTCAATTACTATTAGAAATAATCTATTCCCATTCAATAGTGGCTGGTGGTTTACCCGAAATATCGTACACAACCCTAGAAATACCATCGACTTCATTAATAATACGGTTCGACACCTTACCTAGAAAATCATAAGGCAGATGAGCCCAATGGGCTGTCATGAAATCAATTGTCTCAACAGCTCTTAATGACACAACCCAATCATATTTGCGCATGTCACCCATGACACCAACCGATTTTACCGGCAGAAAAACAGTAAATGCCTGACTCACTTTTTGATATAAGTCAGCTGAATGCAATTCTTCAATAAAAATAGCATCCGCTCGGCGCAATAAGTCGCAATACTCTTTTTTGACTTCGCCTAGTATCCGCACGCCTAAACCTGGCCCTGGAAAGGGATGCCTAAATAACATATCGTAAGGTAAACCCAACTCTAAGCCTATTTTACGAACTTCATCTTTGAACAATTCACGTAGCGGTTCAACTAAGCCCATTTTCATGTCGGCAGGCAAACCACCCACGTTATGATGCGATTTAATTACGTGCGCTTTACCTGTGGCAGAGCCTGCAGATTCAATCACGTCAGGATAAATAGTGCCCTGACCTAACCAAAGTGCATTGTCTAGCTTATGTGATTGTTCATCAAATACTTTAACAAATTCGCCACCAATCACTTTACGCTTAGCTTCGGGCTCTGCAACACCAGCAAGTGCATCTAAGAAGCGAGCTTCAGCGTCGACTTTAATAATATTGAGTCCGAACTTGTCACCAAACATATCCATGACTTGCTCGCCTTCGTGGAGTCTAAGCAAGCCGTTGTCTACAAATACACAGGTGAGATTTTTGCCAATTGCACGATGCAATAACATTGCAGTTACTGATGAATCGACGCCGCCCGACAAGCCTAAAATGACTTCGTCGTCGCCAACTTTCTCTTTAATACGTTCAATTGCATCTTCAATAATAGAGGCTGGCGTCCACAAAGCGTGGAGTTTACAAATATCAAAAGCAAACCTTTTGAGTAATTCTAAGCCTTGTTTCGTGTGGGTAACTTCAGGGTGAAACTGTACACCGTAAAATTGCTTGTTTAAGTTAACCATTGCTGCATGCGGACAACTGGGTGTTTGCGCAATAGTTGTAAAGCTGTCTGGTATTTTACTTACTTTGTCACCATGACTCATCCAAACATCTAATAAGGCATTACCGTTGTGGTTTGTCTCATCCATGATGCCATCAAAAATTGTTGCCCCTGACAACACTTCAACCTGCGCATAGCCAAATTCCCGCACATCTGAACCTAGTACCTTGCCACCAAGCTGATGCGCCATGGTTTGCATTCCATAGCAAATACCCAATACCGGCACCCCTGCATTGAAAACATATTGCGGTGCACGTGGCGATCCCATTTCAGTCACAGACTCTGGACCGCCTGATAAAATAATACCGTCTGGTTCAAAGTTACGTATTTGGTCTTCTGTCACATCCCATGCCCAAAGCTCACAATAAACGCCGATTTCGCGGATACGTCTTGCGATCAATTGAGTGTATTGAGATCCGAAATCAAGGATAAGGATTTTTTGACTATGTATGTTTGCAGACATTGTTTTACCTAAATATAAAAATGAAAAAGGGCTGATATATCTCGATCAACGACCGACACCAGCCCTTTGAAAACGTCGTTGGTTTATCCTAAACGGTAATTTGGAGCTTCTTTTGTAATACTCACATCATGTACATGGGATTCGCCCATACCAGCGGCAGTCACTTTCACAAATTGTGGTTTAGTACGTAGCTCTTCTATGTTTGCACAACCGGTTAATCCCATTGCTGAACGCAACCCCCCGAGTTGTTGGTGAATAATGGTAGAAATAGGTCCTTTGTAGGCAACGCGTCCTTCAATTCCCTCTGGAACCAATTTTTCAGCGTTACTACCATCTTGGAAATAACGGTCGGATGAACCATGACTTTGATTCATCGCACCAATCGAACCCATTCCACGGTAAGACTTATAGTAGCGACCCTGATACAGCTCAACTTCACCCGGAGCCTCTTCAGTGCCGGCGAGCATGCTGCCAACCATAACTGAGCTAGCCCCAGCAGCAATTGCTTTTGCAATGTCACCTGAATAACGAATACCGCCATCAGCTATAACAGGGATGCCTGTGCCTTTGAGAGCTTCGACCGCGTCTGATACTGCCGTGATCTGTGGAACACCACAACCAGTGACAATCCGAGTAGTACAAATTGAACCTGGGCCTATGCCAACTTTTACCGCATCGACACCCGCATCTGCGAGGGCTTTTGCGCCCTCGCCTGTGGCAACGTTACCCGCAATTATTTGAATATTAGGATAGTCAGCACGCACTTTCTTCACGCGATCAATAACACCCTGCGAATGACCATGTGAGGTATCGATAACCAATACATCAACGCCTGCTTCAACTAATAATTTAATCCGTTCGTCAGTACCAGGACCGACACTCACAGCCGCACCTACTCGCAAGCGACCTTTGGCGTCTTTACATGCGTTAGGTTTACTTTTGGCTTTTTGGAAATCTTTAACGGTGATTAAACCGGTTAACTTAAATGCGTCATCGACAACCAGAATTTTTTCAATTCTATGCTCATGCATTAAGTCCATAACAAGATCGGGGTTAGCATCCTCCTTTACCGTCACTAGTTTTTCTTTTGGCGTCATCACTTTGCTGATAGGTTCATCGAGGCGATTTTCAAAACGTAAATCGCGGCCCGTAACCAAACCAATTAAGTTATTTTCTCCATCAACAACCGGAAAACCGGAGTAACCGAGTCGTTTACTCAAGGCTTTGGTATCACCGATAGTTGCATCTTTACTGACCGTGACAGGGTCAGAAACAACCCCACTTTCATACTTCTTCACTTGCAGAACATGAGCAGCCTGACATTCAGCCGTCATGTTTTTATGAATAAAGCCAATTCCACCTTCTTGTGCCAAAGCAATCGCCAGACGTGCTTCGGTGACGGTATCCATGGCAGCAGAAATGAGTGGCATATTCAGCGTCACACCTCGCGTTAAGCGGGTTTTTAAGTCGACAGTATGGGGCAAAACGGTCGAATGACCGGGGACGAGCAAAACGTCATCGAAAGTTAACGCTTCTTTACTAATTCGTAACATGCAAACAACACCTTAGGTCAGTGGCTAATTGCGGTGCAATTGTAGTGTTTTTTTGTATTTAGGTAAACTATAATTCGCATACAAATGAATAAAAAAGTGAATTATGTTTTCTACCCCACCAAAACAGCCCAGTATTATCTCTGTAACTCGATTAAATCGTCTTGCTAGACAGGTCTTAGAATCAGAAATAGGCCAAGTGTGGGTGTCTGGTGAATTATCAAATTTTGTGGCTGCGTCCTCTGGTCATTGGTATTTCACATTAAAAGACAGTAAAGCGCAAATTAAGACAGCGATGTTCAAAGGCGCAAATAGAGGTGTTAAATTCTCACCAAAGGCCGGTGACAAGGTAGTTATTCGCGGTAGCTTGAGTTTATACGAGGCTAGAGGTGACTATCAGCTAATTGGCGAGCATATGGAACCGGAAGGACTCGGACAATTAAAACAAGCCTATGAAGCGCTAAAAGCCAAACTGTCGGCAGAGGGTTTATTTGCCATGGAGGCCAAACAGGCATTGCCCATCAGTGTCAGGCGTTTAGGAGTGGTCACCTCACCCACAGGCGCAGCGATACATGACATATTGAATGTATTGAAACGCCGGAACCCTAGCATTGAAGTGGTTATCTACCCAAGCTTAGTGCAAGGTGCCACAGCTGCCAAAAGTATTGCAGAGCAAATTAACATTGCTAATATACGGGATGAAGTTGATATACTCATTGTAGGCCGCGGGGGCGGTTCGTTAGAAGACCTGTGGGCGTTCAATGAAGAAATAGTAGCATATGCTATATCGAAATCGAGATTACCTATTGTGTCAGCTGTTGGTCACGAAGTAGATGTCACCATTGCTGATTATGTTGCAGATATGCGAGCGCCAACACCATCTGCCGCTGCTGAGTTAGTTAGCACCGATAAAAGTCAGTTAGAAAGGCATATTCAACAGCAGCAACATCGTTTGTCGCAAGTGTTTCAGCAGCATTTAAAACGCATTGAATACAAATTACATTTAATAGAGTCGCGACTTTCAAATGTGCACCCAGCCGTTCAAATTAGACAAGCTAATCAGCATACTGATAACCTAACAATGCGTTTGTCACAAGCAATCAATGCAAAACTGAATGACGCGCAAGGCAAAATCACTAACGCAACCTTGCGCTTGCAACACGCATCGCCAATCAATACGATTAAAGATAAAAAACAACAATTACAAAAAGTCAGCGAAAAACTTAACTCAATACAACAACGGCACCTTTCTGATAAACGCTATCAATTGCAACGTATAGCCGACATTCTAAATTCAGTCAGTCCACTGTCTACGTTGTCACGAGGTTATAGCATTGCATTCAAAAACAATAAGGTGGTGCGTTCTGTCAGCCAACTGGAAAAAGGCGATGTGATTGAAACACGTATAAGCGATGGTAGTGTTATTGCAAAAATTCAAGAAATCACGCAAAAACAGCAATAACTGCAACGACATTTACGACACCAGATGTCTATTCAGGCATCTGATTTACCTACACTTTATTTTCTTTTTATCTATGAAATTATCTGTTAACCTCTCCCAGTAAACAGCCCGAGAGACATGAATAATCTTATTCATGTCAGTAAAATACTTAGGCAGTCAACATACACCAAACGTATTAAATATAATAATAAGGGATACAAATGCCGAGTATGCCAGAGGTTCTTGCCGAACGATTCAATGACCAGAAAGTGCGTGAACAGGCCGCCTTCATCAAAAAACGTTTCGCATTGTTGTCATTTCTTGATATTTGTTTTTATTGCTTGGTGCTTTGTTTGCTGCTGGTGTCCCCGGCAAATGCGGCAGACTCGATAGATGTTGACAGTTCAGAACAGAACACGCGTATAGCCAACGGCACTGACATCAGTATATATGCTGCCCACGTTACCGAAGAACTGCAGGCTTGGTGTCAAACCAAGTCGACTAAAATTTGTGATCTAAACGTTTTATCGCAAACTGATTTAGTGACATCATTGCATGCAGCTGATACTTCAGGGGACGTTATTAAGTCATTAGAAGGCACTGAATACCAGCTATTGGTCGGTAGTACGAAAATAATAGATAGTGTAGGGAACACGTTAGTTGAAGAATTACTGCTAGAGATTTCTGCGCAATGGCGAGGGATCACCCTAGACGATATCCAATTAACGGTGGTTTTAGATAAAAACATAGGCGACACAAAGCAACGTATGGCCAAAGCAAGTAAAAAGCTATTCAGCCAGTGGATTAAAAGCGCGTCGGATAAGCAACTATTTAGTGCTGAATATCTATATCAATTTTTAGGTGCCAGCGATTATAAAAATGAACTTAAGGTACCTAATCAAATTGGTGATTTTTCGTTATCGCGTCAACATCTTTTCAACGACCCAATGAAGGGCATGCTATCGCGTTACATTCACAATGACTTTGAACTTGCGGTGTTTGATGTCTATGTTTATCCATTGAAAACTAACGACTCCGCAGAGAGTCAGAGTCAGAATGAATTGAAACTTGAACAGCAAGATATTCGTGCAATAAGCCAAGCATTAGGCAAAGACGCGCTTGTAATGTCAGATATCTACGAATTAAAAAATATTACCGGCTTACGAGACACGCAAGTGTTTGCATTTGAAGCACAACTGAAAACCGATTCAGATCCCCTTTATGCGACTCAATATTTGTACGTTAAGAGTGACAAGGTAGTTAAATTCAGTATTAATGCCCCAGCCCGAATTACAAATAATTTAATTGCCGACGCTATTAATGCAATCATAGTACCTGCAGAGTCTTCACTGATGAAGCAAGTACGTCAAACTGATGTTGGACAACGTAGTTCAAAGCACACATCTATTGCACCTTGACTTAGTTTTTATTCGGATAGTAAATTATTAATATAATTAGCCTTTGAATACGACTTATCGTAGTCGGTTTTGAGTATGCGACTGTTTATCTCATTAATGTAACTTGGCGTTTTTTGTAGTTTTGACTAGGACTCCCACTTGAAATAATACCTCAATAGAAGTAGGCAATAATCCAGCTAAATATTGTCTTTTATATTCCTTCTCGATATTCAGACAGCAATATACCATCGTCCTCCTTCCTAACAACAAAAATCGTAAGAAATACTGGATCTTATAGGTCTAATTAGATTATTGTATGGGACTTTTCGAAATGGTCAATCAGCGTAAAATAGAAACTTGGAGCATAGCGAAACCATGAGCTTATTTTGGATAACAGCAATCTTATTGATTGGTGTGTTAATACCGCTACTGACCGAAAGGTTAGGACGTACGGTCAATACTATTTTTACCATGTTGGCCCCGGCAATTGCGCTCGCTTACATCATCAGTTTGATGCCGGCAGTCTTCGCCGGCGAGGTTGTTACTGAATATCTAGAGTGGATACCTTCCATCGGACTCACTTTATCAATGCGACTTGATGGTCTTGCATTAATGTTTGCTCTATTAATTCTAGGTATAGGCTTACTTATCATCTTGTACGCAAGATATTATCTATCTGAAAAAGAAGCGGTTGGACGATTTTTCTCCTACTTAATTCTATTCATGACAGCAATGCTATCCATCGTGCTATCAAATAACGTACTTCAGATGTGGATGGCATGGGAAGTTACCAGCATCAGCTCGTTTTTATTAATTAGCTTCTGGTCGTCAAAATCTGAATCGCGTAAGGGAGCGCGAATGGCGCTTACGGTAACAGGGGCTGGTGGATTGGCGTTACTTGCTGGCTTGCTGCTGGTGTCAGACATAGTTGGTAGCTACGAGTTAAGTGTCATACTCGCGAGTGGTGATTTAATCAGAGAGCATGCGCTTTATCCCGTCGCACTTATCTTGATATTACTTGGTGCTTTCACTAAATCGGCTCAATTTCCGTTTCACTTTTGGTTACCTCACGCCATGG
The DNA here is from genome assembly GCF_002836745.1 of Glaciecola sp. 33A. GTDB lineage: Bacteria > Pseudomonadota > Gammaproteobacteria > Enterobacterales > Alteromonadaceae > Glaciecola. Next base: position 191,367 of record NZ_PJAR01000040.1, on the reverse strand, counting down.
CCGCACCTACGCCCGTTAGCGCCTATTTACATTCCGCCACGATGGTTAAAGCGGGTATTTTCTTACTAGCGCGGATGTATCCGGTGTTATCGGGCACTGAAATGTGGTTTTTAATTGTAAGTATGACAGGTCTGATAACTCTGTTATTAGGCGCTTACATAGCTCTGTTTAAACATGATCTGAAAGGTTTACTGGCTTATTCCACCATAAGTCACCTTGGTCTGATTACCTTACTTTTAGGGCTTGATACGAAACTGGCAGCCGTGGCTGCTCTATTTCATATTATGAATCATGCTATTTTTAAAGCATCACTATTTATGGCAGCGGGTATTATTGACCATGAATCCGGCACCAGGGACATGCGTAAACTGGGTGGTCTTTGGCACTTTATGCCCTACACCGCAACACTTGCCATGGTTGCCGCTGCATCAATGGCGGGTGTGCCGCTACTTAACGGATTTTTATCTAAAGAAATGTTCCTCGCCGAAACGTTGCATTCATCGGCCTTAGGCTTTATTTCTTGGATGATCCCGGTATTGGCGACGCTTGCCGCTATTTTTGCCGTTGCCTATTCGTTGCGTTTTATCCACGACGTATTCTTTAATGGTGAACCCAAAGATTTAGTGAAAACACCTCATGAGCCACCACGCTACATGAAGGTTCCTATCGAAATATTAGTGGCATTATGCTTATTGATCGGAATATTCCCAAACTTTATGATTGGCGGTTTACTTGAGGCCGCCGCATCTTCTGTACTGATGAGTGAACTTCCCTACTACAGCTTATCGATTTGGCATGGATTTAACTTACCGTTATTAATGAGCGTCATCGCCATTGGTGGCGGGTTATTGGTGTATGCGTATCGACGTCATTTATATCGTTTCCAAGCACAATTCAAAGAATCAGACGAAAAACTTATTTTTGAAGGCGCGATACAACGACTGGTAGCCTCGGCAACCAGCGCACACGATGGCTTAAATAATGGGTCTTTGCAGCGGTACATTGCTGCGCTGCTGTTGTTGACTATTGCGATTACCGCAATTCCCCTGATTAACCTTGATACAGCCGCGACGCATTCCCCTGACCAAGCAGTCAGTGGTGTTGAAATCACGGCAGCCATCATTTTATGTTTAAGCGCCATCGCTACTGTCATTTTTCATCGTAAACGTATGGTCGCTCTTATTACTATTTCGGTGGTAGGACTTATTGTGTCGATCGCGTTTGCTCGCTTTTCTGCACCGGATCTAGCCTTAACACAACTGTCTGTAGAGGTTGTAACCGTTATTTTATTGATGTTAGCGCTGTATTTTTTACCGCAGAAAACACCGTCTGAATCGTCACCTGCACGAGTCGTAAGAGATGTTGGTATCGCCGCAGCGTTGGGCGGTTTGGTGGCGACTATTAATTATGCATTCATCACTCAGCCTTTAGACAGTATCTCTGAATTTTTCTTGGCCAACAGTAAAACGGGCGGTGGTGGTACTAATGCCGTCAACGTAATTCTGGTGGATTTTAGAGGGCTAGATACGCTCGGTGAAATTCTTGTCTTAGGCATTGCAGCGCTGGGTATTTTTAACTTGCTTGCACGTGTCCGTCTCGCCATGCCATCTGCTAATGAGCATGGTCTTGCGTGGTCAAAAGACCGCCACCCACCTATTTTAGCCATAATATCTCAAAGCTTGTTACCCCTTGCGCTTTTAGTTTCTTTTTACATATTTCTGCGCGGCCATAATATGCCCGGGGGAGGTTTCATTGCTGGTTTAATAACAGCTGTGGCACTAATTCAGCAATATATTGCGCATGGTGTTGATTGGGTTAAGCCTCGCTTAAAAGTCGACTATCAAATTCTAATCGCCTTGGGTATATTAATTGCAACCCTAACAGGCATCGGTAGTTGGTTCTTCGATCGTCCATTTATGACAACTTGGTTTGACTATTTTGATATCCCGTTGATTGGCGAAATAGAGCTGGCGAGTGCCCTGATATTCGATTTAGGCGTTTATTTGACGGTGATAGGTGCCACCTTACTTATATTAGCGAGTTTAGGTAAGCTTACTTCTTCTCACCGCCCAACTTCGGAGGAATAATGGAAACTTTATACGTAATTTGTGTGGGTGTATTGACATTTTGTGGTGTCTTTCTGTGTTTACGTGGACGCACCTTTTCTGTCGTGGTTGGCTTAACCATGCTTTCATACGCGGTTAATTTATTTTTGTTTTCAAGTGGTAGGCTAAATCTTAAAGATGCCGCCATTTTAGGTATGTCTGATTCATATGCAGACCCGCTTCCGCAAGCGCTGACATTAACGGCTATCGTCATTGGCTTTGCAATGATTGCATTTGTGGTTATTTTGGCCATGCGCGCTCGCGCTGACCTTGGCAATGACTTTGTCGATGGTAGAGAAGCCCCTGATAGCGATAAATTTATAAAACCAAACAAGGACAAAATATGACGGTTCATTTGGCAATCCTTCCTATTTTAATCCCCCTGGTTGGTGGTTTGTTGATGTTGCTGCCGCCATTCGCGGGTGTTGAGAGGTATCAATATAGGCGCGTTGCCGCGTTATGTTTGATGTTGGCACAAATAGGCTGCTCAATCATTCTGATGCTAATGGTGGTTCAAAACGGTGCCATTATGTATGCGGTCGGCGACTGGCAGCCGCCTTTTGGCATCATTTTATATGCAGACCAACTGTCCGCTATGCTTGTTGCCTTAACTAGCTTTTTAGGCCTCGGCGTTACCTTGTATTCCTTTGCCGGCAGCGACCGCGAGGGTAAATACTTTCATCCGCTAGTTCAGTTCCAGTTACTGGGTATATATGGTGCATTTTTAACCAACGATTTATTTAATCTTTTTGTGTTTTTTGAAGTTTTACTTATCGCATCCTACACCCTACTTATTCACGGCGGAGGTAAGCAAAAAACGGCTGCAAACGTGCACTACGTTATCTTAAACTTGATAGGCTCTAGTTTATTTTTGTTTGCACTGGGCACGCTTTATGGAATTACTGGCACGCTAAATATTGCTGACATGTCTCAGCGCGTTGCACAATTATCCGAAAGTAATCAGCTTATTGCTCAGGCGGGTGGTTCTTTGCTATTGATCGTATTTGGTTTAAAAGCAGCAATGTTACCCCTTCATTTTTGGCTGCCTCGAACGTATGCAGCTGCTAGTGCGCCAGTCGCGGCGCTTTTTGCCATTATGACGAAGGTGGGCGTATACTGCATATTTCGTGTTTATACCGTCATCTTTGGCGAGCAGGCCGGTGAATTAGCCAATATGATCCAGCCATGGGTTTGGCCGCTTGCCATACTCACCGTAATTGCAGGCACAGTGGGCGCACTTGCGAGCCAAAACCTACGAACTCTGGCGGGTAATCTCGTGATTGTATCTGTGGGCACACTATTGATTGCCTTTGCATTAAGAACGCCAGAGGCAACGGCTGCGGGCTTGCTTTATCTTATTCACAGCACACTAGTCACAGCCGCTTTGTTTTTAATAGCTGACATGTTGGGCCAGCAACGTGGCAAAGCTTTAGATTACTTTGTCGTTGCACGCAAGACAAAGCAGCAGGCATTATTAGGTGTTTTATTTGTTGTTGCAGCGATGGCTGTGGCCGGGTTACCGCCTTTTTCAGGTTTTTTAGCTAAACTTGTGATTTTACAAGCTGTCACTGGTACAGAGCAGAAAATATGGGTTTGGTCAGTTATTTTGATATCTAGTCTAATCACCATTATTGCATTATCCAGAGCAGGCACAACGCTGTTTTGGCGATGCACGCCTAGTCGCGATGCCTCTGAAACACCAAGCGTTTCTAAATGGCAGATGTGTGCAACATTTTTGTTGCTAGGCGCCTCACCTTTACTCGCTATTTTTGGTGCTAGCATTATAGACTATACTAATAATGCAGCTGCCCAGCTACACGATATTCCGTACTTAATTGAGGTAATGAATTTAGAGGGCGATATACAATGAGCATACTTTCACGCGCGTTCGCACGTTTATTACCGATGCCCCTGCATAGCCTATTTCTGTTGATTGTGTGGCTTATGCTCAACTCGACAACCAGTCTGGGTCACATTTTACTTGGTACTTTGCTTGCAATTGTTATCCCCGTTTTGTGTGCCCCCTTAAGAATACCCCAACCAAGAATCAAGCGGCCGTTTAAAGTCGTGAGTTATGTTTTTTTAGTATTAAAAGACATCGTTGTTGCCAATTTTGAGGTGGCTATCTTAGTTGTAGGGCCGATGCGCAGGATTAAACCCGGTTTAGTTGCAGTACCGATTGACCTAGTCGATATTTTACCCATCACCGTGCTCGTGAGTACGGTAACCATGACACCCGGTACGGTGGGTGCTGATATATCAAAAGACAAAAAGTGGCTATATGTGCACGTACTAGACATGCCTGACAACGAGCAAGAAGTCATCGATTTAATAAAACAGCGCTATGAATCACGTGTTAAGGAGATTTTTGGATGTTAGATGTTGCTGTAGTTTTGGTCGCAGTTATGCTGTGTATCGCGCTCATACTTAACCTATGGCGTCTTATCGTTGGACCTCATGTAGTTGACAGGATCTTGGCGCTCGACACCATGTATATCAACAGTATTGCACTCATTTTACTGTACGGCATTTACAACCAAACGCCCTTGTATTTCGAAGCAGCGTTGCTAATCGCCATGCTCGGATTTGTTAGTAGCGTCGCTTTCGGCAAATACTTATTGCGCGGCGATATCATCGAATAGGAGAAAGTATGAGTTTCACCGTTGAACTAATTATATCTGTGTTCCTAATTTTAGGCGGCCTTTTTGTGCTTGTGGGTTCCATAGGACTCATACGACTGCAAGACTTTTACGTGCGCTTACATGCGCCGACCAAAGCGACAACCGTAGGTCTGGGCTGTATTCTTATAGCTTCAATTGTGTACATGTATCACATGCAAGGATACGTTAGCATTAACGAGTTGTTAATCACGCTGTTTTTAGTGATCACAGCCCCCGTAACGGCGCATATTCTAGCCAAGGTAGCAATGCATCACCGCGTTAAGGTCATGCAGCGTACCCGTAATCAACATCTTATTGAGACGGCGCGTATGCAGTTACCGCCTGAAAATGATAATAAAAAACAAGATCAGGATGATTAGATCTGCAGTTTGCAGTTTATGCTGACTACGTGCACAACGGCTGCAACGTTAAAAATGTTCCGCTAGCAAATAATTGAGTAAAGCTCACGTGCAGGAGGACCACTTTGGTTTTATCACCAATAAAGCGAAAGTATCATCTAGGCATATGTATATTCACAACAGAAGAAGAATCCTATGAATACAACTAAACGCTTACTTTTAGCCTCAATCGTTATTGCACTTTGCGCGGGTTGCTCGCCAAACAATGCGAGTTCAACTGCTACCATAAAAGCAGTATACACTGTAGATGACGCAAAGGCGTTCTTGCAAAAAGTAGATACCGATATTACTCGCTTAAATAAACCGGCGGCGCATGCTGCATGGGCTTATGCAACCAATATTAATTATGACAATGCGCAAGTAGATGCTTATCTAGGCGAGCAATTATCGGTGATGTGGGCTAACTATGCAGTTGAAGCTGCAAAGTTCAATGATGTCAACGTAGATGCTGATACACGTCGAAAACTCAATTTATTAAAATCAGGATTGGAAATTGCTCCTCCTAGCGACCCAGCAAAAGCCGAGCGTTTGGCAACAATTGGTTCCAACTTAGCGGGTATGTATGGCGCGGGTAAATACTGTCGTACTGAAAGTGAATGCTTTTCGTTGGTTGAAATGAGTGCAGAAATGGCTGTAAGTCGTGACCCAGCGCTAATGCTAGAGTTTTGGGAAGGATGGCGAAAAGTTTCTGTACCGATGAAAGAAATCTTTATTGAACAAGTTAGTATCGCAAACGAAGGCGCAAAAGAGCTTGGTTATGCCAACACATCAGAATTGTGGCGCACTAAGTATGATATGCCCGCTCAGGAGTTTCCAAAAGAGCTGGACCGACTTTGGGGGCAAATCCAACCCTTCTATGAATCATTGCATTGTCACGTAAGAGCAGAGTTATCTGATTACTATGGCGAAGATATTGTGCCATTAGATAAACCAATTCCAGCTCACTTACTGGGTAACATGTGGGCACAAAGTTGGGGTAATATTTACGACATTGTGAAACCCCAACAAGAAATGAATGTTCCTGATGTGACCAAAGCATTAGCAGAGCAAGATTATGATGAGATTAAAATGGTCAAACAAGCTGAAAACTTCTTTTCATCTTTAGGTTTTGATCCACTTCCTGACACATTCTACGAGCGTTCAATGTTTCAAAAACCGCAAGACCGGGAAGTTCAATGTCATGCATCCGCTTGGAATGTAGATGAAAAGGACGACTTGCGAATTAAAATGTGCATCCAAAAAACGGGCGAAGAGTTTAATGTTATTCATCACGAATTGGGTCATAACTATTATCAACGAGCATATAAAGACCAGCCAATGCTCTATAGAGGCTCGGCTAACAGCGGCTTTCATGAGGCCATTGGCGACACCATCGCGCTTTCGATAACGCCAACTTATTTACAACAAATCGGTTTAATAGATCAAATACCGGATGAATCAAATGATATTGGTATGCTATTAAAAGTAGCACTGGATAAAATTGCATTTATTCCCTTCGGTTTACTGGTTGATCAGTGGCGCTGGCAAGTACTCGCCGGTGACATTACACCAGAACAATACAACACACTATGGTGGCAGCTACGAGAAAAATATCAGGGTGTTGCAGCCCCAGTTGCACGGTCAATTGATGCCTTTGACCCGGGAGCGAAATATCATGTTCCTGCAAACGTTTCATACACTCGCTATTTCCTCGCTCATATATTGCAATTTCAATTCCACAAAGCGTTGTGTGATATAGCCGGAAGTGAAGAGGCTCTGCATCGTTGTTCTATTTATGGAAGTAAAAAAGCCGGTGAGGCATTGAACAACATGTTAGAAATGGGAAAAAGTCGTCCTTGGCAGGAAGCAATGACCACATTAACAGGCTCGCCAAATATGGACGCGTCAACTATCCAAGCTTATTTTGCCCCACTAAAAGAATGGTTAGATAAGCAAAATGAAGAACGTAATTGCGGGTGGTAAAAAGCGGGTGGTAAAAAGCAGTTGGTAAAAAGCAGTTGGTAAAAAGCAGTTGGTAAAAAGCAGTTGGTAAAAAGCGGTGACTTTGTGTTCAAAATCACCGCTCTTACAAGTGTTTAGTTGTTAGCACTGTAGAACCTAAAACACTTACTTCTTTTTATGGAAAGTCATTAAACGTTTGCGCTTACGTTCTTGCCCTACGGTTAACTTATTTACTTTGCCTTCAAACGGGTTCGCACCCTCTTTGAATTCAATTCTTATTGGTGTGCCCATCGTTTTGAGGGCTTTACGATAGTAATTCATTAAGTAGCGCTTATATGAATCAGGTAAGTCTTTCAATTGGTTACCGTGAATGACAATCACTGGCGGATTATACCCTCCGGCGTGAGCGTACTTCATTTTAACTCTGCGACCATGGATAAGTGGCGGTTGATGGTCGTCCTGTGCCATTTCCATTATTTGCGTCAGTACTGATGTGTTAATACGCACAGTAGCTGAGTTATAAGCTTCTTGAACGGACTCAAACAAATGGCCAACACCTGTGCCATGCAAAGCTGAGATAAAGTGTAAACGAGCAAAATCGACAAACCCTAGGCGTCTGTCTAGCTCACGCTTAATTTCTTCCTTAACATGTGTCTCAAGACCATCCCATTTGTTCACAGCCAACACTAGAGAACGTCCAGAATTAAGCACAAAACCTAGTAGTGATAAGTCCTGGTCAGTGACCCCTTCTCTAGCATCGATAACTAGCAACACCACATTTGACTCTTCAATCGCCTGCAACGTTTTTACAATAGAAAATTTCTCGACTGTTTCTGATACTTTCCTACGTTTTCTAACGCCAGCGGTATCGATCAGAATATATTCACGCTTATCCCGCTTCATCGGTATAAATATACTGTCTCGAGTGGTGCCCGGTGAATCGAAAACGACAACACGTTCTTCACCCAAAATGCGATTAATTAGTGTCGACTTACCCACATTAGGTTTACCAACTATGGCTAATTTAATTGGTGAGTTTTGCAAACGCGATAGCTTCGCATCAGGATCTTCTTCTTCTCTTTCTACTTCCACTATCTCCATATCAGGAAATAATTTTTCGAGTGGCGTTAAGACATGAGTCATCAACTGTGACACTCCACGCCCGTGCGCAGCTGCAATTTGCAGTACCTCAGGAAAGCCTAACTTAAAGAAATCAGCGGTTTCGCTGTCACCATCCAGTCCATCCACTTTATTTGCCACCAAATACATGGCTTTGCTTTGTTTACGCAAGTGCTCCGCAAGACTAATATCATCAGGGGTTAAACCAGCTCTTGCATCAACTAAAAATAAGACCACATCAGCTTCGTCAATGGCTAATAATGATTGTTCAGCCATAACAACATCAATACCTTCTTCATTGCCAGTGATACCACCGGTATCAACCACGATGAAAGCTCGGTTTTCGAATTTTGCGGGACCATACTTACGATCACGTGTCAAACCCGGAAAATCAGCAACCAGTGCGTCTCGAGTATTTGTTAATCGATTAAATAATGTTGATTTACCAACATTGGGTCGGCCAACCAAGGCCACTACAGGTAACATTCTTCGCCCTTAATAAAAAACGCCAATGACATATCATTGGCGTGTATTGTTATCCTTTCGAACACCTTATCTTGCCTACAGGCATATATTTAACCGTACGCCAAATTGGCGTCCAGAAAATACAATTTCAACTCATTCAGGTTGAGTAATTGCAGCAAGTTTACCTTCTCTCGTTGTTACATATAAGGTATTTTGCGCACTAACAGGCGCAGTAAAGATCGCTTCATCTTCATCATCGCCGCCAACCTCTAATTGTGCTACAAGCTTGCCCTCGTCCTGAGTAAACCAGTGCACGAAACCAAACTTATCGCCAACTACTACGTATCCACTATGCGGTGTTGCTGATGTAATATTGCGACTTTTCAAGGCAACATTAGACCACAATTCGACACCACTGCGACGATCAATAGCATATAAGTTACTGTTATTATCAATCACGAATAAACGGTTACCATCAATACTTATATTGCGATATGAACCGTACTCTCGAGTCCAAATAACCTGACCTGTGCGAAGTTCTACAGCAGAAAGAGTGCCATTGTATGATACGACAAACACGTTTCCACCAAACACCAATGGCTTGACATCAATATCAACGATACGTTCTAGTTCAGTTGCACCTGTGGGAGAAGCAATTTGAGTCTCCCAAGCTACCATACCAGTCTCGATTAGAGTGACCTGGAGCTTTCCCGAAGGAGTACCAACTAAGGCACCACCACTGTCTGCTGCTGGAGCTGAAACACCACGTAATGTTAAGGGAGGAACATCTGACTCTGTTATCCATTTTTGCTCGCCAGTGTCAGGATCCAATGCAATTAAATGGCCTGAAGTCGTATTAACTAGGACTACGCCTGAATCAACTGCCGGAGCAGAAATAACTTCGCCTTTAACGCCCACTTTCCATTTCAACTCGCCAGTTGCCTCTTCAAGGGCATATACGTAACCATCTTCTGTACCAAAAAAAACAAGTTCATAAGCGACCGTGAGTCCGCCAGAAATTTTTGCCGACACTGCGCGATTTGAATACCATAATATCGCTTTCTTGAAACTGTAGTTATCGTAGTTTGCGAAGTCTTGCTCCCAGATTTTTTTACCAGTTTCTGGCTCAATGGCAACAACTATGCCATCGCGACTAGCGGCAAATACTTTGCCGTAAGCGACAGCTGGTGCTAAACGTGAGAAATAGTCTTGAACACCATCACCGACGTCTGTTTCCCATTTAACTTGCGGTTCGAAAGTTGCTTCAATTGGTTTTAAGCGACGAATTTCAATTTCATCATCTTCCGCGAACAAGTCAGAGACAGTTGCACAGCCACTGAGTGATAAAGCGAGCAACGCTATTGCTATTCTATTCTTCACTGGGCGACACCTGCCGCTTCGGTTGCAGCGTAGTTTAAGTTACTTAGCTTCATTTCTACTATACGATTGTCAGGTTGCTCAGCAAGTACCAAATCATAAGCCTCTTTTGCTTTATCAAACTCTTTTATCGCTAAGAAAATGTCGCCTTTGATTTCTTGAACTTGGTCACTAAAGGAAGCACTCGCCACGGAGTCCAACGTTGCTAATGCGCCAGCAGTATCGCCCAGTTGATTTTCAACGCGAGCCAAACGAACTTTTGCCAAATCAGCGATGGCCACACTAGGTGAATTACTAACAGCCATATTCAAATGCATTTTTGCCGCATCAAAATCTTTATTCTCTACCGCTTTTTGAGCTGCAACTAAGCTAGTTAATATAGCGTAACCTGAATCAGTATTTTCCTTTGCAAAAGCACTCGCTTTGCTCAAACCTTCTTCAGAGTCTATTCCTTCAAGCGCAATTTGAAAGGCCATTGATTGGGTTTCCTTGCCTTCAATAGCCATCTCGTTATATTGTTGCCAACCGAACAAACCAGCCAAGGCAATGCCGACACCAACGATTATCGCTGTTCCATTTTCTTTCCAAAAGCCTTTGATTGCTTCTACTTGTTGTTCTTCGGTTTCGTAACGTTCCATTGAATTCCTCTACGCTTACTGCATATATCTGGTTAATAACTACATTTGCTCTGACTAACTATGTTCCAAAAGGTGCTTACAGCCATTCTGCTAGGGCAGATAACTCACTTAGTAACAAACTAGCCTGCGGTTTATCTTGTTTTAAATATTTTACTGAAACACTTGCTTTGGCAAGTGCATCTTCTTCAATAATAACGGCAATCGCAGCATCGGATGCCATTGCCTTTTTCATCTGTTTCTTAAAGTTACCACCACCGCAGTGCTGTTGCACTTTCACTGTTGGCAGTTGGTTTCTTATTTGTTCAGCAATCTTGGTCGCTGCTGACTCAGTATTTTCACTCATTGGCATCAAATAGATATCGACTGCGTTATTTGCGTAAAGCGACTCATCAAGGCTCTCTACCAACAGAACTAGTCTCTCTAAACCCATTGCAAAACCGACGGCTGGGCTGGCTTTACCACCCAACTGTTCAACCAGTCCATCATATCGGCCGCCAGCACAAATAGTACCTTGAGCACCTAATAGGCTGGACACCCATTCGAATACGGTACGATTATAATAATCTAATCCACGCACTAAACTTGGATTAACTGTGTATTGGATGCCTAAATCGTCTAAACGTTCACATAAAAGTGAAAAATGCGCTTTTGATTCATCATCCAAGTGGTCAATCAATTTTGGTGCGTCTTTCACGATTTTTTGTACGGCGGGGTTTTTACTGTCCAACACTCGCAATGGATTGGATAACAACCTACGTTGGCTATCTTCATCAAGTTGATCGTGGTGCTGCTGCAAAAAAATAACTAATAATTTTTTATACGCAACTCGTGCATCAGCCGACCCTAACGAGTTAATTTGTAGTTCGACTTTGTCCGCAATACCAAATGCCTGCCACAATCGAGCACCAATCAATATCATTTCAACATCAATGTCAGGGCCATTAAGACCGTATGCTTCGACACCAAACTGATGAAACTGACGATAGCGCCCCTTCTGGGGGCGCTCATGCCTAAACATTGGCCCCATATACCATAAACGTTGCTGTTGATTATACAGCAAGCCATGTTCATTACCCGCTCTTACACAACAAGCCGTTCCTTCCGGACGCAATGTGAGGCTATCACCATTGCGATCCTCAAAGGTATACATTTCTTTTTCGACGATATCGGTAACTTCGCCGATCGAGCGTTTGAATAAGTCTGTACTTTCGACAATAGGTGTACGAATTTCTTGATAGCCGTAATTGGCAACAACGCGACGGATATTCGATTCGACAAACTGCCAAATACCAGTTTGTGATGGTAAGCAGTCGTTCATACCTCTGATTGCTTGAATAGTCTTTGCCACAGTTGTCTCTAATTAATTATATAAAACGCAACATTATAAGGATTTTGTCGCGCTGGGTAAAATCTAGGAGGCCTGTTTTTGCGTGTTTTATGGATTTTTTTTCGCTTTATGCGGAATTATTCGATTTAGCTACTAATATCAGTTATTTTAATCCGGTTTTTCTCGTCAAGCTGTGCTGCTTTTGCTCGAATACGTTTTTCTAACTGGTCGACTAAGTTTTCGTTAGACAAACGTTCGCGTTGACGCTTCCCGTCTAAATAAAAACCACTCATGTTACGCGCACCCGTTAACCCTATATCAGCCACTTCAGCCTCACCCGGACCATTTACAACGCAGCCAATAATGGAAACATCCATCGGTGTTACGATATCTTCTAAGCGTTCCTCCAAGGCATTGACTGTAGAGATAACATCAAACTCCTGTCTTGAACAACTCGGACATGCAATAAAGTTAATGCCTCGTGCCCTAATTCTCAATGACTTAAGAATGTCAAAGCCGACTTTTATCTCTTCAACAGGATCGGCAGCGAGTGAAATTCGGATGGTATCGCCAATACCTTCGGCTAACAGCATACCAAGACCAACCGCACTTTTTACTGCACCAGCTCGAAAACCACCGGCTTCAGTAATACCCAAGTGCAAAGGCTGAACAATTTGCTTAGCTAGCAAGCGATATGCGCCGACGGCTAAAAACACATCAGACGCTTTTACACTGACCTTAAATTGATCAAAATTAAGCTTATCAAGAATATCAACATGCCTCATTGCTGACTCAACGAGGGCTTCAGCTGTTGGCTCTTTGTATTTTTCTTGAATGTCTTTTTCTAAGGAACCGCCGTTAACACCAATTCGAATTGGAATGTTGTTATCTTTTGCGCAATCAACAACGGCTCTGACCCGTCGTAAATTACCAATATTGCCAGGGTTAATTCGTAAACAATCAACCCCATACTCTGCCACTTTTAACGCAATTCTGTAATCAAAATGTATGTCAGCAACCAGCGGAACGCTAACTTGTTGCTTTATTAACTTGAATGCTTCCGCCGCTTCCATCGTTGGCACTGAAACACGCACGATGTCACCGCCAACATCTTGAATACGCTTTATTTGTGCAACTGTAGCTGCAACATCTAAGGTATTCGTATTAGTCATCGACTGAACGGCAATAGGAGCGCCATCACCAATAGGGACATTGCCTACATTTATTCTTGTTGATTTACGACGAATGATCGGAGAATCAGAAAACATTATTCACCTGTAATAGATAGTTCAAATTTAACGGGAATACCACGCGGATAACTCGAAAGATCAACTGGCGCGCCAGCAAAATCGATATCAACAGTTTGAGGCGGGCACATATTCACCGATATAGGAGGAGTCCCCCTAACTGACATTACTCTGCCTTTTACTTTTACCCCTAGCGCCATAACTTCATCATTCGCATCTTTAACACTTAACCAACAGTCTTCTTTAAAAGTAAAAATGACATCAACAGTACCGTTACTGTTAATGGTATATCCGTCTATAATCCGGCTGCTGATGCTAGGCATCGGGTTTTTTATATCACTCTCAGCAACAATTGGATTGTCGCTATCTGACGATTGATTGGCTAGTTCAGTGTTTTTTTTATCCAGCGTTTTCGCTTGTTCCCCTTCACTGGCATCACTATCAGTAATATTTTCACTATTTTGCGTCTGAGTATCCAGTGTGCTATCCGTATTGGTCATTGCATTTTGACTTTTGATATCTTCTTCAGAAATCGCTAATTCATCGGGCATATTTGGATTATTAGTCATCGCATTAACAGATTCGCCTTCATCTACCTTATTCGATTGCTCTGTCACGTTATTATTAAAAAGATTCAACCTGTTCATTATCGATTTATCAGATTGCTGATACCACCAGATAACCAACGAAGCAACAACCAAAAATACGATGAGATAAGTCACCATCATCCATCGATCATCATTCGCTTGTTTAGCCACACGTTGAGAAAAGCTCTGCAATTTTGCAGGTTGCTTTTCACCTTTATGCAACACATCAAAGTTTTCAAGCAAGGGATCGACTGGCATACTTAACAGTTTCGCATAGATCCTGACGTATCCTTTAGTAAAGGTAATTGAAACACCAGGCTTGTGTGTATCAGTCTCTATATCTTGAATATTTCCCAAGCGCAGGTGCAGACGATCAGCAACTTGTTGTTGAGTCAACCCCATCGCCTCACGACCCTTTTTCAGTTGTTGACCGGGCGTCGCTTGAGTTGCCTCTTTTGTCGCCTCTTTTGTCACCTCTTTTGTCGCCTCTTTTGTAAGCTCTTTTGTCTTATTATATTCTTCAGTCATTATTTTCTGGGTCCTTTACCCGCAATTTCATCCCTATTACTATAGCGGATGGATCGTCAAGGTTGTTCCATTGCATTAGGTATTTCATTTTAACGTTATATCGAAGTGATATGCGATATAAGTTTTCCTTTGGTAGCACCGCATGATAGCTGGCATTGTCGTCAACCGCCTCATCTATTTGCTGTGTTGCTTTATCTTGTGCTTCATTCACGGCAACTTCAGAGACCGTGTCGTCTACTGCGAGTGTATTATCAACTTTTTGCATCTTACCTTCAATGCTTGCAGACTCATCATTTTCAGCAATAAAATCAGCAGCAAATGCAACCTCCAATGCGGCCTCACGTTTTTCGGCAGCGTTAGCGCTAATAGCATTGTCTATGTCAGTGACTTCAGTTGTGGCATCACTTACTAACTCAGGCTCCATCAGCTCAGGCTCCATCAGCTCAGGCTCCATCAGCTCAGGCTGTGCTACCTCGGGGTTGTCGTTTACAACGGTGTTTCCTCCCGTAACCGGCTCCTCATTCGATACTGTCGGTGTTAACGTTTTCACCTGCTTATTTACTTTTATTAAAGCAGGGATTGGTGTAGTTGCCGTTTGAGTATTTTCCACTGAGTTGTTTGCATTCGCTTCTAGACTGACCTGCTCTGCTAACTGCAAATTTACTCTTTGTTTATTTTTAACAGTGGCTACGGGTTGAAATTTACCCATTTGTTTTTTGAAAAGTGCCGTATTTGAATGTTCAGGAAACATACTTTGCATTAATTCGCCGTAGCCAAGTGCGGCTTTGGTGTCACCTAAGCCTTGCGCGATTTCGTAGGATAGCCAGAGTGATTCAGGCGAAAACCGCGAAACGCGGTCATACTTCCACAATAACTTTTTCGCCTCATCATAATTGCCTTGTTCTTTTTTTAATTGCGCTAAAAAGTATAAGCTTTTACTGCGTGTCGGCTGATGGTTTAGGGCTAAGTCTAAAAAGTCAATCGCTTCATCTACTTTGCCTTGATCTACCGCACAGATAGCTAAATTTTCATAGGTTTCAGCTACGGAGATATACCTTTTGCTAGTAGCCGCTTTCAAAAGATAAGATTTGGCCTTCTCATAACGTCCCAACTCACATAAAAACGCACCATAACTATTAATAATATTTGGATTTTCAGGGGCGAACTTAAGAGCTTGAAGGTAGTATTCCTCCGCAAGGATAAGCTCGTCCACCTGCTGATAATAGTACGCCATTGCAAAATGAGCATCCGCTGACTTGGGTGCGAAATTTAACGCTTTATCTAAATTAGCTTTCGCCTGAGAAAAATTTCCATTACTCAGATAAGTAAGACCCAAACTCACTCTATTTTTTGCGGCTGCTTCTTTATTGATACCAGCAGCGCCAGCAAAGGCTGGATCCCTTGGCTCAGTAACACAAGCGCCTAAGAATGCACAAAGAAGAATAGCGGCTACATATTTTTTCAACATGGTAATTCTCTACTGTTTGTTATTGCGCCATTTTTACAGAAATTGGTTTTCCATTCATCTGTTTTTTTAGTAATCGTTTGGTTCTATCAACAACGTCACCCACTAATTGCCCGCAGGCTGCATCGATATCATCACCGCGGGTTTTTCTGATCACCACAGTAAAGCCATATTCCATGAGCACCTTTGAAAATCTATCCATTCTTGAATTGCTCGAGCAGGTATAGGGCGTGCCCGGGTAAGGATTAAATGGTATCAAATTTATCTTGCAAGGCGTTTCTTTCAATACTTTGGCTAATTCATGCGCTTGGTCAGTGCTGTCATTAATATGATTCAACATAACATACTCGACGGTTACTTTGCCTTGGTTTGCTTTCGATTTTGCCAAATAACGCCTTACACTAGCTAAAAATTCTTCAATCGGGTATTTTTTGTTTACCGGTACAATTTCATCTCGCAATTTATTATCAGGCGCATGCAATGAAATAGCCAGTGCAACATCAATTTGGTCGCCCAGCATATCCAAGGCAGGCACCACACCGGATGTACTCAAGGTAACTCTGCGCTTAGACAATCCAAATCCAAAATCATCTAACATAATACGCATCGCAGGGACAACATTTTTAAGGTTAAGTAAAGGCTCACCCATCCCCATCATGACAACATTAGTGATAGGCCGTTGCGACGTATCTTTTGACAAGCCAATAAACGTCGCAACACGCCATACCTGACCAATGATTTCAGCGACTGACAAATTACGGTTAAAGCCCTGTTGTCCTGTTGAACAAAAAGTGCATTCTAATGCACACCCGACTTGCGAAGAGACACACAAAGTCGCACGGTCAGTTTCAGGTATCCATACCGACTCAATCTCTTGACCACCCTCTAACAGCATTGCAAATTTAATAGTGCCATCGGTTGCTTGTTGGTGCTCGGAAATAACCGGCGCTTTAATTACGCAATTACTCTTTAATTTTGATCGTAAATCTTTATTTATGTTCGTCATTTTATCGAAATCAGACTCACCTACTTGGTAGATCCACTTCATTATCTGCTCTGCGCGGAATGGTTTCTCGTTGATAGAGGCAAAGTAGTCGCCCAAGCCCTGTCGGTCCAAGTTCAATAAATTGACTTTTTTAATCTCTTTTTGTGGCTCTGTACTTACTTGGCTTGCGGACATTTTTTTTACCTTCATAACAATTTATAACAAATATCGTTGCACGCTCTATAACAACCAAGGTTGCACACCAATACAGTATACTTGATTAGACTGAATTAAGAGCGATTTAACGTGGGCTTATAAGCCCTCTATAATTTAATTAAAAAAGGGAGCCGAAGCTCCCTTAGTATAACACTTCGTTTGCTTAGCGTGTGCGTGGGCAAATTTCTTCATCAGGGAAGAAGTAAGCTATCTCTCGAGCCGCTGACTCCGGTGCATCTGAACCGTGACATGCATTTTCATCGATAGACTCTGCGTAATCTGCACGTAACGTGCCTGCTGAAGCATCTGCTGGGTTAGTTGCGCCCATGATTTCTCTGTTTTTCACAACAGCATTGTCGCCTTCAAGCACTTGAACCATTACTGGACCCGATGTCATGAAGCTAACAAGTGCGCCAAAGAAAGGACGCTCGCTATGTTCTGCATAGAAGCCTTCAGCTTGTTCTTTGCTCATGTGAACCATTTTTGAAGCAACGATGCGCAATTTTGCAGTTTCAAAACGGTTATAGATTGCGCCAATAACGTTTTTCGCTACTGCGTCAGGTTTAATGATCGAAAAGGTACGTTCTAAAGCCATGGTTAATTCTTCCAATTTACATATTTTTACAATTTCGCGCGATTATAAAGAAGATGAGGCTCAATGAATACCCCTTCGTCACAAATTCGTTTTTTAAATTCATTCTATTAATCTATATTTGGTCTCGCCGTAAACCCATTCAATATAAAATAAGGTTTATAATTCAATTGCTTGATAGTAAAAAAGTGTGACTGAGCAGCTAAATTTAAGTGCCTTATGAAAGTGAAATAATTCATAACAAAACGCTCAATCTTTACAGCGGCATTATGATTGTTACCTAATGCTCTTCACTAGCATGATTGATCGTGTACTTGGGTATCTCAACAACCAAATCTTCATCACGAATAATTGCTTGGCAACCTAAGCGAGATTCAGGTTCTAGTCCCCAGGCCTTGTCCAATAAGTCATCTTCTAATTCATCTGATTCACCTAATGAGTCGTAACCTTCTCTAACAATAATATGACAAGTGGTGCATGCACACACTTTTTCACACGCATGCTCAATACCAATACCATTTTTTAATGCTAAATCCAGCACTGACGTACCTGTATCTCCCTCCAACACAGCACCGTCTGGACAAAGATCTTTATGGGGTAAAAAAATAACTTGTGGCATTCATCAATCCTAATTTAAATATCATCAACCGAGTGACCCGCTAGCGCCTTTTGAATAGATTTATCCATCCGTCTAGCTGCAAAGTCTTGGCTTAATTTATCAACAACATCAATCGCCTGTTTAATAGCATCAACATCATTATTTGTTGCACACAGCCCCAAGCTCTGCAGAGCGTGATCTATCGCTTTTCTTTCGTTGTCCGATAATAATTCATCACCATCTTCAGCCAACGCTCCATGCATAGCTTCAAGTACTCGACTCGCATCAACTTGTTGCTCTTTTAACATTCTTGCTTGCATATCTTGTTTGGCGTTTTGCATACTAGATTGCAACATATCCAGTATTTCTGATTCTTCCAAACCATAGGAAGGCTTAACCTGCACTTCAGCTTTTACACCACTTGATTTTTCCATCGCAGTTACGTTTAACAAGCCGTCAGCGTCAACCTGAAAAGTAACTCTTATATGAGCCGCGCCTGCGGTCATTGCGGGGATACCTTTTAAAGTAAACTTAGCCAGCGAACGACAATGCTCAACCAATTCACGCTCGCCCTGTAATACATGCACCAACATCGCTGTTTGGCCGTCTTTGAAGGTAGTGAATTCTTGCGCTTTTGCAACTGGAATAGTGGTATTTCGAGGAATAATTTTCTCTACCAACCCGCCCATCGTTTCAATGCCTAAAGACAACGGAAGAACATCCAACAACAGCATATCACTGTCAGGCTTATTACCAACCAAAATATCGGCCTGTATACCTGCGCCGATGGCCACCACTTTATCTGGATCGATCGATGTCAGTGGTGCTTTTTTGAAAAATGCTTCAACTTGCTGACGCACAAGCGGTACTCGTGTCGAGCCGCCAACCATGATGACTTTGTCCACTTCCTCAAGACTAACACGAGCGTCTTTTACCGCTCTTTTACACGTACTGATGGTTTGCGTTACTAGCTCATTAATTAGTTGATTAAACTGCGCTAGCTGCATACTAACTTGTGTACTTTGCTCTGCACCTAGCAATTGAATCGACACAACGCTACTAGCGGCATTACTCAAGGATTCTTTTACTTCCTTACCCGCATTCATTAAGCGGCGATAATTTTTTTTCTCTGCAACCGCATCTAAACCAAGTTGTTGCGCTAAATGGCTGGCTAGCAGGTGATCAAAATCGTCTCCGCCTAGGGCTGAATTACCGCCTGTTGCAAGTACCTCGAATACACCTTTATTTAAACGTAGAATTGAAACATCAAAAGTACCGCCGCCCAGATCATAAACCGCAATAACGCCTTCTTCTTTGCTATCCAAACCATAAGCAATGGCGGCCGCAGTTGGCTCATTTAGCAAACGCAGTACATTCAGGCCCGCTAATTGCGCTGCATCTTTAGTACCTTGGCGCTGAGCATCATCAAAATAAGCAGGAACAGTTATAACAGCACCCGTAATTTCTTCACCCATCCGCGCCTCAGCTCGCTTTTTCAGTGCGCTTAAAATATGTGAGGAGATTTGAATTGGGTTTAACTCGCCTCTGGGCGTAATAAACCGCGGAGATAGTGACTCAGCAACAAATTGATAAGGTAATTGATCCCAATGAGCAGTCACATCCGCTAAACTTCTGCCCATGAATCGCTTAACTGACATAATCGTATTTGCAGGATCTGCATTTGAGTTATCTCTTGCATGATAGCCAACATCAATTGATGCTTCAGAATAATGCACCACCGATGGCAATAGATGTCTTTCCTGTTCGTCGGCCAAAGTCACGCATTGACCACTTTTTACAGCACTCACTAATGAATTGGTTGTACCTAAGTCAATTCCAACTCCTATTTTACGTTCATGCGGAGCTGCACTTTGGCCGGGCTCGGCAATTTGTAATAATGCCATATAACTTAAAACCTTTTAATTTATTTACTAACTATCCGTTATCCGGTCTAGTTTTGTTTCGATTTCGTCAGCAAGTTTAACCATAAACTTCATCTTGCCTAACTCTTGCGCTGCTGCTTGGTTATCTTGCTCGTTATTATGTGACAAAAAAGCTAAAATTATTTTTTCTTGCTTAACCAGAATTTCATGGTTGTCGACAACCAGTTTTTCTAGCGCTTCTGCCGAAGTAGCGTCGTCTAATGTTTCACGCCACTCCATTTGCTCCATTAAAAATTCAACGTCACCCACCGTATTTTGTTCACTAGGCAGCTCAACACCACGTACTATTAGTAAGTGTTCACCTCTAGATATAGGTGATTTAAGCACCGAATAGGCATCGTTAACTTGAGAGTTTTTGGTGAGATACATGCGCTTTTGTTGTTCACTTGCACTAGCAAAGCGATCAGGATGTGTCAATTTTTGAAGTGTTTGATAGTGCTCTTTGAGTTTTTTCAGGTCTATCTCGAACTGTTCAGGAAGGTTGTATAGCTCAAAGTAATTCATCATACAGAAGCCTTGCTTTGGAAAACGAAGAAAGCGCTAACCGAAAAAGATTAGCGCTAAAAAAAAGAGTTATACGTTGAAGCTTTCGCCACAACCACATTCGCCATTAGCATTAGGGTTGTTAAATTGAAAACCTTCATTTAGGCCCTCTTTACCAAAATCTAACTCGGTACCATCAAGGTATGCCAAGCTTTTGCCGTCGATAATGATGTTGACACCATTGTCTTCAAACATTTCATCCCCAGGATTGAGGCCATCAACAAATTCAAGTACATAAGCTAAGCCAGAGCAGCCAGTAGTCTTGACACCCAAACGCAAACCTAAGCCGGAACCACGGCTGTCTAAAAATGATTTTGCGCGAACGGCTGCAGCGTCAGTTACCTTAATACCCACTCAGATACTCCTTAATTTGTGTCATTAATATTTGTTGCTAGCAATCCTGATTAAAAACCAAACGGCAAAATTAAGCGCTATGCTTCTTTTTGTAATCTGCAACCGCGGCTTTGATAGCATCTTCTGCCAAAATTGAGCAGTGAATTTTTACTGGAGGTAACGCTAATTCTTCGGCAATATGAGTATTTTTGATCAATACGGCCTCGTCAATGCTCTTACCCTTTACCCATTCGGTGACCAAAGAACTTGAGGCAATAGCAGAACCACAACCATAGGTTTTGAACTTTGCATCTTGAATAATGCCGTCCGGGCCTATTTTAAGTTGTAGTTTCATTACATCACCACATGCGGGCGCTCCAACCATACCTGTTGCAATAGTTGGGTCGTTCTTATCAAATCCGCCAACATTACGAGGATTTTCGTAATGGTCAATTACTTTTTCACTATAAGCCATGGTTTTTACCCTTAACGTTTTGCGAAATATAAACACTTTTCAGTGTAAAGATATTTTATATTTCGCGATTTTAAACTAATTAAACTATTTTTTGTACATAAGCAACCAATTACTATTACCTAAATACCCAATATTTATGTTTCAACTAAGACGCATAACCTGCTCATCATCTTTAATCACGAACTTAGTGAGAGGCCCATTTAACGGTGCTCAAGTCGATACCTTCTTTATACATATCCCAAAGTGGCGACATGTCGCGAAGTTTATCAATTGCGTTGTGAATAACGCCAATCACGTAGTCTATTTCTTCTTCAGTAGTAAAACGCCCCAAACTAAATCGAATTGAGCTGTGCGCCAATTCATCATTCAGACCAAGTGCACGTAGAACATAAGAAGGCTCCAAACTTGCAGAAGTACATGCAGAACCTGAAGATACGGCCATGTCTTTTAGTGCCATTATCAACGATTCTCCTTCCACATATGCGAAACTTACGTTCAAGTTATGCGCAACACGTTGAACTGCGTCGCCATTTAAATAAACAGCCTCCATGTCTTTTACGCCGTTATAAAGTTTGTCACGCAACATTTTTATACGTTCGTTTTCGCTTGCCATTTCTAGTTTAGCTAGACGAAAAGCTTCACCCATTCCAACTATTTGATGGGTTGCCAGTGTACCAGAACGCATTCCACGCTCATGACCGCCACCGTGTATTTGAGCTTCAATACGAACTCTTGGCTTGCGCGACACATACAACGCGCCAATACCCTTAGGACCATAAGTTTTATGCGCACAAAATGACATTAAATCGACGTTTAATTCTTGCAGATCAATAGGTATTTTACCTGTGCTTTGAGCTGCGTCAACGTGGAACAAAATCTTACGTTCACGACATATCTTACCGATTGCACCTATGTCTTGAATTACACCAATTTCATTATTAACGTGCATAATACTAACAAGGACAGTGTCATCGCGCATTTCAGCTTGAAGTTTGTCTAAGTCTACTAAACCACTCGGTTCGGGCATCATATAGGTAACTTCAAAACCCTCACGCTCAAGTTGACGGGTCGTATCGAGCACTGCTTTGTGTTCAGTCTTAACCGTAATAATATGCTTGCCACGCTTCTGATAAAATGTAGCTGCGCCTTTTATAGCAAGGTTATTTGATTCTGTTGCGCCCGATGTAAACACGATTTCGCGTGGATCCGCATTCACAAGATCCGCAATTTGATTTCTCGCAATGTCTACCGCCTCTTCAGCAACCCAACCAAAATGGTGAGAACGTGAAGCTGGGTTACCGAAATTGCCTTCATTGGTTAGGCATTCTTTCATTTTTTCGGCGACACGAGGGTCAACTGGTGTGGTTGACGAATAATCTAAATAGATTGGTAACTTAATATTGCTCATTATCGCTCCGATTAAAGTTGCATACTGATTTCAATTTCGCTGACTAAATTTTTTGCCGTCGCTTTAGTCTCATCTTGGCGATCGGCCACTTCTTTCACTTCGTTTGTTTTCATTAACTCGCCAATACTGATACCATTTAAAAACTGACTAATCCTATCACTGAGGTCTTGCCATAAGGTATGTGTTAAGCAACGTTCACCACCTTGGCAATCAGCCAGTCCTTTACACCGTGTCGCGTCTATGGACTCATTTACAGCACGAATTACTTCGCCAACTGCAATATCGTTTGCTGGGCGACCTAGCTTATAGCCGCCGCCGGGACCTCTGACGCTGGACACTAATTGTTCTTTACGTAAACGAGCGAACAATTGTTCTAAATAAGATAACGAAATTTCTTGTCGTTCTGAAATATCGGCCAACGACACGGGTCCGTTGCGAGAATGCAAAGCTACGTCGAGCATTGCGGTGACTGCATAACGACCTTTTGATGTCAGCTTCATATGTCCCTCATTTCGGTTAACAGCCAAGCGGCATGCAGTTGGGATCGAAATTGTATATACCTGAGTAAATTTGTCAAGTATATACCCTAGCATTTTACTAGGTTATTATTTACCGCCTTGATTTTAAATGAAAAAAGCTACCTTAAGGGCAATTAAATAGACTCGATGTAGCGGCATCAAATAGTGGGATCAAATAGTAGGATCAAAGGCTTCCTCAGCCGCTTTTTTTAACACCGGTGAGATGCCGGTATCAGCAAAGTCTGTCACGTCTAACTTTGGAATTGAATCACTACAAACATCTCCGCCGAGTGATTGAATAACCCGACACATTTCTTCTACTTTAGTGTCCATTTGGTGAACATGTTCAAGCATAATTCCCATTGCATTGGCTACAGGGTCAGGATTTTCTTCACTCACCGCATAGGCATCAAAGCCATATATTTTTGCGATAGCTTGGCGCTTGTGCTTGGTTTTTATGGTCGGTTCATGAGTATTTTGTTTTTGCAGTAAATTGCGCCCCGGTATGCCAACGCACGTTGCGTTTTCAGGCACGTCCTTGACCACCACGGAATTTGAACCGATGCGAGCATTTTTGCCAACAGTAATAGGCCCGAGTACTTGCGCCCCTGCACCCACGACCGAATTATCCTCAAGTGTGGGATGGCGTTTGCCTGCTTTCCAACTGGTTCCGCCCAATGTGACCCCATGATATAAAGTCACATCATTGCCAATTACAGCGGTTTCACCAATCACGACACCCATGCCGTGGTCAATAAACACTCTGCGGCCAAATTGTGCACCCGGATGAATTTCAATGCCGGTTAAAAAACGTGAAATATTGGATAGAAAGCGCGCGAGCCAGTTAAGCTTCCATTTCCATAATTGGTGACTGATACGATGCACCCATATTGCGTGCAAGCCTGGGTAATTGAACAACACTTCCATCGTGTTCCTAGCCGCAGGATCTCGATGGAATACACTTTTAATATCTTCACGCATTAGACTAAACATTACTTTTTGTTTCCACTCGCTTTATCTATTGAAGCCAACATACCACGTAAGATATTTAACTCTTGAACTTCGGGCCTAGCCCTAGTAAATAATCGACGCAGCTTTGTCATAACCATACCGGGATGATTGGCAACGATGAAATTGACATCTTTTAAGGTTTTTTCAAGGTGCACATAAAAACGCGCTAAGTCTTCATTTAGCGGATATTCACTTTTAACCGCTGACGCATATTGCAGTGCCTCTATATCAAGATGATTAACTCTGATCTCATAACACAGCGTTTGTACCGCAGCAGCAATGTTCAATGAGCTATACTCTGGATTAGCTGGAATACATACGTGAAAGTGACATTGTTGTAATTCGTCATTGCTTAGACCGTTATTTTCGCGCCCAAATACCAACGCAACCGGGTAAGTATCAGCTTCAACAACTAATTTATGGCCACATTCTCTGGGCGTTAACATGGGCCAAGGTAACGTTCTTGAACGTGCAGAAGTGCCCACTACTAAGCCACAATCACTAACTGCTTCTTCAAGCGTGCTCACTATTATTGCGTTCGCCAGCACATCGCCCGCGCCCGCTGCTAAGGCAATTGACTTCCCATCTGGGGCCGAAATGGGGTCGACTAAATACAGTGAGTTAAGCCCCATTGTTTTCATCGCGCGAGCCGCTGAGCCAATATTACCGGTGTGACTGGTATTAACTAAAACAATGCGAATATCTGAAAGCATGAACGTATTCCGTTTAATAATAGCGTAATAAAAAATAGAGAATGGCAAAGAAATCCCATGCCGCTTTAAAACTAAGTGCACATTAAACGCTGCCTAAAGACCATACAAGGTCGGCACTCTACCTATTCGTCTTGCACATTATTTAAGCGCGCAAAGTTTATCACAACCAACAATAACTGTCTTTTGCAAAAAAGGAATAAACTTTAAACATCACGATCTCTTTGGCGCATAAAACAGATGCCGTGTGATATCACTTGCTGCGACTGCGCATACTTCTAATGACGTGCCATGAAAAACACCAATAGACCCATTCATAGGTTTCTGTTAACATACGCGCGATTTTTTAGGCATGTTCTCGACTCAAAAGCACTAAAGGTGCACTTTTCGGCGGCGTGACTCAACTGTTCTTTTTACAACTTGGTGGTTCTAACTATGCATCCTATGCTCAATATCGCTGTGCGCGCAGCTCGCTCAGCAGGAAACGTGATCGCTCGTGGATTTGAAACTTTCGACGACCTACAAATCGAACAAAAAGGCGAAAATGACTTCGTAACTAAAATTGACAGGGAAGCTGAACAAACCATTATTTACAAAATCAAGCAATCATATCCTGACCATACTTTTGTAGGCGAGGAAGGTGGCATTATGGCCGGTGACGATGACTATAAATGGATCATTGACCCACTTGATGGAACGACTAACTTCATCAAAGGTATTCCTCACTTTGCGGTCTCTATTGCGTTACAGTATAAAGGTCGCTTAGACCAAGCGGTTGTATTTGATCCTATTCGCGGTGAATTATTTACAGCAAGCCGAGGTAACGGCGCACAACTAAACGGTCACCGTATCCGCGCAAGTCAGGCAAAAGAGTTAGGTAATACAATCTTAGCCACTGCCTTTCCGTATAAGAACAAAACGTCGTTAAACGAATATATGTCAGGCTTTAATAAAATATTTGCTGAATGTGGGGATATACGCCGCGGTGGTTCTGCAGCTCTGGATATGGCTTATGTTGCTGCTGGTCGCTTTGACGGCTACTGGGAACGTGGCATTAAACCTTGGGACATCGCCGCTGGTGAATTGTTAGTGCGCGAGTCTGGCGGACTAGTCACTGATTTTGCGGGTGGTAATGACCCACTGTTAAGCGGTGAAATTGTCGCTGGCAGCCCTCGTGTTGTTCAGGCTATCGTTAAAAGACTTAAATAATATAAAAAAACCCGCTCTACAGAGCGGGTTTTTTTGTTAGTAAGTTCTTTGTAATTGATAATAAAGGAAACTTTATTGCCTATACAGGATCTTGGTCTTCCCCTTCTTTGATAATTTCTGTCGGTATTAAATCATCCCTGCTAATACCTAAAGCCAAGCCGACCGCACTTGCAATATATACTGAAGAATAGGTACCAACGATAACACCAAATAGCAATGCGGTTGCAAAACCGTGGATCAGAGCGCCGCCTTTATAAAATAAAGCGACTAGTACTAAAACAGTTGTCAAAGAAGTAATAATTGTCCGATTCAAGGTTTGCGTCAACGAAATATTAATAATCTCCACTGGCTCTTCTTTACGTATTTTTCTGAAGTTTTCACGTATCCGGTCTGACACGACAATCGTATCGTTAAGCGAATAACCAATAACGGCTAAGACGGCAGCTAATACAGTCAGGTCAAATTCAAGTTGTAACACAGAGAATAAACCCAAGGTCAAAATAACATCATGCGCCAACGCCGCAACTGACCCTAACGCAAAGCGATATTCAAAACGCATTGCCACGTAAATCAGAATACAAATCAGAGCAGCAAGCATGGCCAAACCACCTTGTTCGGTTAACTCATCACCCACATTTGGTCCAACAAATTCAATGCGACGCATGTCGACTTTAGTGCCATCGGCACGCAACGTCGCCAATACTTGATCACCAATTTCAACTGCCTTCACACCTTCTCTTGGTGCAAGGCGAATTAACACGTCTTGGCTGCTACCAAAGTTTTGCACCATAGCATCCGTGTAGCCTGCATCGAGCATAATCGTTCTGACTGCTTCGAGATCAGCTGATTGTTCATAACCGACCTCAATCAATGTTCCACCGGTGAAATCGAGACCCCAATTTAATTGGTTGACAGCAAGTGAAAAAATTGAGCCTATTATCAACAAGGTTGAAAAAATCATCGCTGGGAAACGCCACTTCATAAAGTCGACGGTTTCCTTTAGTCTTAATAATTGAAATCCCATTTGACTCTCCTATATCGCTAACTTGGTCACACGTTTACCGCCCCATATGCTATTAACTAGCAAACGAGAAACGACAATCGCGGTGAACATTGATGTAGCGATACCTATCATCAACGTAATTGAAAATCCTTTGATTGGACCTGTTCCTACAGCGAACAAGATCAAACCAGCAATGAACGTAGTAATGTTCGCATCCAAAATAGTAGAGAACGCATTGTCATAGCCAAAATGAATTGCTTGCTGCGGACTCCTGCCGTCGCGCAATTCCTCTCTAATTCTTTCGAATATAAGTACGTTAGCATCAACAGCCATACCGACGGTCAGAACAATGCCCGCCATACCTGGCAAGGTTAATGTGGCACCTGGTATCATCGACATAATTCCAACGATCATGATCAGATTTAATAACAGCGCGATATTAGCAATAACGCCAAAAGCACGGTAATAAATAAGCATGAATACAAGGACTGCGGCCAAACCCCAAATGATTGCGGTCATGCCTAATTGAATATTTTCTTTACCTAAACTGGGTCCGACCGTGCGCTCTTCAACTATTTGAATTGGCGCAATCAATGCACCCGCTCTCAACAGTAGCGCCAACTCTCTTGCTTCCGTTGGTGAATCTAGGCCGCTAATTTGGAATGAAGAGCCTAATTGTGCTTGGATAGTTGCTACACTGATGATGTCTTCTTTCTTTTCAAAAACAAGCTTACCGTCTGCGTCACGTTCACCCGTAGTTTTGTATTCAATAAACACCGTGGCCATTAGCTTTTTAATGTTTTCTTTTGTCGCCTGTGACCACTTTGCGCCGCCTTTTGAGTCAAGGTCAATGCTCACGTTGGGCACGCCATATTGATCAACACCACTATTTGCGTCAATAATGTGCGAGCCTGTTAGCATCACTTGCTTTTTCAACAGATACGGCTGGCCGTTTTTATGATAAATAACCTCAGAGCCTGCCGGCGCTCTTCCGCGCATTGCATCACGCACATCATTTATCTCATCCAGCATGCGAAACTCAAGAGTCGCTGTCGCGTTCAAAATCTCTTTTGCCTTCGCTGTGTCTTGAATTCCAGGTAATTGCACAACTATGCGTTCTTGACCCTGTTTTTGAACCAGGGGTTCTGCGACACCAAGTTGATTTATTCTGCTGCGAATTATCGTCACATTTTGGCTTACAGCAGCGTCGCGAATTTCAGCTAAGCGTTCTTCCAAAAATGCGGCCCTGAGTGTCAAATCATCACGCTCAGTGATGCTCAAAGCTCGGAACTGATTACGCAGGTAAAATTGCGCTTTTTCAAGCATTTCACCGTCGCGAAATATGACGTCTACTGAATCAAGATTTTGTACAACGGCGCGATAAAATATTCTTTCTTCACGTAGCTGTAACTTAAAATCGCCGACGACGTCTTCGTAAGCTTTAGTTGTTGCGCTGTTCATATCAACTTCCATTAGGAAGTGAACACCGCCGCGCAAGTCCAATCCTAATTTCATTGGACTAGCACCTACGGCATTTAACCAATCAGGTGTGTCCGGCGCTAGGTTCATCGCAACAACGTAGTCATCATTGTCAAGTTTGCTATCAATTAACTCTCTGGCAATAAGCTGTGTATCTGAATCCAAAAGACGAACTAAGATGCGTTCATTTTCAAGTTCAATACGTTTGATTGCTATGCCCTCTTCTTTCAAAGCGACCTCAATAGAGGTTTTCAACTCTTCGCTTACAAAGGCATTGTTACTTGCAGAAATTTGAATAGCGTGATCTTCACCATAAATATTAGGCATTGCATATAACGATGTTATTGCAACAACGAATATGACTAAAATATATTTCCAAAATGGAGTTTTATTTAACACAACGGGACCCTACAAAAGCACAATAGCAGTCTAGACGCTATTGTGCTTTTTGTTGAAAGTTTAAATTGACTTCATTGTGCCTTTCGGCAAAACGGCACTAACTGCTGATTTCTGTACAACGATGTTATTCGATTCATTGAGTGCGATTTCAATGAAATCTTTATCATCACCCACTTTCGTGATTTTGCCCACTAAACCGCCTTGCGTTAACACTTCATCACCTTTTGTAAGAGACGAAACAAGGTTTTTATGTTCTTTTACACGCTTCGCTTGTGGGCGATATAAGAGAAAATAGAAAATCAAACCAAAAACAGCCAACATAATTAACATGCCGAATTCACCACCCGGCTGACCTGCAGAGTCCTGTGCGTATGCACTAGAAATTAAAAAATTCATATAAATCCTCGTTTATTTCGTTTTTATTGTTGTTTTATTTTCCTGTTTAGTGAATACGACATTCATAAAACAAAATGCTAGTGCTAGTCCTCTAAGAGCGGAACTGGCAATCCTTTTTGCGCATAAAATTGTGCCACAAAGTCAGCTAACTCGCCGGCAACAATTGCGTTGCGCAAACCATCCATAATTCGCTGATAATATCTCAAATTATGAATAGTATTTAATCTTGAACCAAGTATCTCATTGCATTTATCTAAGTGATGTAGATATGACCGAGAATAATTTTTACAAGTGTAACAGTCACATTTCTCATCTAAAGGGCCGGTATCAGTCTTGTGCACCGCGTTGCGAATTTTTACAACGCCATCAGTCACAAACAAGTGACCATTACGCGCATTTCTTGTTGGCATCACGCAGTCAAACATATCAATACCGCGACGAACCGCTTCAACGAGATCCTCGGGCTTACCTACGCCCATTAAATAACGTGGTTTGTTTTCTGGGATTTTCGGCGCTGTATGATTGATTATGCGGATCATATCAGCTTTCGGTTCACCCACTGACAATCCACCGATAGCGTAGCCATCAAAGCCAATGTCCTCCAGTCCAGCTAGAGACGTGTCTCGCAAATGCTCATACATACCACCTTGAATAATACCAAACAATGCCGATGGGTTTTCTGCATGGGCATCTTTACTGCGTTGAGCCCAACGCAGAGACATCTCCATTGAATCAGCCGCTTCTTTTTCAGTTGCAGGATACGGTGTACACTCATCAAAAATCATAACGATATCAGAGCCTAATTCGCGCTGAACTTGCATTGACTTTTCAGGTGTCAGTAAGATTTTTTCACCATTAATAGGAGAACGAAAAGTGACACCATGCTCAGTGATTTTGCGTAAATCACCTAATGAAAATACTTGGAAGCCGCCGGAGTCAGTGAGAATGGGTTTATCCCAATTCATGAAATCGTGTAAATCACCGTGCTGTTTGATGATGCTCGTGCCGGGACGCAGCATTAAATGGAATGTGTTTCCAAGACAAATATGTGCACCAGACTCATCAAGTTCTTCTGGCGTCATGCCTTTTACGGTGCCGTATGTACCAACGGGCATAAACGCCGGAGTTTCAACGACACCACGTTCAAATATGAGTTGGCCGCGACGGGCTTTACCGTCTGTAGCCATTAAATTGAATTTCATTTATTAACCTAACCTTGGTGATTCAGTGCACTTGCCATGCCAAAATACGACTGAATCCAACGTTTTCCAAGCTTTGAACATGTTGTAAAAATAAGGGCAACAATGCATATAAGAATGAATAACGCATAATACTTTGTTATACAGTAAACAAACATACGGGCTGCTTACTGTGAATTTGCGCGCGCAGTATAACAAGAAATAGCGTTGGGCTCACGTATTTTTGCGCTCTATAAACATCGCATCACCATAACTAAAAAAGCGATATTCCTCTTGTATTGCTTGGGCATAAGCTTGCATGACATTATCGCGTCCAGCAAAGGCACTAATCAACATCATTAATGTCGATTCAGGCAAGTGAAAGTTTGTCAGCATGGCATCGATCACTTTAAAGTGATAACCCGGATATATAAAAATATTGGTATCCGACATAAATTCGCTGATCAATTCACTGCTAGCCGCCTGAGCAGCTGATTCTATGGAACGCACAGAAGTGGTTCCAACCGCAATCACACGTCCGCCAGCCGCTTTAGTTGCGAGCACTTTGTCAACCACATCTTGAGATACTTCAGCGTATTCAGCATGCATTTGGTGTTCTTCAATGTTATCAACCCTAACTGGTTGAAAAGTACCTGCGCCAACATGCAAAGTAACAAAGGCTAACTCAACGCCTTTTTCTTTTATTCTATTTAAAATCTCAAGGTCAAAATGCAGACCCGCCGTTGGCGCCGCAACGGCACCTGGCCTTTCATTATATACCGTTTGATAGCGTTCTTTATCGGCTTCCTCATCGGGTCTATCGATATAAGGAGGTAACGGCATATGACCAAACTCTTCAAGTAAATCAAATACATTTTTTTCAGTCATAAACTTAATATGAAAAAGTGCATTGTCTCGCCCAAGCATTTCAATTTGTAACCCACCTTCCATCGTGAGTATTGCACCGGACTTTGGCGACTTACTCGACCTAATGTGCGCCATTGCGCTGCCATCATTGAGTATTCTTTCAATGAGTACCTCGACTTTCCCACCAGACATTTTGGTTCCATGTAATCGTGCAGGAATGACTCTGGTGTTATTAAAAATCAATAGATCGTTTGGCTGTAGCAACCCTAAAATGTCAGTAAACTTTTTATGCAAAACTTCCCCAGTATTACCGTCTAGCTGCAGTAAGCGACTTTGAGTTCGTAGCTCTGTTGGATGTTTCGCAATTAAGTGTTCAGGTAAATCAAAATAAAAATCTGATAGCTTCATGGTTCTCTCAAAATCGCTGAATGTCTTTGTCAGTAAGGCGCAAAGTAATCAATCTCGCACCTACCGTATAATATAGAATACCTTCCACTTAGCCCTAATACTTAAAACGCCTGATATTTTTATTCCTTTGGCGTATTCTAATAGTAAGTTCAGAATTAAGTGACGTTCTCCCAAACTAACTTATTACCCAGTTATGCTGGGTATTTTTTTGCCTGTAAATCAGGCTTTGACCAGTTTTTCTGCCTTACAGCCCGAAGAGCGCAACACGAAGGTAATTTTTAAACGCCTCATACGCGCCCTCGATTACGCGCTTTACTTACGCGCTATTAATTACGCGATTAACAAGCACGCCTTTTTCGCTTTGATTCTGGAGTCTATTGCATGTCAGCCAGTATTTCTTCAATATCTTCATACTTAATTTGTTTAATATTGAGTACAAAGACAATTTGTAGCAATAAGTCTGCTCCTAAAATACCCTTATTTATTTTGTTTCGCAGGTTATCTGCGCTTTGATCAACGCCCACAGCGCTCAGTTTATCGCTAAGATCCTGATACTTAATCCCCTTTTTAGATAATTCCGTCTTTAGTAAACGCTGAACCAAGTTGCGCCAGTCACTTGTTTTTGGCTTCATAATACACCTATATATAAGTTACTTTTGTAATGTATAATTCACATTTAAACATTATTTGACCCAAATGTGAAAAAAATATTTGACTTTATTTTTACCTTGTGACTATACTTATGTCAAGTTCGAGGTCAGCCATGTTGTTGAATCAATATTAAGGGTCTATTATAGATGACGACATGGTAAAACACACTTTTAGGAGAAGATGAATGACGTGGGAACTATCACAACTAGCAGAAATTATTTCTGCTCAAGAGGGATATGTAGTTACACACGAAGCAGATTGTTTGCTTATAGCAAATGAAGATGGAATTGATGCCTGGTTGGCAATTAGCGGTGAACAAATACTGGTTGAATCTTTATTGTTCTCGCTAGACGAAGTGAAAGACTCAGCGGCGTTGAACGAGGAGATTTTAAGAACGCATATGATTTTTCCGTTAACCACAATAGGCATCTCTTCAGTTGCAGGAAATCAGTACTACACAGCTTTTGGCTCCTTAAGTGGCCAATCAAAAGAAGAAAGTGTGTTGATCGAAATTTCGACATTATTTCAAAACGTAGAAGCATTTTTAGATGCTTACCAAGATTTTTTAAAATCTAACTAATTAATTGTAAATAACCGGAGATTACCATGTCAGTTTGGAAAAAATTATTTACTGCCGTAAAAGGTACCGCTACTGAAGCAGCGCAAGCGGTTGTTGATACTCAAGCGATTAAAATTCTTGAGCAAGAAATTCGTGAAGCTAAAGATGAACTGCGAAAATCAGACCATGCACGTACACAAATTTTAGCAAAGTGTAAATTATCGCAGCAAAAAGTAGATGGACTAAACAAGTCTATTGGTGAATATGAAGTTCACGCCAGAAAGGCGATTGATACCGACCGCCAACTAGCGCTTGACTGTGCTCAACGTGTATCTGAGTTGCGTGGCCAAGTTGAAACAGAGCAAGCTTATTTGGATCAGTTCACGAAGTCAGAAAAACAACTTGGGGGCAACATAAACCAAGCAAAAAACAACTTACGTCGTTTGGAGCAACAAGTGGATATGATTAAGGCTACGGAATCTGTACAACGGGCTCAAGTGGCCGTTTCGTCTAGTCATTTAGGCGCTAACAGTAAGATGAAAACAGCAACTGAATCACTATCTCGGATTCAAGAGAAGCAGACATTGCGAAGTGCTGAACTTGAGGCCGCTGAAGAACTTGCGCAAG
Organism: Glaciecola sp. 33A; assembly: GCF_002836745.1. GTDB lineage: Bacteria > Pseudomonadota > Gammaproteobacteria > Enterobacterales > Alteromonadaceae > Glaciecola. The sequence continues at coordinate 157,381 of NZ_PJAR01000040.1, read as the reverse complement.
GCGATTCCTCCGATGATCTTGAAAAACGATTGGCTGGAGCAGGTATTAAAGGCGGTTCAGCATCAGCTGACGACGAACTAAGCCGTATACTTGGTAAGTAAGTTAATTGGAAACGGCAGCCTTAGGGTTGCCGTTTTTCGTCGTATCTTAGATTTAAAGGAAAATACTCATTCATGTTACATTGGGTAAGACTCAAAAAACTATGCGTGAAATACTTTTCCGAGCTGCGTTGGTACACTTTAGTAGCAGCGCTTTTATTTTATACAGTCTCCAGTTGGATATTGCTTTTCTTAGCAGGTGAACGTGCCTTTCTAAACGCATCTGACTATTTTTATTGGCTTGTTGTTACCGGCTCAACTGTTGGCTATGGTGATATGTCGCCGTCAACACCGGCAGGTAAGCTAATTGTTGCGTTGTATGTTATTCCGCTTGGGTTAAGTATATTTGCTTTGATCATTGGACGCATTGCGTCATGGGTAAGTGATCAGTGGAGAAGAGGAGCAAGAGGTTTGAAACCGTTAAATGTCTCTAATCATATTTTAATTATCGGTTGGAATGAAAAACGCACTGAACAATTATTAAAATTGTTGATAAAGGAAAAGCGGGATATGCCGGAAAATCCGGATATTGTGCTGTGTGTAAAGGCAGATATTGAAAATCCGCGCCCATCAGAAATTGAATTTGTGCATGTCAGTTCATTTAATCGGGATGAGGATATGGACCGAGCATGCATCGCAACGGCAAAAACAATACTCATCGATAATCCATATGACGACCTCACCTTAACGACAGCGCTATATTGCTCTAAGCGTAACCCTAAAGCGCACAAAGTGGCGTATTTTGAAGATGAAAACTTAGTCGGCTTATTGCAACAGCATTGTCCTGAAGTTGAGTGCACGCCGAGCGTTGCAGTCGAAATGCTCGCAAAGTCAGTATCCGATCCTGGTTCTAGCCTCTTACATCATGATCTATTGGATGTAGAAGAGGGTCAGGCGCAGTTTTCAGTCGAATTACCGGGTAATGTTAGTGACTTGAGTGTTGAAAAGCTGTTCATAGGTCTTAAAAGACAATATAACGCAACATTCATCGGCTATTCGTCGCCACAAAGGGTCAATCAAATATCCGTTAATCCGAATTTCGACGATGTCGTAAAACCTGGTAACAAGGTGTTTTATATAGCAGAACATCGTATCAATAATATTGATTGGAATAGCCTGAACTGATAATAAATAAGAGCTGAAGGAGTTAACTATGTTTGGCAGATTATTTGGAAGAAAAGATAAAGAGCAAGCACATAAACCTGACAGTCCAGAAATCTTGGGCTTGTATTTGGGCGGTTCATTCGAACTCGACCCACTCAAACTAAAATTAATAGAACCAGCCCTCAAGGTAAAAGGTGCTGCAAGCAAGCACCTTATTCAAGCTGTTGGCAAAGTCATACTTGATACTGGCGGCACCATGTTTCGTTTTTATACTGATGATGATGCTTTTTTGCAAGTAATTACTGATGGTGGCGAAACAGAGAATCACATTACCGACGTCAAACTCTGGTACTTTTACGATACCAAGACAGTTGGTTCTGAAACTCAATGGCAAGAATTAATTAACAATGGCATTTCACAGCCCGTGTATTCCTTGGATGGCGACGACTATGAGCGCGTTTGGGATGCAGTTGGCGAGGTATCACCTCCGGTGGCAATGACCGAAACCACTTTCGAACAAGACGGTGATGTTACTACAACAGATCAATTTGTAATGCTTTATGAGAAATCTATTTCAGAAGATGATGTGGAAGCTATGTTAGTATCGGGTGAAGAAAAGATCGTTGGTAATAACCATGACAGATGTTTGGTCATTAGCACCGGTTTTAACTTGTCACCTGCAGATATAATAATAAACGGTTAAGGAAAATAAAATGGACGCAGTACTCAACTCAATCGCCGGATTACAGAATTTCGCTTTATATTTTGTTATCTCTATCGCCCTATTCTTTGTTTTCAAAATTGTCTATGCTTTTGTAACACCGCATGACGAATGGAAATTGGTAAAAGAAGAAAAAAGTACCGCCGCTGCTATTGGTTTTGGTGGCGCAATGATTGGTTTTGCCATTGCATTGTCCGGTGCAGTTAAGAATTCAGAGTTTTTACTCGATTATGCTATTTGGGGTGTGGTTGCAATTGTCGCACAACTGCTCGCATTTGCACTTTTGCGTTTTACCTTCATGCCAAAAATTGCTGAACGAATTCAAAATAATGAAGTATCCGCAGGCGTCATGTTAGGCGCAATGTCAGTTGCTGTAGGCTTGCTTAACGCCGCTTGCATGAGCTACTAAGGAGTAATCCAAATATGCAAACTAACAGTAATCAAAAACGCAGTAGTAACATTGACCTCTCGAGAATGCGCAAGGCATTTTCATTAAAACCGTTGGCTTTGGGTGTTGCCTCTGTGTTGCTCAGTGCTTGTTCTGGTGGAAAAGAAGAGGCCGTCGTATTTAAGAATGTCAATGACTGTGCCGATGCGCTGCCTACTATGGCGCAAAAATGTGAAGCAGCATACAAAGGTGCGTTAGCTGAAGCGGCTAAAACAGCCCCTAAGTACAACAGCAAAAATGATTGTGAATATGAATTTGGTCGCAATCAATGCCAGACATATAACAGTAATGGCAGCTCGATTTTCATGCCCTTGATGGCCGGTTACATGATAGGTAACATGATGTCGCCTCGTCCATATTATCAACCCATGTTTACTTCCTATTCTCGTTATTCATCCTATCGGAATAACTGGGTTGGAGCCGATGGCCGTAACTTTGGTGATTCGAGGAGGAGCAAGCTCAGCGTAAGTCCGAGTGCATTTGATAAAAAACCAGCTATTACTCGCACAATAAGTCGCGGCGGGTTTGGTAGCAGTGTGCGTGCAAAAGCCTCATGGGGCAGCAGAAGTAGCGGCAAAGGCTGGGGTGGCTAAGTGCTGCGACTTCCCATTGATGCGAGAAAAAACTGGCAACAAATGGCGCGTGATTACGGATTTCATTTCCATACTATGCACGGACAAGCTTACTGGGATGAAACCGCTTACTATCAATTTACATTAGAGCAGATAGAAAGAGACCTTGAGTCTCCAACTGAAGAAATCCACCAGATGTGTTTACATGTGGTGGACCTTGTCTCTAAAAGCGAAGAGAGACTGACTCAATTTGCTATACCGAGTGATTACTGGCAAGCAATTGCAGATTCGTGGCAAGCAAAAGAACCCTCTCTTTATTCAAGATTAGACTTGGTATACGACGGACGGTCGCCAGCCAAGCTGCTTGAAAATAATGCAGATACCCCCACCAGTTTGTACGAATCAGGTTTTTGGCAATGGTTGTGGCTTGAAAATAATGTAGACAATAACCAACTCAACAAACGTGCTGACCAATTTAATTCATTGCAAGAAAAGCTCGTTAATCGCTTTAAAGTGATTGCTGATTACTACGGCATTAACTATCTTCACTTCGCTTGTTGCAAAGACACTGATGAGGACCGAGGTACGGTTCAATATTTACAAGACTGTGCTAAAGAAGCAGGTCTCGATGACTACTTTGTTTACATTGAAGATGTAGGACTTGCAGAGAGCGGTGAACTCACCGACTTGCAAGACCAAATTATGTCACATTGCTTTAAACTATATCCGTGGGAGTTTATGCAACGTGAAGAATTTGGCCCTCACGCCTTAAAAGCAAATACTGGCTGGATCGAACCTATATGGAAAAGCGTTCTTTCAAATAAAGCATTGCTACCCCTGTTGTGGCAGGAATTCAAAGGACACCCTAATTTATTACCTGCTTTTTTTGAATCTGATATGGCCAGTATGAATGCGCTACCAGACGTAAAAAAATGGGTTAGAAAACCACTTTATTCTCGTGAAGGTGCAAATATTGATATTTTAGAGAATGGTAAAATGAGCCTCTCATCCGACGGTCCCTATGGCGAAGAGGGCTTTATTTATCAAGCGCATACGCCGTTGCCGAAATTTGCTGATAACTATACCTTAATTGGATCGTGGTTGGTCGATGATGAAGCTGCAGGTATATCGGTACGTGAAGACAAGTCGGCTATTACGCAAGACCTGTCGCGCTATATGCCACATATTATTTTGTAATTTTTAACCAGTAGGATAAATCACATTGAGTGCAGTCAAATCACCAACCTCTTTAAAACGACAACTTATTTGGGTTAGCTATGTCGTTGGTTTTTTAACGGTGATTGAAGCGGTCAACATGCTCAGTGGTCGCTACTTTAATCAGTTTAGTATTTATCCTAGAGAGTTAAGCTACCTAGCCTACATTTTTACAGCACCATTTTTACATGCCAACTTTGCTCACTTTGTATCCAACTTAGTGACCTTAGCTATATTTTCATTATTATTGCTACAATTTGGAGGTAAGCGCTTTATTACCGTGTCTTTTGGGCTCATCGTAATAACCGGCTTACTGGTATGGATGTTTGCTCGGACATCATTTCATTTAGGTGCAAGTGGTATTATTTACGGGTATTTTGGTTACTTAGTATTGGCTGGATTTCTCAGTAAACGCTTCTTTCAAATCATTATCTCGGTGGTTGTTGCATTTTTCTATGGAGGGATGATTTGGGGCGTTTTACCCAGCCAACCCTACATATCTTGGGAGTCACATTTATTTGGTTTTATCGCAGGTCTATGTTTAGCTTGGTATTTACGAAATCATTCGTAATTTGAAGCAAAATCAGCGTGACATTGTCTCGTTTCTTTTTGTACAATTCCATAAATTTTAAAAGAGCAGTCTAATCTACATGTCTGAAACAGCACAAAAACAAACTAAACAAACCGGTTTTTTAGGCAACTTACTATTTAATATTGCTGTCCCGGTTCTAGTAATGAGCTATTTAAGTTCAGACGAGTACCTAGGCCCAGCTTGGAGTATTGTTTTAGCGCTTGCTTTCCCCTTAATCTTTGGTCTGTATGACCTAAAACAGACTAAAAAAGTCAACGCTTTTTCGGTCTTGGGCATTGTTAGCGTGCTGCTTACAGGTGGGATTAGTTTGCTTAAACTTCCCGCTGAATATATTGCGATAAAAGAAGCCGCTATTCCAGGCTTGATTGGCTTAGCCGTCATTATCACGCAGTACAGCAAAAAACCCTTAGTAAAAGCACTGATCCTTAACGAGCAATTGGTTAACTGGCCAAAACTAAATGAAACTTTAGAGGAAAAAGGCGTAACAAGTGAGTTTAATAGCAAGGTTGCAGTTAGTTCATACATTGTCGCAAGCTCGTTTTTCTTATCTTCGGTATTAAATTATTGGCTGGCTAAATGGATATTGGTATCCGAACCAGGCACCACTGCTTATACAGAAGAGTTAGGGCGAATGACTGCGCTAAGTTACCCCGTTATCGTCATTCCTAGTATGATTTTGCTAATATTTGCATTGATGTATCTGTTTAAACAAATTTCTAGTGTCACTGGCGAGCCTATTGAAAGCTTTCTGCATCAGTAGTCTTTCACGGTTCGGTTAACGTATACTTAGGCATCAATGAAAATTAGATGCCTTTTTTATGATAGCCCTAAAAAATTTAAAGAAAAGTTATACTGATGCGGGTGAGCAACACACCATTCTCAACAATATCAACTTGACCATAAACGCAGGTGACAGCATCAGTATTCAAGGTGCCTCAGGGTCAGGAAAGTCGACTCTTTTACATCTTTTAGCTGCGCTGGATAAACCCGATAGTGGGGAAATACTGTTAAACAATTCACAACCGCTAAATCAAGGTAACGACATTACCCAGTTCACTGAAAAGCAAGCGGACGCATATAGACAATTTAGAGTTGGGCTTATCTTTCAAAAGTTCAATTTAATTGACTGTATTACAGTAATGGAAAATGTCACGCTACCGGCCAAAATAACCGGTAAAGTACAAGGCGAATATATTCAAGAATTGTTGGACGCTCTGGATATTCACCGTCATATAAATAAACTCCCCAGCCAACTTTCTGGCGGCGAACAGCAGCGAGTTGCTATTGCCCGAGGATTATCGCATCAACCACCTCTTTTGCTCGCAGACGAACCGACAGGAAACCTGGATAGTAAAAATTCAGACCTTGTTAGTCATCTATTAGTGAATACTTGCAAGAAGCTTAATACCGCGCTTGTGATGGTAACTCACAGTCAAAAAGTAGCATTGTTAACTCAGCAGCAATGGTATTTAGACGATGGTAGGTTGACTCAAATTTAATATGAAATATTGGCCATTTCTTTTTGTTTTATTAAAAAGCTATCGTAATAGCAAATTTAGCCTGAGCATGATGATGGTGTCCCTAATTATTGCGGCTGCCGGCCTAAGTGCGGTGCTGGTAATCAATAGTAGCGCTAAACAAAGCTATAGTAGTGAGCAACAATTTCTAGTCGCAAACGTCACATATACCATTACGTCGACTTCATCCAAGCTAAAACTCAGCAAGCAGGACTATTCAGCTTTAAGAGTAAAAGGCCTTAACCAATTGGTTGCCGTGGCGCAAACAAGGCAGCATGTATACGTAAATAACCAACGTATTACACAAAGACGTATCGATTTCACCGGCATAGACACTTTTTCATTAATTACCCAACCTAGCTTTTCAACCCCAGTACCTTTAGCAGAGCAGAAAGATACCCCTGCAAATTCTGATAATGAGACAAGCAAAGCAACAGATGAAGCCAATCAACTGATTAGGCAATTAAGCTTTAATGAACCCACAGCCATACTGCACCCGCAGTTACTTGAAATGCTAGACGAGGGAATTAGTGCGAACTTTAGCCAACAGTTTACGACGCAATCTGGCAAGCCTTTAGCAGAATTTGTCGCATTTGAAAGCGCCGTGTTAGGTAATGATATCATTATGGACATTGCCGAATTATACCGCCTTTATCCTAGCGCCGAATTGTCGATGTTATTAGTCGTTGGGGACTTAACAAGGGCTCAAGAGGACGCACTTCGGCAGCGCTTACCAGATAACCTCAAATTAACCAGTTCTAATGGCGGTGAGCAGGATTCAGAACTCACCAGCAGCTTCCACTTAAACTTAATGGCAATGGCATTACTGATGTTTGTTGTCTGCCTTTTTATTGTGGTCAACGCCGTTAATTTACTATTAAATTCGAGATTAACGTGGCTTAAAATTTGTCGACAATTAGGTATTTCTAGACGACAACTGTTTGCTGTGCAGTTAATTGAAATTGTATTGCTTACTCTTTTAGCCAGCTTTATTGGGGTTTTATTGGGTATCGAATTAGCAAAATTGGCCTCACCTACCGTACAAGCAACCCTTGAAAATTTGTATTCGGTAGAGGTAGGTTTCGGTGAAGTATCCATTCTTGGATTATTCATCCAAGTATTTGGTATTTGCCTGATTGGCAGTGTCTGCGCAACCTTTATTCCATTAAACAAATTAAATCATCAGTTGGCGCAAACCAAAGATGTGCCCTTATCACTTACTCAACAACGTTTTTGGAATGGCGCCATTTGGCTTAGCTTCGGCCTTTTTGCAGGGACCGCCTACGTCATATTAAATCATGCGCAAGCGCTTTGGTTATTGCTTATCGCCACCGCATTAGTAATTTTATCTGGCTGTTGCTTATTGCTAGCCAATTACCCAAGTATGCTCGCGTTTATTCAACGCTTTATTCCTGACCGGTTTCCATTGTTGCAGCTCAGTTCCAAACAAAGTTTGGCACTATCAGGAAAAACCAAGATTGCGTGTTGTGCGTTTTTTATCGCCGCTACCAGTAACATTGGAATGAATTTAATGGTCGACAGCTTTCGAGGCGCGACCGCAGGGTGGCTTGAGCAACGTTTGGCAGCGAACTATTATGTTTATAATAGCGGTGAGCCTAACATCGCTGAGTTGGCCAAGAACACAGGTGTGAATGTTTCCCAACGATTAGAAAACTATATTTCTTTTCAAGGCAAAGAGATACAGCAGTTTAGCTATCCTACTGATGAGTCTAACCAGCAGGCCATGGCGTTTTATGAGCAAAGCGAAAATGCAAATTTATGGCAGCAATTTGAGCAAGGTAAGGGTGTTTTAGTTAATCAACAGTTTGCGTTTGGTTTTAAGTATAAGGTTAATGATGTAATCGAGCTTCCACATCCATCCACAAGCGAACTATCGTCGTATACTATATTAGGCATTGTTTATGATTTTGGCAGCCCTTACGCCCAAGTGTTAATGCCATTCGACATGTTTGAATTATCAAAATCAAAATGCTGTATCTTTGCATTGCAAGGCACCGAGAGTAAAATTGATTTACTAAGAGAAAAAATGCTCGCACAAGGACTCGATCCAGACATGCAATTACTAAAAACCGAAGACTTACTGGCATTGTCAATGCGAGCTTTTGACGACACCTTTATTATTACCGATGGATTAAACGTCGTCACACTGCTTGTTGCCGCATTATCACTGGCATGCGCTATTATTGTTCTGATGAATGACATTCGGCCACAAAATATGTTGATCCGAAGTATGGGAGTGTCGGCATTCAAGACCCAACTACTGGCTTTATTTCAATACTTATTATTGTGTTTTATTGCATTAATATTCGCGACTCCTTTTGGTATATTATTGAGTTGGATATTAATTGTCGATATCAACTATCAGGCTTTTTCATGGACCTATCCATTGATTATCAACCCACTGAAGATACTTCAAATATATGCAACAAGTTTATTGGTTGTGGCTACCGTTATCGCGATCCCCATTGTTCAAGCCGGAAGAAGGCCACTGATTGAGGATATCCGATGGGTAAATTAATCAAGCTCTTTACATCACTTTTTACATCACTTTTTACATCACTTTTTACATCACTTTTTAGCTTGCTTACCGTTACGTTGCTTGTTGTAACCGTATTTGCGGTGATCGTGTTTGCTAGCGGTGGTACCGATGAGGCATCGAGTAATATCAAGGCGCTGTTTTCTAACCTAAAAAACACCGAGCTAGCCGCTGGAGATGAAACTTCGCAACAACCGTTTGGGAGAGGTTTCAGCGCATCTGATCCACAAAACTTAGGTCAGGTTGCCGATCCAAATTATGTCATCACGTTTCCCAAAGACCATTATTCGCATGATTCATTTGACATCGAGTGGTGGTATTTAACTGCAAACTTGCAAGATGATGAAGGCAACGATTATGGTTTGCAATGGACGCTGTTTCGCTTTCGAAATCCAAATGTAAAGCTTAATAAAAGCCAGCAAACAAGTCTAAAGCATAGCATTGATGACAATAGCTTACTGTTTGAAGACAACCCCAAAGCAGAAGAATCAGATTGGAGCAACGAACATATTTATATGGCACATGCTTCTGTTCATAGTATATCCAAACATTGGTTTTCAGAGAAGTTTGCGCGAGGAAATGTCGGTAATGCGGGTGTACAACAAACACCATTCAAATTATTTATTGATGATTGGCAATGGCAAAGTCCCACTGCAGGATTATTGCCCTCGAACCTGACTTTTACCACTAAACTAATTAGTAATAATGCAAGTGGTAATAGTGCAAATGACAAGAGCGTAAACAGTAACACCGATTCTTATCTCAATGTTCAACTCAATTTATCCAACACGGGTCCTTTCGTTTTGCAAGGGCAAGGTGGTTACAGTATAAAGTCGGCTAATGGCAAACACGCGTCTCACTACTATAGTGCACCCTTTATAGAGGTTGAAGGAACATTTACACAGCGTGACAGTGGCAAGCAGATAGCGGTCAATGGTAATGCCTGGTTTGATCAAGAATGGACTTCGCAGTTGCTTGATCAAGCGACCTTGGGCTGGGATTGGTTGTCACTACACCTAGACAATGGCGATAAAATTATGGCCTTTCAAATGCGTTTGCAAGACCAAGCTGATTATATTACCGGCACATACATTAATGCTAATGGCTCAACAACAGCCTTAATGCCATCCGATATAGAACTGAATGCACTTGAGTTAACATCTGTTGGTAACAAAAAACTGCCGTTGTATTGGCAACTCGAGGTTAAAAGTAAGGGCGTAAAAGTTAGTATTAAAGCAACCAAGAACGACCAATGGAACCCAGCGTTAATTGCTTATTATGAGGGTACTGTTGCTGTTAGCGGGACTCATAGCGGTAAAGGGTTTCTGGAATTAACAGGTTATTAATAGAGTTTCTATCAATAAAGAAATTGTCCCGCACCATCAAAAAAAATACGTGTTATGCATTGATATATTTACCAAACAGCACTACTTGTTTGCGTAGGAGTCGCGAATTGTTCGCTAGCGATAGCAAGAAGAAACACGCGACGTATTTTGTTATTCGTTGGCACCAACATTGCGATTATTACGGGTAAATATATAAACTATTTTCAAGCCACCCGCCGCTTGAACAACGAATTAAGGCGCTTGAACAAGCGCCTTAAAATACCTATTCGGTATCGCCTAAAAACTCGAACATCTTTTTAGCTATATCAGTGTTATTCAAGTTACCAGCAAATGCTTGTGAACCTAAGCCAAACGCATAAACTTCGACATCAACGCCGGTATGACCTGACGTTGTCCAACCCGTATTGGTGCGTTTATCTAAGATAGACTTTAATACACTCTCGCGCTCTGCAGGCTTCATATCACTTGACATACCACTGATAAGATTTTTTTCATCACCATTCAATGCAAAGCCAAACATGTCTTCAACATATAAGGCCATATCCTCTTCATCGGTGATTTTTTCAGACATGACTGTTACCGATGCCTTCATGTTTTGAATAAATTCAGGACTCCAACGATAGTCGCCATCCGCACCTATTGTTAGACCCCCTGTGCTGTGATCAGCAGTAAGCACAACCAATGTGTCTGGATGCATATCGACATAGTTTTTCAGCAACTTTATCGTTTGTTCTAAGTCTTCCATTTCGCCCATCGCTGAAGCGATATCATTAGCATGCCCTGCCCAATCAACTTGGCTCGCCTCGACCAGTAAAAAATAACCATTAACATTCTCTAATTGCGATATCGCACTTTCGGTTAATACCGAGAGTCGATGAGGATTAGTGTCATCTAATGCTTTAGACAATCCTTTATCAGCAAACAAACCCAAGGTTGGTCTACCTTTTGGTAATGCTAACAAGTCAGTGTAGGAATCAGCATATTGATAGCCTAGGGCCTTAAATTCACTAACCAGGTTACGGTCATCACGAATAAAATAGCTCCAACCACCGCCTAACATTACATCTGCGACATTCTTGTTGTTGATACGATCATCAAGAAAAGAATCGGCGATTTCATTATAATTATTTCGAGATTCGTTATGTGCAACATATGCCGCAGGTGTTGCATGCACAATTTGTGAAGTCACTGCGACGCCTGTCTTTTTACCTACTTTTTTAGCACGTTGTAGAACACTTTCTAAGGGGTTTTTATCGACATCTAAGCCAATTGCACCATTATATGTTTTGATGCCAGCAGACAGTGCAGTTGCACTCGCTGCTGAGTCAGTTATATAACCAGACACGGACGCTGGGTAGGTTCGTGCTGTCCCGACTAAGAAAGGATCAAACGCGGTAAGCTCAACCATTGGTGTATTTGGATCATCTTTATATAAGCGATAAGCAGTTGTGTAAGCAGGTCCCATTCCATCAGAAATGACCATAATAATGTTTTTCGGGGTGGTTACGTTTGTTTGAACATCACCCATATCTTGTTGTTTGGTGGCTGTGCAAGCTGCGCTAAACAGGGTAACTGCCGCAACCATACTGATTGTATAAAGATTTTTTGTGACCATGTGACTTAATAACCTCTGAAAAATTCACAACACCATGAATTTATTGTGCTTTACCACTCAATTTACAATGTCTATATAAAGGGACAGCGGAGAATTGTATAACTCCAGTGAACACTTTTGCTGCAAAGAAAATACCGATACTTCGGCTCGAATAACAAACATCCTAACTTATCCCTTAAATATAACGCTTATCATGCTCAAATGCCAAACACAAAATTGCTTTCTTTATGGCACTAAACATCATGTTACTGGGCATCAGGTCGGTAAATATGAGTATTATTAACATGCTTTTTTTGCCTGATGTGGCTCTAAAATTTATCAGTTAATGAGATAACTTTACATTATCTAACAGACTAAAAGGACCGATCCCCCGCTTTTAGTACATCACTCAAAACTATAGGCATTATCATAAGACTTATTCGGCGCTCAATTATATTGATTTACTACGGATATAAATACAATTAAAAAACATAATATTCATAGGCTTATAATTAATACCGACTGTAGGCTCACCCAACCGGTAAACCCTCTATTCATATAGTGAATAACTAAAATAAGTTTCATACTGTTTTTTTATTCATCATTGCAACATAGGATGGATATGTATTCACCGATAAGCAGGTGACTAAGCGAAGTTACTTACTCTGCTTAAAAGCTTAAGTTACCCACTTTAAACAAGAGCAATCGGCAAGTTTTAATAAGTAACTGATAATAGCGAACAAAATTAACGACGCGGTGTAGTGTCACCAATTTCAATATCTTCACACAACATGAAGATGGTTAAGAAATGGCAAAAGAGGAAAACAATATGTCACAGTATCAACAAGACTTAGAAAACATGGCGAAATTAAAAGCCTCTCAAGGCACAGCATGGAATGCAATTAGCCCTGAATATGCAGCGAGAATGAAAACCCAAAACAGATTCACAACTGGGTTAGACATCGCAAAATATACTGCCGGCATTATGCGCACCGATATGGCTGAATATGACGCCGACTCAAGCCAATATACGCAATCTCTCGGCTGCTGGCATGGTTTCATAGGCCAGCAAAAAATGTTATCAGTAAAAAAACATCAAGGCACAACAGCTAAAAGCTACCTTTACTTATCAGGCTGGATGGTCGCTGCATTGCGTTCCGAGTTTGGTCCATTGCCAGACCAGTCAATGCACGAAAAAACGTCAGTTCCGTCGCTAATAGAAGAATTGTATACATTTTTACGTCAAGCCGATGCCAGAGAGCTAGGTAAGCTTTTTGACCAACTTGATAAAAACAGAGCTCAAGGCCTAGATACACATGATATTCAAGCGCAAATAGATAATTTTGAAACTCACGTGGTTCCCATTATTGCTGACATTGATGCTGGTTTTGGTAATGAAGAAGCTACCTATTTGCTAGCCAAGAAAATGATTGAAGCCGGCGCTTGCTGTATTCAAATTGAAAACCAAGTGTCTGACGCTAAACAATGCGGCCATCAAGATGGTAAAGTAACCGTTCCACATGAAGACTTTTTAGCCAAGATTAATGCTGTACGATATGCATTCCTTGAGTTAGGTGTCGATGACGGCGTTATTGTTGCGCGCACAGATTCCTTGGGCGCAGGTTTAACTCAGAAAATCCCAGTGTCAAGTAGTGAGGGCGATCTAGCTGCTCAGTACAATGCCTTTTTAGAAACAACGCCAGTCAACTCCATTGATGAATTAAGCAACGGCGACACTGTTATGAAATTGGACGGTAAGCTGGTTAAACCGCTACGCTTACCAAATGGACTATATAAGTTTAAAGACAACACCGGTTTTGATCGTGTAGTACTTGATTGTATAACGTCACTACAAAACGGTGCTGACTTGTTATGGATTGAAACTGAAAAGCCACATGTTGGTCAAATTGGCGACATGGTTCGAGCAATCCGTGAAGTAACACCGTCAGCTAAACTGGTTTACAATAATAGCCCGTCATTTAACTGGACATTAAGTTTCCGCCAACAAGTATTTGATACATGGCTGGAAGAAGGTAAAGATGTCAGCGCTTATGACCGTGCTGCTTTGATGTCAGCGAGTTATGACAACGCTGAAATTGCGCTGGAAGCTGACGAAAAAATACGCACATTCCAAGCTGATGCTGCACGTGAAGCTGGTATTTTCCATCACTTAATTACATTACCGACTTATCATACTGCAGCGTTATCGACTGACAACCTTGCAAAGGGCTACTTCGGTGATGAAGGCATGTTAGCTTATGTTAAAGGTGTTCAGCGTCAAGAACTTCGTCAAGGTTTAGCTTGTGTTAAACACCAAGCAATGGCTGGTTCTGACTTAGGCGACACACACAAAGAATATTTTTCAGGCGAACAAGCATTAAAAGCGTCTGGTGACGACAATACGATGAACCAATTCGATGTTGTTGATTAATATTCTTTTTTTTAAACATAGGGTTTGATGTGACGCAACGTTAACATCGAACAAAACAACGACTCTTGTTCAGCGCCCTTCGGGGCGTTTTTTTGTCTTTAGATGTTAAAAATCGATGATACAAATCAAATTAATCACGATTCCCCTACCAAGGTATTATCAATCTTTTGTCGTTTGTGGTTGTATGATCAATAAGAAATTATTATCATTTACGTGAATGAGCTTTACAACTTAATTTCACTTCTGAATTTGTACACCCTTTTTATACCATTGACATTGGAATTAACATATTGAATATCGCAAAAGTCGACCTGAATCTATTAGTTTACTTAGATGTTTTATTAAGAGAAGGCAGCGTCACCAAGGCGGCTAACCAACTTAGTATTACCCAACCAGCGATGAGCAATGGCTTAAAGCGACTGCGAGATTTATTTAAAGATCCATTGTTAGTCAGAACTAGCGATGGCATGACCCCAACCAAACGCGCGTTGGAATTACAGCCCATTATTCGTGACGTATTGAGTAAATTAGAGTCCTGCATTCAACCTGACATTGAGTTTAGTCCTGCAACGAGTGTACGTACGTTTAGAATTATGACCAGCGATTACGCTGAATCAACATTGCTGCTTGAACTCATTGGCAGACTTGCAGTTTTAGCACCCAATATTAGCTTAGATCTGATAACACCAAGTGATGTGACATTTCACGATGTAGAGCAAGGCAAAGTCGACATGGCGATAAATCGCTTCGAAGAATTACCTCTGTCGTTCCATCAAAAAGTTATTTGGTACGATTCATTTTCATGCGTTATCGGCAGTGACCACCCCATGAGACATAATTTTGATCTAGCAGCTTATTTGAAAGGTCAGCATATTTGGGTCAGTAAAACAGGCTTTGGCGTTGGCGTTGGCATTGACCCCAACGAAGTTCAAAAGCTAGGTTGGGTTGATGCTGAGCTTACTAAAATAGGAAAACAGCGAGAAATCCGAGTTTTTACACGTCATTATCACGCAGCACTGCAGTTAACTAAAACACAAAACCTGATAGCAACATTACCCACTAAAGCAGCCAAAATATTTAAAGATGATCCCAGTATTATTGTTGTCGAGCCTCCTTTCGATATTCCGCCCATTGCATTGAAGATGGCTTGGAGTGCTTTATTACATCATGATGCCGGACATATTTGGTTACGAAGACTAATTACTGACGTAGCCAACGTAATGAATAGTGAGCCACAGCCCTAAAGGGAATATTAGCAGACCCGCATTCACAGTATCTATAACAAACATATTATACATAAACTAAAAAACTGCCGCGATATTCCCTAAACTGTATTAAACAAAATAACGGAGTATGCCAATGTCAACGATTTCAGCAAAGACGACAAGTCCATCTGGTAACAACGGAACCAGCGCATCACGTGTTAATGAGCAGACGACTGCACAAAGATACGTGACAAAAGGCAAACTATCAGTGGCCAGCGAATTGCTTGATTTTATAGAATCAAGTGCGCTGCCCAATTCGCAAATTGAGCCAACCGTGTTTTGGCAAGGTTTCGAACAAGTCCTTGAAAACTTAATGCCACTAAACAAAGCATTGTTGAGAGAACGTGAAACCTTACAACAACAAATTAATGATTTTCATTGTAATGAGCCGAACGCGTCGGCTGATGAATATAAAACTTTTTTGAGCAACATCGGTTACTTGCAAGCAGCCCTTACTCCTAGACCAATAGCAACAAAACATGTTGACCCTGAAATAGCCACTATGGCTGGGCCACAGCTTGTTGTGCCAATTAACAATGCTAGATATGCACTGAATGCCGTTAATGCTCGCTGGGGGAGTCTTTATGACGCATTGTATGGCACTGATGTTATTTCAGATGCTGATGGTGCAGAAGCAAAAGGTCAATACAACCCGATCCGTGGTAATAAGGTAATTTTAAAAGCCAGAGAGTATCTTGACAGCATTTTACCATTGGTTAGCGGCAGCCACGTTGGGAGTCTGCAATACCAACTCAATGATAGCGGCTTGTTAGTCACACTAGCTGATGGCAATAAGACGACGTTACAAGACCCAACTCAGTTGGTTGGCTTTCAAGGCAAAATAGACAACCCGCTCGCGATCGTCGTCTGTCATAACGGCTTACATGCCGAAATACAGTTTGATAACTCGCACCCCATCGGTAAAACAGATCCGGCCACAGTAAAAGACATTGCGCTAGAATCCGCTTTAACAACTATTATGGATTGTGAGGATAGCGTGGCAGCTGTTGACGCTGAAGATAAAACATTGGTTTATCAGAATTGGTTAGGATTGATGCAAGGAAGCTTACAGATCCAACTTATCAAAGGAGATAAAACCTTTACGCGAAGCATGAATCCAGACCGTGAATATCAAACGCTGGCAAATGAACGCATTACACTTTCAGGTAGAAGCCTAATGTTTATTCGCAACGTTGGTCACTTAATGACCAATAACGCCATTTTATTTGAAGGTGAAGAAATTCCGGAAGGTATAATGGATGCGATGATTACATCGTTAATTGCTAAACATGACTTGCTTAACAATAGCATGTTTAAAAATGCCAAAGAAAACAGTATTTATATTGTCAAACCGAAAATGCATGGTCCCGATGAAGTTGCCTTTACGAATCGATTATTTAGCAGCGTAGAACAAGTACTCGATTTGCCCAAGAACACCATAAAAATAGGGATTATGGATGAAGAGCGCAGAACCAGTCTCAATTTAGGTGCCTGTATTGAAGCCGCGAATGAGCGTGTCGTATTCATTAATACGGGTTTTTTAGACCGTACGGGTGATGAAATACATACGTCTATGCTAAAGGGTGCATTTGCACCTAAAGCGGAAATAAAGGCACGTCCTTGGCTGCATGCTTACGAGCTAGCTAACGTAGCTACAGGACTCAATTTTGGGCTATCTGGTAGAGCACAAATCGGTAAAGGTATGTGGCCAATTCCAGAACAAATGGCCAACATGATGGCTGTTAAAATTGGACACCCACAAGCTGGCGCAAACACGGCATGGGTTCCCTCTCCTACTGCAGCCACGTTACATGCCTTACATTACCATCAAATTAATGTATTTGAGCAGCAGAAAAGCATAATAAATGATAAGCAAAACTCGCATTTGACTTACATCGATAGCATATTAGAAATCCCTTTAATGGCCGAAGATGCAGAATTAAGTTCACCACAAGTCACACGAGAGCTTGATAACAATGTACAGGGTATTTTGGGATACGTGGTGCGTTGGGTACATCAGGGTATCGGTTGTTCAAAAGTACCCGATATAAACGGTGTTGGTTTAATGGAAGATCGCGCAACGTTAAGGATAAGTAGTCAACATATTGCCAACTGGCTTGAACATGGGATCGTAACTACTCAGCAAGTTAATGAGTCATTACAACGAATGGCAATACTAGTTGATAGTCAAAATGAAAATGATGCCGAATACATTCCGATGTTGCCTGACTTAGCCGATTCAATTGGGTTTCAAGCTGCCAAGGACCTTATCTTCTTAGGCAAAGAACAGCCCTCAGGTTATACCGAGCCATTGTTACATGCTCGTCGTAGAGAAATGAAGGCTAGACTTAAAAACCTTAAGATATAAAAATAACTTACATAAAAGGTCTGCTTTTATGTAATTGAACTGTTGACCCAACTGGTTTACCACAGTAGAGTTGGAACATCGAAAGAAAATTCTTTAAAAAGGGGCAGATATGAAAATTTTATCATCAAAAAATCAATATTCTTTGATTTCTATGCTGCTGCTATTACTCTTGGCGAACTTATTGCACGGGTAAGTTTTATAGTTAATATACAAAAAAACCCGTGCAAAGCACGGGTTTTTTGTTTTATACCCCAGTAAAATGTGGATCAGATTCGAATAAGTGCGTCGCTAATGTCGCGATAACAAGCAACCGGTCAAATGAATAAAAGGCAAATACCATGACTAGAGTCAAGCAGGGCAATCAGCAAGTCATTATTTTTGACACCACCTTACGTGATGGAGAGCAGGCACTACCCGCGAGCCTGAATGTAAAAGACAAGCTACAAATTGCGCTGATGCTCGAAAAACTCGGCGTTGATATAATAGAAGCTGGTTTTCCAGTTTCATCACCTGGTGATTTTAAAGCCGTTCAGTCAATTGCAAAGGAAATCAAAAACTCGACTGTTTGTGGTCTATCCAGAGCACTAGAAAAAGACATTGATGCCTGTGGCCAAGCATTAAGCGTGGCTGACCATTTTCGTATACATACCTTTATCGCAACATCTGATATCCATGTGAATACAAAACTGCGCAAATCACAAGATGAAGTGGTTGAAATGGCGGTCAACGCGATTAAACATGCACGTAAGTATACTAACGATGTCGAGTTTAGCTGTGAAGATGCCGGCCGAACGCACATTGATTATTTGTGCCGCATGGTTGAATCGGCTATTAACGCTGGTGCAACGACAGTTAATATTCCAGATACAGTGGGCTATACAACACCAACCGAGTTTGGTGGCATTATTAGCAACTTATTTAATCGCGTTCCGAATATCGACAAAGCCATTATATCTGTGCATTGCCACAACGATTTAGGCCTAGCGGTGGCTAACTCATTAGCGGCCGTAGAACAAGGTGCTCGCCAAGTTGAATGCACGGTTAATGGAATTGGTGAAAGAGCGGGCAACTGCTCGCTTGAAGAAATTGCGATGATCCTACAAACCCGCTATGCCATGCTTGGTTTATCAACAAACATCCAGTCGCAAGAGATTTATAAAGCCTCAAAGTTGGTCAGTAACCTGTGCAATATGCCAGTGCAAGCAAATAAAGCAATTGTGGGGGCAAATGCATTTAGTCATTCCTCAGGTATTCATCAAGATGGCGTGCTTAAAGGCCAAAATACCTATGAGATCATGACGCCAGAAAGCGTTGGAATTAATAAAAATCGACTTAACTTAACGTCGCGTTCGGGCCGACACGTAATCAAGCATCGTTTAGGCGAACTTGGTTATCGAACAGATGAATATGACTTGGATGCTATTTACGATGCTTTTTTACGTTTAGCTGATAAAAAAGGACAAGTGTTTGATTACGACTTGGAAGCACTTCTGTTTTTCGACCAACAAAAACATGACCATGCTCATTATCACTTAGATTATTTGCAGGCTAACTCAGGTCGTAACATAATCCCAAGCGCGACGGTGCGCCTGAAAGTGGGCGACCAAATTATCACTGAGTCTGCGGTAGGAAATGGTCCGGTGGATGCTGCATATAATGCTATTATGAAGGTAGTAAAAGACCATAAGATTGACATTGTCGATTTTAAATTGGATTCAAAAGGTGAAGGTGCTGATGCACTCGCTCAAGTGAGTGTGGTTGCAGAATATAATGGCCGACGTTTTAATGGTATTGGCCTAGCTACCGATATCGTCGAGTCAGGTGTTCGCGCATTAATATTTGTATTAAACAATACTTACCTAGCCGACCAAATTGACGAACAAAAACAACAACAAGAACATATTACCGGAGTTTAGAATGGCCACATATCATATTGCAGTTTTACCCGGGGACGGTATTGGTCCTGAAGTGATGGAGCAAGCGAATCGTGTTTTAGACGCGGTATGCCATAAGTTTGATATTACACTAGAGCGCACAACTTATCCGGTAGGTGGCTTTGCGATTGATCATCATGGTGAGGCACTACCCAAGGCAACCCTTGAAGGTTGCGAACAAGCTGATGCGATTTTGTTTGGTTCAATTGGTGGCCCTAAATGGGACAGCCTGCCTTTAGAGCAGCGCCCAGAGCGCGCCGCTTTGTTAAAGCTGCGCAGCCATTTCGATCTATTTAGTAATTTACGTCCAGCAAAAATTTATGCAGGACTTGCGCATTTATCCCCATTGCGCATTGATATCGCACAGTCAGGCGTGGACGTTTTAGTCATCCGTGAACTTACCTCAGGTATATACTTTGGCCAGCCTAAAGGGCTTGAAGGCGAAGGTGAAGAGCAGTTTGCTTTCGATACCATGCGTTATTCAAAACGTGAAATTCGTCGTATCGCTATTAGTGCATTTGAAGCGTCAATGAAAAGAAGTAAAAAAGTCACCTCTGTAGACAAAGCAAATGTGCTGGTATGCAGTCGGCTATGGCGTGAAGTGGTTGAAGAAGTCGCAAACGATTATCCACAAGTCACGCTTGAACATATTTACATTGATAATGCGACAATGCAGCTTATCTGCGATCCGGCGCAATTCGACGTCATGTTATGTTCCAATTTGTTTGGTGATATCATTAGTGACGAATGCGCAATGTTAACCGGCTCAATGGGTCTATTACCCTCGGCTAGTATCAATGGCGCGGGCTTTGGTATGTATGAACCCGCAGGCGGCTCTGCTCCTGACATTGCGGGCAAAGGTATTGCCAACCCAATAGCTCAAATTCTGTCAGCATCGATGATGTTGCGATACAGTTTAGGCGAAATTGCCGCAGCCGATGCAATTGATGCTGCCGTTGTTAAAACACTTGAAGATGGTGTGTTAACTGCAGAATTAATGCCTAAAAAAGAACGTAATAATGCTTGCTCTACCGCAGATGTAGGCACTTATATTTTACAACAAATCTCTTAATGTAGAGTTAAGGAAGAATCATGGCTCAAACTCTTTATGACAAAGTGTGGAATGCACACATCGTAGAACAACTGGGTGAAGACACCTTATTGTACATAGACCGTCATCTCATTCACGAAGTGACCACACCACAAGCCTTTGCTGGTTTGAATGAAAATAATCGCAAAGTACGTCGTCCTGACCTTACTTTTGGCACGATGGACCACAGTATATCGACACGTTCTTTAGCGCTTGATGCGTGTGGTCCGCAAAATAAATTACAACTACAAACGTTGGCAGATAATTGTGCAGCACACAACATCCAACTTTATCCGGTTGGTCACAAAAACCAAGGAATTGTACATGTCATAGGTCCACAACTTGGCCTCATTCATCCTGGTATGACGGTAGTTTGTGGCGATAGCCATACGGCTACACACGGTGCCTTTGGCGCGCTAGCATTTGGCATAGGTACGTCACAAGTTGAGCATGTGTTAGCCACTCAAACATTGAAACAAAGCAAAGCCAAGAGTATGCAAATCGAGGTTGCCGGCAAGTTACCGATTGGGGTCACAGCAAAAGATATTATCTTGGCAATTATAGGGAAAATTGGCCATGCTGGTGCAACTGGCTATGTGATTGAATATTGTGGCGAAGCGATTAGCGACTTGTCGATGGAACAACGCATGACCATCTGCAATATGAGCATTGAAGCTGGTGCGAAGGCCGGTTTAATTTCACCTGATCAGAAAACTATCGATTATCTAAAAGACAAAGACTTTGCTCCAAGCAACGCGTATTGGAATGATGCCGTTAGCTACTGGCAATCATTAACCTCAGATGCGGACGCTATATTCGATACCGTTGTGACTTTGCAAGCCAAAGATATTCAACCACAAATCACTTGGGGAACTAACCCAGGGCAAGTTATTGGAATTAACCAAGCAATCCCTTCGCCTGATGATTTTGACGATCCAATCGAAAAAGAGTCCGCCGTCAAAGCGCTCAAATACATGGGCTTAGAAGCTGGACAAACCTGGGATAACGTTAATATATCTCATGTCTTTATTGGTTCTTGTACCAACAGCCGCATCGAAGATTTAAGAGCCGCTGCAAAAGTCGCAGCCTCAGGTAAAGTGAAAAGTCACATAACCGCCATCGTTGTTCCAGGCTCTGTGGCAGTTAAAGAACAAGCAGAAAAAGAGGCATTAGATGTCATTTTTAAAGCAGCCGGTTTTGAGTGGAGATTACCAGGTTGTTCTATGTGTTTAGGCATGAATGACGATGTTCTGCAACCAGGTGATCGCTGCGCATCTACCAGTAACCGAAATTTTGAAGGGCGCCAAGGTCGGGGTTCAAGAACCCATTTGGTGAGTCCTGAAATGGCGGTTGCCGCGGCGTTAACGGGTAGTTTTGCAGATTCAAGACAGTTTGGAGAATAAGATGACAGGATTTACTGAATTAAGCGGCAAGGCCGCACCATTAGACCAAGCCAATATTGATACCGATCAAATAATCCCAAAGCAATTTTTAACAGGCGTCACCCGCTCAGGCTATGGTAAGCACCTATTTCATGACTGGCGCTATTTAGACTTACATGAACAGGAATTAAACCCCGAGTTTACTCTAACTCAAGAGAAGCATAAGGGAGCAAATGTGCTGCTCTCACGTGAGAACTTTGGCTGTGGTTCAAGCCGCGAACACGCTCCTTGGGCGCTAGCTGATTTCGGTTTTGGCTGCATTATTGCGACCAGTTTAGCGGATATCTTTTACAGTAACTGTATTAATAATCAACTTTTGCCAATTGCACTTTCAAGCAACATAATGGACGATTTGTTTGAACATGTTGCCAGTAACCCAGACGTGATTTTTCATATCGATCTGCCAAATCAAACGGTAAAGGTAGGTGAAAGCAGCTATAAATTTGAGATTGCGCAGCATCACAAACAAAATATGATCAAGGGCTTAGATGCGATTGGGCAAACTCTCGATTTTAACAAAAGCATCAGCGCATTTGAGAAAAAACGTGCCGCTTGGTTATAATAATCTAATCAGATTGGGTGAATTTTATACCTATATATAAATTTAGATATGCCGCAAAAGGCCGATGGTTTGCGGTAGTCATTAATTTTGCAATATGGGTTATAGCTTAAAGTTAACAAATCAATTACATTACGGTTATTCGAGATTCAATAGTATATATATGATTAAAACTATCTCCATTTCCGAACTAACTATAGGCATGTATGTCGAGAACGTGGTCAAGCAGAAAGGCAACGTCCGTATTAAAAGTAGAGGATTAATAAAAACTACCGCTATTTTAGATTCCCTTAAAAGCAAAGGAATATTGGAAATTGAAGTCGACTTTGATAAAAGTAAAATAGTAGAGCATGCTCTTGCTGCTCGAGAGCCGCATTTTGAAAATCACATTGCAGACCCTACTGTAAACGCCAACAACGTTTCGTCAAACGCGACAACCGCCTCGCCAATAAAAGAATATAAGCTGACCAGTATTGTGCATACTGGGCAACATCAAAAAGCATTACAAGACGCTGATAAATTGTACGTACAGGCAAAAAATGTACAAAAGGACTTCGTGGCGAAGTTACGCTCTGGCTCAACACCCAACATTGAACACTTGAGTAAGCTAGCTCAAGATATTATTGATTCGGTATTTGATAACGTTGATGCATTGTCTTGTCTACTCATGCTGAAAGACTCAAGTGAATATTTAGCAGAGCATGCTATCAACTGTGCAATATTATTGACTATGTTCGCTAGTTCAAGGGGAATGTCGCAAGCTGAAATTGAAGATCTAACCATGGCTGGCTTGCTAATGGATATAGGCATGGCATCCCTGCCCCGCGATTTACTAAACACAACCGCCGAGTTGAATGAAACCGACTGGGCTATAATGAGGAGTCATGTCGATATTGGTATCGAGATAGCCCAGCGCTTAAGTGATACACCACCTATCGTGCTCGATGTTATTGCAAATCACCATGAACGTGTTGATGGCAGCGGGTACCCCAAAGCAAAAACGCTTTCCGAGATCAGTGTGTATTCTCAAATGGCAGCGATTGTCGACTGCTATGACGCAATGATTTCGAACCGCCATCATCAATGCTCGGTTACTGCAACTGAGGCACTGCATCAATTAGAGAGCGATGAGACGCTGAATAGTGACTTAGTGAATGAGTTTATCAATACCATTGGACTGCATCCAGTAGGGTCATTGGTGCAACTACAGAGCCAACAGTTGGGTATCGTAAGTCAACGCAATAGTAAACAGCCACTAAACCCAATAGTCATGATTTTCTATAGCATGCAAACACAACTGCATACGGCAGTTCATCGAGTCGATTTGAACCAATCTGATGACTATATTTTAACTGGCGTTAGACCGGAAGAATTTAGTATGAATTTAGACAAATTTTTTAAGCGTATTTTTCTGCCACAGTAGCGCAAACAATTTATGTTGTGCAAGCAAGTGCACAGTTTGCAATACTGTTGCACTTTGCTGTTTACCTACCAGTCGGATAAAGCGTTCATGGTGAACACCTCATCTTTAAAAGACAAAATCACCTTTTGTGGTTCTATATTTACCAGCTGCAAGTCTTGTGCAATAAAGTCACCTTCGACTAGGCGTCTACCATTAACTCTAACCCAACGTTCCGGCCTATTCGATGAATACATATGAGCGCTGAATACCATTGCTGGAATTTGTGTTTGAATAGCAACAGAGAGCTGGTCAACTCTTGGCAAATCATCATAACTAGCGGCCAACGGATTAACCGGCGCCACATCTGAATTGTTATTCAAATCAGCAATCGCTTTATTTATTTTTCTTAATAACGCGGCAGATACATTTGAGTCGCTTTGACTTGAAATAGGCTCAATTAATTCGCCTTCAGCCTGTTTTTTTGTAATGCTATCTAGTATTTGTTGACTGTTATTACCACTCGGTAAGTAACCTAATACGATGGGCTCCGCTTCTTGCCCCGCTGACTTATTTGTTTGCTCTGGCGGCGGTGAATTTGTAATTTGAGAACGGCCCTCGACATTATCATTATTAGCGTTACTTTTTAACACTTTGGCATCTTCGTTTGAGGCATTGTTGCTCTGCTCATTCATCACTGCTGTTCGGTTATCATCATCGGAACTGACGTCCTGTGGTTTTCGAGGCGTGTTTACTGGTTGATAATCGATAACCACATAGTCTTTATCTTTATACAAAGCCAACCAGTGAGGAATGGAAGCGATGTTCCAACCAACACAAACACCACCGACGACTAACAGCAAGAGCAACGACATATTCTTACCATACAAATCCCAAGACGAAGGTAAGGTATCCATAGAGGGCATAAACAACGAACGATGGTACTGCGGACTGCCCTCATTATTGACTTTGGCAGACCGCCTTTCATTTTGCAGCAGCTGTTGTGTTGGTGTTAATTTAGTGACCGCTTCCTCAGCTTCAACTTCTATGTCGGCTGTTGTGGCATCAAGCAAGCCTAAACTCTGGCTCAAGTCGACTTCAACTTCAGTCACGCCCATGCTAGTTAAGCCCTTGATCATTTCAAGACTGCGGATCATTCCTACTGTTCGGATTTTAACCGGACCATGTTGACTAATTACTTTACTGACTAACATACCTGGCTGCAGGTCGGCCACCTTAAATAGTTTAAGCATACAAACCTCCCACAACTAAACCTAGAATGATGGAAGTAACAAAGCTACCTACAAAGATCCGTTTCCACAGCTCTTTTTGACGTTGTTGGACAATGTCATCGCCTAATACTTGATAGCTAGCACCAACCACGAGCTGGTGTGTAATAAGCGGTTTTTGCAGTGTGTAAGCTATCGTCATTGCGCGATCACATAACAAATTAATAACCCGTGGAATACCACCACTGATTTGAAACAAGCTACTTAAGGCCGTTGAAGTAAAAATACTTGGATTGCCACTCGCCACCTGCAGTCGATGAGCCACGTACAACACAACTTCAGCCTTAGTTAAGGGCAGAAGGTGATAGCGCGCAGTGACCCGCTGAGCCAGTTGTCTAAGTTCGTTTCGGCGCAATAGTTGTTGTAACTCAGGTTGACCTATTAAGACAACTTGCAAGAGCTTTTCTCGAGTCGTTTCTAAATTAGTTAACAAGCGCAATTGTTCGAGGACTTCGGGCATTAAATGCTGAGCTTCGTCAATAATAAGTACGGTATTGATCCCACTCGCGTGGTTATCAGCCAACTTATTTAAAATTTTATCAGTAAATATTTTGAGTGAACTGGTGTTAGTATCGTACTTAATGCCGAGCTCGTCACAAACTGTCGCCAGTAATTCTATGGCTGACAAGCTTGGGTTTAAAATAACCGCTGTTTGCGTGTCATCTGATAAATCTTGCAAAAGTTTGCGAGACACTGTGGTTTTGCCTGTGCCTACTTCTCCCGTCAGCATTACAAAGCCGCCTGACTCCTTCAAGCCAAAGGTTAAATGCGCCAGAGCTTCGCGATGCCGAGGGCTCATGAATAAGTAATCAGGATTTGGAGCAATTGAAAAGGGGTTGTCCGTTAACCCAAAATAGCTTAAATACACGTTATCTGCACTGTCATGATTGTTTTATAGATAACCTATCGAGTATCACTATTTAAGTCAATGTAAAAGGGCCTAGATTACAGTCTGTAATCTGGTATTAGTGCCAAGTTGAGAAAATACCTGATTGAGTAAAAACAAGCATACTCGTTATCACCGATTTGAGGTAGAATGTGGGCAAATACAAACAAAACAAAGTCATCCATGTTTGATCAATTAGATTTAGACGACGAACTCTGCAGAGCCATAAACGACATGGGCTATGAACGCCCAACTAGTATCCAGTCTTTGGTTATTCCACATGCAATGGAAGGTAAAGACATACTTGCAGACGCCCCAACGGGCACAGGGAAAACGGCCGCATTTCTGTTACCGGTTTGCCAATATTTACTCGATCATCCGCGTAAAGACGATAGCTCGACAAGAGTGCTTATACTGGTTCCTACAAGAGAGCTGGCTAATCAGGTATTTGAACAAGCAAAAGCAATTACAAAATACACACATTTAACCTGTGGCGTGATTACTGGTGGCATCAACTATGGCACCGATCGCGAGACACTTGCTGGCCATTGCGATATTTTAGTCGCTACACCTGGTAGGTTGTTTGAGCATATTGAACAAGAAAGTTTTGATTGTCGTGACATCGAATCGCTTATTTTAGATGAAGCGGACCGCATGTTGGACATGGGCTTTTCTTCAATCGTGCATCAAATTGCAGGTGAAGCTAGGTGGCGAAAGCAAAGCATGTTGTTTTCTGCAACGCTGGAAGGGAAAGGCGTACGTAATTTCGCAGAGGAACTGTTGAAAGACCCAGTAACACTTTCTGCCGATCCTTCCAGAAAAGAAAAGAATAAAATTATTCAGTGGTACCACCTAGCTGACGATTTAAACCATAAAAATGCGATATTGGTTCATCATCTGCGCAACACTATTGAGTCTTGTATCGTGTTCGTTAAAACACGCCAGCGCTTGCACAACCTCAAAGATTTTTTGTTTAGCCAAGATTTTAGCGTAACCTACTTACAAGGCGAAATGCCGCAAGATAGGCGTAATTCTGCATTAGCCAGTTTCAAAGCAGGTGAAGTAAAAATTCTTATTGCGACCGACGTTGCTGCCAGAGGTATTGACGTGCAAGACATCAGCCACGTTATTAACTTTGACATGCCAAGAGGCTCAGATCTTTACGTGCATCGCATTGGACGCACTGGACGCGCGGGCGCAAAAGGCACTGCAATTTCGATTGTTGAAGCGCATGACTTTGAAAAAGTCGGCAAGGTAGAGCGTTACACCAAAGAGCCCTTCAAGGCGAGAGTCATTGAAGGCTTGCGTCCAAACAATAAGGCGCCAAAAGTAATCAAAAAACAAAAAGTAAAAACACCTGGAAAAGGCAAAAAGGTCAAAGCCAAGGGCAAGTTTAAGAAGAAAACAACTAGACCATCATCACCTAAATCAAAAGAGGCGTAGATGAGTATAAAACAAATCGTCTTAGCGACAGGTAATAAAGGCAAAGTGGCCGAATTTTCGACTCTGTTCGATGGTTTTTCAATTAAAGTATCACCGCAATCTGAGTTTAATGTCGAGGAAGTACCAGAGACGGGTACCACGTTTGTTGAAAACGCAATTATTAAAGCTCGGAATGCCGCAAAAGTAACAGGATTGCCAGCTATTGCAGACGATAGCGGCTTGGCAGTCGATGCTCTTGGTGGTGCTCCGGGTATTTATTCGGCTCGCTATGCCGGCAAAAGTGCGAATGACAATGATAATATCAATAAACTCTTAGGCGCATTAGCAAACGAAACTGACAACCGCAAAGCTCGTTTTTTATGCGTACTCGTATTTATGCAGCATGAGCTCGACCCTACCCCGATCATATGTCAGGGTGAATGGCATGGCGAAATTAGTACAACACGCCAAGGTGTGGGTGGCTTTGGTTATGATCCTGTCTTTTGGGTGCCCGAGCAAAACTGCAGTGCGGCTGAACTAGATAAAAACACTAAAAATAGCATTAGCCATCGCGGTAAAGCGCTGGTGCAATTAATGCAGCGCATGAAGGTAGTATTGACCCGTTGATCCAGGAACACACAAACACAACAGGCTTACCTCCTCTGAGTTTATATGTGCACATACCTTGGTGTGTGCAGAAATGCCCCTATTGCGATTTCAACTCACACAATTTGAAAGGTGGTCTACCCGAGTCTGAATATATTAGTCATGTATTGGACGACTTAATGGAAGACCTTCCGCTTATTACCAACAATGGACAACTACGTGAAGTGTCGAGCATTTTTATTGGCGGTGGCACACCGAGTTTATTGTCTGTTGCTGGAATGCAGAGACTGTTGGATGGTATTGCAGCAAGAGTTCCATTGGCCCCCAGTGCAGAAATTACAATGGAGGCGAACCCCGGTACGGTTGAGGCCGAAAAGTTTATTGGTTTTGAAAAAGCGGGGATTAACCGCATTTCAATTGGTGTTCAAAGTTTTGATGAGCGGCACTTAAAAGCACTCGGTCGTATCCACGATTCAATGCAAGGTAGAGCTGCTGTTGAACTGGCGAAACGCTTAGGATTGCGTAGCTTTAATTTAGATTTAATGCATGGCCTTCCAAACCAGAGTGTTGCAGATGCAATGCTGGATTTACAAGAAGCCATTACACTAGCACCACCTCATTTATCATGGTATCAACTTACTATTGAGCCCAACACCGCGTTTTATTCGAAACCGCCGACACTGCCTGATGACGATATTCTATGGGAAATTCAAGAACGTGGTCATCAACTGCTGACTGAAGCGGGCTATGAGCAATATGAAATATCAGCCTATGCAAAACAGGGTCAACAGTGCCAGCATAACCTCAACTATTGGCGTTATGGCGACTATCTTGGTATTGGTTGTGGTGCGCATGGCAAAATAACCATGCCCCCCAATACACCGGCATTACCCGCACACGCCATCATGCGCACGGTAAAGGTCAAGCATCCAAAAGGCTATATGGATTTCACTCGCGCTTATATGGACAAAATAAGCCAGGTTGAAATTGACGATCTTGCATTTGAGTTTTTTATGAATCGGTTTCGAATCATGGAAGCTTGCCCCAAAGCACAGTTTGCAAAAAATACGGGGCGAGAATTAACTACCACTGAATTAAAACACTTAGAAAAAGCCCAAACCATGAAACTGATTAGCAGTAATGACCAAGAGTGGCAGCTTACTGCGACCGGCAAGCGTTATCTGAATAGCTTATTAGATTTGTTTGTATAAATCATTGGATATGAGCTATGTGTGTAAGCTATGTGTACAAGCAATGAGTGCAGTGCAACTTTGAGTTTACAAAAAAAAGGCGCTTGAGCGCCTTTTTAAACTAAATAATACTTATGCCTACGCGGGAAACTGATAATTTTCTAGGGTTTTTCTCAACGCTAGCTTATTCAATTTTCCTGTCGCTGTATGAGGTAATTCGTCGACAAACACAATGTCATCTGGCATTGATAGCTTGTGAAGTTTGCTTTGTAAAAACGTTATTATTTGTTCACTTGATACGCTTGTATCTGCTTTACGCACCACTACTAGTAGTGGACGTTCTGTCCATTTAGGATGATAACGTCCAATGGCCGCTGCTTCGGCTACATCTGGATGACTCACGGCCGCATTTTCAATCTCGATTGAACTGACCCATTCACCGCCGGTTTTTATAACATCTTTAGTGCGATCGGTAATTCGCATATAACCTTGCGGGTTAATAGTAGCGACATCACCCGTATCAAACCAACCAAGTTCATCCACTGGGCAACCTTCTGAACCAGGTATTTGAGATAGACCATAGTAACCACTTGCTACCCAAGGACCTTTTACTTTAAGGGCTCCAAAGGCAACGCCATCCCATGGTAATTGCTGATTATTTTCGTCCACAATACGCATTTCAATACCAAATACACCCCGCCCTTGCATGCATTGTAGATCAAATAATTCGTCTTGCGTTAATTCTTCCATACCTGCTTTTTTGCAAAATATAGTACCCAGCGGGCTCGTTTCAGTCATGCCCCAACCCTGCACAACCTCAACGCCATGTTGTTGTGCAAATCGTTCGATAATGGTTCTAGGACAAGCAGCGCCGCCGACAGTAACGCGAGTCATGGTGGGTATGGTTTTACCTGTTTTCTCTAAATAATCGAGTAATCCAAGCCAAATAGTGGGTACCCCTGAACTAAACGTAACTTTCTCGGTTTCAATCAAGTTTTGTAGTGCTTCTCCATCGGCCATTTTGGGCCCCGGCATGACCATTTTAGAGCCCGCCATTAATGAAGCATAAGGTGATCCCCACGCATTTACATGGAACATAGGCACGATAGGAAGCGTGGTCTCTTTATACGACGCAGCCACTGCATCGGGCATGCTGCCGCATATCGCATGCAACAAAGTGGAACGATGGCTATATACCACGCCTTTTGGGTTACCCGTGGTGCCTGAGGTATAACACATGGCGCTGGCCGTATTTTCGTCAAACTCAGGCCAATCAAAGGCAGAGGACTGTTTACTTAAGAGTGTTTCATAACACATGGCGTTAGGTAAGGTTGTATTAGGCATATGGGCTTCATCAGTTAAAATAATGTAGCCTTCAACCTTAGGAAGATGATCTTTTAGTGCTTCAAGCAAAGGTACCACTAATAAATCCACAAAAATAAATCTGTCTTCTGCGTGATTGATGATGTAATTCACCTGCTCGGGAAATAATTTAGGATTTATTGTATGACAAACCATGCCACTGCCTGATACGCCGTAATAAAGTTCAAGGTGGCGATAATCATTCCAGGCTAACGTACCGATACGATCACCAAATTTAGCACCCAGCTCAACTAACGCATTGGCCAACTGACGGCTACGATTGGCGAAATCTTTGTAAGTATGTCTATGTCTTGGGTTATCCGCAGTGACAGAAACAATCTCCGAATCCGGAAAGTTCTTATCCGCATGTCTAAGTATTGAGGAGATCATTAACTGGGAATTCATCATCAAAGCTTGCATATTTTTTCCTGTAAATTATGTGTTATATCCATTTATCATATTTGCTTAGCACGTCGCTTTTTATGTAAAGCTGCTACCAAGCCGTCACACCGCCATCAATAGCGATAGTTTGTCCTGTCATATACGAATTACCCGGGGACAAAATCAGTAACATGGCGTTCACCACTTCCTGTGGTTTAGACAAGCGTTTCATCGGTGTGCCTCTTGCTAATTGCGCTTGTCCTTCTTCTGACGCAAATTCACCTAAAATAGCGGTCGGACTGTAGAAGGGACAAATGGCATTGCAACGCACGCCTTTTCTGGCATATTCCACAGCGGCTGTTCTGGTCAAGCCTACTACCGCGTGTTTGGCTGCGGCGTAAGCTCCGCCTTTTGGTGCTCCGCCTAAACCTGCTAACGAACTGATATTAAGCACGTGCCCTTCGCCTTGCTTAAGCATCGCTTCAATTTGATATTTCATACCAAACAGTACACCATTTACGTTCACGTTAAATTGACTATGCATAGTCTCTGCAGTCAATTTATGTAAAGGCGTCAAAGCGTGAGCAATACCCGCATTGTTGACGCCAATATCCACTTTGCCAAATTTCTGTAAGGCACTATCGACCATACTTTTACAATCTTGTTCTTTGGAAACATCACATAACATCGAGATTGCATTGTCTTGGTCTGGTAAAGAGGCAAATGTTGCATCTACGTTTTGTTGATTGATATCACTTATCACCAATTTACATCCGCGTTTGGCGAGTCCTTGCGCTAACAAACGGCCAAAACCGCCACCAGCACCGGTGATCAATGCTACTTTTCCGGTAAAATCTAGTAATTCATCCATCAAATTGTTCCTATTGTTTTTAACTACAAATTTAAACAAGGCATTTATAAAGGTGAGTAATACTTCAGCTACTGGTTGGCCTTGATCCTCTTGTAATATTTTGCGATATAATTATGGCCCACTTGGTTCGCCATGTAGTATTAATGTAAACTAATTGTTATGTAGAACACCAAAAGTGGTGTGAAAAGTCAACTTGCCCAAACTAATGCGGGATTATCTATTTAGTGAATAGACGGGGTATTTAGCCCTGTTGAGCTAGCTAATCTGTGTTTATTTTGTAAAATAAAATCACTAACTTAGAATGAATTGGGAGAGGGCTTAGTGGCAGCTACTGCTGTTTTGGCAGAATAATCTGCGCTTCAACGTCAGCTTGCTGCGAACGTTGTACTGAACTTTCAATGCTTGTAAGGTGTTTTTTTAGCGTAACTGTATCGAGCGCCTATTTGTACTAGTAGATAGAGACTAAATTCAAGATCTAATGACTATATTCAGTTTGACCCTAGTCTAGCTAGCGCTCAGAAGGTAAGGCGGTTCTGACTAATCTCACAAACACCGTTCTGTTTTTCTCTTTAATAGAATTACTGCTATTAAAAAATGCCACAACCCAAGCTCGCTCAGCATCAGTCATAGAGGGTGTTGACGTCCAAAAATCGTCAGGAGGGGTGGCTGGAAACAAGTCATTATTGATAGAAGGTCTTGTGCATGAGCGCTCTGTAATCGAGCTCAGCTCTTTAATATTTGGCAAACGCCAATTGCTAGAAGCATTAAATTCATAGCCAACACTTAACGCTAACGCCTGCTTCCAAGTGTAGGGTTCAGCCTCACCAGCGCAGGTTTCGTCAACCCACTTCTGCCCTATCGCGCAACGCATCCAGATTAAATTAGTGCTTGAATGCAGCAATTGCCCATTCTCGAGCTCCAAGAAGTTTGTATCTGGCGCACTAATAGGTGCTGTTGACAGACAGAATTGCTGCGCATTCGCCGCACTAACAAACCCAACAACGCAAAATAGTGCAGTATTAAGCATTACATTCTTGATCATCGTCCAGCCCTCACCAACTTAATCCGCGCTTGCGTTGATTTATTAATAAAATTATCTACCCCTGTGTCAAAATCAAGTGCCCAAGAACTTTGCGAACCGCTCTCATTAACACCATCAACATTAGGCATGTAAGTCCAATACCACAACGCAGCGTCAGGGGCAGTTGTTCCCATGTGTGGAAAGTATTCACTTTCAATTAATGGTGGCTGTAACTTGCCAAAATGAACCAGCGATAGCAGCTCATCGTGACTCGGTAATCGCCAATCAAAAAAGCCACACAAGCCTTGTGCATTTGCGGCATCTACAAAGGCTTGTGTATTGCAATTGCCTGAAGCCAGATTACAAGCGCTGCTACCGGCATTAAAATGACCAGCGAACCCCCCATTATCGACAAATGAATACCAAGTAAAGAGCTGCTCAGCAGCATGTAAATCATCCGCAATATCGGTCTTATTTTCCCAAATCAATCCGGTAATATTGTCGCGGACGCAACTCCAATCAGGTGTATCTTGATCAACTTCGTCACCATTTTGATTTAATCGCGTAAAATCAAATCCAAGCTCCCCCCTACCCGCCTTGTCTGAAAAACCACTACTGGCCATGCGATCATATCCATTGTGGGCATCCTGGCCGGCAAACTCGCCTTGATAAGTCGTGAGATTTTCATTGTTGCTGCCGTTTAAGCTAACACCCGTATCGTTCAACGTAGTTTGAGTTTGTGGTTCAACCAGCATGGTTTGCATTTTGGTCCGTTGATTCCCGTAATTATCCGTGATCAAAAGTTGATAAATAATCTCTGTTTGTTGCAACACCAACGGTGCAATGCTGTACGTTTTCATCGAATTGGGATCACCAATAATAGGGGCTAGCAGAGAGTCAGACGTCCACAACACTGAAAATGGTTGAGCACCGCTGGCGATGCTTGACGCTTGACCACTTAGCAATAATAGCTCACCAGAAAAGACGGTTTGAACTGGGCCAATAGATAACTCAGGAATAGTGTCAGATTCACTTAATAATCTCAGTGTTTTATCTACGCTTGAGATTGCTCCTTCTTGATCTGTGACCTGTAATCGAATAGTAATGTCGGCAGGTTGCGCAAGCAAAGGTGTTTGAAAACTAAGACTTGCTTCCGTTAAAGTAGGTCCTGTGAGCACATCAGGACCGGCAATTTGTTGCCAAAGATAGGCAGATATTGATGCCGTAGAGTTTTGCGGATCGCTGTCATTGCTGGTGCTACCATCGAGCATTACCGTGGTTAATATTGGATAGGTATCGATTTCATAAAGGTCTATGCTAGGCGCCAGTATCAAGGCTATAGGGAGCACATTGACCGGATTTACCCGCATTGTAATATGGTCAGTTCCGGTGGTGCCATTACTATCGGTCGCGGTTAATGTGAGTATATAGTCGGTTACCTGCGTGACGCTAGGTATCACGACGAACGAGGTCGCTACTGTGGCCGATGCGTCTGATTGCTCGAAGGTTAAGGTTGGCGTGGCAGTCCAAGCATAGGTAATACCACCAGCAGTGCTAGTGGCGATGCCATCTACGGTGACAGTTACCTGTTCGTTAACCTCTATATTTTGACCCGCATTAACTAACACATTCGGTGTTTTAGGTCGCACAGCATCACCACCGCAAGCTGCAACAGCGCACACAGCTATGAAAACAACGACATATTTAGACCAATAATTCATCACTTAATACCAGAAATTGTTTAGCCTATGCGCATCAATCGACGCTAAGCCATGAAATAATGATAAGAGAACAGCAAGGATTAGACCAACAAAACAATGTGACTGAAAAAGTGCTATTTACTTCGCTGGTTGTTTTGTTGCATTTCGTTTTGTTGCACCTGCAAAGCAAGTAGCTGCTTTTTCGCGGATGCTGCATCTGTCATGTCATAAATCATCATACAAACGTGATCAACCTCACCCGTAGCAGACACTAACGCAGAAAATGAAATATTCTGGTACATAAAAAGCTCAGTACCGGTGATGGGACGAAAGTTTCTGAATTTAAATAAATAAGGACGCTGTTCCCATGTTACAAAAGCGCGTATACGCAGTTCGAACACGGCTTTTACTTTACGCTTAAACCATTCTTCAGAAATATAAGGAAAAAGTGAGAAAAGTGTTTTGCCTCTCACATCACTTGGCAGCATGGCGCTGTGTGCTTCCATAAAGCCATTCCACACTTTGATTTCAAAATTACTATTAAGAACGACAATGCCCACATCGACTGTTTGCAACATGTCCATCATCCAATGAAATTCAATTATCTCGTCAAGTGCGCTATTACTCATGACTTAATCCTCTAACCAATGGGCTAATTTTGAATTCAACGTTTCTAACGAATCTTCAGTGAACAATAAGATTAAATCACACTGCACGTTGTATCCTTCCAAACCATAGCTTAGTTCTATAGCGAGCGTTTTTCGCCAATTGCCTTTATTTGCTTTGATCAGATCTTCAACACTCTGATGTTGCCCTAAAACAATGGGGTGGCCTTGCCTAAATTGCATATCTAGCTGTTTGGCGAAACCAGCCAGACAGGAGCCAATAAGGATACTGGCAACATCCATCAGTATTTCTAGTTGTAATTGATCGTCAACATCTTCTTTAATATTTAGAATTTTAGCAACATCACCAAAACTAGAATCACTCAATATACAGAGTGCTTCACCGCTGATCCCATCACCAAGAAATCCTTGGCATACACCAGAAGTTTGTTCGTGTAATTCGATATCGGACAACATCATATGCAATTCGGAAACTTCAATTAAATTCACGTTGGGGATAGGTAGCTTAACAAAAACATTCATTATTCTGGCAAGATGATCACCCGCCTGTCCCATTGCGACATTAGTGACTTCTTGGTAACAATCACGCAACGCTTCATCTAGACCTTTGGTGGTAAATTCTTCGGCTAGTGCAAGCACATTATGTTTGCGCAATACGGCCGCGAGTTCGCCTGAACTAACCGGTTTTTGAATAAAATCGACTGCACCTAGTGCCAATACTCGGGCTTTTGCCTCTGGTTGAATATCACCAGACACGACGATGGTTTTAGTTAATAATTGCTGTTTTTTAATTGCTTTTAGGGTTTCGTAGCCGTCCATAACAGGCATGTTGAGATCAAGTAACAATATCTGACCTTTGCCTTCGACTAGCGCAGCTATCGCTTCTTTGCCATTTTTAGCAAAATAGATAGCCACATCCCAGTCTTGCGGCAAGCACTTAGCAACTTGCTTTCGTGCTACAAGGGAGTCATCACATATTAGGACTGAAATCATGTATGGGCCCAGCAAAAATGGCGGTTAAAAGACGAATCAAGTTATGTTGGCGTTTTCTAGCTTCTCGCCCATTATTTATAACGGCTTAGCGACAGAATTCTTTAGAATAGCCAGCAAAACGACTAACGATAACAAAGGACCATGCCCAATAAATAACAGCATCTCAAACATTGCCTAAGACTAACAGTAATCTTCTATGCAAACAAAATAGGTAACAACAATGCCGTGAATATACCATTGAGACACAAGCCTAGAGTAGCAAAAGCGCCACAGGTTTCGCTGATACTTAGCGCTTTGGACGTGCCGACAACGTGAGCCACTGAACCGAGTGCTAGCCCTTGTGCATATTCAGAATCAGTTTTGGTGAGCATAATTAACCAAGGTCCAAAGGTCGCTCCAACGATACCAGTTAATATAACAATAACCGCAGCAAGTGCTGGTGTGCCGCCAATTAGGTCAGCTGTACCCATTGCTAATGGGGTGGTGATAGACTTTACCAGTATGGTCATTTGTAGTTGCAATGGCGTGTCTAATGCATAAACAGATAACCACGCAATAGTGGGCGCTAGACTCCCACCGATCAGAATAGGCGCTAACACTCTGAATCCGAGTTGTCTTAATACCGGTAATTGATTGTAAAGAGGCACGGCTAACGCCACAGTCGCAGGCCCTAACAACAGCTCAAACAGCGTTATGCCGCGCTTGAACTCAGTCACGTCGATAGCAGCAAAATGTAAGATAAAACCAATAATAAGAGTACTGATGGTCAAGGGATGTAACAAGGGATTCTGATTTGACCAAAAATACAGCTGTCTAGTCAATAAATACACACCCAAGGTACTCAGTAAGCAGGCAGCCATAAAACCATTATCTTGTGACCAGAGTGGCGAAAATTGAGCGACAATTTGTTGCAATGCTGGTGTCACAAGTAAGCCTTATTCGTCATTGTCTTTGCCTTCATTAGTTATCGATGCAGTTTCTTTCTCTGCGGTTTTTACACCGGACAAAATACGCTGACTTAACCAAAGTGTGATACCTAAACTGACTATAGTACTCAGTAAAACTGCAATAATTAATGCAATATAGTATTGCACAAACAAGTCTCGATAAAGCAAGACAGAAATGAGTGCAGGTAACAAGAAAAGCCCCATATGAGCAAGCAGTGGACGAGCGGATTGAGTGATGGCGGTAGGCACTTTGCGCTGCGACAATAGGAAAATAAGCAGAATAAAAATACCAATGAGCGCGGGTGGTAATGGGATCAAAAAATAGTGAAAACAAAATAGGGAAATAAAATAAATACAACAAAGCACAGTGAAACCAACTATGCCACGCACCCAGTCTCGATTCATATTGGCAAGTCTACTTAATACTAAAAAGTGCTTTCTTGATGGATAGTAATAAAATAATCGGTTCCAGCTTTAGTGTAGTCAACTTTATATTCTTTATTATTTAACGTTTGAATAAACAACATAGGACGATAATCACTAAAGTTTTCTGAAGAAGAAATATCAACCTTTGCCATATCCATGCGCTTTGCATCCAGCTTATTTTCAGGGATCTTGCCATCATAGATTTCTATCTCGTTATACATAACGAGTAGTACAGGATCGCGTCTGCCGTTTACGATAAGCAAATCAAGCTTTCTCAACTTGTGTATAAGCGTATTACGGCCACTAATTAAATATGGTTTGTCAGCCATTTACAGCTCCTAACAATTTAAAAATAGGCATCTCTTGCAGAAATATAGCAAAACAAGGCTATGTATGCACGTCCAGATAACTGAGATCGTGCATATAACGAGCATATATGTCATATATCGACTTTTTTTTAAAAAGTTTTACCTCTTTAATGACAACACTACAAAAAAAATTTATACTTCACGCCGCTTTTCAGATGGCAACTTAGCTTTTTGCTAAAAAAAGGTGACTTAAAACGATTGAGTTACTTAACGGCACAAGAAAGAAAAGCAACTACACGTTTTCAAAATGTGGCCCCTTAGCTCAGTTGGTTAGAGCATACGACTCATAATCGTCAGGTCCCCTGTTCGAGTCAGGGAGGGGCCACCATTCTATAAAGACCTCCAAACGATAGTATCCACTAACTAAAAACTTAAAATTCATTAATTTATAGCGTTTTTATAGCGATGCGTTAGATAACTGGAATGATGCAAATTAACACTCTGGTGTCCCTCGAATTCTCTTGGGTTTATAATTTATAGACTTAAAGAATTATTCAGTATTACCAAAATACCTAAACTCAACATTTTATTGCACTACAAATTATCGCGGACGAATTTATTGAGTTTACTAAATTCGAAACAAGTGTTTCATAATCGTGCCATTAGATAACCAGACCATTCTTTATTGGCACGATATATAGCACTTTGCACCTAGACCATAATATTTATAACAACAAACAAAACTTTAATAATTTGGTACACAAATAGGTATAAGAAGTATTTACGCTGCATAGTTAAAACGGAACAAGTTATGTTAACTAGGAAAAAACACTCAATACCTTATTAAGCTTTATTACCATTACCTTTCATGCGGACTTTAAAAAGCCATCAATATTAAGGTGAGTCCCATGAAGCAAATCAACTACAATTACAATTACAATTACAATTACAATTACAATTACAATTACAATTACAAAAAAGTTTATTCTCTCATCCCAAAGTAAGATTCACTGAAAATAATATTTCAAACAAACTTTTATTTATTCATTTACGCTTGATAATTAAATCTAGCTTCATTACTATCAATGTCTCTTTAGCGTTTAGAGTCGGTTTACGACTTAGTCGGGCGATTAGCCAGACACAAATTTATTGAGTATATTGGATGCGTTAGGAAACTTTCTTTCGGTTCCTGCTCGCAAGCTCACTAGGATCCGAAATAAAGTTTCCTAACGCCTACTAAGTAAAGAGATAACTTGTAAGTAAGGAAAATAAATTGTTAAGGACAATATTGTGTGAGTAAGGTATTTGAAGATGCAATAATTGAGCAATTCAATAACCTTTCCCAAGAAAATTTTACCGTTTTAAATCACATAAAAAAAGTTTTTTTATGTGGTGGCATAATAGATATTAAGAACGAAACAACCCCTTCATATAGAGATCGCTTTCTTCGACATACTGCAACAAATTACCAAGAGCTCCACGACAACATAGTCTTAGCAGAAACATTCAAAGACTACTTTAAAGATAATATGTACCCTGACTTGCTTGTTTTCGAAGAAGAAATAGCAAACATCTCTTCTCTTGTAGTAATTGTATTAGAGAGTCCTGGTGCACTAGTTGAGTTTGGCATGTTTTGCAACAAACCAGAGCTATTTAAAAAGTTGCTAGTCATTGCAAATGAAGATGACATTGGAGATGAAGACTCTTTTATTTATCTCGGTCCAATACAATATATCGTAAAGAAAGATCCTAAATCAGTAGCTAGGTACAGTTGGTCTAAAACTGTTAGTAAAGAGGATTTTAAGGATCTTAATGACTTATGCGGGATAATTTCTGAGCATCAGGAAAATAGTCCAAAAACGAGCAAATTTAAAAAGAATAACTCAGCTCACATGTCTTTGTTAATAGCTGAAATAATCAAAAGTTGCTTCCCTATTTTATTTGGCGAAATCGAATATGCTTTGATGTCTATTGGCTTAGACATCTCTCAAAACAAAGTGGCACGTCATATTTATATGCTCCGAAAGCTAAATATTATAGGAATTAAGTATAACGGTAATAGTCACGGTTTTTACTATCCTTTAGACGCAGACCAAAAAGTGGTAAATTTTGGGAAATTACCGGATGGTAAAGTATTAGACTCAATGAAACTCAGAATTTCAATACTAGGTTCCCTTTCTAAAGAGGACGATTATTTATCAAATAGACGAAAGAATGT
This sequence comes from Glaciecola sp. 33A, assembly GCF_002836745.1. Taxonomy (GTDB): domain Bacteria; phylum Pseudomonadota; class Gammaproteobacteria; order Enterobacterales; family Alteromonadaceae; genus Glaciecola. Next base: position 116,883 of record NZ_PJAR01000040.1, on the reverse strand, counting down.
GCTGAAAACCATCCTTTTAGAGTTTAAAAAGGAACTAATATGAGTATCTATGTATTTCTATCTGATTCACTATTAATAAGTGAGAGTGATTTAGAAAAATTTTCTTCAACAGCCCCCTATAGATACAAGGTATATGATATACCTAAGAGAAACGGTAAAGGCTTTAGAACGATTGCTCACCCATCAAAAGAATTAAAGCTTATTCAGCGCCTATGTGTTCAATATTTAGAAAACAAATTATATGTAAACGACGCTGCAACAGGGTATAGAAGAGGCTTAAGTATAAAAGATAACGCAGCCGCTCATTCGAAAAATAAATACCTTTTGAAAATGGATTTTGAAGATTTCTTCCCCTCAATTAAACCACTATTATTTTTTTATATTTGCAAGCAAAGAGAAATTAAATTCACCGTAAAAGAAAAGGCTTTTTTAAGATATATTCTTTTTCGTAAAAGTCGAGGTGAGGATGTATTCAGATTAAGCATTGGAGCACCTAGCTCTCCTTTAATTTCAAATTTTGTAATGTCCACATTTGATGAAATAGTTTTAAAATATTGTATTAATAATAAAATTACCTACACAAGGTATGCTGATGACCTTGCTTTTTCAACAAATGTTAGAAATTCACTATTCGATGTTCCTAAAACAATTCAAGAAAGGTTACATGACGCAACTAGAGGAACGATAAAAGTAAACAGCTCCAAGACTGTATTTTCATCTAGAAAACATAACAGGCATATCACTGGAGTAACTTTAACAAATGATGGATTGCTGTCTTTAGGAAGAAAAAAGAAACGAGAGATTTCATCATTGGTTCATAAATTTTCTATTGGTACGTTAGAGCAAACTAAAATCTCAAATTTACAAGGGCAGTTATCTTTTGCATATCATATAGAACCAGAGTTTCTGATCCGGTTACAAAAAAAGTATGGTCAAGCAATTATTGATAAAATAAAAGGTAAAACTGATAAGTAGCTAATTATTTAGAAGAGCTTAACATTGCTTTTTGAATATAACTTTAATACTAATTTATTACCCCTTACTTAAAACAACGATTAGTAATATCTTCCACAAACTTTATTTTGTTAAATTACTCTTTTTAAATTATAAAATATAAGGTTTTGGTACAGTTATTTACAGAACTCCAAGTAAAAGCATCTCTGCCATTCTGGCATTCGACTAACTAAAGCCTAAAAAATTGATAGTGGAGTGTTTTGAGTCGGGCTAAAGCCTGTTTTCTAGCTAAAGCCTATTTTTAGGTGTTCTTGAGTTGTCAATAAGTGTTGTTTTATTACTTTTTTAGGCTTTAGCTTAATATTGGTTGAGTTTGGGCTTTAGCCTAAATGCGCTTTTAAGCCTTTTCTATTTTCCATTGGTAATGACGAGTGACAACCGCTTTACCTGCGAACCATAACCCTTTAACTTTGAGTATCAGCTCACCATCATAATAACTTTGTAAGCATTCGCCTGTTTGTTCATTAATATTCAAGTCATAATGCAATTGAATAGGTCTATTTTTTTGTTTGGTATGAATGCCGCCCATCGCGAGGGTATAAGCTTGCCAATCGCTATTGTCCGCAGCAAAACGCGCTTGCTCTAATAACGAATCTTTTTTATCCATAAACTTAGTGCGTAATCGTCTTAATTCACGCCATATCGAAACACTTGCACCACCAATTTGTTGAAACTGTCGAATACACCAACATGAAGCCCACGCATCAATACGTTGTGCTACAAGTATCGAATCATTACCAAACTTATCTTCTCCTACTCCTTCACCATCAATATTTTTAACAATGTACTTGAGAATATAGCCTGTTGCCGAGCCTTTTGTTGGGTCAATTTTTTTAAAGTCACAACGGTTTTCTGCTGCCCCTTTTTCATCACCATCAACCTCTAAGGCGTAATGGCGAATAATATCTTGTAAGGCTTGAAGCTTTTCGCCTTCAATGAAAAACAACATATGCCAATGAGGTGTTCCATCATGTTGCGGCTCAACCACACGAAAACCATAAGGGGTTATATCTTGACGTTTAAACTCTGCTCGCGCTTTTTGCCATTGATGATTTAAATACTCGTTCGCTTCATCAGGCATAAGCCCTTGCCATTTTGGATTAGTGGCTCCTGATTTTGAAAAGGCACGATGATATTTTGAAGGACACGTTATTGTAGTAAACAACGCTTCATGGCCTAAGTCTTTAGCAAGATTTTCAAAGCCTCTTGCGCGACATATAAGTTCGTCTTTTCGTACTTTGGGGTTCGATACGTTTAGGTCTGATATATCCTTTAAAGAATAGCGTTGACCTTGTTCGTTAATGATAAAGCTTGAACTGAGTAGCTCGTCATTTCGTAGTCGTTGCGCAATTCGATTTTTAGTCGTTATGTTGCTCGCGTAAACTTGTCTTTTACTGTTAACGAAATTTAATTGAATTGCCGCTTTTTCGTTTACTTGAGTAATAAGTTTGCGAAATTTTCGTAACCACCAACGATTATCTGAATACCGCTTTAGGCACCCTGAAATTTGTATGGTTTTGTTTAATTCAATTGGGTTTATTTTATATGATTCGACGTAACGTGATAAAAACGTGTATACGGTTTTTTGCTCTGCTGTAGCGAACTCGCTATCCTTTTCGCTCATGGCATAGCGAACAAAGGGTGAAATTCCGTTAACGGATTTACTCTGGTGGACATGAATGAAGGCAGTTTTTTTCGGATCAATGACAATTTGTCGGCAGTAATTCGCGCAAGCTTTCGCTTTGACGTTAATATCATCATCAAAACAAAAGAACATATGCGCCAATTTTTTGGGCAAAAAACTAGCGAGCTTTGCTGAGGTATCCAAAATATGTCTATTACGGTCATAGTTTGTCGATTTATTAAAAGCCTCTGTTAAAATAGTACTTTTAATAAGGTTAGAAAAATGCGTTAGCTTATTCGTAATAAACTGAGCATCCGCTCTATCCACTTGTGCTAAGTAAGGCGCTAAAAAAGTATCGTTATCATTAATGGCCTTTACAATTAATTTTTCCTTGAAAATACTCATGTGCTTACGGAACACGCCATCATTGACACGTAAGCTTGACCCGGTTCGGTCAAAAAGTAGTGCTCGTGCTTTATGCCAAAAGGATAAACCAATTCACTTGTTACAAGGTTTTCGTTAACGAGCTTGTTCAAGGTGCGTATATCAAACTTGAAAGGCTCACCATTATCATTAACGTAAGTATTAAGGCCATTTACTTTTCGATAGGAATAACCCGCCTCGCGACAAATCTCAAAGTGGGTTTCAGTCCATGACAACCAAATTAATAAACGCACTTGCTCTTTAGTTAACTTAGACATGTTCACCCCCTAGAGGGTTTTGACCTAAATGCTCTAAGCGACAAAAGCTATTTAACCAATTATCCAAATCATCCTTTAAGTAACGCACAGCACGACCAATTTTAATAAATGGTGGCGCAGGAGTTCTGGTTTCGCGGTTTCCTTCCATACGTGATTGACGTAAGAAAGAACGACTCATACCGATATATTCGGCTGTTTCTATTTCAGATAGTGCACGTTTGTTTTGTGTAGTGGGCATGATTGCCTCCATGTACGTTTAAGTTCATGGAGGACTTTAAGTGGTTGGGTTAGTCCTAGGACTCCTTTGAGGAGTCCTAGGACTAATTAATTTATTTTCAGCTTATTAATTAGATTATAAAAACTTTTATTTTTTATTGTTTTTATCTCTGAATTATCATCGAACCAATAAAGTGTGTCTAAGTCAATTTCATCGATTATTTCATCAATGTCTAGAATTCTAGGCTCTTTGTTCAAATCATCTTTTAACTTCTCCCAAACATTCGCAGGCTTATCGGCTGGAAAATGCTTGAGTAGCTTTGTTAACAAAACATCAATTGGTCGATTGCTTGTATTTGTAATCCTTGCTAAATGCTCATGATCTTCCAGTGTGGCTGGAGAATTATCTGACAAATAAGTTCGCGCTTTAATTAATTCATCTGAAATAATGCAAACATCATCAAATGTAAATGATTGCCAATTATCAAAAAGCTCCTTTGTAATCGGTTTATCAGGTTCATAAAAAGATAAAGGTTCTAATGATATTTTATTATCAGGAAATTCATCTATCATTTTATAAAATTGCTTTAACAAGCTTTTTCTTTCTTCAGGATAGAAGCAAAAAGGAATTTTATCGAATTGTATTTTATCAAAAGGTGCCGAGTACCATTCTTTCAATACTTTATTGGGTAGCGCAACGCTAAAGGGATTATCAAAAGAACATTGTGTGACTTTACCTTTTTGTAAAATAGTTGATTGAGTTAGGCTCACTTTGTTTGTTTCGAATACTTTAGTTTGTTGATATCTTTTCATTGAAATCAAGCCAGAATAGTTAGCTTTACCAAAAGCACAGAATTTACCTTCTTGATAACCACCAAGAACTATTTTTGTTGTTTTACAATAAAGACAAAACGAGATATCCGTTTCTGAATTTAAATATTTAACGTCTTCATGAGTTATGCCAAAAGCATCCTTTAATTCAGACAATCTATAATACTTTTTCAAACTTACTTCCTATTATTTCTAACCAATCAAATTAACTGCTGCTGCTTTAAGCTCTAGCGCTAAGTGAGCATATCGCAATGTCATTTTTAAATCACTATGCCCAATTGCTGGCAGCAAGCTTTGAGCGCTCAGTTGTCATTGGAGATATTTGGTTTCTGGTAGGGCTATGCTCTATAGCGGGCATTAACGCCCAAATAACAAGCAAAAAATAGTTGATTAAAATAAGCGACGAAGGAGCAAAAACCAACTGTTTTTTGTCCTTGTTAATTTGCTTATAGTTCGACCAAGCCACCTAATTGACTAAAGTAACTTACTATTAGATTAGGTGGAACATGCTTCTGTTGGTTACGAATATTTAATTTCAAACATTCAATGTTTTTAACAAGACGTTCGAGCCAACAGAGCAACTCATTTCAAAACGCATACTCAGGGATTGCCTACCACGACTATCTATAAGACCTGCGAGAAATGAGATTTAAGCACATTCCACTATTAACTTTACGCTTAGGAGCTTCAAAATGAAAGCATATAACGTTGATGATTTCGCTGTGTTGATTGGCATTGATTGGGCCGATAAGAAACATGATGTCTGTGAACACGTTCTCGACTCACAAAAGTACCACTATTCTATTATTAAGAGCAAACCTGAAGCATTGCATGACTGGGCAATGAGCCTTAAACAGCGTTACCCGAGCCAAAAAATTGCCGTGGCTTGCGAACTCAAAAAAGGTCCCCTCATTTATGCTTTATCCAAATATACCCATCTCACATTATTTACCATCAATCCTTCATCCGTAGCTAATTACCGTAAAGTCTTTACGCCAAGTAATGCGAAAGATGACCCCTCTGATGCACTATTACAAGTCGAAATACTCACACTGCATATGGAAAAACTATGTATTATTGAGCCTGAGTCAGCTGCTATGCGATCACTTGCACAGTTAGTTGAATACCGTCGAAGTTTAGTTCAAGATAGCGTAAATTTATCAAATAAGATAACCGCCACCTTAAAGAATTATTATCCTCAAGCCCTTGAATGGTTTAAAGAAAAAGACACCTTTATCTTCTGTGACTTTATCAGTAAATGGTCTTCACTTACCAAGGTTAAAAGAGCAAAAAAACAAACACTCTTAGACTTTTTTAACAGTCATAATTCACATTATGCGCATGTAAATGACGCGCGGATTTTAAGCATCAAAAGTGCGATGCCATTAACTGAAGATATCGGGGTTATAGAACCAAACCAATTAGTAGTTGAAGTGCTAATCGCACAATTTAGAATTTTACTAAAAGGGATTGAGTCGTTAGATAAAACTATAAAACTGGCCTATAAGTCACATGATGACAAAGTGATTTTCGATAGTTTCCCTGGTGCAGGTCCACAACTTGCGCCACGTTTATTAGTCGCTTTCGGCAGTAATAGAGACCGTTATAATGATGCCTCTGAGCTACAAAAATACGCAGGGATTGCGCCAGTCATTGAACGAAGTGGTAAGAAAATGTGGACACACTGGCGTTATAGTTGCCCTACCTTTTTAAGGCAGACCTTTGTTGAATGGGCTGGTTTTTCGATACGTTATTCATTTTGGGCAAAGGCTTATTATGACCAACAAAAAAGCAAAGGAAAACCGCATAACAGTATAATCAGATCACTGGCTTTCAAGTGGATTCGGATCGTATTTAGGTGTTGGAAAACGATCACGCCGTATAATGAATCGAAATACTTAGAAGCCTTAAAACGAAGAGGTTCGCCGCTATTAACATTTGCAGTTAATAGCTAAATGATACTTGTTGTCCACCTCAGGGCGTGTTGTTAGGCGACAATTAGCTACAAACTTTATTCACTCGCCCTAACAACTCTAGCCTCCAACATTTTATTAGTACCCACACCTGTTAACTCCCACTTAGATATTGTATCTTCGTTATTAACAGTGATTAAATTTAATGCTACAAACTGAATACGAATAGTAAATAACACCTGCGTATCGACCAACAGGCTATCGATTTTATAATTGTTCGTATCGATGCCACTATAATGAGAGGCTATAAACTCATTAACTGAGGTTTCATATGGCCGATCAACTAAGAATGGTGAAATAGTGCCAAAAAGTTCTTCCCAAGTAGTTTCTTTAGACCAAGTGGAATATCGAGTATCGTTGTGAAAACTTTTGGCATCAATACTATAATCGCCTTTTAGTATTATTTTGCTATCGAAATTTGCTAACTCAGTTTCAGGTATGATTGTTGTGGGTGCATTACTTTCAGTTAATTGCGTTTTTAAACTATTATTCTCTTTTCTCAATTCATTTATTTCAGCTAATAATTCAGGCGAAGCCGAAGAATCAGCTCGTAGCCAGCCTATAGCAGGAAACATTTTCATGGTTTTGTTTAGACTAAGAGAAACTTCACCAGGCAACTGTGCTGGATTATCCCAAAAACGAATTAATCGACCGTCGCTTACTTTATCTCGAAAATCTTGTAGTTTTTGATAATTACTTTCTTCAGTTTCTGATTTCGACCTTGGTAATTCATCTGGTGCTTTATGCAATAAAGCTATTACTTTTATACCTTTACTAACAGCGTAATCAAATTCTTTTTCTGTATAGCTGAGCCCATCATCAGCTGTTGAACCATAACGGCCACCGATTATTAACAAGTAATAATCGCAGTCATCAATGATTCTCTTGATAAATTCCCACTGTTCTTCATCTGCTGCTGGAAATAATTCCATTCCCGCAGGAATGCAATCCATTTCCATCAAAGTTTGCAAGACACTCTGCCTTTCTTCTCGAAGATCAATATACGTAGAACTAACAAAAACCTGATAACGCTTATCCATAAACTTCCTATTTGTTTTAACAAACTCAAATCGATAACAACATTGCGACCATGTCGCCTTACGCCCAAATAACAGGCTAAAAATAGTGGGCTAAAATGGAGCGGATCTAACAGCCCGCTGTTTTTAGTCTTTGTTGATTTGCTTGTTATGTGTGTATTAGAAAAACATTGGGGACGGTGTCTCGTCCCCTTTGCCCACTACCTAAAGAAGTAAAATAAAAGCTAAACGAATAGCCCATTTTACGACTTCAGGGTGTATTCTGACGGTCAGTTCAATTGTCATGAATAATCCCCAAGTGCAGATCCAAAGTATCGATAAAAAACGGTAAAACCGCCTAGTACCATGACGTTCCAGCACACTATGCCTGGTCGATGGGATGTTAGATGCCACCTAACAGAGCCACTTTTGCCTACTTTTATACTTGATGAGTCAGAAATCCTTTACGCTACCTCGCACACATAACGCTTATTAGTGCGACCTTACAAGCTATACTTACCTGGCAAGGTAGGAGAAAGCTATGTATCCACGCACCAGTAAATATCAAAAAAATTATCTAAATCATACACTAGTGAAGTGAAAACGGAATCACATTTGGAGCAGAATGTTGACCATCAGCCAGTTTGGGAAATTCCAAAGCTCAGGCGAGTGATTGAGATAACAGATTTTGACAGCGGTGGGCCTATTGTTCACAAACTCGAACTATACAAAACGGATCGTATAGATTGCTACGATGTTAATGTGGATGGTGCAATTTGGAAAAATCGAATTGGATGAAGCCAAATTTTAGCTGGTATTAGAAAAGCAATGCCACGAAGAGTAAAAGAATGAATGTATATTGTTTCCAATGGCTAAAGATATGGGTTCCAGATGAATGTCTCCGATCTGCTAACAGTGTCACTGACCAACAGCAGGTATTGGCACAAACCCGGCCAAAATCGGGGTTAATTCAGTTGTGTGAGTTTTCAAACATTAATTTACAGTTTCAAACTTAACCTCGGTGAAAAGTATGACTTATAGCTCTACGTCTTATTATACAAGCCTAAGAGAGTCAATAATGTTAATTCATAATTTTGTTATTTTCATCGATTTCAATTTTAATCCATTACTGGTTTGGATAACTTAATTATTAGCTCACCATTTACTTCAGCGATATCTTGTATTTCCTGAAAATTCCAATCATCTCCAGAAACAATATCAGCATCAAAGGGAACGGTAGTATTAATGTTCTTAAGTCGTTCCAATAGCCCCTTGACTGACGAATACTTGCCTTGAACTTCAGTCCCCTGAATAAATGTTCTAGGTACCGCTTATCTATACCTTAGGCCGATAGTTTGTTTTTTTAATGAGGCAATACGACTGGTCAAGGATATTGTCGCTTAATATTATATGCCATTACCACCAAACTCTAGCATAAATTGCTAAAGAAAATAAAACATAACCTACACCCGAAAGACCCCAAAAGAATTTAGGAAAATTTAAAGTTTTAATACTTACAAAGGCTGATAAAGCGATTAAGGCTAAGCCAATAAATAAACTAGGATTCGGGAAAGCATCATAACCGTGACCTACTTCTAAAGAAGGTATTGGCGGAATAGCTAAAGCTAATGCAAAAAACACCAAAATAACGATTAATAATTGATAAAGAGCAGGTTTCACAAATCATCCTTGAAAGGCATATAACACTTATTATCGAGCATTTCGTATATGTGATTACCCGATTTGATTTTAATCGCCTTGAGTTTTAGCCCTTACCTTCTGATTTAATTGAGTGTTTTTACTCTGTTCATCACAAATTCACTTCGTTCACAAAAAGTAAAAGAAGAGCTGACTTTAACGCGACTTTTGTCCTCCCCACTAAATAGGATGTGAAGAATATTTTCAATAATTAGATTAATGGCTTACAAATTTTCAGCAAAGCAAAGTGAGACCTAAAAGCGCCAATTGACTGAAGAGCCCTGGACAGTCTCCTTCGAGCGATCAAGAGACGTTTATGTTTTCAGATTGAAATGACTTTAGATACAATATTGGGTATTTGTAAGGCAGGGGGCTTCAACCTGTTTGATTTGATTATTGATTGCCTGTAATATCCTGAAAATAACTCAAAATGTACAGGACGTTTTTATGAGAGCTGGATTATTGATAGTTTTGTTGTCTGTCAGTATGACTTATATAGCCAACGCTACACTCGTTTCATCTTCCGAACCTATCATTCCTTTTGTGGATCGGAATGTTCTCAGTTTTTCCGAAAATCAATACTCATACGAGAACGGAAACGGCAATATAATTAACGGTAAATCGATTCTCGTAAGTGGTATGGATATAGAATGGTTACCGTTGAACTTCACCACAAATCATTCATTTAGTGAAATACTGGAATTAACACAGCTAGGACAAAAATTCAATGGATGGAGATTAGCTTCATCCGCTGATATCATTGATCTGACTACTATTTTTATGGGCGGTCCAGTAGATTTTAATATGGAATTTAGCGACCCAAATGATACTTTCCAAATACCTGAGTGGGAGGGCGCGGTGGATGCGTTATACCCATATTTTAGAGATACATTCGGTATCTATGTTATTGAAGAAAATCCTGATTTGTATGAAAGATTGGGCATAAGTGAAGGATATTGGAATGTTGGTGGACATTTCAATGATGACCAAAATTTAACAGGATTTAGCAATAACGATGATGCACCAACCTTTTTTGTTAGTCAGGTTTCAACAGCCCGTGGAAACGGTGCTATAGACCGCACCGGCATGGGAGACTACATTTCAGCGGGTACATTTGGTGGTAGACAACAAAAATATCCAACATTTGGTTCGTTTCTCGTTAAAGATAGCGTGCATGTTGACGAACCCACTACGCTTTTTTTATTTATTATGTTTCTTGTTTTTGCTGTTAGCCAGCAACACTTAAAATGTAAGAGATCAATTACAAAGTATTAGAAAAGGGATTTTAATGAAACTATTTACAGCATTCATTATACTAATAACATCAAGTTTTTATCTAATACGGGTTTAATTGCCCCAGCGGATGGGGCGTTAGACACTGAAAATAATATTGAATGGATGGATTTTACACGAACTACTGGCTTATTGTTAATTTGCAGGTAAAACTGAACCACGGAGGATGCGGCCAATTTCTTGGACTGATTTATACCGAATAACCTAAACTCAAACGATACTCTATTGGGCTTTTCGCTCCAAGTGATATCTTAATGCGTTTCAGATTATACCATTTTATATAATTGTCGATTTCCGCCATTAAATGCTCGAGTGTTGGATTGCCCCAATCCCTGGGATAAAAAATTCAGTCTTAAGGCGACCAAAAAAGCTTCACAAGCAGCATTGTCAGGTGAATAGCCTCTGCGAGACATAGAGCGAGGCAAGCGGGCGTTATCTATGCTTTCTAACCAACCTGGCCAGAGATAGTGTCCTCCCCGATCAGAGTGCACAATGGGTTGTTCCGAAGGGCCTAATGTAAAATTGAACTTCCCAGATTTTGCTAGACACTTTTAACAGTTACAATGTAACTTACAGTAGAGGTGTTTATGAGCAAAGGTAAAAGATATACCGAAGAGTTTAAGATTGAAGCCGTCAAGCAGGTGACTGATCGCGGATATTCGGTGAATGAAGTCGCTGAGCGACTCGGAATAACGACTAAATCATTATACAACTGGCGTAGTCAATTAAGCGGCAAGAAGGAAGTGCGCCAATCATCTGATAACTCGGTTCGGATAGCGAAGTTAGAAGCTGAATTAAAGCGTGTTACGGAGGAAAGGGACATATTAAAAAAAGCCGCAAGGTACTTTGCGAGCAACCCAGAGTAAAGTACGCCTTTATTCGCGAAAACCAGCAAACGTTTTCTGTGTCAGCAATGTGCCGAGTGCTTAAAATTAATCGTAGTGGATTTTATACCTGGTTGAAAAAGCCGTTGAGTAATCGTGCTATAGAAGACAATCGTTTACTTGAGAGTATTAATGAATTTTACGAAGCCAGTGGCGGAACGTACGGTAGTCCTTGGATACACCAAGACTTACGTGAGGCTGGCGAAATATGTAGTGTCAATCGTGTCGCTAAAATTATGCGGCAAAACAACTTGGTAGCGCAGATAGGTTACAAGCGAAAATATGTGAAGGACAGCAAGCTTTCAAATGTTGCGGATAACGTTTTAGACCGTAACTTTGCACCTGATGCCCCTAATATTGCGTGGGTGAGTGATATCACGTATATCCGCACTTATGAGGGATTTTTGTATTTGGCAATCGTTATAGATTTATTTTCTCGCCGCGTTGTTGGTTGGTCAATGGACAAAAATATGGATAAACGATTGGTGATTAACGCGTTACTGATGGCGGTTTATCAACGGCGGCCAAGCCAATCAGTGCTAGTACACACTGATCAAGGTAGTCAGTATGGTAGCGCCGACTACTTAGCATTCATGAACGAACAAAACCTTATACCCTCAATGAGCAGACGTGGCAATTGTCATGATAATGCGGTAGCCGAGAGCTTTTTTGGGACACTTAAAAAGCGTGTGTTAAGAAACAAGATATTTTCAATGAGGGACGAAGCGAAGACTGAGATATTTAATTTTATCGAAATGTTTTACAATCCAAAAAAGCGTCATTCGCACACATGCGTTGTATCACCTACTAAATTCGAAGAAGCGTATTTTTTGGAACAACAAACTGTCTAGTGAAGTCTGGGAAGTTCAAACCTGTGAATAGCTCCATTTTGGCTTAATAAGAAAGTGCTCCAATAATTGATTCTCTTGAAGTTACCTGACACATTTTTTTGTAAACTGAATAAGTCCCCTCATCTACTTCAACCTCACTACTTGCCAGATCGGTACAAAAATCAGGAAATTCGCTTTCCATCAATGCTTCTGCGGTTTGACTTTTAAGTCCATAATCAATTAAATTTCTGATTTAAATTAAGTTTTTAATTGAATCTTCGTCTGAAACCTTTTTTATGACATTTAATTGGCGAAGATTGCACTTTAAGTCACTTGTATTTACATAATCACAACTGCCTCATAATGCTGAATTCTGGTTTGAAGTACTATTTAGCCAATTAAAGTTCTCATCAGAAGCAAAAGTACTAGTACTAAAAATTACCATTAACAATGCTGTTAAATTTCTCATTCGTCTTCCTTGTTTTGATACCTCGTTATTCTAAATATCTACACAGTCTATTTTTAGCTTATAGTTAATAAGTTAAGATAAACTGCAATAAGAAAAAGTCAAAATCACTATGCTAATTCAAATCAACCGCGGTTATAGTCATCAAGATAACGTTATATTCAGGTTATAACGAATAGTTCTTATGGACTATTCATAGTCCAATATTGCTGTGTTTCAATAAAATGATAACGTTCATTGAAAAATAAGATGCTATCCATGATAAAACTACGCAAAATTGTTGACCTATCGTTAAAGTTAAACTCTGACACGCCAATTTACCCCGGCGACCCTAAACCGAACATAAGTATTGCCACCACCATAGAAAACGACGGTTATAACCTTTTTAATTTACACTTAGGGAGTCAAACTGGATCTCATATTGATGCGCCTTATCACTTTGATAACCAAGGTACAACGGTGGATAGTATCGATCTAACATTATGTTTTGGGACGGGCTTTGTCATTGATGTATCTCACAAAACTAGTAACGAAGAGATAACACTTGAAGACATTCTTCCACATGCCAATAAAATAGATAACTGTAATATGGTTTTATTTAAAACGTGCTGGGATAAAAAAAAGGGAACCAAAGAATTTTTTGAACATCCATATCTATCAAAGACGGGCGCTGAATACTTATTAAGTAAAGGTATCAAAACTCTTGCTATAGACACCATTAATTTGGATAAAACGGGAGGTAGCTCTTTCCCAGTTCATGAACTCTATGCGAAAGCGAATGGGATCATTGCAGAAAATTTAGCTAACTTTTCAGACATCACTTTTGAAAACCCTGTCATTTCTATTTTGCCATTAAATTTAGAGGGCTGTGATGGCTCCCCTGTTCGTGCTGTCGCGATACAACTCAGTGAATAGATAGTCATTATTGTATCTGAGTATAGTACTTAGGGACTATACCAAATGGAATGTAGATGCTGTTCTATACGTAAGGTCAAAACAGAGTTTTGAACTAATACAATAAAAAAAAACTTAAATTTTGTTTATTTAACACTGAGGATCATTTTAATGAAATCATTTCCGCTTAACCCAATATCTCTGGGTCTTGTTGCCGCAAGCCTTTCATTTTCGGCATCTTCAGTAGAAGAAACAAGCTCAACAACCGTTGAGAATAACCTTGTACTTGAAACAATAATAGTAACCGCTCAAAAGAAAGTACAAAACATTCAAACCGTTCCCGTTAGTGTTATTGCATTGGGTCGTGACGATTTGAGTAATATGAAAATGCGAAATACCCAAGAAATCGTATCTCAAGCTCCAAACGTCCAGATGTTAGGCAGCAATGGCGATGCACAATTGGTATTAGGCATGCGTGGTGTAACACAATCTGACTATAGCCCTAATGGTAGCGGTGCGGTTGCCTTATATGTTGATGAAGTTTATATGGGTGCAACACCTCTCGCTGCAGGAGTTCAACTTTTTGATATAGAGCGTATCGAGATGTTGCTGGGTCCTCAAGGGACACTTTATGGCAAGAACACGACCGGTGGTGCGGTAAACATTATGACCACTAAACCTCAAATGGACGGCATCAGTGGATATATTGATGTAGGTTTAGGGAATTTTGGGTTCCAAACTGTCACTGGTGCGATTGATACAGAAATATCTGACAATTGGGGAGCTAGGTTTGCATTCACGTCAAGTGAAAACGATGGTTTTGTCGACAATAAGCTGCCAGATACTGAAAATCCAAGTCAAATAAACGAAAGTGCGATCCGTTTCTCATTAGCCTACCAAACAGACGGACTAGACGCGATTTTTAGGCTCCACAATAGTAGTAGTAGAGCAAATCACTCAAGTATCTTATTACTTGAAGCTGATGAGGGTGTCGAAAATGGCGGTATAGGCATAGGAAATACGGGATATGGTCGAAAAGATATAGGCTTTCATGACACTGAATCTAATCGAGTTGAAGAAAAAGAATTCGATCTTACTGGTGCAAATTTGACCATCAATTATGGTATTGACGACTTCACCATTACTTCTATCACCTCCTATGATGACGGCGAATATTTTGTTCCTGAAGACCCTGATGGTAGTCCATATCATTTACTTGAAGATGACTTTTATGCTCGAACTAATCAATTCACTCAAGACTTAAGATTATCAACTGATTTTCCTGGCCCATTCGATTTTATTGCTGGTTTGTATTATAGCGAAGATACAACTGACGGAGCTACTCGCTATCGTTGGTTAGCGGATTTTGGTGATGGTACACAACCGTTAGCTAATAATTGTGAAGATACCTTCTTTTTTGGCTGTTATTACTCAAATAGTTATGAACAAACGAGAACAACTGAAGCGGCCTATATTCATAGTACTTACCAATTAACGGACAGTGTATCTCTTACCCTAGGTATCCGACATACACGTGATAGTATTGAAGTTGATGATTACAGCTCATGGTATGGTGAAGCCGAAAATAGTTTCGAGCAAACTGTCGATGGCCCTTTACTTGGTAGCTTGGGGTTAGATGATCGAAATGAAAAAATTAATGATTCTAATACATCGGGTAAAATTGGCGTAGATTGGACTGTCGATGAAGATCTAATGATATATGGTTCATACAGCACCGGATATCGCGGCAGTGCATTCAATGGTTTTGCTTTTGCACCAGAAGAGTTTACTTCTGTGAAACCTGAAGAATTATTAGCTTGGGAGTTTGGTTTTAAATCAACACTTCAAAATGGACAGACACGATTAAATGCTGCAGTCTTTAACTATACTTATGAAAACCAACAATTTCTTATTTTTGACGCAGGATTACAATCTTTACTCAATGCGGGTGAGTCTGAAATAAAAGGCATGGAACTACAGCTAACGACTCAGGCGACAGAAAAGCTTTCCATTAATGCGGGTATTGGTTTATTAGATGCGAAATATATAGAGCTGAATTATGCGGGGGCTGACTTATCTGGTAATACATTACCGTCGGCACCTAAAGTAAATATAAATATGATGCTCAATTATGATCTATGGCAAAGTGATTCGCTCTGGGTACAACTGCACTACGATGCTAATTATGTCTCAACACAATATTTTGAACCATTCAATGATGATCGTTTAGACCAACCTGGATATACTATCCATAATGCGCGTGTAAATTTTTCGTTTGACGATGAAAATCAAAAAGTAAGTATTTACGTTAAAAACTTAACAGACGAAGAGTATGCAACTTATTCTGTAGACTTAACTGCTGACTGGAATGGCTTATTTTTCTTTCGTGGCGCGCCAAGAACATTTGGTATTGATTATAAGTACTCATTTTAAAGTTTAAGAAAAGGACTAGTTGATGTCACAACTAAGTTCACCACTAAACTCACCACTACCGGAATATAATTCAGTGTCAGAGAAAAAAAGTGAAGCGTACGGACCGGTTAAAGGTACTTTATCTACGGGACGTATAGCCATGATTTGGTTAGCGGCAAACTTAGTAGTGACAACGTTACTCACTGGAACATTATTTGTTCCAGGAGTATCTTGGCAACTTGCGTTGTCCTTAATTGCAATAGGTACTGTTATAGGTTCAATTGTATTGGTTTTAATTGGTAATATGGGCACCAGAACTGGTTTAGCGACGATGTCTCTAACAAAAGGCGCCTTTGGCCTTCGTGGATCATTTTTTACCACTATTGCCAATGTCGTAATTTTAATGGGTTGGTGTTGGGTTCAGGCAATACTGGCTGGAGTCACCGTTAATTTTCTAGTCGAACAATACACGGGGTTTTCAAATCCAGTGTTATTTTCTGTGTTATGTCAGACACTTGTTGTTGGTTTGGCAATTTTTGGCCATGAGGGTATTTCAAAGGTCGAACCTTGGTTGGCAGTGATGATTCTTATCATTATGATGTATATTTTTTCAGTGGCGTTTACTGCATATTCCGTTGACGAGTTTATGTTTTTACAAACGGACAATGCACTAGGTTGGAATGCCTCGTTAGTAATCGATGTAGTTATCGCTACAGCAATTTCTTGGACGGTATTATCTGCTGAATTTAACCGCTTAGCAAAATCACAAAAAGCAGGGATCGTTGGTTCAGGCTTAGGTTACATTGCATCAACAATACTTTCTATGAGTTTGGGCGCAACAGCGATTGCTTACATTGCATTGCAAGGATCGGAAATAAAAAGCTTTGATCCTATTTCCATCGTGGCTGCGTTTGGTGCACCCTTTGCCTTAGTCATATTTTTATCCGTTATGGCGACTAATACCATGGTGGTTTACGGCATGATTGCTTCTGTTGTAAACATAACACCAAATAAGAAAATAAAATTTGTGCCAACAGCATTAGTTTTGGGTGTTATTTCAATTATCGGTTCTAGTTGGCTAGCAATGTTAGATCAATTCACTTCTTTTTTAACTTTAGTTGGAACACTATTTATCCCCGTTTTTGCCATCATGATTGTAGATTATTATATAATTAAGAAATCAAGTTATCATCATGACATTTTGCTTGGATACGGCGGCCGATATTGGTATCAGAATGGTTTTAATATTCCTGCAATTATAATATGGACACTAGGTGTTATCGTCTCTTTAATATTAACTTATTCTATTCAAAGTCCGGTAGGAGTAACTATTCCAACGTTTGGTCTTTCATTTATTGCTTATTTAATTTGCATGACGTTACTAAAGAAACAGGTGAAAACAAAAGAAGTATCCGTTCATTTGGGGTAATGAGAGGAATTAGTCGTTTAGTTATATAAGGTTAGTTTGAAATTTTGGGTATTAACATTGTACTATTTTTATAAAATTCAATAGTATCAGTACTGTTATAAGTTAATAGGGCAGTTGAATGATTAACACTCAAATTGCAAAATGGTATGAATTACTGGTCAAATTACAAAAAGATGTCGGCAGCGATTCATTTTATGCCACTTTATCAAGTACATTAAAACAAGTGATTAAAATTGACTGCTCGGGCGTTTTTTTTTATAACGGCTGCGAGGTAACTATCATTTATGAAGACGGGCATACTCCTACGTATCGTAAGTATATAGAACTTTACTTGGAGGGTCTTTATTTACTCGATCCACGTTATAGTTTTCTTTCCAAGGGAGCGCAAACTGGTTTATATCGTTTTAGTGATATCGCCCCTAGTTGCTTTCAGGATAGTAAGTATTACAAGACTTTCATCAAGCCTGTTGGTATTTCAGATGAGTATGATTTCATTATTAGCATTAACAATTGCTATGTTGACTTCTATTTAGAGCTTCTAGGCGACCAGTTCTCTAAGCAAGACAGTGAAACGCTTGAATTAATTAGTCCAATGATTACCTACTTAATCGAGGAGCATTGGCATAAATGTGAGACAAACTCAAAAGCAAGCACTGCTGTAGCTGATAGTATGGCTTATCAGAGTATTTTTGACGCTTTTGGCAAGTCTATTTTAACAAAAAGAGAGCAAGAAGTAGTTCAATGTATATTGCATGGACATTCGTCTAAATCATTGGCAAATAAACTCAACATTTCACCAAGTACGGTTAAAATACACAGAAAACACATATACCAGAAGTTAGATATTACAACCCAGTCAGAATTATTTTCGTTATGTCTACAATCTTTGCAACTTGGAAGGGTAAGTCGTTCTGAAGATCCGCTTGAGAGCTTAATAAGTAAGCAGGTACCTAAATATAGTTTAGGGTAATATTGGACAGCGAAACAGTATCACCAGCAGATGAGCAAAATCTTGAGAAAGAGCAAGCTCAAGGTTATCTAAAGGCCAGAGAGCTTGACCGATATTTAGACGCTGAATAACATGCAAATTTGTATATAGAAACAGTACTTGTTGCATCACTTCGCGTTGCGTACACTTTTCGCTTCACTCACTCTGTTTTAAGTGAATGGAAAAAGCTTTCCGCAACAGCATTATCTAAACAATGACCTCGGCGACTCATACTGGGTTTTAAATTATGAGCAGCTAAGAAGTCTCTATAATCGCCGCTAGCATACTGACTGCCTTGGTCAGTGTGTACCACAACACCCGTTGCTTCAGGTCGTCTCCAAATAGTCATTATCATCGCTTTTACTACAATATCGGACGTCATCGTTGATTGCATCGACCAGCCAATCACTTTTCGTGAAAACAAGTCCACTACTACTGCCAAATAAAGCCATCCTTCATATGTTTTAATGTATGTGATGTCCGCAACCCATGCTTCATCAGGCTCGCATACAACAAACTGCTGTTGAAGATGATTATCAGCAATGACCGATGGTATAGCTGATTTAAAGTACCGTCGTTTGTAGCCAATATTAGCTCTCAACTTAGCTTGTTTCATTAACTTCGCTACGCGGTTTTCACCACAAGTTTCACCTGAATAGCGTAACTCATGAGTGATGCGAGGACTACTGTAAACACTCGGCACATGGTGCTGACGCGATAAGTTTGGAGTCCGGATTTTATGAACGTGTACGTTTGTTTGACTCGCTTGCAAAGTACACGGCTGAGGATTCAAGTCAACAGCGGCTTCCTTTAGGATGTTTCGCTCTTCTGTGACATGCTTTAACTCCGCTTTCAGCTTACGTATTTCTTCTTGCTCAGCAGACTGACTGGTCGGCTTTTTAGCTTTACTGACCCAGTAATACAAGGATTTATCAGACATACCTAAACGCTTAGCCACGCTTGGTATCGAAAAGCCTTTAGCCAAGACTTGTCGAACGGCTTCTTGCTTAAATTCATCAGGATATTTTTATTCATAACACTTTTTACCTTACTTCGCTTTCTAAGTAAAAAATGTCTACAGATTTAGGGGAAGATCAGCCCTCAGCAAATTCGATAAACACTATTTGTTCTGATCATTCCCGCTTTTTGCTTATTGCGATATATCTCTGTCGGTCGGCTCTACGGCAAAAGGGGTCATAAGTCGTTCAAATGTTCGCGGGGAATATGTGCAATCGGTGGTCGTGGCTCTGGCTCAAGAAAACTAGTTTTTACGCTCTTGTAAGCAACCAAAGCGGTCAGTCGAAAAACTACTCATAATGACAGATGGTGCGACATAGCTGGCGTATTTGATGTTGGTTAACAACCTTTAAAAGTAGATTATTAGAAAACTTATGATTTAAATTGACTACAACACCTTTAAATTGAAAAATGTCTACAGATTTAACGGAAGAGCAGGAACGTACAAATACCCGTAAAGAACGTGCGGATTTTTTTGAGAACGTCTGGAGCATAACAATCACTGCCTATATTTTCCATCGTAATAATGCTGGTGTATCTAGAAGTTGTTTTTTTGAGCCATTGGCGTCATTATCAGTTAGCATCTTCACGAGGCCATCAGCTTCATCATGCAACAGTATCAATTCAGCATCCTTGTTGTCCCATTCTTGTCTCCCAAGCTTTAGTCTGTCAGTCGCTTAAGAGGAGATCCGTAACAGATAGTCATGTGAGAACATGGATGCTGTTAAGCAAGTTACGAAACGTAATCATTTGCCTCCACTTATCTAAAGCTTAGTACTTTATTTTTAATTTGTGAAAAATTAAAGGCTGTCCGGCTTGGTAATAACATTAGCACAAGGGAAACGATGACCGGCGTTAATGATGCCCACAAAAATGATTCGAATAAATAGTCGGCTGCTTCGCCTGGCGCTGGAAAATAATATGCACCCGCTACAAGCCCTGAGACCAAACTTAAAATGGCTTGATAATTTTTATAATTAGCATTGTAAAATCCAATAAAAACCGGAAACGCAGCCGCACAACATAATAAGTCGGCCAATAAAAACAAATACAAAATACTGTATCCTTGTGATGCGACAAGCAAGGCAATAAGACTTATAAACACAATTAACCCTAGCGATATACGCATTAATTTATGGTTACTTATATTCGGTAAAGCGTGTTTTAAATCAACAATAAACATGCTGTTTAGTGCACTAATTGTAGAATCTGCGCTACTCATCACCAACGCTAAGCCGAAAAAAATCATGGCTACTAAGAACCAATATGAAGCGTTGCCCAACAGCACACTAAATAAGGCGGTAGAAATTTCTCCGGGCAGCGACAATCCCACAAATGCTAAGCCGAATAAGCCCAAGCAAAATATAATTGGAAAACTAACTAAAGCGCTTATTATAAAACCATTACGTACTACTCGATCGTTTTTGGCAGCAAATATACGTTGCCACGTACCTTGGTAAAACAAACCTGTTAACGCTACCGCTAAGAAAAACGTGACACCAGTTTTGATACCTTGACTATCGAATGGATTAATAAGGTGAGGTGCATTTTCTTTTAAGCCACTAATTACAGGCTCCATTCCACCTATTCCTTGCCACGCAAGTATGATTATTAACGCAATAAAAGGCAGAATAAATATCATTTGCAGACGGTCGGTCAAAATAGAAACATTTAATCCTCCGTACAATGTGTAGGTGAGCGTGCAGAGCATAACAATGCTTGCTGTTATCCATAATGGTACGGAAGAAACCAGATTGACCAACTGTGCAATACCGGTCATGCCTGCGGTTAAACCAATAAACAAATAAAACACCATAATGCTAACAACGAACACGTACATCGTTTTACCGTAGCGCGCGTACACAAACTCTGTAAGAGTATGTCCATTGGGCATAATTTTACGTATTCGAATTCCCAAAGGTATCAATACAAGCGATGGAATTAATACCCCAAGTGCGTAGCCTAATATAGCACCAATACCGCCCCACACTGCGGATTCTGCAGGCCCAAATAGGACCCATGTCCCCATTGTTGTCGCAACAAGCGTAAGCCAAGTGGCATGACTACTTTGAGTATTGCGTGCCACAATAAATGTTTCGAGGTTTTTGGGTTGGGCACGTGACAACCATAAACCAAGTATCGCAAAGCTCAACGCAAATAACGATAAAAAAAGTATAGCGTGGTTTGAAGATATTGTGTTTTGCATAAAGTCCTCTGGTTTTGGATAGGTCGTTGTGGTGTGCTAAATCGGCTCAATTTAATACTTTAAGGCCCATTCCCCAGAACTCGGCTTCGAGTTCGACAGCTTTTGTGAAGCGGGCCTGCATCTTATTCCAACGAGGACTATTTTGAGGATCTTGCCCTACTCTAGTTGCCACGGCTAAATCAACCAGCTTTCCAACTTCTACACATACATCTTGAAATTTAGTACCACAGTAAGTACTGATCCATTTTTCGTAAGGGTGATCATCGCCCAAGTGTTTTTGTAATTTCAATCCAATTTCGCCATAGCCAAATGCACAAGGGGCTAAAGCCAAAATTAAATCAAGAAAATCACCTTGAAGTCCAGAATCAAGCACGTAACGTGTGTATGCAATGGTTTCTAGTTCTTCTTTTGCATTAAATAAGCTTTGCTCATCAATGCCATTCGCTGCACAAGTTTGTATATGTAACGAAAATTCATGATTAATTAACGAGTCGACCGTGGACGCACACAATCGCATTTCTTCTGTTGACTCGCTTTTAACGACACCTAGCGCCCATGCACGAGCATAATGCACAAGATACATATAATCTTGAACCATATAATGCAAATAGGCCTTATGAGGCAACGACCCGTCTGCTAAGCCTTTAACAAAATCATGATTAATATATTGGCCCCATTGCTTGGAACATCCCGCTCTCATTAAACTAAACGTTTTGCCATAGTTTGGTATAAAATCTGGTGTTGAATTTTTCATATTTTAGTCACTCAGTATAAGTTAAGGTAAATCTTAATTACGTATTTGTAGGTGTCATTAAAGAGGGTCTTCGCCCAATGCAATTAGGCGAATATCACCACTCCAATATTGTTGCAAGAGCCGAGCAGCGCGCCATGCTGTTAACCCGGTTTTGCAAACAATTACTGCATTTTGTTGGTTTTTTGGAGTCGGTCTGATCTTACAAAATTCATCAATACTTAAATGATGAACGGCCTTGTTGCGTATAGAAGTAGCGGCATTTGCGTCATCACTATTGGTTGTCGCCAAACTACGTAAGTCGAGCACCCAGTCATCCCTACATATTGCTGATACATCAATAAAAGACAGACACTTATCGATAGGTGGCTCTTGAGCATCATCAAAACGAAAGCTACGGTGTTTTAACAAGCGTAAGTCAATTGAGTATAACTGGCCTAGTGGAGATGGTGTCAGTTTAAGTAATATATTGAGGGCGTATTGCGCTTGGACGCTTGCTAACATGCCAACTACAGGGCCCATAATCCCCGCTGAAGAACAGTTTTGAGCGCGTTGTGGTAACTCAGGAAATAACGCCCTTAACGATGGCTTACCACCACAGAAACCGCCTACATACCCCTCAAAACCCAGCACCGAAGCAGACACCAAGCTCACGTTATGGGCTAAACAATAGTCTGACAATACATAGCTCACTGCAAAATTATCGGCACAATCAAGCACTAAATCGATACCGTCGCATAATTGGGCTACATTAGCGGATGTTAAGCGTTTGAAGTGTGTCTCAATATAGCATTCATGGTTAAGTGCGTTTAACTCGCGTTTTGCGCATTCTACTTTGGTGAAGCCAACATCCGACTCTTTATACAAAACTTGCCGATGAAGATTAGAAAGCGACACTACATCGGGGTCAACTAGTACGATATGTTTAAGTCCAGCTCCGACTAAGTAAGGTAATACGCCATTGCCCAAGCCACCCGCACCAACCACGAGTACTTTAGTCGTGCGAAATACTTGCTGTCCGTGTACCCCTATCTCGGGCAAACACTGCTGACGCTCATAACGATTAGTGCTCATATCTTTTTGGGATCTTGATGACATGCTGCAATCCACTCTGCAATTCGTTGTTCAGGGTCAGGATGCAAAGTAACATCGGTAACTGCTGCAACAATATCGGCACCCGCTGTAAATGCCCCGTCCGCTCTTTGTACAGACATCCCACCAATGGCCACTAAAGGGATGTTGCCAAGCGTGCTTTTCCACTCAGTTACTCTACCTAAACCTTGTTGATACCATTTCATCTTTTTTAAAATAGTGGGGTAAACAGGACCTAATGCAATGTAATCGGGTTTGAGTTGTACCGCTCTTTGTAACTCTTCTTTGTCATGTGTAGACACACCTAATTTCATACCTGCATTTTTAATAACATCAATATTAGCGATGTCCAAATCCTCCTGACCAAGGTGTACCCATTTGCAATCTAGTTCGATTGCGAGTTGCCAATAGTCGTTAATGATTAATGTGCAGTCATATTTCTCACATACTTTTTGTGCCTTTAATATTTCTGCACGAATATATTCTTGACTCTTATCTTTTATGCGCAGTTGAACCATTTTGATACCCAATGGTACTAAACGCTCTAACCAGTCACTATTATCAAAAATTGGATAAAATCGGCTTAAATCTGACATTAATAATTCATTCCAAAAAGCCCTTACCTAACACTGGGGTAGACGGGCTAGCCATATCTCTGGGTAACATAGGGCAAGCAGCTTCGGCGAGTTGACCTGCATAAATTGCACATGCAAAAGCTTCTGCCATTTGGGCGGGGTCTCCTGCTTTAGCCACAGCGGTATTAAGTAAAATGGCGTCCATTCCTAGTTCCATCGCTTGCGTTGCTTGACTAGGTAAGCCTATTCCTGCATCGATAACCATTGCTATATCAGGAAAGTGCGCCCGCAACGCTCTTAAACCAAATACGTTATTAAGCCCCATTCCCGATCCAATAGGCGCACCCCATGGCATCAATACTTTGCAACCCAAGTTCACTAAACGATCGGCAACAACCAAATCTTCAGTGGTATAGGGAAACACATCGAAACCGTCTTCAATTAAAATGCGAGTCGCCTCGACTAAAGCGAAAACGTCGGGGTGCAGCGTATCCTCCTCGCCAATCACTTCTAATTTTATCCAGTTTGTTGAAAATATCTCTCTTGCCATATGAGCGGTAGTTACCGCTTCTTTAACACTGTGGCAGCCCGCTGTATTGGGTAGCACCTTGACGTTTAAATTTTGAATAAGTTGCCAAAAATATTGCCCTGCCTTATCGCTGCTGGCTTCTCTTCTTAACGATACTGTCGCCACACTTGCTCGGCTGCGTGTAAATGCATCTGTCAAAATTTGAGGCGAAGGATATTGCGCAGTTCCTAACATAAAAGGGGTATCGAGTTCGACGCCATAGAAATTTCGCATATTAACCTCCTTGCATGGGCGCTAATACTTCAACTTGGTCACCCGTTTTAATGACGAGCTGTTGACGATTTGTTTGCGCTACGAACTGTCCATTAACGGCTGTAGCGACGATTGCACCGGCATAACCGAGTTCATTTAATAGCTCGGCCAAATTAAGTGACTCACAATTCACCTGCTCACTATTAACGTGTATTTGTTTCATATAAGTTACCTTTTAGTTGGACAATGAGGATTCAAACCACTCGGGTTCAACTTCATCAACAAGGTATTGAGTTACCATTTTGGCTAGCGTTGGGGCGAGTAAAAAACCATGCCTATATAAACCATTAGCCGTGATTACGTTGCCCTGATGACGCACCTTTGGCAGGTTGTCACTAAATGCGGGCCGACTATCAACACCGATTTCTAAAATTTCTGCTTCACCAAAAGATGGACTTACCGCATAAGCGGCGCTCAATAACTCCATCACCGAACGCGCCGTAGCATATTTTCTTGCGCCGCTTTCTATCATTGTGGCGCCAATCATATATACGTTGTTTCCACGAGGTACAATGTACAAAGGAATTCGAGGGTGGAGCAAGCGAATAGGTCGCTGCAAGTTAATATCGGGGCAACGCAATATAAGCATTTCTCCCTTTACACCGCGCAAACCCTTTGTGCTGGATTTTGCCTTTATTCCTCGACAATCGATAACCAAATGCTGTTTACCAAGCTCTTGAGGATCAACCTGTTGGGTAAGAAATTTCGCTCCTCTAATCAACAAGTTTTCGCGCAGTTTGTTTAAAGCATCCCGTGGCGAAAGGTGCGCTTCACTTTGATAATATAAACCTCTAACAAAGCGTCCATCGAGATCTGGCTCCAATGCAGAAACTTGTTGTTGATTTAAGCTAACATGATTTTGTGTGAGCTTAGCGAAACGCTGTAAATCAGCATGATCTCTATTGTTTGCTATTACCAAAGACCCGTTTTGTCTGACTAGCCCGGTTTTTTCCTGCCACCACGTGGCTGCAAACTGACCAAATTTGAGCACAGACGGTTCTGCACTTTCTGATTCACAAAATGGCGCGAGCATTCCTCCAGCCCACCAAGAACATGATTTTGGGCCAGGTTTAGATTGGCGGTCAATCACAGTCGTAATAAAGCCGTTGTCCAATAATTCACTTGCTACACATAAACCTGCAACGCCTGCGCCTACAACTATTACTTTATTTTGTGTGGATGCGTTTTTGCTCATTTTGTGTGCCAACTTTTATAGAAGTGATGCACTGGACCATGACCTTTACCGACTTGCAGAGTGTCTGCATTCATAATGGCTTGGTGTAAGTAGGTATGAGACATCTCGACAGCCTTTTCCATTGTGTAGCCTTTAGCCAAGTGCGCAGTAATACTAGACGAGTAAGTACAACCGGTGCCGTGGGTATTTTTAGTGGCTATTCGAGGGGCTTCAAAAATAGACGTGTTTAGATTCTGCCCGACTAAAATATCGCTACAAACATCTTTGTTACCATGTCCGCCTTTTAACAAAACATGCTTGGGACCTAGTGAAAGCATAGCTTTTGCATACTCTTGCAAGCTAGGCTTTTTATCTTCAATAGTGTTTGTCTGCAAGCCAAGTAAAACCTCAGCTTCTGGATAATTGGGAGTTAACAAATCTACGTAAGGGATCAACTCTGACAACAACGCATCAACGGCACTTTGTTGTAGCAATATATCTCCCGATTTAGCAATCATTACTGGGTCCAGTACAACAATACCTTTAAAATCTTTGATTGATTCTGCAACAGCTTTTACTAAAGCGGGTGAAAACAACATACCAATTTTAATCGCTTGCACATCAAGGTCGTTCAACACAGATGATATTTGAGCCACTACAATGCTAATGGGAATAGGATGAACTGCGCTGACACAAAGCGTATTTTGTGCAGTAACCGCTGTGATTACACTTGCACCATACACATCGTTAGCAGAAAAGGTTTTTAAATCAGCTTGAATACCCGCCCCACCACTACTGTCTGAGCCAGCAATAGTTAATGCGATAGGAGTAGAATGATTGAACTGCATAGCCACTATTTGTTACCAAAGTTACGCACATGGCAAAGAATAGAGGCAAAAATAATACACACAGTGGCACTAGATTGCTTCCGTTCCCTACGCCAATGCTAATTGGATCAGGTTCACCGGGTTAATGCCATGCATCTCTCAGCCTAAGAAATAAAACTTAAGCACCCCGACGGAATATTGGATAAAGATAAAGCAAATGGACAGTGTTGACAAGTTCACTTATAGAAGTAATTTCTGCGACAAGGTTTAAAGAGCGATATTGAAGATGATAAGTAGGTGGCTATATTTCATATTTTTACTCCTGTAAATAATTTTGTCTGGATATTCACACGTCACTTTATTACTTAGTTATATACACCAAACAAATATGATGACGAGCCCGCTTCGTTTGAATATATGAAGTGCCAATGGTGACAGAAGAAGATGAAGAGAATGTAGTAATAATGAAAATTCAAGTTAGAAATTAATAGATTTTTAAGTGTTAGAGTTAGCACTTTTAATTATTGATATCTTCATGTTTCGAACATCCACTTCAATCGCGCTTTCGTTTGGTAAAGCTAATCTAGCCGAATGACGGCAATTCTCTCGGAACTGCCTGTCAGTCTAATTTAATTTAACTTCGCCGCAGGTTTTTCATAGTCGAACATAGGCGCTGAAAATAACAAAAGCTTATGTCAGCAATCAGGCATTTTTTGTCTTTAACCAAAATCAGTCAACGGCTCCTATAAGAGATCACGTTCCAGTAACATTTTATTCAATCGTACAAATATAATTCGCTCAAAACGGAAGTAGTTTGTATAAACTCAATGTCGCTTAACTGCCCATTTGAGACCGTCATCAGATCATCTTGCGACGTTGGCAAATGGCATTGCGCAGTAATTCAATAAAAAGCGCTTACTGTCCGCTTTCTTCCATTCCGGCTAGTTCGCTTATCCATAAGCTCTAAGTTCCAAACATTAATTTATCGAATTATTATAATAATTGGGCTTTGGATTTTCTCAGTTCCAAACTTTACGAAGTTTTGAGACAGTCTAGGTTGGATAAATCGCAGTGTGCAAGACGTTTCAGTTTCACACATTAATACACTCGCACACAAACTGCAGGTCTAATGATAGTCACGAACATAATCGACTTTACATATAAAAAACGAGTATCACCAACAGATGAGCATAACCTTGAGAAAGAGCAAGCTCACGGTTATCTAAAGGCCAGAGAGCTTGACCGATATATAGGCCCTGAATAACATGCAAATTTGTATATAAAAACAGTACTTGTTTTATCAATGAGCAATTGTTGTGCATAAATCCTCATTAGTTACTTTTTCTGCAATTAGTCGAGAGTAATAATCCGTGTTATGCATTTTTTGTTGTGGCCTAGTTTGTTACTATCTGTGCCGTAAATTAACGTTCTGTTAATCTATTAAACATATTCATGGATGGAATGGTGGAGTGCTTTTGTCGCGCTCCTTTTTAAATTACTCTGAACAGAGATACGCGTTGTTATGATCATCTTTTTTATCTGTATCACTATATTGATCCTAGGCTATAAGTTTTATAGCCCATTTGTTGAAAAACAAGCTGGGATCGACACCACTGCCGCCACCCCGCAAACTCGCTTCAGCGAAGGCGTCGACTATGTGGCTATTCATCCGGTTAAAGCTTTTTTAATTCAGTTTTTAAATATTGCTGGTGTTGGGCCTATTTTTGGGCCTATTTTAGGCGCACTTTATGGCCCCATTGCCTTAGTATGGATCGTGCTAGGCAACGTTTTAGGCGGCGCCGTTCACGATTATTTCTCTGGTGTAATGAGCGTCAAAGAGGACGGTAAAAGCCTACCCGAAATCGCTGGGCATTATTACAACGTAGTGTTCAAAGCTTTTATGTTGATATTTACCGCCATGTTGCTGTTTTTTGTTGGGGTGGTGTTTATCATGAGCCCTGCCGGTTTGTTGAGTAACCTGGATTATTTTAAAGACACTTTTTTGGCTAATAATACCTTTTGGGTATTAGTGATTTTGGGTTATTACTTTTTAGCCACTTTATTACCCATAGATAAAATCATCACTAAATTTTACCCAATCTTTGGTGGTTTGATGATAGTAATGACCTCTCTTATCGCCATATCTCTGCTGATCAACGCGCCACATTTACCCGTTACTGGGGATTTTTTAGCTTATTTTACTGCCGATCATGCTCATGATTTTCTAGAACCGAATCCGGATGGGTTACCTATTTGGCCGTTGCTATTTATCACGATTACATGCGGGGCCATCAGTGGTTTTCACTCCACCCAAGCGCCAATCATTGCCCGGTGCCTAACAAACGAAAAATATGTGCGCCCGGTGTATTACGGCGCCATGGTATGTGAAGGTGCAGTGGCTTGTGTTTGGGCCTTGGCGGGCATTGCTGCTTTCCCTGATGGCTATGCTGAACTTAAAATCATGCTCGATGCAGGCGGGCCAGGGTTAGTGGTTAACCATATTGCCAACAGTTACCTCGGTGTATTTGGCGGCATTATGGCGATTATTGCTGTTGCTGTGTTCCCCATCACATCTGGCGATACGGCTTTTCGTTCACTGCGTTTAACGATGGTTGATGCGTTTAATATTCCGCAAAGTTTACGTAACCGTATGTTGTTAGCCGTGCCCATTCTTACCATTGCTTATTTTATGACTAAGCTGGATTTCACCGTGATTTGGCGTTATTTCGCCTTTTCTAATATGTTGTTATCTACTAGCGTATTGTGGCTAGCCACTAAATACCTATTTGACCGGGGTACCTTTCATTGGATTGCCAGTATTCCGGCCGTGATCGCTACCGCTGTGACGGTTTCATATATTATGACTGCGGCCATTGGCTTTCATTTGTCGTCTGACTTTGGTAAACCCATTGGCGCTGTCGTGGCGGTGATTGGTTTGGTATTGCTGGTACTGGCGCATAGCAGACACAAGACACCCGCTGCTTAGCACAAGCGAGTAAAGTATGGACTATAACCCGGCCGATCTGTTTCAAATACCGGTACTGTGTAACGGCGAACGATCTCTAATGTGCCATCGGTACTTGCCGCTATCAAGAACAATAATGTCATCGGCTAAGTCTTCCACAGACTCTAAATAATGTTAAACCACATTCCCTTGCTATCACTGCTTTATAAGCAAAAAAAAGCACCTGTTATAAAACAGGTGCGTAGCTCGTAAGTCGTGTTTCTTTACATTTTGAATCTGCGCGATGCGAGGCCAAGTGCACCCAATACAAACATTGCTAGGGTTGATGGTTCAGGCACGACAACTGGTGTTGGTGTGGCGTTTTCGCAAACTAACAGCCTGGCTAAGGAACTCCGTTCTCAGCCGGCAGATTAATTTTCAAAAACTGCTCTATAGCACCTAAAGTTTGCAGTCGATTGTTGTTGTTACTTAGATAATGGTCGCCTTTGTCAAGCTCTATAAACTGCACCGGTTTATTGGCATCTTTTAAAGCCTCAAACATATCCTCAGATTGTTCGATGTTAACGACTTTATCGTTTTCGCCGTGAATAAGAAGGATGGGACTGGTAATGTGCTGCACATGATTAATAGGCGATATTGCCTTAAGAAGAGATTTTTCGACATCGCCTTGTGCAATGACTTCTTCCCAATATGAAACCACCCAGTGATCATCTCCCGCCTCTCGGCGTTCTCTTTTGAGCATAACTTCAATATCGGATACGCCATTAATCGCTACAATGCAGCGATATACATCAGGCGTGAAAGCAGCACCAGCGAGAGCTGCGTAGCCACCATAGCTGGCGCCAACAATACATACTCTATCTTTGTCGATAATGCCTTTTGTGGCAAGGTCAGCTACCGCATCGGTTAAATCGTCTTGCATTTTGCGACCCCATTCTCCTCGCCCTGCCAATAAGTGTTCAGCACCAAAGCCACTTGATCCTCTATACTGCGGCTGAATAACAGCATAGCCTTGGTTGGCAAAATATTGCGCTAACCAATCAAAGCTATTTCTGTCATAAGATTCTGGGCCACCGTGCGGCAGCATGATCGCAGGCAAGGCTTTTGCTTCTTTATGATTAGGAAGGGTCAATAACGACGGAATAGCCAGTTCATCTCTCGCGTTATAACTATATTCAGTGACATTATGAACACTTTCTGCTGGTATATCGGGGCGCGCGCTAGCGAGCATGCTGAGTTCACCTCGCGTGTATAGTATGTAGTTTCCGGCTGACATTTCGCCTTCCATTAAAAAAATCATATTTGATAAGTTGTCAGAGAAGTCTGTAAGTCGAAAGGTATTGTTTGGCATGGCTTTTTCAATACCACGCATTTTCGCATTTAGTGTTTTGTCGAAAAATTCATACGTGGGCGTAAAACCAGAATAAGTCACGCCATGGACTACTCGATTAATATCCGTTATCAATGACTCTGCGTCTTTGTCTGCACGCTCAAAAATAGGGCCTTCTATTTTGCCATCACTTAATGCCAATGTGTAATAAGCCTTTCGGTTTGTGTTGTCATTATTAGCCCGCATAACAAGATGTTTCATATCAGGCGTTATGCCGTTAAAACCGACGTTAATGATCGGTGTCGTTTCACTGAACACAGTTACCCATTGATCATCAATTCTGGATTCAATCAGGTGTAAATTGGTCTCGTTGTTGTAACGTTCGCGGGCAACGACCTCGTCGTTGTTACCTATAAAGAAGTCGATAGTGTCTTTTTTCCCACGCGATACAACACGTGGTTTACGCTTTTTGCCTAAGGTGACTTTATACAAGTCGAACGAGCCAAGGTTTTTATAAGCGGGCATGTAAGCATACTTTTTATCTTTGGATACGCCTACAATTCGTCCTATATTGCTTTGCCCCGGAAAAATGCCATAACCGGGTTGCAGCATTTGATGCAAGTTATTGTCTTTTATATTAAATGCATAGGCAGCGCTTACATCGTGGCGCCCTCGGTAACCTGCAAAGCGTCTGTGACCATCCACGACTACCAGAATAAGCGTATCGTTATCGACAAAATAGGCACTGTCGGGGCGCACGCTACCAATATCAACTCGACCTACAACGCCACCATTAACAATGTCCATAATAGTCATTATGTCGGTATTATTTACGACCTCACGATAAGCAATACGCGTACCGTCATTGGAAATAGTGAACATGCTTTTATTAGGGATCCCGCCATAGGCTTCTAAAGGAACTTTGGGCTCAGTGGCAAACACAGAAAATGATAGTAAAAAATAGAGGCTAAACAATAGTCGCATAAAATACTCTTATCTAATAAATGACACGATTTCCCGAAACAAGTCCTTGTCGAAACACATCCTGTCGAGTTGACGAAAGTTGGCTATGGGTGAGCCAACTACTACATAATATCAAGGCATGGACTAGCATATAATTATACAAGCTAAGCTGGCGCCATTCATCATTTGCACCTTATGATCCACCAATGGTGAAAGATGAAAAAATGAACAGAAAGAATAAAACACATCGCTGTTGGATGCAACAGGGATCGATTTCGCTGGTTGCTAGGTGAAGACGATTTTTTGTTTATTTATTAACGCTAGGTCTATTTTGTGCCCAATCATGAATCGCTTTTGCGACATACAGTGCATCCAACTTATCACTAGTTTTTACTTCCCAATATTCAATTTGATAAGAACTTGAATTAGAGCCTGAGGGACTCTTTATGGTTGAAAACCGACCGCCAGAAAACATTACTTTGCATTGCGTATAACAAAGTGGCTCTATGTCGTCAATTAAGGCACTCGCGAAAATATCCCACTGTTTAACTTCTTTCTTAATCTGACTTATCATTTTATCTTCTGAACCTTTAAAGATGAACGAAAGGGTTTTCTTCACCAGTAAAGCAATAATAATTGAGACTATTAGGCCACTCAACATAATCAACAATTCCATACTATTCCTATTTAATTTGATTTCTCACTTCTTGACCAAAATAACCCGTAAACTTGCTAGACACTTTTAGTCTCCACCTCGCCTACCCTAATTTGCTCAAACAGTCTCATTTATGAATAGACAAAATCGAAGCTTACTATAATCCTAAGTGCCACTCACTTTTGATGGAAACAACTCAATTAATTTTGAAGACAAAATACAAGCGTCCTTTAGCGCTAATTCAATCTTAGGAAAGTCTAGGATAAAATCAGCTTGCTGCTTACTGTTTTTATCAGCACTGTCGGTCTGCTTATTTGAGTCATCTATTGCATCGGTCACAGACGCTGAAGACTCAGTCGTGCTTTTAAACGGATTTTCCTTTTCTTTTGGATATGGGAAGGCGAGAATTTTATCTCCTCCAAGAATATGTGGTTCCTCGGGTGCCCACGCATTTAAGCGAGAGCTCGGAAGCTCGCAGTTAAATGGATAATCACCGCTCCAATCCTTAATATTTTCCATCTGCAACAACAGCGCTCTATCTACAGTGATGCTTTTTTGCTTAATGACCTCTAGTGAGGTCTTTTTATCAAGTTTTATTAACCCTTCATAAGTGGCAGAGCCAATAGACACAAACTTTCTATTTGAAAGTGACCCTATTAGGTACTTGGTTGCTTGCCTGTAAAAGACCAACCCTAGGTCTTTTTTTTCAACTGCGTAACTAATGTCCGCAATTGATATTTGAAATAGCGTGTCCAGTTCATTC
The DNA here is from genome assembly GCF_002836745.1 of Glaciecola sp. 33A. Taxonomy (GTDB): domain Bacteria; phylum Pseudomonadota; class Gammaproteobacteria; order Enterobacterales; family Alteromonadaceae; genus Glaciecola. The sequence goes on along the minus strand of NZ_PJAR01000040.1, from coordinate 83,455 downwards.
AGGTTGTAGTACTTTTTATCTAGCATTTTTTACAAATATCCATGTCGATTGGTTTATTTATTACTGTTGGGTTAGGTTGAAAGTGAGTAAACCTAAAGGCATTTTTTTGAAGCTAAGCTTCTTCACATTTACGTGCTCTACTCACTAATTGTAGGTCATTACACAGCCGCACATAGGACTTACTCTTCGCTGCTGGTCCCTTGTGGTGCATTTTACTTTGCACTTAAGCTCACTGCAAGTATTGGGCTAGATCATCCCATTTTATATTCAACTGTGTCAAAGCCATTTTGTGCTTTTCAGCACATTTAACAACAGTGGCATGTTGCCATGACGAACCTCAGACTCTGTAAAAAAAAGCACGCAGCCTGTATCCAGAATGCGTGCTTTATTATCGATATAACCTAGCGTATTAAATTACCGACAAAGTCACTTCAATGTTGCCACGAGTCGCATTTGAGTAAGGGCATACTTGGTGAGCTTTTTCTACCATTGCCATTGCCTCGTCTTTGTCCATATCACCTAATGACACAGCTAGCTTAACCGCAATACCAAAACCACCTTCGATGGCACCAATAGACACTTCTGAATCAATGTGGGTATCGCTAGGTAAACTGCGTTTTTCTTGCCCCGCAACAACCTTGAGTGCGCCAATAAAACAAGCCGCATAGCCTGCTGCGAATAATTGCTCAGGATTAGTACCCTGACCGTCGTCGCCGCCCAAGCCCTGTGGAGTTGATAATGTCAGGTCTAAACGGCCATCATCAGACTTTGCTGTGCCTTGACGACCGCCAGTTGCGGTTGCTTTCGCTGTGTACGCTACGTTTTGTAATACATTCATATAAAATTCCAAATTAGTTATTATTTAGTTTGTACGCAAAATAATATAGGAAAAAAATACTGATTGCAAATACTTTGCATGCAAATTAATATGTCGCGTCAAGGAGTAAGTTATGTCGTTTAATCAATTAAAACTCAAAAATCAGCTTTGTCACCGTTTGTATATGGCGTCAAACAGTATTGTTCGTGCCTATCGAGAGCCACTGAATGGTCTCAATATAACCTATACACAATATATCGTGATGATGGCACTGTGGGAGCAAGACAAAATCACGATTGCAGAACTGCTCGAAAAAACGGCCATTGATGGCGGTGCTATGACTCAAATTTTGAAGAAAATGGCCGACAAACGCTTATTAGAAATAATTAAGGACGAGAAAGATAAGCGTAAACGGCTTGTGCAACTGACAAAACAGGGACAAGCCTTAAAGCTGGAAGCGGTCAACATTCCAAATGAGATCGGCTACAAGTTTGAAAGTATCGACAGCGAACAGGCAGTTAAACTCAGGCAATTACTCGATTTAGTAGTCAGTGATTTACGCGTTTAGACAGCGTTCACATCCAAGAACGCTTGTCGATGACGAGTTGATCTAGAATGCAATTTATTATGTTCTTAACGTCTGATGCCGGCATATAGGGAACCAGCTTTGCACCTGAAGCCAACACGACTTTTAAGCTTGCCAATTGATAGGGACGAATGAATATACTTTGTTTAAATTGAGCTTGCTGTACTTTATACATTGGAAAGCAATAATAATTAACACCAAAAAGCCCCCTCCTAATGTAAAAATATTCTTTGTCATAACTGTACCCCCAACGCTTCCATCGTATGACCAATATGGCGCCGATGAATACAAATGCAGAACAAGCCACACTCGCAGCAACATAAAGATCGTTTCTAAATATCGCGGTAAAAAGTAATCCGCCGACTGGCAGCGCAATCAATAACAATCCACGCAATATATAACGTTTAGAAATTGGCTTAAATACCTGTTCAGCTAGGGTTTGGGAGGGCATCGCGTTTTTCATTAAAGCCAAGGACTCGGGGATGGTGACAGATGGAACAAGCAGCTTATTCGACATTTGCCCATCTGACTTATTCGCATTAGCTACGCCAGAAGTATTCTGTTCGAAGGACAGGTTAACTCTACCAAGTAATACATCAAGCCAGTCTTGTGCTTGCACCATTATTTGAATACGGCTAAGCTTCATACTCACTTCATGCTTAGTTAGCAAACCTGAGCGACGAATATAGCGATCCTTAGTTTTACTCAATGTGTATTTGTAAAACATCAAAATAGCGCCTACAACTGAAAACGAAACGACGACTAGCATGATTAGCATAGCAACCGACAAAACATGCAAGCCGAACTCCCACCAAGCTTGGGTTTCTATACTAAAATACGCCTCAGCATCAAAACCTATCGATTCAAAAAATTGAGACAAAAAGTCCGATATAGAACCATAAAATGGTGCTAGGGCACCCAAAAAAATCCAGATACGATTATTCGTTAAGCCGTGAATAACTAAATCACGCATACTACGGTGGTTCAAAATCACTTCGTTTGAAGCAGCGCCGGCGTCAGCAGAAGCAATGGAAGAAAAAGCATCACTTTTTGATTCAGTCGCTGTCTCTAGAATCTTTATACGAAATTGTTTCGCTAAATCAGTTTTTAGCGCCACAATTTTAGCTTCTTGTTTTGCACTACCTGCGGTATCTAGCTCGATGCAAGAATAATCATTGATGCGGTAATAAAGCGGTTGCGACAACTTAACATTCTGAATTCGAGCAAAGGGCAAATCAATATGCGACTTCTTAAAAATCCCTTGTTTGATTTCTATTCTGTCACTACCTACTCTAAATCGATAAAACCAGTAGTTAAGCACCCCCATCACAATGAATATGATTAAAATACAAGCCGCCACAACAACAATGATAAGCGGTTGTTCTTTTATCTTATTAAAGTTGATGGCTAGAACGGGTATTAAGTAAAAAAACGTGGTCGCAAAATCAAAAATCGAGCGCACAGCAAAGTAAACAATGCTGATAGGAGACAGTTTGTTCCATTCTCCGTTTTGAAGTTCAGCAACTTGCTGGCTATCCTCATTATTCTGAGAAAAGTCACTATTATCCATTTTGACTAACATCCTTGTGGTTCAAAATAAATTGACGCAGCTCAATCGCTTTTTCATAAACCAGGCCAGGGATTTCAAACGCATGATTAGCGCCACCTGCACTGTATACTTGCAAAGTAGCTAAACCAGCACTGCGCTCTATGGGGCCGCGTTCAATTTCAATGTGTTGAATACGCATAATTGGCTGACTAACAGTGCTAGAAAAGAGTAAGCCCGATTGAAAATGCACATCAAACTCGCGGATCGCATACTTCTTTTTGGGGTCAGCGAAGTAGCTATGTAAAACAGACCACAGCGTTAAAAATGTAATGGCCATAACCGCAATATAGTAGTAATCGAGATATTTTTGTGGCATTGAAAACAACGGCTGAATTGCCAACAATAGAATAATTGCCACCATTACAAAGCCAATAACTAAGGATATAATAATATTCAAACTGCGATACTTAGGTGACAAGGAATGCAATACCATATCTTCAACTTTGCATGTTCCTGATAGTTCAACTTGTTGATTTGACCTAAGTTCAATACTCATTTTTTATCCTTTACTGACTTCATTTGTAGGCAACCCCAATGATGCGATGCAAGTATGATTGAGTTCTTTGATTTGTTTAATTATCACTTTGGCTATTATTAACTATATGCGACGGTTAGTCATTTATTACGCCGAATTAACCTTTAAACGAGCAATTTTGTTGTTTATCTATACCCTTTCATATCAAGACATCTACAGCGAAGCGGTAACCGATAACCTCAATGCTTTGTCCAATAACATGGCACACTGATTTCTTTCAAATCTATTGGTGAGAAAACGTTTCCAAATGACTATTTGTTATGGCTTAACAGTAAAATGCTATTACCGTTACAAAAACTTGCGCGCCTAGCTCATCAAATTAAAGAAACTAATGACTACAGCATCGATATGACTGTTGATGGTAAGCAAGAAGTTGTCGATGTGAGTGATGCAATTAGTAGCACGATCGACACTATTCATTCAGACGAGATCCAGAGTATCGGTTGAATAAGTCTTGCCCTAAAGGAGTAATAATCATTTGGCTGGGGCGGTTAATTAACCGTCTGCATAGACGTAATTGAACACCAACATATTCACACAATTGCCTTTTTACTTTCGATTGAGTATGTACGTTAATACCTAGTTATAATGCATTACTCTAAACTCGCTAAGCAATTTGGTATCCTATATCTTGGTTAAAGATCAATCTTTGGCACTCTTAACTATCGCCTATGCAAACATAACGAGTAATAATGCCGTTGCGTAGCAATATTGAGAACCAACGCACAACGCTGCCATTTGGCTTGGATATCAAAAAGCCAGAAATTGAAACTGGGTTTAGGAAAAAAGTTGGTGACTAAGTAATGCAGCAATCTTTAAATCAACGCATCAACAATCTCATCATTGGGGTCGTCGTTCTAACGACGCTTGTACTGGTATTGTTCGTTTGGAAATCAACTAGTGAGCAAGCAGCGTCTCGACTGAAAAATGACTTAGCCGTTGCACGTAATGTACTGACCCAAGTCCTACAAAATCGACATGAACAATTAACCAGTTCAGTTAGCGTATTGACTAACGACTTTGGCTTTAAGGATGCGGTTGCAAGTAGAGATAAGCGAACCATTGACAGCGCCCTTTCAAATCAAGGTGAGCGCATAAATGCCGATCTTATGGCCTTGTTTTCACTTGATGCGATTACAATCACCAGTGTGCCGGAACTCATAACCGCGCAAACGCCTTTTATTTACCCCGAACTCATCGATTCAGCACAATTAAATGGCAACTCCACCTCAATATTGTCGCTGGACGATAAACTATATCAAGTGCTGTTTTCAAATGTTAAAGCACCGCGCTCAATTGCCGTTGCTTTAATGGGCTTTGAGATTGACCAAGCACTTATCGAACAACTGAAGCAAATTACGCAGCTTGAAACCACTGTTATTGTGTATATCGACGGCAATAACGCATACCAAATAAGTACATTAAAGCCAGACCAATACAGCCAGAATATTCAAATTGAAAACACTGACGCATTGTTCCTTCCACTTTTAGCGTATTCTTCAGACAGTAAACTTATTTCAACCTCTTTTAACTTGCTAAAAAAAGAACGTTTAAAAATAGACATTATGCTGAGTAATGATATTAAAACGGTTTTTTCTGACTTTATTTCACTGCAAACGAGCATTGGCCTAATTGCTATTATTGCTGTAATTATGGCCATATTCTTAGGCGCATTGTTTTCCAGAAAATTGGTTAAACCTATACAGTCATTGACGATCCATGCAAAAAACATTTCAGCCGGTATCTACGATGAAAAAATTGATGTTGATTGGCATTCATCTGAACTGAGTATGCTTTCCCACGCATTTGATACCATGCAAGATAATGTAAAAGACAGGGAACACAAAGTTATCTATCAGGCGCAACACGATGTGCTAACAACGCTATACAATCGTAATCATGCAGAGACACTATTAAGCAAAAAATTTAACCGCCAGGAGAGCTTCCAAGCCATTGGTATCAACATATTTGGATTTAGAGGCGTTAATGATACTTTTGGTTACCACAATGGCGATCGTTGTCTGCAAGAATTAGCCCAACGAGTCATTAATTTAGGCGGACTGTCGGCACGTTTGACCGGCGGCGAATTACTCTGGATCCCAGACCATATATTGACTGAAGATGAGCTTATACAATTAAAGAACCGATTGGATGGCCATGTGATTAGTGGTGATTTGAGCATTCCGATGACGGTTGCTATTGGCGTTATCAATTGCCCACTAGAGACTCACTCGCCAAGTGAGTTGTTTAGACGTATGAATATCGTGATTGATGAAGCTCAAATGACTCGCCAGTTTATTTTACATTTCAGCGCTGAGTTAGAAGAAAAATATACACGACGCTTATCCATTATTACTGAATTGAAAAAAGAACTATCCAATACTCAGGGTGAATTGGCGCTGTTTTATCAACCCAAATTAGACTTAACACATAAAAAAGTAAGCTCTGTTGAAGCGCTTATTAGATGGAATAACGCCAAACTTGGGTTTGTGTCGCCGGAGGACTTTATTGAGGTGGCAGAACATGCTGGGTTCATCGGTGAAGTAACAGCGTGGGTATATCAGCAAGCTATTCACGATATCCAGAGCTTCAGGGCACAAGGAATTGAAGTAAACGTAGCGATTAATATTTCAGCCCAAGATGTGATGAATCCTGAGTTATTGCCAAACATAATGTCGCTGCTGCACGCATATGAACTGCCTACCTGCGTCTTATCGTTTGAAATGACAGAGGGCCAGCTTGTTAAAGATTTAGGTAAAGCAGTTCAACAGCTAGCTCTCATGCGCGAGGCCGGATTTAAAATTGCCATTGATGACTTTGGCACCGGCTATTCATCCTTGTCTTATTTGAGCCGATTACCTGCGGATATTTTAAAAATAGATAAAAGCTTTATTTTGAAATTAAATGAGCTCGCCTCGGACCAAAATATCGTTAAAAGCGTGATTCAACTAGGTCACCAATTTAATATGGAAATAGTTGCAGAGGGCGTTGAAAACCAAGAATCGCTTAATCTACTAATCGACTATGGTTGCGAGTGGGCGCAGGGTTACCATATTTGTCGCCCAGTCAATGCCGCTAGCTTCGTACAATGGTTCCAAGACTACCAATATTAACGTACATGTTTTTACCAAAATACTTTCTGGTATTTCCCCTTAGTCAGATAAATTAAAAGCAAACTTATTGCGTAGTCTATTCGTTTATGCTGAAATATTGATCGTTTTTTTGTACTTGCACGGAGTCTTGATGCCGCATCTTGTTTTTCATCCCATTTATAGTCAACTCGACTTACCCGTTCGGCATCGTTTCCCTATTCAAAAGTATCAAGGCATTAAAGATGCGTTGCTACGAGAAAACGTTTCCAGTGACTGTTTTTATGAGCCAGAACAGCTAAACATTAATGCCATATCACGTATCTACGACCCGCTGTATATTAAGCAACTGTGTTCGGGTGAACTTGATCAAAAGGCAATGCGACGCATTGGTTTTCCATGGTCCAAACAACTGATTGAACGCACACTAACAGCGGCCGCTGGTACCGTACTCACGTCGTCATTGGCGTTAGAGCATGGCAAAGCACTAAACCTGACTGGTGGCTATCATCATGCTTTTGCTAACTTTGGTTCGGGCTTTTGTATGGTCAACGATTTATACCTTGCTGCGCTTAATATGCTGCAATCAAAAAGTATTGATAAGGTTTTAGTGTTTGATTGTGATGTCCATCAAGGCGATGGAACAGCCAAATTAGCGGCTAACAATAATGCCGTTTATACCGTTTCCATTCATGGTGAAAAAAACTTCCCACATCGCAAACAAGTATCTGATTTAGACTTTGGCTTAGCAAAAGGCACCGGTGATGACGAATTTTTAGCAACCGTTGAACAAGCTTGGCAAATGGCAATAACCTACTTTCAACCCGATGCGGTTATTTACGATGCCGGAGTTGATGTGCATATTGATGACGATCTTGGGCACTTAAATATAACTACCGAAGGTGTATTAGCGCGCGACCAGTTTGTGTTTGCACAATGTGAAAAACAAGGTCTTCCGATTGCAGCCGTCATTGGCGGCGGTTATCAGCGTGATATTGATGCGTTAGTGAACGTTCATATGCAGTTATTTAAAGCTGCTGGCGTTTTTTAATCCAGCATTAAGGTAGGCTGAATGTCGTTGTGTAACCATCTGAACCTAGTTGACTTGTGATTTCAATATCAGCGCGTTCTGCAATTTTAGTCACAATTTCCATCCCATAAGATTGTCGAATTTCATTATTTATCCTTGTTTTATTTGCTGTAAACGGTTTAGGTGCATTTACCGCCTCAATCTGAATATCAAACCACTAATTTTGTAAAATGAGGGGTCGCTATATTTGCAATTTCATTGGCAAAGCAGCATCGATGAAGCAATCATTTTGATTGCACACTGGTCATTTATACACTATTCTACGCTCTTCGCTTACACATAAAAAACGATGTTGCGACAAATGCAGTTAACGGAGATTGAATAGAGTGAACACCACCGAAATCATAAACGAAATGCCCCATGCACAAAGAGAACGATTGGCGTTCATCGACTTCTGCCTGCATTTTTTTGGGCATATAACACGCAATGATTTGGTTAATCGTTTTCAAACTGGATTAGCCGCGTGCACTAGAGACTTTGCAGCTTATCGCGAGTTAGCAAGTACCAACTTAGTGCTCGACCATTCGACCAAACAATACTACCGGACCGCTGCATTTGTGGCACTATTTAGATATCAACCAGATATTATTTTGCAATCACTCAGTCGTGGTTTTGGTAATGGTATTTCAAATGCAACGCAGCCATCGGAACAATGCTTTGATGCCGTTCAACTCATCCATCCTGACAGCAGCATTATTGCTGCTTTGATGCGGGGTATTCATAATCAAACAGCATGCGAAGTTGGCTATGTATCGGTTTCTTCAGGTAAATCAGTCAGACTGTTTATTCCGCACACGATGATAAATAATGGGCATCGCTGGCATGTGCGCGGTTACGATTGCAAAAACCAAGGTTTTAGAGATTTTGTGTGTACCCGCTTTACAGATATTATCAGCTCGGATGAAGAAATATTGCCTCATCAACTGGTCAGTGCTGACGTTCAATTCAATCAAATTGTTAACTTAGTCATTGTTCCTCACCCAAGTATTGAGAATCCTCTGGCTATCGAGATGGACTTTGCAATGCACGAAGGTAAAAAGATAATGACAACAAGAGCCGCTCTTGCTGCTTACATATTAAGGCAGTGGCAAGTAGATTGCTCTGAAGGACATCGAATTAGAGGACAAGGATGTCAGCTTGCACTTGAGAACATCGATGTCCTGCAGCGTATTGAAAATCCGACGTTGGCTCCTGGCTATTCAATTTAAATTAAGTAAATACATGACCGCAAATTCAGCCAAATAACGAGTTTATTTTAATAACCTTGTACTTTTTTGGAACTTTACTTAAACAATTTGGGTCTCTATAAATTATAAACTCGCATTCACTTCCCAAAGGTAGGAATTATGTCTGAACTACATCAATTAGATACTAGACAACATCAACTCCACAACGAAGCTTTGATCAAGTTAACTGTTTTGCTGTATCAAATTGACGGTAAAGTAACGTTGACTGAGCAAGATTACTTTGATGAACTTCTAGAGAGTATGCCTTGGCATAGTGGGATTTCAAAACAAGCTTATGTTAACGATGTTATTCATCAAGCTCGCGAAGCCATTGACGATATGGCGGCTCACGACTATGTCCGTTCATTATCTGATGAGTTAAACATAGATGCAGCACGTTCGTTGGAAGTGGCAATGGCAATCACTAAAATAGACGGTGAACGCAGCGAACGAGAAGTTGAGTTACTTGCATTATTGGCTAACAGAGTGCTGGCCAAAGGTCTGGTTACGTAAATATTTAATAGTTTTAAAGTAGCCCATCATGAGCTCATACGTTAACCTTCAAGACCAAACCAGTCTGATTCATGTACTCTAAGCTCTCAGGTTACGCACCAAGGCTTTGTAACGAGTCGTCTCAACCCGTTCAAGAATACTTTCTCTGAAGTCCCAACCAAAGCTGCGTTTATCAACCGTTGGACCGGGAACACTCTGGACTCGTTTAAATACGGCTGCATGAAAGAGCGAAAAGCAGCGTTCCAAGTCTTCGAGCCACGCTTGTGATGTCGGAAAAAGCATATTAAGCCTGCCCTTTGACAGTTGCAGCTTTTGTTCCAACGAACCGTTTAAATACTGCTCAACAAACCATTCAGCGCTATACCTAAACGCGACCACTGCTCGCACCATCTGATCGTGATAACCATTTTGCCTTAAGTTTCCATAGTCAAAAGGATCACTGCGTGCACCGCTTCCTGCCTCTGCCAACTCATCCATTGGAGGACGGTCTATAATAGACTGAAGGATAACTTCGCGACCATACACTTCACGGTTTAGGTAGTCACCTAGGCGATAAACGTCTTGCTTAAGGCAGTTCATCCACGGTGAGAACGTGCCTCTCATATCACCATTTAGCGTACCATAGCCAAACGCAATTTCAGTCCAATTGGCATTACAAGTGAAAAAACCATCGGCCTGTGAAGCTAACGCCGAGAGCACATTCATTCGCGCTACAGCCTGAGCAGTTTTGTGCTGACTGGTACCCACTTTAATATCAGTCAACACACAAGTAGCGTCAACAATGGTGTCAATAGGCACAACTCGGTACTCAACATTAAGACGACGACACATTTGGGCAGCATCATCTTTCGTTTCAGCTGCATTATAGTGTTTATACGGCATGTTTACTCCCAGCACTTTATTCGCCCCCATTAAGTGAGCAAAGAATGCGACAGACAAAGCTGAATCCATGCCGCCACTAACCCCAATAATCACTTTTTCTTGTGCGCTCGTTGGCAAGGTCGCAAGAAAGCCCGTACTTGCGACTTCAATGGCTTTAAACATTTGTGCAATATCAGATGGGTCGTGACGAGTAAGCGAAGCGCGCTGACTATCAAGCGCAGCGACGTTTGTTTCATGCTGATAATTATTGGCAAGTGCAACGACTTCCCCAATCGGGTTATAGATAGTCGAAGCGCCATCAAAAGAGATAAAATTTTTGCCATTGTTTTGGCAGCCAACGTTGTTTACGTACACAAACCATAAACCCGTTTGCTGACAGATATTAGCGATCACTTGATCACGTTTCGCATTCTTACGCCAGCTCCAATTGGAACAAGATAGGTTTATTAGTACTTCAGCACCGTTTTGCTTGAGTGTTCGAGCTGGTTTTTGAGCGTAATCAATATCCCACATATCTTCACAAAGCATGACGCCTAGGCTATACACAGTACCGTGGATAGTAACCAGAAATGGTTGTTGCAGCTCAGACAACGGTGCAATCCGTTCTGCTGCTAACTTTCGTAAGTCATAAAAATGCCGAGAATCATCAAAGATTCGATAGTTTGGCATCAGCGATTTAACGGCAAATCGAAGGCTTTTGTTTGCATTCCAAACCAGTTCTCCGGCTTGCACAACAAATGCAGCGTTATACTTACGAATGCGACCGTCTTCACCTACAATGCCGTCGCTATCACAAGCAATTCCGCCGTATAAAAGTACCGCATCTATTGATGTAGATTCTGCGATAATAAATTGTGAAGCTTTGATCATTTCCGCAACGAAAGTATCATCTTCATACCTGTCACCGCTGACATACTGACTAAGCATCATTTCTGAGCCAACTACCACGTCAGCGCCTTCCGCGACGGCTTCCCTGACCTTAGAAAGAAAATTTATTGCATTTTCCATGGGATCATTTGCGATAGCCATTTGAACCATGGCAATGCTCAGACGCTTCATTTTTTGTTGATAATTCATGCTGTCTTTCCTTAATTAACAACAACGGCTAGGCACCCAGAGCAAACAGACAAAAGCGCTAATAAGAGTGAACTCTCGGTAGCATTGAGAATGATTTTATTCGTTAAATAATGCCGAAAATGACTCACTCATAAAATTAAGCGAAAGTAGCGTTTCCATTAAGACCTGTTCCTCTGAATTAAAAAATGAAAATGAGCCTTATATTTTGGTAAATATCATGACGTGCTGCTGCGGCAAATAGTCGTCGGTACGTAACCATTTCAAGCCGACCGCGCTCATTTCTTTTTTAGCTTGTAGTTGTGTCATTTTATGTAGACGCTTGATCGGAACACTACTGTCCTCACCGCGGTATTCAACCAGTATCACCCGGCCGCCCTGCTTTAAGCCTTTAACTACTCCAGCCATCACCTCGCGCGGATACGAAAACTCATGGTAAGCATCGACCAGTAACACCACGTCAACACTTGCATCTGGAATATTAGGAGAGCGTTCACTGGCCAGTATGACATCAATATTTTCAACTCCGTCGGCTGATTTTCGCTGCTCGATGAGTTTGAGCATTTCAGGCGCTATATCGACGGCCAGTACTCTGCCCGCTGTTAATTGCAAAGCCATAGGGAAACTAAAGTAACCGGTACCAGCGCCTAGGTCGACGACATAATCTGTCGCCTTTAAAGATAAGTTTTGGAGTAACAAATCAGTGCCCTCCTCGCGCTCGCGTTTGGGACGCTCGAGCCAACCAGCACCAAGATGCCCCATAACATGGGATATTTCTCGGCCCATATAAAATTTACCGATACCATCGCGACTAGGCTCACCTATTTGGTAATAGGGTTCATTGTTATTAATATCTGCTTGGATTTGAGTGGGTGCCAGAACCAATGTCAGAGTGATAAGAATGTTAATGAACATAAAAGTACCTTAAATTTTAAGCCTGTTTCATCACGTTCAGTTTTGCTCTTTATCGTGATGATAATAAGGATATTTTACGCAGGGCTGGAGCCTAGAGATCAGTTTGCTGATGACTTACTTACCTTTCTTTTAGCACTAAATTACTATTCTGATCCACACGCAAAATTTTAGGAACGACCATGTTATAGAACCGCATCGATGGAAACAAAACCCAGTGCACAAGCTTGCCGATGCCCGGCCAAAAATCTCAACTCGCGCTGTTTTACTTTCAATGTTAATAGCAAATATTCATTATGCTGAAATATAATAAGAATACCCAAAAAATCCGGATCATCTGTACAAACCTTTCAGTGTCTGTATTCTCTGAAATCATGCCAGCTCTAATGACCAGCGGGATTGTCAGCACCATTATCGCCATTAAAGCGCCAGTGCCCGCAACTATGTACATATTATTGGCGTAATAACGACCAAATTTAACGTGATTAAGTTTACCTTTTTGAGTAAATATAGGCACCCCAAAAAAATTAATGCCGCTGTTCCAAATAAAATGTGTAGGATAAGCTGAAGTGAATGTATGACATAGCAAAACCCCAAGTTGTGTAGACCATTTTGGTCATTAACGATGTCAATGGGGCTTTTGTATTTTCTGGGAATGAATGAAATGAGTGCCACAAGTCATCACTTAAAAAGTGACTTTTGGCCTATCGCACTTCAATATATCTGACTGATATGCTCAACAACAGAAAAGCGCCGACATAACTCAAATTAATAACGCATGGAAATTGGTTATATGGAAAGTCAGATTAACAATGAATCAATAGCTGCGTTTTATCGCAGACTCAAAGCAAACATCAGCATAGAGCGTGCTTCTGCTATTTTTACGTGGTTATTGGTTAGTGCAGCCTCCCTTTATTCTATGTTGATGTGGACGTCAATTTCAAATACTCAAGTGGCTTTAGCTGCTGTTTTGTTTCTTAGTTATTTATTCTTTTGGTTACTACTTTGTCGAAAAACTGAATACAAAAATGCAACCAGCGTACGACTTTTTTTGCTCGTCACTACGTTCATTATTGTCATCGCTGTTTATTTTGTTGTTCCCTTTGTTTATACCGCTATATTGATGGTTGTTTGGAGCGCCATCCTTCCCAACTTCATGAAGATAAAGACGGCATTCATACTCTCGCCAATTTGGTCCTTAACACTTTATTTAGTTTATGGTTTATATTGGGATTTCGTTGGTATGGGTGTTACCGCAATGCTGTTTTGGACCTTTAATCTATTTGCATTAGTCATGGTAGCCAGCACTATTAAAGCCAAAGAGAGCCGTGAAAAAGTCGAGATGATTAACTTGGAGCTAATATCAACTCAGCAACTTTTAGGGCAAGCCGCCGAACAAGCTGAGCGAGTGCGTATTGCCAGAAACATACACGATCTGCTTGGTCATCATCTCACTGCGTTAACAATTAACCTGCAAGTTGCCGGGCGCCAGCTTGAGAAATTGAATGTTGGTTTATCGGATGAATCAAGCAAAAAAGCAATAAAAGACTCTATCGAGCAATGCCACAGTTTGTCTAAGCTGCTGTTGAGTGATGTTCGTGAGGCGGTATCCGATATTCGCATGAAGTCTAACCTAAATATTAAACAAGCAATAATCGCAATGACTGAGCGCTTGCCAAATATCAATGTGAGCCTTGATTATCCCGGCGACATCACCATTACTGATGTTAATACGGCAGATGTTCTGACCCGGTGTATTCAAGAAAGTATGACCAACGCATTAAAACACAGTCATGCTAAAAATGTGCATATTGCTTTTTTACAAACCGAAGGGCTGTTGACATTATCGATTGAAGCAGCACTTTCGAAGCAACAAAAAAAATCAAAAACAACCGACATCAAGCCGAATTTTATACTTGGAAATGGACTGAAAGGAATGCAAGAACGACTCAAACAGATAAAAGGAAGCGTGGTTTTCACCTTAAATAATGCGGCGTTTATAACCGACATTAAGGTGCCGGTTCTCGATCATGATTAATGTATTATTGGTGGATGACCAAACCCTAGTTAGACAAGGTATAAACAGTCTTTTGGGGTTGTCAGATAGCGTAAAGGTAGTAGCACAAGCAAACGATGGACTGCACGCGATTGCTGTGATCCAGGATCAAGAAGTCAAAATAGACATTATTTTGATGGATATTAGAATGCCCAACTTAGATGGTATTCAAACACTCTTAAAACTAAATGAACTTTGTATTAAAATCCCAGTAATAATGTTGACTACCTTCGATGATCACGAATCGGTTATCAAGGCGATTAAAGCGGGTGCAAAAGGCTATTTATTAAAAGACGTTTCACTGGAAACATTAGTTGAGGCTATTAAGACCGTCGATGCAGGCAAAACCCTAATACAACCCGCAATCACCGAACGACTTATTCAAGGACTACAAGGCATTAAAGGTGATTTTGAATCTAGCGAAATACCCGAGCCTTTATCGCAGCGTGAAACTGAGATTTTGCGCTTAATGGCCTCCGGTTGTAGCAATAGAGAAATGGCAGAAAGCCTTTTTAAATCGGAAGGTACGATCAAAAACCAAGTTTCAAGTATCCTAGCAAAATTAGGTGTCCGTGACCGCACGCGAGCAGTGCTAAAAGCAATAGAGTTAGGTCTAATTTGAGTATTATCAGTTGAGTGGCGCATTAAAAACAATTTTATTTTTTGCTGCTATGCTGGCAGGGCTAACTTGGTTTTTCTCTACTATGCTCGGGCCCGATATTAGTGGTGTTAAACGCTTAAATAGCGGCGTTATTCAATACTTTGGTCCTATCGATATGCAGCGGGTTGAAAAATTTAAGCGACTATATCGACCCGGCGACCGCTTGTTGGTAAACAGCAATGGTGGCAGTCTTTATGCGGGTATCGACATGGGTAACTTCATTCATGAAAACCGGATGACCGTGGAGGTGGCCAACCTGTGTATTTCTAGCTGCGCCAATTATGTATTTTTAGCCGGTGAAACTAAAATTCTCAACAAAAATTCCCTCGTTATCTTCCATGGCGGTCCTCGACAAGCTAATTTCCTATCATTAATGGAGCAAGCCGACGCTTCTAACGCTGAACCAGGAACCACTTTTGGAAGAGCCGATTATGAAGGTGTGGTAACTATTGAATCTGCATCAGCGCAGCGTGAGGCAATAGCCTTAAATTATGGAAGCCGCTGTGCAATTGGCCAAGTTCTAAATATGAATGGTGACTGCCAGACCATCACCGCCCAACAGCGACTCCAATTTTTAATTGATTTGGAAGACCAGTTATATACCAATGTTAATGCAAATATGGATAGGGATATTCCTTACCTAGGGCAAGTCGGTGATTACGAGCAGGTGTATCTTGCGTATAAGTATTACGGCTTTTTTTATAGTATAGAGAGTCTTAAAAAGCTCAATGTATCAAACGTCTATACGAAAGACGGCGACTGGTCACCTGTAAGTAATCCCCTGTATAACAAAGTCTATGAAGTTGTGGTTACAGACTAACGTGATGTTACTGATAGGTTTGATGGATCACAAAACAATAGACGATACAGAAATAGTCGCTGATGTTACCTCGCTTTTTATGTAGAGCACGCTTGTAATAGAGGCTTAGAGGGCTTAATGTTAAATTATCTAATTGTTCTTGTCACCATCGCCGTTGGTGCGTTGTTACTTTACCCTAAACTAGCTAAAGCCATTCTCTGGCGCGCCACTATTACACCATTGGCTTCCATTATTGGCAGTGGCTTTTTGGTACTGGGTCCGATCCTAATATCTTCCTTCGGCCAACATGCACCGCTTGTCATGATTGTATTATGCGTGATTGCTTACCTTTTTGGCTCTACTATCCGCTTTAATATTGCGCGCCTTGAGGAATGCAGCGGTGTTCGAAGTTCTCTCGAGGACCGTCTTGAAACCGCTTCGTCTTGGATCCTTGCATTCGCCTATATTATTTCGGTCGCTTATTATCTAAACCTACTTGGGGCGTTTGCAGTCAGCCTGACACCATTAAACGATGCGTTCAGTGCGCAGCTGCTCACAAGTGCTGTCTTTGTGGTGATTCTGGTCGTTGGATGGACGCAGGGATTCCAAGCGCTGGAGCATATGGAGCAGATCACGGTCACAATTAAGCTCGCTATCATCGCCGGGCTTTTATGTGGTCTTGGCTGGTTTTTTATTGACAAAGCTGCAGCCCATGAACTGATAATTGAACCTGCAACAGTCTCAGGGTGGCAAGCAGTTGCTTTGATCGCAGGCTTGCTTGTGACGGTGCAAGGGTTTGAAACATCCCGATATTTGGGGGATGAATACCAAGCCCAAACCAGAATTCAGTCTATGCGATTAGCGCAATGGATCTCAACTGCTATCTATTTAGTCTATATTGTTTTTTTAAGCTACGTATTCGCCCCTGAAAATTTACAGCTAAGTGAAACTGCGATTATCGATCTGATGGCGATCGTTGCCCCAGTATTGCCGCTACTCTTGATTGTGGCTGCAATTAGCGCCCAATTCAGTGCAGCAGTCGCAGATACAGGCGGTTCAGGTGGTCTAATTGCCGAACTTACCAAGGGACGGATCTCACCAAGAGCAGGGTACAGCGCACTCGTGGGCATCGGATTAATTCTGACATGGGCAATGAGCGTGTTCGAAATTATCAGCTATGCATCACGTGCGTTCGCATTCTACTATGCATTACAGGCGTTCATTGCAGCCAAGGGAAGTTGGTCACAATCGGGCTGGTCATTTAAAGTAAGCGGATCCGCGACCCTAGGCATTCTAGGGCTGGCAATTATTGTATTCGGGACACCTGTCGAGTAGACTTTAGGCCCTGATCGGTGGATCAGTCTGCGAAGCGTTTGCAGAGCTTCATAAACACAAAGAGGTAAGTTAAATGGAATCACGCTCAACATTTTTTATGACGCTATGTATAGTCACCGCGTCGCTAATACTTATGCCTAATGCAATGGCAAAAGAAGATACTTTAGCCGCTGCTTATGCACAGCCAGATCAAGAACTGATGGTTGCGGTTGAAGGGGGCAAAGTATACGTTCGAGTGAATGGGATCATTAGTAAAAAAACAATACCGGCGGTTTTCATTCACGGTGGTCCAGGGGGAACACATAACTCTTTTGCGGGCATATTGAATCTTGCAGATGAACGCCCAATAATTCTTTATGATCAACTGGATAGTGGTAAGTCTGAGCAACCAAACGATCCTGCAAATTGGCGCGTTGAACGGTTTGTTGAAGAGCTCGAAGCAGTCAGACTGAAACTTGGAGCAGAACGTTGGCACTTAGTCGGCCACAGCTGGGGATCAGCAATCGCCCTAGAATATACTGCTCGTTATCCGCAACATGTTGCGTCTACGGTTCTTGGCGGTACTTTCATTTCTACGCCGCATTGGATCACGGACGCCAACTTACTGGTCCAAAAGGCAGCCAAAAAAGTTAAATTAACGCTTGGCGCTTGTGAAACAAAAACACCGCCACCAGACAGCGAATGTGACAAAGCGTACACAGCGCTATATTCCCAATTTTATGCAGCCGTAGCCCCGAGCAAAGAGGCTGTCGCATATGCCGCTCAAATTGGCGGCAATGGCTTCAATCCTGTAATCTATAATGCAATGTGGGGACCCAGTGAATTTACATCAACAGGCTCACTTAAGACTTACGATGCGGTGCAGCTTTTACAGCGGATCGACGGCAAGCAAACGATGTTTCTAGTAGGACAGTACGACTCTGCTCGTATCGACACGGTTCAAGATTATGTGACGCTAACTCCTGGAGCGGAACTCGGTGTTGTGCCTGGGGCTGCTCATGGTTTCTTTCGTGACCGTCCAATAGCAACCGAGGCAATTCTGCGCGGTTGGTTTAAGCGTAATGACCCATCTAAGAAAATTGGCCCCGAATAAAGATCTATGCATTAAATAAGCAATTGAACATTTCATTCGATGAGATGTTCACTTTTATTAGCAGCGTATCGTAAAACTTACATTTTTGCTGTTATTAAATGTTTACACTAGGAGTGCAAGCGAACGTGCGTGTGGGAACTAGATCCCTCATATTTGATTACAAAAAACCGCACCCTATACCACCTAAAGCCTAATTCTATTTGTCATCATCGCGTTTCAGAAATCAGGCTATATACCCTATGCGCAACCAAATCGATGTCTGTTGAATAGATCGGGTGCATCGTTTATTCTTAGTCTTGTGTTTAATTATCAACGAGTGTATATAGTTTTATGAGAAAACAGATACTGTTAACAACAGGCATAGCCGCCTTAATTGGTCTAAGCGGCTGCGATACGCAAAATGCCCCAAAGGATGCGACTTCTCCAACTGCGGTTACACAAACTATCGCCTTACCTGCTGGCATTAACAAACTCGCTACTGTGACTAAAACAGAGGGTGAAATAGTTATTCCTTTCAACAAATATGTACTCGACAATGGCCTGACTATTGTATTACATCCCGATAACTCAGACCCATTGGTGCACGTAGACATTACTTACCATGTGGGTTCTGGTCGCGAAGAGCCTGGCAAGTCAGGTTTTGCCCACTTTTTCGAACACATGATGTTTCAAGGCTCGGAGAATGTTGCGGATGAGCAACATTTTGGGTTGATCACCGAATCAGGTGGCACACTGAATGGCTCTACGAACACGGACCGGACTAATTATTATGAAACGGTTCCATCTAATCAACTAGAACGCATGTTGTGGTTAGAGTCGGATCGTATGGGCTTTTTCCTTGATGCCGTTACCAAAGAAAAATTCGAAAATCAGCGTGAAACCGTTAAAAATGAACGCGGTCAAAATTATGATAATCGCCCTTATGGTTTGCTTAGAGAAAGAGTCGGCGAAGCGCTTTACCCTGAGGGACATCCTTATTCTTGGTCCACTATTGGCTATATAGAAGACCTCAATCGTGCAAACCTAAATGATCTGAAAAAATTCTTCTTACGCTGGTATGGTCCAAATAACGCCACTTTAACCATTGGTGGCGACATGGACGAGGCGCAAACTTTAGCTTGGGTCAAAAAGTATTTTGGTGGGATCCCTCGAGGACCTGAGGTGAATAAGCCTGAGTACACTAAGGTAACCCTAGATCAAGACCGTTATATTTCTATGGAAGATAATGTTTCTTTGCCTTTAGTTTATATGGCATTTCCAACAGTGCATGCAAACCATCCTGATGAAGCACCACTTGATGTGCTTATGTCTATTATGGGCAGCGGTAAGACGTCGCTGTTATATAAGAACATGGTAAAAAACGGCAAAGCGGTGCAAGCTAATGCAAGTCATTCCTGCGGCGAGATAGCGTGTCAGTTTTCTCTACTAGCATTGCCTACGCCCGGCAACACGTTAACTGAGTTAGAAACTATTATCCGTGCTTCGCTCGATGAATTCGAAAGCAGGGGTGGCGCAACCGATGATGATTTAGAGCGAGTTAAGGCGGGTATTATATCGGGTATGGTTTACGGACTAGAAAGCGTCGCTGGAAAAGTAAGCCAGCTAGCTGCCTATGAAACCTATCGTTCAAATCCAGATGGTATTAGCGATGATATTACTAGATACGAAAATATTACCAAAGACGATGTGATGCGTGTTTACAAAGCCTATATAAAAGACAAGCATTCTGTTGTTATGAGTATCGTGCCTAAAGGACAGCCAAACAGTATTGTTAAAGCAGATACTTGGCAACGTTATGAAAGAAATATCCCAGAGACCACTGGTGATAATAGCTTAGTATTGCGCCCTGGTGTGTCTGATTTTGATCGTTCTGTAATACCTTCTCCAGGCAAAAACCCGAGTATCAAGGTGCCTGATATATACCGCGTTGAAATCAAAAATGGGGTCAAGGTATTAGGAGCTGTAAATGACGAAGTTCCGACCACAACTATTCAAGTAAGTATTCCGGCTGGCCAGACACGTGAAGCAATAGACAAGCTTGGTTTAGCTTCTTTAACTGCCTCTATGCTGGGAGAAAACACCCTACAGTCGAGTGCTGAAGAGTTATCTAACGAACTGCAAAAACTAGGCTCAAATGTGTACTTTGGTGCAGGTGAGAAATTTACAACGCTTAGAATAAGAACCTTAACGAAAAATCTTGCGCCTACTTTAGCCATTGCTATGGAACAGTTAACGTCACCTAAGTTTGATGAAGCTGACTTTGAGCGTTTAAAGAAACAGCAAATTGAAGGGTTAAAAAACGCTAAAAAGAATGCTAGCCCAATGGCTACAGAAATCTTTAATAAATTGGTTTTTGGCATGGATAATAGTTTTTCTCACTCCAATAATGGAACAATAGCTACTGTAGAAAAACTAACGCTTGCAGACGTAAAGGCTTTTTACAGCTCGAATTATGGGCCAGCGAATGCCGAAGTTATTGTGGTCAGCGACCTAGATAGTGCGGTTATTACCGAACGTTTAGAAGTGCTTAATAATTGGAAAGGTCAATCAAGCCCAGTTTCAGCGGCTAATGCATTTCCTGAGTTAGCAGCCGGTACTCTGTACTTTATTGATAAGCCAGACGCTGCGCAATCGGAAATCCGCATTGGTAAGCGAGCTATGAACTATGACGCTACAGGTGAATATTACCGCGCAGACTTAATGAATTATAACTTAGGCGGGGCTTTCAATAGCCGTATTAACCTTAATCTGCGGGAAGATAAAGGATATACCTATGGTGCACGCTCGTTCTTTAGCGGTAATGATTTCAGAGGAGTATTTAGAGCACAGGCCGGCGTTCGTGCAGATACGACCGCGGATTCTATTTTACAATTTAGAAATGAAATAAACGCATTTAGAGAAGCAGGCATGACAGATCAAGAGCTCGTATTTATGAAAAGTGCTATTGGTCAGCGCGATGCTAGGGCGTACGAAACGCCTAATCAAAAACTAGGTTTCTTATCAGAAATTATGACTTACGGTCTTGATAAGACATTTGTAGATGAGCAAAACGCTATTTTAGCAGATATCGGTAAAGCGGAGCTGAATTTACTCGCGGCTAAACATCTGAAACTTGATGAGATGATTACGGTAGTGGTGGGTGATAAAGCCAAGGTAATGGAAAGCCTTAAACCGATGTTTGACAATATTGTAGAGTTAGATGAAGACGGCAAACCCCTGTAGTTATCGTGCTTAATTATCGCGTTTAATTAAATCAAAGCCACTATTTTTATAAATAGTGGCTTTTTTAATGCGTATACTTTGCTCTGTTCCAAGTTGGTCAACATATCTCTTTAAGTGCTCCCTGACAGTAGCCCAGGATGCTGCAAGGTCTGCAAACCTGCTATTTGCAGATAACGAAATTAACATTATTTTGAGCTGTTGGTTTATTCATATTTGCATTAACAAAGAAGCAGAATTGTTAATTATATTTACTGAGTTTGGTCCAATGCATAAACTTAAAGACAATATAAATCTTCACCTTTGTCTGATTGAGAGGATTTTCAATTTAAAAATCATAAGTTGAAATCGTTGCTCGATAAATTTAGCTTTACTCAGCATCAAAAAACCTAATAGTTGAATAAGCCTTTGCTTTTCAAACTAACTATTTGTTAATCTTTGAGTTAATTACCAAATTCGAGACATATAATATGCGAAAGAAATTCGCTTTCATTACCTCTTTATCTGTATTTGCGTGGTTATTAGTATTAGCGCCTGCTAATGCACAAGAAGCTCCGCCTCAACCGCATAAAAGAATGCTACCGGTCGATACCGAAGTTATAACCAAACATGGTATAAAAATTAATGGTGAGAAAATTTCTTATACCGCTAGCGTCGGTACTCAACCAGTTTGGGATGAAGAAGGTTCGCCTATTGCCTCATTATTCTATACTTATTACGAACGCCAAGATGTTGATAAACGTGAAGCGCGACCGATTGTTTATTCATTTAACGGCGGTCCAGGTTCAGCATCGGTTTGGATGCATATTGCTTACACCGGCCCAAAAGTCCTTAACTTAAGTGACGAAGGTTATCCAATTCAACCTTATGGTATGCAAGACAATCCATACTCTATTTTGGACGTGGCCGATATTGTTTTCATTAATCCTGTTAATACTGGCTATTCTCGAGTCTTACCAAATAAAGACGGTGAAATGCCCTCGCGCGATAATCAAAAACAGCGCTTTTTTGGTGTAAATGCCGATATAAAATACTTAGCAGAGTGGATGAACACCTTCACCTCACGTAAAAATCGCTGGCAGTCACCCAAGTATTTAATTGGTGAAAGTTATGGCACAACGCGTGTTTCAGGCCTTGCGCTCGAATTACAAAACAATCAGTGGATGTATTTAAATGGAGTTATTTTAGTCTCCCCTACCGATATTGGACTTGACCGCGACGGTCCCGTAAAACAGGCTAATCGATTACCTTATTTTGCCGCGGCAGCTTGGTACCATGGTGTCTTACCTCAAGAGTTGCAACGTAAAGATCTGGAAGAAATACTACCAGAAGTGGAAGCCTTTGCACTTGATCAATACCTTCCTGCGTTAGCGAAAGGAGCGATGTTAACTGGTGATGCGCGGGATAAAATGGCTGAACGTATTGCTCATTTCTCAGGCCTTTCTATACAAGCGGTGCTTGATAATAACTTGGCACCCAGTACAAGCTTTTTTTGGAAAGAATTACTGCGTGAACAAAATCGCACCATTGGCCGGCTCGATTCGCGCTACTTAGGCATAGACGGGAAACGCTCAGGCGATCGCCCTGATTACAACGCCGAGCTGACCTCTTGGTTGCATTCATTCACACCCGCAATTAACTATTATTTGCGTGAAGAATTAAACTTTGTTACCGATTTAAAATACAATATGTTTGGTCCTGTGCACCCTTGGGATAGAAGTGACAACAATACTGGCAAGCACTTGCGCCAAGCAATGGCGCAAAATCCATACCTAAATGTGCTAATTCAATCAGGCTACTTTGATGGCGCGACCAATTACTTTGACGCTAAGTACAATATGTGGCATGTAGACCCTAGTACTCAAATGAGTGATCGCATTGACTTCAAAGCCTATAGAAGTGGTCATATGATGTATTTACGTCGCGCCGATTTAGAAAACGCGAATAATGATATACGTAAGTTTATTAGTAAGTCTGATTCAAAAGGCCAGCCTGCTCAATACAAATTAAAATAATAGACCACAGCAACAGCTGGTAAGATCTGGTCAGAGGCTAATTCAACATGTCTTTGGGCAGAGTAATCTGATATTTTTTCAGACGACGATAAAGAGTTGGGCGAGATACGCTTAACTCTTTTGCTACTGACGATATATTCCAGCGGTGATGCTGTAACATCTCAACTAGTGCTTGTTTCTCAGGTAATTGAACTTCACCCTCGGTAGCACTTGCGGCCGTTTGTTCAGGTGTAAGCGTCGGTATGGGCGTCAACGATGAAGGACTCTGCCATCGATGCATTACACATTCTTCCGGCAAGTGATGTACTGTTATTTCATTTGCTTCACAGATCGCATCTGCAAAAGTCAGGATATTAGATAACTGGCGGATATTACCTGGCCATCCATAGGCGAGTAAAGCACTCATCGCATCCGCTCGTAACCGCACAGTGGGATTAATCCGCTTAAGTAAAGTGTGAATGAGATAGTTCTTATCGGTTCGTGCTTTGAGTGCAGGTAGTTTTAAGGTAGCACCATTCAGCCGATAGAAAAGGTCTTCTCGGAAGCGACCATCAGTGATCAGTTGCGCGATGTTGCAATGAGTAGCCGCAAGGACCCGTACATCCACTTTAATGGGCTTAACTGCACCTACAGGAAGCACCTGCCCTTCGGCTAATACACGAAGTAAACGAGTTTGCAAGTGTAAGGGCATATCACCAATTTCATCTAAAAATAGCGTTCCGCCGCTGGCTTGCAGGATGAGCCCTTTGGCTCCTTTTGCGCGACCACCGGTGAACGTGCCGGGTGCATACCCGAATAACTCGCTCTCAATCAGTGACTCAGCAATTGCTGCACAATTGACCGCCATAAAAGCGTTGTTAGCACGCTCGCTACTAGCGTGGATCGCTTGTGCTAAGACTTCTTTTCCGGTACCTGTTTCTCCGAGTATGAGTATGCTGACATCCCGATCGCGTAGACGTTTGGCTAAACTGATGGTTTGGCGCATAGCTGGATCATCTGCACCTAAGCAATCAAGCGCAGGCAAAGATTCATCCTGTATGCTCCGTGCTTGGAGGACTGCTGGTTTGGGTTTACTCGATAGATTCGACGTTGGCTCAATGAGCATTCCATATAGAATATGTTGGGTACCGGATACTCTGAATGCGCGTGTACCGTCTTTAGTATTATAGGTAATCGACAAGATATCGTGCCACTCGCATTCCAACAATAAGGGTAAAGAAACGCTAGGTTGGTCAAGCACAGTGAGCGTTGATAAAAGAGCTCTAGCTGCAGAATTAGCGGCTAGAATATCGCCTTGCTCATCCACAGCGAATAATAATTGTCCGTTCACTTGGACTAACTCACGTGACTGATCACATCTGAAAATTAAACTGTGTCGGTAGCGTCTTAGGAAATAGGCATCCTCAATCAACCTAGCATACAACTGGGTTAAGTGAAGTGCAAAATTTTGGCTGTCGCGCGTTTTAGATGAATCTAATGCTGAAATATCTAAAACTGCTAGCAATTTACCCGATGGATCTTTAATCGGGGCAGCTGTGCAGGTTAAGCCTATATGAGAGCTATCGAAGTGATCAACACGATGGCAGGTTAACGCTTGCTGTTCTTTAATACAGGTGCCGACAGCGGAAGTTCCCGCATATTGCTCCCTCCAATCAGCGCCTAAGTAAAGCCCGGCCCGATGCAGGCGTTCATTATCATGCTTATTACCCAAGAACTGCACAGTAATACCACGATAATCACTCAACAATACAACATAACCGAGAGCCGCTACTTGGGTATATAACTGCTCTACACCTGCGCGCGCTACATTTAAAAACTCATCTACTGAGTCTTGATGCTCGCGTAAAGTTTGGTGGGTCACAATACGCGCCTGTCTTGGCTCACTTGGATCTAAGCCATATTCGTTTAGACATCGCTGCCAAGAACGTCCGATCATTTCATTGCTAGGCGAATGGTTTGTACTTATCGCTTGATGACCACCATAACTGAGTATTGTATTGATATGGCGACGCTGCTGGCTTGTGCTATGCATAACTGCTCCCTCGTCCGCGGATGCTACTTTTAGTTAACATCTGGACAAGTCTACCCTTAATAGATGGGCTGTCCATAGTGCTTTGTGACAATTTTTAGCAAGGCACGCACAAATAAAGCGACATATGTTTACATTTGTAACAATTGACTTACATATCTCGTTACACTTGGTATGTCAGCCATTACATATGTAAACCTAGGAACAATCAGAATTGACTATTTGACTGCAAAAATAATCAATCATTAAAAATAAAAGAATCTAAAAATCAGATAGCTATCATCCTAAATAAATAAGCACCGGCAGTCAGGCACAGTTACTGCACTATCCTTTCAGACAACCCACTACAGGTTTAATTATCAAGCGGGTAACGAAAGTAATAGCCTTAACGCTATCACAAAAAATAATCTGCATTGGAGATACTGATGAGCAATACCCCATTAAAAAGTCCCGAACTTGACTCGGTTCATTCACCAACGCTTTTAGCACAAATGTGGTTAGAAAAATTAGCCGCTAAACTTAGTTCAGCTACCCCAACAGATGCCGCTGATTTGTTTGAAAAAACAGGCTTCTGGCGTGATCTAATCGTTTTTACATGGAATATAAAAACGCTTGAAGGAAGCGATGCTATTAGTCATATGATCGCGGCAACAATAGATAATGTCCGTCCTTGTAACTGGAAAATTGAAGGAGATGCTACTGAAGCTGACGGCGTTATCGAAGCATGGATCACCTTCGAGACCGTCGTTGCAAAAGGACGCGCATATGTGCGCTTGCGCAATGGACTCGCATGGACATTTTTAAGCACGATGACAGAGCTAAACGATTACCCGGAAAAACGTAATAAACTGCGCCCCAAAGGCACAGAACATGGCGCCAATAAAAACCGTCAAACGTGGCTAGAAAAACGCCAGCATGAAGAAGCTAATCTTGGCTACACGGAACAACCCTACTGCCTGATTATTGGTGGTGGACAAGGGGGCATAGGATTAGGCGCTCGCCTACGGCAACTGGATGTCCCGACAATTGTTATTGACGCCCTACCTAAACCGGGTGACACATGGCGTAATCGCTATAAATCACTTTCGCTGCATGAT
This sequence comes from Glaciecola sp. 33A, assembly GCF_002836745.1. Classification (GTDB taxonomy): domain Bacteria; phylum Pseudomonadota; class Gammaproteobacteria; order Enterobacterales; family Alteromonadaceae; genus Glaciecola. Next base: position 56,818 of record NZ_PJAR01000040.1, on the reverse strand, counting down.
CCAATCTGGTATGACCACATGCCTTATCTACCTTTTCCTGAAAATTGGCCTGTATTCACCCCAAAAGACAAGGTCGGCGATTGGTTAGAGATGTACACCAAAGTAATGGAGCTAAACTTTTGGGGATCAACACGCTGTACTCGCGCTCAATATGATGAAGAGAAACAAGAATGGACGGTAGATGTTTTTCGCGATGGAGAGAACCTTACACTCCGCCCTAAGCAGTTGATCTTGGCGACTGGCATGTCTGGTATACCGAGTACACCCGACATACCGGGAATGGATACCTTTGAAGGAGAGCAACATCACTCTAGTAAACACCCCGGTGGCGAAGCCTTTAAAGGTAAAAAATGTGTCGTACTAGGCGGCAACAACTCTGCGCATGATATCTGCTGTGCGTTATGGGAAAACGATGCTGACGTAACTATGGTCCAGCGTTCATCCACCCACATTATAAAATCTGACTCGCTGATGGAACTGGTATTAGGAGGCTTATATTCAGAAGAGGCGGTTGAAAGTGGGATGACAACCTATAAAGCCGATTTAACTTTTGCTTCATTGCCTTTCCAGATTATGCCACAGTTCCATATACCGGCTTATCAAGCAGTTGCAGAACGCGATGCTGAATTTTATCAACGTTTAACTGATGCGGGTTTTTTACTCGACTTTGGTGAGGACGGTTCCGGACTGTTTATGAAATATCTGCGTCGCGGTTCAGGTTACTACATTGATGTTGGTGCATCAGACCTAGTCGCTGATGGCCATATTAAACTTAAATCCGGCGTTTCTATTGAAAAAATTAAACCAAAATCGGTGGTATTAACCGACGGAACCGAGCTAGCAGCTGATTTAATTGTTTACGCTACTGGCTATGGTTCAATGAACGGTTGGGCGGCCAAGATAATCTCTCAAGAGGTGGCCGATAAAGTTGGGAAATGCTGGGGTATGGGGTCTGATACGAACAAAGATCCTGGTCCATGGGAAGGTGAACTACGCAATATGTGGAAACCCACGCATCAAGAGGCTCTCTGGTTTCATGGAGGTAACTTGCACCAGTCCCGACACTACTCTCAGTACCTGTCACTGCAGATAAAAGCACGTATGGAAAACATTGATACACCGGTTTACGGAATGGAGCCTGTACACCACCTAAGCTAATGCCGTAGTCCATGAGCAGATATAAATAGGTAGCTTACATAAGCTACCTATTTGTCACGATGCTAGCTTTTTATTGCAATTACAATTGCATTCAGAGGACTGTCGCTCCATCATGTATCCTAAGCAGAAGGCAAAAAAATTCAGCCAACAAATCACTGACCATAAGTACAAAGATAAGCAGTATCGACGGTAGTAGTGACCTTGAATTTTTTATTTGCCTCAATCGTAAACACCTCTGAAGCTGTAAACGTTTTCCACTCTTGTTGTTCTGGTAGTAACACCGTTAATGCCCCACTAACAACCGTCATAGTTTCAAATTCGCTAGTACCAAACTCATACTCACCCGGAGCCATAACCCCAACCGTTGCAGACTGAACAGCAGTATTAAAGGCAATTGATGCTACCTTGCGCTCAAAATATTCGTTTACGTTAAACATATTTATCTTTCCAATTCAAAACTAAAGACCCAGTAGTCTACATTTTTGCGACCTGACTGTAAGCAATGGCAATTAATTTAATTTATTCGAGCACCCATGCTAGCTTCCTTTCGCTCTCTTTATCTGTTTCTTTATTTTTTGATATCGTCATCTGTTACATCAACAGTTTCTTCATCACTTTTCGTCCTAGTTTGCGCAGTGGCGACGTTTTCCGTGTTAAGCCCATTGTCCATTGATGCCGGTGTTCCATCTGGGAAAGCAACAAAAGGAAACGGCATTTCGTTAGTTTTGAAGGTTAAAAATAAGGTGATTTGATAGATATAAGTACTCAAATTTTGACCAAAAGGTATCACTGCTTGATTTACCTCTCCTTTAAACAGAAGTGTCAGAAATTGAAAAATTGCCGTCAAGGATACGATAAATTTTGCCACACCTGAAAATATGCTGAACAGAACCATGAATAAGCCTCGCTTCCACGTATCCACATTAGTTAATCTTGCTTTAATTTTTTCGTCCATTTAATTCTCCTAAAAACAGTATTGTAAGTTGTTCATTCTTCTTAACTATAGCAATAATAAAGCCAATAATATTTACAATTAAATCATATAGTTAAGTTTAATCTTTGACAATAAAATACAAAAATAACGAATTATTGTTTTTTATCGCCACATTATGACGAAAATCACCAACATCATAACAAGCGTAAATTCTAACAAAATTAAGGTCGACCAAGCATCTAACAGAGCACCATTTTAAATAGCGGTTGAGCCCCCATCCACTGGCAGAGCGACTCCTGTGGTAAAGCAGGCTAAGTCTGAACACAAATATAACACAGCCCCAGCGACTTCTTCAGGTTGACCAATACGTCCAACGGGATGGAGATTTTTTACATACTGCTGTTTTTGCGGATCGTTCTGTGTTGCCCGCTTATACATATCGGTATCAATAACGGCCGGACAAACGGCGTTAACACGTAGACCTTTTTTACCATATTCGACAGCGGCTGATTTGGTTAGCCCAATCACAGCATGTTTGCTGGCGCAGTAAATACTCATTTTCGGTGCTGCACCCAAACCAGCAATAGACGCCGTATTTACAATGGCCGAAGATGGTTGTAGCAGCATCGCCGGAATTTGATATTTCATGCAGCGCCAAACGCCTTTGACGTTGACGTCCATTATTTTGTCATAAACAGCTTCGTCGCCATCGGCCAATTTACTTTGTTCAATTTCGATACCTGCATTATTAAAGGCGATGTCTAATTTTCCGTAGATTGCTAAGGTGCCATCAACCAGTGCTTTAACATCTTGATCTTGTGTTACATCGCAAAGAATGAATGTAGCAATGCCGCCGGCTTGAGTGATTTTCGACGCTGTTTCTTCACCATCGGCTTGATTAATATCAGCTACCACCACACTGGCACCTTGTTGCGCAAATGCTAGGGCCGTTGCGCGACCAATACCGTTACCAGCACCCGTTATTAAAACTACTTTATTATTAAAATTATTCAACGCATTAACCCAAATGTATGTAAGTCCCTAGACCTTAGAGTGTTTACTCAAATAGTGGAAATTATTTACTTTCATGGGAGTCTATTAGTCTGAATAATTATGAATAGTCCGCGCAGTCGAACGCTGAGATGCAGACCTTTGCAATGCTGGATTGGATCAGCGCTTTGCATCACTAGACATTGGTAATGTGGCTGAGTATCCTATACCTAATCCAACACTAAATTGATATTGTTATGACCGATACTCAACACAACCCAGACCTTCATTTATTGTGGCCGACGCCATTTCTGCGAACCAAGTTCGCTGATAATGTCGAAGTTAATAAAGCACTGGTAACACTTTTTGTTGCGCATCGAAATAATAATGACAAGCTAAAAGCGCCTGTTTATTCTAGTAGTGACGACTTATTAATGCGCTATAGCCATCCAGAACTGAACGCATTATTTACATTTATTTCTGACCAACTATTTCAGATGTCGACTCAAGTGAACGCTAAACTTTGGCAGTTCAGTTCCTCTAAAAAGCTACAAATGAATGTTGTTGGCGCTTGGTTTCAAATCCAAAATGGTCACGGTCTTCATGAGACGCATAATCATGGCAATTGTGCTTGGTCTGGCGTTTATTATGTGCAAGTTGATGATGAAGAAAGTCGTGTCGCTAATAAAGAATTGGGTGAAATGAATGGTGTAACCCGATTTTATGGTCACCAAATGGATATAATTGGTGGAGGCTATATGGATTCGGGCAATCTATACCTGCAAGACAATAGTTTTGACTCGCCACCTGAAGAAGGCGTTTTGTGCATTTTCCCCTCACACCTGAAACATATGGCAATGCCCTATATTGGTAAAAAAGACCGAATTGTTGTGTCGTTTAATGTCCAGGTACATGGCGACCAAGGGGATGGCTTGTTTGACCATAGCTTTACCAACAAACTGTAAATCGACACTAATAGGCTATGGTGTTTTGGCATAAAAGTCTGAATAATATAAGCCAACAAGCATTTCCGCCGCATAGACGCATCCAAGGCAGCACATTGACAACTCTTGGTCATGGATTACAACGGTTTCGGTTGGTTTTCCATGGCTGATCAGCTTGCAGTGAGCGCACTCATAACTTAGCGCTCTGCATGCCGATGTATTAGACATTGCATTCATCCATACCTTCGACTAGTGCATGCCAGGCCAGCATCACGCATTTTTTCCGCGCAGGATGTCGGCGCACGGCCTCGAGTGGTAACAGCATATCAGGTATATTGACGTCTTCTCCGGCTATCCATCGTTGCATTTGAGCAGCTATACTTTTTACATACTCAGCCGACTGTCCTTTAGTGGATTCAGTCATCATTGAAGCCGACGCGATGCACACGGAACAACCTCGACCTCTAAATTGAATCGAGTGTATAATATTCCCAGTCAGGCTAAAACCAACTTCAATGTCATCCCCACAGCGCGGATTAGAGCCTCTTTTAACAATTTGCATTGTGCTTAACTCTCCGACTACTTTATTTCGAGGTTTCTTAAAGTGATCCAGCAACTGTGCTTTATATAACTGCGAGTCTGACATTAGGCAAAGACCTTCTCAGCGTACTCTAGTGCATTCACCACAGCCCTAATATCATCGTTAGTGTTATACACAGAAATACTGATACGCAATGTTGAGCTGACTCCCAGATGTTTTAATAGTGGTTGAGCACAATGGTGACCAGCTCGAACAGCAACACCAGAGTCGCCCATAATTTGGGCAAGGTCATGAGCATGGATCACATCATGATAAAAGCTAACAATGCCTGAAGACAGATGCTTGGCAGGTGAAACTAGGTGCAGATTTGGATAATGTGATAGTTGTTGATATAGACTACTCGCCAATTCTCCAATATGCGTCTTAATGTTTGCTTGACCCAAGGACTCGACAAAGTCGCACGCTGCTGCAAAACCAACGGCACCCACAAGATTAGGTGAGCCCGCTTCAAAACGATGCGGCGCTTCACTCCAAGTGGTGTCAGCGATGTGGTCGGCGGCAAAGTCGACCATACCTCCTCCTAGTCTTACTGGTTGCACTTGATCAAGTCTATCTGGCGCTATATACAGCAGCCCAATGCCAGTTGGTGCAAACATTTTATGTGCAGAGAAGACCAAAAAGTCACAGCCAAGCTGTTGCACATTAATCGTATTACTCACCACCGCCTGAGCGGCATCAATGAGAACCGGGATATGCATTTGCTTGGCTTGCTTGCAGATGGCTCCTACATCATTGGTCGTGCCCAATACATTGGATGTTTGGGTCAGTGCAATCATCGCTGTCGTATCAGAAAATATATCAAGGTGTCGGTCTAGGTCTAATTCGCCAGCACTGTTGAGCTCGATTATGCGCAGATTCGCCCCCGATTTTTCACACACATCTTGCCAAGGTAGATAGTTTGAGTGATGTTCCATGCGTGTTACCCACACATTTTGTCCTGGTTTTAAGCGCGCTAGCAAAAAGCCTTGTGCCACTTGGTTGATACTGTCCGTTGCTGAGGCAGTAAAAATCACTGATGTATCAGTTTCAGCGCCTATAAAACTTTTGAGTCGTTCTCGCGCTTGTTCATATCGCGTCGTTGTTTGTTCAGCCAAAGGATAAAAGCCGCGGTTAACAGGGCTATGAAATAGCCGCATGGCATCATCCATTGCCTGCATCACCACCTCTGGTTTTTGCGAGGTGGCTGCGTTATCTAAATAACTCAAGTTTCGCGTTAATTCATTATTTCTAAAAATAGGAAAAAGCGCTTTAACACGTTCAGGATTAATCCGCCCGCCTAGGTTACTTTGCTTGTCAGTCCGGGTCTTAGATAAAGTCGCAGAATTCATTTTTTATTCACCAGCCGCCAGTTTATGAGCTTGGTGTAGTGTCGCGACCGCCCCGCCCGCATCTTCCACCAACAATTTATCTCTGTTTCTTATGCCTGTGCCACCGCGACGCAACAATGTAATTTCACTCAAAATACACAACGCAATTTCTTCTGGTGTTTGCGGACCTAAATCTAAGCCTGAGGGTGCAACGACGCGACTAATCTCATCTTCACTAACGTGTTCTTCGCGTAAATAATCCAATACCAGTCTTGCACGCTTGCGGCTAGCTATAAGCGCTATATAACCCGCATCGCAACTCAGTGCTTGTTTAATAGACTCATGGTCGCCTTTATGTTGTGTCGCTATTATTACATAGTCATTTGGCTTAGGTGTTAATTGACTATAATCTAGATCATCGGTAATGATATGCTCGGCAGCAGGAAATTTATCCCGCGTAGCACCAAGGTCATTTACGATCACTCGATAGCTTAGTATATCGCCCATAGCACAAATTACTTCAGCTACTTTGCCATGCCCCATAACCCATATAGTAGGCTCCGGTAACACAGGCTCTACATAGACTTTCATACCGCCTCCACAAGGCATTCCTGCACCCAACATTTCATCATCTAAGTCAATTTCCATCATCGCTGTTTGATTTGTTTCAATACATTCAATGGCCTTTTCGCAAGTGCTTGATTCGGCACAGCCCCCTCCTATCCAGCCGCTGACGACTCGACCCTGAGCATCAATAATAGCTTTGGAAGCTGTTTTTGCTGAAACTGAACCATAGGTGTCTACAACCGTTGCCACAGCAAATGGTTCTTGCCTCTGTTGCATATCATTCATGATGTCGAAAATACTACGAGCCATAATTATTTCTCTTTAAGTACATACTTATTTATGCATTACGGTCATGCATTGCGAGCACGCGGTTGTTTTGTATCATACTCTTTGTGCTGCAATCGTTGCCTGACATTCTGCAGTGCTTCCGGCGTATCTAAATCAAAGGTAACGTGGTCGTTTTGAGCTTCAAATACAGTGACTTCTTGAGGTTGTTTTTGGATTAACTTACGACACCCCAAGTTTTTCTCACCGTTGAGGATAGCTTGACGCTGCGAATGATCCAAAATAATCGGATTGCCCCTTTCACCTAAATATTGTGGAACCAATATCGATGTTGTACATTTATCAAACGCTAAGTGCATTGCGTATAAATCTGCCTTATCAAGTAATACTAAATCTGCCAGGCAAATAATAATGCCGTCTGTATTTTTAGTTAGTGATTTTATACCAGTATACACGGAAGTCATTTGGCCTTCACGATAGTCGTGGTTTTCTACTAAACTGACAGGCAAATCAATTAACTCACTGGCAACTAACGTAGCTTCGTGTCCAACAACCACGACAATTTCATCCAGTCCGTAGTCAACCAATAATTGTGCCGTTCTGCGAACCAGTGATTGTCCTTCGATATTGATTAGCAGTTTATTTTGTTCTCCCATCCTCGACGAAAGGCCGGCGGCCAATAACACGCAAGATAATCGTTTTGAAGTCATTATATTTGTCATTTAGATGAGCAGCAACTGCTCGATTCAGGCGGCTTGGCTGCTAACTCAGAATTCGTATTAGCGCTCTCGTTTTGTATGTCAGGCGGAGTATACATACTCTCGCTTCTAGCATTTTTAAACTGTATAAGCTCAGCTAACAGCGCAACAGCGATTTCTTCTGGCGTATTGGCTCCGATTTTAAGGCCTGCTGGATACCGAACATTGTTGATTGCGTCCGACGAAAACGTTGTCACAGCCACCTTTTCTAATAGCTTTATCGCTTTTTTTGAACTAGCCACCAATGCAGTATAGGGTGACGCGATTTTCAATGCCGCTTTTAGGCCCGCTTCATCCCGTTTTCCTTGAGTTGACACAACAACGTATGGCATACGATTAAAATGTCCGTCCGATATTTCAAGGCTGTCGAGCACACTCACCGCACTGGAAAAAAGCGCATTAGATGTGTCTTCTGCCGCAACAGTAACCTCAAAACCAGACATAGAGGCAATTTTTGATAAGGCTTGGGCAACCGGAGAGGCCCCTATAATTAACAATAATGGTTTCACAGTAATTGGCTCTATAAATATATCTAAGGTCCCACCTGAGTGGCACGCCATATTAAATTTGACGATACCATCTTCCAACGCAGTTTGATGCGTCGGGGTGACTCTAATCAGCTGTGGTTGTCCTGTCTTAATGCATTCTCGTACGGTTTTAATAACAGCTGGCTGTGCACAACCGCCTCCTATCCAACCAAAAATGTCCCCTTCAAAAGTAACTATTGCTTTTGCCCCCGGTTTTGCTGACGTTGGTGATTCGCAACGAACTACTGTGACCAAAGTAAAGTGCTTCCCTTGTTGAAGTAATTGTTCTGCTTTTAGTTCCAGTTCGGTTGAATTAATCATGCTGTTTTTCCTTAACGTGCTACCAAGTTTTAGTTAACGCACCTTCAAGTGCAGCCAGTGATTCTAGGTTGTTGGCTGGAGCGAATAAATCAATAAAAGGCAACGCTGCAGACATACCAGCAGCGATTGGTTCATATCCATCATGGCCTAGTAATGGATTTAACCAGACAATTTTTCTGCAACGTCGTTTTAGTATTTGCATCTCGCTGGTAAGCTCTTCGCATGGACCAGCGTCAAGGCCATCGCTAACAATCATGACTAAAGAGCGTTTATTAACACTCTGCCCATATTGTTGATTAAACTTATGCAGACTTTCGCCAATTTTAGTGCCCCCAGACCAATCATCCGACATCATCGCTAGGCTATTTCTAACTCGCATTAAATCGGTTTGTTTTAAGGCATTGGTGATTGGCAAAAGCTGTGTGTTATAGGCATAAGCTTGGACATCTTTAAACACATTAATGAGTCCCCTTGCAAAACGTAAAAACAAAAAACTATACATAGCCATTGAGCGACTCACGTCGACAATAATAATGAGTTTCGGCGTCTGTGGCTTTAGCCGTTTTTTGCAGAGTTCAAGAGGTGTACCCCCGTAACGTAAACTCTTGCGTATGGTTCTGCGAAGGTCGATTTTGCCTTTGTTTGCCTGATATTGGTAACGTCGGGAAATTCGTTTTTTCATTTTTTTCGCTAGACGTTCTATCAAGCGCTCCATTTTACGCATTTCATCGGGATCTTTTATTGAATGAAAATCTTCCTTGGCAAGATTTGCTCGTGAGCTTGCACCTTCTTTGGTGCCGCTCGCTTCTGGCACATCCTCGCCTTCTTGCTCAGCGGCTGTATCGGCTGACGATGGTTTAGGCGTTTGCTTTCTATCTCCTTCAGATTGTTGCTTTTGCTGCTCAGGTGACTTTTTCTTCGCCGCAGGAGATTGATTTGCTTGAACGAATTGTTTGGTATTTGATGACAACCAATACGCATTAAAAACCTCATCGAATTTTTTCCAATCATCTTCATTCGAGCAAATTAATGCTTTTAAGCCTAATTTAAAGGAATATTTGTCGCTTATATAACAATACTCAGCAACTTTGAGTGCGTCGACTTGCTCAGCAATACCAACGCGAAAATTATTGTTACGCGCATGACGAATGAACTCAACAACCCGGCGAGTTAAATGTTCAGAAAACTCATCACAATATACTTTGTTTGATTGTGTCATCAATCAGCTCTAAATTAGACTGCGCGAGCGATCAGTCGCTCTATTTCAAAAGGCTCTAAGCGCATCGAATCTTCTCGTGTTTTTAATAGACAAACTAAGCTGTCTTGAATGACCTCCATATCCTCGTCTAAGCTAGTAATACCTAAATTCAACAGTGCAGCAGCCCAATCGAGTGTTTCCGCAACTCCGGGCACTTTTTGTAAATCAATCTTGCGTAAATCCTGAATGAAAGCAACCACCTGCCGAGCAAGTTGAGGACCAATTTCAGGTACGCGTTTATTGACAATTTGAAGTTCTTTATCGAAGCTAGGGTAGTCAACATAATGATAGAAGCACCTACGCCGAAGCGCGTCGCTCAACTCTCTTGTACCGTTCGATGTTAATACCACGAAAGGAATAGATTTGGCCTTTATAGTTCCTATTTCAGGAATACTCACTTGAAATTCTGAAAGTAGTTCTAACAAATAAGCTTCAAATTCTTCATCTGCTCTGTCAATTTCATCGATCAGTAAAACAGGTGACTTTTCTTGCATGATAGCCGCTAGCAACGGCCGCTGTAATAAGTATTTTTCACTAAAAAGCTCACTCTCCATCGAGCCATTTGGGTTATTCTGCTGTCGCTCTTCGAGCATTTTAATTGAGAGTAGCTGATGCTGATAATTCCACTCGTAAACCGCCGAGTTAACATCTAGACCTTCATAACATTGCAAACGAATGAGAGGACAATCATAAAGCTGAGAGATAACCCTCGCTATTTCAGTTTTACCAACACCCGCATCGCCTTCCAGCAATAATGGACGTTTCATATCTGAAAATAGTAAGAGACTTGCTGATAAATTACGTTCGGCTATGTAGCCAAGCTCCGACAATTTCCCCTGAAACTCAGCGATGCGATTAACTTTAGTCATCAGTATTTAATCACTCTATTTTTTCGAATTAAAAAGACTACCAAACCAACCCACAAAAACGGACCAAGCGAATGCGAGTCCATTTAATTCCGCAGGTTGCTCTGCAATTTTATCCCGCGCCATTTCAGCTTCTTCACCTTCACCCATGCTGGCAACATTATTGGCAAAACTTTTTCCAAATTGATTTAGCATTTGATCCGCAACTTGGGTCATCATTCGACCTCCTAGACTGGCCGCTTTGCCATTTACGGTTACTGTTGCAACACCTTGAAGAACACTTTTACCATCGTCACTGTCTTCTACCCATGCTCGTAAATCCATGGTGGCAGAGGATGAACCTTTAGTGTCCTGTCCTTTCCCAATCATATGCAATTCACGTTTTGCGGCATCTATATTTTGGATAATAATATCGCCATTGAAGGACATAGTTGCCGGTCCAATTTTTGCCTTAACTTTACCTTTATAATTTCCATCGCCTAGGTCTTCCGTAATCTCAGCACCGGGCATACAGCTAGCAACACCTCTAATATCTTGCAAGAAAGTCCAGGCTTGGAGGCCAGTACCAGGCAGTGAAAACTCTTTGTTTAAATCGACTTTCATTTTTTAATAATTCCAATATAAAGAAAATAACAAACCAGTCCTGATAGCTATCAGGACTGGTTTGAGACGGGCTAACGAATTAGCTAATTGTCTAGTAATCCAAGTGCTTTAATTTGCTTCCAAACGCGATAGGCATTGTGAGGCATATCCATGTGAGTGACGTCTAAATGCGCAAAGGCGTCAACCATAGCGGAAGTGAAGGTTGGAATACTGCCAACATGGGGTGACTCAGCGACACCTTTGGCACCAATTGGATGGTGTGGTGAAGGTGTAACGGTATAGTCTGTTTCCCACTTGGGTGTTTCAACGAAGGTTGGTAAAAAATAATCCATTAAGGTATTACCTAGCAGGTTACCTTCCTCGTCGTATGGCATTTCTTGTCCCATTGCGACAGCATATCCTTCAGTAAGACCACCATGAATTTGGCCATCAATAATCATCGGGTTTATGCGTGTACCGCAGTCGTCTAGGGCATAGAATCGACGTATGTCAGTTACGCCGGTGTCTTTGTCGATGTCGACAACACAGAGGTAGGCACCAAATGGAAAAGTGAAGTTTGGTGGATCATAGTAATCAACCGCTTCAAGACCAGGCTCCATTCCTTCTGGTACATTATTATATGCCGCCCATGCGATGTCCTTCATGGTTTTTTCTTGACCCGGAACACCTTTCACTTTAAAGCGATCAACTTCCCACTCAAGATCGTCTTCACTTACCTCTAGTAGATGAGCCGCTATTTTCTTTGCTTTCGCTTTAATTTTACGCGCAGCTACCGCTGTTGCAGCACCACCTACAGGCGTAGAACGAGAACCATAGGTTCCCAGTCCATAGGGTGAAGTATCGGTATCACCTTCCTCAATTGCAATTTCGTCAGATGTAATACCCAATTCAGAAGCAATGATTTGTGCATATGTTGTTTGATGGCCTTGTCCTTGGGTAATAGTGCCCATGCGGGCCATCACTGAACCTGTAGGATGAACCCTAATTTCAGCACTATCGAACATACCAACGCCCAGAATATCGCAAGATTTAGAAGGCCCAGCACCAACCACTTCAGTAAACGTGACTAAGCCAATACCCATTAACTCGCCGTTCGCTCGTTTTTCTTCTTGTTCTCGCCGCAGGCCTTTATAATCGACCGCATCGAGCACTTTCTCCAGCGCAGTATGGTAGTCGCCCGAATCCAACTCGAAACCTAAGCAAGTTGTATACGGAAATTGTTCTTTTTTAACGAAATTACGGCGACGGATCTCTGCTTTATCAATACCAAGTTTCTGTGCTAGAACATCAATGGTGCGCTCAATAACGTAAACCGCTTCAGTCACACGGAATGAGCATCGATAAGAAACGCCACCCGGGGCTTTGTTTGTATACACGCCATCGACATTCAAATGCGCGACGGGAATATCGTAAGAACCCGTGCATATATGCATGAACCCGGCAGGAAATTTAGATGGATCAGCACATGAATCAAATGCACCATGATCGGCTAACACGTTGACTCGCAAAGCTTTGATGATACCGTTGCTGTCTGCAGCGAGTTCGCCACGCATATGATAGTCACGGGCAAATGCCGTAGTCGAAATGTTTTCCATACGGTCTTCGACCCATTTAACTGGGACGCCCAAGACGATAGAAGCGACGATAGAAGCCACATAACCCGGATAGATACCGACCTTATTACCAAAGCCGCCGCCAATATCAGGGGAAACGATGCGTACGCTGCTTTCAGGAAGACCAGAAAGCATAGATACCACGGTACGAACAACATGTGGTGCTTGTGATGTTAAATAAACCGTTAGCTTGCCGTTTATTTTATCCATCGACGCAACACACCCACAGGTCTCTAATGGACATGGATGTACTCGATGATAGACCATATCCTGTGATACGGTCACTTCTGCGGCATCAAAAACACGGTCAGTTGCATCTTTCTCACCGGCTTGCCAGTTAAAGATATGGTTGTCATGTTTACGCGTGCTGTGCGCGCCTTCCATTTTGCCAACAAGATCTTCACGTAAAATTGGAGCTTCCGTGGTCATTGCCTTGTGTGGGTCAACCAACACGGGCAATTCTTCATATTCTACTTCAACGAGATCGATTGCGTCGGCAGCAATGTAGCGGTCATCGGCAACAACTAAAGCGACTTCTTGATATTGGAAGTGGACTTTTTCGTCGGCTAAAACAGCTTGCACATCACCCGCCAAAGTTGGCATCCAGTGAAGATTAAGGGGCTTCAAATCTGCTGCGGTTAAAACAGCGTGTACGCCGGGTAACGCTAATGCTTTTTCTGTATTAATGCTTATGATTCGGGCATGAGCATACGGACTTCTGACCATATCTGCGAACAACATACCAGGCATTTTAATGTCGTCGGTATAATTGCCTTTACCTTGAATAAAACGAGCATCTTCTTTGCGTTTGCGCGAGCAACCAACACCATTTAATGAGTCTTCGCGTTTTTGCTTATCTGCTACTGTATCCATTACTCAGTACCTCACGCTTGCTGTAAGTTTTTAGCGGCTGTTTTTACCGCATTGATGATGTTCTGATAGCCAGTGCAACGACATAAATTACCAGACATGCCCCAACGAATTTCTTCATCGTTAGGATCTGGGTTCTCTTGCAAGAACCGATAGGCGCGCATTAGCATGCCGGGAGTGCAAAAACCGCACTGCAAACCATGTTCATCAACAAATGCTTGCTGAATAACATGAAGTCCATCGGCAGTTGCCATACCTTCCACACTTTTGACGTCAGAACCAGCGGTTTGAACAGTCAATAATGTGCACGATTTAACCGATTCACCATCAATATCGACAGTACATACGCCGCAGTGTGACGTTTCACAACCAATGTGTGCGCCTGTTTGGTTTAAATTTTCTCGGAGCGTATGGATCAATAGCTCACGTGGCTCAACGAGTACGTCAACGGTTTTGCCGTTGAGTGTAAATGAAACTGCTTGCTTAGCCATGATTACTCCTTTGCGTTTTCGATAGCTTGGATAATTGCTCGGCGAGCCATGATGGCTGCCATATGAGACTTGTACTCTTCATCACCGCGCAAATCGACGGCGGGATCACATGCCGCAACAATCGCTTTTTCAACGGCCTTTAACAAAACGTCGTCAACTCGGTTGCCTCGAATTAAATCTTCAGCGGCTTCGGCACGAATTGCCATAGGAGCAACGTTGGTTAATCCAATCCGAATATCACGCACAACATCACCGTTCATTTCAACCACTACGGCTGAGCCTGCGACTGCATAGTCACCGGTTTTACGTTTTAGCTTATGATAACCATGCCCAGTGCCCGACTTTAATGCCGGCACTTTGATAGCAACCAAAATCTCGTACTCGTCAAGAGCAGTCCAGTAGGTTCCCAAGAAAAAACCATTTGCTGGGATCGTTCGTTCGCCATCGGGGCCATGAATAACCAGCTGCGCATCCAATGCTAGCATGACGGCTGGATGGTCATTTCCGGGATCTCCGTGCGCGACATCGCCACCAATAGTGCCTTTATTTCGAACTTGAGGGTCAGCTACGAGCTTTGCAGCCTCCACTAGCAGTGGACAATACTGTTGCAACGTATCCGATCTGATCAGTTCACTTTCTGTGGTCATTGCACCAATAGTAATGGTGTCACCATCGATACTAATGCCCTTTAGACCCTCTATACCATTGATGTCGACTAGATAGGGTGCTTCAGAAAAACGTAACTTCATCATAGGAAGCAAGCTGTGCCCACCGGCAAGTAGCTTAGCATCCTCATTGTCCTGTAGTTTCGCGATGGCATCAGCGATGCTAGTCGCTTTGTGGTATTCAAAACACGATGGAATCATGTAGACCTCACATTGTTGAGTTGCTATTAATCGAAGGAGTCAAAACGTGAACCTTTATTTTTTATTTTTATATGCTTTTTAGAGTAAAACACAAATTGTTAAAAAAAAACCTAAATTGTTAATAAAAACTTAATTATTAATAACTTAATTTTAACATTCGAGAAAAGGCGTCTTATTTAAGAGAAAACGTTTCTCTTTATTTACGAGAGAATCATTATTCATAAAATAAGCACTCAAAGTGCTTTCTAGCGAACGATTCCCCAGCTTAATTTATTATCAACAGCCGTCTAAAATTTATATCCTACAGATACCGTGTAAACCCAAGGATCGATGTCTACAGTGACATTACCCGCGGCATTATCTGCACCTAAAGTCACATTATCTAGAGTAAAGTTAGCGTCCGTACTAATGTCAATGTAACGAACGGAGGCATTAACAAACCATTCGTTATCAATCATGTAATCAAAGCCGACTTGCGCAGAAATACCAAAAGAGGCGTCTAAATCTAAATCGCTAAAACCAAGTGATTTATTAGCAGCGGTAAATTTTTCATCAAAAAAGATTGTGTAATTTAGACCAACACCAACGTAGGGTTGAAACGCAGCGCCGCTATCAGCAAAGAAGTAGTTTGCCGTAACCGTAGGCGGCAAATGCGTGACCTCGCCAAGTTGGGCTAAACCTAATGGGTTGGTGTTGACATTAACATCGTGCGTGAAAGGCGTTGCCGCGAGCACTTCTATATTCCATTTATCGGTAACAAAATAAGCAAAATTAAGCCCCACTTGCGTATTGTTATCAACGTTTAAAGCAAATCCCAAGTCACCACCGCCAACAAAAATATTGGAGCTCGATTCGTCTGGTGCAACCGTCGTTAAACCGATGCGAACGAGCATATCGCCTTTTTCATGAGCTTTTGCGTTAGGGCTAAACAAGGCGGTAGCGCTAAAAAGTGCGGTAGCACCAAAAAGAGCAGTTGCAGCGGATAGTATTGGTATTGATTTTTTCATATGTTGTGTTCCCTAAGTAAATGGTGACCATCATAATGAAGTTACACATCCAAAATACTAAACGTTAATATTTTGTTAATAACCGAGCTCGAGTATAAGAAAAAATTATTAATATAGTCAACGGGATAACACAAACAAGGTTACAAAAAATTTCCTATTGATGCGAAATATGATGTTTAGCAGTGGTCTTTTAGACGGAACACAGAGAGTGAATGTCGAACACAATTAAGTTGATTTCTGTGCTTTAGGAACTGTGTAACTTGACTTTATTGGTCTATTGCAAAGGTTGGTAAAGAAGTGCCCGCGTGAACGGAGATTACTAGACAGGTAAAGTTAACAATCATTCGTGTAAAGCTGAATGTACAGTTTTGATGTTAACTAGCATCAACATCAAGGCAAGTGGGACCTGCGTGGTTTTCATAAGGGTTAGCTATAAGGTAAGTTTTCTTACCTTATTTGCATTTTTTGCATCAGAGTAGAGTGAAGTCAAAAAGTTGAATTTGCACCGTTTCACCCGCTTGAACATGGCCTCGGTCTGTTTCTAGGACAATATAGCAATTGCTGTTTGCGAAGCTTGAAAATACACCAGAACCTTGCGCCCCTGTAGACTCTACTGCTAATTGACCAGATTTATTGATGTAACATTTTCCTCTTTGATAGTCTGTCCTGCCAGGCTGTTTTTTGAGTTCCCCAACACTAACTGCAGGTAATATATGAGCTAAACTGACTGTTTCACCCGCCATTTGTTTTAATGCGTCAGTCGCTATTTGATTAAATGTGACGAAAGCTGATACTGGATTGCCGGGTAATCCAAAAAATATGCTGTTTGGTAAACGACCAAAAGCGAGCGGTTTCCCAGGTTTGATCGCAATTTTCCAAAAATCTACTTGTCCAAGTTCAGCTAATATGTCTTTAACAAAGTCAGCTTCTCCTACCGAAACACCACCGGACGTGATCACACAATCGGCTTGAACATCGGCTTGCAGAACAATTTTTCGTAATTCATCTTTGTCATCGGCCACTATCCCGAAATCGATTATTTCACAATGCATTTTTGTCAGTAGTGCGATAATAGCAGGACGATTGCCGTCATATATCTTATGTGCTTGATAATCATCGCCAGCTCGCATTAATTCGTCGCCGGTGGAAAATACAGCGACTTTAAGCTTCCTATAAACTCGGACCAAATCACACCCTAACGAAGATAATAGGCCAATATCAGACGCGGTTAACTTTTTACCGATAATGGATACTAAACTATTCTTCTTAATATTTTCACCCGCCAATCTAAGGTCATTTCCTTTTTTAGGGATCTTAGTAAACGAGACTTGGTCACCTTTGGCAATTGCGTTTTCTTGCATCATTATGGTATCAGCGCCACTAGGCACTGCGGCCCCCGTCATGATGCGCACGCATTCGCCCTCGCTAAGGTGTTTGAGATATGGACTGCCAGCAAAGCTTTTTCCAACCACCGTTAATGTGGATAACTCTATTAGGTCTTGCAACCTAAAAGCGTATCCATCCATTGCAGAATTGTCATAACCGGGGACGTCAATTGTAGAGTAAATATCTTCTGCTAACACTCTACCTAAAGCTCGTTCAAGTTGAATCTGCTCTGTTTGAGTTACACTATTTACTAATTGTGAAATTTGGGCTTTAGCTACTTCTATTGACATTAGACCTGGTTGGTCACACGAAACTGACATTAATAGTGTCCTGTATTAAATAAATTTACAATTTGCCTAGTTTTTTCTACACCTAAAAAAGGCATTTTAGTCTAGTGTCATCACGGTGATGTCATCTTGATTTACAATCTCATAACTCACGCAAATTAAACCAACGCCTGGTTTACTCTGTGACAATCTGCATTGCTTAACACACACTCTGACACTCAGAATATACCGTTTTTAACCACTTGAGATTATCAATACCAGGTGAACCGAGTGACCCATGTTCCTCCCCCAATTTGTCAACTAACATGCGCATGAACATCGCTGCAGTATGCCATCCACTGGCACATAAACCACCGAACAGCGATTTTTTAGCCGCCTCATTGTCTAAATGAAAGAACTGGGGATCATATTTACTGGCAAAGTCTTTTATCTCAGTTTCAGTTACCTGATAAGCGCCAAAATCTGACGTTTGACCCGGTTGATAATCTTCAAAATACATATGCTATCCTGACTTCAAATCAAGCGATTGCGTCGCTCTCTGTTATAGAAATTGTAGCAAATTGGTATGTTATTATATTAATACTAGCTAGCGAACTTTTTGTAAACGGCATTAAGTTAACGGATTAAACGCTATCATATACGACAACACTGAACAATTGTCAGCTAACAACGAAATACCTGTTTCACCAAACATATTTTCTTTATTGATCATTTTACTTGTTATTTGCATATTAATGTCAAAGTATTGGTGCTAAATCAAGGTAAATGAAATGCGTTTAATAACTAAATCAATGTTGACACTGGGTATTAGTTTACTTGCTTTCTGCTCATGGGGTATTCAAAACAACACAATGGAAAAGCGTATAGATTTTACTAATCCTAAAGAAGCCCAAAATTGGGTCATCGTTAACGATACTGTTATGGGTGGTCGCTCAAGAGCAGGTTTAGGCATTGAAAAAGACATGCTGATTTTCTCCGGCGATTTATCATTGCAAAATAATGGTGGCTTTGCCTCAACCCGCCGAATATATGAGCCCTTAAATTGGAACAGCAGTGAGACCTTCGAAATAAAAATGCTCGGTGATGGACGAAGCTATCAGTTTAGGCTGCGCACTAACCGCAATGCAGATGGGGTAGCTTATGTAGCTAACTTCACTACCAAAAAAGACCAGATTCAAAGCATACAGTTCAATATTAACGACTTTACAGCTCAATTCAGAGGGCGTCTTGTGCGCGGCGCACCAGCATTAAATTTTTCAGATATTGCGCAAATGGGCTTTATGTTGGCTGACAAAAATCCAGGCAGGTTTGTGTTACAAATTTCGCATATCAGGCAGATCCCGGAGATCATTTAATATCACGCTGTCAATACGCCTTGAGTACGGAGCTAACCACCATTTTCAACGCGATAGGATAGACAGCGACATTGCTGTTTGCTTAACATCATTTAGGTAATTTTTATTTGTACGTTTAGACATTTTGACGCTTCAGAGTTGAAATGTATCCTTTATTGAAGCGTCCTGCTAATTCAACCACAACACTTTATAACTTCCATGACTAATTCACTTTCTACAGCTAAAGACAAAGTTTTAAATCCAAAACTTACGCATCAAGGTAATCCTCTTTCTGAACCTGAAAGGAAAGAAATGTTAAACAGCATAGAGACATATCCAAAAAGTATTGAGGACGCGAAGAAAGTCATTTCTTCAAGCTCTGAGGTCGCTTCTATGATCGATTTTGTCTACACGAATTTACTGTTTCAACCAGTAAAAAATTAAGTATAAAATAATGGCTATAGAGTTTTTTAAAGATGCAAACTCATCCACTCATGCATCTAACAAGAAAAAATGATCGCCTTTCTCATATTATGGCTACGCTTCCTAGTACAACGCAAGTGAAGTCAGTATATAGAATAGATATGGAAGAATATCATGGTTGGAAAATCAATTCTGTACAAAAAAGAGACAATTAACAAGACACCCATGATAACGAGTAGCCAAAAAAATAGTTTTGCGATTTATTACGATGGGTGTCTTGTTAATTAACGAATAGCACCTTTGGCGTCTCGAATTGCAGGGTATATAGCCTTCACTTGGTCGCGTGAACTTTCCGATAAATTTAGTATAGCGTCAATTGCATTGAGCAAAGTGTCCGGTAATGTTCCGTAATCCCTTAGTAGTCGATAGTTGATGGAGATGCCGATAAAACCGCGCTCCGCAAAATATGTAAGCGTATCAAAAGCTGCGGCCATTGACTTATCGCCACCTATAAAGTCTCTACCATGAATAAAAACAACAGCTGGTTTTAAAGGTTCTTCATTATTTGGTTTATAAATATCCAATAGTAGATTTTTTGAATCCGAAGACTCTGTATTCCAATAGGCGTGACTTAAACCTTCGCCATATTTAACATCGGTAGTTAAATCGACAGAGAAGTTCGCCAATTTGTAAACTTCTGCGGTACTCGTAACCGCAGGATTAGGCTGTTGTTTAGTTGCTTCAGTTGGATTTTGTGACGGATCGCTGCTGCTACAACCACTAATTATTAGAAAAAGATAAAAAATAGGTATGTGTATTGAGCGGACTTTTGACCTTTATCTTTTCCGCTATTGAACAATATTTTTGGCCGAGTAAAACTGTGATGTTATGACTTTTCCCTTGCCCTGCTCCTGCAATAGTCAGGCTTAATAATCTGCTCTACACTAAAAACTAACGTACTTGATAACAGCAAGACATTTACGATTACAATGAGCGACATCGGATTTGAAGTATTATAAATTGCATTACAAGACGTAGTTGAAAAACAGCAACTTATCGAAGAAGAACTAAACGCATTGTCAGAAAAATCAAAGGTACGCAAACTCGTTGTAGAATAATTCCATCTTTTTGAAGGTTCACTAACCCTTTTGAATCGTATTGCTTAATCACGAGTAGTATTACATCTTTGGGAACTGAGACGCTGCTTTCAAGAAAAACCAAGGTCTGGTTTTGGCACGGGTCGTTTGAAAAGTCGAATTCTTAATAGTCGGTATAAGACCCGCCCCCTATGTAAGAGTGCAGATTGGGTGCAGCTGAAACTGTCAACCGCCGATATAAGACATCTCAACTTTTTTGTGTTTTGTCGTCTCTGCTGTGCGAAGTTCCGAATACCGATCCTCTCGCTGGTTCCAAATCAGCCCTATAGCATTGGTAATTTGCGTATCGCTTTTACCTGAACGCATAAGTGCGCGTAAGTCATGGCCTGACTCCGCGAATAGGCAAGTGTACAACTTGCCATCAGTTGAAACACGGGCGCGTGTGCAGGTAGAGCAGAAGGCTTGCGTAACGCTTGATATAACGCCGATTTCGCCGCTTCCATCTGCATAAGTCCAGCGCTGGGCGACTTCACCGCTGTAGTTGGATGGTAATTCGATGAGCGGCATCTCTGCGTTAACCATGCGTATAATCTCGGCTGAGGAAACGACATCGTTCATACACCAGCCATTGGAGGTACCCACGTCCATGAATTCGATAAAGCGTACAATGTGACCGCTACCTTTAAAATGCCGCGCCATGGCAACGATATCTTTATCGTTGACACCCTTCTTGACAACCATGTTGATTTTAATGGACGTAAAGCCAGCGCCGTGTGCCGCGTCGATACCCTTTAACACATCAGCCACGGGGAAATTAACATCGTTCATAGCCCGGAATGTCACCTCATCGAGAGAATCAAGTGAGACAGTCACTCGATTCAGGCCTGCAGCCTTGAGCGCTTTGGCCTTCTTGGGTAATAACGTGGCGTTCGTAGTAAGGGCTATATCAAGTGGCTTCCCATCTTGCGTTTTGAGGGTGGTCAGCATTTCGACCAACACCTCGAGGTTTTTACGCAGCAGGGGCTCACCTCCCGTGAGACGAACTTTCGTAACACCGTGTGCAACGAACAGCCGCGCCGTGCGCGTGATTTCCCCGAAACTCAAAAGTTCAGATCGTGGCAGGTATTGGTAATCATTCCCGAAGACTTCCTTCGGCATACAATAGGTACAACGGAAGTTACAGCGGTCGGTTACTGAAATGCGTAGATCGCCCAAGAGCCTGCCGCGTGTATCTGAGGTTTGGCCACTAGGAGCAGCCGCGTTCGCTGGAATCAGCGGCACTTGGCCAGCAGATAGTAGGTCAATAATAGGGATTATCTTTATAGTCATTGAGCACCTGGTATGGATAAATTGATTATTAAGCGATAAGTTATGACAAGCAGCTATAGTAAGATAATCCACCGGTTTCAAAGAACTCTAACGGCTTCAGCCGATAGTAGTTTTCTTCCACATCGATTGTTTGCTCGGCATATTGCTGCGTCATTACTTCCTGCAACTGTCGCACTAGGGAGTAACTCCTTATGCTCGCTTACCGAAACCATAACACTGCTAAAGTAGTTTTCAATCGCTACTATAATAACAAAAACCATAAATATAAAATACATAACGGTGTTTGTCAAACTAGTTGTCGCGATTAACCTACTTTACACCTTCAATTTCAATCCTATCGCGTGCAGGATTTAAGTGTACTTTGTCGACCAGCTCCCAGTTGCGGGTTTGGCCACTCCATCGCTCTGGATTTTTATCCTTAGCTTTTTGATATACGTCTTTTCTCTTTACCAATACTTCTTTGGCTAAACCTGCGTGACGTTGATGAGGAGTTACGAATTTCAATCCACTATGTTTATGATTAACGTTGTATCAATGACTAAATTTCAGCACCCAATCACGCGCCTCAGCGATGCTTAAAAAACCTTTATATGGATAATCAGGTCTGTATTTACACGTTTTGAGTATCGACTCAGAATAAGCATTATCGTTGCTTACTCTTGGACGACTAAACGATGTTGCAATGCCCAACTGATATAAGGTCTCTAGCATCGAAGCACCTTTCATTGGACTCCCGTTATCTGAGTGCAATATCAGTGGTTTATCTCTAATATCTTCACGTAAATGAGTGCGCCTAATAAGTGTTGCCGCGTGAACGGCAGACTCTTCATCATGTATTTCCCAACCCACCATTTTTCGACTAAACACATCCAAGATTAAATATAAGTAAAAGTGAACGCCTTTCGCAGGGGCTGGCAACCACGTAATATCCCAACTCCACAATTGGTTAGGGCCACTAGCACTATGCGTCGTAGCGACCTTCCTGTCGTTAATTTGACCACGGCCACGACGATGCTGCAACTTCTCTTCATGCAACACGCGGTAACATGTGGATTCTGACGCTAGATAAATGCCTTCATCGGGTAAAGCCGCCACCATTTGGCTCGCGGGTAAGCTTTTATATGCCTTGCTATTCATTGTATCTACTAGTTGTTTGCGCTCCGTTAACGTCAACTTGTTCTTAGGTATAGGCCGCACTGAGTCTGGTCTTCCATCGCTTTTGATAACGCCAGCAGCCATCCAACGCTGATACGTTCTAATCGTTATGCCCAGCTCTGCGCAAGCCTTATATTTCGCTGCACCACTTAACACCGCTTCATCAATTAATGTCGCAGCTTGTGAGCGATCTGCGTCGAGGATCATTCGTCCTCGGCTTCCCCCCAGCATGCTGCTATTTGTTCAACAAACAGCCCCTTTTTACGACAATAAAGCGCTAACTCTGCCTCGTTTAGCGTAGCCGTTTCTAACACTGCTGCAAACTTATTGGCTGAATACCATTGTTCAGCGTTTTTTCTATTACCGGGCATAACTTGCCCCTTATCTTTGGCTTGTTTACGCCAATAATACAGGGTTGCTTGGGTGATCCCCATATCTAATGAGAGTTTTGTAATAGAAATATTATTAGGCGGCCGCATCTTCTTTAGCGCCGACTCTTTCGTTTCAGTTGAATAATGTTGCATTGTCACTCCGTGCCCTCAACTTAACTATAGTGGTTAAATTTTAAACGCGACAGGTAGTCTGACAGAGAGGGATACCCAAATAATTATTACCTCTACCCTAAAGCAAGAAAAATACATAGAAGATAAATATGAGTCGTACAAGACGTCTGTTGCCATAGATTATAGCAACCATCAGGATAGTCATATTTTGAATTCGAATCATTTACCTTCATTTATTGAGATTTGTAATTCCTTTAATATTTCAGATCCTTAACAGAATGACATAATTAGTTTCAAGTATGATTTCAGTCATCTGTTACCCCAAACTAAAGCTATCAACCACCGCAATTATATAAGTCATTTACTTAATTCTATGGGTATATTGATCTGTCGTTTTGCCCTGCTGCAACTTGTGCCCAACGACTTCTTGTACATGGTGAAGATTAGGGTAAGCGTTTCTCACTTTCGTTATAAAGCTGTGTCTGAAACTGTGAAATGACCTTACGTTTCCATATTCATCGTTGCCTGCAACATTGCAGTTAGTCACAAATCTAGAAAACCATCCAGTAACAGCACGAGCCTCAATTTCCTCAAATATTTTGCCTTCCTTTTCATTAATCCAATCCATAAAACCTAAGCTCAAAACGCTTCGGTGAATAGGTATCTTCCTTACCGAATTAGCATTCTTAACATTTTGTTCAGTCACTAAAGACCTAACAAAAAAGAAAGGCCTTTGTGTTTTTGAGTCGAGTTGGATATCTTCCCGCCTAAGCTGGCATATTTCTCCTCTTCTCATACCGTGATACATGGCAATTAGTGTTACCCATTTGTGCCATGACTTTTCGGGATTCACGACCCCTTCTTGCATTAACTTCAACTCACCATCATCAAAGTAACCTTTGGTTGCGGCTTTAAAGTCTCGCTTAATAGTGCAGGAATTTTTCTCAATGTAACCAATCTCTTCATCACATGCGAAAGCGAATACACTTTTTAACCACGTATAAATTGCCCCCACTGATTTTCTAGAGACTTTATCGGACTGGTCACTAACTTTGCATTTAACGCTTTGTTTCCATGACATGCGGTTGTAGGGAGATTTATTTGAGGCTGGAAGCTGAAAGCATCGGTCAATGGCTTGGCCTATCTTTCTGGTGGTGTATTGGTCAATTGGCTTATCTTTAACCATATGAGTCCATATTTCCAAGTTGCGCTCATAACCTTCTAGCCCCTTTAAACTCGCCTTGCTGCGCAATATGGACTCTTTAGCTACCTGTGAAAACTTGGGTTTGGGAGATGTTTGTTCTGCTGGTGGACTTACTGAGGGCAATACCTCGTTTAAATCCAGATCCTTTTGGAGGCTTACACATGCAAAAGAAATTAAGGCAGCATCTATTTTTTGTTTAATTGTGAGTAAAAAGTTTGATAACTGGCAGGAATTTAGTTTTGAAATAACTAATGTATTGACTAGAAGTGATTTTATTTGTGACCTGATATGGACTGCTATGTCCAGAGAATCAGTCTTAAGGCTTATCCAAATCTGCTTATTTTGAATAGTTAAGCGGAGGTAGTAACGCTTATTACGACAATATAGATATGAAAAATTGGCTACAGCAAGCATAAGATTTCCTTATTTCACTGTAGCAGTTTTTGTAGCACTAAATCTCTAAAATAGAGATAAGTGCAACAAAAACAATTAGTTCGAGTTGGCCGGTAAGCCGGGTTCTGTCTTGGACAATCATTCCTCTAGGCCAACAATCGCTCATTGGCTCAAGCAACCTACCCGTTCCCAACGCGGGCCGCGCCATAAGGGAACCTATTTGGTCTTGCTCCGGGTGGAGTTTACCTTGCCATCCACTGTTGCCAGCGATGCGGTGCGCTCTTACCGCACCCTTTCACCCTTACCAAGTGTAAACACTTGGCGGTCTCCTCTCTGCTGCACTTGTCGTCGGCTTGCGCCGCCCAGACGTTATCTGGCACCCTGCCCTATGGAGCCCGGACTTTCCTCCCCTCTAAACATATAAATATGAATGGAGCGGCGATTGCCTGGCCAACTCGGGCGGGAGTATAAACTAAACGTTGGCGTTGTGATATACGTTTTGCACGTCATCACAGTCATTCAACATATCCATGAACTTTTCGTACATAGGCATATCTTCTTCGCTAATCTCTTTGCTGTCTTGTGGCACCCACGTAATTTCTTCAACATCCATTTCCAAATCAGGAAACGCGTTACTCAATGCGGTTTTGCATTTAAAAAATTCAGTGTGCGGAACAAAAACAGTCACAATACCGTCTTCAACTTCAACGTCAGATACGTCAACATCTGCTTCCATTAATGGTTCGAGCACAACTTCGTCGTCGTCACCTTTAAAGCCAAATACGGCATAATGGTCAAACATAAATGCTGACGAATTCTGCGCACCAATTTTACAGTTAGTTTTGGTAAAACAGTTACGCACATCAGTAATGGTTCTGTTGGCGTTGTCAGAAAGGCAGTCAACAATCACCATACAACCACCAGGGCCGAACCCCTCGTAGCGCATGGGTACAAAATCTTCACCAGCACCACCAGCGGCTTTTTCAATAGCCTTCTCGATAACATGACTTGGTACTTGGTCTTTTTTTGCTTTTTCGATAAGTCGACGAAGCTGCAAGTTGGCATCAGGATCGGGACCACCACTTTTAGCGACAACGTAAATTTCTTTGCCGTAGCGTGAATAAACCTTGGTTTTTGCACCGGCTGTCTTAGCCATTGAGACTTTTCTTACTTCAAACTTTCTACCCATTTTTAGTTCTCTTTTTTATGGATTTTGTATATTCGCATCACCACATCGGCCCAGCGCTTTAATTCAATACACAAGATTGTACTGTTTTTAGCTTGCGCTGTCAGCGTTGTCTCTTTCTTACAACTAATTGCTTTGCTACTGTATAAACAGCTAAAATTATTGATTAAATGGCTTATGTTAAATCAGGCGATGTGCTGCGAAGCCAAATACTCTGTCGACTGCATTTCTTGTAATCGACTTAAACAACGTTGAAATTCAAAATTTAACCGACCCTCAGAATACAAGTTCTCCAAGGGCACTTGCGCCGACATAATCAACTTCACCTTGCGCTCGTAGAACTCATCAACCATGGCAATAAAACGCCGAGCAATGTCGTCTGTATTGCTACTCATCTGTTCAACATTGGCTATCAAGACAGAGTGATAACACCGGCTTATCTCAATGTAATCAAATTGGCTCCTGGGTCCGTCACATATAGCACGAAACGTAAACATAACCACGCCGTCAGCGTTTCGCATTGCTGGAATATTTCTACCCGCAACATTAATATTGACATCAAAACTACCTTCCTCTGGTGCCAGTTGAGTGAAGTATGTTTGTAAATTAGTGGTTGCATCATCATCTAAGGGATAATGATATATTTCGGCTTTTTCAAGCGTTCTAAGGCGATAATCCACACCACTATCAACGTTGATCACGCGTGTGTTTTGATTAATTAATTCGATAGCAGGTAAAAATCGAGCGCGTTGTAGTCCGTTATGGTAAAGCTTATCAGGAATGATATTAGAGGTTGCCACCAAAACAATACCATGACCAAATAGTTCTTCCATCAGCGTGCCTAAAATCATAGCATCGGTAATATCGGACACGAAAAACTCATCAAAACAAATAACTTTTGCTTCAACGGATAGCTTCTTTGCAATAATTTTTAACGGATCTTCTTTACCGTTTAATAACGTTAATTCTTCATGCACTCTATGCATAAAACGATGAAAGTGTACGCGCATTTTATTCTCAAACGGCAAGCATTCATAAAATGTGTCAACAAGGTAGGTTTTACCACGCCCGACGCCGCCCCAAAAATATATACCCTGTATACTGGGCTTCAACATTCCCTTACCGAAGGTTTGCTTAATTTTTACGCGCCAAGAAGGCTTGCGTTTGGGGTTCGTTAGCTCATCATATAAGCGCTGCAACTCTTTGACTGCATTTTCCTGTGCCGCATCGTATTGAAAATCAATGAGCGACAAATCATCTTGATATTTTTCCCAAGGGGTCATTAAAGTTCCAAAAAATTATTTCGTATGGGTTGAAAACAAACTCAACAGCCTATACTAATTTATGTATAGAGAAGATGCGCTGTGTTTGTCTACGTAAAAAGATGGCGCATTGGTTTTTTTTGCAGTATACAGTCCTTAGACTAACTTGAAAATCGCTCCGATAGCCTTATCACTATCTTTTACGAATAAGCGCTTGCATGGAATCGATGAATAGCTGATCATTTACACTCAGAAAGCCTCACTTTGGAGACAACATGGAAATAGGCACATTAATTACTGGCATCTTTATCGGGTTGATCCTTGGCGTTATTATAGGCTTTATTGCAGTTAAAAATATGCGCTCAAATTCACAGAATAAAGTTAACCACACAGAAGCTGAACTTAAAGCTTTATTAGCAATACAGGCTAGACAACACTTGGACATCTCAAGACAAGCGTTAACTGATATCCAAAATAAAACAGCTGCGTTGGCAACTCACTTAAATGAATATGAAGAATCACTGGCACAAGCGACGATGAATGCGACTGATTCTAAAGATTCGTTTTTTGGTGAACATGCTAGCGTATTTTTACGTAACAGTTTAAATGCACACAAAAGTGACCTTGCATTAGCACAACCAGACACTCAACCACGTGATTTTGCAAACAGTGGCTCAGGGGTGTTTGTTGGCGTTGAAGCTAAGGCGCCAAAAGAGAATAAATCAGAAGGTCAGTGAACTTATGTTGTTTTTCACTAGTCTTTGGTAAGTATTCAACGTTATAGATATATTTGGAGTATCAAGATTAATGAAAGTATTTCTTCGTAAAGTAGCTGTCTGTCTAACTGCAGGCTCTATTATTTTTGTAACCTTGTCCAGCGCTAACGCTGCACTTCCTTTCTTCTCGACGAAAAAAGATGAAGTGCCTTCATTAGCACCTATGATCGAACGAACGTCGCCAGCCGTTGTTAGTATTTCAGTAGAAGGTACTCAGGCAACGCGCCAGCAAGTTCCAGAAATGTTTAAGCGATTTTTTGGCGCACCCGATGAGCAAGTTAACGAACAGCCTTTCCGGGGCATGGGCTCCGGGGTTATTATTGACGCAGAGAAAGGTTATGTGGTCACCAACAATCACGTTGTAGAAAACGCGGATGAAATAATTGTTAAATTAACCGACGGTCGTGAATTCACCGCGAAAAAAATAGGTGCTGATGAGCAGAGCGATGTCGCATTACTACAAATAACTGCGAATGATTTATCGCAGATAACCTTAGCTGATTCTGATAAATCACGTGTGGGTGACTTTGTCGTCGCTATCGGCAATCCATTTGGACTTGGCCAAACGGTCACTTCTGGTATTGTGAGTGCGTTAGCTCGCTCCGGCTTAAACATAGGTGGTTTTGAAAATTTCATACAAACTGACGCCGCCATTAATCGAGGTAACTCGGGCGGCGCATTGATTAACCTAAACGGTGAATTAATTGGTATTAACACGGCAATATTTGGACCAAATGGCGGCAACGTCGGCATTGGTTTCGCTATTCCAAGTAATATGATGAAAGGCTTAATTGACCAAATTGTCGAGTTTGGTGAAGTAAGGCGCGGTTTACTCGGTATTCAAGGCATTAATGTTGATGCTAAGCTTGCCGAAGCCATGCGCTCCCCTAGTAACAAAGGCGCTTTTATTAGAGAAGTGATCCCTGATTCTGCAGCGGCTAAAGCCGGCTTACTATCCGGCGACATCATTATGAGCTTTGATGGCAATGAACTCAGTAGCTTTGACGAATTACGCGCTAAGGTTGCCACTATGGGAGCCGGCGCTAAGGTCACCTTGACCATTGTGCGCGAAGGCAAAAAACAAGACATAAACGTTGTATTGGGTGATGCAGTAATGCCTGTCGCCGCAGCGAAAGATATACATCCGGCGTTTGAAGGCAGTGAGATGGACAATGGAAAAGACACCGAGGGTAACGACGGTGTTGTTGTTACTGATGTGCAACCTCGCGCACCAGCGGCACGAATTGGTCTTAAATCGGATGACGTTATTGTTGGATTAAACAGACAACGTGTGACTAATGTTGCCGACCTTCGTCGACTTGTCGAAGAGAGTGAAGGGAATGTAATGGCATTGAATGTAAAACGCGGTACATCTACTATTTACGTCGTTATTCGGCAATAACTGGGCAACACGTTCTATCGTTCCATGCGCCGCTTTTTGAGTGGTGCATGGAATGTTTATGTCACGATGCTGTAACACGATTGATTAATTTGGTATTATTCTCGACTAACTACTAGCATCGAACTTATTTGATATGCCATCACTGCAACGTTTTTTTACCGCTCTTCTGAAACCAATCATCCTTGGCTTAACTGTTGCAGCTATTCTACTTATATTTATTCCAGAATTTCGTCAAGGCAGCGGTCTAAATGTCCATTGGCTACAAAAGCAAGACAATCCCCCTAAACGTCTTAGCTATCATGATGCGTTGAGTAGAAGTGCACCCGCTGTTGTGTATATTTATGGGGTGAGTATAGATAATCCGAATCCCAATAGTATCTTCAGGGGTAGAACGACAGAGCGCGCTAATTTGGGCTCCGGCGTTATCATGAATGAAGATGGTTATATAATGACCTGTTATCACGTCATAAAAAATACCGATACTATATTTATTCGCTTACAAGACAGTCGAACACTGGAAGCACAAATTGTCGGGTTTGACGCGGAAACAGACTTAGCTGTATTAAAAGTCGACGCTGACGACTTACATGTGATGCCTCAAGTCCCTAAAACAGGTCTTAGAGTCGGTGATGTGGTTATGGCTATCGGTAATCCACTCGACTTAGGTCAAACCATTACGCAAGGAATTGTGAGCCGAATTAGTCGTAACAACCTTGCCAACTATTTTGATTTTATTCAAACCGATGCTGTTTTACATCCAGGCAATTCAGGTGGAGCACTGGTTGATAGCAATGGATATTTAGTTGGTATCACAAATGCGAACTTTAAAACAAGAGGACCCACTGGCAGTGGATTAACCACCGTCGACGGCATTAACTTTGCTGTTCCGTATGAGCTAGCAAAAAAAGTAATGGAAGAGATTATTGTATCGGGGACTGTTGTGCGCGGACAATTGGGCTTCACAGGAAACGCACTGATAAAACGCAAAGGCATGATTGTAACGGCTATTACTCGTGGCGGTCCGGCTGATGACGCGGGGTTAAAGCTGAATGATGTTTTACTTTCTATCAACGGTTTTGAAATTGAGCAAAATGATAATGGCCAAGCTTTGAATATGGTCAGCCAAACGGTCCCCGGAACTGAAATAACCTTAAAGATTGAACGCAATGACGAACTCATTACACTGAACGTAATTGTTGGTTCTTCAGCGTCCTCATAGACAACATCAACGCAGGAACCAAAGCATAAATAGGCACTATCCTGCGTTTATAATAAGTGGTTAGCTCGTTATTCTTTCACACGCTTAATATTAGCACCCAGACCGCCCAACTTATGTTCAATCGCTTCGTAGCCTCGATCTAAGTGATAAATTCGATTTACAATTGTCTCACCTTCAGCCACTAAACCAGCGATAACTAAGCTTGCCGATGCTCTGAGATCGGTTGCCATCACTTGTGCGCCTTTTAGTTTCGAATTGCCCTTCGACAGGGCACTGTTGCCTTCTAGTTCTATTTCCGCGCCCATGCGCTGTAATTCTGGTACATGCATAAAACGATTTTCAAATATAGTTTCAGTGATAACGCCTGAACCTTGAGCAACCGCATTCAAGGTCATAAATTGAGCTTGCATATCTGTAGGGAAACCGGGATGTGGTGCCGTTTTCAAATTGACCGCTTTGGGTAATTTACCCTGCATATCCAATTCAATCCAGTCATCTCCGATAGTTATTTTTGCGCCCGCTTGTTCAAGCTTACTGATCACAGCGTCCAATGTTGATGGTTCCGCGTTTTCACAACGCACGCTTCCACCAGATACTGCTGCAGCAACCAGAAAGGTCCCGGTTTCAATGCGATCAGGTAGCACACTGTAATTGCAACCTTTGAGACTTTTCACGCCAGTAATTTTAACACTGTCAGTACCGGCACCAGTAACTTTCGCACCCATGCTATTCAAACAGTTGGCTAAATCAACAATTTCAGGCTCTCTAGCGGCATTTTCAAGGATCGTATCGCCGTCGGCTAGTGTCGCTGCCATCATTAAGTTTTCGGTTGCACCGACGCTGACAATATCCATAAATATGCGAGCGCCCTTTAAGCGTCCATCTACCTCTGCTCGTATGTAACCTTCGTCCACTTCTATCTTGGCGCCCATTTTTTCAAGGCCAGCCAAGTGCAAGTTAACAGGACGGGCACCAATGGCACAACCGCCCGGTAATGAAACGTTTGCTTTGCCATGTTTGGCTAGCAATGGTCCTAAAACTAAGATTGAAGCACGCATCGTGCGCACTAAGTCATAAGACGCGGTAACACTGTTTAAGTTACTTGCATCAATTTCGACGTGATTTTTATCGACTTGGTTAATACTTGCACCAAAGTCTTTCAACAACAGCAACGTGGTGCTGATGTCTCTGAGTGCGGGCACATTCTGAAATGAACAAGTTGCATCAGCCAATAGACTCGAAATAAGTAATGGTAGTGCGGCATTTTTTGCACCAGAAATTGTAACTGAGCCAGATAATGGCGGGCTTTTAGTAATTACCAACTTGTCCACGGATACTCTCTTTTATATATATTTTTTTATTATTATTATGCTTTCAAATCGTTTTAAGAGTGAAACAGTTTCTCTCGTCGCCATTGGTCAACAGTAAATGTCTTGATTGTGATAGCGTGCATCGTTCCATCCGCAATTTTGGCAGAAAGCGGCCCATAAATTAGCTGCTGTTTTTTTACTCTTGGCATTGTTTCGAAGCGGTTGTCGACAGCAATAATCTGAAAATGTGAACCTTCACTCTTCACTTTAACATCCACTAAAGTCAGTTCAGACTTCAATAAACTCGCAATTTCTTCATTTGTCATTCTTTTCTCTATTCTTATTTAAACTAGGAAGCTGTCAGCATTACTTAATTTTGCCAACGCAATTAATTTTGTAGGTGAGTCATGAATACTAACATCAACATTGTTATGTTTTAAATCACGTTTAAGATTAATTAACCAAGCAAGACCTGCACTATCCGCTCTATCAACGTCATTGAGGCAGACCATTAAGCGGGCTGCGCCTTGAAGTTGCTTTTTAGCATTGGCATCGATCGAGACCCAATAGTCTTTCGTTAGCGTCAGTTGATCAAGGTCACCTTTTATGACTAGCGTTAGAACTTTGTCTCGCAGTTCGAGTTCAGCTTGCATTTATGGTACGACCTTATTTATCTAGTTTTTCGTTAAGTTTAATAGGCTCAGCAATGTTTTTTCTCATTAATTCAATTACCTTATCAATGCCATCCTGACGCAAAATAGATTCAAATTCAGTGCGTTTGCTAGATAATAAACTAATACCCTCTGCAACCATATCATATACTTGCCACTGATCAGATTTGCGGTCTTTACGGACCTTAAATGCGACTTTAATATCAGGACGATCGCCATCCTTGATAATAGCACGTACTGTTACATCCGAACGCCCGTCAAATTCTAGTGCTGGAGCAAACTCAACTAGTTGGTCGTCATAATAGCCCAATGCAACAGCATAGCTAGTAATTAAGTATTCTCTGAAGACCGACACAAATTCTAATAATTTTTCTCTGGGTACTTTACTTGCATATTTACCTAACACTTTGAATGCTGAAAAGCGGTAATCGATATACGGTAATAATTCTTCTTCCATGACCGTACGCAACAGCTCAGGGTTCTTATTAATTTGTTCTTTCTCACGTTTCATGCGGTCAAAAGTTAATGAAGCAACTTCATTAATCATGATGTACGGATCGCTTTGCTCTGATGCATTTGCTATCGTCGCTGGCACCATAAAAATCATGGCTGTTAAAATTGAAAGAACCCATTTATTTAGGCTATCAAGATGCTTATTCACACTATTCTCCTTTCCTGCTGTTGCTGTCTTAATTGTCATTTTGAATCTTTGCCAAACAAAAATTGACCAATCAGGTCTTCTAATACTAACGCTGATTTTGTATCAACGATAAATTTTGTTTCACCTTCTTGATCACCAATATAAATGGGGTCTTCACCTGGAAATACAAACCCCGGTGTTAAGCCAATATATTGTTCACCTAGCAAGCCAGCTGTGAGTATTGATACCGAGCTGGTTTCAGGAAATGTTCTAGCATAATTTGACGATATTTCCATCTCGACAACAGGAATAAGCTCTCTTTCATCTAAATATATACGCGATACTCTACCAACAATAACACCCCCTACTTTTACGGATGATCTCGCTTTTAATCCACCAATATTGTCAAACTTAGCGCTAACTTTGTAAATCTCACCACTGCCGCTCATACCTTGATTAGCAACTTGCAAAGCCAGTAACAAGGTTGCTGCTATTGCTAGGGCAACAAATATACCGACCATTAATTCTGTTTTTTTGCTTGTCATTTTATTTCCTAATTAATTCCAAACATCAGTGCTGTAAGCACGAAATCTATACCTAAAATGGCCAACGAAGAAAACACTACGGTTTCCGTCGTTGCCTTACTGATACCCTCTGATGTTGGTATCGCATCGTATCCTTTGTAAAGTGCAATCCACACCACAACTAAAGCAAATACAATACTTTTAATAACACCATTGATGACATCTTTGTCCCAATCTACCGTTGACTGCATAATCGACCAGTAGCTACCTGAATCGACACCTAACCAATCAACACCAACCAAATGCCCACCTAAAATGCCGACTGCACTAAAGATCAAGGCCAATAAAGGCATTGATATTACGCCAGCCCAAAATCGTGGCGCGATAATGCGTCGCAACGGGTCAACAGCCATCATTTCAAGACTACTGAGCTGCTCGGTCGCTTTCATCAGACCAATTTCTGCTGTCAATGCTGACCCAGCTCGGCCGGCGAACAGCAATGCGGTAACAACGGGCCCTAATTCTCTCAGTAGAGACAAAGCAACCATAGGACCGAGGCTTCCCTCCGCTCCGTAGTTGACCAGAATAGTATATCCCTGCAATGCCATGACCATACCAATAAACAAACCTGACACGATGATAATGAGCAGACTCTGCACACCTACAACATAGACTTGCTGGATAATGAGCGGAATATTCTTCAACCTTGGAACAGCAAACAAACCGCCCCATAACATCAAAGATGCATTACCGATGGCACTTAGCCTAGATAGCGTGTTGGCGCCCAAATTAATCAACCAATTCACAATTCAGCCCCCATAAAGGCGTCTTGAATAGACGATGCAGGAAAGTGAAATGGCACAGGACCATCAGCGTTACCTTGCAAAAATTGCTGCACTAACTCAGATGAAGAGTTGCGAATTTCTTCCGGCGTACCCGCACCAATAATTCGCTTATCAGCAAGAATATATGCATAGTCCGCGATAGTGAGTACTTCTTTTACATCATGAGTAACCACGATACTTGTCAAACCTAAGGCTGAGTTAAGCTCTTTAATTAACTTAAGCAGTACGCCCATCGATATCGGATCTTGCCCGGCGAAAGGCTCATCATACAAAATCATGTCAGGGTCCAGCGCAATTGCTCTTGCTAGCGCCGCCCTTCTTGCCATACCACCCGACAACTCGTTTGGCATTAAATGAGCAGCACCACGCAAACCAACCGCCTCTAGCTTTAATAACACGATTGTTTCAATCACATCCTCGGACAGCTTTGTATGCTCCCTTAATGGAAACGCCACATTGTCAAATACTGAGATATTCGTAAACAACGCCCCACTTTGAAAAAGCATACTCATTTTGCGACGAACATCATATAAACGTTTGCGGCTCATTTGATGAATATTTTCGCCTTGAAACAGCACTTCGCCACTATCTGGGTAGAGTTGACCACCAATCAGCTTTAACAGCGTCGTTTTGCCGATGCCGCTCGGTCCCATGACCGCGGTGATGCCGCCCTTTTTAACTTGCATCGAGATGCTGTCATAAATGACCCGACCTCCTCGTTGGAAGTGCATTTTGTTAATATCAACTAAAATCTCTGACATTCGATTTTTTTGATCCCTATTTGAATGATTTTTATTTTTAATAACGTATCCATACTAAATTCTACTAAGACTTATTTTTTTAACTTGGTTCACCGCGTTACTTTATATTACCAGTCTTACACTACCAGATTGCAATACCAACCTGTATTAACAGTTTTGGGCTAACAACCTACTGTGTAAGTCAATATTTTAATCATTGCGTTGGTCTAACGATAAGTTAATTTTCTCTTCCTAAAGACGGACGTGTAACTCTAAAAGTTCATTACATTACCAACATTTAATGACTACGAGCTGAACAGGACCGGATTTTTTTGGTTTTTATTCCATTTTTTGTACTTTTATACAAATCTACATAAAACAAACGTACTGTTACGCGGATTATAACGTATTAACTAGGCTATAGTGTTACTGATTCACACTATTGAAGAGCTAAAAAGGCATAAATCTGTAACAAAAAATATAAAATAGGAATTGACGACTGAGCGAAAGCATTAAAAAAGTATATTTGAGTGATATTTCTCGCTTTTTTAGTGTCAAACCGGTGGGCTTTTTGAGACAATAGAAAACCATTTAGAAGAGATTTAAAACTACGTGATTACACAAATCATTATATTTTTAATAGGTTTAGCCGTGCTGAGTTGGAGCGCGGACAAATTTGTTTATGGTGCTTCAGCACTTGCGAAAAACTATGGCGTGTCCCCTATGATGATAGGGCTAACCATAGTCGCTATGGGTTCAAGTGCGCCTGAAATTGTTGTTTCCGCAACCGCATCGTTAAATGGTAATCCAAACACTGCCGTGGGTAATGCAATAGGGTCAAATATTACGAATATTGCGCTTGTCCTCGGCATAACAGCACTTATCAAGCCCCTGTTAGTTTCATCTACGACCCTAAAACGCGAATTACCTGTTCTACTGTTGGTAACGCTTATTGGTGTGTACTTTCTTTCAGACAATTATCTTAGCCAAACTGAAGGTGTCATATTAATCACTTTATTCGTGTTGGTACTCGCAATTATGGCTTGGTTGTCACTCAAAGTTGAAAAGAACGATCCCCTGAATGCTGAAACTGCCGATGAAGTCCCCAATAATATACCGACAATAAAGGCGGTAATGTGGGTGGTAGTAGGCTTAGTCATGCTTCCGTTAAGTGCTCACTTTTTAGTAGAAAGTGCAGTTTATATAGCACGTTTCTTTGGCGTCAGCGACCTCGTCATCGGTTTAACAATTATCGCATTAGGCACCAGTTTACCTGAGCTTGCGGCAAGCATTGCAGGTGTCCGCAAGGGTGAAGATGATTTGGTCATAGGAAACATCATTGGTTCGAATATTTTCAATATTTTAGCTGTACTCGCCATGCCAGGATTGATTATCCCCACCGTGTTAGATATGAATGTGTCAGCGCGTGATTCTTACGCCATGTTAGGGGTAACCATATTATTATTCCTGTTTTGTTTTAATTTGCGCGGCACTCGGCGAATTAATCGATACGAGGGTGGTATTTTAGTGATGGCGTTTCTTTTCTATCAATATTGGTTATTTAAGTAAAATTCCACATATACGATTCAGGCAAAATTCATGTAAGGTAGTCTATGCTGACTATTAGTATGAATAAAACACAAGGTTGCTGTCATAGCATGAGCGAACGGATTAGTTTTTTAGAAACCGCACAAACCGTCTTCCAAAACGAAATTGAGGCTTTACAAAAGCTGCAAATCAGTTTGAATGGTAGTTTTAACCAAGCCTGCGAATTAATGCTTAACTGCAAGGGCAAGGTAGTCGTATGCGGGATGGGAAAATCTGGTCACATTGGTAACAAAATTGCCTCAACGCTGGCGAGTACAGGCACTCCCGCTTTTTTTATGCACCCCGGTGAAGCCAATCATGGTGACTTGGGGATGTTAGCCAAAGGTGATGTGCTCATTGGCATATCTAACTCAGGTGAGACTCATGAATTAACCGGCCTTTTGCCCGTTGTTAAACGACTGGGTGTGCCAGTTATTGCGATTACTAACAATCCAAAGAGCACATTAGCTAAGTTCTCCGATGTTGCTTTAGATATAAATGTTGAAAAAGAAGCCTGCTCACTCGGTCTTGCGCCAACCACAAGCACAACTGCAACGCTGGTATTAGGCGATGCATTGGCCGTTGCATTACTTGAAGCGAAAGGATTTACTGCTAACGATTTTGCATTGTCTCACCCAGGTGGTTCATTGGGTAGAAAGTTGTTGCTCACCGTTGACGAAATAATGGCGGTTGAACAGGAACTCCCTCTCGTCACTCATTCTGCAACTGTGATGCAAGCTTTGTTAGAAATATCTGACAAAGGCCTAGGTATGACCGGAGTGATTGATAGTGATAACAATTTACTCGGTGTTTTTACCGACGGCGACTTGCGCAGAGCGTTGGACAGACGCATCGATATTCACAAATCGACAGTTGAACAGGTCATGACCCCTCATAGTATTACAATGATCCAAGGCAAACTGGCGGTAGATGCACTAAATCTGATGCAAAAACACAAAATTAGTGCGATGTTTATTGTCAATGATGCAAGAAAACCAGTTGGCGCGATTAAAATGCACACATTACTTAAAGCGGGTGTCGTTTAATGTCAAAAATCGAAACCTTATATGGTCCAATTGATGCAGATTTATTCGAGCGCTTTAAGGCAATTGAATTACTCGTATGCGATGTTGATGGTGTTTTTTCTGATGGCACTATATTACTGGGTAATCAAGGCGAAGAACTTAAAGCATTCAATACCAAAGACGGCTACGGTATTAAATCGTTAGCTAGCATTGGCGTTAAAGTTGCCGTTATTACTGGACGTGAATCAAGTATTGTCCAGCAACGTATGACGGCGCTGAACGTTGATCATATTATGCAGAATAGAGAAGACAAACTCGCTGCCATAAATGAATTGATAACCGAGTTTGGTTATATCAATGCGACAATTGCAAGTATTGGTGACGACATGCCTGATTTAGGCATGTTTAGCGCAAGCGCGATTGGTATTGCTGTTGCTGATGCTCATCCTTTGGTTAAACAAAAAGCCACATTTTGCACGACATTACCCGGCGGTCGCGGCGCCGTGCGTGAGGTCTGTGATATTATTCTGCAGGCGAAGGGCAATCTTTTTGATATCCATGGAGCAAGTATATGAATAGACTCGTTATCAGTATTGTCTTAATATTCAGTGCTGCATTCGCATTATATCTACCAACCTGGCTAGCTGACGATAAAAAAGTTATTGTCAGTGACAAAGACGCTGCCTTATTACCCAATTACGAAGCTAAAAACCTTCGCAGTAAATTTTTTGACAACAATGGTACTTTGACCCATCAAGTCAGTGCAGAGAAAATGGAACATTTTGACATACTCGGATTTGTTAATTTTACGCAACCCGAGTATACAATTTACCTGCAGGGAGATGGCTCACGTTGGCAACTCAATGCCGATGAAGGTACTTTTTACGATAATAATACAATTGAATTAGTCAGTGATGTACAAATCCGTAACTTACAACCCGAAGACTATATTCAAACAATATCGACTGATTTCATTGAAATTGATCTGTTGACCAAGACAATTACTTCCGATCAACCCCTAGTTATTTCTGGTGCAAACGTTATCATTAATGGCATCGGGTTCGAAGCCAATTTAGAAACCCAAAAATATGAGTTAAAAAACCATGTTCAAACTAAATACTTACCTGCTCGCTAGCCTCCTTTTTGTGGCCGGCGCGAACTCGTTAAGTGCACAAGAAGTTGTCAAAAAAGCAGATTTTGACAAACCGAGTACGGTGTCATCAGATAAGATTTTTGGCGATGGCAAAGAGAAAGTCGCTGTGCACGAAGGCAATGTAAAGATTACTCAAGGTACTTTGGAAATCAAAGCGGACAGATTAAAAGTATCAGCTGCACTTGGCAAAGATAAAGAAATATTTGAAGCCACTGGCAATCCGGCAAGCTATACCCAACAGCTTGCCGACGGCACCATGGTTGTTGCCAAAGCGAATAATATTCGATACGACAAAGCCACTAAAACCATCTCGTTGAAAGGTAACGCAGAGCTATATCAAAATGCCTTTAGTATCAAAACCGACTCGATTGTTTATGATATTTTAAAAGAACAATGGCAAGCGCAAAAAAATACAGATAGCCAAAAACAAGTTGTTACGGTATTTGATGGCGCGGCCTTGAAAAAAACGAAAGAAGCGATTGAAAAGCAAAAGGAAATCACAAAGTGAGTACGCTGGTTGCCAAACATCTCGCCAAGTCATATAAAGCAAGACAAGTTGTCAGGGATGTAAGCATAGAAGTATCGACAGGTCAAATTGTGGGATTGTTAGGTCCTAATGGAGCAGGTAAAACAACCACTTTTTATATGATTGTAGGGTTGGTTCCGCTTGATAAGGGCGAAATTTTTATTGACCAATTGGACATGTCAATTCAACCCATGCATGAACGAGCGCGCCATGGTATTGGTTATTTACCACAAGAAGCATCTATTTTTCGCAAACTAACCGTGTACGAAAACCTAATGGCTATTTTACAGACCCGCAAAGAATTAACCACAGATCAGCGAGAACAAGAGGCTGATGACCTTATGAATGAGTTTAATGTCAATCATATAAGAAATAATTTAGGAATGAGCTTATCGGGTGGAGAGCGCCGCCGCGTTGAAATTGCGCGAGCTTTAGCGGCAAATCCAAAGTTTATTTTGCTCGATGAACCTTTCGCCGGTGTTGACCCAATTTCTGTTAATGATATAAAGAAGATAATTAAGCAGTTAAAAGAACGCAATATCGGTGTGTTGATTACAGATCATAATGTTAGAGAAACACTAGACGTCTGTGAAAAAGCATATATTGTGAGTCACGGTGAACTGATTGCATCAGGAACGGCTGATGAGGTATTAAGTAACCAAAAAGTAAGAGATGTATATCTCGGCGACCAATTTGTATTATAGGTGTATCATGTTTAGTAACAGGCCTTTTGCGCAGCTAGAAATCAGTGTAGGACATCAATGAAGCCCTCATTGCAATTAAAATTTAGTCAACAACTAACAATGACGCCTCAACTTCAGCAGGCGATTAAATTATTACAGCTGTCTACTCTAGACCTTCAGCTAGAAATTCAAGAAGCTTTGGATTCTAATCCGCTATTAGAAATTGACGAAACTGAGCATAACACCAGCAATCCAGACCACGAATCAGAACCTCAAGACTATACTGACAAAAAGTCACTGAGTGCCGAAAACTCAGACAACGTTGATAGCCACGACGCACTGGAAAACAATCAAATTCCAGATGACTTACCCCTCGACAGTTCTTGGGAAGATTATCTGAGTGCTTCATCTGCACCGGCCAACATATCAAATGGTGCAGCGGAGGACGACTATATATTTCAAGGCGAAACCACCGAAAATATTCAAGACCATCTTATATGGCAGATGGAATTAACTCCTTTTTCAGACATTGATCGTTCTATAGCCATCGCTATCATCGATTCAATTGACGAGTCTGGCTATCTGACCGTGAGCTGTGAAGAAATTTTAGATAGTTTACAAAATGAAGAAATTGAATTAGATGAAGTTGAGTGCGTCGTTAAACGAATCCAAATGTTTGACCCCATTGGTTCAGGCTCTCGCAATCCGCAAGAATGCCTAATGATCCAATTGGCACAATTTGACCCCGCTACACCTTGGCTAGCCGAAGCTCGTCTTTTGTTATCTGAGCATAGCGATTTATTAAGCAGCAAAGATTACAGAACGTTAATGCGTAAAACGCGGCTCAAAGAGGACCAATTACGTGAAGCAATGCGCCTACTACAAACCCTTAACGCGCGTCCCGGCAGTGCGATTGCAGTAAAGGATGCGGAATATATTATTCCTGATGTTACGGTTACAAAAAAGAATGGTCGCTGGACTGTCGAACTAAATGGCGACTCATTGCCACCGTTGATAGTTAACAAAGAGTATGAAGCACTCAGTAAAAGCACAAAAAATACGAACGATTCACAATATATTAAGTCACACTTACAAGAAGCTAAATGGTTTATAAAAAGCTTACAAAGTCGCAACGAAACACTTTTAAAAGTGTCTCATTGTATTGTTCAGCAACAAATGGGCTTTTTTGAGCATGGGCCTGAAATGATGAAACCCATGGTTTTAAACGACGTTGCTGAAATGGTAGATATGCATGAATCGACTATTTCACGGGTGACCACTCAAAAGTATATGCATACACCTAGAGGCATTTTTGAACTCAAGTACTTTTTCTCTAGCCATGTTTCAACCGAATCTGGCGGTGAATGTTCCTCTACTGCGATTAGAGCATTTATCAAGAAACTGGTTGCAGCTGAGGTTGTTAGTAAACCACTTAGTGATAGCAAGATTGCGCAATTATTAGCCGAACAAGGCATTCAAGTTGCTCGACGAACAATTGCGAAATATCGAGAATCGCTCTCGATCCCCCCGTCGAACCAAAGAAAAAGTCTACTGTAGACTACACAATAGGACGTAAAATTATGCAAATAAATCTAACTGGTCATCATATTGATATTACCGATTCACTAAAAGCATACGTCGACACTAAATTCGAAAAATTAGAAAGGCACTTTGACCATATTAGTAATGTACATGTGGTGTTAAATGTAGAAAAAATAAATCAAAAAGCAGAAGCAACACTGCACCTGAAGGGTGAAGTCGTTCACGCGAATGCCGAACATACCGATATGTACGCCGCTATTGATGGATTGATTGACAAGTTAGATCGCCAAGTCATTAAGCACAAGGAAAAATCGAAACGACATTAGTCGCCTGAGTATTATGATTATATCTGATATTATTTCGCTCGACCGCACTGAATGTGCGGTTGACTGCCATAGCAAAAAAAGAATTTTTGAAGTCATTAGCGAAATTGCAGTGAAGGGAAATCCGCAACTAGATTTAAATGATGTCCTTTCAAGCATGCTGGCTCGCGAAAAAATGGGAAGTACCGGTATCGGTAATGGAATTGCCATTCCACATGGCAGAATTGAAGGTATCGAAGACATAGTTGCAATTATTGTAACGAGCGAAGAACCTATCCAATTTGATGCAATAGACGACAAACCTGTCGATATCTTTTTTGCATTATTAGTGCCCCGTGAGCAAACTCAAGAACATCTTCAAACACTTTCTTCTATCGCGAAAAAACTCAGTGATAAAAATATTGTGAAGGCAATTAGGAATGCAGCAAACAAAGACCAAATTATTTTAGCGCTAGCATAAGCAAACTGCAGCTGCCTTGTCTGGCGCTTAACAACTGTTATCAACCCCGAAAGGACATGTATACGTGAAACTCTTGATTATCAGTGGTCGCTCTGGCTCGGGCAAATCAATTGCTTTAAGAGCTCTAGAAGACCTAGGTTATTATTGCGTTGATAACATACCTGTAAACTTACTGCCTACACTGACTCATGCTCTTGCTGACGAAAGTGAAAAAGTGGCGGTTAGCATTGACGTAAGAAACATGCCTAAGATGGCAAATGAACTCAGTGAAATAGTCGATTTCTTACCTAGTATATGGGACGTTACTATTCTTTACCTAGATGCCAGCGATGATGTGTTAATCAAACGCTATAGCGAAACAAGACGCCTTCATCCCTTATTTAAGCTAAACAAATCACTTGCCGAATCAATTGAAGCGGAACGGGAAATACTGGTTCCGGTATCAGAAAAGGCAGATTTACATATCAATACTGATAATCTGTCACTGCATGAACTCTCTGAATTGATCCGAGAACGGGTGTTAGGTAAAAAAAGTACCAACCTAGTTATGGTTTTTGAGTCATTCGGTTTTAAATACGGTATTCCAAGAGATGCAGATTACGTGTTTGATGCTCGTTTTTTACCTAACCCACATTGGGA
The DNA here is from genome assembly GCF_002836745.1 of Glaciecola sp. 33A. Taxonomy (GTDB): domain Bacteria; phylum Pseudomonadota; class Gammaproteobacteria; order Enterobacterales; family Alteromonadaceae; genus Glaciecola. The sequence goes on along the minus strand of NZ_PJAR01000040.1, from coordinate 13,228 downwards.
ACCCGACTTAAAGCCGCTGAATGGACTCGATGGACCCGTACAATTATTTTTAGGAGCACAACCGCTTGTCACCAAGTTTATTTGGCAAATCCAAAACTTGCTATCAACTTGGTTACCACACTTGGAAAGAAATAACCGCAGCTATGTCACCGTCGCTATTGGCTGCACAGGCGGACAACATCGTTCTGTATTTGTATCTGAGGCACTTGCAAATAGCTTCCGTGCAAGCCATGGCGACGTGCAAATTAGGCATCGTGAATTGAAGTTAGTTAAGCTGGAAGACACTGAGCCTAATGCTCAAGAAAGGCCTAAAACATGATACTAGAAAAACAACTCACCATTGTTAACAAGTTGGGCTTACATGCGCGTGCAGCGACTCAGTTAGCGACCTTAGCTAATCAATTTGATGCGACCATAACGATGCATCAAGGTGATAAAGAAGCATTTGCTAACAGCGTCTTGGCGCTAATGATGCTTGAGAGTAGTCAGGGTAAACAAGTTCTCTTGCGCTGCGATGGCAGTGATGCAGAGAGTGCGATGCAAGCTATTGAAAACTTGATCGTAAATAAGTTTAACGAAGATGAATAATTACCGCGCGTATTAACCTCTAGTATGCTCTATTCTGCTTTTCTGTTGATTTATCTATTCTAACATTGCACCTAAACTACCTAATAGTTGCAAAGTTGATGTTATACTATCAGCCGTAACCAAAAATAAACTCACAAGTCGCTTTATCTTCATTTCGGTTTTCAATTCAGGTATGGCGTCGACAATAATAGGGCCTTATGGCTGAAACTTTTGAATTAAAAAATGTACAAAATCAATTATCTTCGATAAGCGAATCACTTAGCGACGGGACTTTTGTGCAGGTTCGAAAGTTACTGCATGATCTTCAACCGGGTGACGTTGCTCTTTTATTAGAATCCAGTCCAAGCAAGACCCGTAATGAACTTTGGCAACTTATTGATGCTGACTTTCATGGTGATGTACTGGAAGAATTATCGGAAGATGTGCGTAATGGCATTATTTCTAAAATGGTACCTTCGAGTGTCGTTGATGCACTCGAAGACATGGATACCGATGACCTAGCTGAAACCCTAAGCTCCCTTCCTGATACAGTCCTACAAAGCATTTTAAAATCAATGGACGCACAGGATCGTTTGCGCGCAGAAAAAGCCCTATCCTATGGTGAAGATACTGCCGGTTTCATGATGAACACCGATACCATTACTTTGCGGCCAGATGTCACTATTGACGTGGTACTGCGCTATTTGCGCTTAAAAGGTGAATTGCCTGAAAACACTGATACCTTATATGTTGTTAATCGTCATGATAATTTACTCGGCACAGTGCCGGTCACCAAATTACTTACGTCATCTCCTGATATCAGCGTAAATGAAATCATGAATGAAGACGCAAAAACCATTCCCGTCAACATGAGTGATAGTGAAGTTGCGGGTATGTTTGAACGTTACGATTGGCTTTCAGCCCCAGTCATAGATGCGAATAAAACCCTCGTTGGTCGTATCACAATTGATGATGTTGTGGATATTATTCGTGAGGATGCCGAACACTCCATGATGAGTATGGCGGGCTTAGATGACGAAGAAGATACTTTTGCTCCTGTTGGACAAAGTACAAAGCGCCGCTCCATTTGGCTTGGCGTTAATTTAGTAACCGCTTTAATGGCTGCCGCGGTGAGCGATTTATTTGAAGCAACACTAAGCCAACTGGCGGTATTAGCAATTTTGAATACAATCGTACCAAGTATGGGCGGTGTCGCTGGTAATCAGACACTTACCCTAGTTATTCGTGGTATGGCTTTAGGCCATGTCAGTCAAAGTAATGCGGTCTGGCTGGTCAAAAAGGAACTGGCAATTGGTTTTTTAAATGGCATTATATGGGCTACCCTTATCGCCTCAGTTATTGCGTTATGGAAACAAGACTTTATGCTGGGTGTCGTGATCGCTTTTGCAATGTTAATGAACATGATTGCCGCAGGTTTGGCTGGCGCGACTTTGCCGATTATCATGAAGAGATTAAATATCGATCCCGCGCTCGCTGGCAGCGTTATATTGACTACCATCACAGACGTTGTCGGTATATTTGCCTTTTTGGGCACCGCTACCTTATTCTTAATTTAATTTATCGCACTCGCTGCTAATGTCACTCGAAAAATCAGCCTATTCAATAAATCATGAAGGTCTATTGATCCAGTCCAAGAATAACAATATTGTCAGACGTGATATCAATCAACTCGTCTTGCAATGCCGGCGCATCACTGACAGCGACCGCGAAATTGTGCATAACATTGCTATGATAAGTAGCCTCAATATCCTGCACAGCATAGCGTTGCAATAGTCGAGCGATTGCTCCTTGAAAGCGATAGTCATATTCAATTTTGAATCTAATACGACTCACTTTTAGCGATAGTGGTAAATTTTCTAATACTTGAACAACAGCATCAGTATAGGCCCGTTGTAAGCCTCCTGTTCCTAGCTTTGTGCCACCAAAATATCTGACAACAGCAACCGCTATATCACCTAGCCCGCTATATTGAAGTACTTTTAACATAGGCATTCCGGCTGTGCCGCTAGGCTCACCATCGTCACTCATTGAGCGCTCAGTGGTGTCAGGAGAGCCTGCAATATAAGCCCAGCAAACATGATTAGCTTGAGGGTTAGTGCTCTTTAAATGCGTCACAAAAGCTTCCGCTTGTTGCCTATCACTAACGTTAATCGCATAGGCAATAAACTTGCTTCGTTTTATTTCTAGCTCGACTTTATTGGTGCCGGCTGGTATCGAGTAACTTGTCGTCATTTCTATTCTCGATGCCTATCTATATTAGTATCAACTCGTGTTTAGTCGTCTATCTTGTTTTCATTTACCCACTCTAATAAGTGATCAACGTCCTTTTCGATCGCCATTTCTAGCTCTGCAACCCAATCATGAACATTTTCCCACCAAGCAGGGTGCTCACCTTCTTGAATTCTATTGGCTATTTGAAGCACACGTAATAGGCCAACAGACCCGGCTGCGCCTTTAATTTTATGAGCTTGAGAACACACTTCAGCCTTTTCATTTGCGGCAAGGGAGACATTCAATAATTCCATATACTCGGGTATTTTTTCTTTGAACATACCTAAACTAGTGCGCACCATGTCTTCACCAATAGTCTCAACCAGCATCTGCAACATATCAACATCTAGTGTTTTATCTACTTTAGGAATACTCACGACTTCACTTGTCAGGCATCTTTCGTCGTGCATTTGTTGTGCACCAAACAATTCGTTAAACACGTCTATCACCCGACTCTTTTTGATCGGTTTAGTAATGATATCGTCCATGCCATTTTGCAGATACTCTTCACGTTTTTTAATCACGTTTGCGGTCAATGCTACTATCGGAGTTTGTAACACTAACTCTTCGTCATGGAGCACTTTTGCGACGTCAAAGCCGGTCATATCGGGAAGTTGGATATCAAGTAAGATTAGGTCATATTCGGTTTTTCGGGCCATTTCAATTGCTGCGGTGCCGGTCATAGCAACATCAACTCGTTGTCCTAATTTTTCTAATAACGCTTTAGCCACTAACACATTTAATTCTATATCTTCAACTAACAAAATATTTAAGTTGCTGACTTGTAATTCAACTAATTTGGCTTGTTTCTGACTAATGGCCACTGGTAACACAATTTCAAAGCACGTACCCTGGCCAACTACGCTGTGTAAAAGAATTTCACCGCCCATCTTGTCGACCATCTGCTTACAAATCGCAAGCCCAATACCAGTTCCAGTAGCCGATTTGTGATCGGGGTGATCAACTTGATAATACATAGCAAATATTTTATCTAACTCACCCGTAGGGATACCGACGCCAGTATCCGTGATTCTGAAGGTAACTTTTGCGTTACCTGCGCCTTGATCAACCGCTTCTACCGTTAGCTTCACCTCACCTTTTTGAGTGAACTTAATCGCATTAAACAAAAGATTCCATAGTACTTGACGCAACCTTGTTCCATCAGCTTCTATGGCAATAGGAATTGGCTCTATAATTTCAGATTTAAATCTTAGATTTTTTTCTTGTGCTAATAAGCTAACAATACTGCTAATTTCGTTGGTAAACTCGCGCATGTTGACTGTTTTTAAATCGATTTCAACTTTATCCCTATCAAGCTTATCAAGGTCAACAATATCGTTGAAAATATTACCCAGAGTAATAGAGCTAGCATAGATAGTGCTTACCCAATCGAATTGCTCTTTAGTTAATTGCGTGTCCCGCAGCATGCGGCTCAAACCAACAATGCCATTTAATGGTGTGCGCAATTCATGGCTAATAGTGGCAATGAACTTAGTTTTGTCTTTGCTCGCTTGGGCTATTGCGCTTTCCGCTTGTTTGCGATCGGTCATATCACGACCAAACGCTAACAAACCCAAGCGATGTCCATCTTGATCAAAAAATGGCACTTTACGCATTTCAAAATAGCGTCTGCGACCGTCTGCGTACTGCAGCCATAACTCTTCGGTCAAGCTAGCATTTGTCTCTAGTACTTCATGGTCACTCGCGGCGACTTGCCTAGCAAGTTGTTCATCGTAAACCTGATGTGGCGTGAGCCCTAGTAGTTCAGCTTCTGTTTTACCGGTAACTTCCTCGGCAACTCGGTTACAACCAGCAAACCGCCCTTCTTCATTGCGGTAATATATCAAGTCAGGAGACGCATCAATAATGGAACGAGTAAGCGTCGATAGCCTTCTTGCTTGCATTTCTTGTTCAGATTTCTCTTTTATTTCTCGCTCCAGCTCCTCAAAAACAAGCTCGCGCTCTAACTGCGCGTTACGACGCTGTTCTATTTCATGGTTTAATTGACGGATATTATTCTGTAATTCACGATTTAGAATGACATCGTGCTTGCGCAAACGCTCTAACTGACTCACGGCTTCTTCTAAATTAATTCGACTATGCTCAAGCTGTTTAATTAATTTACTGAAAAAGTATAACAACCAAGGAGCACTCAACAGGGTCAGTACCAGAGGACTAATGAAGTCTACCGTTTCAATTTGACTACCTAAGCTAGTCCTTACTATATAGGACCCAATCAATGTGAATAAAAGTGTAAATATGACAAACAAAATACTGATTTTTAGAGTACCAAAGCGGTCAACAAACTTTGCAAATTTGATCGCCCAAGAATCGTTTGGCGGTATTAAATACATAAAAAGAGTTCGTCTTAGACATGAGATAGGACGCATGCTAACAAAAATGTAAAATAAGTGACAATAAAGAAATAAATTGACAAGCAATTTCATACAATTTGGTTTAATACTTATGTAGTTAATTTTACATTTTCATTCAAAAAAATCGACTGTAACGAATTTAAAAATCAACATTCATGCCACAATTTACAGCTCAACATTTAATCTTATTTTTTCAAATAAGTAAGCATTTGGTTTGAGTCAAATGTAGTAAGTCCATATCACCCTTATTAAACTTGGTGTAAAGAGCCATTCACGAAATAAATATTGATATTATTTGTATTTATAATTGATTTCTTTGTTAAGAATAGGTATTTTATGAATCCCGCTTTTGAATGCATAAACATTCTAAATAACTGAATGTCAAAACGGCTCAACATTTCGGTCAAAACCGACAGCAAAAAAACTCAAATAATAATAACAATAAAATGAAATACAGCGACGGTGTCGTTTTTTTAACAAGTATCACGCTTGTTCAAGGACAACGTGCCTCGGTCAGTTATGCCGTGGAAGGAGAAAACATGAGTTTGTATCATCAAAATGATTCTAAAGATAATTGTGGTTTTGGACTAATTGCACATACAACAGGTCAGGCGAGTCACCAGTTAGTTAAAACTGCAATTGAAGGGTTAGATCGCATGCAGCACCGTGGAGGCGTAGCCGCCGACGGTAAAACAGGAGATGGTTGCGGACTCTTATTGCAGAAACCCGACGCTTTTTATCAAAAGATTGCCCAAGACAAAGGCTGGAAATTAACCAAAGACTACGGCGTGGGTATGATTTTCTTGAGTCAAAACCCGACATTAGCCGAGCAGTCTCGCCAAATTCTTAATGAAGAAATGGAACGAGAAATGCTGCCTATTTTAGGCTGGCGAGTAGTTCCTGTTGATAAGACTGTCCTAGGCGACTTAGCGTTGACCGGCGTTCCACAAATTGAACAAGTCTTTGTTAACTGCCCAAATGGATGGCGGACAGATGATCTAGAGCGTCGTTTATACATGGCAAGACGCCGCGCAGAAAAGCGTTTAGAAGATGACCCTGACTTTTATGTTGCCTGTTTGTCTGCGTTGGTAACTATATATAAAGGCTTAGTCATGCCGAAGGACTTGCCTGCATTTTATCTTGATCTTGCCGACGAAAACCTACAATCAAGTATTTGCGTATTCCACCAACGGTTTTCAACCAACACATTGCCTAAATGGCCGCTTGCACAACCATTCAGATACTTAGCACACAACGGTGAAATTAACACAATCAAGGCCAACCGCGATTGGGCCGCGGCTCGTGAAAGTAAGTTTGCGACACCACTAATACCGGATTTAATGCAAGCAGCACCGTTTGTAAATAACGACGGTTCTGACTCAAGCTCGCTTGATAACATGCTCGAACTATTCTTGGCTGGCGGAATGGATCTATTCCGCGCAATGCGTCTCCTAGTGCCACCGGCTTATCAAAACAACAAAACCATGGGTGAAGAATTACGTTCATTTTATGAATTTAACTCAATGCACATGGAACCATGGGATGGCCCAGCGGGTATCGTGTTAACTAATGGTCGCCATGTCGCGTGCAACCTAGATAGAAACGGATTACGCCCAGCTAGATATGTGATCACAAAAGATGGCCTTATTACGCTCGCTTCTGAAATTGGCATTTGGGATTATAAGCAAGAAGATGTGATTGAAAAAGGCCGTGTAGGCCCCGGTGAGATGCTAGCGGTAGATACCTACACAGGTAAAATTTGGCGTACCAATGAAATTGATGAAGACTTGCAATCACGCCATCCATACAAAGAATGGCTAGACAGTCATATTAAACATCTTGTTACGGTTGAGAGTGCTGACCACAGTAAAATTGGGATACGCGCCTTTGACGATAACAAAATGGCGACCTACCATAAACTGCACGGCTACAGTTACGAAGAAATGCAGCAAATAATCAAAGTATTGGCAAAAGATGGCCAAGAAGCGGTAGGTTCAATGGGCGACGACACGCCTATGGCAGTTATGTCGTCCAATAGTCGCACTCTATATGATTACTTTAGACAACAATTTGCTCAGGTTACCAACCCACCGATTGATTCATTGCGTGAAAACCACGTTATGTCGTTAGCTACCTGTATTGGTCGTGAACAAAACGTATTTAACGAAACCAGCGGCTATGCAAACCGAGTTCTGTTTGAATCTCCTATTCTTATGTATACAGACTTAAAACAGCTTCGCGAACTCGATTCAAAGCACTATCACAACGAACAAATTCAACTTAACTATCGCCTTGAAGAAGGTCTTGCCGCCGCAATTACCCGCATTTGTGATGAAGTAGAAGAAGCGGTTAGAGAACGTGGTGCTGTTTTTGTGGTGCTTACAGACCGAGATATTAGTCCAGACACGCTACCTATACCTGCAGCCATGGCAGTTGGCGCAGTCCAGCGCAGACTGATTGATAAAGCCCTGCGTTGCGATGCGAATATCGTTGTAGAGACCGGTTCAACAAGAGATCCGCATCATTTTGCGGTACTAATTGGGCTTGGCGCAACCGCCATTTATCCTTTCTTAGCGTATGAAACTATAGAGCAAATGGTCGAAAAGAAAGAATTAGATATTAGCTCTATGCAAGCTCTATTGAATTACCGTAAAGGAATTAATAAAGGCTTGTATAAGATAATGTCTAAAATGGGCATTAGCACGATTGCAAGTTACAGAAGCTCTAAATTATTTGAAGCTGTCGGCATTAATAGTGAAGTCGTAGCACTTTGCTTTAAAGGCGTACCAAGCCGTATTCAAGGTGCCTCATTTGTTGATTTTGAGCAAGACCTTACAAATCTATCAAGAATTGCCTGGCTAAAACGCAAAACAATTTCCCACGGTGGTTTGTTAAAATATGTACACGGTGGCGAATACCATGCTTATAATCCAGATGTAGTGACTTCACTACAAAAAGCAGTTGTTAGCGGAAACTATGCAGATTATAAAATGTATAGCAGTTTAGTCAATGACAGAGCTCCTTCGCACTTACGCGATCTAATGGAAATAAAGAGCTTTAAAGAAGCCATTCATATTGATCAAGTTGAGCCTGCAGAAAAGTTATATCCACGCTTTGATACTGCAGCCATGTCAATGGGCTCACTTAGCCCAGAGGCACATGAAGCGCTGGCAATAGCAATGAATCGTTTGGGCGGACAGTCAAATTCGGGCGAAGGTGGCGAAGATCCAGCGCGTTTTAATACCGAGAAAAACAGTAAAATCAAACAAGTTGCTTCAGGTCGCTTTGGCGTAACGCCACATTACCTAATGAATGCGAGCGTTATTCAAATTAAAGTAGCTCAAGGTGCTAAACCCGGTGAAGGTGGCCAGCTACCGGGCGATAAAGTTAATAAATACATAGCTGATTTGCGCTTTTCAGTGCCCGGCGTGACGCTAATTTCACCGCCACCGCATCACGATATTTATTCAATTGAGGATTTAGCGCAGCTTATATTTGACCTTAAACAGGTTAACCCGAAAGCATTGATCTCAGTAAAATTAGTGTCTGAACCGGGTGTAGGTACCATTGCTACCGGTGTGGCTAAAGCTTATGCCGACTTAATTACAATTTCTGGATATGATGGCGGCACAGGAGCCAGCCCATTAACATCAGTTAAGTATGCAGGCAGCCCTTTTGAATTGGGTTTAGCCGAGACACAGCAAGCACTGGTTGAAAACGGATTACGCCACAAAGTTCGATTACAAACTGACGGTGGATTAAAAACAGGCTTGGATGTAGTTAAAGCTGGGATTTTAGGTGCTGAAAGCTTTGCCTTTGGCACTGGCCCTATGGTTGCTTTAGGCTGCAAATACTTGCGTATTTGTCATTTGAATAATTGTGCAACAGGTGTTGCAACCCAAGACAGATTTTTGCGTGACAATTACTTCATCGGTTTACCTGAAATGGTCATGAACTACTTTAAGTTTCTCGCCGAAGAAGTACGCGAAATTATGGCCAGTATCGGTGTTATTAACTTTGAAGATTTGGTCGGTAGAACGGAGTTATTGACCTTATTGGAAGGACAAACTGCAAAACAACAACGGCTTGATTTATCCCCCTTATTGGTTAAACCAGAAGCAGGCAAACACACTCGTTTGTTTAGCGCTGGAGCGACCAATGAGCCTATTGATAAAGGCTTATTAAACAAACGGATCTTAGAAGAAAACAAACATGCTGTTGAAAGTTTAAAAGGCGCACAGGCAGCCTACAAAGTTCGGAATACAGACCGCAGTATCGGTGCAACCTTATCGGGCTACATTGCCAGTAAACATGGTAACCAAGGTATGATAGATAGTCCTATTCAACTTACATTGACCGGCACGGTTGGCCAAAGCTTTGGTGTTTGGAACGCAGGCGGCTTGAACATGCGCTTAATCGGTGATGCTAATGATTACGTAGGTAAAGGCATGGCAGGCGGAAAGCTGGTCATTCACCCACCGCGTAATGTGACATTTGACACTCACAACAGCACAATTATGGGCAATACCTGTTTATATGGCGCAACCGGCGGAAAGCTTTACGCTGCGGGTCGTGCTGGTGAACGTTTTGCTGTGCGTAATTCAGGTGCAGTGGCGGTTATAGAAGGCATGGGCGACAACGGTTGCGAGTATATGACCGGTGGTATTGTGGCTTGTCTTGGTGGCATCGGGATTAACTTCGGTGCCGGTATGACCGGTGGTTTTGCTTATTTGTATGATGAGTTTAATGACATGGATAATAGGGTAAATGAGGACCTCGTTGATATTATGAGCGTTGATGATAAAGTTATTTTATCTGAACATTTACGTGGACTTATCAATCGTCATTATGAAGAAACAGGTAGTGAGCACTCACTGCATCTTTTGACTAATTATGCTGAAGAAAGTAAAAACTTTAGGTTAATTAAGCCAAAAACCAGCGACGTCAAAAACTTGCTTGGTCATATCAGTCGTTCCACCGCAGAACTACGCGTACAAGCGCAATAGTAAGGAAGAAATATTATGGCTAAAAATGTATATCAATTTGTAGACGTTGAACGCATCGATCCGGCTAAAAAACCGATTATGATTAGAAAAGAGGATTTTGGTGAAATCTATCAACCTTTATCTAAATCGCAAACAGAAGGACAGGCTGACCGCTGCTTGGACTGCGGCAATCCTTATTGCGAATGGAAATGTCCAGTTCATAACTTCATACCACAGTGGCTGGCGCTAGCCAATGAAGGCAAAATTATTGAAGCTGCAGAGCTTTCACATAAAACCAACAGTCTGCCTGAAGTTTGCGGTCGTGTTTGTCCGCAAGACCGCTTGTGCGAGGGAGCTTGTACTCTAAACGACGATTTTGGTGCGGTAACAATTGGTAGTATTGAAAAATATATTACCGACACTGCATTTAAGATGGGGTGGCGCCCTGACATGTCTGATGTTGTTTGGACTGATAAAAAAGTGGCTATTGTTGGCGCAGGACCCGCCGGTCTGGCTTGTGCAGATGTTCTAGTGCGAAACGGGGTTAAGCCTGTTGTATTTGATAAGTATCAAGAGATAGGTGGGTTACTCACTTTTGGTATTCCATCTTTCAAGCTGGAAAAAGAAGTGATTAAACTACGTCATCAAATATTTTTGGATATGGGTATTGAATTCGTTTTAAACACCGAGGTTGGAAAGGACCTTCAATTCCAAGATTTAATTGACAGCTACGATGCCGTTTTCTTAGGAATGGGTACGTATAAGTCAATGAAAGGAGGATTTGATAATGAGAACGCCCCTGGCGTTTATGAAGCACTGCCCTTTCTTATTGCTAATATTAACCGCGTAATGGGCATAGAAAAATCTGCCGCTGATTTTATTGATATGAAAGGTAAAAAAGTGGTGGTACTTGGCGGTGGTGATACCACCATGGATTGCGTTAGAAGCTCCATTCGCCAAAATGCTGAATCGGTGACTTGTGCATATCGTCGAGATGAAGAAAGCATGCCAGGTTCAAGACGTGAGGTGGTAAATGCCAAGGAAGAAGGTGTGCAATTTCAATTCAACCTGCAACCGCTCGATATTGCAGTGGATGAGAAAGGCAATGCTATTGGCGTTCGTGTAGTTAGAACCGAAATGGGCGATCCAGATTCCGCAGGGCGTCGTCGTCCAGTCGAAATCCCTGGCTCAGAGCATATTTTGGAAGCTGATGCAGTCATTATTGCTTTTGGTTTTCAGCCGAGTCCTGCCCCTTGGTTTGGTGAGTACGGCATTATGCTGGATGAAAGAGGCAGAGTAAGAGCGCCCGCAAAAGGTCGCTTTGCATTCCAAACATCTAATCCTAAAATATTTTCAGGTGGTGACATGGTGCGAGGTTCAGATCTTGTCGTGACAGCAATAGATGAAGGTCGCAGAGCGGCAGATGGTATACTCGACTATATGGAAATTTAGTTACGTTAAAACAGAGAAAAGCCAAAGTGATTAGGCGAGTGTGCAGTAAAGAAAAGGAGTTATTTGGCTGCACACTGGTCTTTTTGTGTCTTTTAACTTTATTTAAAAGAGCATAGAAGTTACTTAAAAATCGAATTGAAACGTCTTAAAGTTCGTCAACATGCCCTATTAGGTTATTACTTACCATACCTAGCTATTATCTAGCAGACTACAAACCTTCAGCACAGCTAGTATCCTGCCGATGTAACTCATATAGTCTGAAGCGAAAAACTAGACTTTCGTTTGTATTGCATTGTCAGTTAAAAATTGGCTACGACACAGCTTACCCAAAAATGCGAATGCAATGTAAATCACTACCGCCAGTCTGTATTGGTAGCGCAAAACAGCAATTTAGCGAAAGTTAGCATTTAAGGCAGGTCAACACAGTGAAAAATTCAATGAAAGCAACAAATTATCCGAACACACCATTGGCTAAACTAATACCAAGCTTAGTAGCATGTGTCGTCATTGCTTCTTTATCCGCCACTCTATCTGCTTCCGCGACAGCCAATCAAGTTAAGCCAAAAGCAAAAACGCCAGCTCAAGTCGAGCAAGCACTGACTGCCCTTTTAAATTCTAGGGAAGCTAACATTCAATTAGCAGCCTACACAGGCAAGCAGCCATCAAATAGCATCAACGATTTAGTTGCTAGACAGGCACCTGCGGAGACAATAGACCATTCACAAAAATCTATTGCTGAGCTTGTGCTCGCCGGCTTAGCTATTACTAACGCAGTCAAAGACGAGTTATCATCGCCAGTAGCATTGAGCGAACCAACACCACCTCCTCGAGATTATGCGGTGGCAGATATTGTCAGTGTCGAAGAATTGAATACAGCAACTAATGACGGTGTGAATAGTATTATTCAAAGCGCAAAACCAATTCACTCTGATACACAAGAAACGGTATTTGCCGAGGTTAAAGTCGCTGTTGAAGTGTTGGCTGCAGAAGACGATGTATTAGTTGAGGCTGTATTGGATGAGGTTGTATTGGATGAGGCTGTATTGGATGAAGTAGGGTTAGTTGAAGCAGTGGCAAATGAAGCAGAAGTAGATGTAGATCGAGGATCAGCTGAACTGCTCACCGATACGTCCCAGTTTAGACCCATTGAAGAAACCGTTAACTTATCTAGTCAGTTAAGTGATCAGGTTTCTAGTAACATTACCGAACCATCAGAAAATGCAATCCCAGCGTTACCTGCGCCAATTGTAAAAGAACTAAACAAAGAGCTTGAAATTGCAGAGATTGAAGCTGTAGAAACTGAAATTGCAGCGACCGACATTGTAGAAATCGACATTGCAGAGGTGGAAATTGCAGAAACTGAAATTGCAGAAACCGACATTGCAGAGGTGGAAATTGTAGAAACTGAAATTGCAGAAACCGACATTGTAGAAACCGACATTACAGAGGTGGAAATTGCAGAAACCGACATTGTGGAAACAGAAATTGTGGAAACAGAAATTGCAGAGGTGGAAATTGCAGAGATCGAGACTGTAGAAACAGAAATTGCAGAGGTGG
>NZ_PJAR01000023.1 GCF_002836745.1 Glaciecola sp. 33A | reverse complement strand
TGTTTCTACAGTTTCGATCTCTGCAATTACCACCTCTGCAATTTCAGTTTCTACAGTTTCGATAACTGCAATTTCCACCTCTGCAATTTCTGTTTCTTCGGTTTCGATCTCTGCAATTACCACCTCTGCAATTGCTGTTTCTACAGTTTCGGTCTCTGCAATTTCTACCTCTGCAATTTCCACCTCTGCAATTTCTGTTTCTACAGTTTCGA
>NZ_PJAR01000022.1 GCF_002836745.1 Glaciecola sp. 33A | reverse complement strand
ATAATAAAACCGCCAATGGTGTCATCTGGCACGACGGTATTGTGAAGTCCGATGATAAAACGGCCAATGGTGTCATCTGGCACGACGGTGTTGTGAAGTCCGATAATAAAACCGCCAATGGTGTCATCTGGCACGACGGTATTGTGAAGGCTGATAAGAAAACCGCCAATGGTGTTATCTGGCACGACGGTGTTGTGAAGTCCGATAAGAAAACCGCTAAT
>NZ_PJAR01000021.1 GCF_002836745.1 Glaciecola sp. 33A | reverse complement strand
CTATGATTTTTAATCTATTATTTACGTAATTAAGCCGATTAAAAAAGTGTTCATGAAGCCTCCCCGAAAGTTACAAAAAACTGTCGAGGAGGCTTTATGTACAAACCAAAACATTGTTAGGAGTTATTATGAACACAACAGGATACGCAGCAAAAAGTGCGGGCTCAAAACTCACTGAGTTTTCTTTCGAGCGTCGTGATTTACGAGATAACGATGTAGAAATTGAAATTCTTTACTGTGGTGTC
>NZ_PJAR01000020.1 GCF_002836745.1 Glaciecola sp. 33A | reverse complement strand
TACGTCAAGCGCATCGCGCTTCACTTTTAAGGTGTAAAAAACCTTAATGGATAAACACATTACTGATGCTCATTCATTAAGGTTGTTGGCCTTCTTGTAAGGTCAATCCGCTAGGAATTGGTGGAGCTTAGCAGGATCGAACTGCTGACCTCCTGCGTGCAAGGCAGGCGCTCTCCCAGCTGAGCTAAAGCCCCTTACAAGTGAGTAAAAGTTGGTAGGCTTGGGCAGACTTGAACTGCCGACCTCACCCTTATCAGGGGTGCGCTCTAACCAGCTGAGCTACAAGCCTATGTAACCGGCTTATATAGGGCCTAAACTACTTTTACTCTTTCTTTTATATAACAAGATAATCTGTGTGAACACTGCATCAAGAA
>NZ_PJAR01000019.1 GCF_002836745.1 Glaciecola sp. 33A | reverse complement strand
GTTTTTCCTCAAAATCTATCGCAATTTTAATGAATTTGTAGTTAAAAATATTGAAGTTAACTCGAACCTTGATAGTAGCGCCCATATGCTGAAGATTACATTTATATGGCACTCTAAAAAACCAAAGAATTATCGTTAACGTAATTACCAAAACAACCAACTCAAGATAGTAAAACTGAAAGACCTTAGTGGTTACACCAAGGACAATTAGAATTGGGAATGTGACCAAAAATTTCGAAAAATTTAAAATTATATTTGTTTTCAACTTAACTATTTTCAACCGAGTTTCTCTTTATTTTGATAATTCTTTTTTATGCGAACCTGAAATTACATTACTTGTTTCTGTTATAACGGTTGCGGCGTTATCAGTAGCTTTAAAGGTTTTAACCATATTATTAACCCCTCCACTTAAAGC
>NZ_PJAR01000043.1 GCF_002836745.1 Glaciecola sp. 33A | reverse complement strand
CCCAATTAATTAACTATTTTCAAATTAACGTAATTGCCGGACTTACCTTTGTTTATGGTAACAAAACAATAATAAATCTAAACTTTCTTAATATTTTGTAGTCATATACTATTAAGCAAAGACATTATCTTGAAAGCGACGCGCATTGTAGTCATTTATACGATTAGGTCAATAGTAATACGCATAAAAGTTGATATATATTTCACTAAAGGGTAATTTAACATTCCTGTTACAGACTCTTGTTGTTCCGATAAGATTAAAACGGAAGAGGAAAAACACATGAAACTCTCGGTACTAGCAATTAGTGTATTATTGATAAGCACCGGTTCAGCCGTTGCGCAGGCAGACAGCACTAATGAACTAGTCAATGACTCCGAACAGTCGAGTCAGTTTCTAATACAGCAAGTTCGCAGTAGTAATTCGGTTGGCAGAGCAATCCGAACAGTTTTGGCCCGCTACCCTGAAAACACACCTGAGTTAGTTGAAATAGCATTAGATACGTATCCCGAGAAATACCGTGAGATTGTCTCTGCTGCCGTGTCATCTCAGCCAGCATATATTGATGACATTCTTGAGCTTGCACTTGCACGCGAACTCGCTCCAGCGACTGAGCTTGTTACCTTAGCTATCAACGCAGAACCAAGTTACGCAGAATATGTAGCCGAAGCAGCATGTAAATTTTCCCCAGATCAGTTTAATGAGATTGTTAAGACCGCAGTATCAATGGAACCTGACTCGGCTGATCAAATAGCAAAACGATTAGCCAGAACTTATCCAAACAAAATATTGGAGGTTTTAGTAACCACCATTCAAGAAGTTCCTCTGGTAGGTAAGTACGTAGTCGACGCATTACTCGCGTTATTTCCGGTTGATTCCTCAGAGTCTGAATCAATGATCATTATCTCGGTCGAACAATTGGCAAAACACCCAGAAGCTTTAGAGCGTTTAGTTGAAATAGCAGAACGCCGCGGTATCCAACAAGACTTAATCAGTGCCAGTGCAATGAGAGGCGGATTAACCGATGCTCAAGCAAAGCTATACGTCGATCGACACTACATAAAATAGTCAATACCTTCGCGGCACTGCAAACCATTAAGGTATTTACTATTTCTTATATAACAAAAAACCCGGCAAAAGCCGGGTTTTTTAATTTCAACCTCTAATTAGAAATTGAATACTATTCTGTTACTTCTACTATTTCTTCAGTAGCTTCAACAACAGGACGGTCAACTAATTCAACGTAAGCCATTGGAGCTTTGTCACCTGTACGGAAACCACACTTCAATATACGACTATATCCACCTGGACGTGCACCGTAGCGCGGGCCAAGTTCGTTAAACAATTTACCTACCACTTCTTTATCACCCGTTCTTGCAAAAGCAAGACGACGATTAGCAACACTGTCTTGCTTTGCTAATGTGATTAGCGGCTCAATTACTCGACGTAGTTCTTTCGCTTTAGGCAACGTAGTCTTAATAACTTCGTGCTTAACCAAAGAACCAGCCATGTTTTTAAACATTGCTTGTCTGTGGCTGCTATTGCGATTTAACTGTCTACCACTCTTGCGATGGCGCATAGCTATATCCTTTTTTACAAATCAGTTTATCTAAACTCTGATTAATCTTTTTCAGCGATTGATTCTGGAGGCCAGTTTTCTAGGCGCATGCCTAGTGACAAGCCACGAGAAGCAAGTACATCTTTAATTTCTGTAAGCGACTTCTTACCTAAGTTAGGCGTTTTAAGAAGTTCTACTTCAGTACGCTGCACTAGGTCACCAATATATTGGATAGCTTCCGCTTTCAAACAGTTAGCAGAACGAACCGTTAATTCTAAATCATCGACTGGACGAAGTAGAATTGGATCAAATTCTGGTTTTTCTTCTTTCTCAACTGGCTCTGAAATGTCACGTAACTCTACGAACGCATCTAATTGCTCAGCTAAGATAGTAGCAGCACGACGAATCGCTTCTTCTGGATCTAAAGTACCGTTAGTTTCCATATCGATAATTAGCTTGTCTAAGTCAGTGCGTTGTTCAACACGGGCTGACTCTACAGAATAAGCAATACGCTCTACTGGACTGTATGAAGCATCAACTAATAAACGACCAATTGGACGATCATCATCTTCAGAGGAACGACGAGTTGAAGCTGGAACATAACCTCGGCCCATCTCTACTTTAATACGCATGCTAAACTCAGCTTCGCCAGTCAAAGTACAAATAACATGCTCTGGATTTACGATCTCAACGTCACCATCGTGCTGGATATCACCGGCAACAACGATACCCGCACCAGATTTAACTAGTGTCAGCGTTGCTTCGGTTTTACCTTCAAGACGAACAGCTAGCCCTTTAAGGTTAAGCAAAATTTCAATTACGTCTTCTTGAACACCTTCTTTAGTGCTGTACTCATGTAACACACCATCGATTTCAACTTCAGTCACTGCACAACCTGGCATAGACGAGAGTAAAATACGGCGTAATGCATTACCTAAAGTATGGCCGAAGCCTCGCTCTAAAGGCTCTAGTGTTACTTTTGCACGAGTAGGTGAAACATTTTCAATTTCAACTAATCTTGGCTTTAGGAATTCGGTCACTGAACCCACAATGTATCCTCTTTAGTTAATCTTTACTTAGAGTAAAGTTCGACAATCAACTGTTCGTTAATGTCCGCAGACAAATCCGTTCTTTCTGGAACGCGTTTAAAAACGCCTTCCATCTTCGTATTGTCGACTTCCAACCAAGTTGGTTTTTCGCGTTGATCTGCTAATTCTAGTGCAGAAACAATACGGGCCTGTTTTTTCGCTTTTTCACGAACAGCAACCACATCTTCAGCTTTTACGTTGAATGATGGAATGTTGACTACTTTACCGTTTACCACGACAGCTTTATGGCTGACTAGTTGACGGGCTTCAGCACGAGTGCTTGCAAAACCCATACGATACACAACGTTATCTAAACGTTGTTCAAGAAGTTGCAACAAGTTTTCACCTGTATTGCCTTTGAGACGTGCTGCTTCTTTATAGTAGTTTCTAAACTGTTTTTCTAATACGCCATACATACGACGTACTTTTTGCTTTTCACGCAACTGCACACCATAATCAGACAAACGACCGCGACGGGCGCCGTGCTGACCAGGAGGAGTGTCAATTTTACACTTACTTTCAATTGCTCTTACGCCGCTTTTAAGGAACAAATCAGTTCCTTCACGACGACTTAGCTTGAGTTTTGGACCCAAATATCTAGCCATGATCTTTCTCCAACTGTCCGTCGATTAAACGCGACGTTTTTTCGGTGGACGACAACCGTTGTGAGGTATAGGCGTCACATCGGTAATATTTGTGATCTTGTAACCCGACGCATTTAGCGCGCGGATTGCAGATTCACGACCTGGACCTGGGCCCTTAACGAACACCTCAATGTTCTTTAAGCCGTAATCCTGAGCAGCTAATCCAGCTCTTTCAGCAGCAACCTGTGCAGCGAAAGGCGTTGATTTGCGTGAACCACGGAAACCAGATCCACCAGAAGTTGCCCATGATAGAGCATTACCCTGACGATCAGTGATAGTCACAATTGTGTTGTTGAAAGAAGCATGGATATGAGCCATACCATCTGCAACTTGACGTTTTACGCGCTTGCGGGCGCGAGTAGGAGCTTTAGCCATTGTAACCCTCGCTTACTTTTTAATAGGTTTGCGAGGACCTTTACGGGTACGCGCGTTTGTTTTAGTACGCTGACCACGTAGAGGTAAGCTACGACGATGGCGAATACCACGGAAGCAACCTAGGTCCATCAAACGTTTAATGCTCATTGATACTTCACGGCGAAGGTCACCCTCAACTGTAAATTTAGCAACTTCTTCACGAAGTTTATCAATGATCGTTTCATCAAGATCTTTCATCTTGGTTGATTCTGATACACCTGCACCAACACATATTGCTTTCGCTCGTGTTGCGCCAATGCCGAAAATTGCTTGAATAGCAATTACAGCGTGTTTGTGATCAGGAATGTTAATGCCAGCGATACGGGCCATTAACAGCACTCCTTATATTTAGTGTTACTAGCCTAAAAAGCCCGATAGGATACTTACCCAGTAACAAAAATGCAAATAAAGGTTTTAAGGCTCGGGTACTAGTACAGTAACCCGATATTAAAAACCATGTTTTTACTCTAATTTAAAAGAGTTTGGATTAACCTTGCCTTTGCTTATGCTTAGGCTCTACACAGATCACTCTAACAACGCCGTTACGTTTTATGACCTTGCAGTTACGGCAAATCCGCTTAACGGATGCACGAACTTTCATCACATCACTCCGTAAATAGCTAACTTAAAGGGGTAGGCACATTGCCTAGCCCTTAAGATTCGCTTTCTTAAGAACATCCCCATATTGATGTGACATCAAATGAGTCTGTACCTGCGCCATAAAGTCCATTACCACAACACATATAATGAGTAGTGATGTACCACCGAAGTAAAACGGAACGTTAAACCACAGTAGTAAGAACTCGGGCACCAAACAAACAAAAGTAATATAGAGAGCACCGGCTAATGTCAAACGAGTCATTACCTTATCGATATATCGAGAGGTTTGCTCACCTGGACGAATGCCAGGAACAAAAGCGCCAGATTTCTTTAGATTATCAGCTGTTTCGCGTGGATTAAACACTAATGCCGTATAAAAAAAGCAGAAGAAAATAATCGTTGCAGCATAAAGCATAACGTATAAAGGCTGCCCCGGAGACAATGCTAGCGATACATCAGTCAAGAACGAGAATGTCTCGTTCTGACCAACCATACCAGCAAGCGTGCCAGGGAAAAGGATGATGCTTGATGCAAAGATAGGTGGAATAACACCCGCCATATTTACCTTTAAGGGTAAATGTGAGCTCTGCGCTGCAAAAACCTTGCGACCTTGTTGGCGTTTTGCGTAGTTAACAACAATGCGACGTTGCGCACGTTCTACGAAAACAACCAAGTATGTCAACGCTACGATGATGGCACCGATAACTAACAAGAATAGAAGATTAATCTCACCTAGTCTTGCCTGTTCAGCAGTTTGACCAATCGCTGTTGGTAAACCCGCTACGATACCAGCGAAAATAAGTATCGAAATACCATTTCCAATGCCGCGTTCTGTAATCTGTTCACCTAACCACATTAAAAACATGGTACCGGTAACCAAACTTACGATAGCTGTAAAATAGAAACCAATGCCAGGGTTTACTACTAAACCTTGAACCAAATTTGGCAGACCAGTAGCAATACCTACAGACTGAAAAATAGCTAACATCAAAGTAAGATACCTTGTGTATTGACTAATTTTCCGTTTACCTGCTTCACCTTCTTTTTTAAGTTCCATCAATGGAGGGTACATATGCGAAAGCAACTGCATAATAATAGAAGCAGTAATGTAAGGCATGATCCCTAACGCTAGTACTGAAGCACGCTCAAGAGCACCACCAGAGAACATATTCATCATCTCTACTATAGTGCCTTTCTGTTGTTCAAATAATTGAGCCAACACGTTGCCGTCAATACCAGGGATAGGCACGTAAGAGCCCAGCCTAAACACGATAATTGCTCCAAGAACAAATAGTAAGCGGGCCTTAAGCTCGCTTAGTCCACCTTTTGCTCCTGAATCTTGTCCTGGTTTTGCCATTTAGCTTATTCCTCTACTTTACCGCCAGCCGCGTTAATCGCTTCGAGTGCACCTTTGCTAACTCGGATACCGCTTAAAGTAACAGAACGCTTAATTTCGCCACTCTTCATGACTTTAACAAACAGGATTTCTTTTTTAATAAGACCCGCTGTTTTTAAAGTTTCAAGATTAACAATATCGCCTTCTACTTTAGCAATTTCACTGAGAGTAACTTGGTCAGTTACGAACGATTTACGTGACGTAAAACCGAATTTCGGTAAACGACGTTGAAGAGGCATTTGACCACCTTCAAAACCAGGTCTAACAGTACCGCCTGAGCGAGACTTTTGACCTTTATGACCGCGACCACCAGTTTTGCCTAAGCCAGAACCGATACCGCGACCTGCGCGCTTACTTGCTTTGTTAGCTCCTTCGGCAGGAGCGAGAGTATTAAGTCTCATAGATTACTCCTCTACTATCTCAACCATGTATTGAACACGGTTGATCATGCCACGAACTGACGGAGTATCTTCCAACTCACGTACTTGTCCGATTTTACGTAATCCTAAACCAACTAACGTTGCTTTATGTTTAGGAAGACGCCCGATTGAGCTTTTAGTTTGCTTTATTTTAATCATCTTAGACATGTTCGATTACCCCAAAATATCTTTGACTGACAAACCACGTTTTGCAGCAATCTTCTCTGGTGAATTCATTTCCACTAGAGCATTAACTGTTGCACGTACAACGTTTATTGGGTTTGTAGAACCGTAGCATTTTGAAAGTACGTTCTGAACACCAGCTACTTCAAGCACTGCACGCATCGCACCACCGGCAATAATACCAGTACCTTCTGATGCAGGCTGCATGTAGACTTTAGAGCCAGAATGACGACCTTTAATTGGATGCTGTAATGTATTGCCGTTTAGATCGACGTCAACTAAGTTGCGACGAGCTTTTTCCATTGCCTTTTGGATTGCAGCAGGAACTTCACGTGCCTTACCATAACCAAAACCAACGCGACCATTGCCATCACCAACCACTGTCAAAGCTGTAAAACTAAAGATACGACCACCTTTAACAACTTTTGATACACGGTTTACAGCGATTAGCTTTTCTAACAGATCACCCTGTTGTTGAACTTCTTGCTTAGCCATTTTAAACTCCTAGAACTGAAGGCCCGCTTCACGAGCGGCATCAGCCAGTGCTTTCACACGACCATGATATTTAAATCCACTTCTATCGAAGGCGACTTTCTTAATGCCTTTTTCGATAGCACGTTCTGCGATCGCTTTACCAATTGCCGCTGCTGCCTCTGCGTTGCCTGTGGCTTTTAAAGAACCATTAAGTTCTTTTTCCACAGTAGAAGCTGCTGCCAATACTTCAGAACCACTTGGAGCGATTAACTGAGCATAAATGTGGCGAGGTGTGCGGTTAATAACCAAGCGATGTGCACCTAACTCACTAATTTTCTTACGAGCGCGAGTAGCGCGACGTAAGCGAGCTGATTTCTTATCCATCGTATTACCTACCTACTTTTTCTTAGCTTCTTTACGACGCACAGTTTCATCTGCGTAACGAACACCTTTGCCTTTATATGGCTCTGGTGGACGATATGCGCGAATGTTCGCTGCAACCTGACCTACAACCTGCTTATCAATGCCTTTGACAATGATTTCAGTTTGCGTAGGGGTTTCTACGGTAATGCCTTCAGGCATCTCGTAGCCGACAGGGTGTGAAAAGCCCAACGTAAGGTTTAGTTTGCTACCTTGTGCATTCGCACGATAACCAACACCATTAAGTTGAAGTTTCTTTTCAAAACCATCAGTTACACCGACGACCATCTGTTCTAATAATGCGCGAGCAGTGCCAGCTTGAGCCCAATGGTTTGCAAACGCTTCACGAGGAAGTGCTTTCAACTGGTTCTCTACTTGGACTACTTCAACTGCATTATTAAAGAGGCGAGTCAATGTACCTTTACTTCCTTTAACTGTGACTTCTTGACCGGCGATTGTAATTTCTACGCCAGATCGGATGTCGACAGGTGCTTTTGCTATTCGTGACATAATTATTCCCCTGTTATGCTACATAACCGATGATCTCACCACCCATGCCCGCTTTACGCGCCGCACGGTCAGTCATCACACCTTTTGAGGTAGACACGATAGCAACCCCGAGTCCGCCCATCACTTTTGGTAACTCATCTTTTTTCTTATAGATGCGTAAACCAGGACGGCTAACTCGTTCGATTGTATCAATTACTTTTTTACCTTCGAAATACTTCAAAGTAACTTGTAATACAGGCTTTACGCCTTCAGTTACCGAAGAACCTTCGACATAACCTTCAGCTTCTAGTACTTTTGCAATAGCAACACGTACTTTAGAAGAAGGCATAGAAACCGCAACTTTAGAAGCCATTTGGCCGTTACGAATTCGGGTAAACATATCTGCTATAGGATCTTGCATGCTCATAGTCTGCTCTCCTTACCAGCTGGCTTTTTTAAGGCCAGGGACTTCACCACGCATAGCAGCTTCACGAAGCTTTATACGGGAAAGACCAAATTTGCGTAGGAACCCATGTGGACGGCCCGTGATGCGACAACGATTATGTTGGCGCGACGGAGACGAGTCACGTGGAAGTTTTTGCAGATCAAGAACAGCTTGCCAGCGCTCTTCGTCAGAAGAGTTTACGTCACTAATCACCGCTTTAATCGCTGACCGCTTCGTTGCATACTGCTTCACCAGCTTGGCACGTTTTACTTCGCGTGCCTTCATTGATTCTTTTGCCATAACCCTTACACCCTATTTTCTAAACGGGAAGCTGAACGAACTCAATAGAGCGTGCGCTTCGTCGTTAGTCTGTGCACTGGTAGTGATAGTAATATCCATACCGCGTGCTTTATCCACTTTATCGAAATCGATTTCAGGGAAGATGATTTGTTCACGAACACCCATGCTGTAGTTGCCTCGACCGTCAAATGATTTCGGGTTAAGACCACGGAAGTCACGGATACGTGGAATTGTAATTGAGATTAATCTCTCAAGGAATTCCCACATACGTTCGCCACGTAGGGTTACTTTACAGCCAATCGGATAACCTTCACGGATTTTAAAACCCGCAACAGATTTTCTAGCGACAGTAACAATTGGTTTTTGACCGGCAATTGCTGCCATTTCAGCTTGCGCTAATTCAAGAACTTTTTTGTCTGCTACCGCTTCACCTAAACCCATGTTTAGAGTGATTTTCTCAATCCGAGGGACTTGCATGACGCTTTTGTACCCGAACTGCTTCGCAAGTTCAGCTACTACTGTTTCTTTATAGAAATCATGCAGTTTCGCCATCGTACTCTCCATTTATTATACTAGGTCGCCGTTAGATTTAAAGAAACGAACTTTCTTTTCATCTTCAACACGGAAACCAACGCGATCAGCTTTACCCGTTGCTGGGTTAACTAACGCTACATTAGACACATGAATGGTTGCTTCTTTCTCAATAATACCGCCCGGCTGTTCAATCTGTGGATTGGCCTTCTGATGTTTCTTGACGATGCTAACACCTTCAACTACTAAACGGCTTTCTGACGAAAGTACTTTCAAGACTTTGCCTTGTTTTCCTTTGTCTTTACCCGCTAACACGACTACTTCATCATCACGACGAATTTTATTAGCCATTATCGTGACTCCTTATAGTACCTCTGGGGCCAATGAGATAATCTTCATGAATGAATTTCCACGAAGCTCACGAGTGACCGGGCCAAAGATACGCGTACCAATCGGTTGCTTGTTTGCGTTAAGCAAAACAGCTGCGTTGTTATCGAAGCGGATGGTTGAACCATCTGCGCGACGAACGCCTTTTCTAGTACGCACCACCACTGCATTCAGAACATCACCTTTCTTAACCTTACCGCGAGGAATTGCTTCCTTGACAGTAACTTTAATGATGTCACCGATATGTGCATAACGGCGATGCGAGCCACCAAGAACCTTAATACACTGAACCCTGCGAGCCCCCGAGTTATCGGCAACATCCAGGTTAGATTGCATTTGGATCATGTTTAGTGCTCCGCTGTTAAATATTATGACTCTTTCGAGTCCCTTAGCCGCTAGTTGACCCTTGATTTCAAAAGAAATTTTAGAAAAAATAGACGACACCCCTACAAAATGGGCGCGAAACTATAACAGAAAATAAGGGTAAGCGGTAGTTTAATTTCTGATTCAACTAGGTTTATTTGTTTGCTCTAGGTGAGGTTCGTAGCTTACAAGACACTATCTTGGAGCTTGCTTAAGAACATAATAGCGTTGTTGATAAAAGTTAACAGTACTGAGATTGACCCTACTCAGTATAAACGAGCAATTTACCTAGCGATCTACATGAGCACTGAGCCTATGAGCACTAAGCTTTCGCGCTTAATTGT
This sequence comes from Glaciecola sp. 33A, assembly GCF_002836745.1. Classification (GTDB taxonomy): domain Bacteria; phylum Pseudomonadota; class Gammaproteobacteria; order Enterobacterales; family Alteromonadaceae; genus Glaciecola. The sequence continues at coordinate 367,576 of NZ_PJAR01000043.1, read as the reverse complement.
CTTTGGCATGCTTGCGATTGCCCGCTGCCGCTAAGATAATACGCTAATTCAGCCTACAAAGAAAATGAGTCCTTTATAATAAGCGTTGCCTAACGATTTCATATAAACAAACACCGGTTGCCACTGACACATTCAAACTACTGACCGAGCCAGCCATGGGTAGTTTAATTAACTCATCGCAATTTTCGCGTGTCAGGCGCCGCATGCCTTTCCCCTCGGCTCCCATTACTAGGGCTGTTGGACCAATCAGCTTACAGGTATAAATTGACTGTTCAGCTTCGCCAGCAGTACCGACAATCCAAACACCTGCATCTTGCATTGCTTTTAAACTACGTGACAAGTTAGTGACCTGAATTAGGGGGATCGATTCAGCTGCACCACAAGCTACTTTGCGTACGGTTGGTGACAATGTTGCAGATTTATCCTTGGGTACAACTACTGCATGAACGCCAGCTGCATCTGCAGTACGTAAGCAAGCACCCAAATTATGCGGATCAGTAACGCCATCCAATACCAATAAAAATGGTGACGCTTGGCTTTTGAGTATGACAGCTAGATCGTGTTCATCGAGAACCTTGCCCGGTTTGGCTCGAGCAACAACGCCCTGATGCTGCTCACCATTGCATTTATCATCTAAAGTTTTACGCTGACAAAATTGAATGCCTATGTCATGTCGCCTAGCTTCATTAATAATATAAGCTAGTCTTTCATCTTCACGACCTTTCAATACGAACAATTCAATCAAACGCTCTGGCTCACGCTCAATGACCGCTGTCATCGCATGCAATCCATATATTAGTTCTTGTTGCGCCATACCTATGTCTGCTTTTTATTTTTTGATGATTTTCTAGCTTTCGACGCAGGTCCTGGTTTCCTTCTACCTGCAGGTTTTGGCTTTGCAGCCGGCTTATTATTTGCGGCAGGCTTATCGTTTGCAGACGATTTATCTTTTGGCGCTTTGCCAACAGAACCACCGCCTTTCTTACCCGCTTTTGTACTGCGCTTGCGTGGAGGATTCACTTTTCCTCTAGTATTGGTGATGCCATCAATCATTAAATCAATTTTTCGCTCATCCAAGTTTACACCGGCGACTTTAATCTTAACTTCGTCGCCTAACCTAAACACAACTCCGGAACTTTCACCAACTAAGCACTGTTTTTGATCGTCATAGCGATAGTAATCACTTGCTAAGGAAGTAATATGAACAAGTCCATCGATTTGAAATTCAGTAATACGAACAAATAACCCAAAGTTAGTCACAGAGGCAATAATACCCTCAAACACATCACCAACATGGTCTTGCATAAACTCACATTTCAGCCAATCAGAAACATCTCTGGTGGCATCATCTGCGCGACGCTCAGCCATCGAACATTGTTCGCCAAGTTGCTCGACTTCTGCGGCTGAGTATGACTTCCCACCGGTTTTTGATTTGCGCGTATTGTGCTTATCAACAATCGCCTTTATGGCTCGATGTACTACTAAATCAGGATAACGGCGAATAGGTGATGTAAAGTGCGCATAAGCTTCCAGTGCTAGTCCAAAGTGACCTACGTTGTCTGGCGAGTAAACCGCTTGTTTCATTGAGCGCAACAACATAGTTTGAATAAGCTCTTTATCTGGCCTATGCTGAATTTTTTTCATCACACTGGTGAAATCAGCCGGCGTTGGCACTTCATTTACAGTAAACGGAATACCAATTTCAGAGAGATAGGTCTTAAACGCGACTAAACGGTCTTCGTCAGGCTTATCATGTATTCGGAACAAGCCTTCTGCTTTGTTCTTTTGCAAAAACTCTGCCGCGCACACATTCGCCATAATCATACATTCTTCAATTAGCATGTGTGCTTCATTGCGTTGTACAGCAATAATATGAGAAATTTTTCGTTGTGCATTAAACACGAATTTACTTTCAATTGTTTCGAACTCAATAGCACCACGACCTTGTCGCGCTTTCTTTAACACTTTAAACAAAAGATTGAGGTTATTTATATGTGGTACGTGTTTTTCATAGCGCTTAATTAAGCTTTCATCACGCTTAAGAATACCCCACACTTTATTATATGTCAGCCTTGCATGAGAGCGCATAACAGCCTCATAAAACTGGTATTCACCCAACTTGCCCTCGGCAGAAATTGTCATTTCACAGACCAGACACAACCTATCAACATCCGGATTGAGTGAGCAAAGTCCGTTGGATAACACTTCTGGCAACATTGGAATCACTTTCTCGGGGAAGTAAACAGAAGTCGCTCGATTTTGCGCTTCACTATCCAACGCTGTTCCGGTTTTAACGTAAGAACTGACATCAGCAATAGCAACCCATAGTTGCCATGAACCGTCTTCGTTAGGCTGACAATATACTGCATCATCAAAATCTCTGGCATCTTCGCCATCAATCGTCATTAAGGGTAGCTCACGCAAATCGATACGAGCTTCTTTCGACTGCTCTGGAACTTCTTCGGCTAGGCCTTCAACTTGCTTTAAAACGCCTTTTGGCCAATTGTATGGAATATCGAAATTACGTAGTGCCATTTCAATTTCCATCCCCGGCGCCATGTGTTCGCCAAGTACTTCTAGTATTTTACCAATCGCATTTACTTGACGCCTTGGGCGTTGTGTAATTTCAACTACGACGACATGTCCTTGTCTTGCGCCATTTCGACTTTCCGGTGGGATCATTATTTCATGGCTAATACGGTTATCATCTGGAATAACGATAGAGACCCCCTCTTCCATAAAGAAGCGCCCTACAATGGCTTCTTTTCTTGGTTCAAGTACTCTGTTAAGACGAAACTCTGCTCGACCTCGTCGGTCAACGCCGCTTTGTATACCTTCCACGATGTCGTCATGCAATAAGGTTTGCATTTGGCCTTGGTGGATAAATAAATCTTTTTCAGTATCGGAATGCTTTAAAAAGCCATAGCCATCGCGATGGCCAATGACTCGACCTCTGATCAGCGCTTCTGCTTTTTGTACTTCATATTTTTTATCGCGAGTAAAAGCAACTTGTCCTTCGCGCTCCATGGCGCGCAGTCGTCGCTGGATACCAATTCTGGCATCTTCATCTTTAGCATTGACAATATTGCAGATTTCTACAAAGGAGAGTGACTTGTTAGCGTTGGAAAGTGTTTCGAGTAGAAATTCTCGGCTTGCTACCGGGTTTTCGTATTTTTCTTTTTCTCTTGAGTAATGCGGATCTTCTGACATTCATTCTTTTCGTTGTTAAATTCGCCAGTATTATAACAAGCTTTGTGTTGCAAGTCTGTGACAATTATTAAAGCTTATAAATTGACCACTAATTTAGCCTCATTTTAGTTTTTAATCAGGGTAATCTATTGCTGCTCTGGCAAGTGCTAATTGACCATCGGTTTACGGGCATTTCTGACCGCTTTGGGGTGCATTAGGGCTTCAAGTTCTGACATGTAAATTGCGATGCGTTGATGGGTTCGACTATCGTCGCTAATGGCGTTATATAACCAATGATAAAGATCCTCAAAATCGTATGGACTGCCATAACCATCAATAAAGAGGTCGGCTAGTTGTAATTGTGCTTTTAGGTTCCCTAAAGCTGATGCCTCACGCAAATAGATAACTGCACGTTTCTTATCTTCTTGCACTAACTTACCCAATGAATAATAACGGCCTAACTGTTCTAAGGCAGCCGCCAAACCTTGTGCAGCTGCTTCTCGCATGTAATATATACCGCGCTCGGGCTCGGCATCAACGCAAACCCCCCACGCCAGCATATCACCCCACAAAAACTGATATGCGGGCACTCTAAGTACCTCCGCTCTAGCTTCAATATCTTGAACTAACTGACAGCGGTCAGCGACAACACGTTCCAAATGCACATTGATGTTAATCATTTTTATCAAGTCATCTTGACTGTAAATCTGCACAGCTTCTAACTGCTGAGCTTGACTACTGCCAGTAAAAGCAAAAAGAAAAGTAATAAAAACCCAAATTTTGTGCACAAACACTCCAGACATTGCGATATTTTTGGCTACATATTATTTATCGGCAATAATAACAAAAAGTAAAAAATAATTTCATTCTGTAAGTTAATCAATGCGTATGTTTATGCAGTAACAACATTTTTATAAAATAGCCGTTTTTTTGCCAAGCAGTCATGTTTTTAGGTTGCTATAACGCCGCCATAAAGCTACACGCAATGAATTATCCGCTTGAGAAGTTTTTTGTTACACTTTGCACACAGCGTTGCCCCCAAAGCGAATGAGTAGTGGAGAGTACCCAATTCAAGATTATTTGTTACTAATAGCGGTTATTTATTCGACAATTCATGGGTACTAAATTTGTGATAGTCTGTGATGTTGATGCAAACGCATGAGTTTAGAATGATGTTATTTAGACAATAACTACCCGAATGAACTCAGTTCGAGATACAATGTGCGCGCAAAACGTTCCTATTGATAATATCTGGGCGGAACGTGGACTGCTTAACATCGTGCCCAAAAAGCAAAAAATTTTAAAACAAGTTAATAAAGGATTTTCATGAAAGTGATTAATTGCACGGTTGAGTCAATTGAAGCGCAAACCTCAATTGTGCACAAAGTAACATTACTGCCGGAGTTTCCACTAGAATTTTTAGCGGGTCAATATCTACAGGCAGTTATGGGTGAAAATGATAAACGTCCTTTTTCTATTGCGAGCGCACCTAGCTCTCCTCATAAAATAGAGCTTCACATCGGTGCTGATCCTGCAAATGGATATGCCTTCGAAGTGCTAACTAAATGCAAAGATAAAGGTAAATTAGTTATTGAAGCCCCTTCAGGAAAGGCTTTTTTAAGAAATTCGACTCTGCCAGCAATAATAGTCGCAGGCGGCACGGGTTATTCTTATGCAAAATCTATTCTTTTAGATTGTATTGAGAACCAGCCTGAGAGAGACATAAAGCTTTACTGGGGAGCAAAGACCATTGCTGATTTATATGAATTTGAAGCGTTAGTGGCGATGAGTCTTACACACCCTAACTTTACTTTTATCCCTGTTGTCGAACATCCCAATGATGATTGGCATGGGCACATTGGTTGGGTTCATAGGGCGGTACTCAAAGACATCACTGACTTGTCCGGTAAACAGGTATATACGGCGGGTCGATTTGAGATGTCAGCGACCATTAGAGATGAGTTTTGTGCGCTAGGCTTGAGCAAAGCTGAATTATTTGGCGATGCATATGCGTTTATCTAATTTTTTTAGGGTGGTGGGTTGAGCAAACATATAATAATTGCTCTATCAAGGCATTAATAAAGTATCAACGTAAAATCATGTTTAAGGGTGTTAAATGCGTAAATCATATTATTTGATAAAAAAACTAGGTCATGCTGTTGCCTATGGCATGCTGGTTTTTTCTTCGTCATTGTTGGTTAATAATAATAATATTGCGCAGGCTCAACAAACACCACCAGCCTCACTTAGTTATACTGATAGCGCACTCTTGCATGAAATAGCTAGAGAGGTATCTGCAGATAGAATCGAGCAAGACATTCGAACGCTAGTTAGCTTTGGCACAAGACATACCCTATCAGAAACGGAATCCGAAACTCGTGGTATTGGGGCTGCGCGTCGTTGGATTAAAGAAGAATTTGATAAAATTTCTACTGAATGTGGCGGCTGTTTAGAAGTGTTCTTTCAAACTAAGGTTATATCTGGCGAAAAACGGATCCCAAATGCAACCGAAGTTATCAGCGTTATCGCTATTCAAACAGGCACTACGGACACAAATCGCTATGTCATCATGAGTGGCGATATTGACTCGCGGGTAAGCGATGTGATGGACAGCGTATCTGATTCGCCAGGAGCAAATGATAATGCGTCGGGTATGGCCGGCACGTTGGAAGCAGCAAGAGTACTAAGTCAGTACAAGTTTGAAGGTAGTATTGTTTATGCTGGGCTTGCCGGCGAAGAACAAGGGTTATTCGGTGGAAAAATATTAGCAGACTACGCTAAGGCAAATAATTGGCGTTTAAAAGCGGTATTAAACAACGACATGATCGGTAACATTGAAGGCGTAAACGGCGTTATTAATAATACCACAGCTCGGATATTCGCAGAGGGAACAAGAAATACTGAAACCGCTGAAGAAGCAAACTATCGCCGATTTACCGGCGGCGAAGTTGATAGTCCAAGTAGAAATCTAGCTCGCTATATCGATTTAATGGCCGACCGCTATATAGAAAATCTAGACACCATGGTGGTGTATCGGTTAGATCGATTCAGACGCGGTGGACACCATCGCCCGTTTAACGATTTAGGCTATCCTGGCGTCCGTATTATGGAAACTAACGAACACTATGCAAGACAACACCAAGACTTGCGAACTGAAGATGGCGTTATATACGGTGATACTATCGATGGTGTTAATTTTAAATATGCAGCCAAATTAACAGCACTCAACGCGGTTTCCCTCGCTGGCATGGCCAACGCGCCAAACCCGCCGGCTGATGTTACAATTACTGGCGCCGTTCAGCCTTCGACGACCCTGAGCTGGAAACCGCATGATGATGCGTTAACACTGCCTAACAATGGGCACTTCCGCGGATACAAAATATATTGGCGATTAACTGATGCCCCGCAATGGCAATACAGCAAGTATGTCGGTAACGTAACCACTGCCACACTTGAGAATGTCGTTATAGATAACTACTTCTTCGGTGTTGCTAGTGTCAGCCAAGACGGCTTCGAAAGTCCCGTGGTGTTTCCTGGCGCCGCTGGTGCATTCGGAGAATAGTCCAAAAGTGACTGAAAACCCGTACTAACATTAATGATGTTTTAAAGGTAGTAGAATGAGTAATGAATTGTCAGTGCGAACAAACAGGTTAACTAGTGTAGTTAGCATACTTACTTGCAGCAGCCAAATGAGTCAAAAAATTAAAATGATTAGAAAAAGTGCCTTACTGTTAATCTCAATTGGCTTGCTAGCATCAGCCAGTATCCAAGCGCAAACCGTCAACCTTGTCGGTAATAAAGTAGCTACCTATATTGATGAACATAAAGAATTAGCCGCCCGTCAAATGGACTTAGTTACCGCTGCCCTAAGTGAAGATTGGCAGGCCGATATAGTAGCAACCACCCAAGCTTGGTCTGGAAGTGGTCTACGATCAGGGAAGTTTGTAGGCTACATCGACCATTATTCGCTTAATGACCGAGAAGACAAGTACATTTACTCCAAACCGTATATGCAGGTTCACTTACACGCAGTGTCTCGTTATCAGAGAGCTGAAAATATTGTTCGCCTTGAACAACTTTATAGAGAGCGTGTTGGAATTGAAAATCGTTTCGCTAATACAGATCAATTGCGCGGTGAGCGGGATGTTCTTTGGGCACGGACACCCTCTTTTTTCGACAATATAGAGCAACTAGCGGAAGACCGTGTCGACTTTCTGTTAATCGACAAAGCAATGGCAGATGAAATGAACCTATTGCTCAAGAGCGTTGGTGAAACACCTATTTATGTATCCAAAGTCCCATTGATACAAGTCAATATATCATTAGCAATGAATCGCAATTATAAAGACGCAAAGGCCATTATTACTGACTTTGACAAAGGTATTGAAAGACTAAAAGCGAGTGGAAAATACCTTGAATTACTTAAACAAGACCTAGCCAGAGAGAGCCTGCTTGACGCACGAATTTATGCTGACATGTTGGTTAGATGGTAGTTAAAAGATAGGTAAATAGTCGGTCGAGTATGAATTATTGAGCATACTCGACCACATTTTTGGTAACTAATGTGACGGAGCGGCATTAGAAAAATGCTTGTAAACCCGTTTGTGCTCGCCCGAGTATAAGTCCATGTACGTCATAAGTGCCCTCGTAAGTGTTGACGGTTTCTAAGTTGATCATATGGCGAATAACGTGAAATTCATCACTAATGCCGTTACCTCCATGCATATCACGAGCTTTACGAGCGATGTCCAACGACTTTGCACAGTTATTACGCTTAACCATCGAAATCATCGCTGGGTCGTATTGCTCTTCATCAATTAATCGCCCTACTCGCAATGAAGCTTGCAAACCAAGTGTAATTTCTGTTTGCATGTCCGCAAGTTTGGCTTGAAACAATTGTGTTTGCGCAAGTGGTTTATTAAATTGTCTTCGATCGAGACCATATTGTCTTGCCGCATGCCAACAAAACTCAGCTGCGCCCAAAGCCCCCCAAGAAATGCCATACCTTGCCATATTTAAGCAACTGAAGGGTCCCTTTAAGCCAGATACCTTAGGCAGAATATGTTGCTCAGTTACAAACACATTCTGCATGACTATTTCACCCGTAATAGACGCTTTTAATGATTGTTTACCTTCGATTTTAGGCGCGGATAAACCTTCCATGCCTTTGTCTAATATGAATCCATAAATCTTGCCATCTTCTTGTTTCTTAGCCCAAACCACGAAGACATCAGCTATTGGTGAATTTGTGATCCACATTTTACTGCCTGAAAGTAAATATCCGCCATCAACCTTTTTAGCTAGGCTTTTCATAGAGGCGGGGTCGGACCCAGCATCTGGTTCGGTTAGTCCAAAACAACCAATCCATTCGCCCGTTGCTAGCTTGGGTAAATATGTTTGCTTTTGTTGCTCATTCCCAAATAGGTTAATAGGATGCATAACCAAAGACGATTGCACACTCATTGCACTGCGATAACCGCTGTCTACGCGTTCAATTTCGCGCGCAACCAAGCCATAACTAACGTAATTGATGCCCGCACAGCCGTAACCTTGTATGGTTGACCCTAACAGGCCAGCCTCTCCCATTTTTAACATAATTGAGGGGTCAAACTTTTCATGACGATTTGCCATTAATATACCCGGCATAAGTTGAGTTTGGGCGAACTCATAAGCAGCTTGTTGAATAAGCTTTTCATCTTCAGTTAACTGATTATTAAGTAAAAGTAAGTCATTCCAATGGCTCAACATAATTGTTTACCTTGTATTTGTGGTTTTAACTATTTCTGACAACTTAGATTTAGCTAATAACATAGCTCCATCTTGAGCTGGTCGTTGCATTAACTGCACAGCTCGCCCCAGCTTCTTTTCTAACAAAGGTTGGTAACTTTTGGCTATGCCACCGGTCATGAATATTGGCAGCCCGTAGTGCAGCGAATTTAAGGTTAATACTGAGCACAAATAATCTACTCCTTGGCTGACAAGTTTATTGGCTGAGCTATTTCCAGCGCGTTGCAGATTAATGATACATGGCGCGAGCTGCGCATAGTCTGAAGCGAGTTTTGATTTAAAATGATTTAAAATATAATCGACATTGGCATTGTGTTCGTTACCCAAAAACGTTTTTTCATTATTAAAACCAATGGCGTGTGATATTGCCTTACAGAATTGTTCGTCATGTATAAGGTTATCATTACTTTTCAACAATAGTTGTACCGCACTTAAGCCTAACCAAGCGCCACTGGCCTCGTCACCATGAATAAATCCATGGCCACCATACTGAGTCACTTGAGCATTCTGATAATGTGCAATTGCTGAGCCAGTGCCAGTAATCAGAATGACACAATCTTGACCGTTATTAGCGGCTGCGCAGCTTGCGTGCAGATCACTCGTCATAAACACATGCTTATAGGGCGAATCCCATGTTGAGAGACTCAATTGTGCTTGATTTGTTTGACCACCAGCACAGCCGGCGCCAACAATAAGGGCTTTTTTGTCGATAGGTATATTCGACGCATTAATAGCTAAGTCGATTGCAAGGTCAATTTGTTGCATCGCTGCAGCGAAATCACTAAAAACATTCGCCCCTCCTGCTTTGCCAGTACCGATGGAATTTCCTTCATTATCATACAACGAAGCTCGCGAATGAGTACCTCCCGCATCGATGCCAATAAAGTAGTCCATTATATAAACTTCCTAGGTACTCTTTTTGATACGCGCGTCATTAGCTCATAGCCAATTGTGCCAACCTGTTTAGCAATCTCATTAACGGCTAGGTTGTTACCCCATAATTCTACTTTTGTCCCTATTTCTACTTTTTCGATATTGCTTACATCAAAGGTCAACATGTCCATCGAAACTCGCCCTACTAATTCACCAACAACGCCATCGAATAAAGCAGGTGTGCCAATTGGTGCTTGGCGCGGGTAACCATCTGCGTAGCCTATCGCCACCGTAGCAATAACCGAACGTTTGCTTGCTGTCCATGTTGCTCCATAACCAACTGACTCACCGGCAGCTATCTCTCGCAACGCAATGACTTCACTGTTTAATTGCATAACTGGTTTAAGAGAAATCGACATTTCATCGTTTGCAAAGGGCGAACTCCCATACAAGGATATGCCCATTCTATTCCATGTTTTTGCAGACTCAGGTAAACAGATATTAGCGGCCGAATTGGCAATAGATAAACAACTGTGCCGATCGGCCATCACGCTCAGGAATTGATTGACTGCTGTTGAAGACGCTTTATTTTCCGGCTCATCTGCCGTTGCTAGGTGAGTTGCCATTACCGTTTTAGGATGAAATATGTGTGTATAATCAGCGTTCAAACGGTCGTAGTCCTCAAGCATTAAACCTAAACGATGCATGCCTGTATCAAACTTAACCCAATGATGAAGATTACTAATCTGATTATTTTGTATCCGTTTATTTATCCAATTCAGCTGTTGCTCAACATGTAGCATCCAAACTATGTTAAGTGTTTTTGTAAGTTCACATTCTCGTTCTTCATGTGGGCCTTGAAGGACAAGAATTGGCTGTGTTATACCTGCATCTCTTAATTCAAAGACTTCATCGATAAACGCGACCGCAAACATGTCAGCTTGACTTTGCAAACATTTGGCAACAGCGACAGCACCATTACCATAGGCATCGGCTTTTACAACAACGACTTGTTTGCTACTTGGCGAGAAACGACTCATGGCCATGAAATTGTATTTAAGCGCATTAAGGTCGATTGTTGCGTGGGTGTATCTAGCCAAAAATAAGCTCCTGATCCATAAATACCATGATAGTAAACTAGTGAAACTTGTTTTTCATCATGATTAATGGGTTAATGACAACATAAATCAAACGAATGGGGGAAAAAAGCCGGTTTCTCTATTTTTGCAGACAGGCATTCCCATTAAAATACCTATAAGAGCGTTATGATTGATCAATTTTCCACTATCGATTGGCTAATTTTTGGAGGGTACGGGCTCCTCTTAATTGTAAGTGGTTGGCTATATAATAACCAAGCGTCTACCTCACGTGATTATTTTCTTGGCGGAAAGTCTATGCCAATGTGGGTAGTCGCTATTTCAGTGTTAGCCACCTCGCAAAGCGCTGCCACGTTTCTTGGCGGACCTGACCAAGGTTACCGAGGAGACCTAACTTATTTAGCAACCAACATTGCTGGTTTTATTGCTGCCTATTTTGTTGCCACTTTTTTATTGCCCAAATTTTATAAGTTCAAAGTCTTTACGGTATATGAACTATTAGCCCAACGTTTTGGCGAACAAGCAAAATACCAAGCGGGAACGGTATATTTAGTGGGCCGCTTATTTGCAAGCGGAGCCAGACTGTATATGGCAGCAATAGCCATTGCAATGATATTATTCGGTGACATCGACGCATCCAGTGTCATTATTTCAATTGCGTTAATTGCTACTATTGGCCTTCTATATACAGTTTACGGTGGTATTCGCACCATTATTTATAGCGATGTTATTCAATGTATTGTTTATATTTCTGCCGCTGTCTTAGTACTGGGCTACCTTCTTTATAGTATTCCAGCCGATTTTAGTACTATTATCAACGCATTACAGTCACCAATCGATGGTTCCCAATCTAAGCTGACCGTGCTTGATTTCTCATTGGATTTTTCGCCTTCGGGCGTTTTCGGATTTTGGTCTGTTATTACCGGTTTTGTATTGCTAAATATCGCCGCATTCGGCATGGACCAAGACGTTACGCAGCGCATGTTAACCTGTAAAGATGCGAAAGAAGCGACCAAGGCACTTACTTCTTCAATATTGATGGGCATCCCCGTTGTTTTAATTTTTGTGGTTATCGGTATGTTGCTCTATATTTACTATCAACGCCCTGACTTAATGAGCCAAAGTGTCGCAAATGGTGATGTACCCACTCCGAAATTTGTAGGTCAAACAGTAACGATCTTTATGTATTACGTGCTCACCGACTTACCCAATGGAATTAAAGCAGTAGTGACTATCGGTATTATTGCAGCGGCATTGTCTACCCTTAATTCTGGACTTAATTCGATGTCTTCAGTTGCAGTGCAAGATATTTATCGCGGCATATTACTCAATAAAGGTAAAACACTTTCAGAACAGCAGATGGTAAAAGCGGGTAGAATTAGCATGATTATTGTTGCAATTGCCTTGAGTATAATGGCTGCATTATGCTTTTACTGGCAACAATATAGCGACATGCCACTATTGGCATTTGCGCTAAGTGTCATGATTTTCTCATACAGTGGCCTGCTGGGTGTTTATTTCACCGCTTTGTTCAGCAGCAGAGGTTCTGCGCTATCGATTTTGGCAGCATTGATCATTGGCTTTCTTATCCCGGTGCTAATGCAGCCTTACATAATGGATTTATATCTTCCTGATACATATCAATTTAGTTTGGGATTTTCATGGCAATTAGTGATCGCTACATTTGTGGCTACAACGGTGTGTTTACTTGGTAATAATAATTCAATAAAGGCTAAACTATGAGTAGAACACAGCAAATACTCAAGCAATTAAATCACATCCCTTCAGAAGGTATTAACCCAGCAAGCGAACAAATTGACTTAATGAGTACTGGCGATGCGCTTCAGTGCATTAACCAACAAGACAGTCTTGTCGCCAGCGCCGTAGCCAAAGCTATACCTGAAATAACCTTAGCGGTTGATGCCGCGGTGGCTTGCTTAAAACAAGGCGGGCGGCTCATATACATTGGCGCAGGCACCAGTGGTCGGCTAGGTATTTTAGATGCAGTTGAATGTCGACCGACCTTTAGTGTTCCCGACAATATCATTGTCGGCATTATCGCTGGCGGTGAAACGGCACTAACCAACGCCGTTGAGGGCGCAGAAGATGACATTGGCGCAGCTCAACGAGACCTCGACAATATACAATTTAACAACCAAGACATGTTAATCGGTATAGCGGCGAGTGGCCGCACACCCTATGTTATTGGGGCGCTAAATTACGCTGTATCCATCAATGCCATAACAGCATGTGTTGTTTGCAATCCTAACGCGCCTCTTATCGAAATAGCTGATATTGGTATTTGTGCGAACGTAGGTGCCGAGGTATTAACCGGTTCCACCCGCATGAAATCGGGTACTGCACAAAAACTCATATTGAATATGATAAGCACTGCTAGCATGATTAAATTAGGCAAAACTTATAAAAATTTAATGGTCGATGTAAATGCGACGAATGAAAAATTGGTGGCCAGAGCAATTCGGATAGTAATGCAAGCAACAGAGTGCGACCAGCAAACTGCGATTGATGCATTGTCAATTGCAAAGAGTAACGCAAAACTGGCAATACTCAAGATTCTTAAAAACAGTGATATAACTACATGTGAAAACTTATTGAAAAGTAACGATGGTTTTTTACGTAGAGCCTTAGACGCCGGTTAATCAAAAACGACATTCTTATTCTTTCTATCTACGAGCCCTAATCAAAGGTGTGAATTAGAAGCATGCCATTGACAAACTGTTACTTATCGCGGCGATGACACATCCCTATAGTAAATCAGACAGCAATTCAAATTTAGACTCTTTTATCATCATTTCAGCTGTATAAAGCTCAATAAACACACTATAGTAAAGAACTGGAATACAAACTGATGGTTTATTGATGGACATACTTTTATCCAATGAGCTTAGAGCGCTCTATGAAAATCGTGTAGCTAATCTCGATAAACAGCAATTAATGCCTGAACATATCCATGCAATAATTGATGATTTTGCTTCTCGTGATGGTGTGACCAAAACTATTATTGGGCAGTCTTTTTGCGGTCTGCCTATCAGCTGCCTAAGTATGGGCGATGGCCCCAAAAAAGTACTTCTGTGGACTCAAATGCATGGTGACGAGTCAACGGCAACCGCCGCAGTGTTAGATATTATGCACCTTGTTACTGCAAAGCTGAGCAGTTCGTTGAATGCAAACTGGCATAGCCTGCTAACAATACACATCATTCCTATGCTTAATCCTGATGGCGCTGCTGCTGGCACACGAGAAAATGCCCAAGGTATCGATATCAATCGAGATGCATTGGCGCTGCAAACACCCGAAGGTAAAGCGCTAAATGCGGTGGTCGAAAAAATTCATCCTGACTTTGCTTTTAACCTGCATGACCAAAAAGATTACTTCCGTTGTGGTGCTGATGGTAAGTCGTCCACATTGGCTTTTCTAGCACCTGCATTTGATGCTCAAAAAACAATTAACCCTGCTCGCCGAAGCGCAATGGCATTGACTGCTCTTATGCGACTACATGCCAACGCTTTACTACCGGCAGGTATTGCTCGTTATGATGATGAGTTCTCTGCTCGCTCATTCGGTGATCAGATCACTGGACGTGGTATAAGCACAATATTAATTGAATCAGGCCATTACCCAAATGACCAATACCGTCAGGTTGCGCGAACGATGAATGTGTTTGTGTTACTGCACGCATTAAATATGCTGTGCGAAGAGTCATATTGGACTACCGATGAAAAACTAAAGGAGCTTGAGACAACGTATTGGCAAATTTCTGAAAATCAAGAAAATAAGCTTTGCGATTTACTGATCAAAGATTTGGGGTTTGCAGGAAATTCATACACAACGGATATTGCTATACGCAAACAATCTCGTTTCTCATCGCTTACCTTGGTTGCTGATATTGGCGACTTACATCAGCAACATGGACTGAATACCTTTCAGGGATTAGGCTATACGTACGACCCGGGGCAATCATATTTATTAAATAAAGAATTGTATTTAAGCAATGAAAGCTATATTGAGTTGCTCAAAAAAGGCTTTAGCCACTTTGTAGGCAACATCAACTTAATAAAAAATCACTCGGATTATACTGTTATTGAAAATCCCAAGTATTGGCATGACGATAAGAAGATGATGAAAGGTCTGACGCCCGCTGGCTTCTTGTGCAAAGAAGGTGAACGTAAATTTGCTTTTGTAATGGGAGAGATATTACCGCTTTAAGCTAAAAACTAAATTCAGTAGCACGACAAACTTCACTAATAGAATTCCTTTGAAAACCCGTTCAGCGTTTCAGATTATTGGTTTATATTAGCGCTTTATGAATGTGAAATGAATATAAAGTGAGCAATCAGGTCCTAGTATAAAACAATCGACAGTTTTATGAGCTTATACAGTTGTCTTGTGCACTTTGCCTTGTTAGATTTAACCAATACAAAATAATGTTGGGCAATGTAACTCATTGATGTGTATATTTTATGCAAAACAAAGACTTGCTATATTTACACATAAAATACAGTTTGATAAACCTAAGTCAACCGATTCTAACCATGTAAAACCAATAAGTTTGTAAAGGAAAAAGAATGCCAAATTGGACAAGGCTAGCCCAGTCTTCAATTTTCGCTAGTGCTGTTTTTCTCGTGAGCTGTTCGAGTATGTCAGATATTGAAAGCATGGCGTCCAAAAACTATAGCTATCGAGTTAAGTCCTTAGTCATGCATTTCACCGCGGTGAATTATCAAGAGTCGGTTGCTGCATTGGTCGCAGAAGGCAGTGTCAGCTCGCATTATTTAATTCCTAAAGCGGATGATCCAAGCTACCCGTATAAAGACATTAAGGTGTTTCAATTAGTGGATGAACATAAGCGGGCTTGGCACGCTGGCATTAGCTATTGGCAGGGTCGCTCAGGGATCAACGATCACAGTATTGGTATAGAAGTTGTTAACATGCCTTTTTGTCAAGAAGACAATCCCGCGGATGCCTCATTAGCGGCTGTTATTCCACAAATTATGGGTGCGGAAAAAAATCGAGACCTGTGTATTTACCCCGAGTTCGAAGAAAAACAAATACAATTATTGATTAAATTGAGTAAAGAGATACTCGCGAGAAATCCAGACATCGAACCTACTGCTGTTGTTGGCCATTCGGATATTGCACCTTCAAGAAAGAATGATCCGGGTCCCAAATTCCCTTGGTATAGATTATACAAAGAAGGAATTGGCGCTTGGTATGACAAAGAAAATTTAACCCATCATTGGCTGGCTTTTAATCAAACCTTACCTAGCTTAGCGCTCATTCAAAAAGCACTGAGTGCTTATGGCTATGATTTGGTAGCCACCGGCAGGATGGATCAACAAACCATCGACACATTGGCTGCGTTTCAAATGCATTTTGTGCCTTGGAAAGTGACTGGCGAGCTGGATAATCAGACCGCTGCTGCAGTATTCTCCTTATTGGAAAAGTACTTTCCAACGAGTTACCAACAGTTGCATCAAATTTATCAATCTGAGGTGTTAACAGCGCAAATAAACCAACAACAAGTGGTTGAAAATACACAGCAGTCTCAGCTTTCTAAAGTGTTTCCAGAAGTACAGTATCAAACCACCGATAAGGTCCGCAACAGAGATAAATTTGGTGCTTATGAGGGACGAGGAGAGCTCATTATTGAAACCGATAACGCAACCTCTGCCGACGTATATATTAATGGTCAGAAACTGAATTTAGCCACTTTTGAGCAATCCAAACGCAATCGAGTCTCTTTACACAAACGCACGGTCAATGGACTCAATAGCTTGCGAGTTGAGAATGTACTTCCACAAGGCTCAAGCATAAAAATCAGTATTCCATATCCGACACTTGCGTATGACGTTGCTCCTTATAAATCTCTGTTCCGGTCGGTAGACCGTTTTATTAGAGACGAGGTAAACGCGGGCTTCCCTGGTGCAACTATTGCGGTTGTATATAAAGGTAAAATAATTAAGAGAACGAGCTATGGTTATGCCAAAAAATACGATAATAGGGGCGAATTGCTAGTACATTTTGAACCCATGACGTCGGAGCATATGTTTGACCTCGCGTCGAATACAAAAGTATTCACCACCAGCTTAGCGGTCATGCAGTTAGTGAATGCGGGTAAAATCGATATCTTTAAACCCATTCAGTACTATATACCCGAATATCGTGGTGATGGGCGAGAGATGATTTTAGTCAAAGATTTGCTTTCACATGGATCAGGTTACTCTGATGAACTCAATTTTTACCGCCCCGATAACAAGTATGGTGACTATTTTTATTCTCAAAATAAACTAAAGACAAGTCGTTTATTGCTTACTGCATTGCCTTTCGAATCGGTTATTGGTGCCACACAACGATATAGCGAAACTAATTTCATGCTACTCGGTCTTTTGGTCGAGCGAGTTACAGGGATGCAATTGGACCAGTTCAGCCAAGATAAAATATACGCACCGCTTGGTCTTAAAAACACCTTATTCAATCCACTCAAAGCAGGCTTTACTGCGGATAAATTTGCGGCTACGGAAATTTTTGGCAATACCCGAGGCTCAAACATCGACTTTCCGAATGTCAGAGAGCATGTGCTACAAGGAGAAGTTCATGATGAAAATGCCTTCTATTCAATGCAGGGAGTGTCGGGCCATGCAGGACTCTTTTCAAATACTGACGACTTGGCCATACTCAGTCAAATGATGTTAAACGGCGGCGGCTATGGTGATGTGAAACTGTTTAATCAAGCTACCATGGCTCGATTTTTAAGTCCTGCAGGTCAATCTAATAGTATTGGCTTAGGATGGCATTTAGCTAGTGATAAAGCTCAACATATGCTTTTTGGACCTTATGCTAGTGCGTCAGCATATGGGCATACTAGTTGGACTGGCACTGCGGTCGTTATTGACCCCGTGTATGATTTAGCGATTATTTTATTAACAAATAAGCGCCATTCAAAAGTCACCGCAATTGAAGACAGCTTTGAATTTGCAACTGATACTTTTGAAACTGGAAAGTATGGCAGTATCGTTAGCATGATTTATGAAGCACTCATCGAATTCGAAGCACAAAATCAACTTCAAGATAAAAACTAGGAAAGAATTTATGGAATGGCTTACTGTCCTCCCGCCCGTCATCGCTATTGGTGTTGTTATCTGGAAAAAGGAAGTTATTCTTGCTCTTTTTTTAGCAATATTAAGCTCCGAATTACTCTTAGTCGTATCCAGCTCATCTTCTAATTGGCTTGTTACGCCGCTCAACACCATTGATCGTATCGTAGACACGGCTGCCTCTAGTGGCACGACAAGGATTCTTATTTTCAGCTTACTGGTAGGTGCTCTACTTGCGTTTATTCGTGACTCTGGAGGCGTAAGTGCAACTGTTAATAGGGTGATCAGTAGCGGACTCATTAATTCTAAAAAGCGTGTTGGTGGTGTCACCATGTTTACCGGCATGATGATTTTTATTGAATCTAATTTAAGTGTATTAACCGCCGGTATTTTTGCTCGAGGATTATTTGATAAATATAAGATGAGCCGAGCAAGACTGGCATATATCATCGATTCGACATGCGCTCCTATTTGTATTCTCATACTGCTCAATGGCTGGGGAGCTTATGTGCTGGCGCTAATCAGTACCTATGATTTAGGTCAAGACCCGCTTGCCGTCTTGTGGGGCACTGTGCCATTTAATGTCTATGCTTGGTTAACCCTAGTCGTCGTCGCATATACCATCTTCTTTGACAAAGTTCACGGCCCAATGAAACAAGCTGAAGACCTACTGGAGTCTGTTGACTCATCTATGGACTCAAGCCCTGCGACTAAATCACGATTTATGCTGGTGCCGCTGCTCGTTATGATCATTGGTATGTTTGCTTTTATGTTTATGACCGGTCAAGGTGATATTACCAAAGGAAGTGGCAGTAAATCAGTATTGTATGCCACTTTTTTAGCTTGTATTGTCGCTTACGGTCAATTGCTTTGGCATAAACGTTTTACGCATCAACAGTCGATTAAGATTGGCTTCCGTGGAATGGGTGAGCTACTCCCTTTAGTCACTATCGTATTGTTATCTATTGCGTTGGGTACCAGTCTCAAAGCGCTTGGCACGGGTTTATTTGTTTCTGGCTTGGTTGGAGAAAATTTACCCTTGATATTGGTTGTCCCGATGTTATTTGTTGCTGGCGCTATAATGTCATTTACAACCGGAACTTCATGGGGAACCTTCGCCATTCTCATTCCTATCGGAATGCCTTTGGTCACCACTCTGGGCTTACCGCCATCACTCGTGTTAGCTGCAATTTTAGGTGGTGGCATCTTTGGAGATCATTGCTCTCCTATTTCGGATACCACCGCCATCTCTTCTCTGGCAGCTGGCTGTGATCTATTAACTCACGTAAAAACCCAAATGCCATACGCCTTGTTTGTCGGTGCAATAACCATCGTCGCTTATGTATTATTGAGCCTGCAGATACTCTTCTAGTGTTTACATAGTGCCTGTTTTACGCGCTATTTTAGGCACGATTTTAGGCACGATTTTAGGCACTATTTCGCAAATAACTGAGAATCATCGGCAAAACCTTTGAACTCAAGTGCATTTCCTGCGGGGTCGAATAAAAAAAAGGTTCCTTGCTCGCCCACTTTTCCCTCAAACCGAATGTAGGGTTCAATCACAAAAGCTTGCTCAGCAGCCACTAACTTCTGGGCAAGCGCTTTCCATTCACTCATACTCAAAACAACACCAAAGTGGGGAACTGGGACAGCTTTCGAGTCAACTTCGTTTGGTTCTGGCAATATCGGCATCGTAGCAACAAGGTGCGTAACTAGTTGGTGACCAAAAAAATTCCAGTCTACCCATTGTTCACAACTACGCCCTCGCTCGCAGCCCATAAGCGTGCCGTAAAATGCATTTGCTTGGGCTAAATTTGTCACGGGAATAGCTAAATGAAAAGGTACTGGCATCTCTTTATCCTATTAAAACTTTTTGAGTAACATAAGCTTAAACTTACTAAAAGGTGCATAACGTATAGCTGCATCAAACTTAAAACTACGTTTCATAACAGACTTTGTATGACTAAAAATATCAAATCCACATTTACCGTGATACTGCCCCATCCCACTTGTGCCGACACCACCAAACGGTAGATCGTGATTTACTAAGAAAATATTTGTGTCATTGATACATATGGACCCGGCACTAACTCGCTCAATAAATTCAGCTTCAAATTTAGCATTAGAAGTAAATACATAAGCTGCCAGCGGTTTCGGTTTAGCGGTAATAAAGTCGAGCATTTGCAACTTACCTTTAAAGGTAATAATAGGCAAAATTGGACCAAATATCTCTTCCTGCATTAATGCGGAACTAGCGGCAGGTTGTATCACAACTGTAGGCTCAATAAATTTATTATCTAGGTTGTGTTTACCGCCATGAATGATGTTCTCACCGTCTAAATAATTAATCAGACGCGAGCAATGTCGTTGATTAATTATTCGCCCATAATCTGTATTTTTAGAGGGATCTTTACCATATTGCTTTTTAATCTCGGCAATCAAACGTTGACTAAAATCGGCGAGGTATTCTTCTTCAATCAGAATATAGTCAGGTGCAACACAAGTTTGCCCTGCATTCATCCACTTACCCCACACAATGCGTCTAACCGCCACATCTAGGTTGGTTTCACCATCAACCACACATGGACTCTTACCACCAAGTTCCAATGTTACTGGCGCTAAGTGCTGAGCCGCCGCCGCCATGACAATACGACCGACTTGTTCGCCACCGGTGTAAAAATATTTGTCGAAGGGTTGCGCTAACAACTCTGTGGTTTCATCTTTACCACCTTCAATTACTTTAAACGCAGCATTATCAAGATACTTGGGCACAAGTTTAGCAAGCAGTGCTGATGTTGCCTCAGATAACTCTGAGGGCTTAATAACCGCGCAGTTACCGGCGGCCATAGCAGCTACTAGGGGCGTAATAACTAATTGAAAAGGATAATTCCATGCACCAATAATTAACGCAACGCCCAGTGGTTCGCTGATAGTGTAACTTTTACCTGGTTGGGTGATCATTGGTGTGCTGATTTTTGTCGGCTTCATCCAAGACTTAAGTCGTTTTAAATTCCCTTTAATATCGGCTATTGAATAACCAATTTCAGTTAACCACGATTCCGTCTCGCATTTACCTAAGTCGGTGTGTAATGCCAAAATAATTGCACTACTATTCTCTTCAATCAGCTGCTTTAACGCAGTTAGTTGCTGAACTCGCCACTGATAAGGCTTGGTTCGGCCTGTGGCGAAAGTGCGTTTTAACTCATCGATGTTAGTCTCATTATGAGATGAAAAGTTAGCTTGGTGAATAGTTGCTGAGACTTTTTGCATTCAACACACTCGTAAAAATTAAGGGGAAGTATATATAGCGTAGCAAAGGCATTCAGTAAAGCGAATAATAGCCACCTGTTTACGCGCAATTTAATCGGTCGCGCTTACACTCTTTAGTATTCGGATCAATATTCAAGTTAATAGTCAAATTGATAGTCAAAAAAAATGCCGACAGCGTGTCGGCATTGTTGTCATCTTATTAGCTGGATGAATACATTATTTACGCGATTTCCGGCCCACAGGGCTTACTCATCGAATGGATTGCGTAAGACCATGGTGTGCTTGCGGTCAGGACCGGTTGAAATAATATCGATCGAGACACCTGTGAGCTCTTCAAGACGCTTAACATAGTTTTGAGCAGCAATAGGAAGGCCGGCATAAGTGGTAACGCCATAGGTGTTGTCAGACCAACCAGGCATGTGTTCATAAACGGGAGTGACTAGGTCATAACCTTCGGCAGCTAGTGGTGGTATTTTGCTAACGTTGCCAGTTACATCTTTATAACCGATACAAATACGTAGTGTTTCTAAACCATCTAAAACATCTAGCTTAGTCAGGCATAAACCAGAAATAGAATTTAATTGAACTGCGCGTCGCATTGCAACCGCATCAAACCAGCCGGTGCGACGTTTACGCCCAGTAGTTGCGCCAAACTCATGACCTTTAACGCCAAGATGCTGACCAACTTCACAGTCCAACTCTGTCGGAAAAGGACCCGAACCAACGCGAGTAGTGTAAGCTTTAACTATACCCAGCACATAGTCGAGATTGAGTGGACCAAAACCTGCGCCAGTACAAACACCGCCGACCGTTGTATTTGAAGAAGTGACATATGGGTAGGTACCGTGGTCAATATCAAGCAACGTACCTTGCGCACCTTCAAACATGATCGACTGATTGTTTTGTCTTGCCGTTTCGAGCAAATCGGTCACGTCTACTACCATTGATTTTAATAAATCGGCGACCGAAAGGGCTTGCTTGAGAACAGTATCGTAATCAACCGCGTCGACTTTGTAATATTCAGTGAGCATAAAGTTGTGATAGCTGAGTACTTCTTTTAACTTAATAGCGAAGTCTGCTGGGTTGAAGAGATCGCCAACCCGCAAACCGCGGCGCGATACTTTATCTTCGTAGGCTGGGCCAATACCGCGCCCAGTGGTCCCTATGGCTTTGTTACCACGCGCTTTCTCTCTTGCTATGTCTAATGCAATGTGAAAAGGCAAAATTAATGGGCAAGCTTCACTGATCACCAATCGTTCTTTTACTGGCACACCGCGCTCTTCTAACATCGCCATTTCTGTTAGTAATGCTTCGGGGCTTAAAACAACACCATTTCCAATCACGCACTTGACGTTCTCACGTAAGATACCCGAGGGAATTAAATGAAGTACGGTTTTTTCGCCATCAATAACGAGCGTATGCCCCGCATTGTGTCCGCCTTGGTAGCGCACAACAAAAGACGCTTTCTCAGTAAGAAGGTCAACGACCTTTCCCTTTCCTTCGTCACCCCATTGGGTGCCGAGTACTACAACATTTTTAGCCATGAGAGGTATATGTCAGAAAATTAGGCGGTGATATTAGCAAAAATATGAAGTAAAAATCACCCCATATTTGCTATTTATGTATTCATTATTAAGAAATAAGCACTTATAGCACCGATAACCACTAAAATACCACCCATTCGGCGCAAAGATTGACTGGGCTGTAAGGCCATTTGCATCAAAAATTGTTTCCATTTGTCTGGCATCAGTAAAGGCATCAATCCTTCTACGATTAACACAAAACAAATAGCCAAAAGAATACTATCTAACATTTAAACATCGTACCTAATATAGCAAACTGTAAATTTTACGGCGATATTGTGATTTTAATGGGTCACCATCGGGAAGTGCATTGATCATATCCAATGTAATTTTTTTCGCATCGCCAAAACCTAATTCTTGCCTCAAGACTGACAATAACAACATTAACGCTTCTTCGGTACGATGCCCTTGATGCAATTGCACTGAAAGACTAACTTTCAGCTCCATGCTTTGTGGGTCAGCTTCAAGTTCAGTTTGTAACTGTTGTATTTCTGGTGAATCAGCCGCTTGTTCTGCCAGTTGAATTTTACCAACAATGGCTTGATACTGGCCGTCTTGGTCTACCAACTTCACCTGCTCCACTAATTTTTTAGCCAGTTCCACTTGACCTACTTCAACATAACAATCAGCCATCATTAAGCGAATATCAGCGCGTTCACTGTTTAATTCCAACGCCTGCTTGGCAAAACTAAACGCGTCGTGATAATTTCCCTGCAGAACTAATTCCATTGCCGATTGCAATAAGCCATCTTCTTCTTTAGGCAAATGTTTATCTAACATTTCACGAATTTGTTTTTCTTCTTGGGGACCTGCAAACCCATCTAAGGGTTGACCGTCTTTAACCAGAATAACCGTAGGTAGACCTTTGACGCCAAATTGGCCCGCAATTTCCTGTTGTTCGTCGCAATTTACCCGTGCGAACAATAAATCACGTTGATATTCTGCAGCGATACACTGAAGCACTGGTGCTAATTCCGTACACGGTTCGCTCCATGGTGCCCAAAACTGAATCATCACCACCTTGGTTTTTGATTCTTCCAAAATAACATGTTGGAAATTCTCTAATGTTATATCAATCTGGTTTGCATTTACTTCTGGCAGCATAACTTTACTTTTTTATTTTATTCAATAATACAGAGTATTGGGTTTCATTCATAGAAAGCAACCTGTTTTGAATATACACAGACTAATTTTTCTGTACACTATTGTTCTAGCATCGACTAATATTAGCGTAAAAGAGGGTGTCCGAGATGGAACAAAAATATACGAGCTTTAGTGATTTTTATCCTTATTACTTGTCAGAACATGCAAACGGTACTTGCCGCTTGTTGCACTTCATTGGATCTTGGCTTGTACTATCACTTGTAGCCTTCGCGCTAATCACCAACCAATTGGTATTCCTCTGGCTTGTCCCCGTCATTGGATATGGGTTTGCATGGGTAGGACACTTTTTCTACGAACACAATAAACCCGCTACATTTCAGTATCCATTATATAGCTTCATGGGCGATTGGCTTATGTTTAAAGACATCCTGACCGGCAAGGTCTCTTTAAAGAATTAGAAAGTTTTTTGCAGCTTAACATATTTCCGAATAGCATTCGAAAAACGGCTCGCGATTAAACCAGTCGTTTCGTTGGTTTACAAAGCTAAGTTTAACCCTTTGTTAACCTTAATATTTTACCATTGACATCATCAGTTAGCAGATAAATACTGCCATCCGGCGCCTGCTTTACATCGCGAATACGCTCGTTGCGATCTCTAAGTAACTCTTCCTGCTTCACCACTTTTTCGCCGTCCATATCCATTCTATTGAGGTATCTGAACTTTAAAGAACCGACCAGTAAGTTACCTTTCCACTCAGGAAACTCATCCCCCGTATAAAACGCCATTCCGCTGGGGGCAATAGAAGGCACCCAGTAAGTGAGCGGCTGAAGCATACCTTCCATCTCAGTTTTATCGGTTATTGAAGAGCCGTTGTAATTTACCCCGTAGGTAATTTTAGGCCAACCGTAGTTACCACCTTTGGCCAGAATATTGATCTCATCACCGCCTTTGGGCCCATGTTCATGTGTCCAAATTTGACCACTTGCAGGATGCAGTGCCATGCCTTGCACATTGCGATGACCATAGCTGAATACTTCTGGCGCTTGGCCGTCTAAGAATGGGTTGTCGCTTGGCACAGAGCCGTCATCATTCACCCTTACAACTACCCCAATATGATTACTGGTTAATTGCGCTTGATCTTGTTTGGTCCTGTCACCCAAAGAAATAAATAACTTGTTATCATTGTCAAACACTAGTCTGCAACCAAAATGATGACCTGTGTCCAGCTTAGGATTAGCGACAAAAATCTCTTGGACCTCTTCCAGCGTGTTGCCGACTAACTTGCCGCGATGAACTTCACTGCCTCTTTCTTTGCCATTAGCAACAGACAAGCAGACATAAACCCACTTGTTATCGTCAAAGTCAGGATGCATAGTTACGCCTAACATTCCCCCTTGTCCAAATACTGAGGATTCAGGCAAACCGCTTATAGCTGGACTCAGATCACCACTCTTTGAAAGTAGGCGCAAACCACCAGCACGTTCAGTGACCAAAGCATCGCCGTTATTCATAAAGGCAATGCTCCAAGGGTTTTTTAATCCACTAGCAAGCTCTTCAATTTTTATTTCAGTTGCGATGGTAGACGTCGAAATAGTGGCTAGAATGGTTGCGGCAATAAGCGTTCTGGACATAAATATTATCTCGTTTTAAGTCGTGCGGAACGAGACAAACAACGATTTATATCGTCTCATTTCGGTGCACAAAATTGGTTTGCTCATAGTTTATGATGAACGACAATTTGGATTAATTTTTATTCGCTTTTTTATAGCGTCGCACGCAACATCCACGCTGTTTTTTCATGCGCGCGCATGCGGTCGCCAATTAAAGAGGCACTTGATTCATCATCAGCCTGCTGAGCAATTTTTAAGACTCCTCGCGCAGTTCGAACTACCGTTTCATGTGCTTGCATTAAAATATTAACCATCTCAGTAGCTTCCGGCACGCCATCCACCTCTTTTACACTGCTAAGTTCAGCAAAAGCGCCGTATGTAGCAGGTGCAGCATAACCTAAGGTTCTAATTCGCTCCGCTATTTCATCCACCGCAAGTGCAAGCTCAGTGTAATGTTCTTCGAACATCAAATGGAGTTCACGAAACTGTGGGCCTGTTACATTCCAATGAAAGTTATGTGTTTGCAGGTATAACGTATATGAGTCGGCCAACAGCTTTTTCAAGCCGTGAGCTATTTCTTGTCTGCTAATTTCACTTATACCGATATCTATTTGACTCATTTAATTTACTCCAATTTAGTTGATATTTATCGAGCATCTTTTACTTCGATAGGAACTCTCACAACTTTGTTATTTTCAAATATCAAAGATAGTATAAATTGTTCGCCTGTCTCGAGAGGTTTCTCAAGCCCCATTAACATGATGTGCTTCCCACCGGGCAAAAATTCAAGGCTCGCACCTGAAGGAATTTCAAATCCGTCTTCGGCTTCGCGCATCATCATCATTTCTTCTTGCATTAAGGTTTCATGTAACTGAGCCTCACTTGCAACACCAGTATCAACGCTAACCGCTAGGAGTTTTAAGTCGTTTTTACTTTGATTATCTATACTCAAATAAACGGCACCTGTTTTTGCTAACGCAAACGTCGCTCGCGCCCACGCATTTTCGACAACCATCTTTCCTTTCGCCTGCTTGTGTTCGTGGGCGTGAATATTGACTGAGTGAGCCATCAACATAAGAACTATAGAAAAAATAAGTATTATTTTATTACGCTGGTGCATGGATATTTCCTTTACCGTAAGTCATTTTAGACTTTAAAATGATGCCTACATTACACATGTATTTAAATAAAAATCACGATATGCTGTTTTATAAATAGCTCGTGTAAATAGCTCGTGTAAATAGCTCGTGTAACTAGCTCGTATAATAGCCCGTGTAAATAGCTCGTGAGAATCACTTTTTAATTTTATTTTGACAACGTATCTATATAGTAGTCTAAATAACCAAGACTACTGTGTATTTTTTGCTTGACCGTATTCGATGTTTGCTCTCCTTTGCACTGAAGTGCAGGAACGATGCATCGACTTATGCCAAAATAGCATGTTTGATTCCCAACGATGATAACACCAAAATTGTGCTGGTTTCGTATCTCCTATACGGTCAATTGAGTACTCACAACGCAATAAAGGATCAGTATGACGGATTTAGCAAAAAAGACCATTTTGATGGTCATTACCTCACATGATAAATTAGGCAACACGGGCGAAAAAACAGGTTTCTGGGTTGAAGAATTGGCTGCACCCTATTACGTTTTGAAGAATGCTGGCTTTAATATTGTTTTAGCAAGCCCATTAGGCGGACAACCACCTATTGACCCCAAAAGTGAGTTAGCTGATTTTCAAACTGATGAAACGAGAAAATTCGATAAAGATGTTAAAGCACAAGCAAAACTCGCAAATACCTTAAAACTAAGCGATATTGAATTTGACCAAATAGACGCTATCTTTTACCCCGGCGGGCATGGTCCACTTTGGGATTTAGTTGATAATATAGATTCAATTTCACTGATTGAAAACTCAATTAAACATAACAAGCCAGTTGCAGCGGTCTGTCACGCTAGTGCCGTATTCTTGCATGTTCGGGATCCGCAAGGTGAGTCAATTGTTAATGGCAAAACTATAACCGGTTTTAGTAACACTGAAGAGGATGCCGTTGAGCTCTCGCTGGTGGTCCCTTTTCTGTTAGAAGATGAGCTAAAAGCAAAAGGTGGCGTTTACCAAAAAGGCGATGACTGGGGCTCGTTTGCAGTTGAAGATGGTCTAATTATTACCGGCCAAAACCCCGCAAGCTCAGCGGCTGTTGCAAAGAGACTAGTCTGCAAATTGAAAGCGTAGTAGCGCGAGATTATACTTAATTGCGCTTAATGACGACTACTTTGCAGAGGCGTGCTAAATTTCGTGGTATCACAATCTTAGCGCCTTATGTTAGACATCGGGTGTTGTTTTTGGCGATCGATTTTAATGAAATACTCTTTTAAATAATCAAGTAAAAGCCTTAGTTTTTTTGAGGCTGCACTACCAGGAGGAAAGACACCATAAATATTAATGTCTTTTAACTTGTAATCATCCAGTACGGATTCCAACGTACCGGCTTGAATTTTGGGCCATGCGTCGTATACCGGGATTCGACCTAAGCCATGCCCTCCCTCCAGAAAGGCAGTTCGTGCCGCCGCGTTGTTAGTGCTAATACCGCCTTTGACCAAAACACTATATACATGACCGCCCTTCGTCAGTTCAATGGCTGGTGAAGTCATTTGATACACAACCCACTCGTGCTTTTCTAAATCTGCGGGGGTCGCAGGACGACCTCGCTTTTTGAAATAATCTGGGGCCCCGCATAAGCAGGTCGCTAATGTAGAAAGCTGACTGGCTTGTAAGCCAGAATCAGGCAGTGGCGCGCCTCGAATTGCGAGATCGATGCCCTCTTGCATAATATTAACCACCTCGTCGGTGAGCATTACATCGAGGTCAATTTTGGGATATAAGCTGCGAAAGTGATTTAATGCAGGCACCACCATCTGCAAACCCACGTTAACAGGGCAGGTGATCTTCAATAAGCCCTCGGGTTCATTTTTAATGTTCTCTATCTGCTGGTTAGCAGTGATGGCTCGCTCGGCAATGACCCGGCAAGACTGATAATACTCAGCCCCTGCTTCGGTTAAGGCAATTGAACGTGTAGTGCGGTTAAGTAATTTCACTCCAAGCTCAGATTCCAGTTTCTTAATGTGGTAGCTGACGACCGCCCGGGATAAACCAATATGTTTTGCCGCAGCAGTTAGATTGCCCTGCTCAACGATCTGAGCAAAGACCACCATGCTTTTGAGTTGTTCAAAATATAAGTTCATGCGACATCATAGCAGAGATTGTATTAATTTTTAGAACAATGTTATCTATTTTCTTGCTATTGTTAGATATCATATTAGGATCTACACTGTATAAATACTAAAATAGAGGTGAGAAAGATAATGAATACACAACAAACAGCTAAACACGTATTAATGGTGTTAACTTCCCATGCCGAGCTAGGCAATAGCGGCGAAAAAACAGGTTTTTGGGTAGAAGAGTTTGCTGCGCCTTATTATGCGTTTATCGATGCGGGCTTAAAAGTCACTGTAGTGTCGCCAGAAGGTGGACAGCCACCTATTGATCCGAAAAGCCAATTAGCAGATTTTCAAACGCCTTCAACTAAGCGCTATGACGAGGATAATGGAGTCCAAGCATTAATGGCTAATACAACGAAGTTGGCTGATGTTGACGCAGCAGACTATGATGCTGTTTTCTATCCTGGTGGTCACGGCCCATTATGGGACCTTACTGACAACGTGGTTTCAATTTCATTGATTGAAAGCTTCTTAGCTGCCAACAAACCAGTCGCCGCAGTGTGTCATGCAACAGCTGCATTTTTGAATATCAAAGATGCCGCGGGCGAATATGTGGTCAAAGACAAAGCGGTAACGGGTTTCACTAATAGCGAAGAAGATGCCGTGCAACTAACGGATATTGTTCCTTTCTTACTAGAAGATGAATTAATTAAGCGCGGTGGCAAATATCAAAAAGCAGATGATTGGAATGTATTTGCGGTCCAGGATGGCTTGGTAATAACGGGGCAAAACCCTCAAAGCTCAGACTTAGCTGCGAAAAAATTACTTGCAGCCTTAGCGTAGATTAAAATACCTGAGTTTTTTTTAGAATAATGAGAAATGATATTCATGCTAAATTTTAGTTTCCAAAACACCACTCGAATTCATTTTGGTGAAGGTCAAATAGCCTCATTGAGCAAGCAGATCCCTAGCGATGCGAAAGTTCTCGTGACGTACGGCGGCGGTTCAATCAAAAGTAACGGCGTTTACGAGCAAGTTACAAAAGCATTGGCCAATCATACTTGGTTTGAATTCTCTGGTATCGAGCCAAACCCAAGTTACGACACGTTAATGAAGGCACAAGATATTATAAAAGAAAATAATATTGACTTTATTCTAGCGGTTGGCGGTGGCTCGGTTGTTGACGGCTCCAAATTTATTGCTGCTGTGGCGTTGTTCGAAGGTGAAGACCCCTGGGACATCGTAAGCAAGCACGCACGCATTCACAAGGCCTTACCACTTGCTTGTGTATTGACTCTACCCGCAACCGGTTCTGAATCGAACACGGGTGCAGTAGTAACACGCAGTGGTAATAAGCTGCCATTCGCAAGCCCCCTAGTTCGCCCAATCTTTGCTATACTTGACCCAGCAGTAACGCTGTCATTGTCCGATCGCCAAATCGGCAACGGTGCAGTGGATGCATTTGTTCACACCATGGAGCAGTACCTGACCTACAGCGTAAACGCTAAGGTACAAGACCGTTTTGCTGAAGGACTTCTTCTTACTTTAATTGAAGAAGGACCAAAAGCACTGGCTCCTGAGACTGCTAAAGACCTAGAAGTTCGCAGTAATATTATGTGGGCTGCAACAATGGCGCTTAATGGCTTAATTGGAGCGGGTGTGCCACAAGATTGGACTACTCATATGATTGGTCATGAGTTAACAGGAACTCACGGCATTGATCATGCCCGAACGTTATCAATAGTGTTACCTGCCGTAATGAAAGTGCGTAAGGAAGCTAAACGTGAAAAATTATTGCAGTATGCCGAGCGTATCTGGAATGTGACAGAAGGTGATGAGGATTCACGTATTACTCGTGCAATCGAATTAACCGAGCAGTTTTTTGAAAAGATGCAAGTTCCAACGCGTTTATCACAGGTCGGTTTAGGTGCAGCGGATATTGATTTATTGATCGAAAAGTTAACTCAACACGGTATGCTTAAATTGGGTGAACATAGTAATGTTACGCTTGACGTTAGCCGTGAAATTTTAGTCACTGCGCTTTAATTGGCAGTATCAAAAGGTAACAAGCATGATCGAATTTTCATTGAACGGTAAAAAGATAAGAACAGATGCAGAGGCAGACACGCCGTTGTTATGGGTGATCCGCGACGAATTCGGCTTAAAAGGCACTAAATTTGGCTGTGGCATTGCCATGTGCGGCGCCTGCACAGTGCACTTGAATGGTTCGCCCGTGCGTTCTTGCTCACTCCCGATTAATGCAATCGCGAATACAGATATTCGAACAATTGAAGGTTTAGAAAACCAGCATCCCTTACAAAAAGCCTGGGTGGAACACCAAGTACCACAATGCGGCTACTGCCAATCAGGGCAAATCATGCAAGCTGCTGCGTTACTCGCAAACAATGCCAATCCGAGCGAGGATGAAATCGAAACTTATATGAGTGGTAACTTATGTCGCTGCATGACTTATGTCCGGATTAAAGAAGCGATCAAAGATGTTGCAATGCAATCCGACTCGGTGGTCCAGATTTACAAGCCGAAGACAACAACGCAAAGCACTCAGGGAGTAGTTTAAAATGACTCGATTAAGTAAAGACACCTTCGTGCCCAGTCGACGTAGCTTTCTGATTGGCTCAGTTGGTGGAGGTCTAATGATGGCATTTGCTCCCGCTATCAATGCCCTTGAAGTTGTTTCAGGTGGTGTAGCAAAGCAACTGTCGGATAAGTTATTTAGCCCAACCGTTTGGTTTGAAATTAATATTAACGGCCAGATTTTGGTCAACATCGCGCGTGCAGAAATGGGCCAGCATGTGGGTACCGCTATCGCCCTTATCGTTGCTGACGAACTAGGTGCCGATTGGAACAAGGTTGAAATTAAGCATGTTGATACTGACCCTAAATGGGGCTACATGGTTACCGGTGGCTCATGGTCAGTATTTCAAACATATGTGCCTATGTCTCAAGCCGGGGCCGCTGGGCGCACCGCGTTGATTGATGCTGGAGCCAAATTACTCGGCGTCAATCCGCGAGACTGCAAAGCAGAAAACAGCATGATCGTTGCCGGTAATCAATCGGTCAGTTTTGCCGACATTGTAAAAAACGGTAATATTGACCGCATATTTAGCGCCGATGAGTTGGCAGAATTCAAACCCAAGAGCCCTGCCAACCGTCAGTTGATATCCAAGCCCAGCAAAGCTCTAGACATTCCGGCTAAAACTAATGGCAGTGCAAAATATGGTATCGATGTTGAACTTGACAACATGGTTTATGCAAGACCTGTTATACCGCCGACTCGTCATGGAAGTAGCGTTAGAAGGGTAGATGACAGTGCTGCTAAGAGCGTAAAAGGCTATCAGGGTTACCAAATACTTAAGGATCCTAGCGATACCGTACAAGGTTGGGTAACTGTACTAGCCGATAGCTATTACGGGGCAATTAAAGCCGCAAATGCACTGCAGGTTGAGTACGACGTAGGCGAAACAGCCAATGTTAGCGAACAAGATATTATCGCGGCAGGAGAAGCACTTGTTGAGGATAAGAGGTCTGGCACATTGGTGGTTGAAGAAGGTGATATAACAAAGGTCGCTGAGACTGCAAAAACAGCCCTTGAATCTGTATATCGCACTTCGTCTGTATTGCACTTTACTTTGGAGCCTGTAAACGCAGCGGTAGAGATCAAAGACGGAATATGTCATGTCCATTGCGGCAATCAATGGCAGTCATTATTTTTACCCGTGGTTGCCAAAGCAATGGGTATGAACCAAGACAAGATCATTATCCATCAGTATTATTTAGGTGGTGGTTTCGGTCGGCGCTTAATGGGTGATTACATGATACCTGCGGCATTGACAGCCCAAGCTATCGGCAAACCGGTTAAGCTCGTATTTACACGTGAAGATGACACGCGTTTTGATTGTGTACGCTCCCCTTCTGTGCAGCAAATGAATGCGTATTGGGGCGACGACGAACAATTACTCGGAATTGAACATGGCGCCGCTGCGGGCTGGCCTACGCTAGCTGTGGCACCGAGCTCTATGCCCGAGGGTGTGGACAAAAAGGGGACGTATGACCCATTTGCTATTTCGGGTGCCAACCATTGGTATACCTTAGCGAACCATAGGGTGCGTGCGATTAATAATCCGCTGGCACAAAAAACCTTCGTTCCTGGCTACCTAAGAGCGGTAGGGCCGGGTTGGACGGGCTGGGCGGTTGAGTCTTTTATGGACGAAATAGCGCACAAGCAAGGTGTTGACCCTATTGATTTTCGTTTATCTTTACTCGATGCCAGTGGCAAGAATGCAGGTACATCGCCTGTTTCTGTGGGTGGTGCGAGACGTTTAGCTAAGGTGTTAACTGATATCCGAGAGCGAGCTAATTGGGGCCGTAAACTGCCTAAAAATCAGGGGCTTGGCGTGGCAATTGCTGCTGGGCAAGAGCGCGACATGCCAACTTGGGGCGCCTGTATTGCTCATGTTGAAGTCGACCCTGAAACCGGTACCGTTAAAGTACATAAATTAACTGGTCTACTGGACTGCGGAACCGTGGTGCATCCAGATGGCGCATTAGCTCAAACTGAAGGTTCCATGTTGTGGGGACTGAGTTTAGCTTTATTTGAAGGCACTGCCTTTGAGCAAGGCCAGGTTAAAGATACGAATCTTAATACTTACTCGCCCCTTAGAATGAATAATATACCTGAGTTAGATATCAGTTTTGTGCAAAATACAGAGTTTCCGACTGGCTTAGGTGAACCTGGCTTAATTGCAGTCGCACCTGCTATTGCAAATGCGATCTTTAATGCCGTAGGGGCGAGGGTAAGAG
Source organism: Glaciecola sp. 33A (assembly GCF_002836745.1). Taxonomy (GTDB): domain Bacteria; phylum Pseudomonadota; class Gammaproteobacteria; order Enterobacterales; family Alteromonadaceae; genus Glaciecola. Next base: position 333,907 of record NZ_PJAR01000043.1, on the reverse strand, counting down.
ACTTACCTATCCGTCCTGAAACAGTATTAGCGGCGATGCCAAGCTGATTTGGGTAGACCGATAAAGTGGGTTAATAAACAGACCCACTGCTTTTTTGTAAGCGTGTCGCTTCACCTTCCAATTTTGGGAAGTGCTCAAGCGGTAAAAATTCAATTAGTTGCTTCAGCTTCAAACCTAAATTAGCGTGTGAATCTGCGATAACATTGATATGGCCCATCTTGCGTTTTACACGGACTTCTTTGCCGTACCAATGTAAGTGTACATTGGGAATACCTATTAAGTCTCGGTTAAACGTTGTACAGCCTATAATATTAACCATTGCACTGACACCAATCACCTCAGTACTGCCTAAAGGTAAACCCAAGACCGCTCTTATGTGTTGTTCAAATTGGCTTGTAGAGCAACCTTGTTGGGTCCAATGCCCAGAGTTATGTACACGCGGTGCTATTTCATTAACATATAGTTCTTCACCACATTGAAATAATTCAACCGCTAGCACACCAACATAGTCCATGGAGGTTGCAATAGTGACAAAAATGTCATTCGCCTTTTGCTGCAGAGTATCGGAGAGCTCAGTAATAGGAGCAACTGACACATGCAATTGTCCTTCATGATGCAAATTTTCGGCTAAGCTGAAAAATGCGACTCGGCCGTCTTTACTTCTGGCGCCCAGCAAGGATATTTCACGTTCAAATTGCATCATTTTTTCTGCAATCAATGGTACTTTTTCTAAGTCGAGTAATGAAAATTCTTGACGTAAAGCAGGTAATTCTGCTGCTGAGCTTATTCGCCACTGGCCATAACCGTCATAACCATCGCGACTTGCTTTAAAAATGACTTTTTCGCCCAGAGCAGCAACCACATCGTCTAACTGGTCGACATGGCTAATAATCAAATAGTCACAATTAGGGATTTTATTCTTACTTAGTAAGACTTTTTCTCTGACACGATCTGCACCAGCCAAAATAGAAGCGACATTAGGGTAAAGTTTTCCGCTTTTGTCAGCTTCTAACAATAGATGTTCAGGTACGTGCTCGAATTCAATGGTAATCGCATTTGCGTCACGTATTGCTTGGCTCAATGAAACCCCGGTTGGTTTTTTTGAAACCGGATCCACCACAGTTTCTGTGAATACATCAACTGCACTCACTATTACTCCAAGCGGTGCCGCTGCCAAATACATCATTTGTGCTAGTTGGCCTGAACCGTAGACTAAAACCTTCAAACGTCTAATTCCAATGTTTGATTTTTCATCACTGTATCAGTTTGTTTTTTTCTAAATGCAATAATTGCGTCTCTCACCTTAGGCTCTTGCAAAGCGATAACTTGAGCAGCAAGCAAACCCGCATTAGCAGCGCCCGCTTCGCCAATAGCGAGGGTTCCTACTGCTACACCTTTGGGCATTTGTACAATAGAAAGTAGTGAATCTAACCCGTTGAGTTGACTTGAACGAACAGGACAACCAAAAACAGGGAGATATGTGTGAGCCGCAATCATACCGGGCAGGTGGGCTGCGCCACCAGCGCCAGCAATAATTACTTGCACGCCCCGATCAGCTGCATTTTCAGCAAACTCGACTAATAAATTGGGAGTCCGATGAGCTGAAACAACCTTCGCTTCATATGAAACACCTAGCTCTTTAAGCATAAGTGCTGTTTTTTGCATCGTAGGCCAATCAGATTTTGAACCCATTACAATTGCAACTTGCGCCATTTTAATTACCACTTCAATCGGTTAAGGCTATCAAATAAGATTGATAATTTTTTAGCCATTAAAAAAGCACGAAATTATACGCAATATCGTGCTTTTTTACATAAAAACTTATTGTTTATTTTGCGTTTTTCATATAATCCAGCGTCATGTTAGTCAGAAGCTTTACTCCTAACTTCATGCCGCTGTCATCTACAAAAAATTCTGGCGTATGGTGAGCTGGTGAATCTTCCTCAGATACATCCAATGGTTTACCACCTATCCATAAATAAACACCTGGTATTTCCTGCTGGAAGAAAGAAAAATCCTCTGCGCCGGTCACCGCTTTTGAGTCGATTACGTTTTCCTGCCCAGCGGTGCGGACTAACGTAGGTAATACTTGATCCATGAGCGCATGGTCATTGAATGTAATTGGGTAGCTATAATCCAACGGCAGTATGACTTCAACCTCTGCTCTCATGCTGTCGGCAATGCCTTTAGCTTTGCGAGGTATTGCTTCGTACATATGCTCACGGGCCGCTTTGTTCAGTGTACGAATAGTACCAACCATAACAACTTCATTAGGAATGATATTCGAACGATTGCCACCGTGAATAGACCCGATAGTCACAACAGCAGCATCGTCAATCACCTTAATTTCGCGGCTAACAACAGTTTGTAATGCCATGATGATTTGGGCTGAGGTAGTGATTGGATCGACACTCTTCCATGGGTATGCTCCATGAGCCTGCTTGCCTCTAACAATGATTTTAAAAGGGTCAACGGCAGCCATAATGCCACCATGCTTATAGCGTACTTTACCCACATCGGTGTTGGAGCTTATGTGCAAACCAAAAATCACATCAACATCAGGGTTCTTTAGAACACCTTCTGCAACCATGACCTCTGCACCCCCTTTCTCTCCAGAGGGCGCGCCCTCTTCTGCTGGTTGAAAGATGAATTTAACTTTACCTCGCAATTCACCTTTCATTTCTGTTAGGATTTTTGCCGCCCCCATTAGCATAGCCACGTGAGTATCATGACCGCACGCATGCATAACGGGTACTTCATTGCCATCTAACATGCCTTTTACGGTAGATTTAAAAGGTAAATCATTCTCCTCAAGAACTGGCAAACCGTCCATATCGGCTCGCAACGCAACAGTTGGGCCAGGCTTGCCTGAATCTAAAATAGCAACAACACCAGTGATAGCGACACCTGTAGTAACGTCGAGTCCTAAGCCGCGTAAATATTTTTCAATGTACTTGGCAGTTTCAAACTCGCGATTAGATAATTCCGGATTTTGGTGCAAGTGATGACGCCACTTGATTACTTCGGGCTCAATTTTATCAGCCATTATAGCCACAGTGTCATCCTCTTGGGCACTCGCCATACTAGAAAAAGTAAATGTGAGTGCCGTAACTGAGAGTGCTGTAAAGAGTGCTGTAAAGAGAGCTGTAAAGAGAGCTAGTAAGCGTTTCATATATCTGATCTACCTTGGTTTTAATTATTATTTGATAATTGGACTCGACCAAGCGCGTTCAACGCATGTTAATCACCAGCGAAAACAGTAGCGTAAAATAGACTATATTACGAGCGTTACAATAGTGACCTCGACATTTTAACCTACAACAGCCAGTAAATAGTGATTGCAATAAACGACTTTTCGCGAACCAAAAAAACCGCCATATAAAAATATCGCGGTTCCAATTCAATAATAGTCAACACAACTTACTAAGCGTATTAACTTGCGCTGGAAAAACCTAGCTCTTCAAACGTTTCATTGAGTCAAAGAACTCGTCGTTTGTTTTTGTCATCGCTAGACGACCAATTAAAAATTCTATTGCGTCTATTTCACTCATTTCATGAACGATTTTACGAAGTATCCACATTTTCTGCAATTCGTCTTGGGACGTTAATAATTCTTCACGACGTGTTCCTGAGCGGTTCAAGTCGATAGCAGGGAACACACGCTTTTCAGCAATCTTACGATTTAGATGTAATTCCATGTTACCCGTACCTTTAAATTCCTCGTAGATTACCTCATCCATTTTGGAACCCGTATCAATCAAGGCAGTGGCAATAATAGTCAAACTGCCGCCTTCCTCAACATTTCGAGCGGCACCAAAGAATCGCTTAGGCTTATGCAGTGCATTCGCATCAACACCACCGGTAAGTACTTTACCTGACGAGGGAATAACCGTGTTGTAAGCGCGCGCTAGGCGAGTGAGTGAATCAAGCAAAATAACCACGTCTTTCTTGTGTTCAACCAAACGTTTGGCTTTTTCAATTACCATTTCAGCAACCTGAACATGGCGACTTGCTGGTTCATCAAAAGTGGAAGCGATAACCTCTCCCTGGACCAATCGCTGCATCTCTGTCACCTCTTCTGGACGCTCGTCAATTAACAAAACCATCAGCTGCGCCTCTGGATAATTTGCCGCAATTGATTGTGCGATGTTTTGCAGTAAGAGTGTTTTACCTGCTTTTGGTGGCGCCACAATCAAACCACGCTGACCACGCCCAATTGGGGATGCTAAATCGAGTATACGTGCAGTGATATCTTCAGTACTGCCATTTCCACGTTCTAGCCTGAAGCGTTCATTGGCATGCAGAGGAGTTAGGTTTTCGAAAAGAATTTTATTGCGAGAATTTTCGGGTTTATCAAAGTTCACTTCACGTATTTTAAGCAAAGCAAAATAACGTTCACTGTCCTTTGGCGGGCGAATTTTCCCAGCGATAGTGTCACCTGTGCGCAAATTAAAGCGTCGAATTTGACTCGGTGAGACATAAATGTCATCGGGCCCAGCTAAATAGGAACAATCACCTGAGCGTAAAAATCCAAAGCCATCCTGAAGGATTTCAAGAACACCACCTCCGAAAATGTCTTCGCCACCTTTCGCATGGGACTTTAATATTGAAAATATAATGTCTTGTTTTCTAGCACGGGCTAGGTTTTCTAATCCCATCTCTTCAGATAAGGATACTAATTCACTGATGGGTTTGTCTTTTAATTCGGTCAAATTCATATTGGTAGGTCTTTATGTTTAGGCGGCGTAATAAGTACAAACTATTTGTTCTTTTTAACAATGCCCTATCAAAAGTAGTCTCTGGTTAAAATTGTCAGTTATTGAAGTATGATTTTATGTTTTCTTTCAGTGCTGCATCTATAGATTATTTGACTAAAGAAAATAACAACAAACGGTTGATACCAGCTGAAGACGATTAAGCTGCTTACACAGCTACTACTATCCACTATTATTTCACACTACTTGAATGTAAGTAACCAGCGAACAGTGGGCACTGAAGGAATATAAAAAAAGGTTTGCTCGGGTGAGCGCTGAAATAAGTTAGCACTAAATTAAGTTATCGTCCAGTTTTACAAAAAAATAACTTTTAAATAAAAAAGGCCACCAAAATTGATGGCCTTTAATCGTATGTCCGGCGTGATAAATGCCGATAGCAGCGTTTAGATATTTTCGTTCAAAAATTCAACTAATTGAGTTTTTGACAGCGCACCCACTTTGGTTGCTGCAACTGCCCCATTTTTGAAAAGCAATAATGTTGGAATACCACGAATACCATATTTAGGGGGTGTTTCGTTATTTTCATCGACATTAAGCTTACCAACTGTTACCTTGCCTTCAAACTCGTCAGCAATCTCAATTAAGATTGGGGCGATCATTTTACAAGGGCCGCACCATTCTGCCCAGAAATCAACTAAAACAGGACCGTTAGCATTGATTACATCTGCTTCGAATTTTTCGTCACTCAACGAAATAATTTTGTCGCTCATTCTTTTCTCCAAATTTGGTCATCCGCTGAAACTTTCAGCCTTGCCCTATAGTGTTAATAGAAATTGTTTTTAATGCAAGCAATGATAAGCTATAAGCTATGCCACAAACACATTTAACAGATACATCTTTTTCAGATCTTCCGATCCATCCGCTTATTTTAAAAGCGCTTGAGGAAGCCAATTTCACCAAATGCACGCCAATTCAGTCAATGTCACTGCCTCAACTTATTGAAGGAAACGATATTGCAGGGCAAGCACAAACTGGGACGGGCAAAACTATTGCATTTTTGGTGGCTACTTTCCACTACCTTTTACATCACCCGAAACCTGACAATGAGCCAAATAAACCGAGCCCGAGAGCCATTATTATGGCACCAACCCGAGAGCTTGCTGTGCAAATCTACAATGATGCAGAACTGCTTAGCAAACACTGCGGCTTATCTCTTGGCTTAATATATGGGGGTGAAGGTTACGAAAGTCAACGGGATCGACTAACAAAAGGGGTAGATATTGTTATTGGTACTACTGGCCGTATAATCGATTATTATAAGCAAGATATTTTTTCGTTGAAAAATATACAAGTGGCCGTACTCGACGAAGCTGACAGAATGTTTGATCTCGGCTTTATCAAGGATATCCGCTATTTGTTTAGACGTATGCCAGAACCAACTCAACGCTTGAGTATGCTGTTTTCCGCTACCCTCAGTTTTCGCGTCCAAGAACTCGCTTATGAACATATGAATAATCCAACTCATGTGCAAATTGAACCCGAAAAGAAAACGGCGACGAGGGTATCTGAAGAATTATTCTACCCATCAGATAAAGACAAGCCTCTTCTGCTACTAACTCTGTTTGAAAACGAATGGCCAGACAAAGCCATTGTGTTTGCCAATACCAAATTTGGTTGTGAAACCGTTTCCGCTTGGTTACAAACTGACGGACATCGAGTCGGTATGCTAAGTGGCGATGTACCTCAAAAGAAACGTTTGAGTATTCTTGAAGACTTTACCAGCGGAGCAATAGATATATTGGTAGCTACCGATGTTGCTGCTCGCGGTTTGCACATTCCTAAGGTCACGCATGTATTTAACTATGACCTACCCGATGACGCAGAGGATTACGTGCATCGCATCGGCAGAACGGGTCGAGCAGGTGAAAGCGGCATTGCGATTAGTTTCGCTTGCGAAAAATATGCATTGAATTTGCCTGCTATTGAAATGTATATTGAACATCAAATTACAGTAACTGACTATGACCCTAACCAGTTACTGAAAGATGTAAAGGCGCCTGTATTCCATCGCAAGCCAAGAGGCAGAACTGATGGTCGACCGGGCAACCGGGGTGGTCGTTCTTCTGGCGGGCAGCGTCCAAGTGGCCCAAAAAGGAACCACCAAGGAAGAAACTAGAGGTAGTCGCGCTTGATCCAAGAAGTACCCAATACTGTTATACAAGACGAATATTATGCTGCCGTTGATTTAGGCTCAAATAGCTTTCACATGGTGATAGTTAGAGTACTCAGCGGTAGTGTTCAAATAGTCAGTAAAAATAAACGCAAAGTAAGACTCGCTGCAGGGCTTGATGATGATTTTAATCTATCAGAAGAGAGTATTCAGCGCGGTCTTGAGTGTTTAAAGACGTTTCGCGAACAATTAGACGACATTCCTAAAGCTAACATTAAAGTTGTCGCTACAGCTACCTTGCGTATTGCTAATAACGCAGCCGATTTTGTCACCCGTGGCGAACGTATCCTCAATCATAAAATCAATGTCATATCAGGTGAGGAAGAAGCCCGTCAAATTTATTTAGGTGTTGCTTATACCTCTGCAAACCAAGGCAATACTTTAGTTGTTGATATTGGTGGTGCAAGTACCGAAGTTATCGTTGGCCGTGATATGCAACCGCTGCATTTAAACAGTGTGGACATGGGTTGTGTCACTTTCATGGAAAGGTATTTTAAAGGAGGGGTAATAAATAAAGAAAACTTCGAGCATGCGCTCGCAGCCGCGGAACAAATGCTAGTCCCATATGCAGCCACGTTCAAATGCTTTGATTGGCAGCAATGCTTAGGCGCTTCAGGCACTCCTCAAGCTATTGTCAGTATCCTAGTTAAACAAGGTATAAACGACGCTATCAGATTGGATTACCTGTATCAATTACGTGAGCAAGCTATTGCTTGTCAGCATATTGATAGTTTACAGATTGATGGACTCGCCGATTCTCGCAAGCTTATTTTCCCCGCTGGCCTAGCTATTCTAATCGCACTATTTAAGCAATTGAATTTAAAAAATATGCAAATCTCAGGTGGTGCGCTTCGTGAGGGTATGATTTACGGCATGTTGGATAATTACCAACGAGCCGATCGCAGAACTCAAGGTATCAATCAACTGGTGTCGCGTTTTCACATCGATACAGCACAAAGCGACCGAGTGCGTAAAGTAGCTATGGCGTTAAGCCGTCAGATGTGCGCACAGAGCAAGTTCTGTGACTTTGACACAGAAGCACTCATTTCTTCTGCTGCGGCGCTTCACGAACTTGGCTTACATATCGGCTATAAGAAGTTTCATGAACATGGTGCTTATATTTTGACACATGTTGAATTGACTGGCTTCACTACACTGCAACGTATGTTTATTCGAGATCTAGTAGGCATGCACCGCCAAGACATTGATTTAAGCGTATTTAATAACTACCAAGAAGACTTTAAAGAAATGCTCGTCAACGCATTACGTATTGTCAGGATTTCCGTGATTTTATGTACTCGCAGAAGAGACGACACCATTCCCAGTCCTAATCTTACTGTAGCTGGCGATGATTGGCATTTACACTTCGGCGATGGCGTTTTACTCTCACATCCACTAGTGCATGCTGAAGTCATACATGAAACTTGGTTGCAACATAAAGCGGGCTGGAAGCTAGCTTGTGAATGATGCATGACGCAGCACTATTCACAGGCAGAGTTGATATCGACTATTGGTTACTGAGTCGCTTACCAAATGAAATCGCATAAGATGGTGAACGCATTCTTAACACAGGATCAGCGCTTGGTGTGAAGCCAGAGGACATCATATTCGGGTCAAAGTTAGTGTTCTTGCACGCATCGCCACCATTCGCCGTTACGGTTACGGTGCCTAACGCAACTTGCGGACGCTCATTTGGCCACTGTTGTGAAGGGTCGATGTCGCTGTCTTGCTCTTCACCTAAACTCGCCATAATCGTAAAGCTAACTGCGCCTTCTTCAAGCTGTTTAGTAAAAGTGTCAACTAGGAACTCTTCAGGCATTTCGGCTGCTTCATCTTTATCCAAGGTTTTGACCCCTAAACTTGGCTGAATATCCCATCGAAATTTGGTTTTTTCACCACTCGCTTGATTAAAATAAAATGTGTGTAGGCCAAAAAAACCTGTGTTTGCAAAAGAAGCAGGTGTTTTAGCCCCTTGGTTCCACATTGCATTTGCTTGCACTGAGGGATTTGCCTGAATGAAAGCCATTGTTTTAGCTGGATCTGTTTTACCATTTTCGTCTGGTAATAATGTGGATAAGAAACCAAAGAAGGTTTCTGGATCTTTACCCGCGAAAACAGGGAAATTGTTCCCTGTGAACGTGTGGAATGAACCACTCGGTAATTTAATTTGCATACCTAAACCGCGCGTACCAGGCGCTCGTTCGTCACTATTGGGGTTAGCACCGCCTAAAGAAAATCGCATAGCAACAGGCAAGTCACCGTTTGCCAATAAAGCAGCACCTCTAAAATATTCGTTAGGTGACGGCACAAAAGTACCTATTGCGCACATCCCTCTGGCATGGGCTTTTCTGAAACCAGGATGCGAACCACCTAGTTTCTCAAAAATATCCACTAAATCTGTAGCCTGAACTTCTTTGTCGCTTGCCATTGCGCTGAAAGGCACCGTTGCAATTAATAAACAAGCTGCAATGCTTGATGCAATCAATGTGTGCTTCATATGTGTCCCTTACTTTTGTTAGTTTTAACCTTAACCGCTAACAAATATAGTTATTTAGCTAGCTAGTTATACAATCAAATTGGTGTCTAAGAAAGCTTACGCCACGACATCAACCAGCAAATACCACCAAAGAAGCCTAAACCAATGCTACACCAAACTGGCTTTTCAAAAAGGTACATCAATACGGCTACCACCGAAAATGCGGCGGCAAGGTGGCTATAAAAACGGGCTTTTTGGGTGTTCTTAATGGCTTCAATATGCATTTCATGGTGTTTTTGTTGTTCAATTGGAAGGCGTTTCAATTGCTTCATACCGTCATATATTAAGTCGGGCATTTCAGGCAGCTTCTCATTCCAAAATGGTAAGTTTTCATACACCTTTTTAAACATCGCTTTAGGTCCCACTTGCTCTTTCATCCAGTTCTCTAGAAAAGGCTTTGCGGTTTTCCAAAGATCTAACTGCGGGTAGAGCTGACGGCCAAGACCTTCGACATATAACAGTGTTTTTTGCAATAACACCAGTTGCGGCTGAACCACCATATTAAAGCGACGAGCGGTATTAAACAGTTGCAGCAAGATATTACCAAAACTGATGTCTTCGAGTGGTTTTTGAAAAATCGGTTCGCAAACTGTGCGGATACCCATTTCAAAATCAGCAATATTAGTATCCGCAGGCACCCAGCCAGAATCGACATGGAGCTCTGCTACTTTTCGGTAATCGCGATTGAAAAAGGCAATAAAATTTTCTGCCAAATAACGCTTATCTTGTTTGCTTAATGTGCCGACAATCCCATAGTCTATACCAATATAAAGAGGATTTTCAGGGTGTTCCCTGCTGACGAAAATATTTCCAGGGTGCATATCGGCGTGAAAAAAGCTGTCTCTGAATACTTGGGTAAAGAATACTTCGACACCGCGTTCAGCAAGCAATTTCATATTTGTATTTTGCGCTCTCAATGCAGTCACGTCTGATATCGGAATACCAAAAATACGTTCCATGACAATGACGTCTTTGCGGCAATGTTCGCTATAAAAATAGGGGACATATAACGAATCAGAATCTTGAAAATTGCGTTTAATTTGTATTCCATTTGCCGCCTCTCTCAGCAAGTCTAGCTCATCAAGAATGGTACGCTTGTATTCTTCCACCACTTCAACTGGGCGCAAACGCTTGCCGTCAGGAAGCCATTGTTTTAAAATTCGCGCGATACTCAACAACAAATCAACATCCGCTTCAATAGTCTGTCGAATGTTCGGGCGCAATACTTTAATAACAACTTCTTTATTGTCACTTTTTAAAGTTGCAGTATGCACTTGTGCAATCGAAGCGGACGCTAAAGGTTTAGCCATAAAGTCTGAAAAAAGCACAGACAAATCTGTAATTTCTAATGATCGTTTGATCATATCTTGCGCTATTTCGGGGTCAAATGGCGGCACGTTGTCTTGTAACATACTCAATTCTGTTGCTATGTCATCACTTAGCAAATCGCGACGCGTTGACAGCATTTGCCCAAACTTAATATAAACAGGGCCTAAGGTTTCAAGTGCCAAACGCAGTCGACGCCCTTCGGATTGATTCTTGTGGTTATTTGGCAACCAAAAAATACAGCGGCGGGCGAAGCGCACATACCATGGCTTAAAACGTGCTGGTATAATCTCGTCGAGTCCGTGCTGTAACAACACTTTACCGATGTCATAAAAGCGTCTAATTTGCACGTTTACTTCCCTGCTGATGATGGTTAGAGAACTTATTTACATGCTCTACATTGAGCACATTTATGGTGTTGTTGGCATCTCCTGGGTAGCGATAAGAAGTATATTCACCGACCGTATTTTGTTTCCTAATATTCATTTCTGCTTTTTCCTAGCTTTATTCTCTAGGATCGCCAACCGAGCTTCTAGTCTTGCTGCCGTATCTCGCACTTCAGACACTTCTTGTATATAGTTCTCGAGCATAATCGGCCTAACACCAATCGGCTTTTCATCGAGTAATATGTGGCTCAGGGCTTGCATTGCTAGCGTATGCTTGCTTTTAATGAACTGGCCAAAAGACTCGGCGCCCTGCATTGCATTATGTGCCGCGATATCACCAAGATGTTTAGAAAGAATTTCTTCGATATCAATATTTAATCCAACAAATAATTCACTCATGTTCCTAGCGATTTGTAAGTCACCATCAAAATCGAGTTTATTTTCACGAATAAGCCGAGTGATATTACTGGTATCTTTTAGCTCACTAATAATAAATATCGATAGGCTTATGGCGCAATAGTTGTGGCTTTTTTGATGTTTTTTTTGTGCTGCAACCTGCTCGCTTGCATGATTTGATAAAGGGCCGGATAAAGGGCTGGGTAAAGAACTAGATAAAGAGCTGACTTCAACTCTTGTCGCGTGAAAGTTAAACACCAGTGGAAAGGGTAACTCATGTAACTTTATTTCGCATTGCTTACCAACTAGAGGCTGCAACAGCACGTGACTGTCTTCATCAAAGGACAATATCTTATTTATCGCAAATTCAACAGCAGCGGTCATAACTTGAGCTTCATACATTTAGAATTTGAACCCTCTATGCAACGCCACAATACCACCGCTTAGATTTGTAAATGTGGTTTGTTCGAAGCCCACCTCTTTCATCATAGCTTCAAGCGTTTCTTGATCAGGATGCATACGAATAGATTCAGCTAAATATTGGTAACTCTCTGCGTCATTAGCAACTAACTGCCCTATTTTTGGCAATAGATGAAATGAATACGTATCATAAATTTTGCTCAATACGTCACTGGTCGGTTTTGAAAACTCCAGCACTAACAAGCGACCGCCTGGCTTTAAAACACGAAAAATAGAAGCGAGTGCATTTGATTTTTCTGTCACATTACGCAACCCAAACGCCATGGTCACTAAGTCGAAATGATTGTCTGGGAATGGCAGCGCTTCAGCATTGGCCTGCACATAATTGAGATTAGACATTATGCCCATATTGGTGAGTTTTTCTTTACCCACCAAAAGCATAGAATGATTGATATCGGCCAATGTCACCTGCCCCGTTGCACCAACCATACGACTAAACTTGGCGGCTAAGTCACCCGTTCCACCCGCAAGATCCAATACTTTTTGACCTGGGCGAATACCGCTGCAATCAATAGTGTAGCGTTTCCAAATACGGTGAATACCTAATGACATCAGATCATTCATCACATCATATTTCGCCGCAACGGAATGGAAAACATCGGCAACCATCGACTGCTTTTGTTCTTTCGCAACTTGCTTGAAACCAAAATGCGTTTGCTCTGTGGCTGTTTTCTCTGAAGCTGTATCCTCTGAAGCGCTTAAATGATCGAGCAAATTCTCACCGCGCTCATCATCGGATTTTTCTGCTGGTGTTTGTTTTGTTCTTTGCATTTTAGTTGCTTCTTTTAAGAATTTTGATACTGATGAATTAGTTAACAGTGACTCTCTTTAAGTAAAGTTCTATAACTCGCTAACTGAGTATAAGTGATTTCTTAATAAATGACTGTCCGGCAGTGACTTAAAAAGCGTTACTTTTGATAAATAACGTTCACAAGTAGCTTCCTAGAATCGTGTTTAGTGAAAATTCATACTCTCTCTACTGCGTTAATTGCAGCTAACTAATAACCTAATTGTAGCTAAAAATCGGAATAAATACATCAACTAAGCTGAACTTGGGCTAGGAAAATATGCGCAGCATTCATTTATCGCTGTTTTAAGATTACTGAACCATACCGACATAGTTATCACCGCAACTGAAAGACACAATTTGGCTGAGTTCTTGTAACGATAAACCGCTCTCTTTTTGCCAATCAAAAAAAGTATTTTGAATTGTATTTAAACTGCGTTTCGATCTAGCAGAACCGCTAATTAATCCATGTTCAACAAAATAAGCCTCGACGTCACGACTTAACAAGAATGTGTCCACGCCGAGCGTGCGTAAAGCATAAGGCCCAGTGTTGCCACCTAGTCTTGCGCCTTTTTTCTTAAGATAATCCCATAAACCAATAAGATCATCTTGCGGCCATTGCGTAACGAAATTTGCAAAACTGCCGTGACTGCGACGAATGTCATCAATCATCCATGCATTTTCGCGGATTGTTTTTACTTTATTAAAGTTGCGAATAATCGCGGGGTTTGTTGCTTTTTGCTCTAGCATTTCATCAGGCATTAATAATATTTTATTGATATCAAAACCAAAAAAAACCTGTTCAAAATTTGGCCATTTCTGACGTACGACACGCCAGACAAAGCCTGACTGAAAAACTTTCTTTGTAAACTCGGCTAAAAAGCGATCGTCTGGTGTATCCAGTATCTGTTTTCTGCTAGCGGGCTGCGACAGTAAATCTCTAACCATTGCCTCACTACCTTTGCGTTTGCAGACTCGGTCATAAAGACTCGCAAAGGCTTCTGCTTTGACATCAATATCTTTTGACCGAGCTAAACTCATGCCGCAATACCCGAGTGGCGCAGCAGTGCATCAACTTCTGGTTCACGACCTCTAAACGCAACGAACAATTCCATGGGCTCTTTACTGCCACCCATTTCAAGAATATTATTCAGAAAAGCTCGGCCGGTTTCTTGATTAAAGATACCTTCCTCTTCAAAGCGACCAAAGGCATCGGAGGACAATACTTCAGCCCATTTATAACTGTAATAACCGGCGGCATAACCACCCGCAAATATATGCCCAAAGCTGTTTTGAAATTTATTAAACGTAGGTGGAATAACTACCGCCACCTCTTGTCGAACTTCATCCAGTATTTGTTGCACTGATTTTTCATCATTGTTTTGCTGGTGAAGCGTAAAGTCAAACATGCTTAGCTCTAGCTGCCTGACCATTTGCATTGCCGATTGATAGTTTTTGGCTGCTAACATTTTTTCTAATAATTCACTTGGCAAAGCTTCGCCAGTTTCAAAATGGCCAGAGATAAAACTCAAGGCTTCTGGTTGCCAGCACCAGTTTTCAAGAAACTGACTGGGTAACTCTACCGCATCCCAAGCAACACCATTGATACCTGAAACACCACCGGCTTCAATTTTGGTTAACATGTGATGAAGACCATGTCCGAATTCATGGAACAACGTGACCACTTCATCATGCGTAAATAGCGCCGGTTTGCCATCAACAGGGCTACTAAAGTTACATACCATGTAAGCGACTGGAAGCTGTAACTCCCCATCCGGTAGTCGACGTCTGCTTCTGCAATCATCCATCCATGCACCGCCACGCTTTTTATCGCGAGCATATAAGTCGAAGTAAAAAGAACCACGGTGTTGATTGTCGGCATCAAATATTGTGTAAAACGAAACATCTTGATGCCACACATCAACATCTTCTTGTTGCTCAATGCGCAAACCATACAAACGTGAAACAACTTCAAACAAGCCTTTCAGCACTTGTTTTTCAGGAAAATATGGACGTAATTGTTCGTCTGATATTGCGTATTTTTGCTGTTTTAATTTTTCACCAAAATAAGTGTAATCCCATGCTTGTAAATCTTTTTGGGCATGTTGCTGGGAGGCAAAATCAACGATCTCCTTTAGTTCAACTTGCGCTTGCGGTTTTGAACGTTTTGCTAAGTCTCCCAAAAACTGTGTGACTTGCTCTGTTGATTTTGCCATTTTGGTAGCTAACGAACGTTCCGCATAGGAAGTGAAATCAAGTAAAACCGCGGCTTCTTGCTTTAAAGAAAGTATCTCATCGATGTTAGCCGTATTATCAAACTCACCTGCGTTGGGCCCTTGATCTGATGCTTTTGAACTATATGCACGATACATCTCTTCACGTAATGCGCCGTTATCAGCATACAACATGACCGGCAAATAACTTGGAATGTTGAGCGTAAACAACCAACCATCAACGCCTTTTTTTCTCGCAGTTTGGGCTGCTGCTGCCTTTGCAGAATCAGGTAAACCGGCAAGATCTGCCTCATCCGTTATCTGTTTAGTCCACGCCATCGTCGCGTCCATAACATTATTACTAAAGGTAGATGATAAATCTGACAGACGGCTTTGTATGTCTGCGTAGCGTTTCTTTTTATCGTTCTGTAAGCCAACACCAGAAAGCGTGAAGTCCCGAATGGCATTAGTGACCACTTTTTGTTGCGCTTCATCTAATGTAGTAAATTCTTGACTGTCCCGGAGTTGCTGATACAGGCTAAACAATGCTTGGTTTTGGCCAACCCAAGTACCAAATTCGGATAACATAGGCAGGCAAGCATCATGAGCTTCACGAAGTTTGTCACTGCTGACTACCGAGTTCATATGACCAATGGGCGACCACATTTTTGACAATACGTCGTCAGTATCTTCTATACGTTCGACAACTTGGGCGTAGGTAGCTTGTCCGTTTTTAACCACGTCTTCAATCACTGCCTTGCAGTTTTCAATGGCTTTTTCAATGGCCGGAACAATATCTTGGGTATCAATTTTTGAAAAAAGAGGAAGCCCGCTCACGTTTTCGATTGCATTCATAAAGGATCTCATCGTTGTTCGTTGTTGTCAGCAAAAATGCTTACAATGTAGTTTATTTATAATTGGGTATTCAGGATGGGATCACAATGGTAAATAAAACTTTTTTTGAACGAACACTTGATAATTCCGGTCTAGTAGGCATATTTGACGTACTAGATTTAACGCAGTCACTTTTTTAGGAACAAAATGAATACAAAAACACATAACCCGCAAGTGAAAAAACATTTCGATTTTATCTCCATTGGTGGCGGTAGTGGAGGTATTGCATCCGCAAATCGTGCATCAATGTACGGCAAAAAAGCTGCGATTATTGAAGCCAAAGACATTGGCGGTACCTGCGTTAATGTAGGTTGTATTCCTAAAAAAGCCATGTGGTTTGGTGCACAAGTCGCAGAAGCTATTCATAAGTATAGCCCCGACTATGGTTTCGATATTACCGTTAATAGCTTTAGTTGGGCAACATTGGTTGCTAGTCGCAACGCATATATTGATCGCATTCATCAATCTTATGATCGCGTATTAGGCAAAAATGGCGTTGAACTTATTAAAGGTTTTGCCACGTTTATCGACAATCACACCATTGCTGTTGATGGTGATATATACACGGCAGACCACATTACCATTGCTACGGGTGGGCGCCCCATAAAACCAGATATACCAGGAGCAGAACTAGGAATTAATTCAGACGAATTTTTTGATGTCAGTGAACAACCTAAAAGAGTCGTAGTGATTGGCGCCGGCTATATAGGAGTTGAATTAGCCGGTGTAATGCATTCACTGGGTTCTGAAACACACTTGTTGGTGCGTCGTGAAAAACCACTACGTAATTTCGACGATATGTTGTCTGACACATTGGTTGAAATTATGGCAGAGGACGGTCCAAAGCTGCATCCTTATACCGAAGTTACTGCTATTGAAAAACAAGCAGATGGATCGTTAAAAGTTAAGCTTAATAGCGGTGGTTATATTGATTGTGATGCCGTAATTTGGGCTATTGGCCGAGAACCTGCCAACGACAAAATCAATATCGAAAATACTGATGTGGAGCTAGATGAGCGAGGCTACGTGAAGGTAGATAAATACCAAAATACGACCGCGGCGGGCATATATGCTGTGGGAGACAATATCGGCAAAGTGGACTTAACACCTGTTGCAGTCAAGGCTGGCAGATTGCTGAGTGAGCGATTATTCAACTCTAAAACTGACGCACACATGGATTATGACCTTATTCCAACCGTGGTATTTAGTCATCCTGCTATTGGTACCATCGGCTTGAGTGAGAAAGAAGCGCTTGAAAAATATGGCGAATCTAATATCAAAGTATACAACTCTAGTTTTGCTGCTATGTACACAGCGGTGACCTCGCACCGACAAGCGACAAAAATGAAGCTTATTTGTGAAGGTGTTAATGAAAAGGTGGTGGGTCTCCACGGTATTGGATTTGGTATGGACGAAATTCTGCAAGGCTTCGCTGTGGCGATTAAAATGGGCGCAACGAAAGTAGACTTTGATGCCTGTGTAGCCATTCATCCGACCAGTGGCGAAGAGTTTGTTACATTAACATAAAAAAAAGTCCACAATAAAACCCAATTGGGCTTTTGGACATTACGGTTTTTATTGAACATTAGAGCGTGTTTAGATTTGTTCATACCTCCCGAAAATAGTGGCTAACTTTCAGGGCGCATTTAGAAAAGTCATGCGCTTTTTTCAGTTAGCCACATTATTTCCGTTGCATTATTTCAGCTGCATTATTTCCGCTGCATTATTTCCGCTGCATTATTTCAGCTGCATTATTTCAGCTGCATTATTTCAGCTGCATTATTGAGAATGTCACGTAGGCCTACTATACGTTTGTGAGTATTTACGCCATCATTGGTTGCGTTTATATCACGCGCTAACGCTGCAAGTGCGTCAGACAGTGTTGCAGATCCATTACCATTGGCCAACGAGACTTGTGCCTTACTGAGTAAGGCCTTAGCGGCATCAATATCAGCTTGACCCATACCACCATCGCGCTCCAGTTGATCGATATAAGCTAATCCAACAACTGGGCTTAGTGGCCAAGTGACCTGAAACTGCTGCTGAGGATTGAACGTATCACCCATGTCCGCTAATTTCGCCGCCGCTAATTCATTTTCAGTCAGAAATTCACTAACTTGCAGCTCGATGACATCAAGACCACGCAGTATTTCAGTACCGTAAATTTTCCCGTTATACCAATATGTTGACCAGTAGCCACCAATCACCATCCGTTCATCATGAATAGGGCCACGGTCAAAATAGGCAATTTCAACGGGATTAACTGTATCGGTAAAATCGATAACTGACAAGCCGCCTTGATACCAAGCTTGAACAAAAATATCGCGTCCCGGCACTGGCACTACTGAGCCATTATGAGCAACACAATTCTCTTGTTCCGATTGTGGTGCATCAATTTTGTAATAGCTTTGAAAAATCAACTTACCGTCTTTAACATCATAAAACGCGTTGGCTCCCCACGATTTTGGATCAGATGCTCGGCAACGAGGCTGGGTGCCACCGCCCCACTCATCGGTGAATAGAACCTTGGTGCCGTCGTTATTGAATGTTGCTGAATGCCAATAGGCGAAGCCTGGATCAGATACTTCATCAATACGTTTTGGCTGCAATGGGTCAGAGATGTCTAGTAATATACCGTTACCTGAGCAAGCACCTGCGGCCAATTTTAATGCTGGAAACACAGTAATATCATGACATTGGTCAGTCATACTTGTGTGTTGAGTGCCGTCGCCATGATCGCCACCCCGCCATAAGCCGGGCAAACGTCCTTCATCATCAGAAAAAACCGCAGGGCTTGAGGTAATACGCGCTTTCTCTGGGGTTTTCACCGGTATTTCTATTACGTCTATACGGAACAATGCGGTGCGGTTATCACCCGCAATGTCTCCAATACAACCTTCTAATTCTTCTTCATCGCGCACACCTGCCGTACCTGAGTTATAAACAATAATTGTGTCTTCATCTGAGGACACTATTGAATGCGTATGCGATCCTCTGCAGGTTTGTACAAGCCCTACCTGTCTGGGCATGGTGATGTCTGAGATATCAAAAATACGCAATCCACGAAAACGTTGCTCACTGATATCGTCACTGATACCTTGCAGACCACAATCAATACGACCGCGGGTTTGTTCGACTGACATGATCAGTAAATCACCCACAATAGAGACATCGCCCTGACCACCAGGACAAACAATCGAACTTGCTAGGCTTGGCTCGCCATTCTCACTTAAGTTATAAATATTAAATCCATGATAATTCCCAGCAACTAAAATATTGCCTGAAAATGCCATATCTGTGTTCCAAAAACTAAGTAATGGCCAACGCTCTGCCCACTCTGTTTTTACATCCCCGCCGTCTTCATTCTCTCGACTTTCAGACTTATCATCTGCTGAGGGCATTTTAACTGGTGGTATATTTGACGGATTATTAGGATCGAAAAAACCATTTGGTCTTGGCAGTGTTTTAATTAATTTTAGATTTAGAGCGGCTTCACCCGCATCTCTAAAACCAGCTTTGAGTCCGACTCGTTGATCCGTTGAAAGGCCTGAAAACAGAGCGTTCATTCGCGTAATTTCAACTTTTTGATCATTGACAACATCATTGACGAAGTCAAACAAAATAGGATCATATGCCGAACCTGACTGCTCAAGTAAATCATCCACCATTCTCAGTGCACCCTCATGATGAGGTATCATCAAGCTTAAGAATAAGCGATCAAAATCAGTGCCTTTCGCTGCCTCAAGTTGGTCCATTTCATCTGCGTTCGCCATCCCCATTAAGCTGTGGTCCATGTGCATGGAATGATCAATATCTGTGGCTTCACTGCGTTGCGCTAACCAGTCTTGCATAAAAGCAATTTCATCGGCCTGCGATTTGCGAATGCGACCTGCAATATCGATTAGATCTTCATTATTGGTTCGATCCTCGACCAACACAGCCATGTCCACGGCCTGTCCATGATGCGGGATCATGTTTTGCATAAACAGAACGTCGTCACGAGTAAAACTTGTATTCGCTATTTTGACTGCATCTTGCGCACTCAACGTGCGTGATATTTGTCCAGGCGCACCAGGCTGAACAATAGGAGGCGCTTGCGCAACGCAGGCTGAACTTAAAACGCTCAAGCTGAATAGAGCAGAATACGACAAACAAGTTAGCGGTTTAGTACTGATAATTGACATACAGGGCAAATCCTTTTGAAGTGTTTACGTTCTTTCAGTGGACAGATAGACTAGTTCGAAAATCAATCAGTGTAAAGACTTCGACAACGCACTGTATAAAAAAAGCTCTAAAAAAATGTAAAATAATTAAGTCTTTTTTGTAAAAAATGATGTAATAATGATCGCTCGTTTATTAAACAAATACAAACAGTTGATTCAATAACGCATGCCAAAGAATTTGTTTGTATTGGAATTATAGTTAAATACTGAGAATAATAATATGGCAAAGACAAGACTTGATGGAGAGGTTCAACCCGGTTTTAAATGGGGTCCGTTTACGATGCGGATCCCACTGATTCATTTACGTTTTTCACTAGCTGACATGCTACAAGGCCTAGCCGTAGCAGGTGCAACCGGAATGGCGTTGGTACCTTATTTTATGGCGTTGTTAGGGCTTAACTTCGAAGAAGCCGTGACAATGGCAATGTTCCATAGTTTACTCATTTCTTTTTCTTGGATGTTTTTTGGCGACCCCTATGCACCGGGTTGGTTAACACCCGCAATCCCCTTTGTAGTCGCATTTATAACGGCGCCGGCCTATTTAGGTGATCATACTTCTCAATTTCAGGCCATGACTGCACTTTCATTAAATTTTGCATTTATTCTTATTTTTTTAGGCGCTACCGGCCTCGGAGAAAAGTTAATTAAGATTGTACCCAATGTATTTAAAGGCGGCATCATACTCGGCGCAGCCGTCGCTGCCTTCTTGCGCGTAACCAAAGATGGTGATGCGGCGAATGTATTTCAGTCAGCTCCAATAGCAGGTACTCTGGGTGTTGTTGTCTGTTTAGTTTTTGCATTTTCTAAACCTTTACATGCGATTGCGACGGACCGAAGATGGCTGGCCAAGCTACTTGGATTTGGCTTACTACCGGGCTTTGT
Source organism: Glaciecola sp. 33A (assembly GCF_002836745.1). Classification (GTDB taxonomy): domain Bacteria; phylum Pseudomonadota; class Gammaproteobacteria; order Enterobacterales; family Alteromonadaceae; genus Glaciecola. Next base: position 312,839 of record NZ_PJAR01000043.1, on the reverse strand, counting down.
TGTGGCTGGCACTGTTGGATATTTTACCGGTGAATTTGAATACAATATCCGCTGGGAAATTCTAGATGTTGGCACGTCGGCAACTGCACTTTGGCAAAAAGCGTCACCATTCGTGATTGGCTGGCCATCAATAGACACTTTTATCGCTTCGTTTCCATTAGCCCTAATCACCTATATCTTGTTTTTCGGTGATGTGGTCACCGGCAACGAAATGATAGAGCAAGCGCAAAAAGCTCGCAGCGATGAGAAATTAGAATTAGATAGCAGCCGCGCGCATATGGCTACAGGTATCAGAAACATATTAATGGGGATCATCGCCCCGTTCTTTGCGACTCAAGGAGTGCTGTGGACAGGAATACAAGTGGTTCTTCTTAAACGTTGGTCTCAAGGTCGCGACAAACTAGATTCAATTTTCGATAGCATTGGCAGTTTCTATGCGTTTGGTCTGCCATTTCTGTTTGTTTTCCTGCCATTAGTCACGTTATTACAACCGCTATTGCCAGTGGCCTTGGCAGTGACATTAGTATTAACTGCGTTTGCGTGTGCCACCCTGGCCCTATCGCTCGTGCAGGATGCGACAGAGCGTGGAGCGATGGTCATAACCGCAATGGCATTTAGCGTGTTCGAACCGTGGATTGGATTACTCGTCGGCATTATCACTATCATCGGTTTATGTGGATTTAAAGTCTTCAAACCCGAAGAGAAAAGTTAATCCAGCTCATTTAAAGACGTATATGCGTCAAGTTGTACTCCTAGATAGCGCCACTACCGCGGATGGTATCAACATTCCATTACCTAGTTATGGGTGTATTGATATTACCGCAACCTGTCCAACGGTGCTTCATTAGAAGCGGTAGGCACTTGAGCAATTACGTTTTTGTAATGCACCGTCAACACCAGTAAATAATCCACTAAATTGCACCACTTTATGTGTATAAATGAGGGCATAAATTAGGCTTATTTATGTGCAAAAAACCCGAAATATCCATTGCAGTTTATTTCATTTGATGTGAATCTACGCACATTATCGCCCCCCTTTTTGGAGACTTTCGGATGTCTGAACTATTACCTGATTTGATTGAAGAGGTCATTAGCCACTCGGAATTGAGTGACAGTGGAATAGGCGTGGCTGCAATTATTGCGCAGGCTGATGAAGATGAGATGGCATTGCTACTCGAGTCATTGCCGATAGAACAGCGTTTAAGCCTCTGGCAGACTCTCCCGGAACATAAAAAGCTCGATATACTTATTGCCATGCGCGGCGATCCTCGTGAAGTATTGGTGCGAGCAACCGAGCCCGAACGATGGGATAAATTGTTTGTCGGTATTGAAGCCGAAGACTTGCTTGAACTTGCTGATTCACTACCTGAAGAGTTGGTTGAGCGCGCGTATGCGGCGATGGATAGAGTACAAAAGCAGTACTTTACCGAAGCGAATCAATATCCAGAAGAACAAGTGGGTCATTGGATTACGCATGACTATCTAGTGCTTCCCTTGAATGCCAGAGTGCGTGAGGGTATTCGTCTTATACGCCGCGAAATGCCGCGCCACACGGATGTGATTTTTCTGATTAACCGCTTTGGCCATTTTTCTGAGGCCGTGCCTATTTCTAAGCTCTACGCGTTACCGGAACACGTTCCCTTAGTTGATTTTGCATTGCACGATTTTCCAGTCATCAATGCCACAGATGAAGGCCAAAAGGTAGTAAAAGATGTTTTGTATTCAAGCTATGGCGCATTGCCTGTTATCGATGAAAATCGTAAATTAATTGGCCGAATTGACGTTACCACAGCCTCTGAATTGAGCGAAGAGTATTATGAGCGCCAACTGATGGCTAGCGCCGGTATGGATGAAAACGAAGATTTATTTTCTGCGGTTCGCAGAAGTGCCAAGAGGCGTGCAATCTGGTTAGGTATTAACTTACTGACTGCACTCTTGGCAAGCGCCTTTATTGGCATGTTTGAAGCAACCCTTCAGCAAGTTGTGGCTTTGGCTGTATTAATGCCTGTAGTAGCAAGTATGGGAGGCATTGCTGGTAGTCAGACACTGACTCTTATTATACGAGGCTTAGCACTAAAACAAGTTACCCCAGCCAATACCAGGGTACTGCTATCCAAAGAATTGAAAGTGGGTGGACTGAACGGCATTATATGGGCCATTGTCATTGGTATAGTTGCGTTCGCATGGTTTGGTGACCCATTACTCGGCGCCGTAATAGCTATCGCTATTTTCTTAAATATCGTTGCAGCCGCGTTTGCCGGTGTTTTTGTGCCTGTGATACTTGTTAAATTAAAAATTGATCCGGCGCTATCTGGCTCAGTAATTTTGACAACGGTTACTGACATAGTCGGTTTTGTCGCCTTCCTTGGCTTGGGAACAATACTGCTGTTGTAAGGCTTTAACTTAAAGCTTCTGGTTAATTTGAATGGCGAGAGCGCCCACTTGCTCCCGCATTTGTTTTACCGCATTGGCATAACCGTCAATGCTCAAATCATCAACAAGTTTAAAGCGAGAAAGTGTGTTTTCAGTATTTTTTGATGATATTTCGAAAAAACCTGACAGTAGCAATTTACCGTCTGCCCCCGGATAGAAATGCTCTATTGTCACACTAATACTGTCGCAACTATTGCACCGGCTTACGAATTCACTATTTTCATTTAAAGTATTCAGGTCGCTTAGTAATGCACGCCCAATAGCGTCGTCTAAACTGTCTGCCCAACTGTGATAATTGGCCTTAATAAGCACCTGCCCACCATCACGCATAACTAACTGATTAGTACTTAAATAGTCAGCGAGTTTAATTTGTTCTAGCTTAATTCTGGTCGTTGTGGTTTTTTGCTTTTGCACTCTCGGTTCAGCATCAAATAGGTAGTAAGTCGGATCAGGTGCTTGTGACATTGTGCCGCATGACATAACCAACAAACAAAACACAGTTAACATAAACATTTTTTGCATATTAGTTACCTTCTTTTTTAGATGCTTGTGGCTGTTTATCACTTTCTGCCGGCCCACCAAACACAAGTGAATTGGGCTGGTTACGTACTTCTTTTACAATAGGCTTTATTTCATCTAAGGCGATTTCAATTTTCTTTATCATTTGCTCAACCGAACGATATACATGCGACTCCGGTTGCAAGCCTTTTAATGTCGACTGTAATTCTTGCAAGCTTTGCTCTAACGTACCCAAGGTCATGCTCGCTTTTTCAATTACCTTGGCTGACGTTTTGACCGTTTCATCTGCGCTATCTATTAATCCATTTATATTCGCAAGCGTCGCATTTAATGGTAATTTTTCGAGTTCACCCAAAATATTTTCTAACTTTTTACTTAAACTCGCAAAGCCCCCTTGCGCCGCCGGAATAACAGGGTATTCACCAAATTGACCAACTACGTTTATCGGCTTTCCACCCGGCTGAAGGCTGACTTTCAGGTTTCCGGTTATCAGGTTCGCATTTTCAATAGACGCTGTTAGGCCTTCTTTGATCCAGTCATCAACCATTCCCTTGAAAATATCAATTGATATATATCCATTCTTCATCAAGCGCTCGGGTTCAAGTTTGATTACAACAGGAATGCGATCTTCTATGCCTACCCCTGCTATATCAATAATTTCCCAGAACTCCATATAGGGTTTGCTGACTGTGCCAAGTCTAATGCCTCGGTAATCTACTGGCGCACCTTTGTGTAAGCCACCGACACTGTCTTCAACTAAAATAACATACTCGATAAACTTGTAATTTCGTTGCTCATCGATACTTTCTTGTGAATCATAAACTTGAAATTGATGGTTTTGCGGCACACCAACTCCCGGCACTGCATCATCAACAAGTCCAAATTCAACACCACCAGCAACCAGCGCATCTAGGGATGCCATAGTTAAACTGACGCCTTGAGTCGAGGTTGTAATCGACAATCCATTGACATTCCAAAATGAGGTGTTTTCAGTCACTAAATTGTGAAAAGGAGCGTGAATAAAAATGTCATAATGAGCTTCTTGCTCAAGGTCGTCATAGTACTTTGACTCAACAGCCCCTACTTCAAACCCTTTGTGCAACACAGGATTACCGACGTTAAGCGGCTTATTGCCACGTGAAATTAGTTTTAAGTGAATACCGTCTGCATTAAGTGAGGTCACCGGTGGGGTTTCAAGGCCCACAAATGCAAATTTCTCACTATTCGACTGCCCGGGCGATACCTCAATATAAGCGCCAGATAGCAGTGTTCCGACGCCGGTAAAACCGGTTGCGCCAAATCTCGGTTTAACGACCCAGAACTCACTGTCCTCAACTAAAAAAGAGTCCATTGACTTGTCAACCTCAATATCCACTAAAATAGTTTTCTTGTCTGCACTAAAACTAATTTTTTTGACCAAGCCGATGCCTACATTACGGTTTTTTAATACCGTTTTTTTTGCTTCCAATCCCTCTGCAGTTTCGAATTCAACTTGGATGTGGATACCACGATTTTGCCAATCGTTGTAAACCATGCCGACACCTATAAGCACAGCAATGATTGGTAAGATCCATATTATCGAAAATTTCGATTTATTAGCGATAACCGGTGCACTAGCAACGTTGTTTAAAGTGGTATTTTGGTCAAGGTCATTAGTTGGTATTGCTTGATTTTGTTGCCGCTGTTGTTTGCTTTTATCTTGTTTCAGTTGGTCTGCACTTTTAGTTTCAGGCGGACTATCGGCATTGGGAGACTCACTACTTTGGGGATGATCCGTTTTAGCATTTTCAGATTGTGCGTTTTCTTCATTCTTGTTACTGGTCATTCTTGGTCCACTCTATCCCACAGGATCCTTGTATCGAACTGATGAGCACTGACCATCGTCATTATTACCACAACAGCAAACGCGGTTGCCGCAAAGCCAACTTTAATTGACATTATCTCGCCTAGTTGTATCAGGGCTACTAAAATAGCCACAACAAATACATCAACCATCGACCACTTGCCTATAAATTCAGTCACTCGATATAATTGAGTTAACTCATATTGCTTAATGCCGTCAGCCCTAGTTGCACAATAGCACAGCCAAGCGAGAGCGAACATTTTCGCTATCGGGACAATTACACTGGCGATAAGGATGACCGCAGCAACAAAATAGGAACCGTGTTCTAAGAACAAAACTATTCCACCAATAATGGTGCTCTGCGTCGTTTTACCTAGTAATTCTGTGCTCATTATAGGGTAAATATTTGCAGGTATGTAAAGCAAAATGGCAGTGACTAAAAGACTCAACGATATTTGTACACTATTTTTGACTCGAGATGACAATGCAGTATTGCAACGTTGACAATGCGTTGCGGCAATAGGTGCTAATTGATGGCACACCAGACAATTAACTAAGCCGCTGTTTGCCGCTGTTTTTGGCTTTATTGAATTAACCATGTGAACATGCACCCGCTTGTTCTATCCAATCCCATAATCTATGGCTGTCTATGACGGATACAATATGCGTGAATAACGGTGCAAAGATCACATATGCCCAAAAAGATGGTTCAAGTGAGATATCGGCCATCGAAGTCACTTTAATTAGTGCAACTAACACGCCAATTAGAAATACTTCGGCCATTGACCATGGCAAAATATAACTCATCAATTTACCTAGCCCTACCGAAGGCACTATTTCAAAACCTCGAAAGGTCGACAAAATAATAAGGCAAACAGACGTTAAGTAAAGTGTAGGGAGCAGCAAAATAAAGGAAAAAACGAGAACCGCAACAAAGTAGTACTCTTGCGTATATAGTTCTGTAAACGTTTGCAATAAATTAATCGTGCGGATTTGTTCATTAGAAGAAAAAGAGATAAATGAAAATGTGCACGCGACGACCATTAAAATGAGAGCGGTAAAACTCGTCGCCAATACATATTGTTTGGCGTTATTGTGCCCCATGGCAATGCTGTGGTTACATCTTGGGCAATGAACATTAGTGCGATGTGAAATAGCATCAGGCATGTTTACAAGGAGATCACATTCCAGACATGCATGCAGGTGCGGTTGGGCTTTATTCATTTGCAACAGGTTCGCCTAAATATCTCATACACAGAAGTATAAACCATGTTGATGAACAGTAAAGACGTGTGTGCGCATGACCCAGTCTCCAAAATTAAGATCTAACAACATTAGTACCAGATTTGCAGGTGAAGTTGTTATAGAATGAATGAAAGCAGGCATTTGAGGCATTATTTAGTGATTGCAGAATGAAATCAGCGCAAATGAAATCGATTAAAAATGGTCACCTAGCTACAGACCCTTCAACTGCATTGGACAAAAAAACCAATGCGAAAGCTGAAATGCATCATAGAAATGTGCACAATCACGGCTACGACTTTGTTAAGTTAGCGCAAGTACATGCTCCCCTAAGAATATTTTTATCTGCCAATCCCGCGGGCAAACTAACCATCGATTTTTCACAGCCTAGCGCAGTAAAAGCCCTTAATGCTGGGTTATTAAAGCAATTCTATCAAGTCCAACATTGGGACATTCCTGCCGGTTTTTTATGCCCCGCAGTACCTGGGCGAGCCGATTACATCCACTACATCGCCGATTTACTCGGACAAGACAAGGACGGTCAAATTCCTCAAGGAAAGCAAATCAGAGGTTTAGATATTGGCACTGGCGCAAATCTCATCTATCCAATAGTGGCAAGCCAAAGCTATGGCTGGAATATGATAGGAAGCGATATTAATCAGGCTTCATATTCCGCTGCGAGTCTTATTGTTGAATCTAATCCTAACTTGCGCAAATTAGTAAGTGTGCGTCTTCAAAAACAGCCAAAAGCAATATTTTCGGGTGTTGTCAAAGACAATGAGTTGTTTGATTTTAGTCTGTGCAATCCACCATTTCATATTTCTGCGGATGCCGCTTTGGCTGGCAGTCGCAAAAAGAATCAAAATTTGGCGAGACACAGTCAAAAGCGAAGAGGTAAAGACTCCACAACCACAAACCAGTCTTCACTCAATTTTGGTGGGCAGCATAGTGAATTATGGTGCGAAGGGGGTGAATTTGAATTTGTCAAAAGCATGATCACTGAAAGTGTCGCGTTTAAAACTCAAGTGAAATGGTTTACCTCATTACTATCCAAAAAAGATAATGTCCTCCCTTTGCTAACGCTGGCAGAGAAACTTGGTGCAACCGAATGTAAAACCATTAATATGGCACAAGGTGCAAAAGCGAGCCGTTTCATTGCATGGCGTTTTTGACTCAAGTGTATTTGATTTTAAAAAATATTAACCCAAGAATGGTAAAAACGGACTCACTATGACTTCTTCGGACAATCCCAAACAACACTCTTTTGACCTCGATCCCTCGTCTTATGAAACAGAAAACAAAGAGGACGATGAGTCACCTACTGAAGCTATTAAAGCTACTGAAAAAAGCGTGGATATTGTTGAAGGCGAAGATATTGTTACAAGCGTGGATATTCCTGAAAAAAATAGCAATAGATTAGAAGTCGATTCGCCTATTGAGGACGTTCATATACAAACAAGATCAAGGTCACTTGATGATGCAGAACAAAATACCCCTCAGACACAAGAAAGTACCAAACTAAGCGACAAAGAAACACGCGCAATGGTCACACCATACGCTTTTACGGTTTCTCCTGAATTACTCGGTCAACCTCTTGCAACACCGACTCGAAGAGCTGTTGCAATGATGATTGATCTATTTCTTATTGCCGTGCTAAGTGGACTCAGCGCACTCTTATTTGCTGGCTTTGTTGCCATGACTTTTTTTAAAGCAGATGGTCGCTTAAAGCGACAAAAGCGCTTGAATTTTATCCGACTGACGTTGCGCGCAAGCGCTGCATTTTTATTGTTCTTTATCATATTTGCGATTATTTCAGATATGGACGAACCCGATGAACTGATGTTAACCAACGCCGCACAACAGCAAGAAAATAAAGCAACCATGAAAAGCCTTCTTGATCTTGCTGCAGCGCTCATAGATGTCAGTTGCAAAGGCGATAGTGAATGCTTGCTTAAGTATGCAGAAGCCGTCGCAACGGGGGCTGCTGCAATGGAAATCCCGGTCCAAGACATTAATGCAACAACAAGTGATATTGTCTCTCAAAAGGAATGGAGCGATGAGAACAAAGCCGTGTTTATGGACAAATTTGTCAACACATTAAACGAAGAGCGTAACGCCTACACCGACGATATACTCGAAATTACTCAAGCAAACGATGCTGGTGAAGATACAAACGCGGTTTATAGCGTCGTCCAATGGGTTAAAGGTATTATGTCTGACCTTGGCCTTGGCTTAGGCTGGGCAGCGTTGTATTTCAGCGTATTTACCGCCTGGTGGCGCGGACAGACTATTGGCAAAAAAATTGTTGGCATTGAAGTGGTTAAACTCGACGGAAATTACCCCTCATTATGGGAAAGTTTTGGTCGCTATGGAGGCTATGGTGCAGGCTTCGCGACAGGCTTATTAGGTTTCTTACAAATTTATTGGGACCCTAATAGACAGGCCATTCAAGACAAAATATCTGAAACCTTGGTGCTTCGTTTAAAACCTAATGTAAAGAAGCACCACTAATTTTCGTTTCTTGTCACAAAGCGACATTAGTCGGAATTATTAGAAAATAATTTAAGCGTGACCATTTTTTTAATGCGAACTAAGTGATTCATTTGCTTACCTTAAAGAGGCGGTTTTAATAGGAATATACAATGAGTGTTTCCGTTTTAAAACCCAGAGCATGGAACATCCTTAAATTTATCATTGGATTTGCCATGTTACCATCGGGCAACCTTTTGCTGGTTTAAATAGCAAATCAGTTTTTGTTTGGCTTACACAACGGTAAAACGCAGATTTTATAAATCCACGTCCAACTCTTTCAATTTTCTGGTCAATGTATTACGTCCCCAACCGAGCTTCTTAGCAGCATCTTGCTTGTGTCCATGGGTATATTTTAACGCTCGCTGCAATAGAATCTTTTCAAAGGTTGGCATTGCATCACCCAAAATATTGTCATATCCCGCTCCTAACTGCGAGTCGGCCCAAAGAGAAAGCAAAGTAGCCCAGTCATTACTATGCTGTTCTACCTTTAAATCGTCAGGAGTATTAACCAGTTCTGGCGGTAAATCAGCGGGGTGAATTTCTTGTCCACTGGCCATAACAGTTAACCAACGACAGGTGTTTTCTAGCTGGCGGACGTTGCCAGGCCAAGCGAGTTGAGAAAGCACTTTGGCGGCAGCCTTACTTAAAATTTTAACTTCAACACCCAATTCTTTTCCGGCTTTAGCTAAGAAATGATTAGCCAATAAGTGAATGTCTTCGCGACGCTCATTCAATGATGGAATATGAATTCGAATAACGTTTAGACGATGATATAAATCTTCTCGAAATTGACCTGCTGCAACGCGTTTTTCAAGATTTTGATGCGTCGCTGCAATGATCCGCACATCCACACTCACTGGATTATGCCCCCCAACACGATAGAATTGACCTTCAGCTAATACTCTTAGCAATCGAGTTTGTACATCAATAGGCATATCACCAATTTCATCCAAAAATAAGGTGCCACCATCAGCTTGTTCAAAGCGGCCTTGACGCGCCGATTGAGCTCCCGTAAATGCTCCTTTCTCATGCCCAAATAATTCAGACTCGACTAAATCGGCAGGAATAGCAGCCATATTTAGGGCGACAAATGGGTTTGCTGATCTCGGGCTGTGCTTATGTAGCGCAAGAGCAACAAGCTCTTTACCCGTTCCTGACTGACCATTAATCAAAACGCTAATTGATGAACGGGATAAACGCCCTACGGCACGAAAAACCTCTTGCATCGCCGGTGCTTCACCAATGATTTCTGCTGTTGGGTTAACCTGAGCAACTCGTTTTAGCTTGCTTTGCTCCTTGGCATGCTCAATTGCACGTTTGGTTAGTGTTACGGCTTCATCAATATCAAAGGGTTTCGGTAAATATTCGAAAGCACCGCCCTGATAAGCATTAACCGCGCTGTCTAAATCAGAATGTGCGGTCATAATTATAACCGGCATTTCTGGGAATTGTTGGTGGATCTCATTGAGTAATGTCATGCCATCCATTTGTGGCATTTTCACATCGGAGATAATTATTTGTGGTGCTTCGCCAGATTGAAGTTGAAGCAATAAATCTTCAGGGTTTTCAAAACTGACACAGGCAATGTTGGCTGCTTGCAATGCTTTTTGCAAAACCCAACGAATAGAGCTGTCGTCATCGACAATCCAAACTGGTTCATTCATAACTATTCGTGCCTTTTCTTAATGGGTAGATAGAGGGTAAATTCGGTGTGCCCTGGATAACTTACTACGTCAATTTTACCATCGTGATGGTTGGTCAAGTTTTGCGCTATCGATAACCCCAAACCACTGCCATTCTGCTTGGTTGTCACCATCGGATAAAATACGGTGTCTTTGAGTTCCTTGGGAATACCTGGGCCATTGTCAATAATACTAATTAATGCGCTGAGTCCGTAACGCTTTCCTTTGATAACTGACTGCCTTTCTATACGCGTTTTAAGCTTTATACGTGCATTTTCTGTGTTGTCCGATTTCAATGCTTGCATGCTATTACGTGCAATATTCAACAACGCTTGTTGCAGCATGTCAGGGTCAACATATAGATCCGGTATTGATGGGTCATAGTCTCTTTCTATCTCAATATTGTGCAAGGTATCTGCGTGAATAACCGAGCGCACTTTCTCAATTACCTGATGAATATTAATCCACTTCCTTTGTGGCAAGGAATTTGGACCAAGAAGTCTATCAACCAGCGAACAAAGGCGATCAGATTGATCAACGATCATTTGCGTGAACTCTTTCTGTTCTGGATCCGTCAGTTCTTTTTCAAGCAACTGCGCCGCGCCGCGAATGCCACCTAAGGGATTTTTAATTTCATGTGCCAAGCCACGCACAAGTTCCCTTGCTGCCTCTTGCTGCGCGTGTTGCAGCGTTTCTTGGGTTATCTTTTTCTGTTTATCAATTTGTTTTATTTCTAGCAACATCATGCGTTGACCATCAATCTCAAAACAACTAGCCGTGATATCAGTTAATACACTACGTCCGTCTTTGAAGCACAGTTGCACCTCCGTTTCACTGAAGTCTTCTTGATGACGAAGTGCTATTTCAAATGTCGATCGCTCAATGCCATCATCGAGAAAGAATTCATAGAATTTGCGATCGTGAATTTGTTTTAATCCCGTCTCTAGCATCGCTAACGCGGCATCATTGACATATAAAATATCAAAATGCTCATCGATAATGATCACTACAGTTTTCAACATATTACGCAGCTGAAACGGCGATAAGTTTATTGCAGCTAAACGGTCGTCCATAATTTCCTTGTCTGTTGCACTAAATTTGTGCAATGCACTATATTATGCGATTTCGAAGCGTAATTAAATAAATAGTAAAAACTCGCTAACCCATCGAACAAACGATGAATGCAGAGTTGCCAACGCGGTATTACTTAATTGCTATTATTTTGAGGCTTAATTAGCGCTGAAGGTTTGTGCATAAAAAAGCGTCTTACCGAAGACGATGCAATTACCTTGCCCGAAGTGCTAACAAAGTTGATTTGGTAGGAATACTCGCCTCTGGGCAGATCTTTTATCAAAAAAGTACCAGAAGTGGAACGAAGTTTTTTCTCATGCAGTGAAAGTTCATAGTGACCTGGAGCATTCGGCGTGACTGACGCACTGATGGTTACATTACCCATTGCATTTCGAATAGTGCCATCAATAACAGGGGAGATAACGTTGAGTGCATGTTCAACAGGCTTCTTCTGTTTTATGGTCTTGAGTTGTTTAGTTTGAATGTTTGGATTTTGTACTATCGTGGTCGTGTTAGAAGCGAAATCAACCTCAATAGCCCCCGGCGTTGGCTGGTCTGAATAAGTAATTGTTCCATCTGTGTTTACCGTTTTATATATTTTACCCGCATGCGCAGAAGAAGAGAGCGCAAGACCGAGTATAATCAGCAGCCTAAACCATTTGGATGTTGAGCACTTTACTATATTCATTTAATTGACCTAGGCAACCTTGTATTAGTGTAGCCGTTTTTAAATAAAAAAAAAGCCTGTAAACACAGGCTTTAGTATAAATATCTATATTTAGGCAACGCCGTGCCGATGTATTATATAAATATCGGCCCTGCATTCTAAATAATGAGGGTTTAAACGCTGTAGTACATTTCAAACTCAACTGGGTGAGTGGACATGTTGAGTTTTTCAACGTCAGCAGCTTTAAGTCTAATGTAAGCGTCAATCATATCGTCGCTCATTACGCCACCCGTAGTTAAAAATTCACGGTCTCCATCTAGCGCGGCCAAGGCTTCCTCTAATGAACTAGCGACTTTCGGAATCTGTGCAGCTTCTTCCGGTGGTAAGTCATACAAATCTTTGTTCATTGACTCACCTGGATGGATTTTGTTCTTGATCCCGTCAAGGCCAGCCATTAATAAAGCAGTGAACGCTAAGTATGGATTAGCTGATGGGTCAGGGAAACGAACTTCAATTCGACGTGCTCTTTCGCTAGTTACGTAAGGAATACGAATAGAAGCCGAACGGTTACGTGCTGAATAAGCTAACATAACAGGTGCTTCGAATCCCGGAACCAAACGCTTGTAAGAGTTGGTTGAGGCATTTGCAAAAGCATTGATTGCTTTGGCATGCTTGATAATACCGCCAATATAAAACAATGCATCATCTGAAAGACCCGCATAGCTATCGCCTGCAAATGTATTTTTGCCATCTTTTGTGATTGACATATGGCAGTGCATACCAGAGCCATTATCGCCTACTAGCGGCTTAGGCATGAAGGTCGCTGTTTGACCGTATGCGTCAGCAACATTGTGCACAACATACTTATAAATTTGTATCTCATCTGCTTTTTTAACCATTGTATTAAATTTACAGGCGATTTCATTTTGGCCAGCGGTGGCAACTTCATGGTGATGAGCCTCAACAACTAAGCCCATTTCTTCCATTACAAGACACATTGCTGACCGTGTATCATGCGCAGAATCAACTGGTGCGACTGGAAAGTAGCCCCCTTTAACACCAGGACGATGTCCTTTATTACCGCCTTCGAATTCTGCACCAGAATTCCATGCCGCTTCTTCAGCATCAATTTTGAAAAAAGAACCTGACATATCTGTGTGATAACGAACGTCGTCGAACAAAAAGAATTCTGGCTCTGGACCAAACAACACAGCGTCACCTATGCCAGTAGACTTCAAATATTCTTCAGCGCGTTTCGCAACTGAACGAGGATCACGATCATAACCCTGCATCGTCGATGGCTCTAGTACGTCGCAAGTAATATTAACTTGGGTCTCTTCAGCGAAGGGGTCTAAAACCGCCGTTGTAGGATCTGGCATCAGTACCATGTCCGACTCATTAATGCCTTTCCAGCCAGCAATTGATGAACCGTCAAACATTTTACCTTCTTCAAAGAAGTCTTCATTTACTTGGTGACTAGGAATAGTAACGTGTTGTTCTTTACCCTTCGTATCCGTAAAGCGCAAATCAATAAATTTCGCTTCACTTTCTTTAATTAGCTCTAATGCCGACTCAATTGACATACTGTCCTCCGATAAAAAAATTTCCTTGCACGGACTTGATGTCCGAACACATGTTAAAAACTATCCAATAAGCTGTCAAAAATAGTTATACAAAAGCATAAGCTATATTCGTGCCACAAAGCAATGAAATAAAAGCCCTTGTAAACACTGGCTTGTCATTGATGCACACGTTGTGATCAATCGTCTACTTGCACCAAAAAGATACAAAAATGAATTAAGTTGGTGCAAATAGCCATTATCGTATTATTTTGGTGCAACAACTTAAAATAATGGCCGTTGAACTGACTGACTTGTTTATACAGGATAATCATTTTATTCTTAAATTAATTTTGCAACAAAATCACCCACTTTTTGTTCACATTAGCGTATCTTACACTGTGCGTGGAAAAATAATATCGGCGTTGAGTGTTTATGCTCAGTGTGTAGAATGTAAAATCAAAAAAATGGATGACATGATGAATTTTTTAAAAATGGCTATTTTTAGCTTGGTACTTAGTTTGGCTGGCTGTGTTTCCTTGGTGTTTGCAAAGAGCCCGTTCAATGACATGCCAGAGGGTGAATATGTGGTCGACTTGAGCCACGCGTCTGTAGTTTGGAAAGTATCACATTTAGGACTCTCTAGTTATGTCGCTCGCTTTGCAGATTTTGAAGCTGCGATTGACTACGACACTTCAGATATAACTCAAAGTAAAGTGACGGCCAAAATTAATCCTTTGTCAATTCAAACGGCTTATCCGAATGCAAAAGAGAAAGATTTTGACAACATTCTTGCTACTGATAAGAGTTGGTTCAATGCTGGTGAATTTGCCAGTATTGATTTTGTTTCAACCTCAATAGAAATGACGGGAGAGAAAACCGCAGTAATGAAAGGCAAGCTTACTTTTTTGGGTGTGTCTAAACCGGTTTCGCTGGATGTTGAATTTAATGGTGCAATGCTGCGCCAGCCTTTTAGCGGCAAACCAACGATGGGATTTTCTGCAACCACAACTATACAGCGCACAAACTGGGGTATGAGCAAATATGCACCTGATATTGGTGATGAAGTTGAAGTGATGATTGAAGGTGAATTTGTTAAATCAGATGGTTAATAACTTCATCGGTAAGCAACATCGATACCATAGCCTAAGTATTTTATTACATTGGACCGTGGTGTTAGGCCTTGTATTTATGTTCGTGAGTGGCTTATATATGGTCAACGCAGACATCAGTAAAGCGGATCAATACAAGCTATTTCAGATCCATAAAGCAGCTGGCGTTGTTATGCTTTGGGCCTTATTTGTCAGAGTGTGTGTGCGAATATTCACACACGCACCTGAGCTTCCTGAGGGATTTTCAAACAGCGATAAGAAGAAAGCAAAAACAGGGCATATACTACTTTATGTTGCGGTTGTTGTTATGCCTCTCTCCGGCTGGCTAATGGTCTCCGCCAGTCCTTTTGGCCTGCCCACTTTTGTATTTGTCGATTGGATAAAATGGCCACACATTCCCGGAGTGTCTAGAAATAAGACGATTGAAACTATTGCCAACAATATACATTGGATAACTGCTTCAGTTTTGGGTTTTCTGATTGTAGGCCATATCGGCGCCGTTATCTGGCATAGAAATAAACATGGCGTAAATCTATTGGATCGTATGTGGTGGTCAAAGACTAAAAGATAGTCTATTCGCAATTATGACAACTTATATTTTGGAAAATAACAATATGTTAGAAACACAATTAAAATTTAAAAGCGCTCTGAAAACCAGACAGCAAGGAGACGGCGGTTATTTAGATAGTTTGTCATTTTTGCTGCTGTTAGTGACTGCCTTTATATGCATGCCGTCATCTTTTGCCCAAGAGAAATTCTCTGTTAGTGCGAAAGACAGCCAAGTTACCTTTGCTGGGGAACATGTTGGTATGCAGTTTTCAGGGATTTTTGATAAATGGGATGCTGATATTTTGTTACCACCCGCAGCGTCACCAAAGATCATAGCTACGTTTGATGTGACATCCGCAAAAACCGGAGACAGCACTTACGATAGTACGTTGCCCGAAGGAGACTGGTTTGATGTTGAAAATCATCCTAAAAGTGTATTTGAAAGCAACCAAATTGTTGCCAAAGACAAAGATTACGCAGTAACAGGTACATTAACCTTACGTGGCATAAGCCAACCCGTTTCGTTCTTACTGAAGAATAACGACACAACACTGACGGCGAGTTTTATAATAGACCGACTGGCTTACAGTATTGGAATGGAGTCAGATCCTGACGCTGAATGGGTAAACAAAGAAATAAAAATGACATTAACCCTACAAAAACAATAGAAAATGGTTTTAAGATAAATTATAACGCTAAATGTAAAGTGAAATAGTGGACTGGTTGATTGAAAATCAAGGGTTTATTCGATTTTTGATTATATTTAGCGACTAAATGCTAAAGTTTGTCGCTAATTGCGGAATAAATCTGTAGAATCCGCGCCCAACAATCCTAGGGGCTTTTTCCCTTCGCATTTATTTATTGAGAGTAAAACATGCCTTCAGCCATTGCAAATCTTCGCAATATCGCGATCATCGCTCACGTCGACCACGGTAAAACGACCCTAGTTGATAAGCTTCTTCAACAATCAGGCACATTGCAAAGCCGAGGTGTAGCCGAAGAACGCGTAATGGATTCAAACGACATTGAAAAAGAACGTGGTATTACGATCCTTGCTAAGAATACAGCTATTAACTGGAATGAATATCGCATAAACATTGTGGATACTCCAGGACACGCCGATTTCGGTGGTGAAGTTGAGCGTGTTATGTCGATGGTCGACTCTGTGCTTCTGTTAGTCGATGCGCAAGAAGGTCCTATGCCGCAAACCCGTTTCGTAACGCAAAAAGCATTTGCACAAGGCCTTAAGCCAATTGTTGTTATTAACAAAATTGACAAGCCGGGTTCTCGCCCTGATTGGGTCATTGACCAAGTGTTCGATCTTTTTGACAATCTAGGAGCGACTGACGAGCAGTTGGACTTCCAAGTTATTTACGCCTCTGCAATTAACGGCTGGGCAACAATGGATTACAATGTGCCAAGCGATAGTATGACACCCTTGTTTCAAGCCATCGTAGACCAAGTAGAACCGCCAAACGGCGATCCTTCAGCCCCATTGCAAATGCAAATTTCACAACTTGATCATAACTCTTATGTCGGTGTAATCGGCGTAGGCCGTATTACTCGCGGTACAGTTAGGGTAAATCAGCAAGTCACCGTGGTTAACGCTAAAGGTGAAAAGCGTAACGGCAAAATTGGTAAAGTCTTGGGCTATTTAGGTCTTGAACGCCATGATATTGAATCTGCAGATGCAGGCGATATTGTAGCCATTACTGGATTAGGTGAGTTAAAAATCTCTGATACGGTTTGTGATGTTAATAACGTTGTGGCACTCAAGCCGCTGTCCGTTGATGAACCAACCGTGATTATGACTTTCCAAGTAAACACATCTCCCTTTGCTGGTAAAGAGGGTAAGTACGTTACGTCACGCAACATTCTTGAGCGTTTGCAGGACGAATTAGTACATAACGTTGCCTTGCGTGTCGAAGAAATGGCCGACCCAGATAAATTCCGCGTTGCTGGTCGCGGCGAACTTCACTTGGGTATATTGATTGAAAATATGCGTCGAGAAGGTTACGAGTTAGCAGTATCTCGCCCTGAAGTTATCTTGAAAACAGTAGATGGCAAACTAATGGAACCGTTTGAAACGTTGACGATAGACGTTGAAGAGCAGCATCAAGGCACGATGATAGAGCAACTTGGCAGGCGTAAAGGTGAAATGACCAACATGACACCCGACGGCAAAGGTCGAACTCGTGTCGACTTCATTATTCCAAGTCGTGGCTTAATTGGTTTTCAAACCGACTTTATGACGCTAACATCCGGGTCTGGTTTAATTTATCATTCTTTTGATCATTATGGTCCGCACAAAGGCGGAGATATTGGTACGCGTAAAAATGGTGTTTTAGTTGCCAACGCGACGGGCAAAGCACTTACCAACGCCATATTTAATTTGCAAGAACGTGGTCGCATGTTTATTGGACACGGTATTGAAGTGTATGAAGGTATGATTATTGGTATTCACAGCCGTGAAAACGACTTAACCGTGAATGCGCTTAAAGGCAAGCAACTTACCAACGTTCGTGCTTCAGGTACTGATGAAGCGCAAACGTTAGTGCCACCAATTGTTTATACACTTGAGCAGGCGCTAGAGTTTATTGATGACGATGAGTTAGTAGAAGTCACACCTCTTAGCATACGTCTTCGCAAGAAATTATTGAGCGAAAATGAGCGTAAGCGTGCAGGTCGCCCTAAAAAGGATTAATTCTTAGTCTTTTTTAATTTAATCATTAAAAAACCCAGCAGTTGCTGGGTTTTTTATTGTAAGCGCTTGATGATTAGCCGCTGCAGAAATAAAAGATTAACTAAATCCACTCTCATTTATACTCATGAATGTTAGAACGAATACTCTGCATATAAGCCTATGTTACGACCCATTTCAGGTACTTTTTGTGCAACTGCTATTTCGCTGCCAGAAACTCTATTAATACCACCCAAGTGCTGGGCATATTCTTTATCCAACAGGTTTTCTGCAACTAAACTCAATGCCAGTGTTGGCGTCACTTGATAGTGCAGATTGAAATTCCAAACAGCATAACCCGGTGTTGGGCTTTCATTTTGTAATGACGACACATTATTTTGGCTGTCTGCGATAGTCAATGACAGCGATGCATCAAGCTCGGCCTTGCTCCAGCGTAAAGATATATTTCCACTCAAAGGCGCTATACGGTATAGCGGGTAGCGTTGGACATCAATACTATCGCTCAATTTACCTTCAACCCATTGACCGCTCATCGTTGCTTGCCAATATGTCCCAATTATTTTGGATATATATAAGTCAGCTCCACGTAATTTCGCTTTGCGGTTATTCCACTGCAATGGCGGTTTTGCTCCCATCATATTGGCTATCATGTTGGCTGACATATTGCTTGACGGTACACCGATAATATAGTTATCAATACTATGGTAGAAAACACTGCCCATAATAGTCAGATCATCATTGTGTAATTGCAAACCTATATCAATCTGCCCCGCCGTTTCCTTTTTAAGCGCTAAATTACCCACGTAGTTTCTTCCATCGGCTAAGCCAGCTGACACACCGAGTGGAAACCAAGAATAAAGCTCATTATAACTCGGTGCTCGTTCTTTTTGGCCCAATGATAGGGTTGCGCGTAAGTTATCGTTAATTTTTGTTTCGGCTTTAACGACTAAATCGATTAAATCAAAATCAAGTGTTCCTTGTGAAGTATTAAAATTATTTGCCAGTGTGGCAATATTTGGATTGACCAAAACCATATTGGAGTCGACTTCATCAGTGCTGTAACTAATATTGCTGAATCTGCCACCAAGTTGCCAATGCACATCGTTGCTATGGATATTGGCAGACTCATTTGAATTAGCTGTAATATTATATTGCACGTATACACTCCCTACTTCACGCTCAATATTATTAAAATTCTGAATAAAGAAAGACGTATTATTGGGGTTAGTTATTCGAGAGTTGTGAGCTTGCGAATAATAATTAGCCCCGAATTGCCAATCTCTTTTCGCCGAATTTTGGATAATATCAAGGTCTACCCCAACAGCCTTGCTATCCACTGTATTTTGTCTATATGCTGCCAAAGCAGGCGCTGTGCGAAGGTTAAAATTATTCATAATGTGTTGATTTTGATTACCAAACACCTGCACTTTAGTTGTCCAATCGTTGCTAAGATTTTGTTCAAAACTAAGCTTGTACCAAAGTGCGTCTATAAACGATATATCCATAGCAAGCGCAGGCGTTCCTGACTCATTGGTATTACGAGTACCAACTAATAGATCTAACTGATACTCGTCTGTCTGTCTTCCAACTTTAAATTTTAGGCCACTGCGTTCATAAAAAGTCGATGGAACAATTAATCCAGCACCACTTTCATAATTTTGTGCATCCTGATATTGGCCCTGAAATGAAGCATAGTTCTTGTCATTGGCAAGAACAGTGTTAACACCTACCATTTTAGCGTCGTTATTCGTAAACCAACTTGCCGACAACGTAGTTGCAGCAGCAAACGCTTTCGAGTCACCAAGTGAGGGTTTTACATCCTTTATTTCAATCGCACCAGCAAGCGTTTCATAACCAACAGATACCGGAGCTATGCCTTGATACAGAACAATTTCGTGGCCATTACCAAGGGCATGAGATAGTGGACTATCCATTGCATTTGGTCCTGCACCTGCAATCTCAATACCGTCAATTTTGACCTTGAGCCGATCACCGAATAAACCTCTATACTGGACAATCCCACTGACCAGACCATTGCCGTTTATACTGACACCAGGGAGTTGTGACAATTGTGAACGCAGGTCAGGTGAACTGGAATCGGCCAATGCAATTTGAGATTCCATTAATCCTGTATTTATTTGACCAATGATTTCAATTCTTTCAATTTCTTTAACTGCCCTACCCTCATTATGAAGTGGCGCTTGTTGACCATCTTTTACTCTCGATATTGATTGTCGTGTATTATTTTCAAGCGCTGAGGCAGACTCAGCAAGTGCATTATTTGGCGCTGTGAAAGCGAGTATTACCGCCATATAAATTGGCAAATATACACCTTTTTTATATTCTATCGGTTTATTTTTTGCTTTCAATTGAAGCTTTTTTTGTTGTTTTTAGTGCCCGTATTATCTGAGCACACAGGACTAAAGCTATAACGTAACATCATGTATCTGTTTCCTATAAATGATAGAAGATAATCCATATATTGCGGATTAGTTTTAAGTATCAACGTGGTTTATAGAAAAGCAGGAGGTCCTCTAGCCAGAAAATTATTGACGTAATCTGTTGCAACGAATAAACGCTTTGCATTGTTAACTACAGGAGTGACAAAGTCATTTTTAGGGGCTTGGAGTGTACCAAATTGGTGGTCTTTTGGTGAGTCGTTGAGGTGCGCAAAAATGCATGATACTTCATGTAAGTTAGCAGGGGTGTCGCTCGGAGCATCCACTTCTATAAGCTCACCAGACTGATAGAATATCGCTGCTGATATCCACTTTACGCTCGTACCTGTGCAAATCGCGAGGGTATCTTCATCTGCAAAACTCTGCATTCCAGACATCGCATTAGCACTACTCAAGATGCCAAGGCCTTGATTAAAAATCAGGGCTAGCAGGAGCAGCGTAATGAGAATGTAGTGATTTGCAGTTTTAAACAACATGCTTACGTTAACTGGTTACCTTTTGTTTGCTGCGCTTTTAAAACCTCATAATGATTCGTGCACTACTGTGATCATAACGCCAACAAAGATTAGCTTGAACGATAGTCAACCCCAAATTGAAGATAAAAACAAGGCATAAGTTAAATTTGTCAGCTTATTTAAAACATAAGTCAATATCCTAGTGGTTTTCAACGTCCTTTTTCGTTTTGCTTAATTTTTGTAACCAGTCTGCTTTAGTGTAAGCATTAGTTTCTATCAACATAAAGCCGCCTTTTTTTAAAATGCAGATTAGACAAGCTAAAAACCTGATCTAAAAAGGTACTTATCGCGTAGTCGTATGTCTGATATATGATTAATTAACTGAGACCCCCCTGTTTATGTTGACTCACCGCATTTTGCTATCTATTTTTATATTTGGATTAATATTTACCAGTACTGCGCACGCACAATCATGGGGTGAGCGAGGTGAAAGCAAAACACAGGTTTTAGTCGAACCATTAGCATATCAAGCACAGGTGTCGAATATCGAAGCTGTTGGCACAGCCGAAGCGGTAAAGTCCATTGTTTTGTTTCCGGCCGTAAGTGAACGAGTGATTTCGGTCAACTTTATTCCCGGTCAACAAGTTGAAAAAGACCACGTATTATTAACGCTATACAACGAACGTGAGTCAGTTGCACTGGAACGCGGCAAAATACAATTAAAAGATGCGAGCCGAGAGTATAGCCGGTTAGTTGAAAGTCGAAAAAAAGGTGCTGCATCACAAAGCCAAGTAGATATTGCCAGCACCCAACTTGCATTTGCCGAAATTGCAGTAAAAGAAGCTGAGGTTGCGCTCAGAGAGCGGATTGTCAAAGCTCCTTTTAGCGGCATTGTTGGCTTCACGGATGTGGAGGTCGGTGATCGTATTTCTCAGCAAACCATGATCACCACACTCGATGATAGAAAGACCCTTTTTATTAATTTTTCAGCACCTGAAGTGTCTTTGGCGATGCTGAGTAATAAGCCAGAAGTAACGTTAACACCTTGGCAAAATCGTGATATTAATATTAGTGCCAGCATTGCGCAAATAGATACGCGAATTAATGAGCAAGATCGAACCATCCGCGTGAGGGCAAAGCTAGATAATAGCGACGATAGATATCGGCCCGGTATGAGCTTTAGAGTGACGTTATCGGTTAAGGGTCAAGAATATGCGGCAATTCCGGAAACAGCACTATTGTGGGGTGCAACCGGTGCCTACGTTTGGCAAATGTTTGATGGTAAGGCCACTAGAGTTGATGTACAAATACAAGAGCGTTTACGCGGCACAATTTTGGTTATCGGAGAATTTAACGCCAAGGCAATGTTAGTTGTTGAAGGTGTGCAGCAACTGCGACAGGGGCAAAGGCTTGAGGCTATTAATAGGCCTGAAGGCATCTCATGAGCAAAAATAATGCACGTCAAATAAACGATTTACCCTCACTATCCATACGCCGTCCCGTGCTGGTGATGGTGCTAAATTTGCTCATCATTTTAGCAGGTTTTGCCGCCATTAACGACCTAGAAATAAGAGAATTGCCTGATGTGGATCGCCCAATTGTTACGGTTTCAGCTAGTTATCCTGGCGGTTCTCCTGAGACCGTTGATAGTGAAGTAACTAGCCGGTTAGAGGGTGCCGTTGCCAGAGTCAGCGGGGTTGATTCTATCAACGCCTCCAGCGAGGAAGGCTCTTCACGGATTCGAGTTGAATTTCGCCCGGGCACAAACCTTGAAGATGCCGCTAATGAACTCCGTGAGTCGGTCAGTCGCGTGCAGCGCAGATTACCTGCAGAAGTTGAGCAGTTATCGATTATAAAAGCAGACAACGACGCTCAGGCTGTTGTGAGCTTAGCTATAAGCAGCGACTCGCTTGATATGGAAACCTTAACCGAGCGCGTCGAAGTTGACCTAGCACCGTTATTCTTGAGCATTCCCGGCGTTGCTGATGTGTCGCTAGACGGTCAGCGCCAGCGAGTCATGCGAGTATCCGTCGACCCACTGCGCTTAACAAGCTTCAATTTGTCGATGACGGACGTCTCTGCAGCCTTGCGCTTGGCACCGTTTGATGTGCCTGCTGGTAGTGTTAAATCGCAAGACCAAGAACTCATTGTGAGAGCGGATGCAACTTCAGTCTCTACACAAGATATTGAGCAAATTTTAATCTCAGGAGACACTCGGATAGGTGATGTTGCGAGCGTTTATTTCGGCCCCGCTGATGCCAATAGTATAGTCCGACTCGATGGCAGACCCGTTGTAGGTTTAGGTATAATACGACAGGCACGTTCAAATACGATAGAAATTTCAGATGAAGTACTGGCGATGGTTAAGGCCCTAGACACGCGATTTGCTGACCTGCATATTGTGGTTACATCCGATGATGCAGAATTTATTCGTAGTTCGGTAGATGAGGTTGTGTTCTCTCTGGCTTTGACTATATTGCTAGTTATTGGCACCTTGTGGTTGTTTTTAGGTAACTTTAGAGCGACGTTAGTCCCTGCTTTGTCGATACCAGTCTCATTGGTTGGCGCATTAGTCATCATGTGGCTACTTGGTTTCTCTATCAATATTTTAACCCTACTCGCATTGGTGCTTGGAACCGGACTTATCGTTGATGATGCCATTGTAGTATCCGAAAATATCCAACGCCGTCGTGCTCAAGGTATGGGTTCAAGAGCCGCTGCAGTTTTAGGTACCAGAGAAGTTTTTTTTGCGGTGGTTGCCACCACTGCAGTACTTGCTGCGGTTTTCATTCCTATCGCTTTTTTACCATCTACCGCAGGTAGACTGTTTAGGGAGTTTGGTGGTGTGCTTGCTGGCGCTGTTATCATTTCTTCATTTGTTGCATTGAGTTTAGTACCGGCGTTAACCGCTAAGTTACCCGTCAAGACCAAAAATAATAGTTTTTTTGACCGTACCCTTGGCGTCTTTGGTACCTTCATGTTAAATGGATACATGGCAGTACTGCATCAGACGCTACGTTTTTCATGGTTAACGGTGCTGGTTTCGGTTTTATCGGCTGGTGGTGCCGCATTACTATATGAACAAATTGAAAACCAACTTTTGCCCTCCGAAGATAGAGGAGTAATACGCGTATTTGCCAGAGGTCCCGATGGTGCTGGCTTAAATTATATGAACCGGCAAGCCGAGAAAATGGAGCAAATTTTGCTGCCTTATGTCGATGATGCCGATGTTGATTCGATTTATACTGTTGTTGGTAGATGGGATCCGAACATTGTTTTCATCACTGTACCACTAGCACATTGGGACAATAGAGAGAAGTCACAGCAAACAATTATAAATGAGATGCGACCCAAGCTTGGCGCTATCCCAGGGGCTCCAGCGCGGGCTTTTGGTAGTAATAGTTTGAATCTTCGTGGCCAAGGTGGTGGTTTGGAAATGGCGCTTACAGGAGACACTTACGAGCGTATTTATCGATCGGCATTGGCCTTCGGGAAACTTATAGAAGAAAAGTTGCCCGAGCTTGGCAGACCCGATATTGGCTACCAGCCAACGCAACCGCAACTAAGAGTGAATATTGATAGACGCAGAGCCGAAGAACTGGGCGTCTCTTTCAGTGATATCTCAACTACATTAAGAGTTGCTATCAGTGGCGATGACGTAACCGATCTCAATATTGGTGACCAAGCGGTCCCGTTAATATTGCAGTCGTCGAATAGAAACAAGGCCAATCCGTCAGATTTAACCAATCTCTTTGTAAAATCTAATAGTGGTATTTTGGTGCCATTATCTAGCCTTGCGTACATTACCGAAGAGGGCGTTGCCGCTGAATTAGAGCGTCACGCTCAACGCAGAGCCATTGAAATTCAATTAGAACTACCCGATAGCATACCGATGGCCGATGCGGTTAAGCAATTACGTGATATCGCTAATGAAAACCTAGCCGACGGCATCGGATTAGTATTTTTGGGCGAAGCACTTACCTTTGAAGAAACCTCGAACCAGATTACCATGACCTATTTATTTGCGTTCATTATTGTATTACTCGTGTTGGCGGCACAATTTGAGAGTGTTAATAGCGCAATTGTAGTAATGCTAACCGTTCCTTTTGGTATTGCAGCCGCAATTTATGCACTCTATTTGACCGGAACTTCAATTAATATTTATTCTCAGATCGGGCTGGTGATGCTAATAGGCTTAATTGCTAAAAATGCCATCTTACTTGTTGAATTCGCTGACCAATTGCGCGATCGAGGAATGGCGGTTAATGATGCCATCGTTCAGGCGGCTTCGGTTAGGTTACGCCCAATTATGATGACCTTAATGTCGACTATATTGGGTGGTCTGCCCTTGATACTGTCTACGGGAGCAGGCGCTGAAGCGAGAAATTCGATTGGTTGGGTGGTATTTGGTGGTTTAGGTATTGCCGTTGTGTTTACTCTTTTTTTAACGCCGGTGCTGTATCAACTTATTGCGCCATTCTCGAAACCGAGAGCAGATGAAAGTAACCGTTTGGAAACTGAACTGGAGGCAACTGAGCAACAAGATGCGTAATATCGTTTGTCACTTTAAAAGGGAATAGACTTCTGCGATTAGGGGACCTGAGGCACTGAGCCTGTGCTCAACATAATGAAATATTCCTACTAGTGCTTTAGTAATTAAAGTTTGTGCTTTAGACTCAGGAGTGATGATGCCTACGAAGCGTTTTTTGCATCAACGTTTTTTGTTTGTATACGCCTTTTACTCTATCAACAACGCAGTGCTGCCAACACATCAATAATCAAAGGACCCGCAATGAATTTTAGTAACAAACCAGACCGTACAGCATCAAAAGCCTATAAGTGGGAAAGGTACAAAGGCACCGATATATTGCCGATGTGGATTGCCGATACTGAATTTCGTTGCGCTGAACCGATCCTAGACGCATTACACCAACGTATTGAAGATGGTCTGTTTGGTTATACGCTGCCAGCACATGATACTGATGCAATTAATGCTATTGTTAGCTGGTGCAAAAAACACTATAACTGGAAGGTCGATCCTAGCTGGATAATATGGACGCCGGGTGTCGTGCCTGCGTTCAACGTCGCGATAAAAGCCTATTGTAATACAGGTGATACTATTATTGTGCAAACGCCTAATTATCCGCCGCTACTAGCCGCGCCTAAGATCAATGGGCTTGATCGAACTTGCGTACCGACAATTGAAATAGAAGGCCGCTGGACTTTGGATTTCGCTGCCTTAGAAAAAGCAGCCGCGGATCCCAAAGCAACTCTCTTTATAATGTGCAACCCCATGAACCCAGTCGGTTCCGTTCTAACTCAAGAAGAGATGGACAAAGTGGCTAGCATTTGTCGAAAGCACCAGGTCTTAATTTGTTCTGACGAAATTCACTGCGATTTAATCTTAGATGATGTTAAACATTTACCTGCCGGTGCACATAAAGAATTAACCGAGCACTCAATTACGTTGATGGCAGCCAGTAAAACCTTCAATATAGCTGGCTTAGGTACTTCTTTCGCGATTATTCCAAACACGACATTACGAGCTGCGTTTAATAAATCGACTCGAGGGATCGTACCTTGGGTAACAGTCACAGGCTTAACCGCTACAAATGCGGCTTTAAGACATTGTGATGATTGGCATCAAGGCGAACTCGATTACTTAAAAGCTAACCGTGATTACTTGGTTACTGAAATAAACAAAATACCTGGCTTGAGAGCTATCTCACCGGCAGCGACGTTCCTACTTTGGGTTGACGCAAGTGATCTGCAAGTATCAGACACTCAAAAATGGTGTGAGGAGAAGGGCATAGGCCCTTCGCCCGGCAGAGACTTTGGTAAAAAAGACTTTTTCAGGCTCAACTTTGGCTGCTCTCGCGACTATTTAGTAGAAGCCATTGAGAAACTGTCTTCTTAGCGCGTATTTTTACGCTTTAGGGATCTTGACACTACCAGCAAGAATTTGATAAACAACGCCTTCTTTCAATGCATCAGAGCCACCCTGGACGTCTTGATTGAAGTGCGCCAGTTGCTCTGCATTCATTTCCTTTTTGACTAATTCACCTGCTAAGGTCACTGGTTTGCCGGCACTGTCTGCAGGCACCGGCGCAGATAACCTGAGGACATTGTTCATTTTATTGCCATCAAGCATGTCTGATACTAGCGCAGACAGAGTCATTGCAGAGAATATCACCGTAGCACTTGAAAACGGTTTAAACTGCATAGTAAACCCATTCTATTTAATTAAATGCACGCTGTTTTTATTGTCTTTCATCTTAGCTACATCACCTCAATCGTAACACCCGCATGTTTAGCTAAGCGCCCAATTAGAGGTCTATTTAACGCCGAAGCGGGGGTCCAAAAGCCACCGTTTAAATCTGGAATATCTTTTGATAAACAGAGCACAGCCTGCGCCAACATTTTTGCTGTGGAACCGTAACCGGGATCACGATCACCCTCTACTTTTACTACTAATTTGTTACCATTGGGCATATCAGTGTAAAAACGCATATCAAACATGCCGTCCAATTGTTGCTTAGGAGTAGGGCCTTCGCCTGGTTTGGCTAAAACGTAATTGGCTAATAGCTTTCTTAATGGCGATAAACTTGCTGCTAGCATGAAAGCGCCTAAACCCAGGGTAAATGTCCACGCTTGCAAGCCGCTTTTAGCCGTCATAGCCTCATCGTAAAGAAAATCTTCACCATATTGATTTCCTAATAAAGCATTTGAGCGATGAACAATGCGTTCGTTAATTGAGGCCATAACAAAAGGCATCGTCCATACACCTAATGTTTTATCATGCTCAGCACCCTTATGATTCTTCTGACGCTGTTTAAACGGGTGTCCATCTGGGCAAAGAACATAAGGATTTATCAACACTTTGCGCAACTGGGGATTTTCTTTTACTTCTTTGAATACGTTTAAGATACTAGCAATGGTGCCACCCGATGCTGCCCCTTTGACTTTTCTTACTCGCATTTTGATGTGTTTTGCAGGTGCCGAAGTTTGTTCAATAACCGCTTGTTGTAACTTATAGACGCCTAGGTCGGACGGGATCGAATCAAACCCGGCACTATGTAAAATGCGTGCACCAGAACTTTTTGCATCGGCTTCATACTTGCCTAGCATTTGCTTTATCCACTGCGGTTCACCCGTTAAATCACAATAATCTGTGCCGGATTGCGCACACACTTTGACCAGAGTTTCGCCAAAAAGCGCGTAGGGACCAACTGTACTTACCACCGCTTTGGTTTTTTCACATAGCGCTTTTAGCGCAGTTTCATCAGTGGCATCAGCAACAAAGCAGGGGACTTCATTTAAATTTAAACGCTGTTTCAATTCTTGCAGTTTACGTTCGCTTCTACCCGCCATTGCCCAGGTATATTCTTCGCTCGTGTAGCCAGCTAGATATTCCACCATAATTTGACCAACGAAAGAAGTTGCGCCATATAAAATAAAATCGAATTGTTGCTCACTGTTGCTCATTTTTTGTTACCTTTTTATTTTTAATTTATGCTTTTACTTAGTCTTTTTTGCATTTGTGACAGCGTTTTCTTTAACATAGGCACTTTTTTATAGTCACAGTGGCCAACACCTCTCTGCCAAGTAAAAATCGCATCAGACTCTGGCTCATCTTGCTTTTCGAGCATATTTTGGTACAAGTTCATTGCATTATTCAAATAGAAGTTATCCATGTCCCCCATCCAAATGTGTAATTTACCAGCCAATTTTGGCCCCAAAGTCGCCCAGTTGTTCTGCGTGTACAACCGCAGATCATAGTTCTCCCAAGCTTTTGCAACCTCCTTGTCAATCTCACCAGTAACTGAGTCCCATATTAACGAGGGTTGTGCATTTTCTTTCTTGGGCCCAAAAACAGCATTCCACCCACCCCACTGGCCACCACTAAATGCGAAGGAATCTTCTCGACCAATAACGTTCTCCATCATTATTTCGCGTTGAATGCTAAAAATAATTTCACCATCTTTGGCTCTATAAGAAGGCCGCTCATTTCCGTGTTCATTTATAAATGCGTTATTGTCGCTATAAATATCCACAAGCTGGAAATACTTAAAATCAACGCCATCCGCACTGAATGACCACGCTCCATTGAACTGCTCAGGATAAAACAGCTGTAAGGCTAAACTCGCCCAACCACCGGTTGAACACCCTGTTGTAAAACGTGAGTTACCGTCATCAACTAACTTGTATTTTTGAGTTAGGTAGGGGAGC
Organism: Glaciecola sp. 33A; assembly: GCF_002836745.1. Taxonomy (GTDB): domain Bacteria; phylum Pseudomonadota; class Gammaproteobacteria; order Enterobacterales; family Alteromonadaceae; genus Glaciecola. The sequence goes on along the minus strand of NZ_PJAR01000043.1, from coordinate 283,786 downwards.
AACTCCAGCATATTTGCCTCACCGTAAGGCCCATTGTTTTGTGAGTCTATTTGATAGCTATCGCCCAATGGAGCCTCTCCATCTAAAAAAATCATGACCATTTGTGGTGCATCGTCGCTAAACCAGAACGCTTTAAAAGCGTCGTTCTCATATAAATTTTTCGCCCGCGTATATCGAGCGTGATAACCACCAATATCAAAGACCACAGGAAACTTATGGGATGGATTGTCATAATAGGTTTTTGGCAAAATAACGCCAACTCTCAAAAACATCTGATTTTGCCAAAAGTCAGACAGCAGTTGACTTGGTACTTTATCAAACTTAAGAAATTGATCCTCTTCAGGTAATGACTCTTTTGCAATCTGCTTTTCTAAATTTAACGTCAGCGCAATGTCACTGTCGTCATCGAGATCCAATTCAACGATGTTCGAATAAAAATTTAAAGGTGAATTTATTCTAGAGTCTAAAAAATCAGTATCGTAAATTGCCTGCACATACCATTTTTTACTAGGTATTTGAGCCATTTTTTTATGTGGGAAACCAATAACAGTATCGGTAAAGCTGTGTGTTTCATTGACGTTGAATCCACCTATGTCTTTTGCAAAAAGAGGATCAACATTACTAGTGGGCCACGCACTATAAAATCGAGGTTCTTGCTCTGCAGAAGGAGAGAAAATCAGGTAGAGTCGACCCTCAGATGGGATCGCTTGCGCACTTGTTATGTCGACTTTAGTATTCTGTCTGTTAACATTTACCTTTATATTGTCATTAGCGTTGGCCTTAGAAAAATCTAAAAGCAATAATAGAATAAAACACATCAGTGGTAGTTTTTTCATATAAATCCCTGTTTCATTATCCGTTTACCTCAAACAATCAAAAAATTGATGCTACTACAATCCGAAAACAAATAATCGGACATCTGACAACTGACTGTTTTTTGTCATACAGTAATTAAAGTTTATTCCACATTATATGTAAACAAAATATAATAATCTCTCACATCGGTTATAGTTTACATTAGTCAATGATAACTATTCAGTCACAATAGAGAAAAAAATGCCGACATCAAGCCTTGAAAACTACAGCACAATCGCAATCAGTATCGCCGATGAAATTGCGCATATACAGCTATGCCGACCACAGGAAATGAATAGCATGATTACCGCTTTTTGGACTGAGCTTCCAGAAGCGGTTAAATATATAGATGAACATGCATTGGCGCGCGTAATTGTGATTTCCTCTCAGGGTAAACACTTTAGTGCAGGCATGGATTTATCTGTTTTTCAAAATATGAGCGCTAGCTTTAAAGGTGAACCCGCCAGACGAGCAGAAGCGTTTAGGCGACATGTATTGAAGTTACAAGACGCATTTAATGCGCTGGAACAAGTTAGAATGCCTGTTTTGGTTGCTGTTCAAGGTGGTGTTATTGGAGGCGCAGTCGATATGATAAGCGCGTGTGACAGTCGTTACTGTACCCAAGACGCGTTTTTTTGTATCAAAGAAACGCAAATTGGAATGACCGCCGATGTAGGCACATTACAGCGTCTTCCCCACCTTATTGCACAAGGTTTAGTCAGAGAGCTTGCTTATACTGGTAGAAATATGATGAGCCAAGAAGCGCAGTCTAGTGGCTTGGTAAATCATGTTTATGCTGACCAGGAAACAATGTTGACTGCAGTAATGAAAATTGCAAAAACGATTGCAGGACACTCACCAATGGCCGTCGCTGGTTGCAAGGAGATGATCAACTACACCAGAGACCATGATGTTGCGGATAGTTTAAATTACATGGCGACTTGGCAAAGCGGTATGCTACAAATGCCAGACGTAATGGAAGCCATGAGCGCAGGACAACAAAAGCGTCGACCAACGTTCGACAACCTGTTGCCTAAAACCGGTAATTGATAAAACATATTTGGTAAAGCATCAATAAATACGGCCTCTGTATGCGTTACCCTTGCATATCTTCTAATGCTCTGCCCTTCGTCTCTTGTACGTATTTAATAACGAAAAAGATAGAGATGACTGCGCAAAGAGTATAAAAACTATAAGCACCGGCCAGTCCAATAGAGGTGAGCATTAATGGGAAAAGCATGATAATGGCAAAGTTGGTGCCCCATTGAGCTAAGCCAGCGACGGCTAAACCTGATCCACGGATCTGGTTAGGGAACATTTCACCCAGCATCACCCACATGACCGGGCCCCAAGACAAATTAAAGAAGAAAACATAAGCGTTAGCGGCAACTAGCGCCAATGTGCCGAGGTCACCCATCACTAATTGATTAGCTTGGGTATCAAATTCTGAATTAATAAAGGCAAATACCATTAAGCTTAATGTTATCACCATACCAATTGAACCTACTGTTAATAGCGGCTTACGACCTACTTTATCGATGACTTTAAGCGTAATTAGGCAAGCTGCAATACTCACACCAGCACTTATAATATTAATTAATAGCGCATCTGATTCAGAAAAGCCGACCGCTTGCCAAAGCACCGCACCGTAATAAAAAACAACGTTTATACCCACTAATTGTTGCAAAGTGGCGAGTCCGATGGCAACCCAAATAATCGGTCTTACCCGACCTTTAGTTTTATCAATTAGATCAATGATGCTTGGCTTTTGTCCGTCATTTTCAATTGAACCTTGAATTTCTTTTACAAGAACATCTGCGGTGGCGGAGCCGTAGAGTTTGTTAAGCACAATAGCCGCTTTTTCTGGCTGTTGACTCATGACTAAGTAGCGTGGACTTTCAGGAATAAGAAAAAGAATAAAAAAGAACAAAACAGCCGGTATAAGTTCAATCCAAAACATCCAGCGCCACGCCTCAAATCCGTTCCATAAAATATCGGTGGATAAACCGGCGTACTTTGCCAAAGCGTAATTACTGATGAATGCACTGAATAATCCAAAGATTATCGCAATCTGCTGTATGGATATCAAACGACCGCGGACTCGCGCAGGCGCTATCTCACTGATATAGGCAGGTGCCATAACCGATGCAGCGCCGACCGCCAAACCACCTAAAATTCGATAAATGACAAATTCAAATGAACTGCTAGCAACACCAGAGCCCCAAGCACTGACAATGAAAAAGACTGAAGCCACGATGAGTAACGTTTTACGACCAAACTTATCAGCTAAAACGCCAGCAAAAAGAGCACCGATGCCGCAACCTAAGAGCATGCTCGCTATATTGAACCCGCCGGACAAATCAGATGTATTAAAAGCAGCCGCCAAACCGTCATATGTGCCGTTTATAACGCCACTATCGAAACCAAATAAAAAGCCACCAATAGTTGCTGCGCAACTGACTAAAACAATATACGGCATGTTTTCGTTTGCTTGATTAGAACTCATTTCTTCCCCTTCATTGATAATTTGTTCCACTATTTACCTGTCCATGGATATTTAAAATAGCGCTATTATATTAACGGGGAAAAAATACTCTGTCTAAGACTCATTTGAATTTTCACACTCAAAGGTAGATGACGGTGAACAGAAGCTCATTTTAGCAAAAACAAAGGTGATTTTTACTTTTAGTGAGTCGCAAGGTTCTTCTGCGGGCTCTGCAGCAGACAAACTAACAAAAATAGCGAAATGGCAATATGGGTATTAGTTCTTAACGCCAAGCGTTTATAAATAGAATTTTCGGGTAAGCAAGCCATGAGTCAGCCCATTATTAAGTAGCTTACATTATGTTGCCATTCACATAACACCTAATAAGACCGACTCATTGCTTAAATACATCCAAACCCTAGCAGATTAATTTAAAAATGAGCTCTTGCACCCAATATAAATGAACGACCTTGCACCGGTGTCAAATCTTTTAAGAAGGACGTATGCACTCGCGCTTCTTCATCTGCCAAATTACGCCCTTTTAAATAAAAAGTAACGTCGGTATTTTTAAAAGAAGTGACATAACTAACATCAAGATCGACTAAGGTATAGCCTTTGGTTTCGCTTTCAAATTCAGCCACTTTGTCTTGAGTAAAGTACCTATGAAGTGATAAACCAGCTTGCCAATCTCCAACAACGTAGTTAGCGCTTACACCAATTCTTGACGGCGGTGTTCTTGGAAGGTATTGGCTCTCCCCCATGTTTTTAGCGAGCTTGGCGCGCACTAAATCACCCTGAGCTTGCAGCTGCAATGATGCTGTGGCTTGCCAATTAATTTCTGCTTCAAAGCCATATAAATCGACATCAAGGGCAGTAAAAAGAAATACCGGCATCTCATCTTCGTGGCCCTCATGCTCGTCAGCCATGTCATCTTCTCGAAGCTCTGAAGCAATATCGTCGTGTCCTTCTTCAACAACGAAACCAGAATCTGCAGAAAAATAGTAATCATCTACTTGATTATAAAATGCATTTAAGACAAAACCAAATTCACCGCTAAACTTTCTGAGTGAGATATCCACATTATTTGATTTTTCAACTGCCAAATCTCGTCCGTTAAAAACCACATCGCCATCTTCGGTAATATCATAAAAGGCGCCAACTTCATATGTACTGGTCCCAATATGCGGGCCAAAACTGTATATTTCTGCGCTAGATGGTGCACGTTGACCGTGTACGTAAGACAATCCTAAGTTATAACCTTCGGTAAAATCCCAAACCGCACCAATTGACGCACTTAACGGTGTAAAAGAAACACTGCTCGACTGACTTGCGTCCAGCAGATTGGCATGGCCGTCTTCATGATGATGTTCAATTTCACCGTGTTCTGCTGCAGAGTGAATTGCTTCAAACTCCGTTTCACCGATTTGAATTGTTGGCACATCAATTTCTACTTGTTCAATTCTTGCACCCAATTGAAACAAAACGTTACCGAAGTGTTGTTCTTCTATTATACCAAGGCCAAAACTATTGGTTTTTGAAGGAGGTGTAAATGCCTCTTCACCAACCGCTTCAAAATCACTCGATTTGTAATGAAAACTGAGACCACCTCGCCATCCCGCTAAAGGCTGATGGATCACTTCTACACGAGCCTCATGTGATTTGTTCTCAAAAATAGTCCCTATTTCTCCATTTTCAATTTCGGCGTGCTTATAATCGGTGAAAGCAAAACCAGTATTAATCGCACTAATAAAGTCTGTACTTAACTGGTGCTTGCTTGAAATTTGATAGCGATTTTGCTGTAGATCACCTTGAACCACCTCTTCGCCAAGTCCTTCATCGACGTCTTCTCCGTGCTCTTCACCATGCTCTTCACCATGCTCTTCGCCATGCTCCTCACCGTGAGCATGTCCAGGAATACCATAAAAGCTAGACATGTGTTCTACAGAGAAACCAATATGTCCATTATCTAATAAATAACTTGCGCCAAAAGTAATTCCTTTGGTTCTACTGGAAGAATTTTCAACCACACCTTTACGCTCGTCTTCGTGCTCTTCATGTTCTTCATGTTCTGCACCTAGGTCATCGTCATGCTCCTCATCGGAGTGAGTGTCCTGATTCTCTGCGTAACCTGGGATCCGATAATCATCGGCATCACGATAATAGCCTTGTAGGTTAAACGCAATATTTCCCTCGCCGCCTTTAATGTAGCCTGAAAAGGCTTCTTCACTGTTATTTGTATTGCGATCTGTCGATACACGTCCTTCCCAATCGTTATTGTCAGGAATACGTTGATCTACCACGTTGACAACGCCACCAATCGCGCCGCTACCATAAAACAGGGTCGCGGGACCCCGCAGCACCTCAATCTGTGTTGCTGTTGAGGCGTCCGTAGCAACTATATGATCGGGACCAACGCGAGATGCATCTCCTGAGTCCAACCCATTTTGTGTCACTAATACTCGGGGACCGTCAAGTCCTCTAATAATTGGCGAACTGGCAACTGAACCATAAAAAGTAGAATGCACTCCAACTTCGTTTTTCAGAGTATCACCCAGCGTAGATGCTTGTTTTCTGCGTAGTTCGTCACCCGCTAGAACGCTAACAGGGGCTGCCGATTCGATTGTTGAAGCATGAAAGGCACTTGCCGTAACGTCAAATATTTCAATACTCGAATTAGCGACTGTAATTTCAATATTAAATAGACCTGCCTCAGGAACTGTCAATTCTGATTTAGAATGAATGTGTCGTGGGCTTGCAACATGAATTTCAACATTTCCAGGTCTTACGTTCTCAAAGATGAACCGGCCATCTGACTGAATTGAAGCCGTTTTATTAGTCCCCATAATTTGCACACTGCCATTGACTAGGGGGTTTCCCGCTTTGTCGAGAACAAGGCCACTGAGAGTTTGTGCTTGAATTGAAATGGCAAAAGTAGATAAAATAGAGATTGACAACAGACTGAGCGGTTTAGGTAAGCATTTCAACATTAATGATCCGTAATGGGAGTTATTTTTGTATTTAACAGGATGTTATACTATAACATTTTAAGTGTAAAGTTATAATATAACATTAATTAAACCCGCTAATTAGAAAGGGATTGATAGCTTATTGATTTGTGATTTGTGATTTGTGATTTGTGATTAAATAAAGTGAAGCGTCATGCTATGGAAATAAAGTAGATGTTAAAGCAATTGAATTTTACGTGTTTTTGCACCTGAGAATCGCTAAACGAAGCTAAAAGGATCGAGGAGTCTTTTCTTTAAAATCGGTACTAACAACCGTATTTCGACCCATCGCTTTGGCTTCGTATAAGCAAGCGTCAGCAGTTTCTAGTAAGGCTTTGGTATCAAAACTACAACCGTCATTGGAACTTGACGTTACACCAATGCTAATCGTCAATACTCTATGGATTTTTGATTTAATATGCGGGATCGCTAACGCTTCTATTTTTTCACGCACTTTCTCAGCAAGCAAAGCACCCTCTTTTTCGCTAGAATCGGTAAGTAGGATGACAAACTCTTCTCCACCATAGCGGGCAACTAAATCAAGTGGTCTGGAGGCCACTTGATCAATTGCCCTTGCAACTTGTTGCAGGACAACATCACCTTGCGCATGACCATAGTGGTCATTGTATTGTTTGAAAAAATCGATATCTAATATTATAAGACAAATCCTACGTTTGTTACGGATAGCATATTTGCAGGCTTCAAAATAGCGTTTATCAAATGAACGTCTGTTTGAAATGCCGGTTAAACCATCAATCCATGCCAGTTGCTCAAGCGCTGCCGTTTTTTGTACTAGTTCAATTTGGTTGCGAACACGCACTTTAATCAGCGGCACTAAAAAAGGTTTGCGGAAATAATCAATAGCGCCTAACTCTAAGCCTTTGAGTTCGTCTTCTGGTAGGCTTTGTGCTGTCACAAAAATAACCGGAATATGCTTGGTTAACTTGTTACTTTTTAATGCTTTGCAGACATCGTAACCGCTGATATCGGGCAAAATAATATCGAGTAGAATAAGGCATGGAAGCGATTCAACAGCGACTGCAATAGCTTGCTCACCGCTCATTGCTGCAAGAATATTATATTCGTTACCCAATGCATTATCTAAGATTTGAATATTGGTACGTTCATCGTCGACAATAAGAATTGTGGCGCGTCGTTCTACCATATATGTCCTACTTCATTATATTTTGAGTGATTAATATACCATGAAACGGTGTAACGCTATCTCTCAGCTCAGAAATTCTTCATTTTTTTGGCCTACCAGCTAAACAATTAAGATTAATCGCTGATCAACTACCGCACAAAATCTAGAACACATAATAGCATCAATTGACTAAGTTACTAGGTTATAGCCCCTTCTCAACAAATACCCTTAGACGGTTCCTAACAACCCCATCTAAATTAAAATTCGCATGGTCTTAAAAGGTCCTATGCTTTTCCACAATATAAATTAACCAATTCGCTGATGCTTTTTGGCGAACCAAAGGAGTAGATACCTGCACTTCTGTCTGTCCGTATCTGCCTGCTGAAAGTGTAATTTATCCGAACTTAAATGCTAAGTAAAAAGAGTGATCAACATTCTTAAAGTAGTTGGCAATAGCATGTTGCCCACTATAAAACCCAAAGCTTTTGTAATGGTAAGGGCAACTTGGCTTAAAAAACTTGAAGTCGCAGACATAGTTCTTGTAAAGCATGCTTGCTTTGGGCTCATTATTAAACGGTTGATTCATCTCGATTATAGCTGTGGTCATACTATTGCTGGTGACAACCGCCATAGTGTTTCTGCTGATACATTGGGCAAAGTATATTCAAACGATATTCTCGGCGTAGTATTCCTCCATACTTCCAATTAACGCTAAGGACTTGAGCTGTAATTTATTCAATATATCCTCGGTGCATGCTGCAAACATGCACTGAGGAACATATCAAAATGAAGAAATACGCTATTGAAAATATTTAATCTAAAACCTTACAGACTCGATATTCGTCTTAACGCGTTGCCAGAATTGGATCTGAGAATGCGGATAAAACTACATGTTCTTTTCTGTAAATTCAGCTAGGCTGCTTCGCTCCACTTCATCAAAAATGAGTATAGAGCCTTTTTCATAATGTCTGTAAATATTTACCGCAGCGGAGGCACCACTGGAAGCCGGAGTCACAAATCGGTCATCAATTTGGCTAAGGTTACCGAGTACTATTGTACGACAGTTTCTTCCTCCTCGACTTAACATTCCCTTCATTTGTGCTCGTGTCATATTTTGTGCTTCATCTATTATTAAAACAGCATCGTCAATGGATCTACCTCTGAAATACGCCATTGAGGTGAACTCAATATTTGCTCTATCAATAATATGTTCAACTGTTGCACGTGTGCTCTTTTCGTCAATATCACCAGCTGTATGCAGTGAGATTAGGGCGTCCGTAACTCCAGCTAGTAAAGGTAAAGATTTCTCTGTTAGATCACCAGGTAAAAAACCAGGATCATCATCCATAAAATCTCGACTACGCACGACAACAATCTTTTTATATTTCTTCGTTTCAAGCACTTGATGCAGCCCGGCCGCAATCGCTAAAAAAGTCTTACCGGAACCAGCGGGGCCGAGGATAATATTTAAATCATAAAAAGGGTCTGTCAATTGATTAAGTGCAATGGTTTGACGGTGATTTTTGGGTGAAATACCCCAAATCTTTTCTTGCTGTCTTGTTAACAGCTTTGTGTAAACACTATCATCAGCAACTTCAGTGATGAGACCAATGTGTCCAACATCATCATACCAATACATATTTGCTTGTACTTCATCGTTAAACAAGCTAACTGGAAATTTATAAACTTCGCCCGTCAATTTAAAATCTTTGTCTGATTCTATTCTATCAAACAAATCTCCTTTAAATGCCTGAACGCCTGAGTAGAGCATGTCAATATCAGAAAACTGGTTATCAACTAAAACATCTTCAGCATGAACACCTATGGTTCTTGCTTTGAGACGCATATTAATATCTCGACTTACGATGGTGACATTTTGTTTTAATTCATGTTGCATATGAAGAGCGTAATTAATAATACGATTATCAGCGTCACTACCAATACTGTGCTTTAACTCTTTAGCAAAATCTAACTGAGTATCAATGCCAATGAATAATCGTCCGCGCTTAGCCGTCTCAGTTGATGGCAGCGGAATACCTGCTTCCATCTCCTCGGCTGAGTGACCGTTAATGATATCTTCAAGCATTCGAATAACGATACGAGCATCTGCACTTACACTTTTATCTAGACGCTCTTTTAAAGAATCTAATTCCTCAAGTACGGTTAAACAGATATAAATATCATCGTTATATGCTAGTAGGCTTTTTGGATCATGCACTAATGCTGATGTGTCTAGAATTCTAGGGTTACGATTTTCATTTGAATATTTCATTATAAATTTACCTTAAGAGGAGCTATCTTTGATTCATTCTTGCTAATTAAATCGATATGTGGGTCGAGCAATGCATGCAGGACCATGGCTTGCCCAATATTTTTCGGCGGTATTCTCCTAGCACTCCGAGAAATAAGACGCTCATAGCCGAAGTCGAGTGCTTCTACTGAATTGGTAGTAATTGACTTTACTATACCGGTAAATTGGCTGGTTTCTTCAAAAGACGTGGAGGCTAGCTGTTCGTGCAAGAGAATATTAGTACCCAGGGCATACAATTTAGGACTGTATAGAGATACGACCTTAGCGCCAGTTTGATCATTCAAATTAACAGGTGTAATTTGTGTTTGTTGCGGCATTAGCGACTCTAATAATACTAAGCAACAGCATGAGCTCGTTGCCTCAAAGGTGAGAAAATAATGTTTCTGCGCAGCCGGTGTAAGTGCGTTAATACGGCGGCGCAGTGTGCATTAGCGTTAGAAAGCGTTAACAACAAAACCACTGTAAATGAGTTTGCTAAAATTATCACGACCTTTTTTAAGCTAATTTGAATAGATAGCTGACAGTGGCGCCGAGTATCAGTACAATACGCACCCAGTTTATTTTTCACATTGGATTTTGATTATGTACGCAGCACAAGAGTTTACCGTTGGCCAACGTTGGTTGAGCAATACAGAAGCTGATTTAGGCTTGGGTGTTGTTATTGCAACCGACAACCGTACAATAGATATGCTCTTTCCTGCAGTTAAAGAGGACCGTACTTATGCTATCGCTCAGGCACCTATTACTCGGCTAATTTTAAGCGAAGGCGAGCTAGCCCTTCACAGCGATGGATGGGACTTAAAAATCACCAATGTCACCTCACAAGACGGTCTTTATATTTATTCTGGTATGCGCACAGACAATGGTGAACAGGCGTCCATCATTGAAGTAGCACTGGATTGCAACGTTAAACTGAATCAACCTGAAAAGCGCTTATTTAGCGGTCAGCTTGATTCACCTAAATGGTTTGATCTTCGCCACGAATGCCTGCAGAAACAATACGAACATGCAACCTCTGGTGCCGTTGGCTTAGTTGGCGCTCGTGTCGAACTCATACCGCATCAATTACATATTGCAAATGAAGTAGGTAGCCGTTTTGCGCCACGCGTATTGCTAGCCGATGAAGTAGGCTTAGGTAAAACCATTGAAGCCGGATTAATTTTGCACCAGCAATTGCTTACAGGCAAAGCCAAACGTGTGCTTATTATAGTGCCCTCAAGCTTAGTGCATCAGTGGTTAGTTGAAATGCTACGCCGAGTTAGCCTAGCCTTCTCAATATTTGATGAAGAGCGCATGGAAGCGATGGCTGAAAGTGGAGACAATCCTTTTGAGCAAGAACAACTGGTACTATGCAGTATCGACTTTATCAAACAAGAGAAAGTATTAGCAAAAGCAACTGCCGTAGATTGGGATATTTTAGTGGCTGATGAAGCGCATCATTTGCAATGGTCATCGGAGCATGTTTCAGAGGAATACAGTGCAATTGAACAACTTTGTAAGATAAGCAGAGGTGTTCTGCTATTGACAGCTACACCTGACCAACTTGGCCATGAAAGTCACTTTGCACGGTTACGCTTGCTAGATCCTGCACGATTTTACGATTATCAACAGTTTCTTGAAGAAGAAACCCATTATGGAGAACTAGCTGAAGCGGTTGCGCCTCTTATTGATAATGCACATATGAACTCAGCGCAAATTGACAAGCTAAATGCGGTGGTTAAAGATGAAGAAGTAACGGATGCTATGTTGGCAAGTGGCGAACAGCGGCATGCTTTGCTGACTAAACTCATTGACCAACATGGTACTGGTCGCTTGTTATTCAGAAATAGTCGAGCCAGCATTAAAGGCTTTCCTGACAGGATTGCCATGCCGGCGCCATTAAAGCTGCCAAAAGAATATGCAGTGTCGATATCATTAGAAGAAGATGTTGTCCTTAGTCTGCACCCTGAACGAGCCCCTTTGGTGAACGATAACTGGACTAAGTATGACCCACGTGTCACTTGGCTGGTTGATTTACTAGAAACAAATAAAGGTGAAAAGGTTCTAGTTATTTGTGCCTACGCATCAACAGCGCTGCAATTAGCTGAATATTTACGTCAAAAAACAGCCATCAGGCATACCGTTTTTCATGAAGGAATGAGTATTATTGAACGCGATAAAGCCGCGCATTTCTTCGCCACTAACGAACAGGGTGCGCAAGTCTTGTTGTGCAGCGAAATTGGCAGTGAAGGCCGCAACTTTCAGTTTTCACGTCACTTGGTTCTATTTGATTTACCAATGGTGCCAGATTTGTTAGAACAACGGATTGGTCGCCTTGACCGAATTGGACAGAAATTCGATATTAACCTGCATATCCCCTACTTTGAAAACACCGCTCAAGAAGTATTGTTTGATTGGTATCAGGATGGATTAGGCGCGTTTGAATCTACCTGTCCCGTTGGAAGCGATGTATTTAAGCAACTACAATCTGATTTAATGTCTGCACTCAAAAACCCCGAAGACACTGAGCTAAAACTAGATATCATTGGCCAAACTGCAGCACTAACAAAAGAGCTTAAACAAAAAATAGAGAAGGGCAGAGACAAACTGCTCGAATTAAATGCCTCTGGTTTTGGTCGAATTGACGATTTACTAGACAAAATTATTGCTGCTGAAAACCCAGTTGGTCTGCTCAATTTTATGAGTAGATTGTTTGACGCGTTGGGCGTAACGCAAGAAGAAAAAGACGACCACAGTTTTATTCTTCGCCCAACTGAACAATTAATACATCAAATTCCAGGCTTAACGGAAGACGGTTTAGAAGTGACTTATCAGCGCAATAGTGCGACTAAGTTTGAGCAGTTACAGTTTCTTAGCTGGGACAGCGAAATAGTGAGTCATTGCTTAGAATCTGTCACTACCGATGTTTTGGGTAAAAGTAGTATTGCGTTTACCAAAGATCCTACGCAGCCTACCGGTGCATTTTGGATAGAGACAACGAGTGTTTTATCTGCCAGTGCCGAAGCCAGTTTGCAATTGTATCGATTCTTACCACCGACACCTGTTCGTCTTTGTCTTGATGCTAAAAACCAACCTGTAGAAGTCGAATTTGAGCAATTATTTAAAGTAAAACGCAAAATTGCACTGCAACTGTTACAGGCACTTGCAGACCCAATTACCGCTGGTGTAGAGGCAAGTCTGAAATTAGGTCATGCTGACTTGGCTGAGCAGCAATCAGTTGCGCTAAAGGCAATGCAATCTGAACTTAGTGGTGAAATTGACCGATTACGTTCTCTACAAAAAACCAATCCTTCTATTCGAGATGAAGAAATCGACTTTATTGAAGCGCAAAAGGCGACTCTCACCAATATCATAAGCAATGCGGAACCTTATTTAGACAGTCTGCGCGTTGTCGTAAATAACCCTTAAAATGACACTATTGCACTATTCGCCACCTACATATCCTTATCTCAGGATATTATATCGCGATGAAGATATCTTGGTATTAGACAAACCTGCAGAGCTACTTACCGTGCCAGGTAAATCGAGAGACCTTAGAGATTCGTTGCAAGTTCGTGTACAGCGTGTTTTCCCTACGGCGAGTATTGTGCATCGCCTAGATATGGCCACGTCAGGTATTCTGATGATGGCATTAAATAAACCAGCGCACGTGCACTTATCTCGCCAGTTTGAGAACCGTCAGACAAAAAAAACTTATGTTGCTCGTGTGTTTGGTCATGTTGAGGGTGAGTCTGGTAACATTGATTTACCACTGATATGCGACTGGCCGAATAGACCGAAACAAATGGTCGACTATCAAAGGGGTAAGCCTTCACAAACCCATTGGCAAGTTGTGCAGCGCGACCGCAATTCAACATTAATGAAACTAACGCCAATTACCGGGCGCTCCCATCAACTGCGAGTTCATATGTTGGCATTAGGACATCCAATTTTAGGTGACCGATTGTATGCACATCAAGCAGCCAGAGCTAAAAATCCGCGTCTTTGCTTACATGCACAAATGCATGAATTCGCGCATCCTGTTAGTGGTGTGACACTGCGATTTGAATCGCCGCATTCATTTAAAAAAGAGTTATAGATAACTAAAATAAATACCCTGCCTTTATGCACATATTTACTCTTACCTGTGGCATCTTAATTACAAATAGCTAACAGAGTTATAACAAATCACACTTTTAGTATTGCCTAGCTTATAAAATACGTCTATTCTTAACTTGTCCTGCAACATAAATTTAACATACTTGAAACGTTAGCTAGGATGTCAAGTAAATGAGTTAGCGGTGATATAGGGTTAAATAAACCATATGGTTACGAGCGGGTAACTGTTGTGTACTTAATCTTATGCTCAGATAAAAATAACAATCTTCCCGTAATATGATGAGAACACAAATGAGTCAATATTTACCCAAACAGTTTAAAACCAAACCTTTAGCGTTGATTGTAGCTATGTCGCTGGGTTTTATGTCTAATAGTGCATTGGCTCAAGAAGAAGCTGATGCCGAAGAAGAATTTGAAACAATTGTCATCACAGCATCAAAACGTTCAACTGGATTACAAGAAACACCAATTGCGGTGACTGTTACCAGTGCAAAAGATATTCTTCAAACCAAAGTCTTGGATATAGGTGATTTGCAAAGCTTGGTACCCACTTTGCGCGTAACGCCACTGCAGCGCTCAACCAATACTAACTTCTCTATTCGTGGTTTTGGCAACGGCACCAACAACACAGGTATAGAACCCTCAGTTGGTGTCTTCATAGACGGTGTTTACCGCTCGAGAGCGGCAGCTCAAATTGGTGATTTACCGCGCTTACAACAAATAGAAATATTAAGTGGACCGCAAAGCACTTTGTTTGGTAAAAATGCCTCCGCTGGTGTTATCAACGTTCGAACTCAAGCGCCATCATTTAATCTTGAAGGTAAAGTTGAAGCGACACTAGGTAACTATAACCAACAGATTTTAAAAGGTTTTGTGACCAATGCAATTACCGACGACCTTGCCTTTAGTTTGTCAGGTGGTATGAACACCCGCGATGGCTATACCAAAAGTGTCGTGGGCTTAGGTGATATCAATGATAAGGACCGTTGGAATCTGCGAGGTCAATTCTTATATGAACCAACTGAAGATGTTAGTTTCCGCTTTATCGCTGATTACAGTGAAATAGATGAGCATTGCTGTACCGTGGCCGATGTTATCAATGGTCCAACAACCGCAGCAGTTCAAGCTCTTGGCGGTGTTGTATTAGATGCAGCAGAACCATTTGGGTTTGAATCGGCACTGAATATCGACCCTAATAACAAAATCGAAGATGGCGGCATTTCGTTACAAATCGATGTAGATTACGACACATTTGCATTCACCTCAATAACAGCTATGCGTAACAACAAATCAGATTATTTGGTTGATGTGGATTATACATCCTTGGATATTTTGACCGAAGAAGGTCATACCGATATTGATACCTTTACCCAAGAGTTTCGTTTGTTTTCAACTGGCGACAACAAGTTTGACTGGATGGTAGGCGGTTTCTACTTTAATGAGACTGTGGATACTGGTGATACACTGTTTTACGGAACAGGGACTCGAAACTTCTTTAATGTACTCGGTTTTGGCGCTCTATTTCCTGGTGTAGAAGGGATTTATGGCTTACCACCAAATAGTTTCTTTGCCGCCGATCAATATATTAATAGCGAATTTATGCAGGACAACGAGTCTTATTCTTTATTCGTTAGCCTTGATTACGACCTAAGTGATGCCTTAACCGCTACCTTAGGCGTAAGTTATACCAATGACGAAAAAGAAGTTACCATCGAATCAGATAATACCGAAATATTATCCTCTATCGATTTTACCTCTACGCCAACCGTACTGGCTATACCATTAAGTCAATTTCCACCCTTAGCTCCATTTATACCAACGCTACAAAGCGTGCAATTTTTGCCACCACAACTTGTTTTTCCAAATTCGCTAGAGAGTGGTAAAAGCTCAGACAGCAAAACTACATGGAGCTTACGTTTAGCCTATGAAGTTAACAAGAACGTGAATATTTTTGCAACAGCAGCAACCGGATTTAAAGGAACGTCTTGGAACTTATCGCGTGACACACGTCCATTTCCTGGTGACCAAGCAGCACTAGCGGCTGCAGGTTTGTTGCGGGCTAACCAGAGTTACGGTACTCGTTTCGCCGGTCCAGAAGAATCGGAAGTTTACGAGCTGGGTATTAAAACTAGATTCAGAAATGCGGCCATTAACTTAACTGCTTTCGATCAGACGATTAAAGGGTTCCAATCAAGTACGTTTGTTGGAACGGGCTTTGTATTAGCGAATGCGGGTCAACAATCGACTAAAGGGGTGGAATTTGATTCAACCTTTAATGTTAGTGATAGCGTCGATATTACTATAGCGGGTATGTTACTGGATCCAATTTATGATTCGTTTATAGGTGCATCAGGCTTAAATGGCCCCATAGACTTATCTGGAGAGAAACCACTGGGTATTTCTGAGCGTACGTTAAATGCGGGAATTACGTATAACTTCGAATTTGACAATGGCATGTTCGGTTACATTCGCACAGACTATCAATACGAAAGTGAAGTAGGGTTGGTAGCAAACGTACCACCAGAAATCACCCGCGCTGTGAGCACAATAAATGCAAGTGCTGGTTTAACTATGGAAAATGGCCTTAGCTTTCAAATTTATGTGCGTAATTTGAACAACGATGAGTATTACTTATCTGCATTTCCACCACCAATTCAAAGCGGCAGTTTCAATGCTTATCCGAACCAACCTAGATTATTTGGCGCGTCAGTGTCGTTCGAGTTCTAAAATAATTAGAGTGTGCAAACCTAAAAACTAAAAGCAGCCCTTAGGCTGCTTTTTTTTATCCTAAAACAAATCAGCAATGTATCTTAAGCATCTAGTCAATAAGCCGATAAAGTCACTATCACGCGTTAACAAATACTAATCTCTGGCTATGCTAACAACTCTAAAACATGCTATCGCTTCATTCTTAGTTGGCTTTGTATTGCTAAGTAGCATGCTTTCACTTAGCGTTGCGGCACAATCGGCGTCTTTTACCGAAGTAACAAGTGCAGACATGCAATATCAATTACACAGCGACCAATTTACGCTTATCGATGTGGGTGACAATAAAGTGCCCATTTTAATATCATTATCAGAGCAGCCTATCACCAAGGGCGTCGTCCTTATTATTGGTGACGCCAATATGCCCTTAGGTAGACAAGATTCACTCTCTCATGTTGCTAAATACTTACCCTCAATTGGCTGGACTACAGTGGTTATGCCATCTTTAGGCTTAAGCCTTGTTTCTAATATGGTGGTCCCCATTGAGAGTAGCGATGCCCAAGTCATCAACGATACCCAAGAGGCCAATGCGGACGATGTTACAATCGCCGCTGCAGAACAAGCATTAAAGAATTCAATCAGTGAAAAAAGCAAAGGTACAGTAACACATAGCATAAATAGCAGCTCCGCTGTATCTGCAGCAAGTGAAGCTGCATTGATTGTTTATTCGCAAGAAGTAGAAGCCTATCTTGCTGCCACCCTCACGCACATGAGAACGACAATGGGACATCGTATTGTGGTTACTCAGGGGATTACAGCAGCAACTATTGCCAAGCTAGTTTCTGATCGTGACACGCTGATGCAGCAAATTGATACACTTGTGATTAATAATCCGTATTGGCCGATCCGTAAATTGAATAATAAATTACCGATGATCATTGCACAAACCCCGATACCCGTTCTGGACCTAGTCAGTCAATGGGACAATAGTTGGAGCAAACAAACTGAGCGGAAACGAAGAATCAAAGCAAGGACCGAACTCAAAGAAGTGTATCGACAAGCGGATATTATTGGTCAACCTTTGGACCAGATACAAATGCAGTACATTGCCCGCCAAATTAAGGGTTGGACAACTTATTTAGGTTGGTGATGCTTCTTTCGATATTTTAATCCTTTCTATATATCTATATTATACAGTGACTTAAGTATTCACCTAAGTTGTGGCTCCACGAATTTATTTTCACTACCTATACTTTATACATACCCTAATATAACTACGTTGGTAGATTACTTTGTTGGTTCAACATTTTATCGATCGCAAGGCAAAACAACTTGCTTTTTACATGCGTTCTTACTGGCAAGACGAACTTCCCTATGCGGAGCTCGAATGCTTTTTGTGGGACACGTTTGAAGAATGGTCACAAGTAAAAAACCCACAGTCACAAGCGTATAGTCATAAAGAAAGAATATTTTGGCACGTATTGCACCAAACTCATTATTGGGAGGAACCATTAATACGCAACGACGATTGTATTAAAACTCAATTATTGATGTGTATTTTGTGTTTAGAAGGGCAAGGTTTATGTCCATTAGATGTTGTCGGTATACGCCCCTAAGGCAGTCAAAATTAATATGGCGATATCAAGAGCTTGTTAGCGGTGTTCAGCTAACGAAATATTAATTTATTATAAAGTTTTAGACAGAAAAAGGGTAGACAATGGCATCGTGGTGCTCATAACCTTCAACTACAAAGTCGTCGGTGGTTACCCATGTTTCCAAATCTGTCAGTGACGTGATTTTAGGATTGATCGTCAAGCTAGGGTTAGGAAATGGCGTTCGAGTCAGCTGCACATTTCTCATCAATTCGAATTGGTTCTCATAAATATGAGCATTAACGATTTTGTGGTACGCTTTTTTTGGATTAGTCCCCGTAATTTGGGCTACCAAGGCGAGCATAATGTACACCTGAATTTGATTGAAATTTAAGCCTAAAGGAACATCACAAGAACGTTGATAGCTAGTTAGATACAAATCCTTGCCTAATAGTGAAAATGTATGTGTGTGCATGCATGGGCGCAAACAGCCAAGGTCAAATTCACCCGGATTATAGAATGTAACAATTTCGCCGCGATCATCGATACCTTTGGACAAGTTATCGATAACTTTCGCCAATTGATCCAATGTTGATCCATCTGGCTTTTGCCAAGTTCTGCCTTGAACCCCGTAAACTCGACCCATGTCATCCTTACCCCTGCGATGCGGGTTCGCTAGCCAAGCTTGATTTTCGTTTGCATTTGCATTCCAAGTGTTGCAACCAATTAAACGGAACTCAGCCGCGCTTTGATAACCACGTAAATAGCCAAGTAACTCAGCAATAGCCGCCTTATAAAAGCTTTTGCGCGTTGTTATAAGTGGGAAAGACTTATTTTCAACATCATATTCAAGCTCAGCATTAATAACTGTCAAACACTTTTGCCCTGTGCGTTCATTGGTTAACCAAGTCCCTTCATTGACAATGCGCTGACATAGCTGTTCATACTGACTCATGATGACAATTCCTTACCTTTAATTTAACACCCAACATTACTTTTACTAAGTGTGAATTAGGTTTTTTGACCTTTTTTAACAGCATACGCAATCAATGCTGCACCAGCTAATATCATTGGTATACATAACATTTGTCCTTGCGATAATCCAAGCGCATTCAAATCAAGATGAGCGTCTGGTTCACGGAAATACTCAACAAAAAACCTAAAAGTACCGTAACCTAATAAGAACAAGCCTCCTACCGAACCAACCGGACGCGGTTTAGCTGAATAGAGCCACAAAATCACAAATAATAGAACACCTTCCAGTGCAAATTCATAAAGCTGTGATGGGTGACGCGGCATGGCACCGGCACCAGGGAACACGAATGCCCAAGGCACGTCAGTAGTCCGGCCCCACAGCTCACCATTGATAAAGTTGCCAATACGCCCTGCGCCCAAACCAATGGGCACTAATGGGGCAATAAAATCACCCACGCGTAAAAATGGCCAACCTTGTTTTCTAGAAAACCAAAACGCAGCAACAATAACTCCTAAGCAGCCGCCGTGGAAGGACATGCCGCCTTCCCAAATACGGAAGAGATAGAGCGGGTTATCAACAAAAACGCTAAAATTATAAAACAGTACATAACCAATACGGCCGCCTATTACAACACCCATAAAGCCCCAAAATAGCAAATCGCTGAGCTGCTCTTTACTCCAATCAGTGCGTGAAAGTCGCCTGTTGGCGAGCCAAAACGCAGCTAAAAAGCCAATTAAATACATAACGCCGTACCAGCGCAGTGCAAGTGGGCCAATTTCGAAAATAACAGCGTTTATCGTTGGAAAATCTAAATGCGCAGGGATATTTTGTGCTGAGATGCTCATGTATTACTCAATTCCTATGATCATACGTATGCTTACTAAGACCAAGAAAGCCGCAAAAACTTTCTTCAATTTAGCAGTATCTAATTTTTGTCCGAGTTTAACACCAATTGGCGCGGTTAGCATCGACGTTGCAATAATCCCGAAGGTAGCAGGCAAATAAACATAGCCTAAAGACCATTCAGGTAAATCCGGATTTTTCCAGCCCATAATGACAAAATTCAATGTACCAAAAACCGCAACTATAATGCCGCTAAAAGCGGCGCAGCCAATGGCTTTTCGAATATTTACCTGAAACCACAGTAGTGCTGGAACGATTAATGCGCCACCACCAATGCCCATTAGCGCACAAATAAAACCGCTGGTGCAACCTATTCCACTAAGCCCGGGTTTACCGATTGTATGCTGTGAGGTTTTTCGGGAACCAAACACCATTTGTAGTGCAATTAAAATAACTAACACAGCAAAAATACGCTGCAATAAAACACCTGAGATAAAACTAGCAAACTGCGCACCCAGAGTCGCACCAATAGCGATGCCAAAACCACAATAGGTAATAATTCGTTTGTCTAAGTTACCTAGTTTATAATGGCTACGTGCTGAGGATAGTCCGGTCATAATAACCGTAGATAGAGAGGTTGCTATCGCAATTGGCATTCCAATTTCAATATCTATTTGTAGAAAAAAATGCAGTAAAAAGACCATGGCAGGAACGATTAATAAGCCACCACCAATACCGAGTAAACCGGCAAATACGCCCACGATAGAACCCAACATTACGCACAATAAAAATATTTCGAGATTTGGATCCATTTACATTTTGCTCATTATACAGACAAGGGTGATACGTAATAAAAAATTCAAGACCCCGCTCTTACGAGTCCGCCGAGCCCTCTTATTTCAAGATATTGATCGACAATCTCTTTGACTTGGTCTGGACCAGAACATGATAATATTTGAGGTAACAATGCCTCGAGTTCACAAATAGCAACATTGCGAATAACCCAATTGATCTTACGCAGGCTATGTGCATTCATACTCAATTTACGATACCCCATGGCAATCAGAATCAATGCGCCGCTCGGTTCGCCAGCTAATTCACCACAAACAGTCACTGGGATTTTACAAAAGTTAGATGTTTGCACAATTTGATTGAGGGCAATTAATACCGACGGATGGTAGCTTGAATATAGTTGAGCGACACGGGAATTGTTACGGTCAACCGCCAGAAGATATTGAGTTAAATCGTTTGTACCGACTGAAAAGAAATCAACTTTTTTTGCAATCTGTTCTAACTGAAAGATGACTGCAGGAACTTCTAACATGACGCCTATGGCGGGTTTGAACAACACCTTATTAGTCTTGACCGCTTCTTCTTTTACTTCATGGAAAGCTTGCTTGATAAGTCTATTTGCTTCATCAATTTCGCTAATAGTCGACACCATAGGTAACAAAATATGCAAATTAGTTAAGCCTATACTAGCGCGTAGCATTGCTCTAACCTGCACCAGAAAAATTTCTGGATGATCTAGCGTCAGACGAATACCACGCCAGCCTAAAAAAGGATTTTCTTCTGATATAGGAAAGTAAGATAGAGGCTTGTCACCTCCAACGTCTAGTGTACGCATAGTCATTTCTTTATCCGGATGCGCACTCAACAAACTATGATAAAGCTCAAATTGCTCCTGCTCAGACGGAAAACGTTCGCGCAACATAAAGGGAATTTCAGTTCGGTATAAACCGACTCCAGCACCCTGTTTGTTTTGCTCCATTTCTAAATTAGCGGAAAGGCCTGCATTCACCAATAATGTCATTTCACAGCCATCTTCGGTTTTAGCCGGTTGCTCCGCTTCACTTTCAATACGTTGATGCAGCGCCTCCTCTTCAGCAATCAACTGCAGAAATTCAGTCCGAGCATACTCTTCTGGGGCTAAAACAACCTGTCCTGAATAACCATCAACGAACAATTCTTGATGATTCAACAAGCTAAGCGGAACACCTCCTAAACCCATGACAGCGGGCACGCCCATGGCACGCGCTAAAATGGCGGCATGCGAGTTGTTGGAACCTTGAATCGACACTATTGCTTTTAATTTTCCAGCAGGAAATTCAGCTAGCATCGGCGCTGATACTTCACGAGCAACAAGAATGGCATTCTGCGGTATGTTTGTATCGGTGTTTATGGGTGAGCCTGACCCATTCATAATGTTATGCAATATACGATTAGACAAGTCAATTATATCAACCGCCCGTTCTTGCATATACGGGTCTTCCATCGCTGCAAATCGCGCAGCGTAACTATCCACAACTAATTTCAATGAAGATGCTGCGTCCCAACATTCACGAATTTTTTGTTCTACTTCTCGCCCCAGGCTATTAGCGTCAAGTAGTTGCTCATACAGCTGAAATATTGCTTTTACGTCTTCGGGTAGGCTGTCGCCGAGATTATCCGACAAGCTGGCAACTTGAGTTCTGGTAAGCTCAACAGCTTGTCGGTAGCGCTCTACTTCTTTTTGTTGATCGGTCGTTTTACGAACGATGAGTTGACTTAGCTCATGCTTCATATTTAACACAACAGCCTGACCTAAGGCCAAGCCAGGGGCGCCAGGCACGCCATTGATACTTTTATGGGTATCAATAGTTGTTTCAGAGTTAACATCCAGAACGCCACGAATTTCGGCATTCGCAATCTCGAGTCCAATTTGCGTAGCCAGAGTCACTAAAAAAGCTTCTTCATCTTCGCTAAAACGTCGAATAGATTTTTGCTGCATCGACATAACACCCAACAACTTACGCTGATGGATTATTGGTGTGCCTATGAATGCAAAAAAGGCGTCTTCATTGACCTCAGGATAGTGTTTAAAGCGGGGGTGCAGAGGCGCATTTTCGATATTGAGTGGTTCTTCTCTTTGACCAACTAAACCGATCAGACCTTCATTGAAGCCTATCTTAACCTGATTAATCGCCGTTTTATCAAGTCCATCAGTGGCTTTCAAAACAAGTACTTGATTCTTATAATCGGCCAAGTAAATAGAACAAGAATCCACTTTCATTGTTTCTCTAACCAACATAGCGAGGCGAGCCAAAGCAGGCTCCAGACCTGGAATTTGGTTTACTTCTTGAACTATTCTTTTCAGGGTTGTTAGCATGCATTAGGCTCCATTGCGGTTAACAAAACGAGTAAAGCAAACTTCAAACATCAACTGCCTTGGGCTATGTTTGCGGTCTTGGGCGACGCCGTTTGTTTTTTCGGTTGTTATTAGGCAAATGAGAATGAGGCTTTGGTGCAGGCAATACTGCAGGCGCAAACTCTTTCATGACTTTTCTATAAACATCGCGTTTAAACGATACCACATTGCGTATTGGGTACCAGTAACTAACCCAACGCCAATCATCAAATTCAGGATGCCCTGACTGTAAAAGATCGACATCTTTTTCATCACATTTTAGAGTGAGCAAAAACCATTTCTGTTTTTGGCCAATACATACAGGGTTAGATCCCTTTCTTACAAGGCGTTTAGGCAATTTATAACGAAGCCAGTTTCGGGTCACCCCAACTATACTTACGTCTTTCTCAAGCAACCCCACTTCCTCGTGAAGTTCCCTATACATTGCCTGTTCAGCAGTTTCCCCTTGGTCAATTCCGCCTTGTGGGAACTGCCATGAATGTTGACCATATCGACGAGCCCAAAATACTTGACCCATTTTATTGCATATAATAATGCCAACATTCGCGCGGAATCCTTCGGCATCAATCACTTAGACTACCCAGCGCATTTATACTTTTATATTCTGCCATTCTTCCATAAACTAGGGATTATGCAAAGCAATAGCGTTAATTATTTAATAAGTGAAGCCTTAAGTCCATGCAATCAATACAAACACCACCGAATCCTCCTTCATCCATTGAGGACCTTATGCAACGAGCGCACGCTTTAGCAGGCCATACCCTGGGTGACTTAGCGAGAGCAGCGAATATAGAGATACCGGTTAATTTCAAAATTCAGAAAGGTTGGACCGGACAGTTAATCGAACTTTGGCTGGGGGCAAGTGCGGGGTCGAAGCCTGAGCAAGATTTCCCTGAACTAGGTGTTGAATTGAAAACACTACCTCTGTCATATGAAAATAAGCCACTTGAAACTACCTATGTCTGTTATGCACCGCTCACTAACAACACTGGCGTAAATTGGGAAAATTGTAACGTACGCAATAAATTACAGTGTGTATTGTGGTTACCCGTGCAAGGTGAAAGAGAAATACCACCGAGTGAGCGTATCGTAGGATCCCCTATTTTGTGGCAACCTAGCGCGCAACAAAACGCGCAATTGCAGCATGACTGGGAAGAATTGATGGACATGATTAGCTTAGGTCAAGTGGAGCGCATAGACGCAACCGTGGGAAGTTATTTGCAACTTCGTCCCAAAGCCGCCAATGGTGCATCCGTTACAGAGGCGATTGGTGAAGATGGGCAGTTGATAAAAACACGGCCAAGGGGCTTCTATTTACGCAAAAATTTCACTCAACATATCTTAGAAACCGCTTTTGTGGATTAAATTGACTAATTTATTGAGCCGGATCAATGATCAATTAAGTGCTTATTGCAGAATTTCTGTTACCTGCTATTTTTTGGGTATTACTCCTTTTCATACTATTTATCAATGAGTCGACGTTATCCATTGATCTATTCAACCGAGGCACATTGTTTTGGCACTTTTTATTACTGAAGAATGCATCAACTGTGACTTGTGCGTCGAAGAATGCCCAAACGGAGCGATTACAATGGGCGCTGAAATTTACGAAATTAATGCTGACAAGTGCACCGAATGCGTTGGTCATTATGATCAGCCAAGCTGCATTGATGTTTGCCCCACAGAATGCATTGAAGTTAATCCAAAACGCAAAGAAACGGCAGCACAATTAGCTGAAAAATTTGAGCATTTACAGGCCTAAGCGATTGTTAGCAAGTCGTGTAAACGTGATGCAAGTGAGGTTTGTGGAATAATCAAAAGCCAAGCCATAAGGGGAACAAGGAGAGAAATCAGATCAACAAATAAATTAATCCCTATCAGCACTTGAAAAATAGTTTTACGCATAGTGTCCCTTGTCAAATGACGAATACATTGTATTCATTTAATTTCTGCGGTGTTTTTTAGCTTGCTATCGCTATGCGCTAGACCCTCGGATGACAGCACAACGCTGCCCTTGGCGGCTTCGTTGTCATTATTCTTGCCACTATTTTTACCACTATTTTTGCCACTATTACTTCGTTCGCCTTTGCTTTCTTTCTCGGCTAATTCATCACGAGCTTCACAAGTCACTGTGATGCTATACGTAAAGACGGCTCCTAATAAAACCACAACCCAACTCAAGTATACCCAAACAAAAAGAATAGGAATGACAGCCAGTGCGCCATAGATGACCTGATATGATGGAAAACTGGTCACATACAGCGCGAAGCCCTTCTTAGATAACTCAAACAATACTGTGGCTAATAGGGCACCGCAAAATGCATATTTTGCTCTTACCGTTCGATTAGGGACTATCATGTATAAGATTAAGAACGCACCGATAGCAGCAAAACTGGGCACCAGCTTGAGAAAGAAGGTTCCCAGTCCTGGAGTGTATTCTTCGGCAAAATTGGCAAGCCCCGCAAGGTAAGAACTGACTACTATGCTAGAGCCTATTAAAAACGGACCTAGGGTGATAACCATCCAATAAATCGCAAAGGTATAAATGAGCGGACGTTGGGCTTGTGTTCGCCATATATGGTTAAAGGTTTTATCGATATTGGATATCAATAGCAGCGCTACTAGTAATAGTGAGACAATACTAATAGCGCCCATACCCGATGCATTGGCCACAAATTCAGCCACATAATCTTGCACTACATCGCCGGCCGTAGGCACAAAGTTGCTAAATATAAAGTTTTCTAGTTGACCTCTAACTTCAGCAAATGCTGGAAAGGCTGACATAATCATGAAAAAAACCATGATAACAGGAACCAGTGAAAGCAAAGAAACGTAAGCCAAGTGCCCCGCTGAAATAGTAATCCGCTCAGAACGCATATGTTCGATAAAAGCCTTACCAACATCAATTATTAGCGGTTGATAATAACTTACTTTTTTAGTGATATTATTGGATAAATTCAACTCAGCAAGCTCCACTTGTTGCTGCTAGTAGCGTCTTTTAATAGTTCAAAATGAAAGATAGAAGAGGCACCGTAAGACCATTAGCTTACCTCTAACAGCATTGAACTTAAACCTATCTTATACGGGTGCTTAATAAAAACGCTTATTTTTGACTACGCAAACCTAACATATGACAAATTGCATAACTTAATTCACAGCGGTTCAATGTATAAAAGTGAAAGTGCTTCACGCCTTCTTTGGCTAATACTTTAACCATATCCATGGCAATATTTGCACCCATCAAATTTCTGGTCGCTTGGTCGTCGGCGTGTAAACCATCATACATTTTATGTAACCAGTTAGGCACGTGCACGTTGGTGAATCCGGCAAATCGCTGCAGTGTTTGGTAATTCGTTACAGGAAGAATACCTGGTACAATATCTAAATCGATACCAGCAGCCGCAGCTCTATCTCTGAAACGCAAAAAAACGCTGGTATCAAAGAAAAACTGAGTAATCGCCTCATTTGCACCCGCTTCTGCTTTACGTTTTAAATTCAATAGGTCAAATTGTGCATTCGGTGCTTCTGGATGTTTTTCTGGATACGCAGCAACAGAGATGTCAAAATCAGCAACGTCTTTCAATAACGTCACCAGATCACTAGCATACATGTCAGTTTTATGGATACCTGGTGGCAAATCGCCGCGCAAAGCCACTATGCGTCGAATTCCGCAATCCCAATAGTCCTTTGCAATTAACTTAAGCTCATCGGGTGTTGCATCCACACACGTCAAATGTGGTGCGGTTGAAACCCCGGTTTCTTTATAAATTCGTTTAACTACCGAGTGGGTTCTGTCTCTTTCACCACTATTCGCTCCATAAGTAACAGACATATATTTTGGTTTTAGCGGAGCGAGGCGTTCAACAGACTTCCATAATGTATTTTCCATTGCCTCTGAATTTGGAGGAAAAAATTCAAAGGAAACATCTATATCTTTCAATTCTGATAGAGATTGATTTAATGCATCGATGCCTTGGGCATATGAAACCATTGTTTTACTGCTTATTTTGGACGTTTAGACGTCTAAAATACGTTTTATACGCTTAGACGTCAAGAAGTTTACACTTCTAGATTGATATTTTTCCTATACGGGTTAGAATTTTGAAATAACTAAAACAACAAGGATTCACATGGCACAGTGGAATGGTAAATATATACACCCGTATGCAGAGCATGGCAAAAAAAACGAGCAAGTTAAGAAGGTCACAGTTTCAATTCCAATTAATGTATTAAAAGTGCTTACGGATGAACGCACCCGACGCCAAGTGAACAATCTGCGTCATGCCACTAATTCAGAATTGTTGTGTGAAGCATTTTTGCATGCATTTACAGGCCAGCCGTTGCCTTATGATAGTGATCTGAAAAAAGATAATACGAATCGGATTCCAGCGTCGGCAAGAGAAATCATGCGAGAAATGGGCATTGATATTGATGCAGTAGAAGCCGAATAGAAGAACGCTTACGCTTCTTTTTGGGTGTTTTCAGTGTCCTCTACACGATCGACTAATGACACAGGTGGAACCGCGTGGGTGACGCTACTGTCAATTGTAGTCAATACACTAATTAAACAAACGCCATTAAATTGACTTAAAGACCTTTAAAATCGTATTATGAGATTTAGATTTTACCAATAACAGTTTACATTTTGTTTAAAAAGCAAAAAGAGAATGTCGACTTTCGTAGCGTTTTTTATGTTTCAAAATATCAATTTATAGAGCGTAGTCCATTGCGGGATATTAGCCCAAATTTTCACACTAACGTTGTTTATCAGCATCAAACTATCGAAGTTTCAGATGGACATGAACTGTACATTGAGCAAAGCGGTAACCCCAAAGGCATCCCTGTAATATACATGCACGGTGGCCCAGGTGCTGGTTTATGCGAAAACTATCAATGGCCCTTCAATCCGAAAAAATACCATGTCATTGGTGTTGAGCAGAGAGGGTGTGGACGCTCTATTCCATTTGGAGATACCAATAACAATACGACTCAGTTGCTACTTTGCGATTTTGAGGCTGTTCGCCAACAGTTGGGTATTGATAAATGGGTGGTGTTCGGCGGATCATGGGGCTCAACCCTAGCCTTACTTTACACGATTAAATACCCTGAATTTGTTATCTCAATAGTTTTACGCGGCGTATTCCTTGCACGTAAAGAAGACGCAGACTGGTTTTTACTGCCATCAGGCGGCGCGGCACAAGTCTACCCAGAGGCATACGAAAAATTTTCAAAACATATTATTGACTCTTCGTCAGCTGATGCGGTGTGCAAACAATTTATTAGTTTATTCCAAAATAATGATCCTAACATTAGTCTCTCAGCGTTAAAATCGTGGTTTGATTGGGAGGGATGCATCTCCCGACTTTCTGCGCCAAATGTGATGATGAGTGATTTTAGTGCTGATAAGCAAATAAAAAGCTTAGCACTACTAGAGTGCCACTATCTTCTCAATAAATGCTTTATTGAAGAAAACTACATATTGGACAATATTACAAAAATTATAGATGTACCATGTCATATCGTCCACGGGCGATATGACATGGTTTGCAAATTAGAAGCCGCTTATTGTGTCCACAAAGCACTGCCTCAATCTACGCTAAAAATCGTTAATAATGCGGGTCACAGTATGTCTGAAGTAGGCATTGCCAAGGAGCTGATTAATATAATGAATGAAATGTTTGAAATAGGTGATGATTTTTGAAAGGCC
Organism: Glaciecola sp. 33A; assembly: GCF_002836745.1. Classification (GTDB taxonomy): domain Bacteria; phylum Pseudomonadota; class Gammaproteobacteria; order Enterobacterales; family Alteromonadaceae; genus Glaciecola. The sequence continues at coordinate 254,877 of NZ_PJAR01000043.1, read as the reverse complement.
TGATTCAGAGAGTAACATCAGCATCCGTTCGTATAGATGGAGAAATAGTCGCGAACATTGGCACTGGTATTGTTCTTTTACTTGGCGTTGAAAAAGATGATAGTGCATTACAGATCCAAAAAATGGCTCGTAAGGTTTTCAATTATCGAATATTTACTGATGCTGCGGGTAAAATGAATAAAAGCCTTTTTGACATCAACGGCGAATTGTTGGTGGTATCCCAATTTACCTTAGTCGCCGATACCACAAAAGGCAACAGACCCGGCTTTTCGAAAGGTGCAACGCCAGCACACGGGGAGTTAATCTATCAGGCATTTATTAAACATGTTGCAACTGAATTCCGTGAGTGCCAAACAGGCGTCTTCGGTGCAGATATGGCTGTATCATTAATAAATGACGGGCCTGTAACTTTTTGGATTGAAACATAGAGCGAACATCACCCATACATTTACTATCGAAGCGCAAAAGCCTACTAGCCACTAGTCAACCGTGCGCCATTCAAGATACACTGCACGATTACCAAAAGACGACGTCAACGCGAAACGACGAACGAGGTTAGCTATTGTTTACTATATCAACACCTAGATCAGAACAAGAACTCAATGACTATTTCCATTTTAGATGGCAGTGGCTTCGTGAGCAATGGGGCTTTCCTCCCGGTTCTGAGAAAGATGAATACGAGACAGTCAGCGAGCATAGAGTTGTTTTGAGTCCGTCTGGCGATATTGTTGCTTGCGGTAGGATACATTTAAACTCAGGGGAAGAGGCGCAAATTAGGCATATAGCGGTTGATAAGAAATACCGCCGCAAAGGAGTTGGGCAAATCATACTAGGTGCATTGGAAGTGGTCGCTCGTGATCTAGGCGCAATGAGAGCTGTTACAAATTCTCGTGAAACCTCAATATCATTTTTTTCTGCATGTGGTTTTGAAGTCGAAAGCAAAGCACCAACAGAGCTTGGTAAACTAAAACGCAAGCACATGTTCAAGATACTAGTGGACAACAATGTACTCATATTGCATCCGCAGTGGTGTAAAGAATTACAAGATACCTGGCATGAAAAAATTCCGATTACAGAACACATGGGTATCAAGTTATATCAGTATACTGAACGTACAATAGAAACGAGAGCATCGTTAAATAAAAATATTAATCTGCACGGTTCAATGTTTGCTGGCAGTATCTTTTCGCAAGCAACTCTAACCGGTTGGGGAATGATATTCTTACAGCTTAAACAAAAACATTTAACGGGAGAGATTGTGCTCGGTGAGGGCAATATTCACTATCATAGGCCGATTACAATTCGTCCTCGTGCTATTTGTAATATTGAGTCAGTAAAAGCCCGTTTTGATTTACTAAAAGAAAATAAAAAGTGCCCAATTGAACTCACTGTTGATATTCATGATGGTGACACTTCGGTAGCACGTTTTACCGGAAAATACTGGGTTATTCCACCTATAAAAGACGAATAATTAAACTAGCAGCACAATTGCTTTAACTATTGGCAAACAGCGCTACCCTCAGCGCTAAGCTAAATTGAGCTTACGCTGAGAGCGCCAATTATCTATGCTAAATTCACCAGCGCCTCTTGCAGACAATACTAATAAGCCCGCCATAATTGCCATATTTTTGAAGAAATTTTGGGTTTCATGGACCACATCTGAACCCTCAGGCAGATCCCAGAAATTGTGCATATACATGCTAATTAGCAGTGTTATTGCAGCCAATAAGAATGCAGACAGCTTGGTTTTAAAACCGAAAATAACAACCAAACCTAACAAAATTTGCAATATGATAGTGACCGGAAGTAATACGTCAATAAATGGCACACTGTGTCTAGACATGTATTGCATCATGAATTCGTATTGCGTGATTTTTTGAACACCTGGTATAATAAAATAAGCTCCCAGTAAAAAACGGCCCAAGAGCAAACTGGGCAACTCAACTAGCTTAGTTATTTTTTGCATATCTAAAATCCTTTTTATAGGTGCGTTTTTTAGATTAATTATGTCGCTTATGTAAAAGCGATAGTGTTAAACAAAAAAAAATGCGCATGTTTCCATGGGCACTTTTTAGGTATTTCTAGCAAATAACGACACAACAAACCGCAAAAATATCTACTTAAGCCATCGCTGCTTGTAGCTTTTTCATTGCGTTCTTTTCGATTTGACGAACACGTTCAGCCGATACTTGATACTCATCAGCCAAGTCTTGTAGCGTCATTTTATCATCCGACAACCAACGCGTTTCAATAATGTGCTGACTTCTTGCATCTAGCGTTTTGATCGCTGAGTGCAAACTTTTCGATGCATTTTGATCATGAGCGGTGTTGATAACGTCCATTTCAACGTCAGTCGATTTATCCTCTAGATATTGAGCTGGCGCAAACGTGCTTGACTCATCATCGTCAGCTGATAAATCAAACGATGCATCGTGGCTGCTCATGCGAGCTTCCATCTGCAATACTTCCTTGGTACTAACACCAAGCTCTTCGGCGACTTTTTGTACTTCTTCGTGCGTAAACCAACCCAAACGCTTTTTGGCTTTTCGAAGGTTAAAAAATAATTTACGTTGCGCTTTCGTTGTTGCAACTTTTACGATACGCCAATTTTTCAATACGAATTCATGGATTTCTGCTTTTATCCAGTGCACAGCAAACGATACCAAGCGTACGCCAACATTAGGATCAAAGCGCTTAACCGCCTTCATTAGACCAATATTGCCTTCTTGAATTAGGTCCGCTTGTGGCAAACCGTAACCAGCATAAGACTTTGCAACATGCACGACAAATCGCAGGTGAGACATAACTAATTTGCGCGCAGCTTCAAGGTCACCCTCGTCAAATAAGCGCACGGCTAAGGAATTTTCTTCGTCTGCTGTTAGCATATTAATGCGACTAACCGCTTGAACATAGCTTTCGATACTGCCAATTCGCGGAACGCTTAATGCTAATGTTTGCATTTTTGTACTCATTTTTACCTCGTTACTTCATTCTACAAAATTACTTTCAGTGCTGCTGATTTCACTGTGTACTCATCGGCATTGTAACACACAATTTTGTGCACACCGTATGTAGACATCGCACTAGAACAAAAGTTCGACTAAATTATTAGAGCGTATATGAGGATTCTTAGTCAAAACTCAAGCCCCAAGTAATAAAAAAGTGTCTTTAAGCGATTTTCTTTCTAATTAAATGATTACACTTTATTATTATATGCTAAATTCGTAAAACGATCATAAAACAAGCAATTTATTTTTATTATTGCTTCCTTCTTTGAGCAGTTAATTAATGTTTTCATATGTTGCAAGGCAAGCTATTTATAATGTTGAAAAACGTGTATTCGCGTATGAGTTATTATTCAGGAATGGTGATAGTAATTGTTTCCCTGACATGTCTCCGGACGAGGCCACTAGTAGCATGATTGCTAACAGTCATCTGACTGTAGGTATTGAAGATATTACCTTCAAAAAGCCTGCCTTCATCAATTTTCATCAAGACACGCTCTTATACCGATTTCCCTCAACGCTCGACCCATCATGCGTTGTAATTGAGATAGTCGAAACTGTTGAAGTTAACGATGAGCTAGTGCAAGCCTGCAAACACATTCGCGACCTTGGTTATCAACTCGCACTTGATGATTACGATTTTGCTCCGCGCTGGGATGTATTTCTTCCTTTTATCGACTTTATCAAGGTTGAAGTTGAGGAAATAGAGAAGCAAGGCGCTGCTGCAATAGCGAAAATTCAAATACTAAATGCCCAAGGCATTAGGATTATTGCTGAAAAAGTAGAAACTCATGAACAGTTTGAACGATTCAAAGCAATGGGAGTGAAGCTCTTTCAAGGTTATTTTTTAGCTCGACCAGAGATGATCCGACATCGTGATTTGAATGCCTCACTGAATTCAGTCACCAAACTTGTTAGTTTAAGTAATTCACCTAATTTTGATACTGCAGAAGTCATCAAGGTTATTGAAAAGGATGTTGGTCTAGCTTACAAGTTGATGCGCTTTATCAATAATCCAATGATTAATAAACGGCAAAAAATTGAATCGCTGCAACACGCCATTAATTATATGGGCCATGTTGAAATTAAGAAGTTTATCGCCCTGCTTGCACTCGCAAATATGCGCGGCGAAAAACCCACTGAACTGCTCATTCAATCCTTAGTTAGAGCACGTTTTTGCTCTCTTATGTCAATTGAACTAGAATTACCCGAGAATCCGCCAACCAGCTTTATATTGGGCTTATTTTCAATGCTTGACGCGTTACTCGACCAAACCATGGAAAATTTAGTTGGAAAGCTTCCGGTTGGTCAAGAATTACGCGACGCCTTGTGTAAAAAGAACATCGATTCAACGTTGGGCCTGCAAATGCGAGCTTGTTTTGCGTTTGAGGAAGCTAATTGGGACGAGATAGATTACATCGCACTTCAGTTTGAGCTTACCGGTGAGCGTTTGTACACGCTGTATTATGAAGCGATGCATTGGGCTCAAAATATGAATGATTCAATTAGCTAAAACCTAAGAAAGGAAGTAGAGATGTTTGCATTTATTGCTCGCCAGCCAATCTTGGACAAAGACCAAGATCTATTTGCCTACGAACTTTTATTCAGAGATGGTGCCAATGGCGCATACCCTGAACATGAACCAAAAAAGTCAGAGTTAATCAATTCGAGATTCAATACATTGGGTATCGATGACATTTCGGGCAATCAACGTGCTTTTATCAATTTTCTACCAGAAACCATAATTAACCGATTTCCAGCAGAGCTTACGGCAGACAAGATCATCGTTGAGTTGACCCAAAATCCGGCGGTCAATACCAGCTTAATGGATGCCTGTGAGTCTCTTAAGAAGTCTGGGTATCAAATTGCACTGAATGACAATCGTCTACAATCAGCTGTGTTAGCGCCATATCCTTATATTGATATTGTTAAGGTTGATATAAATAAAATCAGTCCACAAATGCTCGAGAAACACATCCCCACTTTAGCCGATTCAGGTATTCAACTGGTCGCGGAGCAAGTTTCCACACTGGACCAATTTGCCATGTGCCTTGACTTAGGTTTTGATTATTTCCAAGGCTACTTTTTTACTCAACCTAATACCAAAACGGCGAAATCCTTACCTTCCTCTAAACTCATCTTGTTGGAGTTGATGTCGCACAGTGCAACTTCTCAATTTGACTTAGAAAAAGTAGTTTCCATTATTGAACGTGATGCGGCACTGTCGTATTTATTACTGCGCTTTATTAATAACCCAATGATCAATAAACGCGAAAAAATAACATCGCTGCGTCATGCCTTGCATTATCTTGGTGAAGTTGAAGTCAAAAAATTCATTGCACTGCTATCCCTTGCCAGTCTAAATGACGAGAAGCCTGTTGAGTTACTTCAAGTATCAGTGGTTAGAGCAAAGTTTTGTGAGCTCTTTGAAATTCATAAGCATGGCAAGAAAAAAGCGATGTCGGCATTCATTGTTGGCTTGTTTTCGCTGCTAGATACTATTTTAGATGGCGAAATGTCGACGATTCTAGAAAAACTACCTATCAGTGAAGATATAAAGCAGGCACTACAGGGCGTTGAGGGTAATTATTTACAGTATCTTGAAACGGCGAGAGCGTTTGAAAGCGGGTTATGGGGAAAAATAATGACACAAGCTGCAAAGTCAGATATTTCTCAGAAAGAACTGCATGGCATTTTTAATGATGCCATTCGTTGGAGTAATGAAATGCGTCAAGCACTATCTGATTTCTTCCCAAAATCTAGGCCTCAACGCTAAATAGACAACACCACATTCACGTCCAAACACATACCCTTAACGTGGTTCAATATCTTTCACATGACGTTGCACGGATAAGAGCGACCCTGCTATCCCTAAACTCACAGAAACCAACAACATTACAATTAACGTACTTAAGTCCATCGCCGTCAAATTAAAGCTGACTTGATATTTTTCCATGAAACCTTGCATGCTGTAATCAACCCATAACAAAATCAACAGTACGGTTACCCAAGCCATGATACCACCTAAGAAACCGTACCAAAAACCGGTATATAAAAAGGGTCTTTGTATGAAAGCATCAGTCGCTCCCACCAGTTTCATAACCACAATTTCATCTCTTTTACTTAAAATATTAAGCCGTATTGTATTACCTATTATCAGCACCACGGCAAAAAATAGCAGCACCGCTAACAGGGTGACTAGATCTTTTGCGATACCGATAAGTGCGTAGAGACGTTCTAACCATTCGATATCTAATTTACCAATCTCAACTTCTCTTTCTTTGCGTAGTTTGTTTAGCAACATACCCGCCGACGTAGGGCTCGAATGCTTAACGGTAGGCACAACTAAGACGACGCCTGGTAGTGGATTTGTTTCGAGGTAATTCAACGCGTCACCGAGCCCAGACAACACTTGAAATTCTTTTAAGCCTTCCGCGGGACTAATATAGGCGACCTCGGCAACTTCAGGCCATAATCGCAATCGCGTTAATAGCTGTTGAGCACTGGCATCGGTTACTCCTGTCCTTAAAAACAATGAAATTTCTGATGCTTGTTCCCACTGTTGACTGATTTGTTCGGTATTTTTAACTAGCACGTAGAGCGTACTGGGTAAGGTGATACTGAAACCTAACACACCAATTGTCATCAATGAGGCAAATGGCGACCGCCATAGTTCCCCGAGGCTATTTACTGCTTGGCGCAAATGGTCTGTAAAAAACATAATGAGCAATTGCAAAACGCCAATTTTGATAGCCTCAGCACCTTGTGCACGGCCTTTAAACAATAGACTCATACATACAAACCTTGGTTAGGTTGCTCATTCAGACCATCTGTTATCATTTGCCCATTTTTAAGCGTCAACGTACGGTATTTCATGCGCGCGATGAGACCCAAATCGTGGGTCGCTATAAACACAGACACACCAGCTTGATTAAAGTCTTCAAACAGCCTAATAATTTCCATAGAAAGCTTGGGGTCAAGATTACCAGTGGGCTCATCGGCTAGTAATAGCGGAGGACGATTAACTACGGCTCTGGCAATACCAACGCGTTGTTGTTCGCCGCCGGACAATGTGATTGGAATATTTTTAGCTTTATCACGCAAGCCAACCATTTCCAGCGCAGCGTCAACCCGCTTTGCAATATTTTTTCTGGTATGGCCTTCGATAACTAGGGGTAATGACACATTATCAAAAACTGTTTTATCCATGAGCAACTGATGGCTCTGAAAAATCATGCCTATATCTCGGCGAATATAGGCAATTTCTCTGCGTTTTATCGAACTTAAATTGTGGCCATTGACGAGTACTCTACCCACAGTAGGCCTTTCCATAATACTTATTAACTTAAGTAATGTACTTTTCCCTGCGCCTGAATGGCCTGTTAAAAACGCCATTTCACCTTTCTCTACATGAAAGTCGACTTTTCGCAACGCTTGCTGGCCTCCGGGATAGGTTTTGCTTACCTGCTCAAATTTTATCAACCTGACATCCTTTACTATTACTCGGTAACATCCTGGCTAAACAATGCATCAACAAACTGCTGAGCTTCAAATGGACGAAGGTCGTCAATACCCTCTCCGATCCCAATATAGCGGATGGGAATACCGAATTGGTCGGCTAATGAGAAAATAATACCACCTTTTGCCGTTCCGTCTAATTTTGTTACATTAATACCACTGATGCCAACCGCTTCGTTGAATATTTTGGTTTGACTCACTGCATTTTGGCCTGTACTGGCATCAAGCGTTAACATCACCTCATGCGGTGCATCTGGATTAATTTTTTTCATTACTCGAACTATTTTTTTGAGTTCTTCAATTAAATGTTGTTTATTTTGTAGTCGTCCTGCTGTATCAGCAATAAGCACATCAACGCCTTTTGCTTTAGCAGATGCGAGGGCGTCAAATATCACAGATGCACTGTCTGACCCTGTTTGTTGAGCAACCACGGGAATATTATTACGCTCACCCCAAACCTGCAATTGTTCGACGGCAGCGGCCCTGAAAGTATCACCTGCAGCGAGCATGACTTTCTTACCCTCGCTTTGAAACTGCTTAGCTAACTTACCAATGGTAGTGGTTTTGCCGACACCATTAACACCAACCATCAAAATTACAAACGGTTGCTTATTGCCTTGCTCATCGCTTTGAGTGGCTAAATCAAAGGGTTGCGAAACCGGTTGCAATAACGCTTTCATTTGCGCTTTGAGAAGGTCGTAAAGCGCTTCACCATCTTTTAGCTGAGAGAGTTTCGCACTTTCAGTGAGACTATTGATAATTTTGGCAGTCGTTGCAATACCAACATCAGCTATAAGCAATTGTGTTTCTAACTGTTCATACAAATCACTGTCAATCTTTTTGCCCGCAAACAGCGATACGAAGCCTGTACCAATGCTTTCTTTAGTGCGAGATAAACTTTGTTTTAGGCGGCTAAAAAAACCGCCCGAACTTGGCTTTTCTATGGTAGCAATATCGACCGATTGAATATTTTGGTCTAATTCGATAGTCGATGAGTCGCTTTCAACCGTTATATTGTCGCCATTATCTGCACTCACAGTCTCTAATGTTGATAAATTATCGACCGCAGTTTCTATTAAATTTTCAGTTTGAGAAGCGTCATCAGAGGATGCAATATCTTCTTGCACTGCCCCATGCGCGTTTTCTTCAGTCGTTTCAGGCTGGTTTGTAGATAAGTTTTTAGGTTGGTCTTTTTTAAACCAATTAAACAGATTTGCCATGTTGTTCAAAAAATCCTTAACAGCAGATGGGTAGATTCAGATATAATTACAATTATGATTCAATACTAACACTTTCATAGCACATGACGCGAGCAAGAAAACAAGCCAATTCAAGCATAGGTTCCATTCGGATAATTGGCGGCAGCCACCGTGGTCGAAAGCTGCCAGTGCTCAATGCAGATGGACTTCGTCCAACAACTGATCGGACTAAAGAAACTTTGTTTAATTGGTTAATGCTGGACGTGCAAGATGCAAGTTGTCTTGATTGTTTCGCTGGTGCAGGGTCACTCGGTTTCGAAGCATTGTCTCGTAGTGCAGCGGTAGTCAGTTTTATGGAGTTGGACAAACAAGCCGCCAGACAACTTAGAGCCAATGCCGCATTGCTTAGATACAACTCAGAACAAGCGTGCGTTTTACAGGGTAATACTTTACATCTACTAAGCCAATTTTCAACAACGGTAGATATTATCTTTATCGACCCGCCATTTCAGCAAAATTTAGTACAACCTTGTATTACGCTTATCGAATCCAGGGACATTGTGAAGTTAGGTACTAAAATTTACATAGAAAGGGAAGTTAACGGCGACTTATTGCAATTACCTGACCGTTGGCGACTCATTAAGGACAAATCGACTCAACAAGTCAGTGCCCAATTATATTTAGTAGAGTAATGCAAGAACGCCAATGTCATCCGTTGACTGCAAGCTATTTACCTAGGGCACCAACCTAAGGCACCAACCTAAGGCACTAACCTAAGGCACTAACCTAAGCCATTCATCCACGCTAGTCACCTAAACTGAGACCAATATTAGACATCTCTTGCGCTTTCATTTCATTACGCAGCGACTTGAAGTCAATAGACTTATCCTTGCACATTACTAATACTTCAAGTTGAGTATCAATTTCGAACTGCATCAACGGGTCTTGCTTTATCTCTTCATTACTTAAGTCTGTTGCAGATAACGCTAACAAATACGCTTCAACACCGCCCTGACTTAATTTTGCGACTATAACTGCTCCACCGGGCTCTTCGTCGGACATGAGTTGTAGTGTTGCGGTAAGTGCCATGCAAAAATCTAATGCTGGATATACACCAAAAGTATCAAAATTTTCTATGTCGGGCGTCACTTCCTCGAGCTTTTCTAATTGCACTGCAATATTGATTTTTGCTTTTGATGCATTCAGCCATTCCCAAATGAGGTCAACTAGCTTAGCCGCGAGTTCTTTGTCACCGAATTCACTGACATCACAAAATAATTCATAATTAGGCAGCATTCGTTGCAGTAGGGCGGCAGAAAAGGCAACTGCTGGCTTTTTTGAAAGCTCCCTAACCTGCTGAAACGTACTCAGCTTGTCGCCCGTAAAATCGCCTTTACTTTTTTGTTTAGTGTTTGCATTCGACATTATAGATAACTCAGTTTAAAAATTAATAGTTTGTGCCATTTGCACGATTTTTTAGCTTAGCTGATGTTGGAAATAGGTACCAACACCATTCAGCAACATTTGAATTGCTATCATAACGAGTATCATACCCATTAATCGCTCAACGGCATTCAATCCTTTTTCACCGAGCAAGCGGTGAAAAGTACTGGACATAGTTAAAATAATGGCACTTGCCAACCAGGCCGCAAATAAGGCAATACTCCATTCAGTCATCTTGTTGGGTCCTTGATTCGATAACAAGATAAGAACCGCCATCGTTGAAGGTCCAGCGATCATAGGAACCGCTAAAGGAACAATGAATGGTTCCTCACCAGAAGGTAAGCCCATGATCCCACCGGGTTGTGGAAAAATCATTTTAAGCGCGATGATAAACAAAATAATACCACCAGCAATACTGACCGTTTCCTGCTCTATTTTAAGAAAATCGAGAAGGACTTGCCCACTGTGCAAAAACACCATCAAAATAATTAATGCAAATAACAATTCTCGGATAATGACAATGCGTCGACGCTTGGGGTCGATTGTTTTCAAAACCGACATGTAAATTGGTAAATTCCCTAGAGGATCCATGATCAGAAAAAGCATCGTTGCTGCAGATAATATTTCGATCAAACTAATCTCTCCTGAAAAATCGTGATTATGCGCTATTGTGCGTTGAAATGGCAGTAAAACACCAAAGAACTCAAGAGCACTGTCAGTATTCGCCTTTTTTCGCTTTCTTCTATTATCCATAAATAGGAGCAAAAAATGCCGTTGATGACGGTGAATTAAGTAGCTAAGTTTGTTGGTGTTCGATACCCAAGAGTTGAAAGACTCAAAAGAGAAATATTTAGCGACAAGAATTGACGGCAAGAGTAGGCGACCTCTAAACCGTCCTTGCTTTCACACTAGCCGATAAGTTGGTCGGCAATTGTTCTTATGCCTATCGCTGTTGCGCCATTTGGCATAATGTCGCTGCCATTTCGATTGTATGCTGCGGCTAGGTCGATATGCAACCAACCTTGTCCGTCATTGCTCACAAAGCGCGATAAGAAGCCGGCTGCATTAGAAGCACCACCGCCACCGCCACCCTTCATTGTGCGGCTGTTTGCGGTGTCTGCAAATGGCGATGCGCATTGATCTTGGTGCCAAGTCATAAGAGGTAAGCGCCAATGCGGTTCATTCACTTTTTGGGCACTGCTTAAGAACGATGACTGAAATTCTTCGTCTAAACTAAAAATAGCATTGAATTCCTTACCAACCGCCATGATTGCAGCGCCAGTCAGTGTTGCAGCATCAATAATTTTGCGCGCACCCGACTCTGTTGCTGCCATTAAGCCGTCTGCCAGTACTAAGCGACCTTCTGCATCGGTATTGACTATTTCAACGGTTACTCCATTTTTATATGTAATAATATCGCCTAACTTATAAGCATGGTCGCTTATTAAGTTTTCTGCGCAGCAAAGAAAAAGTTTGGTTCGCTTTTTCAGCCCTTGCATAATTGCAAGTCCGAGCGCACCAGTCACTGTTGCCGCGCCGCCCATATCACACTTCATGTCCAACATACCTTCGCTGGACTTGATGCTATAACCTCCGCTGTCAAAGGTAATACCTTTGCCAACCAACGCAAAATCAACAACGGCGTCAGGATTGCCAGTGGGGTTATAGTCTAATTCAAGCAGCACCGGTGGACGACAACTGCCGCGACCGACTTCATAAATGCCATTCCAACCGGCTTTAAGTAGTTCGTCTCCGGTTAGCATAGTTGTTTTAACATGCTCAGGGGACAATGATTTTATCCATGCCGCGGCTTCAGTAGCTAGGGATACAGGGCTCAGTTCTTCAGGCGTTTCATTAACCAACTGTCGGGTAAACTGCATCGCAGCAAAACGAGTACTTAGGTCGTTTTCATCTGAATTCTTGCACCACGTAATATTACCTTTGAAACCAGCACCGCAATAACTGGTTGCGAATGCCCACTGCTGTTCAGCATCCCACAGGCCCGAGAATTCGATATTTTGTATACCTAGTGACGCTATTTTTCGCGTCGACTGCTGAATTTGACGCAAATGTAAACCTGCATCTGGAAGGTGTAATACTGCGCCACCTGCAGCAAATGATAATTTACTGCTTGCGCCCCATGCAGCGCAGGCAGGTTCATGGCTCAATGAAACGAGGAAATTTGACATTAGGACTCCAACAGGGTTTTATGAATTGTTTTACGGCGTATATCCGCTTGTTTGTGAGACTATAAGTGCGGGCAAATTCGCAAAACGCAATGTTCACGTCACCAAATAGTAGCAATAAAAATAAAAGCAAAACGCTATAATAAGTACCATAATGTATAATGTATAACGCACCAATAGGAAAAAACTGGCATGGTTAGGTTCGATTCACCTTTGATACAAGCTGTCCTAATACAGCGTTATAAGCGTTTTTTAGCTGATGTTAAGTTAAAAAACGGTGACATATTAACGGTGCATTGTCCAAATACAGGTGCGATGACAAATTGTGCGCAACCCGGCTGGACGGTATTGTTGAGCGAGTCGACTAATAAAAAACGTAAGTACGCTTATACGTGGGAAATGGCAATCGACAATCAAGGACATTGGATTGGGATTAATACCAATAACGCAAATAAAATAGTAAAAAGCGCACTTAAGCAGCGCAGAATAATAGAGTTGGCCGAATATAACCAAATTACGCCTGAATACAAAGTGGGTGATAGCAGAATAGATTTTCTATTGCAGGGCGACGGCATGCCCGACTGCTATGTCGAAGTAAAATCGATGACTCTATGCGAAAATTCGCTTGGGCTTTTTCCTGATACCGTTACTCAGAGAGGAACAAAACACGCCGACGAATTAGCTAAATTAGCAAAAGCAGGACATAAAGCAATTTTACTATTTTGCGCACAACATTCGGGTATAACGCATTTCAACATTGCGAGCCATATTGATGTAAAATATGCTCAAGCCGTGGCAAAAGCCAAAAAAGTGGGGGTTGAAATAATTTGTTATGGTTGCAATTTTTCCAGTGATTTTATTGAGTTAGCTGATTCGATACCAAATTCCGATTAAAAAAAGATTGATTTTTGTGTGAAAATCACCATATTGACGTGCTTAAAGAAAAAAGTGATTTGCAGAATTATTGTATTTACTGCGAAAAAATGCATTAAATAAACAAGAAACGACATTATTGTATGATGTTATTTGCCAGTTAACATCAGGCAGAGGGATGCAAAATGTCGACGTTTAGGAGAAATGGCAAATGCCAACAGGAAAAGCAATAGGATTACTTGGTTTAGCTGACGTTACGCCATACCAAGAAAAGTCCGACGAAGAATACATGAACGATGCTCAGATGAATCACTTTAGGTTGATTCTAAAGGCGTGGCGCAACCAACTTCGTATGGAAGTCGATCGTACCGTTCACCATATGAAAGAAGAAGCGGCTAATTTTCCAGATCCGGTCGACAGAGCGGCGCAGGAAGAAGAATTTAGTTTGGAATTGCGAGCGCGAGATCGCGAAAGAAAGTTAATCAAGAAAATCGAAAAAACGTTGAAGCGTATCGAAGAAGACGATTTTGGTTTTTGCGATACTTGCGGCATCGAAATTGGTATTCGACGGTTAGAAGCGCGTCCAACTGCGGACATGTGTATAGACTGCAAAACATTGGCCGAAATTAAAGAGAAACAACTACAAGGTTAATCGCACTGACGTTTCTATTGAATTGATTAAAACCGTGTTAGCGTATGCCTCACGGTTTTTTATTGCATATTAAACCACGTACTATTTTTTATGATCAGGTTTTTATGATGCAGTCTTACATTGGTCGATTTGCTCCATCCCCTAGCGGACCACTTCACTTTGGTTCATTGGTGTGCGCGCTAATAAGCTTTCTGCATGCTCGCCAAGCTAAGGGTCAATGGGTGGTGAGAATTGAAGATGTTGATACCACGCGAGTCAAAGCAGGAGCCGACCAAATAATATTATCTCAACTCATTGCACACGGAATGCAATGGGACGGTAACATTATCTACCAAACAAATAGACAATACGCGTATCAGAGCGCAGTAGATATATTGCACCAAAAACAGCTGATTTATGCCTGTTCGTGCACCAGAAAATCGATTAAGTCCAGAGGAAAATATTACACAGGCACCTGTCGGAATTTGCATTTACCGTTTAAAAATAACGCCATTCGAGTAATCAACACGTGCCATGACTGTCGCTTTCAGGACCTTAACTTGGGCGAAGTACTGGTTGATCCGTTATTCTGTAATGAAGACGTATGCATAAAAAGAAAAGATGGTTTATTTGCTTACAACCTTGCCGTAGTCGTTGATGACATTACACAAAACATCACCCATGTAGTTCGCGGCGCTGATCTTATCGATACCACCCTACAACAGCGACACCTATATAAGGTATTAGATAAAAACGGCCCCAAATACCTGCATTTGCCTACTATTTGTAGCGAAGATGGTAAAAAGTTAAGTAAACAAACCCAAGCTACGGCAATTGAAAACAGACGAGCGTCGAAAAACCTAGTAGATGCACTGTCGGTAATTGGCATGTCAAGCCACTCATTATCAGAAAAAATGACGGTTGAGGAGCTTATTCATTGGGCTTTAGCGCATTGGTCGCCTAATTTATTAGCAAAGCGAAGAGAAATTCTGATTTCTGCTATAAATACAGTATAATTTACCCACTTTATCTACATTGCGATTTTACGTTGCGATTATAGAATAAAGTTAAATAGAATCTAAGACGGTTTCAAAACAGTATGAATACGACATACAATACAATAATAACAAAGACGACTCTCAATAGCGTCGTTAATAATAGGTCAAGGTGGCATGCCAAGCACCCCAACAACAAAACAATCAGTGATTAATCCAGAGGTTATCCCAAAGGGACAACACCCAGTAACTTTTTCTGATATTAGTGACAACGCGCTTTCAGTGCTTCGACGACTAAACGCGAAAGGATATGAAGCTTATTTAGTAGGCGGCTGTATTCGCGATAAATTAATGGGCAAAACGCCCAAAGATTTCGATATTGCGACGAACGCAACTCCTGAACAGGTAAAAGACTGCTTTCGCAACTGCCGATTAATAGGTCGACGCTTTCGTTTAGCGCACATCGTTTTTGGCAGAGATGTTATCGAAGTAGCGACATTTCGCGGACACCATGAAGAGGTGAATGCGAACGAAGAAGATAATAAGGTTCAGGTAAAAGGACGCCGTGGCAACCAAGTCGATGATGTGCTAGCAAAACAAGACCAACAGGGGCAATTGTTGCGTGACAACGTATTTGGCAGTATTGAAGAAGATGCCGAACGTCGTGATTTTACTTTCAATGCGATGTATTTTAGTGCCAAAGATCAAAGTATCATTGATTTTGCCGATGGAATGGCGTCCATCAAAGAAAAGAAAATAGAACTTATTGGGGACCCAGCAACGCGTTTTCGCGAAGATCCAGTGCGCATGATTCGAGCGATTCGCTTTAGCGCTAAACTAGGTATGTCGATCCCTGCCGAAGTTGGTGACCAAATTAAAGAACTAGCTCATTTACTTGCCAACATCCCTGCCGCGAGATTGTTTGAAGAAGTACTTAAATTGTTAGTGGGTGGTTGCGGACTTCGCACTTTTCATTTGTTGCACGAATATGGGCTATTTGCACAGTTATTCCCGCAACTTGCTCCCCTACTCATTGATGATACTTGTAGAGAAATGAAACTTGTTGAAAAAGTGCTTAAAAACACCGACGACCGCATCAACAATGAACAACGTGTCACGCCAGCCTTTCTGTACGCAGCGTTTCTTTGGTATCCTGTTGAAGAACGCACTCAGTTAATAATGAGTGAATCTGGCGTTGCACATCATGATGCATTTAATATTGCTGTCGGCGAGGTTTTGCATAAGCAAACTCAGCGTATCATGATCCCCAAACGCTTCAGTATGCCGGTGCGCGAAATATGGCAACTGCAATTGCGCCTACCTAAACGGTTTGGCCGTCGCTCATATC
The DNA here is from genome assembly GCF_002836745.1 of Glaciecola sp. 33A. Lineage (GTDB taxonomy): Bacteria > Pseudomonadota > Gammaproteobacteria > Enterobacterales > Alteromonadaceae > Glaciecola. The sequence continues at coordinate 238,679 of NZ_PJAR01000043.1, read as the reverse complement.
AAACATTAAGCCATCCAAAATTTAGAGCTGCTTATGATTTCTTGCTGATTAGAGGCGAAATTGAAGGTGGTGATTTACTTGAGCTAGGGGAATGGTGGACGGAGTTTCAAGAAGTTACGCCCGAGCAACGTAAAGACATGATTTCTGATTTGCGCAAGGAATCTAGCGCTCCCAAGAAAAGAAAGTTTAACAAAAAACGGAAAGCGAATTAATCATGCTGTCGGATATTGCGTATATTGGTCTAGGAAGTAATCTTGGCGCTCCTGTAAAACAGCTAGAAAAAGCATTGGAAACAATCGGTGTGCACAGCCAAATGGTGTTGCTTGCTAGTTCGCATTTTTACTCCAGTTCGCCAATGGGACCTCAAGATCAACCTGACTACGTAAACGCCGTTTGTAAAATTAAGACATCCCTGCAACCGCAAGAGTTATTGGCAACACTACAAAACATTGAAAATCAACAAGGTCGCCAGCGTCAGGGTGATCGCTGGGGTCCTCGTACATTGGATTTAGATATATTGCTTTATAATGATATGTCTTTAAAAACTAAAGACCTTACGCTGCCTCACTATGGTATGCACGAGAGAGAGTTTGTGTTGGTGCCATTATTTGAAATTTCGCCCGATTTAATCATGCAAGATGGGCATCCTGTCGCTACCTGGGTTGCCAAATGTAATTTAGAAGGGCTGTATCGTCTTGATGCAAAAACGTTTAGTATCAAAATAAACGCTAGTGCGACGTAATTAATAGAGATAAGCAGATGAAAAAAGTGACCACATCAACGCTAATGCAATTAAAGCAAAAAGGCGAAAAAATAGCAGCGCTTACGGCATATGATGCCAGCTTTGCAAAAATGTTTGATGAGCAATTAATCGATGTCATTCTCATTGGTGACTCACTCGGCATGGTACTGAAAGGTGACGACGACACATTGTCTGTTAGCGTTGATGATATTACCTATCATACGGCTTGCGTCCGTAAAGGAGTCAACCGAGCTTTTGTTGTAGCGGATATGCCATTTATGAGTTACGCAACGCCAGAACAGGCTTATAACAACGCTGCAAAGGTAATGGCAAGTGGTGCAAGTATGGTCAAGGTTGAAGGTGGTGAGTGGCTCGCACAAACAGTCACCGGACTGGTCGAACGCGGGATCCCTGTCTGCGGACATTTAGGTTTAACGCCTCAATCGGTGCACGTTTTTGGTGGCTTTAAAGTGCAAGGAAAGGAAAATGAGCAAGCCCAAAAAATCGTAGCCGCTGCGATTAAACTTGAAACTGCGGGTATTCAATTACTGGTTTTAGAATGTATTCCAAGTTCCGTTACCAAACTCATCTCCGAAACCTTAAAAATTCCAGTAATAGGTATCGGAGCCGGAGTGAGTGCCGATGGACAAATTTTGGTGATGCATGACATGTTCGGTATTAGCGCTAATTATATGCCTAAATTTAGTAAAAACTACTTAGTCGAGAGCACTGACATGCGCTCAGCCGTAACCGCCTATATAGACGACGTTAAAGCGACACGTTTTCCTGCTCCTGAACATTCTTTCGAGTAAGTTATATGCAAATAGTCAGTGACATACAAACACTAAGAGAAACTCGCCGCGAATGGCAATCAGAGAAACAGGTGATTGCATTTGTACCGACGATGGGCAACTTACACAACGGGCATTTAAGGCTGGTTAAAGAAGCTAAGAAGTACGCAAGCCGATTGGTGGTCTCGATTTTCGTTAACCCCTTGCAATTTGGGCCAGACGAAGATTTGGATGCCTACCCAAGAACAATAGAACAAGACAAAGCGTCGTTAGCCGAATTGGGTGTTGATGTTTTGTTTATGCCCAAAGTCAGTGACATATACAGCAGGGGTTTAGAACAACAAACGTTTGTTGAGGTACCCGGTCTGTCTTATATGATTTGCGGTGCCAGTCGTCCAGGACATTTCCGAGGCGTTGCTACTATCGTGTGTAAATTGTTTAATATGGTGCAGCCAAATATGGCTTTTTTTGGAGAAAAAGACTTTCAGCAGTTGCAAGTAATTAAGGCCATGGTGACTGACTTATCGATGAATTTGACCATACATGGGGTAACCACAGAGCGTGAATTTGATGGCCTAGCGATGAGTTCGAGAAATAATTATTTGGATAAGAAACAGCGTGAAATTGCACCAGGTCTGTATAAATTGATCGCAAACATTGCCGAGGAAATAAAAGCGGGTCGCAGAGATTTTTCGATATTGCTTCAGGAAAATAGAGAACGCTTGGCAAGTATTGGCTTCAAGCCTGACTATATCGATATTCGTTCTGCCAGTAGTTTATTGCAACCAAGTCATGAAGACACTGAGCTGGTTATTCTCGGTGCAGGCTTTTTAGGAAAAACCCGAATCATTGATAATATTCAAGTTCAGATTTAATTTGAGGCAGTGTTAACTGCCTCTTGAAACCGAAGTTCGCTTACTCAGCTCGCAGAAGCTTAGCCGCTTCTTTTGCAAAATAGGTCAGTATTCCATCCGCCCCGGCTCTCTTAAACGCCAATAATGACTCCATAATAACCGCGTCTTTATTCAACCAACCATTAGCAAAAGCGGCTTGATGCATGGCATATTCGCCGCTGACTTGATACGCAAAAGTGGGTACGCCAAACTCTTCTTTGCAGCGTTGGACAATATCTAAATATGGCATTCCAGGTTTCACCATCACCATGTCAGCCCCCTCATTGATATCAAGTTCAATTTCTCTTAAGGCCTCATCTGAATTGGCCGGATCCATTTGGTAGTTTTTCTTATTACCACCTTTGATACTGCCAGCCGAACCCACTGCGTCTCTAAATGGACCATAATAGCTAGAAGCATATTTTGCTGAGTACGCCATGATACTCGTATTTTTAAAACCTTCTAATTCTAGCGCTTCACGTATTGCCCAAATACGCCCATCCATCATGTCTGAAGGAGCCACAATATCGGCACCGGCTTGGGCATGAGATAACGCTTGTTTTACTAAAACATCCGTCGTTTCATCATTCATCACATAGCCGTTTTCATCAACCAAACCATCTTGGCCGTGCACGGTGAATGGGTCGAGTGCGACATCGGTGATCACCGATATATCTGGAAATTTTTGTTTTAGTGCTTTTACCGCACGCTGAGCTAAGCCCTCTGGATTAAAAGCTTCACTCGCGCACAGGGTTTTCTTATCTAATGGCGTTACTGGGAATAAGGCGAATACGTGCACACCTAAATCAATTACCTCCTGTACCTCCTCGATTAGCTTATCTATGCTAAATCGAAACACATCAGGCATCGATTCAATTGACTCGACCTGATTAATGCCCTCTATTACAAACATTGGATAAATGAGGTCGTTAACGGTAAGTACTGACTCACTTACTAATCGTCTGATTGAAGATGTATAACGCAGTCTACGGGGACGGCTAAGTGGAAATTGTGACATATTATTCCTTTATTAATATTTTAAAATACACCAGACATCACTCGATTTCGTCCGGCCTCTTTTGCTTTGTATAATAACTTGTCGGCAAATGCGTTTAGCAGTTCAGATTCAGAATCTGACGAAATAACTCGCGTAGCAACACCAATACTGACGGTAAACTTAATCATCTCGCCTTCGCAATTTAGCTGACTAGCTTCGGTCATAGCACGAACACTTTCCATCAACAGTGCGGCCCCTTCTAAATCGGTATTTGGTAAAATAACCACAAACTCTTCGCCACCATAGCGACAAATTGTATCAGAAGGACGCTTAATACATTCCTTAAGGATAGCAGTAAAATGCTTCAATGCCTCGTCACCGCATTGATGACCATAGGTATCATTAACCGATTTAAAATCGTCAATATCTAACATCGCTATGGCAAGCGGGGTTTTTTCTCGGCGGCTTCTTCGAGCTTCAGCTAACACGCTTTTATCATATAGTCTTCTGTTGGCAACACCAGTCAGGGCGTCGATAGCGCTTTTGCGTTCAAGTTCATGATTTGCTTCATTAAGCTCTCGAATCGCAATTTCTAGCTCATAGGTTCTTGCGTCTACAGCGTATTCAAGACGCTCTTTTGTTTCTATCTGCAGGCGCATCAATTCTTTCTTTGCTTGCATCGCTTTTTGTTTGTTTTCTCTGGCTTTTATATGTGCCTGCTTGGCAGCGATACGTTGCGCGTTAAATCGCATTGCTAGTCCTAGAGCCATTAAAAGAGTTTCCATAGTGGCTCCAACCATCATTAGATAAGTGAGGTCGAGTTTTACACTTATCCAACCTAAGCTGTCTGCCAATACAAAGAAACTACTTAACGACAATGAACACCAAGCTGCTATCAAATATTTAGCAATTGAGTTTCCTTTAAACGCAATATAAATAGTTGACGAAAATATGACAAACATTACCATTAAGACCATGGGTACTAAAATTGTAACCATAGCGCTGAAAGGCAGAATAAACATGCAAAAAATATAGACAACGATCACAATGCGAATAGCTCTATAGAGGTTGTACAGAGGGTAAAAATCACTTTTTATATCGAGTAACTTAGCTGTAAAATGACTCAAGAAAAACACCATGGAAGAAGCAAAAAACGGGGTTGAATACTGCTGAAAAAGAATACTTTCAGGCCACAAGAACCGATAAGCTATTCCTTGACTGCTTGCTAAGGTAACAGCTACACAAATCACATAACCGGCGTACAACAAAGTGATTATATTTCGGGATGTCACAAACAGGAATAAATTAAGCAGCGCCATCGCAGCCATAAAACCATAAAAAATACCAATGAAGACTCTATGCGAGGCGATATATTGAATATATTCCTTTTCTGTCCACAATTTGATAGGGACATTAATAACCCCTTGAGTTTCAACACGTAGGAAGAGTGACAGAGTCGAAGCACTATCTGGGATAGCAAAGATGAATTGATCGTGGGCTATTTCTCGGTGCATGAAAGCAAAATCGTCGCCGCTTTTAGATTGACTTAGGATCACGGGTTGTTCATGAGTTTTGTCAACAAACCAAATATCTACAAAATCCAAATTTGCGAAGGAGACTTCGATCAAACGCTGGTCTGTAGCCGCATTGCTCGGTATTTGGACCATAAACCAATGTGGTTTTGGCGATATCCCAAAGTTACTATGCTCAATGGATTCCCATTCAGAATCAGCTAAATACATAATTTTGTGAATATCATCAGTGTCAGTTGATGCTATATGTAATTTAGCTTTTTTATTTATCAGCGGACCTTCACCCTGCCCTGACGAATTGGAAATCAAACTGAAAAGGACAATTCCAAGCAACATAATAAGCAAGGCAACCCACAAACCATTACGATTAAATGCTGTTGCCGCGTCTAGATTGACTTCATTAATTATGTTGCTGCTTTTATTGTTCACTGCAAGCTACCCGACTTAATACAATTTCGACCCGCTTCCTTGGCTTGGTACAAGAGTTTGTCAGCAAATGCCAACATTTTGTCCCACTCATTATCTGCAACAATAACACTCGATGTTACCCCAGCACTAACCGTAAACTTAATGCGCTGTCCTTGGGTTTCGACGACTAAACTGTGCACTGCTAGCCTGAATTTTTCAAGTACCTTGTTTGCACCATCAATGGTGGTGTCAGGAAGTAAAATAACGAATTCTTCTCCACCGTAGCGCGACAGCGAATCACCGGGCCGCTTTATGATTTTCTTGAGCGCATTTGCGAAGGCTATCAGGCAATCATCTCCGCATTGATGACCGTAACTGTCGTTGACATTTTTGAAATTATCGATATCGAGTAAGGCGACCGCAAGTGGTTGCTTTTCTCGTCTGCTTCTGGCGGCTTCAGCAACAATATGTTTTTCAAAAAAACGCCTGTTAGTTAACCCTGTCAGCGTATCGGTTTCACTCATCCCTTGTAACTCATCATGTACTTTGGACAAGCCCGCTAAGGCCCCTTCAAATTCTTGGGTACGCGACATAACTTGTTCTTCAAGACTAATTTGCGCCTGTTTTTGTAATGCAAGCACGTCATCTTGTGCCCGCATTGCATGTAATTCGTTCTCTGTAGCTTCACGGTGGGCTTTTTTTACTTCGCGGCGCTGCACACTGTAGCTAGTTGCGACAGCAAGCGCCAACAGCAGTGTTTCAGTGATTGCACCGACCATCAATAAATAACTGGAATCGATAGGTAAATTGATCCAATGAAAATTATCAGCCGACGCGGTGAGTCCAGAAAAAAGCAGGACAACCCACGCTGCACTGAAAAATTTGGCAATATCACTGCCTTTCACCGCTAAAGTTAAGCTAACAAGCAATATCACAGGAATAGAAAACAGCAGCAACAGCAGTAGTAGCTTAATCATGATTGCATATGCAACAAAAAGCGAGCAAACAGTACCTAAGGCATAGATGATGAAAAAAACCTTAAATACCAAGTAATATTTTGGGCTTTGCGTTTTCAGCTCTAAAATTTGTGATGAAAATAAAAGGACAAAGCTCATCATCGTAAAAGCAAAAATCGCGGCGGCTCGTTCTTCAAACCAAGGACTTTGTGGCCAAATAAAGCGGTAACCAAGGCCATGAATGGCACCGATCAGTAAGCCGAAGGAGAAAACATAAGCAGCGTAATAAATAAACGAGACATTGCGGGTTGTTACAAACAAAAACAGAGCAATAATCCCCATGGCCAACATATAGCCAAAGAATAATCCCATAAAGAGACGATGTGATGCGGTGTAAACAATATAGTCTTGCTTATACCAAAGCTTCAGAGGTGCTTTCACCGGACCATCAGATTGCAACCTTAGCAGCAATTGAATACCCTCAGGTGCATCTGGTAGTGGGATTAAAAACTTATCATGAATAATGGGGCGCTCTGAGAACTTGAGGCCATCGCCTAAATTGAAATACTCAACAATACGGTAATCGCTGTCACTGTTGGGATGATAGTCGCTGTTGTCATTTTTGCGCCGAAACCATAACTGAATACTATCTATCATTGCATAGTCAACTTCCAAAACTTGGCTGTTTTGTGTATTTGGAAGGTCAACCTTCAGCCATTGTGAAGCATCCGTTAATCCAAAGTTCTGATTGTTATTTTTAACCCAGACGGCACTTTCAATCTGATCGATAGTATTAATTGTTTGTTCATTTAACAGATCTGCAAAATGATAGATTGGTTGTTCCAAAGCGTGCTTTTCGATATCCCGCCCTAAGGAAGTAACCATATAAAGCATGAGCGCAGTAAATCCGGCGACTAAAACAGCAAGCCAATAGGAATTGTAGGATAGCCCTCGCTCTGCGTTGCTCATCAAATAACAGCTAGACCAAATGCTTTATATGTATTTTCAAGCGATACCTCTGAAAGTAGCTCGACATCTATACCTTTTAAATCAGCAACTTTATTAGCGACATGCGGTAAAAAACAAGGTTCATTATTTTTTGCTCTTGGTTTCACATTTTTTGGGAACAAATAAGGAGCATCTGTTTCAAGCAACAACCTGTCGAGTGGCAAATATTTTATTGCTTCCTGCAAATCAATGCCTCTATTGTCATCACAAACCCAGCCTGTGATACCAATATAGCAACCAAGCTCCAAGTAGGCCTCCATTTGCCTAGTCGACCCTGTAAAACAGTGCACAATTGCGTTTGGGATACTGGGTAAATATTCTTTCAATAAACGAATTTGCTGCTCAAAAGCATCACGTTCATGCAAATAAATCGTTTTGTTGCACTGGGCAGCACACACCAACTGAGCTTCAAAGGCACTCAACTGATTTTCTTGTGTTGAAAAGTTTCGATTGAAATCCAATCCACATTCACCAATTGCAACCATGTTATTATCGGACGCAAGTTGATTTAATTGAATAACGATGTCAGCAGAAAAGCCATCTGCATGATGAGGATGAACGCCTGCCGTATAAACCAATTGTTGAAAGCCGACACGATCATTGTGATTTTGCACAAATGCTTGAGCAGCTAGCGTTTCTTCGAGGTTTGAACTGATGACGCAAAGCTGATCGACTGACTGCTCAGCAGCCCTTGCAATGACGTCGGCTGCACAAAAGCGTCGATCGAGTAAATTGACGCCAATGTCAAACCAATGCATTACTTCACTCTCTTCACTCTAACGCTTTGCCTACAGTCACATTTAGACAGGTAAAATGCACTAATAAAGGAAATCATCATTAGGATTTAGTCTCATTTTCTTGATTATCGTGTTTCTGTCTGCCAGTAGAGCCATCGTATTCAGTATCGTCAGCATTAATGTCGTCTTGTTGATTTGCATCTTTGGTGTACCAACTGCCGACAACGACTCCCACCTCAAACAAAAACCACATTGGGATCGCCAACAATACTTGCGAAATAACATCTGGTGGGGTTAACAACATGCCAACCACAAATGCGGCAACAATGACGTGAGACCGCTTTTTGCGTAATTGTTCTGGCGTTGTCATTCCGGTCCAACACATCAAAATAATCGCAACTGGGATTTCAAAAGCAACGCCAAATGCGAAAAATATTTTTAATACAAAGCTAAGATATTCAGAGATATCAGGGCTAATGAGCACATCATCGGGCGCTACCGCGCTGAAAAAACTAAACGCGAGTGGAAACACAACGAAATAAGCAAAGGCAATTCCACTGTAAAACAATAAGGTACTGGACAATAATAAAGGCGCGACTAGCTTTTTTTCATTTCGATACAAGCCTGGTGCTATAAAGCCCCATATTTGATACAAAACATAAGGAATAGCAATAAAAAAGGACAGCACCATGGTTAATTTAAACGGTGCAAAGAATGGCGACGCGACACTCGTTGCAATCATTGATGCCCCCTCAGGAATAGTGGCAACCAGTGGAGCAGCTAAAATACCGTACAAATCCTGAGCCCAATAGGCTAAGAGCATAAAAATAATTAACACCGACGAAAGTGCTTTTAGTACGCGAGTTCGCAACTCAACGAGGTGACTTATAAGACTACTTTGGCTCGTCATCTTGCTTTTTCTTGTAGGGTTCTTGAACGGATAATGCAGCTTGCTTCAACTCTTCCACACTCTGGGCAACTTCAGGACTGACTTTATCAAGTCCCATTGTCTCTGCTTTTTTAAGGTTTTCGTGCAGTTCATGAACACGTAATTGCTCTTCAATCTCAGTTTTGAAACCTGAAGCCATGTTTTTCATATTACGCATTGTTTTCACAGTTGAGCGAATTGCGCCCGGCAAACGCTCAGGACCGAGTATAAGCAAAGCTACTATGCCAATGATGAAAAGTTCCCAAAAACTAATATCGAACATGCTCTACTCTTTCGTAGTGGTCTTAGTTTCGGTTGGTTTTACCGTTTTGTCGCTATCGCTTTTGTGTTCAACGGATTCAAAATCTGCATCTGACTTATCAGCCTCTTTTTTATCGGTATCGGTATCGTCATCACTCAACGCTTTCTTAAAACCTTTGAGCGCTGAGCCTAAATCACCACCGACATTGCGTAATTTTTTTGTACCAAATAGTAAAACAACTATTAGCAGTATGACAATAATACTCCAAACACTAGGACCCATTAGTAAATCTCCATTGTTAAAATTTTATTGTTTTGCTACCTTCTATAAATCAAAGATGCATCAACATGAGCATTTAGAACTAAGATGCAAAACGGAATTCTTAAATGCATTATACGTTGCTTTTAACAAATATCACGGGCTTTCATTAACTTGTTTTTATACTCACGTTTTATAGCAAGAATTTGCACACATTTGTTTACTATTTTATGCGTGGTTAAATGACGTGATTGATTCTTCAATAGCACTCAAAAATGAGCGTTACCGCAGGGTAAGGTCTTTTTTGTGCCTACTGATTTTAAGCCTGCTCAATGCTAATTTTTCGTTTGCTATCGAAGCAAAAAAAACAGAAATACTTTTCACAAAAACGTTTATACAAGAACAACCGAAGGTTGAAACACCAAGTTCAACAACAAATACCGACAACGTTGCCGCAGAAGAACTTGAGTTGGAGACCTCAGAGTTCAATTATTGCGGTGGTCAACCTTGGCTCGACGATTGGTATTGTCACTTCAATTATGGCGTTGAAAACTCAATAATAGAAGTCAATAGATGGTTTGTGACTGACTACCCAATAATATCTAAGCGAGCTCAAGCATCCGGTAAGTTACGTTTTGGATGGGAGCCTCGTAGCGGCGATTTAAGCCAATTTGACTTTCGTTTTAAAATCCGCGTAAAACTCCCAGCGTTGCAAGACAGGTTAGAATTATTACTCTCAGATGATGAAGAAGATGCAAATCAACAGGCCGTTAAAGCAGCTCGTAGTCAACAATTAGGTAGTGATGACCAGGCTACAGTAGCCCTCCAATTTAAAAATAAACCGGACTCGAAAATTGCCTATCGGATTGGCCTAGGCCGTGGTTCTCAAATTTATACTCGAGCAAGATACAGTGACAAATTTGACGTAAATGAACGTAACAGAATTAACTTTTCTGCCGAGGCAAATTACTACACTGAAGACCAATTGGGCGTCGAAACTAGAATATCTTTAATCCATACATTATCGAAAAATACAGCGATTGAACTCGACAATACATTTCGCTACCGCGATAAAACAGAAGATCTTTTCTGGCGGCATGAGATCCAATATTTATTCTTAAAGGATGGTAAAACCAGTTATTTATTTAGCGCCATGGTTGATGGTTCAAATAAACCGTCATATCGCGAAGAACAAGTGCTTGTAAGTATGAGGTACAAAAGAAATGTATTGCGAAGTTGGCTATATTTAGAGGTCGAGCCATATGTAATTTGGTTGCGAGAAGAAAATTTCAGAACATCATTTGGGGTAGCGATTAGAGCGGAAGTCCATTTTCCTCATTACTAAAAGGTATGGAGGTCTGTTTCTTGTGCTTGTTTATTCTGACTGGCTGATTGATTGATAAAGAAAACAAGTTGGATACTGCAGAATAGCCGAACGCTATACGCAAGGACAACCAATCAAGCGGGCAAAACAAGCTGAATCTTTAAAGGTTAACAAGTTTATTTGTTTCCAGTTGAGTTCAGGCTTGTTTAACTTTGCTATTCAACTACATACTAAAGCTTGCGCCGCAACCACATGTGGTTGATGCATTTGGATTGTTCACGAAAAATCTTGAACCTTCCAAACCTTCAGTGTAATCGACGATACCGCCAACAAGATATTGCAGACTCATTGGATCAATAACCAAGGTCACAGTTTCTTTTTCGATGGTCATATCACCTTCGTTTATTTTTTCGTCAAACGTAAAACCATACTGAAAACCTGAACAACCGCCACCGGTTACATACACGCGGAGTTTCAGTTCAGGATTTTCTTCTTCAACAATTAACGTTTTCACTTTTTTTGCCGCAGCTTCAGAAAACTCAATTGGCAATGTCATTTCTTCGGACATAATATTCCCCTGGTAAAAACGTATGTGGCTCATAAATAAACTAGCTAGATTATCTAATACCTGAGTAATTTAATCAAGTATTCAATCAGATTCACTAAACGCTTCGTCCCACTCGATCGTGCTAGCATACGAACCACGTTTTCTTTTGTACTTGTAGATATCTGTTTTGATTTGAATTTGTTCAGGAATAAAATCTTCAGGTAACGTAACTCTCAACTCCAGAACTTGAAAATATTTAAATGAAAAAGCCATTTTTTCGGTTTTATCATCCAGTAGTTCTTTCAAATCATAGTTAATCGGAACTGTATTTTGACTTCCCTGTAGCGTTAAATTTAGTGTGCCTTTAATAATCGCCTTGATATTTTCTCGCTGCAACATCATTACCGATATAGCGTAATTATTAGCGCTTACCGTGGATACAATTTCAACACTTTCAACCACAAAACCGTCTTGCGTTAATTCAGGCGCCATGACTTTTTGATAAAAGCTTATTTGCTCGCGAAGTTCAGCATCCTTACGCATAAATTCTTTATACGACAATTGTGCCTGTTCATTAGCAATACTGGCCACTTCAAGCTCTACTTTTTTTACATTTAACTCAGAATTAAGAGCTTGGTTTTCAGAGCTTAAATTATCAATACTACTTTGCATGACGTCAATTTTGGCAGACAAAAGATAATTCTTTTTATCCGCAAACTCATGCCCAGCATAAAATAGACAAGCAAGCACAAAAACCATTGCTAAGTAGTATTTAACGAAACCAAGTTGGCTGCGCAGTTCGTTTAATTTCAATGAATTCTCCATGATCCAAGGCATTGTTATTGATAAATAACCAATATATGAGCAACTACAACCGAATCACAGATGGCAAGCGAGTGCTCAAAGCGCTATGATAGTCTTAATTCTAAATAGTATAAACCCAAACCCAATATGTTTCTGCACTCGCTGAGACGAGAAGTCTCGCATCCAAGGACATCGATTCAATTATGCTTGCTAGGCATAGCTGCCGGCGTGTGTGCGGCAACAGTCATTATTATATTTAGATTAACGTTTGAATTCATACAAAAACTACTTCTTGGTGGTGTAGCGCAGTACGCTGGAGTTGAGAGTAAATATTTACTTTTCCTGCCTATTTCGGCGATTATTTGCGTCATTATCGTTGCTAAGTTTACCGGTTTTAAGCATTATAGGATGGGGATCCCATTTGTTATACATCGCATCAAAACACACTACGGACACATTCCATTTCGCACGTCAATCAATCAGTTTTTTGGCGGCATATTTTCCTTGGCGGGCGGTTTTGTGGTTGGCAAAGAAGGTCCTACCGTGCATTTGGCTGCAGCAGCCAGCCACTTTCTAGGCCAATGGTTTAGGCTACCCTACAATAGTTTACGAATTTTAACGGGTTGTGGAATAGCAGCTGGTGTCTCGGCGGTATTTAATACGCCTTTCGCCGCCGTTATTTTTGTGATGGAAGTCGTTTTGCGTCAATACCGAGTGCATGTTTTTATTCCCATTATGCTCGCTGCTGGGTGCGGTTCGGTGTTAACTCGCATTGTGTTTGGTAATGAAAATGAACTGATATTTCTGACTTTTCATGTCATAAGCAACGTTTTACTGCCCTACCTCGTCTTATTTGGTATTGCGTTGGGTCTGTTAGCGGCGTTATTTAACAAACAACTCATGCTAGTAATCAGCGCGTTTCGCCATGTCAATATGATTACTCGCTTGCTACTAGCTGGAGCAATTACGGGTATCGTTGGCTACTTTATGCCACAAGCATTGGGTGCTGAATTCGTTGCCATAGAAACATTATTCGCTAACAACCCACAATTCAACTTTTTATTATTGCTATTTGCATTAAAATTCATTCTTGCAGTGCTCGCCATTGGTTTAGGTGTTCCTGGCGGAATTATTGGTGCAGTCATGGTTATTGGTATGTTGGCTGGCGTTATATTATTACAGCCGCTTTACAGTATAAGCGGTGAAACAGAAATGACATCGACGTTTGCTTTGCTCGGCTTAGCTGGCATGCTAGCTGCGGTTTTGCACGCTCCAATGGCAGCGCTGTCTGCCGTTATGGAGTTATCCGCAAGTTCACACGTCATACTGCCCGCAATTATTGTGATTGTGAGTGCCTATGTGACTAGCAAGCAACTGTGTAACAATCGTTCAATTTTTATTCAGCAACTCGAATTTCAGAACTTACCTTACACAACATCTTCGATTCGTGACGCGTTGCAAGAAACCGGTGTTATGGCTATTATGCAGACAGAATTCAAACACTTTATTGATGCTCCCAAACAAGCCTTGTATAAATATTTACAGGTGAATCCTAGTCACCTAGTGGTACAAGAACATATATTTGAAATCGACAGAGAGTATCAAATAGTATCAATGGACGTCAGTTTGCAGGAGGGTGTTTTGCCACTGGCTATTCACTCGATGGAAGGCTTGAGTGACCAATCCACTATGGCCGAGGTTTACGAAACATTGCATAAAAAGCGACAGGGAGCAGTTTATATCTATGAGGAGCTTTATTTTAATGCGCATGTAATTGAACATGGTAAACCCAAGCTAATAGGTATTATTACTTGGAATATGTTACACAGTTATTTATTTAGACAACAACATTAAGAGCAGAAGGTAGTAGTGATGAGTATTTTGTGGTTAAAAGCTTTCCATGTATTTTTTATGATTGCCTGGATGGCTGGTATTTTCTATTTGCCTAGATTGTTTGTATACCATGCAGCAAGTAAGCATCAGGAAACTAAAGACCAATTCAAAATAATGGAACGTCGTCTTTGGTTTTTTGTAACCCCATTTGCCTTATTGACACTTATATTAGGAATATTGATCGTGTATCAATATGGCCTTGAGTGGTTCAAGGCATCGGTTTGGTTGCACGTAAAACTAACTGTAGTGGCGCTTTTTTACGCATATCATGTTTACTTGTATTACTTAGTTAAGATGTTTGCAGCAGATAAAAACACGAAAAGCCCGCTTTTCTATAGGATCATCAATGAGCTTCCAGTATTAGCCTTACTTGCTATTGTACTCTTGTCAATTTTAAAGCCTTTTTAAAGCCTTTTGCTGCAGATAGGCGAATTTAACGACAAAGCTATTTTTTATATTACAACTAACGATAGTTCGGATTACTATTTTCAGCACCGTAGTATTGCAGCAAATCAGCGCCGAATCTTGGCCTACTTTTAATTAACAAGCTAAACTGGTGTTTGCACAAAAGTCTCAAACTGATTCGGCAAGTAACTTGCAAGCTCCCCAGAAATTGAAACATAAGTATTAAACGCATCAGGCAGTGATGGCGCTATTGATGACAGTTTATTCTCAAAATCCATTTGCCCTCGCTTCTTCGCTTGCTCGATCGCAAGCTCAACATCTGCAAATGTGCTAAACATGCCTAAACTGTGTTTCAGCTTTTTGGCCAACACCGGCGCATTATTAGGACTTTTATCTTGCATTAATTGCCACGCATTTTGCCACACTGGCTCCATACTTGAATGGGCAGTAAGCAGGCCTTGCAACCATTGCGACAGCGGAGAGCTTACACCCCACTTATCGCTATCATCTTCAAAAACACCGTAATTTGGTATACTTTGAGCGTTGTCTTTCATCTGCTGCAGGCAATACTTAAAGTAGTCAAACAATACATCTGTAATCACATCAGCTTGTTGATTATTTTGCATCTGACCATGATGTTTGATGGCCCATGGCAACCAGACATCTGGCATCGGTATTTCGGGTGAAACACCCGCACCAAATATTATGCCTTCGACGTAATATCGTGAATGCAAAACATCGACGATATCTGAGTTTTGATAAATTAGCAGTAGATCCATGATTAATGTAAAGACTTAAATTTGCGAATTCGAACAATGCAATAGATGATAAAGGGAATTCCAAGCGAATAACAACTAAAAAACATGTTTTGGGGAAGGTTACACATGAAATCAGGAAAAACAGGCCTTGTCATTGCTGCAGCATTTATTGGTCCCGGAACAGTAACAACCGCTTCCATGGCCGGTGCAAGCCTCGGATACGGACTTGTCTGGGCGCTTTGCTTTTCAATTCTTGCTACTTACATTCTGCAAGAAATGGCCTCTCGGCTGGGCTTAGTTAGCGGCAAAGGCTTGTCCGAAGCCATCGTGAATATTAGTCAAAATAATCTTATCAAGTGGTTTAGCATCATTCTTGTTTGTACCGCTATTGGAGTAGGTAATGCCGCATATGAAGGTGGTAATTTAACCGGTGCAGCACTTGGCTTGGCGAATGTATTACCCGGTAGCATAATCGTGTGGGTTTTTATTTTAGGCGCTATTGCTTTTGTTCTACTGCTCAGTAATCGCTATCATTTGCTTGAAAAAGTGCTCATTGGCTTAGTCACTTTAATGAGCGTTGTATTTGTTACTATTATGCTAATTGCGGGTGTCGACACGACCGCATTAATGAGTGGTTTATCTGACCTAGGATTGTCCGACACATCGTTATTACTTGCTATTATTGGCACCACGATTGTCCCTTATAATTTATTTCTTCACGCCGGCTTAAGTGCAAAACAGTCGCTTGAGGCAACCCTTTCTGAATCTGAGATTAGTGCTCATCTGCCGGCACACAAGCAACAGTTATTTGCATCCATTGGACTGGGAGGTATCGTTACCTTTGCTATTATGTCCTGTGCTGCTAATGCTTTTTACTTAACTGATAACGTGCTTTCCCCAGGTAATATTGCCTCACAACTAGAGCCTATTTTGGGTGATTACGCAAACCTGTTTTTTGCTCTTGGTTTGTTTTCTGCCGGTTTAACCAGTGCAATAACAGCCCCATTGGCTGCAGGGTACGCCATTTGTGGTTTATTTGGATGGCAACCTACACTTCAGGCGAAGGAGTTCAAACTGGTTTGCATCGCCATATTATTGTGTGGTGTGTTAATAGCAACTTCAGGCTTTAAACCCTTGGCCGTTATCGTTTTAGCTCAAGCCTCTAATGCTCTATTATTGCCAATTTCGGTATTATTTTTACTCTATGTTATGAATCAAAAGAAAATAATGAAGGCGCATACAAATACACTGTTTAGTAATCTTGTTGCTGGCTGCATACTCATTGTCATTACTGTACTGGGCGGTAACACGCTCTCAAGCCTACTATTTTAGCCAGCTTTTAGGGTTAAGTGCTTTGCCTTTGTGGCGAATTTCAAAGTACAAACCTGAGCTCATTTGACCACCGCTACTGCCCACTAAGCCGATCGTTTCGCCCTGTAAGACAGAGTCTCCTGGCTGTTTCAACAATGCTTGGTTACGTCCATATACAGTCATGTATCCCTCGCCATGATCGACTATCGTTACCAAGCCAAATCCCTTTAGCCAGTCTGCATAGAGTACTTTACCATCATACACAGCCCGCACCGGTGAGCCTTCGCTACTATTAACCACAATGCCTTTCCAGAGAACTTGTCCTTGCCTTCTTTTACCGAATAGTTGTTGAATTTGTCCAGAGGCGGGACGCGTTAGTTTACCTTTCGATGGCGCTAACCCAACCAACACCACATCTTCATCTCTTATTCTACTTCTGGCATCAATTTCAGCTTGTTCAATAGCATTCATTAAAGCACGTTCTTCCTGTTGAAGCTGCGCAACTCTAACCGTGTCTGACTTGATCTGTCGGTCCAATTGTTTCAATTTCTGATGACGCGATGTTTGTTGTTCTCTTAATTGACTACTTTGTTGTTTTTGCGCCACCAACAATCCTTCCAAGCGTTCAGTCTTATCCACTAACTTTATGTTTAATTGCTCAAGCTCAAACACAAGGGCTCTAAATTTACCAATTTCGTCCTGACGCGCTTTATTCAGATAATTATAATAGGTAAGGGTTCGCTCAAATCGACCAGCATCGTCTTGATTAAAAAACATCTTTGCAAAATCGTAGTTACCTGCCATAAAAGCCGATTTAAGCTGACCTGCTAGTTGTTTTTGTTGATCTTTAATCACATTTGAAATTCGTGACTTTTCGCCTTCAAGTTTGATTTTTTCGCTGCGTGTTGTCTTTAATGATGTATCAGTTTGATTTAATTGTGTTGCGGTTTTAGCAATTTCAAGTTCAGCAAGTTTAAGTTCTTGCTGTAAACGCTCAGACGACTTGAGCTTAGTGTCGAGTTGTGCTTGCGTTTGTTTTATCTTTTCTTGAATAGTGGCTAAGTCGGCATCTTGCGCAAGTGCCTGTGGAACAGGCAAAATAAGCCCGGCAGCTAACAGATAACTGCTTAGACCATACACTATTTTTTTTAAGCTCAACTTCATTCCATTGCCTTTAAAGAAACAGATTAGCTGGTTTTCAGCGTCATAATGGTTTTACCCGTCATTTCAGCTGGTTGTTGCATGCCCATCAAATGCAACATTGTTGGCGCTACATCACTAAGTGTACCACCGCTTCTTGGCGTCGCGTCGCGGCCGACGTAAATAAATGGCATCGGCTCACTCGTGTGCGCTGTGTGTGATACACCGGTTTCAGGGTCGACCATTTGCTCTGCGTTACCGTGATCGGCTGTAATCAAACACTCTGCGCCAACTTCTTTTAAAGCGTTAATAATGCGACCAATGCAGTGATCAACTGCTTCACACGCTTGAATGGCAGCGTCTAACTTACCGGTGTGACCGACCATATCGCCATTTGGGTAGTTACAAATAATCACATCGAATTCTCGTGATTTTATTGCTGCTACTAGTTCATCAGTGAGCTTCTCTGAGTTCATTTCTGGCTGCAAATCGTAAGTTGCTACGTCTGGTGAAGGGATCAGAATACGTTTTTCACCAGGATATTCGTCTTCTTTGCCGCCGCTATAGAAAAAAGTAACATGCGCAAATTTTTCAGTTTCGCTAATGCGAAGTTGAGTCTTATCATTTTTAGCCAACCAATCGCCCATGACATTAACCAACGGTGTTGGTGGATATGCGCATGGAACAGGCAAATTAGATTCATATTCTGTCAGCATCATAAATTCTGTATGCATCACTTTACTACGCTCAAAGCCACTAAAATCAGCGTCAACCATCGCATGCGATATTGCGCGTGCTCGGTCAGCTCTAAAATTCATAAATAAAATGGCATCACCGTCCTCAACACCTTCATAACCGCCTATTACGGACGCTTTTACGAATTCATCGTTTTCATCACGCGAGTAAGCCGCTGCAAGTGCATCAGAGGCAGTAGCATATGAATAAGCAGCTTGCGCTGAAACAATCAAATCATAGGCTTGTTGAACCCGATCCCAGCGATTGTCACGATCCATCGCAAAGTAACGTCCGACAATACTAGCAACTTGACCAACACCTAACTCAGCAAATACTTTCTCTGCCACTTTAATTGACGACGCAGCGCTTCTTGGTGGTGTGTCTCTGCCATCCGTGAATCCATGCAGATAAATTTTCTTTGCGCCTTTCTCGGCGGCTAATGTTGCGGCAGCAAATAGGTGTTCTTCATGCGAATGAACGCCCCCTGACGACAGTAACCCCATAATATGAACGGCTTTGCCTGCAGCAACAGCCTTATCTATGGTAGCCACAATAACCGGATTGCTTTTAAAGCTGCCGTCGCTAATCGCTTGGGTGATTTTGCTAAAATCTTGGTAAACAACACGACCTGCGCCGAGATTGACGTGGCCTACTTCTGAATTTCCCATTTGACCATCAGGTAGCCCTACATCGATTCCTGACCCTGAGATTAACGTACTTGGTCGGTTTGCAAATAAGTCATCTAACACAGGAGTATTGGCCAACGCGATGGCATTGTTGGTCGTTTCTTCTCGATATCCCCAACCATCTAATATGATAAGAGCTAATGTTGTTTTAGTGTTTGCCATGATTAACCTTGAAATTTGATGTAACAAAAAGAGAATAAACCCAAGGCTCAAGTTATCAATAAAACGTCGTGTTATAAACTGTTTATGCTTATTTTTATGTCCATTTCCACAATTCGTTGTCAATAACAGAGAATTTTGTTGCGTAAAACCGTTCTTATACCCGTACTTAGGGTATTCAAGTTAAAAAGAATTACACATGAAACCGCTTAAATGCTGGTTTCTGTCCTTTTTTTCTATATACTTTGCCAACTTGAACCAGTAACAGGATGACAGAGTTTTTTATGGACCAAATAATAGAGTTTGCTACCAGTTCGACATTGATTTCAATTTTATCAATCTCTTGGGTAGTGATAGTAGGACTTATCATTTATTCCTATGTTGGTGCGGCATTGTCCCCAATTAAAGAGCTGTCCACGCATGAAGCTACTTTGTTAATGAACAGAGAAGACGCGATTGTGCTAGACACTCGCGCAACAAATGAATTCAAAGCAGGACATATCTTAGGTTCTAAGCAAATAAAAGCTGAAGAGCTAAAAAACGGAAACTTCGCTAAGCTTGAAAACTCGAAAGATAAGCCCATTATTGTAGTATGCGCAATGGGAGCAACAGCGAAAAAGACAGCTGCTCAGATGCTAAAAGTGGGCTTTGAAAAAGTCACCGTTTTAAAGGGCGGAATGAACGCATGGCAATCAGCCAGCCTTCCCGTCTCCAAATAAGAGAATAGTTAAACATGCAAAAAGTAGAGTTATTTACCAGAGGTTTTTGTCCATATTGCACTCGAGCCAAATCTCTGTTAGGCCAGAAAGGTATCACGTTTACTGATTATGAAATTGACAAAAATCCAGAATTACGTCCTGTCATGATTGAACGTGCGCAGGGAAAAACATCTGTTCCACAGATTTTTATTGGCGAAACACATGTAGGCGGCTGTGATGAGTTATTCGCATTAGAGTCAGCTGGTAAGCTTGACGCCGTTTTGAACGCTTAATCAGGAGCGACTAAGCAAGATATGGGCATTTGTTCATTGAGTGCTAAATCACACAATTTAAAAGGTTATGGACCCATAGCCTTTTTTTATTTTCAAACAATATAACGATAAGAAATATCGATAGGAATAATTCATGGCCGAAGACAACAACACACCAGTGGCACCAGAACCAGAACAGGCTCAACAAGGCGCACAATTTAGCGTTCAACGCATCTACACTAGAGATATTTCGTTTGAGACGCCTAACAGTCCTAGCATTTTCCAAAAAGAGTGGAAGCCAGAAGTAAAGCTTGATATCGATACACGCACAAACGAAATTGAAGCTAATTTATATGAAGTTGTCTTATCAGTAACTGTGACTGCAATGCTTGGCGAAGACACCGCATTTTTATGTGAAGTTCAGCAAGCTGGTATTTTTGCCTTGGGCGAAATGCCCGATCAAAATAAAGCACACACTTTGGGTTCATTCTGCCCGAACATGCTTTTTCCATATGCTCGTGAAGCTGTTTCAAACTTAGTTAATCGTGGTACTTTCCCACCACTTAACTTGGCACCTGTAAACTTCGACGCCATTTTTGCAGCTTACATGCAAAAACGGGCTGAGCAAGCCGGCGCAACTGACGCACCACAACAGCTTGATTCATAATAACTAGTGAAGCAAGCAACGGATAACAAATTCGAGTCAGGCATAGCCGTAATTGGTGCTGGTTCATACGGCACTGCGCTAGCGTTTGTTTTGGCTCGAAATGGTAATCCAACAGTACTGTGGGGACGTGATAAACAACACGTTTCTGCAATGCGCAAGACTCGTCGTAATAATAAGTACCTGCCAAATGCAATATTCCCCGATGCGCTTTTAGTCTCCTCCAATCTAAAACAAACACTGCAAAGCGCAAGAGATGTGCTTGTTGTTGTCCCTAGTCATGCATTTAAAGAAAGTCTACAGGCTATTAAGCCGTATCTAACTGAGCAACATAGATTAATTTGGGCAACCAAAGGCCTAGAACCTGGTACTGGGAGAATATTGCAAGAAGTTGCTTTTGACGTACTTGGTGACACTATTCCTTTCGCTGTCGTCTCGGGTCCAACATTTGCTAAAGAAATGGTTGCAGGCCTACCCACAGCCATTACGTTGTCTTCGACTAACGCAAAGCTTTGTGGATCGTTTTCACAAAAACTGCATTGCTCCAAAGGGTTTCGTGTTTATAAAAACGATGATTTAATTGGCGTTCAATTAGGTGGAGCGGTTAAAAACGTCATTGCAATCGGTGCTGGTTTAGCTGATGGTTTAGGTTTTGGTGCTAACGCACGTATCGCCTTAATCACCCGTGGACTGGCTGAGATGAGCAGGCTCGGCTTGGCAATCGGGGCAAAACAAGAAACCTTTATGGGCATGGCCGGTTTAGGCGATTTAGTGTTAACTTGCACCGATAACCAATCTAGGAATCGACGCTTTGGTTTAGCTTTAGGTCAAGGCATGTCGGTCGATGCAGCAATACACAGCATTGGCCAAGTAGTTGAAGGCTATCGTAACACCGAAGAAGTAAGATTACTTTCAAAAGCCAACTGCATAGAAATGCCAATTTGCGAACAAATATATCAAGTATTGTATAAAGGCAAGCCAGCAACAGAAGCTGCTGTTGCGTTATTAAGCCGCGAACAAACCCAAGAATAGTCACCGCACTGACATATTAACGATAATGGTAGGTAACATAAATTCATGTTTCATATTGCTCTTTTCGAACCACAAATTGCGCCAAACACAGGTAACGCTATCAGACTATGCTCGAATAATGGTTGTCATTTGCATCTTATCGAGCCGTTGGGTTTCAGTATGGAAGAGAAGCAACTAAGGAGGGCATCCCTCGATTATCGTGACCTTGCTAACGTAACCATTCATAAAAATTATAATGCGTTTTTGCAAGAAATAGGGGACAGAAGAATTTTTGCATTAACCACCAAAGGTTCAATTCCACATGACGAACCCACTTATCAAGCAGGTGATGTTCTGTTATTCGGCTCAGAGACCTCGGGCTTACCTGACGATATTCGCAACGCTTTTGCCCCAAGCAGGCGTATAAGGATCCCGATGTTAGCGAATGCCCGTAGCCTAAACCTGTCCAACTCAATCGCGATTGTAAGTTACGAAGCATGGCGTCAACTTGGTTTTGGTATGCCAGATATAGATTTGTAAAGAAGCCTTTAACGTCGATACTAATCCAGTCAGGGTGTTGAAAAGTAGCTTAGGATCTTGGTTAATGCAGGCACCCTAAACTTGTCTTTTTCGAAAAATAATTCGTGCAGCGCTTCTGGGATCAAGGTTGATTCGCAGTCTTTAATATCATTAATTACTTGCTCAATCTCCTCGTTAGCTACAACCGTGTCCGCGCCAGAATATAAAATAATACAAGGCACAGTAATTTTACTGGCCTGCTGGCGTATCTCTTTCATAGCCACTAATGATGCGTAAAGCCACTCATAAGTAACCCCCCCTAATTGCAGTTCAGGCTGCTGTGCATAAGTTTTGCGAAAAATATCATACCTAACCTTACTGCTCATTAAGCGATTTTTATAAAAAGCCGTTGGCATGTAGTCGTCGTGCCCAAAAAAATAGCTGGTCTTTTTTCCTCTAAGCTGGTTAAAAACAACACCAAGTCGAACTAATATAGTCATGATCCATGGCGGAAGCGGAGGCGTGATCCCAAACATAGGTGAACAAAACACGGCTTTGGAAAATAATTTGGGTCTTGCCCTGACAAGCAGCGCTCCCACTGCGCTCCCCATCGAATGACAGAGTAAATGCAATGGCGGGTAAGTTTGTTGCAGCATGATAGCCGGGCCATTAGACTTCTGTTGACTTGCTTTGAGGTACTTATCATCCAGTATCGGAAATAAAACGTTATCAATAATATCATTAAAATCAATTATATACTGATTAAAATCGTTAATATAACCAAGCTGTGGATTTTCTTTTAGCCGCGTAGACAAGCCCTGTCCACGATGGTCATGAATAAATACCGAATGCCCATTTTGATGTAGGTCATAGATCAGTTCAGCGTATTTGGCAGCACATTCAACGCGCCCAGATGAAATAACGATAATTGATTTTGCTTCATTGTGATGAGCATACCGATAGTGCAGTGAAGTACCGTCACTGAGCATCCAGAATCCAGATGCCATATTATGTTCAAACCAAGGCTTGATATAAGTATCAAACTTTTCTGGTAATTCGGTTTCTTTGGTTAACTGCATGCAATCGCTATGAGGTTTTACTGAAAATAGGTAATCGTATTATCACTGATAAGCCCGTTAAAGGCGATTGTTCTGCACAACTTCTTTTACCTTCCTGAATATGGGCTTGGCTAATATCTTTATCAAAGCGCGCTTTAACTTGGATACTGCCGCCATGCATTTCGATCGCAGCTTTCGCAATAGACAAACCAAGTCCAGCTCCTTTACTCACTTCATGTACTTGGTGGCTGCCACGAAAGAATGGGTCAAACACGGTTTTTAATTCCGCAGCAGACATTCCTACTCCGTCATCATTAATGACAATTTCAACAAAGTCTGTAACCAAATTGTGCGCCGCAATGTTGAGTTCACAGTTCACCTCATTGACGGCAAAACGAATTGCATTGCGAAGGATATTTTCAATCGCACTGATCAGTAAAATCATGTCAGCTTTAATGCTAACCTCAGGAATAATGCTCACAAGCAGTGACTTATTCATTGCTTCAGCTTCAAACTGTGCATCCTGTAAGACGTTATTTAACAGCGCTGTCAGCGTCATTTCTTGAAGGTCAACGCGTTGCATAGAGGCGTTTATTTTAGCCAATGTGAGTACCTGTCCAATCATCTGATCCATCTTGACAATTTCGTTTTCAATTCGTGACAAGTGCTTTGCATGCTGACTGTTTATACTGTCTCCAGTCTGCGCGTTGAGCTGGTCCTCTAGCAAGGCGACAGCTAACTGCAAGCGGGTTAATGGAGTGCGTAATTCATGCGATACGTTTGCCATCAACTGTTTTTGGCTGTCAATTAAGCTTTGCAAACGAGTCGCCATTGTATTGAAATCTTCAGCCAAATGGCCCACTTCATCTTTTCTATTTTCAAGACCTTCAATGCGAGTGGTCAAATCACCTTTGGCCAAACGGTTGCTGGCTAACCGCAGGGAACCCAACGGTTTCGTAATACTTAGCACCAGCGCAAAGCAAAATACAGTACTGAGCAAAATAGCTAACGCCAAGCCAGAAATTGCCACTGTAGAACGAGGCCTCATATGTCGTTCCGATCGCAGCAGCAAACGTCCAAAATATATTTTATATTTGGAGCCCTTGAAGATCACTTCATATGGACCCACAAATTCCATATTATTGAGCCTGATAAGTAACGGACTGTCGCTTTCAACGAACGCGTTTAACTCATCGATATTGCGAGATAGAGGAGCAGGAAAACTGGCATTAAGTTGGTTTGTCTTCGTATTTATGGCCACTATGTGAATGCCCTTACGCTGCCCTAGCCTGCGCAATGATTGATTTAAGTTGTTGCTACGCTCAACTACGTTTCTAAAACGTTGCATTATTAACGCAGTCTCAGACTCTTGCTGTTGGCTGACTGCATTTACCTCCAAAACGTCGGTCAATTGCTTGGCTAGGAAAAAAGCACTCAACAAGATAACCAATAATGCAGTCCAAAACCAAATAAAAACGCGACCGAATAAGGAATTAAAAGGGTTAAACTTGGCCAGTCTCATTACACTTCACTCTTAAATATATAACCTGACCCACGCATCGTTTTGATCACGTTTTCAATACCCTGTTGTGATAGCTTTTTGCGTACATTACTCACATGCATATCTAAGCTACGGTCAAACGCACTGAGTCTTCGCCCAAGTATATCCTCACTCAGTTTCTCCTTACTCAACAAGTGGCCGACGTGTCGCATCAATAACATGAGCAGTTGAAACTCAGTGTTAGTCAGATCTAACTCATGCGCCCCTACCATCGCTCTTTGGCTGGCTTCTTCAATTTTGATACCGTGAAAGTCTAAGTGTTGAACTTGATTAAAGCTACTTAGTTCGTCTAATCGACGGGTGAGCGCCTTCATTCGAGCAAGCAGTTCTCGATGATTAAATGGTTTAGCTAAATAGTCATCAGCACCTAACTCTAAACCTAGTATACGATCGTAGTCTTCACCCTTTGCAGTTAACATTATGACCGGCACAACGGAAAAGGTGCGAATTTGCTTCAGGGTTTCAAAACCATCCAATTCCGGCATCATGACGTCAAGTAGCACAACATCAACACTTTGCTCTCGCAACTTCGCAATTGCTGACACTGGACTATTTTCGATGTCCGCAGTAAATCCATTTTGCTGCAAATATTCTGCAAGCATTTGCGTCAATGCGATATCGTCATCAATTATTAATACGTGATACATGTATTCGCCTTAAAGCTATATTTACCGCTGTATATTTACCCCTAGTTAAAGGGCTACCAACTCTTTTGAGCTAAGCATCAAACACACAGTGCCGAGTTTTGTCTATTACTCAGTATAAGCACTCTATAACCTTATCATAAGTGAATTTGCAACAAAGCTCAGAAACCTTTACAAAAGCTTTACATTTGCTTGGCATTTCTTTGCATTCAATGGGCTATTATTTATCTCGATAGTTTGTGTATAGCTAAAATTTATGACCCTATTAATTCGAGAGGAATGGCAATGAAAAAATTATTACTCAGTTTGACCGTCGCAAGTTTATTAAGTGTTAGTGCATATTCAATAAGTGCACACGAAGGAAAACGTCATAGAGATATTGAACGTGAAATAATCACGAATCCTTCGTTAACTCAACAACAAAAAGAAGATATTAAGCAAATATTCAAACAAACGAAGCAGGATTTAGGTATTTATCGCGCCGAACAAGAACAAGTCCGCACCAGTATGCGCGCGCTTCTGCAATCAGGTTCATGGGATCAGGTCGCGGTTACCAACGCAATAGAGCAACAGATGCAACTCACGTTGCAACTTCAGTTGATTAAAGCCAAAAGTAAAAACCAAGTATTCAATCAATTGAGCGCAGAGCAACAAGCTCAATTCATCGCTAATCGTGATGATAAAAAAGGCACAAAAAGGAATGGAAATCCTAAAAGAAACATACAACGTCTAGCTAAAGCGCTCGCTCTTAACAGCGATCAGCAAACTCAGTTAACGGTGATGATGACAAATGATAAAGCTCGACGAGCAACTAACAAAGAGCAAGTTAAAAATATTAGAGCGCAACTGACTCCTATTATTCAAGCTGAAGAATTTGATGATAGTGCATGGTTAGCAGTGCATGCTCAAAATAAACAGCAAAAGCTTGATATGGCGGTGAGCAAGATCAAGTCTCGATTTGATATCTTAAGTCTACTCAACGCGGAACAAGGTGAAAAGTTTGAAAAAATGATGAAAAAATCTGAAAAAGGTAAAAGAAACAACAAACGCGATGATGACAGTAATGAAAACGAATATTTATCAAACTGAGTATGCCAGTTGAATAAAGACCCAAGTAAACGAATTCATTGTTGTTATTCACCGCGATAAGGTGTCGGCTAATTACCGCATGAGGTTGTTGAATACTGAATAAAAATTTTTACTCGATGCCTGTCACTTGTTGTCAGGTATATCTGACTTATCCTCACCAGCACAGAACAGTGCATGCAAAATAAACAAACTAGTCGTTGATCCTATATAAGTCGGATTTGCAGTCTACGCTGGACATCAGTGCAGGGATTTTCAAACGCATTACTGTATTCTTTATATGGTAAACGTAGCTCACATTTAATCACTAAAATACTATTTATAGTTTTAGAAAGCGCAGCCAGGTAAAAATAAATTAATTATTTATACATTTATATTGAATAATTATTCAATTTTGTTACTATCTCGGTACACAACTCGGTGCAAATTTTTTGCTTGAGACCTAAGAGCGTTCGAATTTTTAAGTGACTAATTTAATTCATGATTTTTTGTTACCAATGCCATTGGCTCCTTTTCCTCTCTCTCCTTGCTGTGAGAAAATGTTACGACGACATGATTTTAAGATTGTTGTATAGCAAAACATAGCACTTTCGCCCTTGGCGCAACCAACACTTCTCTGTTGTGCCAGGGTGAGAGAAATTTTATTTTCAAGAAAAGACACCATTATGATTTCAACTTGTATTATTGGCGCCAGTGGTTATACCGGTGCTGAACTAATTAAATTAATTGTTCACCACCCTCTATTTTCATTAGACGCCTGTTATGTGTCCAATGGTAGTGCTGATAGTAATAAGCCGATTGGCTCTGTTCACCCACAATTATCTGCTCAAACGGACCTAGTGACCATCGCCCTAAACCCAGACGACTTGGTTCAAATGGCTGAGAAATTTGATGCTATATTTTTAGCTACTCCACACGAAGCTAGCCACGATTGGGCTGCAGCACTAAGTGGCAAAAAAGCCAAAATATTTGATTTATCTGGTGCATTTAGACTGCAAGACGCACAAGTATTCGAGTCATTTTATGGGTTTAAACATGAACATGCTGACATACTCAGTAATGCAATATACGGATTGGCGGAGTGGCATGCTGATGCAATTAAAACGGCCAACTTTGTAGCTGTACCCGGTTGTTACCCTACCGCATCCTTATTGGCGATCAAGCCAATGACAGAAGCTGACTTTATTGACCCAGCCGTGAGACCGGTTATTAACGCAACTTCAGGTGTAAGCGGGGCTGGCAGAAAGCCATCGATGACCACCAGTTATTATGAAGTAAGCTTGCAAGCATATGGTGTACTAGGACATCGTCATACACCGGAAATTGAAGATTATTGTGGTACGCAAGTTATCTTTACGCCTCACCTAGGGCAATTCAAAAGAGGTATCTTAGCAACAATCACCATGCGATTGCGCGAAGGCGTGAAAACCTCAGATATACAGCAAAGGTATGAACAGCATTATGCCAATCAACCGATGGTTCGTTTGCGTGATTCATGGCCCAAAATTGATGACGTTGCCAATACTTCGTTTTGCGATATTTATTGGAAGTTCGACGAAGACAGCCGCTATTTAGTGGTAAGTTCAGCGATAGATAATTTATTGAAAGGCGCAGCATCACAGGCAATTCAATGCGCAAATTTGGTATTTAATCAGCCAACAGAAACAGGGTTATTGTAAACATGAATAATACGCAGCACTTACCCCAACACCACGTAAGCAATATTGTGTTGAAAGTCGGTGGAGACTTTTTTGAAGACGAGCAAGCACAAGCGAGTTTTTTTGCATCTGTCGCAACGCTGAAAAATCAAGGTCACAATGTGGCGATAGTGCATGGTGGTGGAGCGCAACTACAAACGCAACTAACCGCGCTTGGATTTAAAAGTGAAAAGCATGAAGGATTGCGCATATCGCCTGATGAGCAGATGCCAGCGGTTACCGGGGTTTTGGCCGGTACATTAAACAAAAAAATGGTTTGTATGGCTGCGCAGGCTGGTTTAACCGGCGTGGGGATTTCTTTAGCCGATGGTAATTTAGCGGTGTGCGAAGAAGTTGCGCCAATGTTGGGTGCCGTTGGCTACCCTCATCCGCGAAGTGCGAAATTATTGCACCAACTTATGCACGCTAATTTAACACCTATAATATGTTCAATTGGTAGTGATCTTAATGGTCGCTTATACAATGTTAATGCGGACCAAGCGGCTACTTGTATATCATCATTATTGTATGCAGACTTGTATCTTTTATCAGACGTTAGCGGTGTATTAGACGAAAATAAGCAACTAATTGCACATTTAGATGATAGCAAAATACAGCAATTAGTTCATAGTGGAGTCATTACTGACGGTATGATTGTAAAAGTGAAAGCAGCCCAAGAAGCGTCTAGAACACTGGGAAAGGCCGTCCAAATTGGTAGCTGGAATGATGTCAGTATATTAATCGATGAACTGCATAGAAATACGGGTACTACTATCACGTCGAGTGGCTCTTCATCGTAAAATGAATAACATCAACGAATAAAAAGTAAAATGAATAACATCAACGAATAAAAAGTAAAAGGAATAAGAGATGCAAGACCTACTCAGTTTTAGAGATTGGAATTCAACGTCAATGCACTCGCTACTAAAGCTTGCTGTCGAACTCAAAAAGACCCCTGAGAAATTTGGTCGACCATTAGAAGGGAAATCCATTGTTGCCATTTTTGAAAAACCTTCTTTGCGCACCCGAGTAAGTTTTGATATCGGTATTAATAAAATGGGTGGGCATATGGTTTATGTGGATAGCCAAGGCTCTCCATTGAAGGATCGGGAAGACCCAATTGATGTTGGCGCCAACCTAGCTTGCTGGGCCGATGCAATTGTGTCCCGGGTATATGAACACAAAACACTGGTAGACCTTGCCGCAGGTGCAAATATTCCGGTCATCAATGCATTATGCGACTTATACCATCCTTGCCAAGCGTTAGCTGACTATTTAGCCATGTTCGAAAAATTTGGCGAAGTGAAAGGTAAAACAATGGCTTATATAGGTGACGGTAACAACGTAACTCATTCATTGTTGATTGTGGGTGCGTTATTAGGTTGTCACCAAACTGTTATTACGCCAAAAGGATTCGAAATAAACGCTAATATCGCTAAGCATGCCGCTAAATTAGCTTATGAAAACAACGTTAGCTTAACCATTGCGAATGATATTAACGAATTAGGACAGGCTGACATTCTATATACAGACACTTGGCTATCGATGGGCGACAATACCCCTCTGGCAGAAATAAAAGATAAATTTGCAGTTTATCAGGTGAACGAAGCACTAATGCAAAAATCAGGCGCAAGTTATGTGATGCACTGCCAACCAGCTCACCGCGACTTAGAAATTAGCGGTAGCTTGATGGACAGTGAACAATCGTTGTTAATGCTGCAAGCTGAAAACCGCATGCATGCACAAAACGCAATTTTAGCGATGCTGGTTGGTAATGTCACATTAGATTAATATGACGAACTACACTAGATTAAACAGCACGACTACCTATTTAGACAACTGATCGAATAACCATCGGCTCATCAGTAATTAAGGATTTAAAAATGGCATTAACAGATAACAAAAGCGCAATAAAGAAAGTCGTACTGGCCTACTCAGGCGGACTCGACACCTCAGCAATTATGCCTTGGCTTAAAGAAAACTACGATTGTGAAGTTGTCGCTTTTGCAGCTGATGTTGGTCAGGGTGATGACGAACTTGAAGGGTTATATGACAAAGCGATGGCATCAGGTGCAAGTGAGTGTCATATCGTTGATCTGAAAGAAGAGTTTGTGCGTGATTTCATCTACCCGACCATCACCACGGGTGCCGTTTATGAGGGCGAATATTTATTAGGCACCTCAATGGCTCGCCCTGTTATAGCCAAAGCACAGGTTGATATTGCGCGCAAAGTAGGCGCTGATGCTTTGAGCCATGGTTGCACCGGCAAAGGTAACGACCAAGTCAGATTTGAAGGTGCTTTCGCCGCACTAGCGCCTGATTTACAAGTGATTGCCCCGTGGCGCGAATGGGACATGGTCTCGCGTGAAGATTTACTCGATTATTTAGCGAGTCGAAATATTCCAACGTCCTCCTCAGCAACTAAAATATACAGCCGTGATGCAAACGCATGGCATATCTCTCACGAAGGCGGTGAGCTTGAAGATCCATGGTCCGAGCCGAGCAAACAAGTGTGGACGATGACCACCGATCCCGAGGATGCACCAGACAAAGCTGAACGCATCTCCCTTGTATTTGATGAAGGTCGACTAACGCATGTCAATGGCAACGCATTATCGCCTTATCAAGCATTAGTGGCGCTTAACCAACTTGCTGCTCCACATGGTGTTGGTCGTATAGATATTGTTGAAAACAGACTGGTAGGCATGAAGTCACGTGGTTGCTATGAAACTCCTGGCGGCTCGGTAATGATGAAAGCTTACAAAGCACTAGAATGTCTTGTTTTGGACAAGTCAGCATTAAAATTCAGAGAACAACTTGCCCTCGAATTTGCACATGTAATGTACGATGGACGCTGGTTTACAGCGCTAAATGACGCTTTATTAGCCAGCGCGGCAAGCTTCGCAAAATTGGTTACTGGCGAAATAGTCGTGAAGTTATACAAAGGCCAAGCGACGGTCGTGCAGCGTCAATCACCAAACAGCCTATATTCGGAAGACTTTGCCACCTTTGGCGCAGATGACGTTTATAATCAAAGTCATGCTGAAGGTTTTATCAGATTGTTTAGTCTATCGAGCAGAATTAAAGCATTAAAACAAAAATAAGGAAGCATCATGGCATTATGGGGTGGGCGCTTTCAGTCCGGCAGTAGCGATATGTTTAAGCAAGTTAATGATTCATTGCCGTTCGATTATGTCATGGCGGTTGAAGATATTTTGGGCTCTATTGTTTGGTCTCGTGCGCTAAAAGAAGCTGGCGTGTTGAGCGAAAATGAGCAACTTCAGCTCGAAAATTCACTAAACGCATTGAGAAAGCAAGCAGAAGAAGGCACTCTTGATTTTGCTAACTCGCCTGAAGAAGATATTCATAGTTTTGTAGAGGCGACCTTAACAGCTGAATTAGGTGATGTTGCCAGAAAGCTACATACCGGTCGCAGCAGAAACGATCAAGTGGCGACTGATTTTCGCTTATGGTGTCGTTCACACTTAACGTCACTGAGAGACGATTGCCTAAATGTAATAGGTGCGCTGTTAAAAGCAGCGACTCGCCACCAAGATGCCATTCTTCCAGGCTATACACATTTGCAACGCGCACAACCTGTGTATTTTGCACATTGGTGTCTGGCCTATGTCGAAATGTTAAAACGTGACGTCAGTCGAATTGAAGACTTACAAAAGCGTTTAAATCAATGTCCTTTAGGCTCTGGTGCATTAGCAGGAACCACATTCCCGGTTGATCGTCATAAGATCGCAGCAGAGTTAGGTTTTGAATCTCCTTGTTTAAACAGTTTAGACGCTGTTTCCGACCGTGATTTTGTGCTCGAACTCCTTTTCAACGCCAGCACAAGCATGATGCATTTGTCACGCATGAGCGAAGACTTAATATTCTATAACAGTGGCGAAGCTGGTTTTTTACAATTGGGGGATTCCGTTACATCGGGTTCGTCACTCATGCCACAAAAAAAGAATCCAGACGCACTTGAACTGATGCGCGGCAAATGTGGCCGCGTATTTGGTAATTTACAAGGCCTACTAGTTACCATGAAAGGCTTACCACTGGCATACAACAAAGACATGCAAGAAGATAAAGAAGGAGCGATAGACAGTGTCAATCAATGGCATATTTGTTTATGTATTGCAGTGGAAGTGCTCGATACGTTGTCGTTAAACGAAGAAAGGTGTCGAGCAGCCGCTCAGCAGGGCTATGCGAACGCAACGGAATTAGCCGATTATCTAGTGGCAAAAGGTATCCCGTTTAGAACTGCACATGATATTTCCGGACAGGCTGTGGTAATGGCAATATCAAAAGGCAAAGCGCTCGAAGAATTAAGTATTTCGGAGTTGCAAACAATAAACGATAAGATTGAAAACGATGTCTATCCTATGCTGGAATTAGAGTCAGTTTTAAATAAACGTAATGTACTTGGTGGCACTAACAAAGAGTTAGTTACCAAAGCATTATATATCGAACTAGAAAAACTCGACCAGCTCTTGGGGTAGCCAATGAGCCTGCTTATTGTTGATGTGAAGAGAGATTAAGATGGCATTGTCTGATTCGGAAAGTATTCGTCTATTTAGGAGTTCTGCTCCCTATATCAACGCGCATCGTGGTAAAACCTTTGTGATCATGTTTGGTGGCGAAGCGATTGAGGATCCTAATTTTCCTAGGATAATCCAAGACATCGCACTGCTTAACAGCCTAGGTGTCAGACTTATTCTGGTGCATGGCGCTCGACCACAAATTGATCAGCGCCTCAAACTTCGTAATAAAGAATCGAAGTTTAAGAACAATATCAGGATTACCGATAAAGAAACCTTAGAATGTGTCAAAGACGCGGCAGGTTCGCTGCGCAGTCAAATTGAAGCTTTACTTACCATGGGTTTGCCTAATTCACCCATGCACGGTTCGCAAATTAGAGTCTGTTCAGGAAATTTAGTGGTTGCTAGACCTTTAGGTGTAAAGGAAGGCGTCGACTTTGAAAATACGGGCCTAGTTCGCCGTGTCGACGTGCAAGGCATCAACGATCACCTCTCCGATGGCTCAATTGTATTGCTTTCACCTATGGGATATTCACCCACCGGCGAAATTTTCAACTTATCCCATGAAGACGTTGCCACGCAGGCTGCTATTGCAATGAAAGCGGACAAAATTATCACGCTCTCAGAACGCGACGGTATTTTTGATAAAGCAGGTGAGTTGTTAAGAACAACTGAATTAAATCTGATCAAGAAAGAGTTAGCAGCTAACAATATTGACGCTGAAACAACCTGCTTAACAGCCATGATAAGCTCTGTTGAAGCTGGGGTATCGCGAGCACATTGTGTCAATTATCACACTGATGGCGTGTTACTGAGAGAGTTATTTACGCGTGATGGAGCAGGTTCACTTGTATTGCAAAACCACTATGAACAGCTTAGAACAGCGACGATAGACGATGTTGGAGGCATCTTGAAGCTAATCAAACCATTAGAAGAAAGCGGTGCTTTAGTAAAACGCTCACGTGAACGATTAGAAAATGAAATTGGCCTATTTACCGTTATTGTTCGAGATGGGATGATTATCGCCTGTGCTGCTTTATATATGTATAGAAACGACGCTTGTGGAGAGTTGGCCTGCGTTGCAACACATCACGATTATAGAGGCGGAAACAGAGGCGAGCGCCTGCTTGATGAAATTCGTAAAAAATCTATTTTAGGTGGCCTAGAGCGTATTTTTGTTCTAACCACCGTCACTGGTCATTGGTTTTTAGAACAAGGCTTCGAAGAAAAAACGATTGAAGCATTACCCTCAGCTAAACAGGAAATGTATAACTTTACGCGTAACAGTAAGGTTTTTATGTTGTCACTCTTTGTCAACTAAAAGAGTGCACAACAAACGTGAACTTGCCATGAGTTAATCCAACGCGGTGATGCTCTGCGTCATTCTTTTACACTTTTTTCCATAAGTTTTGCAGTTTCTTATATCCAAAAAATCCATAAGGATTCCAATAACTTGGAATAATATCGAGTTCTTTACGCTCTTCAAAATTTGACGCCAGCTTGCGCAGTATTTCTTGTAAACGAGCAGGACTAATTTTTTCTAGCTTCTTTTTTGTTGTGGAAAAGTAAAGATTACTTTTCTTGTCGATAGAAACTATCTGACCGGAGGCAATAAAAGTCAAATTACGCGTTGCTATTCGACATGTCGGTACAAAAGGATCTTTAGGATTGAGTCCCGTCACTATGGCGTATTCGTAACGATCTATACTTTTATTATCATCGTCTTTAGGAATATAGGTA
The DNA here is from genome assembly GCF_002836745.1 of Glaciecola sp. 33A. Lineage (GTDB taxonomy): Bacteria > Pseudomonadota > Gammaproteobacteria > Enterobacterales > Alteromonadaceae > Glaciecola. Next base: position 203,917 of record NZ_PJAR01000043.1, on the reverse strand, counting down.
ATGCCATAACCTTGGGGGAAATGTCCTACTATCGCGAGTAAGCTATCTGCTACTACTTTACTAATACTCTCTCGCTCAGCTGCTTTACCTACTATTAGCATCGCTTTGGGCAGATCAAAAAAGTTGTGATTTTGTTTAGAAGAAAAAATTATAGACGCATAAATTTGTGGCGCTTTGATTAAATTCCCCACGACCAATTTAGGTTTAAGCGCACTAATTAAAAGCGTGCGAATGAAATTCAGACGCTTTTTTTGGTCTTGAACAAATTCTGTTCTTTGTGCTTTGCAATTCCCTACATATCTCTCCATACCCAAACCATAGGTAATAAAGTTTAGTGTCTGCTCATGGTTTATTTTAAGTAAAGTTAGTCGCTCTTCTTTGTCCAGTAGCCTAAATTCGTCGAGTGTTCCATCTTCGCCCTTTAAAATAATCTGTGCGTCGGGGTGCAATGATCCGATATCTTGAAATAGCGCGGCCATGATGACAGGAATAGCGACTTGGTGTTGATAAAGAGTTAAACCACTTTCTTTTTCTGGATAACGCAGGTTAGCCTGATAGCGTTCGTTGATATATTGATTATTGATTTGGCCACTTTTTAGCAGTTTATCTAGCAATCTAACTGCCAATACTCCCCTATAGGCAGGTTTTAATCTTTGGTTTTTATGCGCAATTTTTACGCCTTCGCTGGGAGAAAGTAATTGCAAAGTACCTAATAGTTTTGCGCTGTTAACCTGCGTCTTTTGCCAATTTTCTGCTTCACAAAGCACGAGTAAAGTAGAACATATGTCCAATACGTTTTGCAATCTTAGGATACGCATGTCTTCTTGGCGAGCATCGTCTTTGTCTAAAGCGCGCCGAGCAACATAAAGCTTTTTAACGATTATGTCCTTATCCTTTGCAACTGCTACTTGCAAAGAATCTTCCAGAGATTTTATCTTTCTTTGTTGTTCTAGGTTGACCTGCTTATGTATGTCTACATTTTCAAAGAAAAGCCGCGCTTGTTCGAATAGGGAGTCTTTTTGTGCTGTGCTACTTTGGATGCTCCTAACCAAATTAGAAACCGATTTAGTATAGGAAGATTCACCCATGGGGCCATGCATAAATGTTACCTAATATTGGCAGTTGTATATTAAAGGCGAGTATAGTCTAATTTTTACTTCCAATAAGGTATGCTTAATCACTGTTTGCATGTGAAATTCATACTTAACAGGTGAGCCATCTGAGTAAGTTAACTCGGCATTTTCTTATCCGCAAATGCTTTGGCCTGGCCAAAACGCTGGCTTGACCGTTCACCGAACTTGACCAGCATCAAATAGCAAAATGGAACCAAAAACAAACTAGTAAAAGTTGAAAACAATAGGCCACCGATAATGGCGACAGCCATTGGGTAAGTTTGGGTATCATTGGCAGCGAACGTTAACGGAACCATACCTATTATAGTTGTCGCTACCGTCATAAAAATCGGCCTAATTCGGCTCACACACGCGTCTACAATTGGCGTAATGAGTGTTGCTGAATCGGTTTTCAACTTATTAATCTGGTCAATTAGTACAATGCCGTTATTCACCACTATACCCATTAAAATCAACATGCCGATCATGCCAGTTTCACCCAAACCCATTCCCATTATCGCGAAGGTCCAATACACCCCAATAAAGGCTAAGCCGATAGACGATAATATAGCGATCGGCATTAACAATGATTCAAACAACGCCGCCATCACGATAAAAATAAGCGCTAAGGCGAGCATCATATTTATCAACATGTCTTTTGCCGCTTCTCTATCTTCAGTAAACTGGCGCCCTAAGTTCCAATCATAACCCGAAGGCAAGGCAACATTATCCATTACCTCTTTGATTTTTTCGGCAGCTTGAGTACGGCTGATATCAGCAAGGTTAATGGAAATACCTAATGCCGTTCTTCGTTGCACGCGCTTGATCTGTCGCGTAATGGGCTGTGTGTCGAAGACTACAAGTTGTTGTAAGGTAATAATGCGTCCATTACTTTCATAAATAGGTAATTGCTTGATGCGCTCCATAGGTACCGCTTGTTCAGGATGGTAAACCAACCGGATATCAACTTCTCCTAACGTCGCATCGCGAAAAGAACGCAGATTGATACCCCGCAGTGAGTTTGCAATACGCATCGCAATATCTTGGGTGTTTAACCCTAAGCGCGACACTATTTCGCGATCGATACGCAATACCAATTCCATATCTTGATTTTCATCATCAATACCGACCTCAGAAAAACCCTCTACATCACTCAGTCGACTGATAACGGATCCGCTTATTTCCAATAAGCGTTTTGTAGAACTACCGTTTAACGTCATCTTAACCAGTTTTTGCTTTTGTTCAGAGCGCTCAAATGAGGGTTTCGCAATCGCAGTTTCAGGGAATCCTTGTTTAATTTGTTCTTTTAAATCATTAAAAGGTATTGAGTAACCCTCGTTTAGTTTCACACGAGACATTGCATAGTTTGAAAAAATCCGACTATTCACCTGGGTAAATTCAAAGGCTTCCTGGTTGTCATATAAGTATTGCTCCATTTGATCCACTAAAAGACTGACATCCGCTAATTTTTGTTGACCTTGAATATGGTAAACAATAATGACTTCTGTCTCCCCTTTGCCCATCACACTATTGGCATTGACTAATTGTTTGGTGAAAAAACCACTAATACAGAGCAAAAAAATGAACGCACCGGTGGCTTTTGGGTATGTCAGTATTCTGATAAGATTTGGACGGTACCATCTGTCTAAACGTCCTTGTGTCACGACCCCTGATAACGCAGTTTGGTCTATCCGACTTAGCATTAATGGAATAACCGTTTTGGAAATAATTAATGAAGCAAACAAAGGTAAACATATGGCGACTGCTATTTGTTCAACCAGGATGGTAATAAAGTTTTTTTCGCCAAGCACTAAGGGCATAAAAACGATGGTAGTGGTCAATGTGCCACTGATTATCGCAATACTGACATTATCAACGCCTTTGAGAACTCTTCCTATGGCGCTTAATGACTTATCTTTTTGCTGAAGAATACTTTCACAAATAACCACCGAGTTATCAATCAATAAACCCACGGCAATAAACAGTCCAGCAAGTGTCAGCATGTTTAAGCTGTAACCCATAAAGTACATGCCAGCTAGGGCAAAACTTAATGACATAGGGACAGAGGCGACTACCACCAACGTGATCTGAATATTACGCAAAAAGATAAACAGAACGATAAAAGACAACACAATACCGAGCCCACCTGCACTCAGTAAACCACCCAATGATTGTTGAATTTCTTCACCGCTATTGTCTTCAATACCGATCGTAATACCTTCAAAGTCATCCTCTAGACGCAATGCTTCAACGAAGGCAACAATGCTATTGGTCACATCAATCACATTTGAATCCGACTCTTTAAACACTTCTATGCCGACGGATTTTTTTCTGTCCGTTCGAATTTCACTGTCTCGGGGTGGCGTCACTAATCCAACCGTTGCTACTTCGCTTAATTTTACCCCGGCTCTAACCTGGAAGTTTTGGATATCTGCCAAACTCTGATATTGGCCGTCAGGTGACACTCTAAATTTGCGACCCGCATTGAGAATAGATCCGGATTTGACTAAAAAATTACTGGCTCTTAAATCACGCAATAATGTAGCTTGATCCACCCGGTTCATGGATAACTGAGTGCTATCTAGCTGAATTTCAATATAAGGTTTAATCACGCCCCGCATTTCAACTTGACCAACACCTTCTAGGCGTTCTAGTGGTTGTCGTAGTCTTTGGTCCAAAAAATCATAAGCTTGAGATAAATTTTTATCACCTGACAAGACTAAGCTGATGACAGGCAGGTCTTGGGTCGAAAACTTTTGCACCAAGACTCTTTCCACATCATCAGGTAGAAGGTATCGCACCGTGTCGACTTTTTCTCGTACTTCTAATATTTTGCTATCCAAATCCGTACCAAGATCCATAAAGACTTGAATAGATGCTCTGTCTGCGCGGCTAGTAGAACGCATTTCGGTAATTCCGCCTAAAGTCGATACCGCTTCTTCGATTGGACGGGTTATCAATCGTTCAACTTCTTCTGGGGTTGCACCATTGTAGGGCACATTAATAAATGCTATCGGAATATTGAGTGCCGGCCAGCTTTCTTGTGGCAACAACTTACTCGAAATAAGCCCAGTCACAAAAAGCGACATTATTAACATACCCGTGGTGACAGGTCGCTTTATGGCTAAGGCCGTTAACCAAACTGTGGCCGGCAAGTCTGCTAATTTTTGCGTAAATCGGTTGTTATGAAAATTGGGGGCTGTCATATTTTCGCCTCAATTGTTTTATCAGGGAAATTGCCAGGACCATCGCTTTCAACAGCTTCATTGGGCAGTTCGTCACTTTCTATTTGATAGTTTTTTCTATCTAATAAACTGTATAACACTGGAATTAGTAACAGTGTTAGTAAGGTTGCAAGCAGCAAACCACTCATGACCGTAATCGCCAAAGGAGCGCGCAACTCGGCGCCTTCGCCACTGCTGAACGCTAGGGGAGCTAAACCCAATATTGTGGTTAAGGAGGTCATGATAATCGGTCGAAAACGAGAACTACTGGCTTCTATAATTGCAGCCGTTTTTTCAACTCCGCAGTGGCGTAGCTGGTTAATTCGATCAACTAACACAATGGCATTATTCACCACTATTCCAGTAAGCATAATAACCCCGATGAGCACAATCACACTTATGTTGGTGCCGGTTACAAACAAGCCTAATACAGATCCTAATACGGCAAGGGGGATCGAAAACAAAATAATAAACGGATTTAATAATGACTCAAATTGTGATGCCATCACTAAGTAAACCAAAAATATAGCCAAAGCCAAGGCCATCATTAATGAAGAAAAGGAACGATTCATTTCTTCATTTTGCCCAGCAACGGTGGCTTTTATGTTAAGCGGCAAATACAAATCGCCGACTAAATTTTCTGCCTTTTGGGCTGCCTCTGATAAATCACCAAAAGCCAAAGAGGCTGAAATAATGGCCACACGACTCTGGCCAATACGGTTAATTTCATTCGGTCCAATACTTTCAGTTATGTCCGCGACTGCCGACAACGGCAACGACCTACTTTGCTCCGAATTGATGGTTAATTGGCGAATAGCTTGTACCGAACTTCTAGCACTTTCATCGGCGCGCACTAAAATATCAACTTGTCGGTCTTGCAGGTTATATTTGCTGGCAACTGAGCCCGCAATTTTAGTCACCAACTGCTCAGCAATATCTGCTCCCCTTAGCTCCAGACTGGCCAAGCGCTGATTATCAAAGCTTATGTTTAGTTCAGGTTGTCCTGCTCGTAAACTGTTGTTTAAATCAATAAACTGCTTGTCTAGCGACAGCTTTTGCATAAGTTGATCACTATATTTTTTGAGGGCAACCAGGTCGTATCCGGATAAAATAATTTGCAGAGGCCGCTCTGTAGTGAACATATCTACTTGCGCTATTTCAGCACTAACATCGGCCATTTGTGCAACTTTATCCCTGACCACAGATTTCACCGCATCAACGTCTTCACTGTTATTCACTGCGACCAATAATTGGCCCCAGTTTTCACCCCCTTTGCTGGCGGAACTCATCATCAAACTGCCACTTCCAGCGAGGGAATAGCTGTGCTTGACGCGCTTATCGTTGGCAATCGTTGCCGCGAGTTCTGTTAGTCTCGTATCCGTCACCGAGATAGGTGTGCCTTGGGGCAAGGTTAACTCAATGGTGAATTGAGCTTTTTCTACTTCGGGCACTAATTCAACCGCGATTTTGGGTAATAGACTCAGCACTGCAATGGCAAAAATCACACTACAGGCAATTAAGACAAGTCGATGTTGCAGTGTGGATTTTAGTAATCTTGAATAAGCTAGGGCTATTTTTTCAAAATAAAAACTAAATATTTTATGTGCGGGCTTAAAAACCAAAGTCATGATTTTGGTGATCAGGTTGGTCAACAGTAATACCGCTTTTGTTATCAACATCGGCAAATAATTAAAAATTAGTACAAAGGGGAATGCCGCAACTTTAGCTATTATATTGAGGCTTTTTTTAGCCGTGCTAGCCGGTACCTTTTGTGTTTTTTCATCTGCTAAAACAAGACCATTATCAGTTGTAATTTTACGCTTATCGAATTGACGGGAGGCCAACATTGGAATTAATGTTAATGCCACCGCTAACGAAGCAAGTAAGGCAAAAGTCACGGTGATGGCCTGGTCACTGAATAATTGCCCTGCGAATCCGGTGACAAAGGCCAAAGGGAAAAAGACAGCTAATGTGGTCAGCGTGGACGCGGTTACAGCGCCAGAAACTTCATCGGTGCCGCGCACCGCCGCTTCCATAATACTCGCCCCTTTTTCTCGGTATCGTGCAATATTCTCAAGCACCACGATGGCGTTATCCACCAATAAACCGACCGCTAACGCAATGCCGCCTAATGACATAATATTAAGGCTGATATCATTAGCAAACATCAGGTTAAAAGTGGCAATAATCGAAACAGGTATGGCCAATGAAATGATAATAGTATTGAAAAAATTACCTAAGAATAAATATAAAATCAGCATAGCGAGTAATCCGCCTAAAATGGCAGCACTTTTTACTTCATCCACCGCATTCACAATAAATTCAGACTGATCGTAAATTACTGTAAAAGTGAGCTCTTCAGGTAAGGTCTTTACAAGCTCGGCTAATTTCGCATTCACCGCTTTTGCTACGGTTACCGTATTAGCGTCACCTTCTTTATAAATTGCCAATTCGATGGCTTCATTATTATTAACTCGAGTGATACCGGTACGTTCTTTCTCGCCATCAATTACGCTTGCAATGTCTTTTAGATAAATGGTTTTGCCATCGACCTGTTTAATAATCATATTGCCGAGCTGATCTAACGAAACAAATTGATTAACCGTGCGCACCAAGTATTCTTGCTGACCATCGTATACACGCCCTGCCGACATATTGATATTTTCACTCTGAATTCGAGCAACAATACTCTGCGCCGTGATCCCTCTGCGTGCTGCTTTTTGTTGGTCGAAAACAACTTGAATTTCTTGCTCTAAACCACCGCCAAGTTGCGCTGCTGCGACACCTGAAATAGTTTCAATTTGACGTTTTATTTCTTGTTCAGCAAAGGTGCGTATTTCTTTTAATGCACGAGGATGGGTATTCTCAGTGGATAAACCTAAGCGAATAATAGGGTCTAGTGCTGGGTTAAAACGCAATATAACGGGTTTATTAATATCGATAGGTAGCGCAATGATATCCAACTTTTCACGCACATTTTGGATCGCGAAATTCATGGCCGTACCCCATTCAAACTCAATAATAACGTCCGATTGCCCGGCTTTTGAGATGGAATGTACTTTGCGAATGCCTTTGACAACGCCTACCGATTCTTCGATAGGTTTGCTGATCAATTGTTCTATTTCAGCAGGAGCCGCACCAGGATTTTCTGTTCGGATTGTTAGTGTGGGATAAGACAGATCGGGTAATAAAGACACCGACAAACGCGAAAAACCAACCATACCAAATAACATCACTGCGAGGGTAAACATCGCGACTGTTACCGGGCGCCTAACCACCGTACTAACAATACTCATAAAAAAGATCCTTTTGCGGCACAATTATTAAGACACGCGATTTAAAGACACGCGATTAAGTAACAAGTAACTGAGTAGCAACATCAACTAATTTTGTGTCAACGCGTCGTCGCTGGTATCTTGCCCCAAAATTTGCACATCACTATCAATTTTTAAGCCTTGTTGACCAACAATCACTATTGGCTCTTGTGCATTTAATGGGGTTAAAATCTCAACATAACCGTCCTGTTCAAAACCAGTTTCTACAACAATTTTCTTTGCTTTATTGTCTTTTACTACAAATAAACTGGTTTCAGTGTCGGTCACACGCAAGGCTTTTTGAGGTACTAGTTGGGCATTATCGTGCACATCTAGGGTAAGAGACACTTTGGCAAACATGCCAGGCTTTAAACGATGATCATCATTGTTCACTTTCAAAGTCACTTTGAAAGTGCCTGTCTCAGTATCAATAATCGGAGATATTAAAACCACCGAGGCTGGAATAACTAGAGCGGTAGATGGAAAATCTAAATAAGCTTGTTGGTCGATATGTACGTTATTTATTTCAGCTTCTGGCAAATAGACAACGCCTTGCAGGCTATCAAGCGCCACTATCATAAACATTTCACTGCCCACTTGGGCCGTCATGTTGCCCTCCTTTACCATTCTTTGTGCGATAACACCGGATATCGGTGCACGCACTTTGGAGTCACGAACTTGGATGGCGGCTACTTTTTGTTGGTTTGTTCGCGTTTTAACTAAGAATTCAAGTTTTTCAAAGTCTTTTGCCGCGATAAGCTGTTTGCCGTTAACTGGCTTACTGCGATTAAACTCTGCCACTGCTGAATTAAGATCGATAGTGGTGCGTTCTAGTTCTAATAAATAATTTTCGGAATCAATTTCGGCTAAGATTTGTCCTTTTTTTACAGACATTCCTACTTCAACCAAAATCGTGTCAATCATGCCACTGACTTTATTCGTGACTTTACTCTCCGCTCTGGCTTCAAGTATAGCGGTTGTTCGATAAGTGTTAGATATCGTTCTATTTTCAACGAGCGTTGTTTCAACAGGAACTTTATATACTTGCTCCTTGACCTTTTCTTCCTGCGCTGGGTTTGGAGTGCAAGCGGCTAATGTAGCAACTAACAATAATAGCAAAGTAGATGGTGTTTTCAGGCTCATAGCAATCCACTGATTTAAGATTTGTGGCTATATTATCCGCATTAGGAAATGAGATACAAATAGCTTCTGTTCTTAATTGTAACTACTCGTGACCAAGAATAAATATCGACAAGATTAACGCGGTAGATTGACAGTGCTTTCTATTGGGGAAGACGAGGCGGTGAGAAGGTTACAGGCTGTTTTTAATGGACTCAATAAGATTAATCAAAAATGCCTGTTTGCAATTGACACAAACAGGCATAAAAAGGTAACAGCGATTTAATTAAAGGCTGACACGCTTGTATGAGCGATATTCTGGTTTCCAAAAGTTACTTTCAATACGTTGCTCTAACATTTCGTCTGGAATAGGCAGTGCAAGCCCTTGCCCCATTGCTACTTTCGCCACTGCAAATGCGATTTTTCTACTCAAATTTCCAATTTCAGTCAGCGGTGGCAGCAATTCGCCATTAGGATCAGTCACCATCGGCGAAGCATCGGCGAGTGCGTTGCTTGCTGCCATTAGCATTTCATCACTAATTAGGCGCGCTTTAGCGGCAATAACGCCCAAACCTATGCCAGGGAATATATAACTATTATTACATTGGACAATTGCATAAACCTTATCTTTGTACTCGACAGGCTTAAAGGGACTTCCGGTAGCAATCACTACATTACCGTCAGTCCATTCAATTACTTGTTCAGGTCTTGCTTCAACCTGACGAGACGGGTTACTCAGTGGGAAGATAATGGGTTTTTCACTATTTTGCGCCATGGTCCTTATCACTTGCTCATTAAATAAGCCTGGTTGACCTGAGACGCCAATCAAGACATCGGGTTTTGCACAATGAATAACGTCTAATAGAGACGCATATTCTCCACTGTACGACCAATTTTGTAGCGCTTCTTTGGGTTGCTGTAATGCTTGTTGGAAATCGCGTAAGTCTTGCATACCCTCCGTCAGCAAGCCAAAACGGTCAATCATAAACACCTGTTTACGGGCTTCTTTATCGCTTAAACCTTCAAAAATCATTTGCTGAATAAGCATTTCAGCAATGCCACAGCCAGCCGACCCTGAGCCCACAAAAGCGATGTTCATATACGATAACTTAGCACCACGAACTCGACACGCAGCTAAAATAGTGCCCAGCGTCACTGCCGCAGTGCCTTGAATATCGTCATTGAAGCAGCATATTTCTTCACGATACTTCTTCAATAAAGGCATTGCATTTGGCTGTGCAAAATCTTCAAACTGGATCATCACTTCAGGCCAACGTCTGCGCGCAGCACAGATAAACATATCCACAAACTCATAGTATTGTTCTTGATTTATTCTTTCATGCCGAGCACCCATATACATTGGATCGTTGAGTAATTTTTCGTTGTTGGTTCCAACGTCTAACATTACAGGTAATGTATACGCGGGACTGATGCCACCGCACGCTGTGTATAATGAGAGTTTACCAATTGGAATACCCATGCCTCCAATACCTTGATCACCTAAGCCAAGAATCCGCTCACCGTCAGTCACCACAATGACTTTCACTTTGCGTTTGGTTGCGTTGCGTAAAATATCATCCATCAAATAACGCTCTTCATAACTAATAAATAAGCCTCGCGAGCTGCGATAGATATCCGAGAAACTCTCACATGCATCACCGACAGTAGGCGTATAGATAATGGGCATCATTTCTTCAATATGGGCTTGCAGGAGTCGATAAAACAAAGTTTCGTTATTATCTTGAATTGCGCGTAAATAAATGTGCTTATTCAACGGGTTCTCGAACCCTTTGTATTGTTTATAAGCTCTGCTGACCTGCTCTTCAATAGTTTCGTATCGGGGCGGCAGTAAGCCCAGTAAATTAAAATTTTTACGCTCTTTTTCGGTAAATGCGCTACCTTTATTTAATAGAGGTGTCTCAAGTAAAGAAGGCCCTGAATGCGGAATATATAGGTGATTGTGCTGACTGTTGTCGCTCATTCGTGAATTCTCTTTTATGCATGATATGTTAGTTAGTTATTGTTGGGCTGTTTATTACGTTCATATTACGTTCTTTTTACGTTCTTTTTATTTTTACGTTGCGTCTCTTAGCCTTCCACAATACACAAGATCGTTGAAGGTTAAGAGGCCTTAGTATAGAAGCTTGCTTACAAAAATCTGAACAAAAGCCAAAATAACTAAAAAATATCATCAATTTCAGGTGGCTCAGGGTTTTCATCATCAATTGGTAATGATAACTCATCATCTACTACATAAGTGGTTGGTTCAGTTCCAACTTCGAAATATTCGAACATTGCAGTGTGGTCGGTTCGTCGTGTTAATTTACCTGTTTTGAGATCAATTCTAACTCTAACAATGCCTTCTGGGATTTCTCTAGGCACTTGCGGCTGGTCTTTAAGTACCACTTGCATAAAACGTATCCAAGCGGGTTGAGCGCTCATGGCACCCGCTTCAGTGCCGATAAGTGCGTTACCAATCCAATTAAATTTTTCAGGATTTTTGTTTACTAGATTTTGATTCCGCGAAACTCGACCTAGTTGGCGCGATGCATCATCAAATCCAACCCACGTAGTTGCAACTAAACTGCCAGCAAAGCCACTAAACCAGGTATCTTTTGAATCATTCGACGTCCCTGTTTTACCCCCAATATCGTCACGTTGCAGCAGGTTTGTCGCACGCCAACCTGTGCCTAACCAAAATGTTTTCTTGTTCCAGTTACCATTCGCCTTAACAGCGGAGTGCATCATTTCGGTAACCAAAAATGCGGTTTGCGGACTAATGACTTGTTCTGCCGATTGTTTGACTTTCTTTTTCTGACTATTACGTCCTGATTTTTGACTGAACTGTGCCGCTAATCTGGCTTCAATATCAGATTCATCTACTGATTTTTCTGGTTCTGGTGAGTCATCATGGCATGGATTACAAGCATAAGCAGGTTCTGCTTGCCATATTAATTCCTCCAGATCATTCTCAATTCTCTCGATAAAATAAGGACGCACAGCAAAACCACCATTGGCGAGCACTGCAATGCCGGACACGACCTCTAAAGGCGTATGTGAACCTGAACCTAAGGAAAGAGTTTCATCGCGGGGTATGTCGTCTTTGTCAAATCCAAAACGCGAAATATAGTCCACTGTCTCATCTATGCCAACACCTCGTAGCAGACGAACTGACACTACGTTTTTTGACATTCCTAATGCGACACGCAAGCGTATTGGACCTTCGTAAACGGCAGGCGAATTCTGTGGACGCCATGCAACGCCAGACGAGCTATCCCATTGATTAATAGGCGCATCATTCATAATACTCGCAAGCGTATATCCATTTCCAATGGCGCTGGCATACACAAACGGTTTTATATTTGAACCCACTTGGCGCTTTGCCTGTGTCGCTCGGTTAAACTGGCTTTTGTAGAAGCTATACCCGCCTACCACAGCCCTTACAGCGCCGTTGTAAGGATCTAGCGCGACTAAGGCACCAGCCGCATCAGGCAGTTGTGCGAGTTGCCAAACAGCGTCTTGAGGTCGCTTTCGGATATATACCAACATACCTTTTTGAAGAATATCTGCCGCAACTTCAGGTTCATCTCCTTGTGTCTGATCGTCGATGTAGGCCCTTGCCCAATCCAGACCGTCCCAAACTAATTGAATGATTCGACCATCTGCGATAATGACATCAACCGATTTTTCTTGCATCGCTATAACTACCGCAGGCAACAGCGGATCTATTTCTTCAACGCTATCCAGATATGCGGTGACTTTCTCAATAGACCAAGCATTTTTATTGATATGAGGAGGCATTTCTACTGGCCTAGTATTGCCTTGTTCTAAACCATCAACAACCGCGACCGGCTTAACAACTGCAGGCATAACTGGTTCCCAAAGTTGCGCCAAAGGTCCTCTAAATCCATGCCTTTCGTCATAATCATGCAAGTTCTGTATAACTGCTTCTTGGGCTGCCTTTTGCATATCATAAGTTGCCGTCGCAAAAACATTAAAGCCACTCGTTTCGGCTATTTCTTTGCCGTAGATTTCAACCATTTCGTTATAAATAAGGTCAGCTAAATAAGGCGCATCAAGTCCAAGTTCTGCACCGTGTTTCTTGGCTGTTACGGGAGCTTGGGAGGCTTCATCGAACTGTTGCCGGTCAATATAACCTTCATCTAACATGCGCAATAAAACGATACGTCGGCGCTCTTTTGAGCGCTCGGGTCGGCTTATTGGGTTAAGCACTGACGGGGCTTGCGGTAATCCAGCTAACGTGGCAAGTTGAGCAAGATCCAACTGCTTTAAATTTTTTCCATAATACACTTGTGCAGCTGCGCCAAAACCAAAAGCCCGGTGGCCTAGCTCAACCTTATTTAGATATAGCTCAAGAATTTCATCTTTGCTTAATTCTTGCTCCATATGCAATGCAATAAACAATTCCCTGATTTTACGACTAAACTTCTTTTCTTTGGTCAAAAAGAAACCACGCGCCATTTGCATGGTCAAGGTGCTAGCTCCCTGCCCCATCTCGCCAGTGGTAATCAAGTTTAAAAAGGCACGACCAACACCAATAGGATCTACCCCAATGTGGCTGTAGAAGCGGCTATCCTCAGTTGCTATAAGTGCCTGTACCAATGTCTCGGGGACTTCATCGAGAGAAACCGGTATTCTTCTTTTTACCCCATATTGGGATATCAGTTTACCGTCTAGGGTAAATATACGCATAGGGGTTTGTAACTTGACCTCTCTCAAAATTTCCACACTTGGAAGCCCGGGTTTGAGATAAAAATACATACCTATGATGCTAATGACCGCTAGGAAAAAACCTAATCCGCTCAGTAACATGAGTTTCTTTATTAACTTCACTGTGCTGGTTTCACTTTTATTTATTGGGATTAAATACTCAATTTTTATACTTAGGTGTCGTTAACAGAACCATACAGTTTAAAAAAATCAGTATTATTTGTACCTATGATACTAGAACTATGACAGAGCTACTAATCAATGAAATCGCTTTTTAAGAAAAAAGTCCAGAGTATAATCGGATTAGACATAGGAACCAAGTACATCAAGGCGGTATGCCTAGATGTTAGCGGTTCTGTAGCCAAAGTAAATGCTTTCGCTTGCGAACCTATCATAGGTGGCGCATTTAATGAGCGTGAGATAAAAGACTTTGACGCCGTCAGCAAAGCACTGGCCAAAATTAAGCATAACTTGAAAACCAAAAACAAAAATGTCGCGATAGCCGTTGCCGGCGCATCCGTTTTAAGTAAAGTGGTTTTCATGGAGCCAAATCAAACTGATTTTGAATTGGAAAGCCAAATTGAAATCGAAGCAGACAGCCTAATACCATACCCCTTGGAAGAAGTTTATTTGGACTTTGAAGAATTGGGTGAAAGTAAAATGCATGGCGGAAAAGTTGAAGTATTACTGAGTGCCGCACACAAAGACATGGTTGACAGTCGCATCACACTTGTCAGAGAAGCGCCTTTCGAACCCGTAATTATGGACATAGAAGGTTATGCTCTAGGTAATGCTCTTATCCACTTTGCAACGCATAGAAAAGACAGTCCAACTTGCTGTATCAACGTAGGTGCAAGTTTACTGCAAGTCTGTTTCGTTGAAGATGGTGAAGTGATTTATAGCAAAGAACACAACTTCGGTATGAACAAATTCATACAAGATTTAGCGGTCATTCACTCGCTAGACATTCAAGAAGTAGAGAATCAAATAGCCGATGGTTCAGCACCTGAGTCATGGTTTAAAGATACCTTGCCAATGTTTTTATCTGCATTGCAACAACAAATACAACGTGCGTTACAAATGTATACGTCAACAACGCACAAGACGCAGCCCGAAAAAATCTTAATTTCTGGTGGCGCTGGTTCATTACCAATGGTCATTGAAGAATTATCGAAGGACCTCGGCATTGAAGTCGAAGCGTTCAATCCGTTTTCAAATTTAACCATCGCTGAAAACGTCGACGCCGAGAAATTGAATAAATTTGCTGCACAATTGGCGATCGCGATGGGATTAGCAAGTAGGAGTTACTCGCAATGGCACATGTAAATTTACTTCCATGGCGTGAAGCGCAGCGTCAGCGTCATAAAAAACAATACATTAGTTCGTTGATTGTTATTTCGATTGCTGTACTTGCCGTGTTCTGGATATTAGGCGAAGTCATTGATCAACAAGTTCGCAACCAGAACTCAAGGAACAATTATTTAGAACAGCAGATCGGGGTGTTAGACACCCAAATTCAACGCATCAAAGACATCCGCAGCTCAAAAGCAGAGATTGCCCAACGTATGGCACTCATTGAGCAACTGCAAGTGAGTAAAAACGTATCACCCATTGTTTTTGATGAGTTAGCACGAATTGTTCCAGCAGGTGTTTCATTTGAGAAAATGTCCCGTAGCGGCAACTTAATTGAAATTATTGGCATTAGTGAATCGAACAACCGTTTGTCTGCGTTTATGCGAAAACTTGAGCAGTCCGATGTATTTACCAGCGGCGTCTTGTCTTCAATTACTGCTGATGTGAGCACATCGAATGCGGTGAGTGACTTTAAATTAACATTTTCTATTACGCCGAAGGTTGCTCCGGTTCAAAATGTAGAACCGGATAAAGGGAGGAGTCAATAATGGCTTTTGATTTTTCTAAATTAAAGGAAATAAACGATCTCGACTTCGAACAAGTCGCTATTTGGCCGAAGGAAATCAAGACGGTCGTTGCCATCTTCTGTGTTGTCGTGGTGGGTGCTATATGCTATTACGCTATTATTAGCAGTAAGTTACCGCAGTTGGACAGTTCTAAAATCAAAGAAACCGAGCTTAGAACAACATTTGAATCGAAATTTCGAATTGCCGTCAATGTAGACGCCTATGAAAAACAACTCGTAAGAATGCAAAGCGATTTTTCCTCAATGCTTAAAACATTACCAACGAGCAATGAAACACCGGGGTTGTTGGACGACATTACTTATGTAGGCACCGACGCGGGCCTGTCATTTAAGTTACTTAATTGGCAACAAGAAAATCCGAAAGAATTTTACACTGAGTTACCTATTCAACTTGAAGTTGCAGGAACTTATCACGAGTTTGGCTTATTTACTTCGAACATCGCTAATCTCCCAAGAATTGTAACCTTGCATGACTTTGACATTACAAACAATAAAGGCGTTCTTAATTTAAAGATGCAAGCAAAAACTTATCGTGCTGCGACGACTCAGGCCGATATGAATACTGAGGGGGAAAAATAATGACAAACACATTTATAAAATTCCCTAAAAGCATGATGAATAAATATCTTGTGCTTGCAACTTGCCTTGGTTTATCAGCTTGCAGTGCAGAAATTGATGACCTAATTGCTTATACCGATAGTGTCAAAGCAAATACGAATATCAGCATTGAAGAATATCCCAAGTTTAAGCAGTTGGAGCCGGTTAATTATTCAGCTAGTGATCTGCGCAGCCCATTCCAAAGGTTGCAGCAAGGAAATGAAGAAAAATCAAGCGTAATGGTTCAAACGGCTAACTGCAATCAGCCAAATCGCCAACGACCTAAAGAAAAATTAGAATCTTACGGTATAGATGCATTACAGATGGCTGGTGTCTTTAGTTCTGGCAGTCAAAAGTGGGTTCTTATCAAGGCCAATGATGGCACTTTACACAAGGCGAAACGAGGTCAATACATCGGCCTGTTTTTCGGCAAAATTATTAACATAACGGATAAAGAAGTGGTTATTGAAGAAATGTTACCTGACGGTGCTGGATGTTGGAAAACAAAAATCGCCACATTAACTATGTCATCAGTAGCTGGGGAAAATGATAATGTCTGATAAATATATTTTTAACAAGCGCTTAAACCGCAACAGACCTCACTGGGTCCTGATAATTGCGTTCGTTTTAGCCATTGTCAGCTTGGGTGCTGTTGCTCAAGAATCTGAAAATTTGATTGATTTAGTTGATCCGCAAGGTGAATCTACATTAGAAAGTTCAGCCATCTTAAATAGCATTGATTTTAATCGATCTGTAAAGACGGGGAACGTGCTTATCGGATTTGAAGGCAAAATCCCATCGGTAACCGTTGTTGAAGCTAAAGGTTTAATTACCTTAACAATGAAAGAAACGATGTTAGCTGAGGACCAATACGTTGAAGTTGACGTTAGTCAGTTTGGTACTGCAGTGAACAGCATTGAAACATTCCAAGATGCAGACAAAGCGAAAGTTGAAATACGCTATAATGGCGTAGTAAAAATTAAGAGAATAGAACAGAACGGTGTTGTTACTCTAGCCGTAACGCCGTTAACACCAGACGAAGTTAAACAATCTAAGAATACAACGTATGAAGGCAAGCCAATTTCGTTAGATTTCCAAGACGTACCTGTGCGCCAAGTATTGCAGATTATTGCTCAAGTTAATGGTTTTAACTTGGTAACAACTGACACAGTTAACGGTAATGTCACTATAAGTTTGTCTGGTGTTCCTTGGGACCAAGCCCTTGATATGATTCTAAAGATTCGAGGGTTGGATAAACGTTTAGAAGGTAACATCTTACTTATCGCTCCTACTGAAGAATTATCTGCCCGTGAAACGCAGCAACTTCAATCTAAGCAACAAGTACAAAATCTTGCACAACTTAAGTCTGCACATATTGAGATCAACTATGCTAAGGCTGATGAAATTGCGACCATCCTTAAAACTAGCGATGGTGGAATACTTTCTGACCGTGGCAATGTAACCGTCGATGCTCGGACCAACACCATATTAATCCGCGATACATTAGAAAGTATCGATGAAGCACGTCGTGTCATAAATGCATTAGATATTCCAGTCAAACAAGTACTTATTGAGTCTCGTATGGTCACCGTTCGTGACAACGTGGACGAGCAACTGGGCGTTCGTTGGGGATTCACTGGCGCTAGTGATAACAATTCTGTTTCAGGTTCAATCGTAGGTGCTGACACTGCCGGTCAGGGTAACGTGCCTGATATTGGTGACCGCTTAAACGTCAACTTACCAGTATCAAGTGCCGCTGGCACCATCGGTTTCCAAATTGCTAATCTACTTGACGGTAATATCTTAGACCTTGAACTAAGTGCTTTAGAAGCCGAGAACAAAGGCGAAATTATCGCAAGCCCGCGAATTACAGTTGCCAACCAACAAGAAGCTTACATTGAACAAGGGACTGAAATTCCATTTGTGCAAGCAACATCAAGCGGCGCGACATCTGTAGAATTCAAAAAAGCCGTATTGAGTTTAAAGGTAACACCACATATTACGCCGGATGATAGAATTATTTTAAATCTGGTAGTAACTCAGGATACGCGTGGCGATACTGTCGCGACTTCTACCGGTCCAGCCGTTGCAATCGATACGCAAGAGATTAGCACTCAAGTACTGGTTGAAAATGGTGAAACCATTGTTCTTGGTGGTATATTCCAGCAAGTTAGTACTAACGACGTTACTAAGGTACCATTGCTCGGTGATATTCCTTACTTCGGTAATTTATTCAAAACAACGTCAACTATCGAACAGAAACGTGAATTACTGATATTTGTAACGCCAAAAATCATCGAAGAAAGCTTTTAATTACTGATTTATTCAGATATTTACACTAGTATCACTAACCGTTATAAAGAGTGAAGGCATGGCCTTCGCTCTTTTGCAGTTCTAAAGCACAGTATTTTACCCATTGCTTGAATAAGAATGCTTGCATATCAGGCTAGTTAATTGAGATAATCCCCGCATAGATTTTCCACAGAGGAAATTATTCGCTCGCATTGGCGTTAAAAAATTATAAAACGCGTTGATGTGGTAGTTAAAGTTGCTTGTTACGAATACACCAAGCCGACTTCAATCATTTATAAAGAATGTGAATCAATCAGACATGGCTGAAAAACGTAATATATTTCTTGTTGGCCCAATGGGAGCAGGAAAGAGTACTATCGGTAGACATCTTGCAGACGAACTTCACCTCGATTTTTACGACTCTGATCAGGAAATAGAAAAGCGCACTGGCGCAGATATTGCCTGGATTTTTGATCTCGAAGGAGAAGATGGTTTTCGCAAGCGTGAAGAAGACATCATAAACGACCTCACAGATAAACAAGGTATCGTTTTAGCCACGGGTGGAGGTTCTATTGTCTCAAAAAATGTGAGAAATAGACTTTCAGCACGAGGCATCGTAGTGTATTTGCAAACAACTATTGATAAACAAGTCGCTAGAACTCAGCGTGATAAGCGCCGCCCTCTTCTTCAGAATAATGACCCTGAGCAAGTGTTGAGAGATTTAGCTGATGAACGTAACCCTTTGTACACAGAGGTTGCTGATTATGTAGTTGAAACGGATGACCAAAGCGCACGCGCAGTAGCAAACCAAATCATCAGTAAAATCGGTTTGTAACAGGTTAATTTTTAGGATTTTTTAGGAAGGATAATGCGCCATGCCCACATTAAACGTTGATTTGGGAGAGCGTAGCTACCCTATCTACATTGAAACCGGTTTGTTTAATCAAGCCGGTTTTTTACTTTCTGCTATTCAAGGAAAACAATGCGCAATTGTCACCAACGAAACCGTCGCGCCGCTGTTTTTAAATAACATAAAAAAGCCATTAAATAACGCAGGTATAAGTTCCTTCGATATTATTCTGCCCGATGGCGAACAATACAAAACAGTGGAATACTTCAATGTTGTGTTAACTCAGTTACTTGAAAATAGAGCAGCGAGAGACACAACACTGATTGCTTTGGGTGGCGGAGTTATTGGTGATATGGGCGGTTTTGCTGCTGCTTGTTATCAGCGAGGAATACCATTCATTCAGGTACCGACAACACTACTGTCGCAAGTTGATTCCTCCGTTGGCGGGAAAACAGCGGTAAATCATCCTCTTGGTAAGAATATGATTGGTGCTTTTTATCAGCCCAAAGCGGTATTTATTGATACTAACTCGCTGTCTACATTACCCGAAAGAGAATTCTCTGCCGGTATGGCTGAAGTCATAAAATATGGGATAATGTATGATGGAGATTTCTTTACTTGGATTGAGAATCAAACTACAGCTATAAAAAATCGCGACCCTGACGCTCTGCGATATCTCATTACAAAATGTTGCGCGATAAAAGCTGAAGTCGTAAATTTAGATGAAAAAGAGCATGGCGTTAGAGCTTTATTGAATCTTGGGCACACCTTTGGTCACGCTATAGAAGCTGAAAAAGGCTATGGTGTCTGGCTACATGGTGAGGCTGTTGCTGCTGGCATGGCACTTGCAACAAAGCTGGCAGTGCTGCGTAATTGGATATCAATGTCAGAATCCAGTCGCATACAAAGGCTATTGACGTTATTTAACTTACCGATTTCGGGACCGGCAGATATGTCTGCAGACATCTATATTGCGCATATGCAGCACGATAAAAAGGTACTATCCGGTAAAATGCGATTCATCGTTCCGACATCTATAGGCCGTGCTAAAATAATAGATGACGTTAAAAATGAAGAATTGACGGCTATATTGAACTAGCCCAAACTGCTGCAAAAATTTGTAAGACCAAGTTTAAAAGGACATGACTGTTTGTCAGAATTGCAAGAACGATTGGAACACTTAGTTAATTATTCTTCTCAGCTTATATTTGTAAGCGGGGACAGTATTGCACAGCAACAAAGAACCCTCGAAGATTTTTTGTCGATGCAAAAAGAAAACACTGAAATTTCCTATTTCACTTCTGAGCTAAGCATGGAGTCGCCTGATTTTCGACGAATTATTTGTCGTCAACTTTTGGGCCAAAAAGTAGGTAGCTTTGTTCGACCATTGAAAGAACTCCTCAAAGATTTACACGAGCAACCAGGCCCCTATTTACTCTGTATTAAGCAAGCTCAAACGCTTCCAAATGCATTTTTACAAGAACTATGGGACTGGGTAACAGAGAGTAAGACACAATCACAAAATCATCACGTTAACGTCATACTTTTTGGTGAGACAGTTTGGGCAGAAAAGGCTAAAAAGTGGCTTCCTAAGCGCAACAGTAGTCGTCCAGTGCTTTTGTCCACTCAATCTATAGATTCAACAAAGTTCGACGTAAATGCATTAGAGAGCCTCATGGCTGAGGAACGTCCCTCATTTTCTCTCGCCTTATTTAAGCGAGACGAATTTTCACCGCCTATTGTTACCCAAAAATGGTTTATTGTGAGCATATTAGTTCTACTGCTGTCGGTTTTTATCGGTCTCATGAGTTGGCAATATCCAGACCATGCAAAATCATTGCTACAAACAGGAACTCTGCCACCGGAAGCCCAACTTAATACTGACAAGTTGGCGCTGTTAAACGAGCAGTTAGACAAAGAAATAACAACAAAAGAGCAGACAAAAGAAAAGTTCACTGACTCATCCCTAAGTAAACAAGAATCAATGCAGTTATCTACACCAGCGGAGATACAGTCCAATTTACATTCGAATTCAACTAAAGATAAGGTTCAGTTAATCACTTCATGGGATGACGCTAAGCAAACTAGCAATGATAAAATTAAATCACTTAACGATAATATTAACGGGCAGCGGACTGCGCAAGACCAGGATGCTGGGGTCATCACAAACTTGGACGAAGTAACACCCGTCGCAAACGACGACGTCATCGACGCTTATGGGACTGACGGTGATTTCGCGGTTCTAGATATTATTAGTGTTGAACAACTTGATGCGACATTGGGCAATCAATTATTGACTCCTTCACAAGAAGAGCAGCTAGCTATTGATACTTTGGCATCTGACGATACTTTATCGACTTTGCCAGAACAAGCTGCAGCTCAAGAAAAACAGGACCTAAGGGATAATCGCTTATACGAATTTGATGAGGCAATGTTGTTGGCATTGCCAGAACCGGGCGTGTTATTGCAGCTCTCCGGCATTCAAAATAGACGTGTATTAAATGAATTTATTGTGGATAATCAATTGCAAGATTTGATATGGGTTTATCAAACCACGAGATACAGCGGCGCTTGGCATGTGGTTTTATTGAATCAGCGCTTTACTTCCTTGAATGCAACACGCCAAGCTGTCGAATTATTGCCATCGTCATTGCAAACGACACAACCATTCGCAAAAGACTTGAAACAAATAAAGCTGGAAATACGAAATCGTTAGATTTTATGGTACTGTAGCGCCACTTTTCAAAACACGTTGCAGTTTGAATCACAGTCGTGAATAAAAATACTAAAAACAGGGCCTTTTTGAAATGGGCCGGCGGCAAATACTCTCTGCTTGAGCATATTCTCCCTCACTTACCTAAATCACCAAAACTCATCGAACCTTTTTTTGGCGCCGGCTCTATCGCGTTAAATGCGCAATACGATAATTATCAACTTAACGACATTAATACCGATTTGGTTGATTTGTACAAATTGGTTCAACACTCATCACAGCATTTTGTTACTGCATTAGCTCCATTATTCACGCCAGAGTCAAACGATTCAGATTTCTATTACCAGCGTCGAGAGGAGTTTAATGCCACTGATGATGCATTTCGAAGAGCCTTGTTGTTTGTTTATCTCAATCGCCACGGCTACAATGGTTTATGTCGTTACAACCGCAAAGGTGGTTTTAATGTGCCTTTTGGCCGCTATGTAAAGCCAAAAATGCCATCGGCAGAAATTGCTTATTTTGCCGAGCGTTTTGCTAAAGCTGAATTCACTAATTTAGATTATGTTGAAGTCATCAAAAAAGCGCCTGATAACAGTGTCATTTATTGCGATCCACCATACATTCCTATTAGCAAAACAGCGTCATTTACTCAGTACGCAACAAGCGGATTTAGCTTAGATGCTCAAGAAAAATTGGCACAAACAGTGCTCGACATTGTAGCGAAACGTCCAGTGACGGTGATTATCAGTAACCACGATACGCCGCTTTCGCGGCGTTTATATCGAGGCGCAAAATTTAATAGTTTTTTTGCCCGGCGATTGATCAGTCAAAATCCCCTCAACCGGAAGCCAGTAAGAGAACTCATTGCTGTTTTTTGCAATGAAACTAAGTGATTAACTGGTATATTAAATAAACGCCCTCTTGCAGGCAATTATATGACTATAAGATATGGCGTCGATAATCCAGTGACGCTATTGGCGCGATATGATAAATTAACAGCGAATTTGTATGATATCGGCCGTGCCCAAGCACAACCGCTTGGTTTACTTTATCGAGCAGATAAAGCTCGACACTATACATTCGTACTGAATTAGGTAATAAACAAGAAGGTTAGCCTAAACAGTCAAGTTCACTTTGTTGGGGGTTCTGCTTGGTTGCTCCCTGCTCTATATTGCAGCCTTAAGCATTTGAAAAAAGGTATTGGACTTTGCTTTCAACGGAATTGGTTTACAAAATTTAGTTCATGATTCGAATCCGCGGTTTATTATTTAAGACTCTTCTATTGGTCATTGTCGTAGCCATTGTGTCGCTAAGTGCGTCCTATGGATTCGTCACAGCGCAGCAATCTAAACGTTTTATAGAAAACGTTAAAGCGATTAAAAAATCGCATTTGCAAGTAGCTCAATTATTATTGCAACAGCAGCTAAAAGAGCAAGTACTGACTGCTGAAGAGGTCTTTACACTCGGTGGTTTAGGGAATAAAACACCACAAGAAGCAGCGTCTTATTTCGAAGGAATTTGGCCTCGGCTCCAGCTCAGCTTCGGTTTATCCTCTATGTCTATTACTAACTCAGAGCAAACATTCGAGTTTGGCGACTTTCCTGCACAAGAAACTACTTTGTTACGGCAGGAGGTGTTTGCTAGTTCACAGGCAAAATCAGCTATAATATGCCATCGCATTTGTGAGCTAGCCTCGTCGGTTCCAGTTATGTTTGGTCGTAAAATAGCGTCGCTAACTCTTGTTGCTGACATTGCGCCGTCAATTGAATTTTTATATCAAATGGTAGGTAGTGATGTTGGTGTATTGGCACCTAACGAGGAACCAATCACAAATCAGCTCAATCTGAAGCGTTATAGCACAGAAATAATGACCGGACTTGGACGAATTGACGCCCTATTAAAGACGCAACTAACACAAGATGAACTGACACAGGCTGAAACACAAGGGATAATAAAATCCTTTGACGGAAGAGAATTTTTCATCTGGTTTGAAACCTTAAGCGTAGTTGGCTCTAATCTAAAGGTTATATTTATACGCGATGTCACATCCGTTGTTGCCGAGCAAAATCATCAAAAAGAACAAATCATCATTATCTTTATGACAGTCACATTGGGAATTTTACTGACTCTAATAACTTTTTCAATCATCCCTATTTCACAAATAAACAAATTACGCAGAGCCATAAGGCTGATTGCAAATAAAGAATATAATACGGCTAGGTTTCGTCTTGGACAATCCGGCAAGCGAAAGTTTAATGACGAACTGCATGACCTTGAAGATGAATTTAGAAATGCAATTGACATGCTCGAATCCTATGAGCGTGAGCTCGATTTTTCGCAGAAAAGACTGCTGCGTCAAGCCACTATTGACGGCATAACAGGTCTATTTACACGCAATGTACTGGTGGATGACCTTTGGCATATACGCAATACAGAGTCATCATTGAATGTTGCTATCTTTTTCTTAGATTTAGATGGATTTAAACCTGTTAATGATAATTTAGGTCATGAAGCTGGCGATATTATGTTAAAGAAAATAGGTTATCGCTTAAAAGGGGTTTCCAACAAATTCATCAAGGTCTATCGGATAGGTGGCGATGAATTTGTTATCTGTTATACCGACTATAGCAGTGAAAAAATCTTGTTTCAAATGGCTGAATCACTGGTACAACTATTTGCAGCTCCGTTTCATGTTTATGAGACGAATATCGTGATTAGCGCCAGTATTGGTATTGCACTCCAAAAAGCCAAAGCAATCGATGCAGACCAATTACTAAGATATGCTGATATTGCTATGTATCAAGCGAAGGAAGAAGGAAAAAACAGATATAAATTTTTTGATGAATCGATGAGAGCCCGAGCACAGTTAAAATTTACTATCAAAAATGATTTTCTTGCATCACTTGCAGACGGGCAGCTATTTCTGGTCTATCAACCCATTGTTGACAGTTACACGAGAAAAGTAACTAAAATTGAAGCGCTTTGCCGTTGGAAGCATCCAGAGCTGGGCTTTATTCCACCGCCAACATTTATAGATGTGCTGGAAGAAAGTGAAAATATGAATAAATTGTTCGAATGGATTGTTAACAACGTAATACAAGAAGCGACATATTTAACGAGTATTGGACGCAGCGATGTTGTTATTTCAGTTAACTTAAGTCCTTCCCAACTAGTTGATGACAGAGCGCTTGAATTACTTGTTAACCAGCTAGAAATCCATAAAGTCAGTCCGAACCGTATCGAACTTGAAATAACCGAAACCACGTTAATTACTAACTTTAAACAAGCTAAGGCTTGGATAGAAATGGCAGCTAGCATTGGGTTTAGGGTAGCGATAGATGATTTTGGTGCAGGATATTCTTCTCTGTCGTACTTGGCTTCATTCAATTACAATACGGTTAAACTAGACCGCTCTCTGCTTGACAAAATTGACGTCGATACAAGACAGCAAAGAATTGTTGGTTCACTAACTCAGATGATCCACAGTTTTTCTGTTCCCGTCGTTGCGGAGGGAGCCGAAACGCAAGAGCAATTTGAACAATTAGGAAAATTGGGTTGTGATTTTATTCAAGGATATTTCATTTCTAAGCCCATTATACATGAAGACTTAGTCGTATTTTTACAAGAGAACGGCAAGCCATAATACACATGCGCAACTAGAAATAGATAATATTAGTTAAACTAAAAAACTAACTAGTAAAATAAGGCTTACCACAAACACTATGACCAGAACAATACCGGTAACAACGAACGGGACCGCTGATTGTTCAGTAAAATCTTCTTCGTAACTCTTTTGAGATTGTACGCCTAACATACTTGCGGATACACTTTTTACTAATCGAAACCATTTTTTGAGCACTAACACTACCTATTATTCATCAGACCCAATTTGCGAGAGCAACTCTAACAAATCAAGAAAATGAAACTGATTAGATGTAGACTTGTTTGTGATCCACGCCAACCAACTTACTTCGTTGCCTTTGCGCGAACATTGAATACTTACAGGTAAGCCATTTTCATCTGTTTGCACTGCAAAATCGCTTTGGCTACAACTGCCTATAGATGGCTGAATAGAAAAAATAGTAAAGTAGATACCAAGCATTAGGCAGAGGCCAACGGACACTGATTTTATCAATGTTGCTTTTCTTGGCGCTATTCTACTTATCTGGCTCTTCATATTCAATTTTATACTCTTACCGACATGCTCTTTTATAAATACAATAACAAACGAACACGCTATGTACGAACACGTTGTGGTAGGCTGGAAAATGCAAACATTAACCCTATGAACCAATAATGACATCGTAGTTCAATAGTAGTTCAATAAATAAATGAAACGTTAGACGTTAGTATAACGCAAAAGTCAAAATGCACAATATTTAATCATTAATAAAAAACCCTGCAAGCCTTGAGGCTTGCAGGGTTTTTTATATATAATCCTAACGTGTTACGTTATAGCTCAAATGATTTGCTAAGCGAAAGGTATAACGATTCGCTGTCATCTAAATCAGAACCGCTGACTACAAGGCCTACGCCAACATCAAATCCGCCAATGTCAGTACCATATGCAATTTCAGCATACTCACCATCGAACGTTTTGCCCCAAGAACCAATAGTTGCAGACCATCCGTTTTTCTCGACACCCAGTGTAACTAACGTATAGTCTCCTTCGGTTGCATCCTCGTCACCTACTGCACCATCCCACTTACCGTTAACGTATCCGACCGAAAATAAACCATAACTAGCGCTTACTCCAATTTCATTGTAAGCACTGTCAAAGTCACCGGTATATTGATAGCTAACGAAATTGGCGTCCAGCGAGATGCCACTTTCTAATTCGAGGCCATAACCTCCATATAAGTCGACTTCAAGCCCATCTTCCACTTCAGCAGACCAAGCACCGACATAAAAGCCAGAATCAGCGGCGTAATCAACACCAGCATAAGCTGACGCGGACTCAGTTTGTTGAATACCACGGAAATGATAATCAGAAACAAGACCGATGTTTGCTGACCAACCCGCTATTGCAGATTGGCTTGTTAGCGTTGCTGTCAAAATTGTGGCAGCTATTGCTGCGTGTTTAAAAGTTTTCATGTGAGTTCTCCGTAAGGTTCCAAGTTGTTAAAGCGGTTTCTTCTTGTCGTCTTATTATTATTATTTGTTTTGCCATGCTGCTACGTATTAAATTGATAATTTATTTATGTTGTTAATACAACATTCACTCATTTTATTTGTATAATCCGTGTATGGATTAGGTATAGCAAAAGTAGTGCCTAAATATAAAAAACGGTATAATAAAAATTATCACATTGAATTTTAAAGATTTTTTTGATTTTTATGTTTTGCTACATAAAAACTTTTGGCGCATTGAATTGATTTAGTGAATAAAAATGCCCCAATTTGATGCATGCTCACCAATAAAGTGCGCGGTTAAGGCTTTTGTCAATCACAAAAGTTCGGTAAACTGAAGGGATTTGGGATTAACTAATGCATACACCATTAATTGCACCATCCATCCTGTCCGCTGATTTTGCTTGTTTAGGACAAGATGTTCAAAACGTGCTCGATTCTGGGGCAGATATAGTTCACTTTGACGTAATGGACAATCATTACGTTCCTAACCTTTCTTTCGGCCCAATGATTTGTGAAGCATTGCGCAAATATGGTATCAAGGCGGATATTGACGTGCATTTAATGGTCCAGCCAGTTGATTCTATGATCGAGGCTTTTGCAAAAGCTGGCGCAAGTATGATTAGTTTTCACCCTGAAGCAACGATGCATCTGGACCGCAGTATCCAATTAATTAAAAATAATGGTTGCAAAGCCGGACTGGCATTGAACCCCGGAACGCCATTACACGTTCTGGATTGTGTCCTTGAAAAACTTGATTATGTTTTGTTAATGTCAGTTAACCCTGGGTTTGGCGGGCAATCTTTCATCGAAAATACACTGACTAAAATTACACAGTTAAAGAAGATAATAGAGGCAAAAAGTCTCAATATTCGAATAGAAGTTGATGGTGGTATAAAGGTCGACAATATCAAGTCGGTTTGGGATGCAGGCGCGGACATGTTCGTTGCAGGTTCTGCTATATTCAATACCGATAATTACGCCGACACTATCGCGGCAATGAAAAATCAATGTAAATAACATGAGGAAGTCGTAAACAAAATGAGCTTGCAAAAACCGATCGTTTTAAGTGGTTGCCAACCTTCCGGTCAACTTACCATGGGCAACTATATGGGAGCCCTGCGGCAGTGGGTAAATATGCAAGACGACAACGATTGCCTGTACATGATTGTTGATTTGCATGCCATTACAGTTAGGCAGGACCCTACGGCGCTAAATCAAGCCTGCCTTGATGGCTTAGCATTATATCTAGCCTGCGGTATTGATCCTAAAAAAAGTAGTATTTTTTTGCAGTCTCACGTGCCGGAGCATGCGCAACTAAGCTGGGTACTCAATTGTTATACGCAAATGGGCGAGCTCAATCGGATGACACAGTTTAAGGATAAATCACAAAAGAATGCGTCAAATATCAACGTTGGTTTGTATAGCTATCCTGTGCTTCAAGCTGCTGATATACTGATTTATCAGGCAAATAAAGTCCCTGTCGGTGAAGATCAAAAGCAGCATTTGGAATTAACTCGAGACATCGCAACTCGATTCAATAATATCTATGGTGACATATTCACCATCCCTGACCCGTTTATTCCTGAATCAGGTGCTCGTATTATGAGCTTACAAGATCCCTTGAAAAAAATGTCAAAATCGGATGATAATCCAAATAATGTGATTGGCTTATTGGACGATCCGAAAAAGCTGAGCAAAAAAATTAAGCGTGCCGTTACTGACAGTGATGAGCAAGCACGTATTTATTTTGATGTTGCTGAAAAGCCGGGTGTATCAAGTTTATTATCGTTACTGTCTTGTACAACAGGACAGTCAATTGAGAGCTTGGTCCCACAATACCAAGACAAGATGTATGGGCACTTAAAAGGTGATGTTGCTGAGGCTGTTGTTTCTATGCTTTCTCCTATTCAGACAGAATATGCTCGGATTCGCACCGACCAAAGTTATTTACATGATGTTTTGCGAGCTAGCGCTATAAAAGCCAGGGAAAAAGCATCAGTGACGCTCGCAAAAACATATAAAGCACTTGGGTTTGTCGCACCATAACCCCGTACCCTGGATTTCTATCCAGCTCTAGGCATTGACTTGGCTATAAACGAATATGATTTGCTTGCAAAACAAGCTTTGCCATTGGAGTTACTAACATGGTTTTAATCATTGATAATTATGACTCTTTTACCTTCAATTTAGTGCGCTATTTTGAAGAGTTAGGTGCTAGGGTAAAAGTCATCAAAAATGATGAGCTTAGTATTAGTGAACTACAGGAACTAGAATTTACACATTTAGTGATATCTCCTGGTCCATGTTCACCGAATGAATCGGGTATTTGCTTAGATGCAATTGCAGCATTTGCAGGAAAAGTCCCGCTTTTAGGAGTATGCTTGGGCCATCAGGCGATAGGGCAGGTCTTTGGTGCCAAAGTAGTACGTGCAAAAAATATCAAACATGGTAAAACTTCAGAAGTAGAAGTAAAACATGCACATGGGATCTTTGAAGGGATCCAGAGTATATTTACAGCAACAAGATACCATTCTTTGCTGTTAGAATTAGAAACACTACCTGAACGGCTAGAAATTACTGCAGTTTGCAGCGAAAGTGGCGATACAGAGATAATGGGAATTCAGCACAAAACAATGCCTATATTTGGTGTTCAGTTTCACCCTGAATCATTGTTAACTCAGGAAGGTCATAAAATTTTGAATAATTTTTTAAGAAAATAGACGACGGATGTAGAACAACGACATGAAGTTAAGCGTATCTCAATTAGCCTCGACTATGAATAATAGATTCGAGCACCTTCTCATCAGCTCGGATGAAGCTATTCTTCTGACGGGTAAAAAAACTGAGAAACAACGCATTATGGAAGAGTCAGAGCAAGCTGACGCTCGTAGAGAATTGTTGTTTGTCGAAGAAGTTACCATAAAGAATCGTGAAGAAAAAAATTACAAACAACATTTGTTTATTCAACAAGTTGAAGCTGAATTTCATGTCGGTCTTATGAATGATCTTGCTGAAAGATTTAGAAATACCTCGTACGTATTAGAGAAAGTCCTTGGGTTCGATCCATCCATAGGTAAAATTTTAGATGTTTTGTACACAGAGTCCTGTTCGATATCTCGCCTAGAAGTCTTTATTAAAGAATTAAATTGGCTGTCAGATGCCATTGTCAGCTTTATAAAACAACCAACATATCGTCGTTTTGATTCAAAAGGTAGACTAATCGTCATCGATACTTTGCGCAGTGCACTGAGCTTCATTGGAATAGAAAGTCTGCGCACCTTGCTGCCCGCATTAATTGCAAAGCGCAGTTTGCCGCCAAAATCAGCGCTATTTCCAGAATTACAAAAGCACCTTTGGGAATATACTCTGGGCACAGGTAAAGCGTGCCGAGCCGTTGCCGAAAAAGAAGGAATGAAATGGTATCTAGGGTATAACATCGGTTTGATGAGTACCATCGGGCGCAGTGCAATTACCACAATGTATCTAAAAGCATTCGAAGGTAAACTACGCGAAAAAATCATCGAAGAGCAAAGGAAAAATAATCCAGTTCAAGCGGAAGCCCTTAACACACTGGTACCTTCGCACAAGTATCTTATCTCATTATGGCATCGCTACGCTGATAAACTTAACAGCGACATAGTTGCAAGCTTAAAGTGCCGTTGGTTGATGATTGGTATTGGCTTTGAAGATTACACTCGCATAAAAGAAATAAGCTTTGCACACGTAAAAGAGAAAAACTTACATCCTCTAACCAATTTATTGTTTCGTTGCCAGGGCTATATGCAATTTAAAATGATGAAAGGAAATAACTTAATATCCAAACAAGCATCGTTGCTGTATTTACGCAACTTTGGTATCGTTTCAGACGATGTCGTGCTGTTGATGAAAACCAATTTAACTGGGCTTGAAATTAAAATTCCTGAGATCCAACAATCACTAAGAGCGCGCAACGACTGAGCGATTTATCATTCTAATTAGGCAATCAGGGGTGTTGTTTGAGCAACGTACTTTTGCATGAATATGCCTAAATATGATGCGTGTAAGCCAACGATTGCGGCGTTATTAGTCCCATTTGAAAATATGTAGCTTGTCTGTAAGCCATTACGGCCAGTACTCGTACACCAAAACCTGGTTATTTTCTTCGCTATATTGCCCCTAAAATAAATATTCACTAATTCTGCAAATCAGTTCACACCCCCTAGTTTTACTGGCTTTGCGACTAATAAGTTGATTGCTTTAACTGTCTCTTCTGGCATAATACACCTTCAGATTACTCATACATCTAATATTGTGTGAGTGCAGAATAGCTAAGCAAAGAGGTGTATAACATGCAAGTGACTCGTTCAACGTTTGATGATGTAATGGTGCCTAACTACAATCCTGCACAAATGGTGCCGGTGCGTGGTGAAGGGTCTCGCGTTTGGGATCAAGAAGGCAATGAGTACATCGATTTTGCAGGCGGTATTGCGGTTAACGTTCTTGGCCATTGTCATCCAGAACTGGTTAGCGTTTTACAAGAACAAGGCAATAAATTGTGGCATTTAAGTAATGTATTTACTAACGAGCCCGCAATCAGATTAGCTAAAAAATTATGTGATGCTACTTTTGCGGATAAAGTGTACTTCGCTAATTCAGGTGCAGAAGCAAACGAGGCTGCATTGAAACTAGCGCGCAGATTTGCTATTGATCATCACAACGAAAGCAAGGACCAAATTATTGCCTTTAAACAAGGCTTTCATGGTCGTACTTTCTTCACAGTGACCGTGGGCGGTCAACCTGCCTATTCAGACGGGTTTGGTCCGAAGCCCGGCGGTATTGAGCATTGCGAATACAATAACCTAGAAATGCTGGCAAGCATGATGTCAGAGCGCACTTGCGCAATTATGATGGAGCCATTGCAAGGTGAAGGTGGGATAATCGTGCCAGACCCTGCATTCGTGAGGGGTGTCAGAGAACTTTGTGATAAACATAATGCACTATTGATTTTTGATGAAGTACAAAGTGGTGTTGGTAGAACAGGCTATTTATTTGCTTATATGGATGTTGATGTTACACCTGACATTTTGACCTCAGCTAAGTCATTAGGTGGCGGCTTTCCAATTGGTGCTATGCTTACCACTGACGCGATAGCTAGCAGCCTAAAACCAGGTACTCATGGCAGTACATATGGTGGTAATCCACTAGCATGTGCGGTCGCTGAAAGAGTCTTGGACGTTATTAACCAACCGGAAGTTTTCGCTGGAGTGCTCAAGAAAGAAGCATTATATCGAGAAATTTTAGGTGCAATTAATGAAAAGTATCATGTATTCAGTGAAATACGTGGCAAAGGCATGTTGTTAGGTTGTGCGTTAAATGAAAAATATGCCGGCCGTGCCCGCGACTTCATGGTCGCGGCGAATGAGCAACGTCTTATGTGTTTAATTGCTGGTATGAATGTTATTCGTTTTGCTCCATCTTTGGTTATCCCCGATGAAGATATCATTGAAGGTTTAGCTCGTTTCGAGAAGGCGGTTGCCTCAGTCGTTGCCGGTTAGTCTTTTTTAGCTTGTCTTTGATAAGCACAGGGATCATTTGATGAAAATTATTCGACCAATTAAAGCGTCTGATTATCAGACGCTGTATGAGATAGCGAAAGAGTCGGGTATCGGTTTCACTTCACTGCCGGTGAATGAAGAATTGTTGCGCCGTAAAATCACAAACGCTGAAGCAGCGGTTCAATCGACGCCAACAGAACCAGGTATGCAAAGCTACCTATTCGTAATGGAAGATACAGAAACCGGTGAAGTTGTCGGTACTACTGGTATTGAAGCAACAGTTGGCCTGCAAGATGCGTTTTATCATTACCATATAAGCAAGGTGGTACATGCGTCGCGTGAATTAAATGTGCATAACACCGTCGATATACTGCACTTTTGTAATGATTACACAGGCGTAAGTGAAATTTGCACCTTATTTTTAAGAGAAAATGCGCGGAAAGGTCTTAATGGTCGCTTTCTATCCAAAATGCGCTTTCTTTTCATGGCTGAACACAAAGAACGTTTTGCTGATGTTGTTATCGCTGAAATGCGTGGCGTTAGCGATGACAAAGGACTTTCGCCATTTTGGGCTTGGCTCGAAGAAAATTTCTTCTCAATGGATTTCCCTACTGCTGACTATCTAACCGGTATCGGCAACAAAGTATTCATTGCTGAACTGATGCCCAAATACCCTATTTACGTTAATTTACTCAGTAAAGCGGCGCAAGACTGTATCGGAAAGGTACACGAAAAAACTAAACCAGCTCTGTGTTTGCTTGAGCAAGAAGGATTTAAGTGCCGTGGTTATGTGGATATTTTTGACGCCGGTCCCACTGTAGAAGCGGATGTTAAAAACATCGCAACAGTACAAGCCAGTCGCAAAGCATCTGTCGTCATCAACGACAACCTCGCTCAAACAGACGGTGAAACCTGCTTTGCTATTAATACGTCCATACAAGACTTCAGAGCTTGTATCGCAGAAATCGCCTATGTCGACGGTAATCGCGTTGCAATTGAACGAGTTAGTGCTGAGGCATTAGGTATAAAAGATGGCGATTCAATTCGTTTCTCGCCAGCTAACACAAAGCATTAGGAGCACACATGTCAAATTCAACACACTTTATCAATGGTCAATGGATAGAGGGCTTAGGCCATGCGATTAATTCTCTCGACCCTGCAAAAAATGTCGTGATTTGGTCGGCAAAATCAGCATCTGAAGCACAAGTAAATGAAGCGGTTGTAGCTGCTCGAAATGCATTCCCTGCCTGGTCTTTGAAGTCGGTTGAAGAACGTTTAAGCATCATAAAGCAATTTGCTGAATTACTAGGTGAAAGCAAAACTGAGTTGGCGAAAATTATTGCAAAGGAAACCGGAAAACCCGAATGGGAAACAGCTACCGAAGTTGGCGCAATGATAGGAAAAATTGCGATTTCTGAAAAAGCTTACAACGAACGTACAGGTACTGTTGAAAATGCCATGCCTATTGGCCAAGCAATAATCAGACATAAACCACATGGTGTCGTGGCCGTGTTTGGCCCCTATAATTTTCCTGGCCATTTGCCCAACGGACATATCGTTCCAGCACTGATCGCAGGAAATACAATTGTATTTAAGCCTAGCGATTTAACCCCAATGGTTGCCGAATTCATTGTTCAATTATGGCAAAAAGCGGGCTTACCAAATGGCGTGTTAAATCTTATTCAAGGTCAGGTTGAAACCGGCAAGGCACTTGCCAGTCACCCTAATATTGATGGTTTGTTTTTCACCGGCAGCTCTCGAACAGGTAAAATATTGCATGAACAATTTGCCGGTCATCCAGGCAAAATCTTAGCGCTCGAAATGGGCGGCAATAACCCATTAATAGTGAAAGACGTTGCTAATATTGACGCTGCTGTACATGACATTGTGCAGTCTGCTTTTGTCACTAGTGGACAGCGCTGTACTTGTGCACGACGTTTGTTTATTCAAAACAACGAACAAGGTGATATTTTGTTAGCACGATTGTTGGCGGTGACCAAAAGTATTCAAGTTGGTCATTATGATGCGCAAGAACAGCCCTTCATGGGATCGATGATAAGTTCAACTGCCGCTGCTGGAATGGCGAACGCTCAGCAGCAACTTTTGGGCTTAGGTGCAACAAGTTTACTGGCACTTGAACACACAGATAAAGATACGGGCTTCGTTACCCCTGGTATAATTGATGTAACAGCAATACTTGATGATATGCCTGATGAGGAACATTTCGGACCACTTTTGAAAGTCATCAGATATAGCAATTTCGATGATGCAATTACGCATGCGAATAATACCAGCTTTGGTTTGTCTGCGGGTTTGTTAAGCGACTCGAAAGCAGATTATGAGTATTTCTTAGCACGTATTAGAGCTGGTATTGTCAACTGGAACCGTCCTATTACAGGCGCTAGCAGTGCAGCACCTTTTGGTGGCATTGGAGAAAGTGGGAACCATAGAGCAAGTGCTTATTATGCCGCTGACTACTGTGCTTATCCAGTTGCTTCGGTAGAACTGGATGTAGTTACGTTACCGTCTACACTTAGTCCCGGTCTCAAGTTTTAATAGATTTTAAGGAATAAACATGCACACAGACATCAATAAATTGTTCCAAGGGCTTTGGCAAGACTATATTCAAATAACGCCATCAGCGAGCAATATTCATGAACTATTAGGCGCCAAAACTGGCGAGTCAGATATTATTAATGACCATATTGCTTTACGTACATTCAACCTTCAAAGCGTGAATTTGAAAAAGCTAGCGGCACACTTTCTTGCACTTGGCTATGAGCAAAAAGGAGATTATGACTTTGCAACAAAAAAACTGACAGCACAACACTTTGAGCATCCAGATACGGCGCAAGCGAAGGTATTTATTAGCGAGTTGAGAGTAGAAGAACTCAGCGAGACGGCGCAGGCGATTATTAATAAGATGATCGGCACTGTTACCGTGCAAACTGTTGAAGCAGACAATTTCCTGTATTCAGGAACACATTGGACGGTTTCACATGAAGACTATAAAACCTTATTAGCCGAATCAGAATATGCAGCATGGATGGCCGCTTGGGGCTATCGAGCAAATCACTTTACTGTTAGTGTTAATCACTTAAACAACATTAATGAACTGACCGAAGTGAATGACATTTTAAAGCAGGCTGGGTTTACGTTAAATTCATCTGGTGGAGAAATCAAAGGGGGAGAAGAGGTTTGTTTGGCTCAATCTTCAACCATGGCTGATTCATCTGAAGTTGTTTTCGCTGACGCTACAGTGTCCATTCCTAGTTGCTTTTATGAACTCGCCCAACGTTATAAAATGGCAAATGGAGAGTATTATCAAGGATTTGTGGCAGCTTCTGCTGATAAGATTTTTGAAAGCACTAACGCCCAATAATTAACATTATCAAGACTCATTTAATTTCATATGAGTCTCATCTGGCTTTTTCGATGACGCTTGTCTATACCTTCTTGAGTAAATACTCAAGCTGGGGATCAACAATGAATTTGCCCGCCATTGCTTCGCGTCCAAATAACATCAAGTAGGTCATTTCAGAACGATCCGTTAAAGTTAATTGAATTTGCCAACGCTGATCTGCCATTACGATATCTGTTTCAATAACATAGCGGCGCTGGCTGGTCGCCGTAGAGCTTTTAACCTTACGTTGACCTGCCACTTTTGCTTGGCAGCGGATCAGTTTCTTTACATCGTGGATATCAGGATGAATATCAAATTTGATCCATGTATCCTCGCCAATATCAATTTCTTCGATGTTGTCCACATGCAAAGATGACGTTGTTGCGCCTGTATCGACTCTAACATGCAGTCCTTTTATCCCTAACTCAGGCAAGTCACATAACTCTAAATTACCAACAATACGCTTTTCATTCATTTTGGACCTCTCAATAGTAAAAGTTAGACACGCATATCAGTTGCTTAATCAACCACAATTAAGTTGTCTTGCAACATTTCAACATGCTCTGCTACCTCGTCAGGTTTTGTAAAGTAAGCAATGTGATATATGGCTTCACCCTCTTGCGCCAATGGTATATTTTGCTTACCAATAACAACACCTGTGCTAGGAGAGTCAATCGTCCCTAATAACTCACCAAATGGGTTTGAAATAACAGCCAGCACATCTCCCTTGACGACATGGTCACCCAACTGGGCCTTATGCATCACAAACCCACTTTCGTTGGCTCTTACCCAGCCACTTTGTCTTGCAACAAAGGGCTTAATCCGATGCCCTTCGACCTTAGTCCTATTTAGCATGCCAACATGACGCATTACTTTGATAATACCCTTTACCCCAACTGAGATTGAAAACTCATCATAACGTAACGCTTGGCCTGCTTCATAGAGAAGCACTTTGGCGCCCTCATCTGCAGCGGCTTGGCGCAACGACCCATCTCGAATGTCAGCATTAAGTAAAACTGGAACACCAAAGGCTTCTGCCATTTCTCGTGTCGCTTGATCATCCAAGTTAGCGCGTATTTGCGGCAAATTAGAGCGATGTATAGCACCTGTATGAAGGTCGATACCGTAATCACACTTACTGACTATCTCATCTAAAAATAAACGGGCTATGCGTCCGGCTAGTGAGCCTTTTTTACTACCCGGAAAGCAGCGGTTTAAATCTCTGCGGTCGGGCAGATAACGGCTTTGATTAAGAACGCCGTACACGTTTACCATTGGTATCGCAATTAAGGTACCGCGAATACTTTGTATCGCCCGAGTTTTAATTAAACGGCTAACGATTTCAATACCGTTTAGTTCGTCACCATGAATGGCAGCGCTCACGAACAACGTAGGTCCTGGGCGCTTACCGTGCTGCACAAAGACAGGGATACCCATACTAGTGTCGGTGTATAATGGAGGCATTTGCAACTGCAAACGTTTCTGTTCACCTGGTTTAATAACTTCCCCACCAATCGTGAAGTTTTCGCGTTTCATGTTTAACCTTTACCTATCGTTTTTGTTTTGTTTGGGGTAGCAGTGTTTGCAATGAAGTCGATAATCATGCCGGCAATATCTTTACCGGTCGCGCTTTCTATACCTTCTAATCCTGGTGAGGAATTTACTTCCATCACCATAGGGCCACTTTTTGAACGCAATATATCAACACCACACATATTCAAGCCCATCGTTTTTGCCGCATCCACGGCAGTTTTGCGTTCAGCAGGAGATAAACGGACTAGGCTTGCCGTGCCACCTCGGTGCAAATTCGAGCGAAATTCTCCCGGTCCACCTTGGCGCTTCATTGCTGCAATAACTTTACCGCCAACAACGAGACAACGTATGTCTGCTCCACCTGCCTCTTCAATGTATTCTTGTACTAAAATACTCGCTTTAAGTCCCATAAATGCCTCAATGATAGCCTCAGCTGCTTTAGCTGTATCGGCCAAGACAACACCGATACCTTGGGTTCCTTCCAGCAGTTTAATAACGACTGGCGCACCGCCGACATTTTTAATTAAGTCGTCAATTCTGTCAGGGTGATTAGCAAAACCAGTTCGAGGCATCCCAATACCTTTGCGTGATAGTAATTGCAAAGAACGTAATTTATCTCTTGAGCGACTAATAGCAACAGATTCGTTAATTGAATAAGTTCCCATCATTTCAAATTGACGAACGACAGAAGTGCCGTAAAAGGTAACAGACGCGCCTATCCGTGGAATAATAGCGTCATAACGTGGTAGCGCTTTACCTTTGTAGCGAACCGAAGGGCGGCTGCTAGTTACATCCATATAACAATGCATCGTGTCGATGACTTCGACTTGATGGCCTAAATTTTCACCAGCTTCGACAAATCGTCTAGTTGAGTAGAGTTTAGGATTGCGTGACAAAACAGCAATTTTCATAATATTCCTTTTGCAATGTATTATAGTGCAAGTGTATATCCTTAAAATTGGTGTTTGAATACTTTTATTTGTTTTATTTAACGATACTCTTGATTGTTGATACAGCTACAATAATCACACTGTAAGGATGCGCATGGGTCCTAAAAATACCTTAGAACAGGCTACTGGGGAAAACGAATCACCAACAATGGTCAGCGCCGGCTTGCCAAACCAAACGCAATTTGAGGCACTAGAATTGTTTTAAAACAGCCTCATCATAATCTTCAGCCTTGAGCGTCAAATTATACGTCATGGCTAAACTATCAATTTCAGCTTGGTCAATAGCCAGTTGATCCATAATAATTAGGTTGTCGTCTAACTGCCACAGAAGACGTGAGCCTGCGTAGCTATAATTAATAGCGAGTAATGCATTAACATTGCCTTCTTGAGCGGCCGCTTTGAGTTTTAGCATTTTACGGTTGATTCGATTCAGTACTTGCTTCAGATCCCAAACATAAGCGACTTCAGTCATGAAATCGTGGCTGCGGTATTTGTTGAGAATCAATCCAATTAGCAAACTTGTAATCACAACACCCGTCAGATTCCAATGAAAATGACTGCCGCTTTCATCCGGAAATACCGCTATTAGTAGTTGGGAAATGACCAAACAACCCACGGTTAAAGAGATAACACAGGCAACTATTGTATAGTTTAAATGACGGCGGTAACGTTTTTTATTGATATCAATGAGTTGCATAAAAACCTAAAAGTTAGATATTTAAAAGACAGTACCGAATATGGTAACGAAACAAGCGAACGAACGAGCAAATCAATATATCACGTCTTTTTGATTTGCTTTCGTTATTAGTTATTAATTATTAGTTATTAGTTATTAGTTATTAGTTATTAGTTATTAGTTATTAGTTATTAATAGTGGAACACTAACCATATGTTATGTGCTGAGTATCTTATCAACATTGCATTGTCTATTTACGTCGAACTAGCTATATTGTCAGGACGTAAAAACACGGGTGAAACAAACTTGAATATTGACGCTTTAATGTCGACAAACGTTATCTCCGTTCACATCGACGATAGATTAACAACGGTAAAGGAATTGTTTGAGAAAAATTCATTTCATCATCTTATGGTGGTTAATAATACGGGGGAACTTGCTGGTGTTATTTCTGACCGTGATTATACCAAAGCAATTCATCCTAACGTCGACCTGCCCTCAGCAACGGCAAAAGACTTAGCAACGTTAAACAAACGGGTTCATCAAATAATGAATAGAAAACTCATTTGTGTCCATGAGAACACGTCGTTGCGCGAGGCAATCGAACTGTTTTATGAAAACAAAATTTCTTGCTTACCCGTTGTTGATAGTAAAAATAACCCTATCGGTGTAGTGAGTTGGCGCGATCTATTAAAGTGGCTGTACGAAAAAGTGACGCACAATAATTGATAACGTCGAGCACAAAGATGATTCACAATATGCCGATCACAGTAATTAAGGTATGTACGTGTTAGTTATTAGTAGTTATCTAACTACTAATAACTTGTATTTACGTCACTACTCATCATTTGTAGGTATATCACTACTTTTTTTATCTATCTTTAAATCAGAAGATTGGGACTCGGTTACTACTTTTTTATCTTCTATTTCAACTGCGTCTACACGCTGCAGTCCACGGGGTAATTTGTTTCCTCTGCGACCGCGTTCACCTTGATAGTGAGTTAAATCTTTTGCACTTAAGGTCATTCCTCGTTTACCAGCAAACACTTTAATGTCAGCACCGTCAGGCACAACCGTTAACACCGTTAGGTATTCTTCTCGCGTTTTCGCCTTAGCAGATGGAATGTTCATTAACTTATTTCCTTTACCTTTGCTTAACACGGGTAAGTCTTTAAGTGGGAAAAGCAACATCCTACCCTCATTGGAGATACACAAACACCAGTCGGTTTTGACATTGGAGACCGGTTGGGGACGTATCACTTTTGCGGCACGTGGCAGTGAAACGAAGGCTTTGCCCGCTTTGGCCTTACTCAGCATGTCAGAAAACTTACCAACAAAGCCATAACCGGCATCAGAACCAAACAGGTATTGTTTATCATCAGCACCCATAATGACATGTTCTATATTTTCCCCACCTACAATGCTAAAGCGCCCAGTTAAAGGTTCACCCTGGCTTCTAGCGGAGGGCAATGCATGCGCATCACAAGAAAATGCTCGACCTGATGAATCAATAAAGGCAACCAGTTGTGTACTTCGGCCTTTCGCACTGCAAAGGAATTTATCGCTGGATTTGTAACTCAGGCCTTCAACATCGATATCATGGCCTTTTGCACAACGTGCCCAACCCTTGTCGGAAACTACAACAGTAACCGCTTCTGAGGGAACAAGTTCTTTCTCAGAAATAGCTTTTGATTCTGCGCGTTCAACAATTGGGCTGCGACGATCGTCGCCATATTTTTCAGCATCGGCTAAAAGTTCTTTCTTAATTAGCGTTTTTAAACGACGTTCAGAACCCAATAGCAG
Organism: Glaciecola sp. 33A; assembly: GCF_002836745.1. GTDB lineage: Bacteria > Pseudomonadota > Gammaproteobacteria > Enterobacterales > Alteromonadaceae > Glaciecola. The sequence goes on along the minus strand of NZ_PJAR01000043.1, from coordinate 162,994 downwards.
TTGCAAGCTGTCGCGCTCTTTGGCTAGCTCTTCTTGTTCACCGGTTATCCTAAATTCTTCAAGCTTCGCTAAATGACGTAGTTTTAATTCAAGGATAGCTTCAGCTTGGGTGTCTGTTAGACTAAATCTCTCCATCAAGAAAGGTTTAGGTTTATCTTCTGTGCGAATAATGTGAATAACTTCATCAATATTCAAAAATGCGATAAGCAAACCTTCGAGAATGTGTAAGCGCGCAAGTATTTTGTCTAATCGATATTGCAAGCGACGCGTCACGGTGTCTTTTCTGAAGACTAACCATTCGGTCAAAATAGAACGCAGGTCTTTAACCTGAGGACGGCCATCAAGACCTATCATGTTAATATTTACACGATAGCTTTTTTCTAAATCGGTTGTGGCAAACAAGTGCTGCATAAGCTGATGAACATCAACGCGATTGGAACGTGGTGTAATTAACAAACGTGTTGGGTTTTCATGATCAGACTCGTCACGTAAATCACTCACCATTGGCAACTTTTTGGCTTGCATTTGACCCGCAATTTGCTCTAACACTTTACCACCAGAAACCTGATGAGGAAGCGCCGTCACTATGATATCGCCACCTTCGTCATGGTAAACGGCGCGCATTTTAATTGAACCACGGCCAGTTTCGTAAATCTTTTGTATATCGCTGCGCGGTGTAATAATTTCAGCATCAGTTGGATAATCAGGGCCTTGAACATGGGCTAATAATTCACTTAGTTCAGCACGGCTGTTATCGAGCAGTAATGCACAGGCATTAGCTACTTCACGCACATTATGAGGGGGTACATCGGTGGCCATACCAACGGCAATACCTGTAATACCATTCAATAGAATATGCGGAAGTCTTGCTGGTAATACTTTGGGTTCATCTAGGGTGCCATCAAAGTTTGGCTGCCAGTCTGCAGTGCCTTGCCCTAATTCAGTCAGTAATATTTCACTAAACTTACTGAGTCTCGATTCGGTGTAACGCATCGCAGCGAAAGACTTAGGATCATCTGGTGCACCCCAGTTACCTTGACCATCGACCAATGGATATCGATAAGAAAACGGCTGCGCCATCAACACCATTGCTTCATAGCAAGCCGAGTCACCATGAGGGTGGAACTTACCTAATACGTCACCAACCGTCCTTGCTGACTTTTTATATTTGGCGTTATTGCTCAGTCCAAGTTCAGACATAGCGTAAATAATTCGCCGTTGAACCGGCTTGAGCCCATCACCAACATGCGGTAATGCTCTGTCCATGATGACATACATGGAATAGTTGAGGTATGCGTCTTCAGCAAACCGACTTAGGGGTAGTTGTTCAATACCGTCAGTATTAATGGTTATTTCATTGCTCATGATTGACTTTTATTTATTCTTATTTGATAAAATCAAAAAACTGCTCAGTAGCTAGGCTAACAGGCTGTACATATGATGCCGCAGAATCTATATTAGCATCATGTTATATTATTTTCGAATTAAGCATAACAATTCTTGTGTCTAAGCTAATAAAAATACGTGCGTTACTGGCATTCACACTATTCTTTTTAGTGTTTTATGCACAAGCAATAGAGACCGTCAAATTAATAGACGATTCATCTAAGGTGAACATTTCGTCTGCAATTGCTGTTTACCCTCAACAAGGTCGTGCTTTGAGTTTTGACGAGTTCAAATTGAGCCGCACTAATCTCTCCTATCAAAGCTACACTATTCCCAATTATGGGTTCAATCGTGCTGGTGTGTGGTTATACGCAGAAGTGACAAATCTCTCGAATACGCAAAGTTGGGTTCTCAATGTTAACTTTTCTCAACTTGACCAAGTTGATTTCTATTTGGTTTCAAATGGAAAAGTGCTAGAGCGACTCCGTGGTGGTCGCGAGCAAAGCAATCACTTCTATCGCACTCCAACGTTTAGGGTCACTCTTGATAGTGAACAGGCGTATCAAGTCTATCTATTCGTCAAAGCGAAGTACATTCCTATCATTGCGCCAGTGCGATTGATGAGTGAGGAACAGCATCGGTATGAAACCCTACTAGATTACTTAATTTGGGGGACTTTTTATGGCGCCCTGCTGGTTATTGCAATGTATTGCATCTTCGTATTGATCGATAAAAGAGAAGTCAGTGCAATTGCTTTGTTTACGCTTGTTTGCCTATTATTTTTGTGGCATATGGTATGGAGTGGGCATGTACAATTATTGCCAAAACAATGGCACGCCTTGAGTTTTTTCCAACGCGTCGATCTGCTAACGCCCCTAATTTGTGCATCTGCCAGTTTATTTACGCTCACCTTTCTGCCTAAACCAAGCAGTTTTAGTAGCGTTTATTTAGCATTAAAGTTGTTATTCATAATACTTGTTTTCACTTTTATCATTGTTTTATTTGGCTGGTTTAGCGAGTTTGGACAAGCCACGCTTGTCCGCACTGTCGGTTTTGCGACCGTCCTTGTTAATATCATGTTCACAATAAGAAATATAAATCAGGCATTTTCGCCCGCCAAAACAGTCTTGGTAGGCTGGGTTTTTTTAAGCTTGGGCTCGATTATTAGTTCGCTATTTATTGCTGGCAGGTTGCCGATTAACTCTTTTACAACCTACGTATTTCAGTCTGCATTATTGGCACAAACCTTATGTTTTGTATTAGCTATAATTCTGAAAGTTAGATTCAGTCTCGAGAGAGAAATCCGCCAAGCATCCAACGATGCTGAAAATAACTTTTATCTAATTGAAGAACAAAACGTGCACTTAGATATCGCTCGCAGAGAAGCAGTCAAAGCGAGCAAAGTTAAGAGTCAATTTTTAGCCAATATGTCACATGAAATTCGAACACCCTTGAATGCCATTATTGGCTTTAGTAGTGAGTTGGAAAGCAAAACCAATGAAACTGAACGCGATGAACATGTGCGCATTATCAATAGCGCTGCGTCCGACTTATTGACCATCGTAAATGACATTCTCGACTTTTCCAAAATGGAAGCAGGTAAACTGACCATTAATCAGAAGCCGTTTTCACCACGAGACGCATTCGAAGATATTGCAAGCTTGATGGCGAAGTCTGCGCATTTGAAACAATTAGAGTTCATATTTGATATTGATACGCTTCCCTCTGTCCTAATAGGCGATAATTTTAAGCTTAAACAACTGATGAGTAACTTGCTAAGTAACGCATTAAAATTTACCAATTACGGCCAAATAGTATTACGCGCAAAATCGTTACAATTTGGCGATGACAACTATATGCTGTCTTTTGAAGTTGAAGATACTGGTATAGGTATAAGTAATTTAGACAAGGAGAAATTATTTAAGCCATTTAATCAACTTGATGACGAATTAAACAGATCCTTTCAAGGTACTGGATTGGGTTTGGTTATATGCCAAGAACTTGTATTTTTAATGAGGGGCAGCATTGAAGTTCAAAGCCATTATTCCAAAGGCAGTAAATTCACGATAGACCTGCCATTCAAAAAAGTCAATGATCAAGTAATACCGGTTGTGCAGAATCGTTTCGTGTCAAAAATAGCCGGTATCTATGATCCTATTCCCCAAAGTAGAAAAATCACATGTAGGCTGCTCAAAAGTGTTGGTTTTAGCACTTACTCATATGATTCAATAAGCGCTTTTGAACAGTCGAATATTTCGTTTGACTATATTTTTGCCTCTTTACCCATGCGATATATTGCCCATCGAACCAGCATTATTAATCGAATATTGAAACTTAGCTCGCAAAAAACAGCGCTAATTTTTTCTGGCCCACCGCCAGAACAACAGAAAATTGGCAGAGTCGTTAATCAGCCCATCGTCATCCGTTCGCCATTATCCTTAAAAAACATTAATAACCTAAACACAGTACAGCTTGAATCAGCCGAAAAAGACAGTAAAGCGGAGCCGAAATCGCTGCCTGCTGTGCGCATATTGGCCGTAGACGACATGCCTTTGAACTTAAAACTGTTGGAAACTTGGTTAAGAGACTCCCCCTCTGCCCTTCATACAGCGAGTTGCGGGGCTGACGCAATCACTTTGTGTAAGCAAAACGAGTACGACCTCATATTAATGGATATCCAAATGCCCACAATGGATGGACTCCAAGCAACTAAACATATACGGCAAACTGAACTTAATATGGGCACCCCGATTGTAGCCATCACGGCACATGCGTTCCGTGAAGAACAAGAACGTTTTTTGTCTTCGGGAATGGATGATTTTCTGCCCAAACCTGTTGATTTAGAAACCTTGGTTAACACTATTAAACGCTGGTGCCGAAAAACTGAATTTGTTGAAACTAAAAATCTAGCCATAAATTGGCAAATTGCAATTGCTAAGGCGCGCGGCAGCGATGAGGGTGCTCGTGAGTTTCTTGCCGGATTTATCGCTATATTGCCCAGCAGCATCACAGAAATAGAGTTACATTGGCAAAAGCAGGATTTTGTGGCATTGCAACAGTGCATTCATAAACTCCATGGCGCTAGCGCATATATAGGTGCCACTCGCTTTCAAAAAGTCTGCTACGAAACGGAGAGCAACTTAAAACGACAGCAGTATCAATCATTGACAAAATTAATATCTACCCTTTTGGTAGAGGCAGAAGCCATTTTAGAGCAATGGCATGATACGCTGCAGTTTCCGTCAAAACACAGCGGCCAGGATTAAGTAAATTAATATCAGGTCTTCGGTTTGCTCGCAGAATCCTGACAGTCTTTTAATAGCGAAATGAATTTCGTGACGTCCCTGTCGATTTCGTTAGTCGAAATAAAAATATCATAACCCAGTTGATTCCGAAGTTTCCCCATTCGGTGACCAAACATCGCAGACACGCCTTTTACTGTTTCACCACTGGTTCGCAAAAACGTTTCATCCTCAATCATATCAGCACCATAAGACCGACTTGTTGTAGCGTTATGAGCGCGGTTTTGCATCGTTAAAGGACGCTGTTCCATCAGCAAATAGGTAATTAACCGCGGTGAAATTTCATCCAGAAAAATATCGGCATCACGCAACTTAAAGCCTATCATTTCAAGGTCGACTTGCTCCATGCCTTTGGTGATCCGAGGTACATCAATACGCTGAATATTTTCCCAAGAAATACGCCACTTTCCGCGTCGGTGATAATAGATGATATGTTCGCGGGTTAACTCAAGACTGTGCTTAGGCTCTCTTAACTTAAAAAATCCAATAATAAGGCCAACAATACCGCCACAGATAATAAACACACCAGGAAGAAAAAATAGTGTTGGTAATACAACACACGCAAAGGCACCAAGCGTGACCAAGCCAGACCCAATTAAAATCGAGGTCATTGCATTGTGAGATGATGCTGCTTTAATAAAAATCGATTCGAATTCGGATTCAGGTCCAGACATATAAATAAAATACCAACATAATTAAGCCCCATAACCATATATAACGTGAACGGCGGCAAAAAGCACAATCTGTTTGCCACCAATCTTTAATTTGTTGGAGAAATTTAGGCATGTGCAGTCTTGTGCGCTCGTTTTTGTAGTTTTCTAGTACGTATTCTACACATTAATGCAACGATAGTGGGAGTGAAAAATAATGACAGAATAACGGAGAAGCCTACACCACCGGCTAACACAACCGCAAGGGGCGGCCAAAAGGAACCTTGAGAGAATAATAATAGAGGGATCAAACCACCCACGGTGGTGAAAGTTGTGGATAAAATATGACGACTACAACTCATGGTTTCTTCAACAATAGCCCTAGTATCACCGCTTTTAGCTTTAACATTACCGTTAATAGCGGCAATTACTACGATAGATCCGTTGATGGCGACACCAATCAAACCGGCGCTGCCTAATAACGGATTGAAACCAATGGGCAAGCCCGACACCCATAAACTAAACATGCCGAGTCCGACAGACAATATCGCGACCATTGCGATGACAGCAGCAAACCTCACGCTATTAAAGGTCAGAATTAATACGGTGACCATTAGCACCAACAATACAGGTGCATAGGTTGCCAACTGACCCAATGCTTGTTTTTGTTCATCCGCGTCACCCGCCATTTTCAGTCGATAACCTTTTGGCAGCACAAAATCACCGTTTTCTAGCAACTCTCGCAGTTGCTCACTAGCATCAATAGCGGGAACGCCGGGTAATAAGAAGGCCTGAACCTTGTTCACACGTTCACCGTCCACCCGAGTAATACCGCTAATACTAGGCAGTAGAGTGAATTCACCCAGCGCAGCAACCCCTATACTCGCTCGGTTTTGCATCAATGCTTGGTTCATCAACGGCATAGCATCGAGTTCTTTCATGTCACTGCGTTGATTTTGGTTAACTCTGACTCTAACAGGTAACTCTTCAGTGCCCTGCAATACTGAACCACCGGTTGTTCCGGCTAAGGCTAATTGTAGTTGCTGAGCAATATCGGTCAATGACAATTGTGCAATATATGACTCGTTTTCGGACACATCATATTGCAGTTCTGGTTCGCCAGTAGTGATAGTCGCAATCGTTTGCGTAATACCAGGAACGTTGGTCATCGCCAAGCGAACTTGTTCACCGAGGGCGTTTAGCGTGTCAATGTCTGGCCCGAATACATCCACTTCAATGGGCGCTGGTATCGGCGGGCCTTGCCCAAATGCTCTTACTACGATGCGAGCATTTGGATAAGCATCTTGTAATTCATATTGCAATGTTGGTATGAGCGCTGCAGCCTGGGAAATGGAATTGGTCGTAACAACAGCATTGGCAAACTCAGGAGAGTTATCTCGTGACATCACCTGGTTGTAATATATGGACGGTGTGGACGCCCCTACTAACCAAGTGACTTGTTGTACTTCTTGTTTGTCTCGGATCAGTACATCAATGCCTAGCGCTACTTTTTTGGTCTGATTGATTGAGGTACCGTTTGGCAACCATACATAAATTTCAAACTGATCTCTGTCCGCACTCGGAAAGAAGACACTGGGTAGTTGCTGGGAGAGAACGAAACCAGATAAACAAAATACGACAATGACGGACAATACGAGGAAAGGTCGCTTTATTGACCGACCCAACAATCGAGAGAATTGATATGAAACCGCTGGCATCTGCCAACCGCGGCGATACCAAGCATGTTCACTTGTGCCATCCCTGGGCAAATACCTAGCTGCTAGGGCTGCGATGATAGTCAGTGAAATAGCTAAGGAACCTAGCAATGCCATGACCACACTGATGGCAATTGCGCCTATGAAGTCGCCAATATTGCCGGTCAATAAAAAAATCGGCATAAAACCCAGTACCGTTGTCAGGGTCGACGCTAATAAAGGAGCAAACAGATGCTTCACGGATTTTTCAAGCGCTTGCAATCTGGTTATGCTCTGGTCAAGGAGGTTTAACCTAATTTCATCTGTAATGACAATCGCATTGTCAATCAGTAGACCAATCGCAATAATGATACCAAAAATAGACATTTGATGAATTTGTTGGTCAAAAAAGCTTAAGGAGAAAATGGCAAAGGCAGCACATAACGGCAGAGCAAGGCCAACTATCCAACTTGCTTTAGCTCCCATAAACACAAGAATCACTAGCATCACAACCACACAGCCCAACAGCAAGTTTTCGGTTAATTCAGTTAGCCGAGCTTGGGTATACTGATTTTGTTCAAACACAATATTGGCTTGAGCAGTGCCATCAAACTCGTTATTAAAACCTGTGATCTTTTTGTTAACAGCTTCTGTCCATTGGTCGACCCGCACAGTGCTTTGCATGCGGGCTGCCATAAATATCGTGCGCCGACCGTCGACAATCGCAAACTCGCGCTCTGGTGTTTGCCAAGACTGCTCAATCGTCGCGACGTCGGCTAAACGCAAATAACTACCGTCAGCGGCAACGAGCGGAATATTCGCAATAATATTTAAGCTTTCAAGTGGTTCAGCCACTTGTACTCGAATATTTTTTTGTGATGTCCGAAGTATTCCAGCGGGTAACTTGGAGTCGGCTGTGCGTATACGCTCACTAACTTGGCCAATACTTAAGCCTACAGAAGCGAGTGCTTGGGGATCGAGCGCAACAACAACTTCTTCTATTGGGTTTCCATATAAACGCACCAATTCTGTGCCTGGCACGTTTCGCACTCGATCTACTAACTCGCTAGCGAGTCTTCCTGAAGCTGACAATGAGGTGGTCTCTGGCATGTCCGCGTCAATCGAAATTAACATAGTAAATGCGGTCGCTCCGCGCTTATCTTCTAAAATTGGCTTACTCGCGCCAACCGGTAATCTGACAGAAGCGTTTTCGAGGCTATCTCTGATTTTTGAAAATATTTGCTGGTTAGTTGAATCGTCGACCCAATCTTGTAATTCAACCACTACGCTAGAGAATCCGGCTTTTGATGTAGATTTGATTTCCTTAATTTCATACAACTCACGCAGTTCATCTTCAAGAACATCTGATACTAAGGCTTCAACTCGTTCCGCCGACGCTCCAGGGTAGGATGTAAGAACAGTGACATTACGCAAATCGATACGAGGGTCTTCTAAACGTGGCAGGTTTATCACTGCCGACAAACCTGCGACCAGAATGATGATAATACTTAGAGCAAGCAAGTGCCCGCGACGAAAGAACGTCGTATACCAAGGTGAATTATGTTGCGCAGTCGACATTATCTAGTTTCTCGCCGTGTTGATCACTTGCATATTTTGCACTACCTGGTTAGGCGTTAATCGATGCAAACCGGATACAACTAGCAACTCATCCTGCGCAATAGGGCCTGACACAAATGCACGTTCTTGCCCCATATATTCGACAGACACACTGCGAGGTTGAATAATTTGAGTGCCGCTTGATTTGTCAATTATAAACAGAGTCCACAAGCCTCTAACTCCATTAGATAATGCGCTCATAGGGATCCATGCACCCTGTTTTTCAATTTCTACGTCGACTGACAATGACACCAGATCGCCAGACATAAGATAACGTTTTTGTGCCGCTTGTGCATCAATCTTAAACAAAGCGTCCACCGCTCGAGTGGCTCTATTTCGTTGTGTCGCGATTGAAATTAATGTTGCCGATAGCGTTTCCCCTGCGTAGTTCAATTCATAGCGTTGACCTAAATTCAATGCTAGAGAAGATCGGGTTGGTAATCCTATTCTTGCCTCTAAGTCCATTTCAGCCATTAGCGAAAATACCGCTTGGCCTGTCGTTACCACTGTGCCTACATCTAATAACTGCTGCACAACCTGGCCACTAAAAGGGGCGACTAGCGACGACTTCCGAAGTTCGACATCAAGGCTTTCGTGCCTCGCTTTTACCTCATTCACTAACGCGTTTGCAGCGTTTAAATTCGCATTGACCTCATCTAGCCTCTGCTCCGGTTCCAAGCGTTTATTAACTAATTCAGCGGTGCGTTTGGCCGACAAACTGGCCAGTGTTGCATCTGCTATCGCTCTTACTAACGTAGCATCAAGTTCTTTCCTTTGGGCAAATAGTCTCTGCTTGTCGAGAGTCGCTAAAACCTGACCTTTGACCACTCTTTCGCCTTCCATAACCGGTGTTTCATCGATAACGCCAGAAAGTTCAAACCCCAGATTAGCTTGTTTTGCAGACTCAATTAAGCCATATACTTTGCGTTGTTTTATGTAAGACGGTTGAATAGAAAGTGATTGCACATTTACTTTGGCATTTTGGATAATTAGTGATTGCTCGTCGGCAAATGCAGTGGCCGTTTTATCACCCGAAAATAAAATCAATACGATTAACACTAAAAAACTGCTTACACAAAGAACAAGCAGCGAGAACTTACCGCTATTTATCTGATTTATTTGATTTTGTGCTTTCATATCTTGGTAAGATGGCCGAGTCGAAGCTTGCTCTGAATGCAAACTTGAGCTTGACGGATTGCTCCCATCAGGATCTGTATTAATACTCATGTTTTTAAATTCAATGCTATAGAGAATGTCATATTATTTTACTGCCTGTTAGCTTAGTCCCAGCTTATTGAAAACGGTGAAAGTGGTTACTTCCATTTACTATTAGAAGCAAAATATATAGAAACACTTTTATAATTGTCGCTTTTGCAATTGTGCCACATGAAGTCGTGTCACAATTGCAACGCTGGTCATGCTAGACTATAAATACTAGACCGTCTAGTATGATTACTGATTTTGTGCTACTTTAGATCGACACGAGATGTCTTTCTCGATTGTGAAAAAATTTACATGCAGTAAAAACCTTATGACTATGTTAACCACATCAGCTAAAAATTCGCCATCGCAAAGCCGACTAAAAATAATCGGCAGGCCAAAGAGTAGCCAAAAACGCAAGCAAATACTGCATCACGCAGGAGAACTATTTTTGCAGCAAGGCTATGATCGCACCTCTATGGATGCAGTGGCAAAACAAAGCTGTGTTTCCAAGCAAACTGTTTATTCGCATTTTAAAAATAAAGACGTGCTATACACTGCGGTTATTGAAAGTAAGTGTGAGGAATACAGGATTGAAAAAGCGGCTGTTTGTATCGATTCTAATTCGCTTGACGAAACTCTTTATTCTATTGCCTTTAATTTTATCCAACTACTCAACGATAAACGTGTCATAGCTATGTACTCTGTGGTTATGGGTGAATCAAAGAATAACCTGCATTTAGCGCAACTATTTTATGAGGCAGGACCATTGCATAGCATCAATTTGGTAAAAGACTTATTAATGAAACACCCCGAGTGTGGTCTATTAGAGTCTGACGCCAGAGAACTTTCTACTGATTTTTTTAATCTTTTGAAAGGTAATTATCACATGCTTAGTATGCTCGGCTTAGCTTATGAACAGAAACCAGAAGCATTGGAAGCCTATGCGCACAAGGTCGTTAAGAAAACGCTCAAAATTGCCGAATTATTTACATACTAGAGCGATGTGAAGCGCTTATGATCTAGCACAACAAGTGCTGACGCCTTTATCTGATATTGACGAAAATTTAGCATCTAGCCTGCATTTTTTTGATAAACTACGCGGCAGTGAATATTTAATCAATAAAGGCGTCGTTTTGATGACTCAATTTACCGGTAAACACGTGTTAAGTGTCGCGCAATTCGATCGAGAAGCTATTGAAAAAGTCTTTTTGGTAGCTGACAGCATGTTGCCGTATGCGCTTCGCAAAAAACGCACACAAGTGCTTGAAGGTGCGATATTAGGTAACTTATTTTTCGAACCAAGTACAAGAACTCGAGTCAGCTTTGGCACCGCATTCAACTTGCTTGGAGGCGAAGTGCGAGAAACCACAGGCATGAGTAACTCCGCCCTAGCAAAGGGCGAGTCTTTATATGATACAGCTAGGGTGCTAAGCGGTTATTCAGATATCATCGCCATGCGCCATCCGCAAGAAGGTTCAGTCGCCGAATTTGCCGAAGGAAGTCGAGTTCCGGTTATCAACGGGGGCGATGGTACGAACGAGCATCCGACTCAAGCATTACTTGATTTATACACTATAGAAAAAGAAAGAAAATTTCATAGTGAAGGCATTGATGGTTTAAATATTGCCATGATTGGCGATCTTAAATACGGTCGCACCGTACACTCTTTATCGAAACTGTTGTGCTTTTACAAAAATGTGCACTTCACTTTCATTTCACCGCAAGAATTAAGCATGCCCGCTTACATTTGCGATATGATCACAAACGCAGGTCACAAGCTGACAATCACTGAGCAATTAGAAGGGAGTTTCAATGCAGATATTTGTTATCAAACTCGTATTCAAGAAGAGCGTTTTCCATCGCAAGATGAAGCAAACAAATACCGCGGAAAGTTTCGCTTAAATCAACAAACATATACGAAACACTTCCAATCAAAGACTGTCATCATGCATCCCCTCCCTAGAGATTCGAGAGCGGAAGCAAACGAACTTGATAATGATTTAAATCTTAATCCAAATCTGGCGATTTTTAGACAAACTGATAACGGCGTGTTGGTCAGAATGGCATTGTTTGCCCTGACATTAGGCGTTGAAGATAAAGTCTCCAATTTTGATAGACCCGTGAACTGGTACAGCAATAAAGGCCAAAGCTAACTATGACAACCCATTCTGAAACACTTTTCGCAAGAGCTCAAATTACTATTCCCGGCGGCGTGAATTCACCCGTTCGTGCATTTAAAGCAGTAGGTGGCACTCCTCGATTTATTAACAGGGCTGATGGCCCTTACATGTGGGATGTCGATGGTAATCGCTATATTGACTACATCAATTCTTGGGGACCAATGGTACTAGGTCACAATAACGCAAAAGTTAGACAAGCGGTTATTGACGCCTCTGCATTTGGCTTGAGTTATGGTGCCCCGACCGAAGCCGAAATTATCATGGCCGAATTAGTCAGTAAGTTAGTACCGTCAATGGAAATGGTACGCATGGTAAATTCAGGTACCGAAGCCACAATGAGCGCTATACGGCTTGCTCGTGGCTATACCGCCAGAGACAAAATATTGAAGTTTGAAGGTTGTTACCACGGCCATGCTGACTCTTTGCTAGTGAAAGCCGGATCTGGTGCGCTTACTTTAGGCGTGCCTAGCTCTCCAGGTGTACCCGATGACTTTGCCAAGCATACCTTAACGGTCGATTTTAATAACCTAGATTCTGTACAAGCCGCATTTGACGAACATGGCGACGATATCTCCTGCATTATAGTTGAACCGGTGGCCGGTAATATGAATTGTATACCACCAGTTGAAGGCTTTCTTGAAGGTTTACGTGGTATTTGTGACCACTATGGTGCACTGCTTATTTTCGATGAAGTTATGACCGGATTTAGAGTCTCTTTAGGTGGCGCTCAGGAACGTTACGGCGTGGAACCTGATCTTACATGTCTCGGTAAAGTCATTGGTGGAGGCATGCCAGTAGGTGCTTTTGGCGGTAAAAAGAAAATATTAACGCACATAGCCCCAACGGGTCCTATATATCAAGCAGGCACGCTATCAGGCAACCCAATTGCAATGGCGGCAGGCCTTGCAGCGCTATCACAATTAGCCGAGCCTGGTTTTTATGACAGTATTTTTGAAAATACGAAAATATTGGCAGAAGGTATAAGAGATACAGCACATAGAAATAATATACCTATGAACATAAATGTCGCTGGTAGTATGTTCGGACTATTTTTCACTGACGTTGAACGTGTGACTAATTACCAGCAAGCAATCAATTGCAATACAGCCCAGTTCAATCAGTTCTATCATGCAATGCTCAACGAAGGTGTTTACTTCGCACCGGCATCTTATGAAGCAGGTTTTGTTTCTAAAATGCACACTATTGATGTTGTTGAAGCAACGATTGAAGCAGCCGATAGGGCATTCAAACAAATTACGGCAAAGTAAAGGGAAGTCAGGTCTGTGCTCTTTTGGGTTATTGGTTTATCAATTTATGCGATTATTAGCACTGCGCTCTGGTTAATTACCCTGCGCAAAGCGAAGCGCATTAACAATAAACTGGTGCAATATACTGACTCCGAAAAGCAGTCTTATCAGCAAAAAGCTGACCAAGCGATGCATCTTAACCAAAACTTTCAAAAGTTTGTTCCGCGCCAATTCGTAGAGCATATTTACAAGCAAGGGCAATCAATCGAACTCGGTTATGCAGACGAAGACAATGTCGCCATTATGTTCTGCGATATCCGTGGGTTTACTGGTCTCTCTGAAAAAATGAGTCCGCAGGAATTAATGAATTTTCTAAATTCATATTTCTTGCGGATGAATGCCCCTATTCATGACAATAAAGGCTTTATTGATAAATTTATTGGTGATGCCATCATGGCGCTATTCGATAATCCAGAAGGGTCTGATTGCGACAAAGCACAAGACTCTATCCGAGCTGCCATTGGCCTTAGACGTGCATTATTTTTATATAATCAACATCGTGAAAAAAGTGGTTATAGTGCTGTCAATATCGGTATTGGTATTCATTTTGGCCCCGTTATAATCGGTACAGTAGGCTCCGACGATAGAATGGATACAACCGTTATCGGTGATAGTGTCAATATTGCACAACGCCTTGAAACACTTGCCCCCGTATATAATGTCGATATTATTGTGACAGATCAATTAGTAGCAACAGCAGAGTACGCATTTGCCTCTCGCACTATCGATTGGGTTAGAGTGAAAGGACGCACCGAACCGTTAAAGCTTGTTGAAGTGCTGTCACATTTACCCGATGAATTACAAAAACAACGACTCAATAACGCTGAAGCTATTCAACGAGGTTTGGATTTGCGCATCGAAGGAAACTTACGAGGCGCACTCGACGTATTTCGTACGGCCAAGAAGTTGAGCCCAAAAGATCCTATCCTCAAACATCATATCAAGTGGACTGAACAACTCATATTGCATGGCGTACCTGAAAAATGGGACGGCGCACTGCAACTCGGACATGATTAGCCACAGGTAAAGCCATGCCTAGCTATCAATAGCAGACATGACATACAAAAATGGTATATCATCCACTTAGACCGCTGTATTTTTAAACAAACCCGAATTTTATTACCGATCTTAACGAGAGCAGTATGCCAAAAGCCAGTGAAATAAAGAAAAATGCCGCCATTGAACTGAATGGGAAAGTATATTTTGTAAAAGACATCACAAAACTGACGCCTAGCGGCAGAGCAGGTGCAAGTTTATATAGAATGCGTTTATATGAAGTTGCCACAGGCGCTAAAGCAGATGAAAGTTTCAAAGCAGATGAGATGATACATACTGCCGAATTTAGCAAGAAGAAAGTGATGTTTTCATATAACGATGGCGACGAGTATGTCTTTATGGATAATGAAGATTACACCCCTTATTCGATAGATAAAGAGACGATTAGCGATGAGCTTTTATTTATTACTGAAGAAACCATCGGTCTGCAGCTATTAATCGTCGATGATAAGCCAGTCGGTATTGAATTACCGGCTTCAGTTGACTTAGTTATTACTGAAACAGACCCTTCGATCAAAGGCGCATCTGCTAGTGCTCGCACAAAACCAGCATTACTATCCACTGGCTTAACCGTGCAGGTGCCAGAATATATTTCAACTGGCGAAAAAATAAAAGTTAATACGACAGACGTTAAGTTTACCAGCAGAGCTTAAGGTTCTCTGTTATGGCACTTCGTAATGAGTGCCATAACTCACTCAACACTATTGTGAGCTTCAATTGTAGTGAAGGGTCCATTTGTCCTAAACTTCTGCCCACCTAAATAACGTAACATGACTCCCTCTTGAATTTTTACCGAGCTGAACACAGTAGCAAAATTCTCTCAATCAAATAAGGACTTAGCAGCGCTAAGAGTATGTGTATTGAGCATTAAATCACCTCCTGTGGACCTGAATGCGCGGTAAGGTTACGTTGCCAATATCTTGCCTTGACCCGGTAAAAAAACAGGACCGACTTGACGATCTCCTCTGAATAAGTGATCAACACTACCCAATATATCGGCAAGGCAAAATAAAATGCAGCTGCAAAGGTTAATGGAATGCCAATTATCCACATGCCGGAGAAGTCGATGAGCAAACAGTGTTTGTTATCTCCCCCAGCGCGCAAAATTCCCATCGAAGCTGTCATGTTAAATACTTTTATACAGGTACCAAATGTAATCAGTATAAAAATATCGTGGGCGACCGACAAGGTACCCTGGTCCAAATTGGCGTAGGGCATGAACATTAAAGATTCCAAACTCAGCATCAGTAGCCCTAAGAAAAGTGTCACGATGGGCGCACTAATCGCAAAACCTCGCGCTACAGACCAAGCAGACATGAAATCGTTTTGTCCAAGTCGCTGGCCAATCATAATGGAACAAGCAGAAGCAAAACCAAAAAAGAAGGCGACTAATAAACCTTCCAGCGGCGCCATTAAACTCATGACAGCGAGTTCTTGTGTGCCAATACGACCATATATGAGCTGATACACAAATGTACCTAATGACCAGACTCCGAAGCTCACCATCAACGGCCACACTAGTTTAATTAAATGTGACCACTGTTTTATGTCATAAAAGTCATTTCCAGTAAGACCCGTAGGAAAAACAATATGCTTACTTTTAGCTAGAAAAAATACAATCATTACGGCGTGAATTGCTCGAGCTATAAAGGTTGCCCAAGCCGCACCGAGCACGCCCAATGCATCCACCCCTAACCCGCCGTTAATTAGCCAGTAGTTGAGCGCAATATTAATAATAATAGCAATACTACCGAGCGCCATAGAGAGCCTTACCTGACTGAAACCACGCAGGGCGTTCTCAAAAACCATGACGATTAATACGAACGCTAAGCTGGGCATAGTAACCCACAGATATTGTTTGCCTGTATTAATTATTGCAGGGTCAGTGGTACCTAAACCAACAATAACATCGCCGAAAAAAAAGGTCAGCAACACCACCGGCAATAAAAGCCCAGTTCCAATAATCAGAACCTTAATGATTACCGGACTGACGCGAGTAAGTTTACCTGCACCATAATACTGCGCAGAGAGCACTCCCACGCCAGTAGCAAGACCAGACAAGATGATCAGCACAACGAACTGAATACGGTTACCTAATCCAACAGACGCAACCGCTGCGTCCCCCAGATGACCAACCATCATAATGTCGCTCATGCCCAGCATGGTGACCAGAATACTTTGCAGCGAAATAGGCCACGCAAGTTTTACGCTTTGCCGAAAAGTTGAGGTGTTGTTATTTCGTAATTTATATAACATGGCAGTCAACGGAACATTAATCTGCATAATTATCTGTTTTAAACGTCTTTGGAACACTACGCATGACTCATTCTTCTTTTAATATCGTAATTATATTTTACAGCATGATGAAAAAACAGTGTGAAGTCGTCCGGCGACTTGGGATCAATGGGTTTTATACGCGCTTGTCCGATAAACGATACCAGAGGGAAGGGCGCCGAAATAAGTATTAAATTATACTGCATATGCTGCGGTCTTGGAATACGGGATTGTTTGCACAATTAACTATTTATAGATTGTCCGGATATATGAAAGTTTGAGACTAAGTATTAAGGATTAGAAGTGCATCAGTGGTTGATATGCTAATGACATCTAAACCGACATGGCTGACATAAGCTTTAAGCTCGTCACGGTCGCATAGTGCCAAAAGCCGTCAGTGGGACTTACTTCAATTGAGCTGATTTTTGCGAATAAATTGTCACTCTTGCTCCCAGCTAAAAGGACAAGTATCGACCTATTGCAGACATAAAGTATTTTCCTCTGTACAGCCATGCAGCGCTTTAAAGTATCGTTTCTTGGCTGTAAGAGCAGTAAACAAAATAACTCCATATAATATTGCCATGATATAATCGACATGGCTAAATTGCAGGTTAGTGCGGCGAGGGTACTCGGGATTTAAGCCCTCTTTCTTCGTACCAGTCTACGCCTTTAAGTATACCGGTAAGGGTTTTTACCCCCAGGTAGGCGAGGAAATTGCCCGGAGGCATTGGCAAAGCCTTACGATTCACAATCCAGAATTTACTAATATCACTATCAATGCCTGAGATAAGGTCAGCGATCAATCGACCATTCAATTGCGTTAAAGAAACACCGTGCCCAATACAACCGCTTGAATAGATTATATTCTCATCTCCGATAAAGCCGATTTCAGGCACCATATCA
Organism: Glaciecola sp. 33A; assembly: GCF_002836745.1. GTDB lineage: Bacteria > Pseudomonadota > Gammaproteobacteria > Enterobacterales > Alteromonadaceae > Glaciecola. The sequence goes on along the minus strand of NZ_PJAR01000043.1, from coordinate 145,422 downwards.
AAATTGGCAGAAACGGCACCACCCCACTTGTAATCGACTTTCTTGTGTTTCAATGTCGGAAAAAGCCAGTGAAAATGATCTTCGAGCGCTTGCCAAATTTTAGGATCATGCCACTTATCCATTTCTTTGCCATATTCATACGCTATATCACCTCCCCCTATGGTGATACGCCCGCATTTTGTGATGCGTAAATAATGCACAAGCTGTCGATTATCTTCGATGGACATTCGATCTTGCCAACCAAGAGTTTGCCATTCTTCTTTTGTTAAAGGCTCTGAGACAATTTGATAGGTCCAGGCAGGTCGTTGGCGATTACGTATTTTCTTGGGTCCTGCTAAGGTGTGAGACCAAGCATTGGTTGCTAGTATTAGCTTTTTGGCGTTTATGGTGGATTGGTTCGTCTTAACGATGGTACCGTCACCTCCTTTGCGGATATCAACAACAGCTGTGTTTTCGTAGATCTTAGCGCCTGCTTTTTCAGCTAACTGTTTAATAGCCCGAACATGTTTGCAAGGGTCAAGGATGCCTGTTTCAGGTTCAAAGATAGCAGCTCTTATTTGCGGTGCATTTAGCTTTTCCCTTACTTTGCTTTGGTCATAAAATTGATAACTGTTTGGTTTGGCAAGACTGGTAAGTAGATCATAGGTTTTTTTCAATCGCTTCTCTTGGCTTTCACTATACGCAACCCGCCACATACCGGTATGCTCGTAGTCAGAATCCAAGTTTTCTTTCTCAACCAAGTCGTGAACATATGCCACCGCTTGTTGCATATAATTCTGAGCTTCTTGCGTCTTACTTTTACCCCAACGCATCACCGTAGTCTCCGGTTCCATTCCGAATAATGTCATGCTAAAGCCCCCGTTTCTTCCCGAAGCACCAAAACCTACTTCATTGGCGTCCACTACCATCACCTTCTTTTCAGGTGTGTCTCTCATTATTTCACGTGCTGCCGTCAGCCCGGTAAACCCCCCCACCAACGACCAATACATCAACTTCGTACTGACCTTCAGGTAAAGCATCATTAGCCTTATAATTAGCGTACTTGTGCTGCCAGAAAGAGTGGTTTTTTTTCATTGCATTTATTATAGAATCAGACATGTATGCGCTCCCTTACTAATCCCATTGTGAATGGAAGTATTTGTTTAATGATTAGTTAAATCAATTATTACATAAATTAGTCGTACGCGTACCCTTAAGTCAAGAAAAATTTGACCTAGACCTTTTGAAAAGCGTAAAGTAACCACGGTAGATACGATGATATGAGGAGGACTTTATCACGCAGAGCGTTAAAAAAGGCAGGCCTAAGCAAGATCCTGAAGCAGCAGAGCTAAAAGAAAAACGAATTATTGAAGCCGCTAAAAAATTATTTCATGAAGAAGGTGTTGATTCGGTTTCCATGCGCAGAATTGCGGCGGATGTTGGTATGGGAGTGATGACCCTATATAAGTACTTCGCCAACAAGAACGCAATCCTTCACCATATTTGGGATGAGTTTATTGTTGAGTTATTTGTCGGGCTGCAAGAAAAAGTGTCAGCTGAAAACACACATCACGATAAGTTTAGAGTCGCCTGCTATGAATACTTGAATTACTGGTTTAAGCATCCAGCGCGTTTCCGTATGGTATTTTTGAATGAAGATAGTCCAGGATCTGAAAGTAGTTATTTCATTCATCACGCTGATATTGAAGTGCGCATGAATAACGTGTTCTTGCCATTAACTCAGCTGGTATTTGCTGAGAAATCTGACGAACAGTTACTTAAAATAATTCAAGGTGTAATTTGCCATATGAATGGTATTGCACTGAATCTCATTACAATAAGCGAATATCAATGGGCTGGACATGAGTGTCTACTGGACGCATATTTAGACTTGTTAATAGAGTCATCACTGGGTGCTTAAGAATATTTAATCAACATGTATTGTGCTCGAATTAATGCTCGAATTAGCGCTTGAACTGACTTTGGAACATCATTGATAGTAACGAAAATAAAGCTCAGCTTGCATCTGTTTACTTTACAACGTTTATAGGCTAATGATGTGATACGTTACTAAAATCAGACAAATTGGCTGACATTTACACTAATGAATCGGAGTGCGGTTTGTTGTAATTACGTAGCAATGCCGTCCCAAGAGTTCTATCAGTAAATGACTGACAAAAATCGCCCGTTTGCGCAGGCGCCAGTTTCCCGCTTTTGGCAGAATGTGACAGGCGCTTATGGGGTCAAACCACCCATCACGCGCTTTATCGTCATTTTAGAAAATAACCAGTTAAGATTTGGGCAGTAAAATCTGACCATACTCATCGCGTAACTTGTTCTTCTGGACTTTTCCTGTCGATCCTATCGGTAGTGCGTCTGCAAAAATTACGCGGTCCGGTATTTGCCAACTTTCAATCTTGCCCTTGTAGAAGGCCAACAGATCTTCCTCACTTACTTCCGCCGACTTCACTGCGATAAGGATAGGGCGTTCGTCCCATTTTTCATGTAACGCGGCAATGGCCGCAGCGTTGGAGATCGCTGGATGAGATATCGCTATGTTTTCTAAGGTAACCGTTGAAATCCACTCACCTCCGGACTTAATAATATCCTTGGAGCGATCACGGATAATCATAAAGCCCTCGGCATCAATTGTGGCCACATCGCCGGTGTCAAACCAGCCGTCTGCCGTGAGGGCAGATGTATCTTTCCCAAAGTAAGTATCAATAACCCACAGACCTCGAATTTGAAGATCACCCTGGGCTATGCCGTCGTGGGGCAATATACTTCCAACTTCATCTACCAAACGCAGATCTACGCCAAATAGCGGACGTCCCTGACCAAGACGCAGTATTGCCTGCTCTTGCACTGACATTTTAGTGTGCCGCTGTAGTAGCTGATTCATAGACCCTACAGGTGAGGTTTCGGTCATCCCCCAAGCGTGTATCAACTCAACACCATATTCCGCAAATTCGGGGATCATTGAGGGCGGTAACGCAGAACCGCCTACCACTGTTCGTTTGAGGCTAGGCATTTTCGATCCCGTTTCTTTGAGAGCGCCAAGCAGTCCCATCCATATTGTCGGAACACCTAGCGCTAGCGTCGTACTGGAAATATCAATCAGGTTTACAAGGCTTTTACCGTCTAAATTTGGCCCCGGCAGCACCAACTTACAACCCGTTATCGCCGCAATATACGGCACACCCCAAGCGTTAACATGAAACATAGGCACAACAGGTAGCACAGTATCCTTAGCGGAGATATTAAGCCCGTCAGGCTGGTTTCCAGAAAGCGTGTGCAAAACCGTCGAACGGTGTGAATACAGCACGCCCTTGGGGTCACCTGTGGTGCCAGAGGTATAGCATAAGTTAGCCGCTGATTGTTCATCAATGTCTGGCCAAGCCTCTAAGGCATCACCCGTTTCTAAAAGCTCGTCATAGAATATCAGCCCAGGAATAGTCTGTGCAGCTGCCTCGTCACGAGGTCCTAGCATGACAATGTGTTTGCAGTACTTGAGTGCCGGTGTCAGTTTGCCCGCAGCAGGCACAAACGTAGCATCAATAAACAACACCTGATCTTCAGCATGGTTTATCACATAGACCATTTGCTCAGCCCCCATACGCGGATTGATCGTGTGACAGACCAACCCACCTCCAGCCACGCCAAAGTAGATCTCGAGGTGGCGTCGGTTATTCCACGCAATTGTGCCGCAGCGCGCGCTTTTTCCAAGCCCCAATTTGCGTAGTGCTGATGACAACCGATGCGCATTGGCCCCCACTTCGCCCCATGTGGTGTTCTCGATCCCACCTGTTGTCTCGACCGAGATAATCTCGCCGCTGCTGTGAAAACGAGCGGCGTGGTCGATCAAGCTACCAATAGTGAGCGGCATATTCATCATTTGTCCAAGCATAGGTCTCTTCTATTTTTATTATTCGTTGTATTGCCCAATACAACAAAATAAACCATGAGTCGGCTCTATGCAATAGGAATAATTTGTTTGGTATTTGGAGGACAACAAACTGATTATCTTGAGCTTCGGGCAGTTTTTAAGCTCAGTGTTTTGTCGCAAATTTACAAGATATGACACAAATTAAATGATTTTACATCAACATCAAACCTGAATTTTTTCTGCTTTTGTAGCACTCATTGTGTTCGGAATAATGTCTTTTGCTGTTAGTATTTTTAGCATAAATTTGATGACTACCTTCCTCGGTAGAAGGCCACAGGGCATTATTAAATAAAATACGACGGGTTCAAAGTGCTTTGTTTTTTGTAAAATTCACTCTGTATAATTTCCTTTGTGAAATTATTTATCAAATTAGGTTATGCTTATGATATTGAAATTGCAAAGACCTAATTGATACACATCGGAGAATACATTATGAGCATGCCAATCGCTGACGTTAACCGCCTCGACATTCAAAAGCCGTTATTTGCCCCTGAGCTGGCCATTCTTTTTGGCCAGATAGACCACAATACAAGTTATGATGTACTTGATGGTTGCCTCGAGCCAAGCAAAATCCTAGACCAGTACTTTGCATTACAGGATGGTTCACACGAGGATGTCAAAGAATACGTTATTTACTTTCGCCATATAATGGCCTTCTTTGCGGATGGTACTCACTGTGGTTTAGCGCAGCCAAAACAGTTTGTTGCCTTTGCAGGTCACAAAGATACTCCAGAATCAATAGTGCTCAAAGAAAATAATGTTCATATCGAATTAGTTCTTAATACCCGCAATTATATGAACCGAGCTGGAGCATCGATACATATCGAATTCCCCGCGCAGAGCACATTTACTTCTAAAGCGGACGACGATTATTTTATTGAGTAATTTATCAATTATGTCGTCAAACGAAAAAGAAAATAGTAATCAAGCTTCAGAACGAAAGCCTGATAGCAATTCCAAAGCACCCGGCTCAAATAAAATCGAAAATTTTTTTGCACTCGGTATTTTTCAGCTGATTGAGCGGGTATTGTTGACCCTTGTGGTTCTAATGACGCTGGGAGGCGTTGCCTTCGAAGTTCAAACCTTTTATCGTGCACAGACCATTAGTCTTGCCGATATACTACTTATGTTTCTGTACTTAGAAGTTATTGCCATGGTGGCGATATTCTATTCAGATCGTCGCTCCGTTTTCGTTTACCCTATTTTTATTGCCATAACAGCCATAGCACGATTGATTATTTTGCAAGGTAAGGATATGGCGCCTGAAAATATATTGTATGAGGCAATTGCAATTCTGGTACTAGCGATTGCTGCGGTTATTATTATCCGAATGCGCAAGGATTGATAAAACACACTAATACGCGATGCAACACAGCATAATCAAAAATAGTGGGGGGGCCTCAAATTGAACTATATTCGTCCTCCACTCAACTAGGCCGATTTACATTTATTCAACGCACCTTGAATGAGCATCCATTGCGCACAGTAATAAGTTATCATGACTAAATAGCTACTCAATGGCAGGGGCTGTAAGAAGCGGTCAATGGCAATAAGAGAATCTGATAGTATAAATACAAAGGCCCCTAATACAGCCCATTTGAGCGGCATCTCCGATTGAGTAGCTAAAAGTCCCATCAAACCAATAACCACTAAGTAAGCAAAAACAGGGGTGTTAAGTTCGCCTAAATGAGGGCTTAATAAAAAAGCCATTGCTAACATAAAAATTAGAATGGATGCTGAAATGGGCCAACGCGTTGTCACTGACGACCAGTTGCGTGCAAAAAATACGCCGTAGTGTAACTGAGCTATTAAAAATGCAGCTATGCCAAATATAAATAAACCTTGTTCGAGCAAAACATCGCCGGTGGCACTGAATGCGAGTGCTAAAAGCAATAGCGTTCTGCTAGAAGAAACTGGTGTGTTGGCAACGGCGATAACTAAAATTAGGATCGGTAAAATTTTGATGAGCCAAGATATCATCAGTGGGTCAAAAGAAAGTAGCACTAGGTACAGTAATGAAAAGGCAAAGAATAAAGCATTGTATATAGCTTGCATTTTATTACCTTTTTGTTGTTTTAGTATGATCGCACTGTGGCATAAAGCCCTTTTTTATTCAAATTAAGTGCCCGTGGCTAAACCTAATGAACTTAGCCTCTGCGCTAATCACAGTCATGCTGAAGAGCTAATTAACTTCAGTCAGCATAGCCCCAAGGTGCTTCAGGCGCTTCAGTAGGGTTAGTTAAGTCGAAATCAACGCGAAACTCTCTGCCCTCACGCACCATTCTATAGGTAAACTTTTCAGCATAAATCGACATCTGCCACGTATTGCCCGCCGATTGAGGGATCCCACTTCGAGTAAATAGTTCTTTTGAATACTGGTCTGCTGGAAACGACTGCGCCTGAACATGACCGGCGTCAAGTGTATGCCCACCATACATAGTTAACGGATCGTCACTGCCATCTTCCTTTCTATGGTCATGCTTCAAACTCAAACCACTTCCGGTTTTGCTAATGATCCACGTGCGTGAAGCATCGTTTCCAACATGCAAAGGAATTTGTAATTGTGTACCTGAGCATTTTCTGACGTGCATCACCAGTTTATTGTCAAATGTCGGACTGGGATCGTTATCAAACACAACTTTGCCCTCGAATGCTTTGCCACATAACGTCGCTATACTATTGAAAAAGTTATCATGCGTGGGAATAGAAACTAGCGGGGCTGACTTGACAACGTTTGTCGCTAGGACAGGGAGGCAGAGTAAAAAGTTAAAAGTGATTGCTATAATCGTAACTGATTTCATAAAAATTGGGAGCCTAATCGGTAAACGTATGCGTTAGGTTATTTGATTTTAAAGCAAAAGCCCAGTACTGCCTCCTTAAAGGGAGCAGCTAGCAGCCAATGCTTGTTGTATTCAAACTATTAGCAGATGTATAAGTGGCGCAAAGTAGTTATCTTAGGTCCTTATTCTAGGTGCTTATCATTCAACACTTCTCTCATTCGTTCTTGCACAACCTCGACTAACAAATCCGGCTGGAATTTGGAAATAAATCTATTGCATCCTACTTTTTCAACCATGGCTGCATTAAAACTGCCACTTAACGAGGTATTCAGCGCAATAAATAAAGTAGACATTCGTTCGTCTTTTCGTACTTCTGCGGTGAGTCGATAACCATCCATTTGCGGCATTTCGGCATCAGTAAACATCATTAAAATTTCATCAGTGACTGTTTTACCTTCATCTGCCCAGCTTTTCAAAAGATTCAACGCTCTCAGTCCGTCCTTTTCTTCGATAATTTCAATACCTAACTGCGTCAGTGTCTCGCGAATTTGCCATAGAGCGGTTGCAGAATCGTCCACCACCAATACCTTTTGACCAATTAAGCTTTCTTTTATATCCGAATCTAAAAGGCCTTCTGAAATCGAGGTATCATAATGAATAATTTCTGAAAGCACTTTTTCAACATCAATGATCTCTACCAGTTCTATTTGGCCATCGTTTTCTACTCTAGTGAAAGCGGTTAAATAGTTATTCTTACCGGCCGAAGATGGCGGCGGTTGAATATCACTCCATGACGTATTCACGATGTTCATTATTTGCCCAATTAGAAACCCTTGTACGCTTCTATTATATTCGGTGATGATGACGTTTTGAGCCTCATAATGATCATTGTTATTGCTCAAATGAATAGCCGTCCTTAAATCGATAATAGGTATCGATCCGCCCCTATAATTCGTTACGCCTTTAATATGATGGTGCGATCCAGGCATTTGATTTAACGGTGGAACTGTAATCACTTCTCTAACTTTGAATACATTGAGCGCAAATGTGTGGCGTGAACCTAACTTAAACATCAGCAATTCTAGCCGATTTTCACCCACTAGCTTGGTGCGTTGATCAATTGATGACATTAGATTAGACATAACACTCTCTAGAATACGAAAAAGATACAGAACAAAAATCGTCTGATTACTATTATAGGGTATCGCCCGATAATGCGGGTTTATTAGCCCTTTCTAAGAATAGTTCAGCCGCGCCCTTGGCAACATAAATTAGGCTAACGCACGCGCGCTGCGGTATGCGCCGATGCTGGGTATTAAGGCAATTACAAATGTCGCTATTAGTACCGCCCCAATTACCCACAAGGTATGTATCGAAAGAATATTTACACTCAACGACAGGCCATATTCTGCCAACAACCAATCATTACTAAGAAAGATTGTGCCCGTGACTAACACAACGGCGATAACACACGCACCCAATGCGATACTGAGCGCTTCTAATTGCAGCAGCCAGAATACAAAGCTGGGTTTTGCACCCATAATTCTCAACACACTAATCTCTGCCTTACGCTCACGCAAAGAAGCTAATAACATTGTGCTAAGGCCTAATAAACTGGCAATCAGCACTGCGGCTGAGATAATACGCAATACGTTTTCAACCGCACCAACCAAACGCCAAAGTTCACCTAGGGCAACACCGGGAATAATAGCTGACAGTGGTTCGAGTTTGTCTTGATTTACTTGTCGTTGAACTTGCAGAACAGCAATACGTGACTTAAGTCCGAGCATAAAAGCCGAAACTTGAGTCGGCTGTGCAAGTCCATATTCATCATGCTCATCATGCTCATCATGCTCATCATGATTATGATCTTGCGCTTGTTTAGACGTTCTCAAACTAGTCTGAGAACGGTTTTTTTTAGCCAAGCTTGTTTTTGGCTGTGCATGAATCGACTCTATGGCGTTCAAACCAGCATGCACGCCTTGGTCAACTGGTGTGCCTGTAAACTGCAAAATACCAACAACAGTAAAGAGGTGTTCAGCATGATGACTAAAACTCACTTTACCAACACCATGAGACATAATAATTTGCTCGCCCACTTGATAATTTAATTGCTTGGCTGCATCTGCACCTAAAACAACATCGAAGTGATTATTCATGGACGTCACTTGTTTATGCTCGTTAACGTCACTATTGGTAAAACGTCCACCGGTTTGAAAGCTCAGCTTGCGTTTGTCACCATAGCGATAGTGCTCAAAATAATCATTGGTTGTGCCGATGACTGCGAAACCTTTGTGCGAATCTCCTAGGGACAGCGGAATAGCCCAATCTACTTGTGGATTAGCAATAATGCGCTGGTAGCTTTGCCAACTAACGGAGTTGGCGTTGGCACCCACTCTGAACACTGAACTTAACAGTAAATTGATTTGCCCTGTTCGAGCGCCCACAATTAAATCAACACCCGAAACCGTGCGGTAAAAGCTGTTTTTTGCTTCTTTTCGAATATGCTCGATAGACACCAATAAAGAAACACTGACTAACAAGGCTAAAAACGTCAGCAATACTGACACTTTTCTGTGCAATAAACTTTGTTTGGCAACATTCAAAATCATACTTTGCTATCCAATTCAGGTCCTAACGCAGCGCTATCGTTGATATCAAACAACGCTTCAATACGTTTGAAATGGCTAGCTAAAGACTGATCATGACTGACAAAAATTAGCGCAGCATTCGAACTTTTTGCCGTTTCAATAAGCACCTTCATAAAGGCATCTTTCGCCGATGCATCAAGGGCTGAGGTGGGTTCATCAACAATCAGCACATCGGGTTTATTAATCAATGCGCGGGCTATTGCTACCCGTTGTTGTTGCCCAACGCTCAATTCACTGGCTTTTCGTTGTATGCAATCTATGGGCAGTTGTAAGGCTTGCAGCATCGAGATTATGCGTTCTTGTTTGGTCGTGCTTTTTTTATCTGTGCTTTGTTTGTCAGCGCCATCATTTGCAAAATGCATTGCCAGTCGAATATTATCAAGCACGCTTAGATAGGGAACTAAATTAAATTGCTGAAAAACCACACCAATATGTTGAGCCCTAAAGCAATCTCGTTTACTCGGTTTTAGGCCCGTAATATCTGTATTTAAAATACTAACACTGCCTTGCTGCGGCGTTAAAATACCTGAAAACAAGTTCAACAGAGTACTCTTACCGCAACCAGATGGGCCGTATAAGAATACATGTTCTGATTTATTCAGACGCCATTTTTTAATATCTATTATGCGCTTACCCGAAACGTAGGAAAACACAACTGATTCAACAAGGACCGCTGGTGATTGCTCATTAAAGAGCGTATTTACAGGATTTTTTGAAGGCTGTGTGGAACCATCAGCCCCAGCTTCATTGAGTAAATTACTCAAAAAGAAAATTTTTCATCGTCGTATTCTTTTGCATGACGTTTAATAAATTGGATTGATGGAGCAAAAAAAGCCGCTCCAGTTTCCGCATTAGAATAATCCAGAAGTCGGTCATAATGCCCCATTTCATCTCCAAAAATGCGACTGTGCAGCATATTGCTAAATGATTTACTGCTATTTGCGCAGCTAACGAAAAATAAGCCCTGCATTAACATGTCACCATAAGGCATACTTTGCTTTAATAAACTGGGGTATTCGCCATTGAGGCCAGTCAATTTAGTACGAAAACTGTGTGATGAACGCCCACTGTCGACCAAAGGCAAATTATGCTCTTTAGTTTTCCCCATAACACCCTCTTGGCGGCGTAATGAAAGTGCGTTCCAACGGCTCATATCATGACGGTAGCGCTGAATATGAATATAGCTACCGCCCTTGTACTCTGGATCATTGTCGCCGACCACGGCAATATCAATCTTTTTCATGCCTCTTGGATTGTCTTCACCATCCAGAAAACCAGTTAAATCTCTACCATCAAGATATCGGAAGGCACTAACCTGCTCCACTAACTCAACATGTACCCGCAGTAGATCAAGCACTTCAATACCAACGGCGTGACAAATATCGAGGCGATCCGCTCTAATTTGAATAAACAAATCACAAGGAAGGACCGGCGCGCAACGATCTTCGCTCTGCATATCTGGAAAACCGACTAATTCTTGTGGCGAACTGTGCGGATAAATTTCAGACCAAAAGCTTGACCCTATGGCAATCACACCAGACACCATTGCTTCATAGTGTTCATCATCAAAATGCTCAAATAAATCAAGCAAACGAGATAGCTTTTCACGCATTGCCGGAAAGTCGTCATCGACGACGTTAAACAGCAAATATTGAGCATGCAAATTTGGCTCTGCACAAACACCCTTTTGCGGTTGACTCATTAATTAGTATCCTGCGGCTTGACCGTCTTTTCTAGTTTCAGATGCACCATAATACACTTTGTTTTTATCGTCTAGCATGATTGCTTGATAGCCACCGAAAGCACCTGAAACATCTTTTATAGTATGTCCCTTTTTAAGCAAATCGCGACGTGTTTTTGCGGAAAACCCAGATTCTAAACTAATGTAGCCACCGTCGGTCATAATATCTCCCTCGGGTGAGCTGGAGCCACTATGTAAGATGCGCGGCGCGTCACCTGCCTCTTGTAAATTCATACCGAAATCAATCATATTAATAATAATTTGTGCATGCATTTGTGGTTGCGTTCCCCCACCCATTACACCAAAGCTCATCAGTGGTTTATTATTGCGAGTGACAAACGCGGGAATAATGGTATGAAACGGCCGCTTCCCGGGTTCTAAAGAATTAAAATGGTTTTTATCAAGGGAAAACATTTCGCCACGGTTTTGCAAAACAAAGCCCAAATCGGTGGGGATCATACCTGAACCCATGCCTCGATAATTACTTTGAATTAGTGACACCATATTGCCTTGACTGTCGGCAACAGTTAGATAAATAGTGTCGCCTTCATTTTTACCTGCGTCCACGCGCTTTGACGATTTATTCGGATTGATCCGCTTTTGACGTTTTTCTGCATATTCTTTGGAAATTAACCAGTCGACTGGAATTTGATTAAAGTCAGGATCAGCATAAAACTTAGCTCGATCTTCAAATGCAAGCTTCTTGGCTTCAACGAAAATGTGTATAAACTCCGCGCTATCGCGCTGCATACTTTCAATATCGTATAATTCCAATATATTAAGGATTTGCAAAGCGGCAATTCCTTGACCATTAGGCGGTAATTCCCACACGTCATAACCACGGTAATTAGTCGATACAGGCTCAACCCACTCTGATGTGTGTGATGCTAGATCTTGATAACTGAGCAATCCATTTTGGCTTTGCATAAATCCGCTAATAGTGCGCGCAATATCGCCTTTATAAAATGCATCGCGACCGCCGGTTGCTAATTTTTCATAAGTCGCTGCAAGGTTTGGATTTTTGAAAATTTGGCCTTTCTTCGGTGTTTTTCCATCAATAGTGAAGGTTTCTTCAAAGCCCGGATAGTGCCCTATGCGCTTTTGGTTCATTTCAAAATAGTAGGCAATGATTTCCGATACAGGAAAGCCGTTACGAGCATAACGTATTGACGGAGCAAGCAGTTCTTGCATCGGCTTTGAGCCAAATCGTTCATTTAACATGAACCAACCATCAACTGCGCCAGGCACAGATACAGGTAATGGACCAAAGGCCGGAATTTTATCCAAGCCTTTCTGAGCAAAATAGTCACGAGTGAGCCCTTTTGGCGAGCGTCCTGATGCATTTAGCCCATACAATTTTTTAGTTTCAGCATCCCAAACAATAGCAAATAAGTCTCCTCCTATGCCGCTACCTGTGGGTTCAACTAAACCCAGCATGGCATTTGCAGCGATAGCTGCATCAACGGCATTGCCTCCACTTTTCAAAACATCCAAGGCAACTTGAGTAGCTAAAGGTTGGCTGGTTGCCGCCATTCCATTTTGCGCAATCACTTCAGACCGACTAGCAAAAGTTTCGCCTGTTATGCGGTCGTATGCAATAGCATGACTAGTAAGTAAGGTTATTAACATAGTAGAAAACAGAACAGAGTTAGATTTAATCGACTTAAGCATGCTGCACTCTTTATATTTAATTTAATTTAATTTAATTTAATTTGGTTTGGTTTAATTGATATCTATTCTTAATTTAGTATTCAAACAGATGTCATAACAACAGTGTAACGCCGTTTTGCGAAGAGTGCGAAAGGGAATTTGAGACTACTTGCAACGGATCCTATAAAGTTTGTCCATTGATGTAGACCCTATTATTAGATAGTCCAGAGGGTAGTGAGCGCGGCCAAGAAAGTGAATCTGCTGAAAATAAAGAACGTTGGGATTAATACGAGTGGTTTTACTCTACAAAGAACGACTCAGCATCACTTGGCATTAACTGGTTAATGTATACAATACAGGCCTATCAAAAATTAAGTAGCAACATTGGAGAGCTTGATGAAATTAGTATCTTGGAACGTTAATGGCGTTCGAGCCGCGATAAAAAAAGACTTTTTTGAGTCTTTAGCTTCACTAGAGTGTGACGTTCTATGTTTACAGGAAACGAAAGCACAAGATGATCAAGTGATCGAGGCCTTGTGCGACCTAAAGGGATATCATGTATTCACAAACTCAGCCATAAAAAAAGGTTATTCTGGCACCAGTATCATTACCCGAGTCAAACCCATTGATGTAACAAGAGACATCGGTATCGAAGAACATGACCAAGAAGGTCGTGTATTGTGTGCAGAATTTGATGCGTTCTATTTGGTGACGGTTTACACCCCTAATTCCGGCGATAGTTTAAAGCGTTTGTCGTATCGTACACAGTGGGATGCTGATTTTCTAAGTTATGTGAAACAGCTCGAAGCACGAAAGCCAGTTGTCGTATGTGGTGATTTAAATGTGGCTCATCGTGACATTGATATCGCTCGACCCAAACCCAATTATAATAAGAGCGCGGGTTATACACAGAAAGAAATAGACGGTTTAGACAACCTCATTGCAGCAGGATACGTGGATACTTTTCGGCATTTATACCCTGACACAGTAAAGTACAGTTGGTGGAGTTATCGAGCAGGTGCAAGGATACGTAACATAGGTTGGAGACTTGATTACTTTTTGGTATCCCACAAACTACAGGAACAGATCGGTGCTGCGGATATTCACAACGACATTCATGGTTCAGATCACTGTCCTGTTAGTGTGCAGTTGTCACTTAATTAATACACAAAAAAGCCTCGATAAATCGAGGCTAATCGTCATGCTTACATTAACGGTTGGCGTGTAGTTATTGTTATTTTCACGCCAACTCTTGCTTCCTTTCATCTTCCTTGAATTTCCCTGACAGAGCTAGCTTTCCTTTGCTAGCGCTTTAACTTTTATCGAATCCGATTATTGACGGCTAGTCGTAAAGTCTGGATAAGCTTCTAATCCACACTCACTCATGTCAACACCTTCAAACTCTTCTTCATCAGTGACCCTGACACCCATAACCGCTTTTATTGCCAACCAAACAACAAGACTGGCTCCAAATACCCATATAAAGATAGTCGCGGCACCTAGGAGCTGACCACCAAACTTAGCCGCTGGGTTAGTCAATGGAACAACTAATAAACCAAACAAACCAACAACACCGTGGACTGAAATAGCGCCCACCGGATCATCGATTTTAAACTTGTCTAGTGCGAGAATGCTGCCGACCACAATCAAACCACCACATGCACCAATGACTGCGGCTACCAATGGTGTTGGTGTAGAAGGCTCAGCCGTAATCGCGACCAATCCAGCCAATGCACCATTTAATGCCATCGTTAAGTCAGCTTTGCCAAACAATACCCTAGCAAGTAATAGTGCGGCAACTAAACCACCAGCAGCAGCCATATTGGTGTTCATGAATACAACAGCTACGCTGTTGGCACTTTCAACGGTCGCAGTTGCTAGTACTGAACCACCATTGAATCCAAACCAACCCATCCATAAAATAAATGTACCGAGCGCTGCCATTGGTAGATTTGCACCTGGAATAGCGTTCACTTTGCCATCCGGACCATATTTACCTTTGCGAGCTCCTAGGACGATAACACCCGCTAATGCTGCAGATGCACCTGCCATGTGCACAATACCTGAACCTGCAAAGTCTGAGAAACCAAAATCGGCTAAGGTGTACAAACCAAATACGGCTTCGCCACCCCAAGTCCAGCTACCTTCCATTGGGTAAATAAACGCGGTAAGAAAAACGGCAAAGATTAAAAATGACCACAACTTCATTCGCTCAGCAACTGCACCAGATACAATTGACATAGCCGTTGCTACGAATACGACTTGGAAGAAAAAGTCAGCTGCAGGTGCATATGTTGCTGCATCCTCAGCAACACCGGTTGCGCCATCAGCACTAATTCCGTCTAGGAAGAAAACGAAATCGCTTCCACCATACATGATGCTGTAACCGCAAACCATGTACATGATACTTGCGATTGCGTAAAGTGCGACGTTCTTAGTTAATATTTCGGTTGTATTTTTAGCGCGCACAAGGCCCGCTTCTAACATTGTAAAACCGGCGGCCATCCACATTACCAACACACCACAAATTAAAAAGTAAAAGGTATCTAGTGCATACCCAAGCTCGAATGTTATTTCCATTTTTGTTCTCCGATTATCTAGCTACGCGACTTAAAGAGCGTCAGCGTCTGCTTCGCCAGTACGAATACGCACAGCTTGTTCTAAGTCATAGACGAATACTTTTCCGTCACCAATTTTGCCTGTTTTAGCTGCACCAACAATGGCTTCAACCAATCGCTCAACTTGATCATCGTTAACAGCGATTTCAAGTTTAACTTTAGGTAAAAAATCAACCTGATATTCAGCGCCGCGGTATAGCTCAGTGTGACCTTTTTGACGACCAAACCCCTTGACCTCGGTGACGGTTAAACCGTCAATTCCGATTTCAGAGATAGCTTCACGAACATCATCGAGCTTAAAAGGCTTAATGATTGCGGTGACTAATTTCATAGTGTGCTCCTGCGTAATTCAAAAAGAGATAGTAAGTTTGAAATTACTTATTCAAGACCGATGCCAATAGTTAATAGTCAGTTAAATCATAAAGATAGATTTTATTAGAGTGGTATAACGGGAATCTAAAGCACCGTAATGGTGCAAATTGAAATGTTTGCCCCATAAAGACGCAGTTAGGATGATAAAGCAGAATGTGCGGATCGTGATTTACTTGAATTCAGATTGTGTTGGACAATATTATGTTAGGTCATACTGCGTTTATTACGGCAAAATTTAGTTTCCAAACAATTTCTCCCAAAGTGTTTTCGGCTTCTTTTTAGCTTGCGTTTTAATAGCTGATTTGCCATCGCAGGCTTTTTCCTTGGCTTGTGCAGGTAGCGCGCCAAGAATTGCTGGCACGCTTAAAATATCACCACAACCTGGTGTAGAGAGTTTACCGGTATGTGCGTCGAAGTGCGCAATTCCTAACCCTTCGGGAAAACGTCGAGATAAATTCTTAGGAGATTGTTTTTTCTGAAAGGCAATAAATACTTGCATGGCGCCGCTCGCACCCGACAAATTAATGGGAGAGTTGTCATCCGATCCCATCCACACAGCAGTGACCAAATTTCTATCAAAACCCGCAAACCAACTATCCCGATAATCATTAGTTGTGCCCGTTTTACCCGCCATATTGATATTCGGGAAGGCTTTTCTTACTGCACTAGCAGTGCCCTCCAGCGTGACTTTATGCAACGCATAATTAATTAAATAGGTTGCCGACTCATCAGCCCGAATTTCACTTTTAACATCCCGTAAATAAAGCAATTCGTTTTCGTTTGATGTCACAGCCGTTAAGCTGTGCAGTTTATTCAGCACTCCATTGTTAGCAATCGTTTGGTACATTTGATTTACCTGCAACACAGACAAATCGATGGCGCCTAAGGTAAGCGCTGGTACTTTTGTTATATCCTTATCAACCCCTAGTCGATTGATAGTGTGAGCCACTTCGTCTAAACCTACGGCCATGCCAAGTTTAACGCTTGGCACATTATACGATTTAATCAAGGCTTCAATTAATGCGACTTGACCACGAAACTCTTTGTCAGCGTTTAGCGGCTCCCAATATTTACCACCAGTACTGCGCATTTTTACTGGTGTGTCTTCGAGCATGGTCGCTAAATTATAATGTTCTGGATCCTCTAAAGCTGACAAATAAACAGCAGGTTTTACCAATGAGCCTATCGGCCGGTAGGCATTTAACGCACGATTAAAGCCACTAAATGTGGTTTTTTTACCACCCACTATCGCTCTGATCTCACCGGTTTTTACATCGGATACCACCATTGCAGCTTGCAACTTAGCTTGGTTGCGCTTTTGTGAAATACTCTCAACTTGTTCTTTGAGGGCTTCTTCGGCGCGGCGTTGCGCGTTAATATCCAAGGTTGTATAAAGTTTAACGCCGGATAATTGTTCTGAACGACGACTAATCACTGTGTTGAGTTCGTCGCGTACTTTGTCCATGAATGCGGGATGCTGACCACTTGCCAGACTGTCACTACTAGCTGTATTTAAGGGCGTAGCTACGTAGGCTGCATAATCGCTACTACCAATTTCATTGGCCTCAAACAACAAACGTAACACCACATTACGACGTTTCAACGCACGTTCAGGATGTTTACTTGGTGAATAAAATGAAGGGCCTTTGACCAAACCTATCAACGTGGCTATTTCAGGAATAGTAAGCTCGGCCAATGGCTTATCAAAATAGAAGTGACTGGCTAAACCAAAACCATGCACTGCAACAGCGCCATTTTGGCCGAGAAAGACTTCATTTATATACGCATTAATGATTTCATCTTTGTGATATCTAGCATCAATAACGATCGCCATAACTGCTTCTTTGGCTTTTCGAATATATGAGCGTTCACGGGTGAGAAAAAAGTTTTTAGCCAACTGTTGGGTTAATGTACTGCCACCCTGCACGGTTCTACCTGCAATTATATTCGCAAATAAAGCTCGAATGATTGATGTGGGTGCAATGCCGTAATGTTGGTAAAAGTCTCTGTCTTCGACAATCACCAATGCTTTTTGTAATAGCTTGGGAATATTATCCCTGCCAACTAGCATGCGATCTTCTTCAAGCCCATTCACTAAACGAGACACTAACCAAGGCTCTAATCGTATTAAAGCAAGCGATTTTGAAGTCGGATTAGCCCCCTTCCCTATCAGGTATTCAATTTTTATAATGCGCACTCCTTGCCAAGTAATGCGTATATCTCGCTCTGGTTCAAAACCATTAGGAAAATGAAAAGCTCGGCGTTGAATTCGAAGCTGATTTGAATAAATCTGATATTCACCTGTCGATTGAGCCGCAGCAACTTTGCGATAACCCAGCAGACTCAATTCATCTTTGACTTCATCAATGCTGATTTCTTGCTTAACTTGCAGCGTCAACGGACGCGCAAATATTTGCGCAGGCACCTGCCACTTGTTTCCTTCGAACCTTTGTTTTACTTGCGCATCGACATAAATAACATAGGCTGAAGAAGCCACCAAGAGGACAATAAAAAGCTTCCAAAAATGACGTTTTAACCACCTAAATGGAAGTAGAGGTATTTCTATTATCTTCAAAGCGTAAATGTTCTCATTATGTTGTTCTCATTATGTTGTTCTCTTCATAAATAACTGTAGTTATCAATTACCGTATTTATAGCTTAGCGCATTCTACTGATAAATTGCCACGTTATCGTTGTTAAGTGACCCTGGCAAAGACATTTTTGCATGCTGAGGATCATAATATAAGGCAAGCTAAGCATAGAAAATATGATGTGACGCAAGCTAATCTTGGATAATTCCGATTATAATGACCGAAAACTATAGACATTGTTTGGGCTGCAACATAGGCTAAAAGTTCAGCAGTAACAGAAAGCGCAATACCCACTGGTATTTTAACAAGCTATTTATCTGTATTACGGTTTATTTTGGAGGGAAGGTTATGAAAGTCAAAATTGAATTAGACTTAAGCCCCGCCGAGGCCAGAGAAATTTTCGGTCTGCCTGATTTTAGTCAATTACATTCAACAATAACAGCGGATCTTGCAGAAAAATGTGCGGAAGATCCACAAAAAGCCTTTGAAACATTTATTAAACCTTCATTAGAAACTGGATTGACCGGCTTTACGGCCTATCAAAAAATGATGGATGGCTTTTTGAAAGGCCAGAATAAATCTTAGTAACGAATAATATTGTCATTAATAGCGACTAATAATGGCAGTTAGCACGTCACAATGGAGAATCAAATGGGTACTGATGAGAGTGAAGTTTTAGCTTACATTGAGAAATATGCGACCGTTTTTAATGCCTTGGCCAAAGAGGTGTTGACGAGAACAAACAAAACGGCAGAAGGCGCTGGAGCGACAGCACCCGGCATGTTCGACCCGCAAAAATTAGCCTCGCTGCTAAACGGTGATATTAAAGTTGATTCGAATAAACTTATTCAACAGCAAATGCAATACATGCAAAAACAAGCCGATTTATGGCAACAAGCCTCCAAAGCAATGATGGGTCAGGCTCTGGCTGCAAATGCTGAAACAATCGATACAGGAGCCACAGCACCTAAAACGACATCCGGCGACCGCCGATTCGAGCACAGTGATTGGGAAGACAACCCGGTATTCCATTATATAAAAGAGTCCTATTTAGTCAATTCAGACATGCTCAACAATATGATTGATACGCTAGAATTTAGTGATGAAAAAGCAGCCAAGCAAGCAAAGTTTTTTACTCGTCAATATATTAATTCGCTAGCGCCGACGAACTTTATCTTAACCAATCCAGAAGTTTGCGAAGAAGTGATTAAAAGCAAAGGCGAAAACTTAGTGAAAGGCATGCAAAATTTTCTGGAAGACTTAGAGAAAAGTCCGTTGGAGGCGTTTAAAATGCGCCAAAGTGACAGCAATGCTTTTACGCTTGGTGAAAATTTGGCGAATACCCCCGGAAAGGTAATTTTTCAGAATGAACTGATCCAACTAATTCACTATACACCCACTCAAGAAAAGCACTATCAAATACCTATTTTGATAACGCCACCTTTCATTAACAAATACTATGTTCTTGATTTGGATGAAAAGAAGTCAATGGTGCGCGGGTTGCTAAATGCAGGTTATTGCGTGTTTATGATCTCTTGGGTCAACCCTACCTCCGAATTAGCAGATTACGATTTCACAGATTACATGCGCAAAGGCTCATTGGCGGCTATTGAGATAATCAAAGCAATAACTAAACAAAAACAAGTTAATCTAACCGGTTTTTGTGTTGGCGGTACTCTATGTTCAATGACTGCGGCCTATTTAAGGGCCATTGGTGATGAATCCATTGCTTCGCTTACTTTCCTAACCACATTATTAGACTTTAGTGAACCCGGCGAAGTTGGTAATTACTTCTCAGAGGATATGCTACCGATAGTTGAAAAAAACGCTGAAAATAATGGTGTTTTCGACGGGCGGATTACGGGTATGAGTTTTAGTTTGCTGCGCGAAAACAGCTTATTTTGGTCATTCTTTATCGAAAACTATCTAAAAGGTAAAGACCCAGCGCCCTTTGATATCCTCTATTGGAATAGCGACGCAACTAATATTCCATCGGCTTGCCTCAAGCAGTACTTACGCACTACTTATTGGGAAAATAAGTTAAAGGATCCGGGGGCCTTAGTTATTGATGATATTCCGATTGATTTAGGTAACATTGATATGCCAAGCTATTTTTTATCCACCATCGCCGACCATATCGTGCTTTGGCAAGGTGCTTATGAAGGAACCAAAATTGTTGCAGGCGATTGCCGCTTTGTACTGGCTGGCTCAGGGCATTTAGCAGGAGTCATCAATCCGACAGAAGGGGGAAAGTACCCGCACTGGATAAATGATGAACTTCCGGATTCAGCGCAAGACTGGTTAGAGGGAGCAAAAGAGCATAAAGGGTCTTGGTGGCCAGATTGGCATCAGTGGATGCAATCTGCGTCAGGACACAAAATTAATGCGCTACAACCAGGCAAGAGTAAGCGATATCCGGCCATTATGGACGCACCAGGAGACTATGTGCTCAAACGCCTAGATGAATAATAAAACAAGATTGCCTCAAAGCCATGCAATTTTTGATAAATTAGGCTAACCTGATGGCTCTCAAAAATGAGGCTTATTATTTTACACTGTAATTTGTTGTTTTTTATTTCTTAGAGGTTAACTTGGTCTTAATCAAAAAATATCCGAATCGCCGTTTGTACGATAGTTCACAGAGCAAGTATGTTAATTTGGATTTTATTAAAATACTGATAAATGACCGGATTGAATTCAAAATAGTGGATTCAAAAACAGACGCGGACATTACAAAGTCGGTACTCTTGCAAATTATTAGTGAGTCCGAAGCAAATGAACAACAATCACTTTTAACCGATGTGTTGTTGAAACAACTTATCCGGTTTTACGATAGTGATATGGAAGTGTTCGTTAGGCAGTACCTCGAACAAAGCATTGTTCAGTTCATAGAACAGCAAGATAAAGTGCAAGGATTAATGAAGAATATGGTCGACAACAGCCCAATCGGCATGTTTTCAAAGATTATGGAGCAAAATATGTCGGCTTGGAACGCAAACCCGAAAAATAAAAAAGACAGTTAAAACAATTAATTAACTGTTTTTCCACTCAAATACTTTATTCCATCTCAATAATATGTTGCAGCGCAGCAAAATAATACTTGATCTTCTCTGTAGTTTGTCTATTATTTGAATATACGAAATGTTGCAGCGCAGCAAAGCTTAGTTAGACAATAGGGGAAACAGGTATGTTTGGTCAATTTTCAAAACAAATGAGAAACTCATCACAGCCAGCTAGTGAGCTGCTCGCTGCTAATGTTAAGGCAATGGAAGCAGTGACTAAGCAACAAACCCTATTTTTCTCTGGGTTGATTGATGACAGTGTTAAGTTGATGCAAACCATCGCCCAACAAACAGAAATGAAAGACATATTGGCCGCTCAAGCAGTTTATGCTGAATCGTTAAGAGAGCGTTTAACCGGTACAACTACAAATACGTACAACACGATAAGTGCTGTTTCGCAAAAATATACTGACGCATTAAAGTCAGGCTATGAAACCGCGAGTGTAGTAGCGAAAGAGACAGTTAAAACAGCACCCGTTGTGAAAGCAGCACCTGTTGCGAAGGCCGCACCAGCTGCGAAGGCCGCACCTGTTGCGAAGGCAGCACCTGCTGCGAAGGCAGCACCTGCTGCGAAGGCCGCACCTGTTGCGAAGGCAGCACCTGCTGCGAAGGCAGCACCTGTCGTTCATGCCACTTCTGCGGTTAAAGCAGCCCCTGCGATTAAAGCAGATACGGTACAAAAAGCAGAACTAGCAAAAACAGCGACCAAAACCAAACAAACGCCGACAGTGGAAGTGAAAAAGCCAGTCGCTAAATCTGCAGCGAAGCCAGTTGTAACGCTAAGTGCTGAAGAAGTAAAAGCACCGGCAAAAACAAAAGCTGATGACGTTAAAACGGTATCTGATAGTAAATCAGCACCTGTGACGAAAGCTTAATTAAATTTTATTCTTAAATAGTGGAGATACATCATGTTAGATAAAGTAAACGAACAACTTACAGAGTCAATGAAACCTGTTACTGAATTAGCGACACTAAATATGTCTATTCTTCAAGCACTTGCTGAAAAACAAAATGCACTTTTCTCAACGCTTTTAAGCGGTGGCGTTTCATTTGCTGAAACTGTGAGCAAGCAAAAAGACGTAACTAGCCTAGCTGAAGCACAAAAAGCGTATTTGGAAGGTCTACAAGCAACGGTAACTGAATCAGCAAAAGAGACTTACACTCTCGTCTCCGGTGCTCAAACTAAAGCCGGTGAAATGATTAAAGGCTTCAGTGAAAGCATGACAGCTAAAATGTCTGCCGCTGCTACACCTAAGTAATACGTCATGGTCTGTGCTCACCGATTAGGTTTGTATAAAGATATAAAGTAACTCCAATCACAGGGATTTGACAATCTCGGTAATTGGAGTTTTTTTTACTCAACAATAACTGTTAAAAAGCAATTATCCAGCATCTGCCCAATTCGGTTGCTTGCATTGGAGCATTAGGAGACGTGATGAAGTATCAAGCATTCGATTATTTTGCAAAAAGCGGACAATTAATGAGCGAAGGTTTTTACTTCCTTAACGAGCTTATTTCACATCCCAGTAATCCATATTCGCATACTTGGAGCGGCCGTGTTGCGAGCGCCACGCTTGAATCAGCGATGCGACTCACACAGCGTTATGACAAATTAGGTTTTCATATCACAACGGTTGATGTAAATGGTAAAGCGGTGGCCGTTAAAGAAGAAATAGTATTAGGAAAACCCTTTTGCAATCTAATTCATTTTAGCAAAGCAGGACAAACTGACAAAGACAAAGTGCTGCTAGTCGCACCGCTATCTGGACACCATTCGACTCTATTGAAAGGCACTGTTGAAGCTCTCTTACCGCGCCACGAAGTTTATATTACTGATTGGCTCGACGCACGTGACGTTCCATTAGAAGAAGGTCCATTCTCATTCGATTGTTATGTCAGTTATTTAATCGATTTTATGAACAATTTAGGGCCCGAAACGCATTTGATTGCTATTTGCCAGCCTACTGTGCAAGCATTAATTGCAACAGCAGTGATGGCACAAGAAAAAAATCCTAATATACCGAAGTCATTGACCTTAATGGCAGGTCCGATTGATACTAGTAAAAATCCAACTCGGGTGAATGAATTTTCACACGAACACCCAATGAGCTGGTTTGAAAATGTTGCTATTCAAACAGTTCCGACAGGTTATTCTGGTGAGGGCAGAAAGGTTTACCCTGGATTTATGCAACTCGGTGGGTTTCTTTCAATGAATAAGGAAACTCACATTAAGAAGCATCAGGAGTATTTTCAGAATTTATTAATTGGTGAGACAGAAGATACCGATCGCTTTAGAGCGTTCTACGATGAGTATTTGTCTGTTTTAGATATGCCAGCAGAGTTTTATTTAGAAACCATCGAGCGTGTATTCAAAAATAACGAGTTAGCCAATGGAACCATCACATATGCTGGCAAGCCTGTTGACTTTAATGCAATTACCAATACGCCGCTGATGACAGTTGAGGGTGCGGAAGACGATATTTGTGGTATTGGGCAAACTGAAGCTGCTCAAGATATTTGCCAAAAAATACCAAAAAATATGCGTAAACATCATACCCAGCTAGGTGCTGGTCACTACGGGATATTTAGTGGCTCGATGTACCGTAAGAATATCCGCCCATTAGTAACAGAATTTATTGATAAATATTCCTGAAATGCGTGTAAATATATAGCCCGGTGATGGCGTTAACAACAATCGAAAAGTGCGAACTCTCGCACTTTTTGTATATTTGATGGTCAGTATGAGTAATAATCTATGTATCTGCATTTAACCTACGTTTAATGTAGTCAAAGCAATTGATATTTTTAGCATTAGGGATAATTACTATTATGTTTCGACCGCTTTCTCAAATTAACAGGTCATCAAAGATGCGAAAATTTCGTGTACTTATTTACATATCTTCGCTTTTAATCGCAGTCTCAATGTCAACCTTGTCCTACGCACAAACAATGGTGGACCCGTCAGCCAAAAAACAGCAAAATTTTGCTGAATGCAAAGTGTCACTTGCACAAATCGCATCCCAGCAAGGCGTTTCAGAAACTCGTATAGCGGCTGAAATCCCCAACTTAATGCAAGTTCCAAAAGTGTTAGAGTATGACCGTAATCAACCTGAATTTGTGCAAACATTCCCCAGTTATTACAGCGCTAGAGTGAATAAATGGCGTATTGAAAAAGGCCGCAAAGCCTTAATTGAGAACCAAGAATTTTTAACCGGATTGACCAAAAAATATGGAATTCCGGGGCATTATTTGCTTGCATTTTGGGGCCTTGAAACTAATTTCGGCACCTATAAAGGTAAAATGTCGACACTTGATTCATTGGCAACATTGGCTTGTGACCCTCGTCGCAGCGACTATTTCACTGGCGAGTTAATGCTTGCACTGAAACTCATGGATAGAGAGTCGCTTAGCAAAGAACAAATGATTGGCTCGTGGGCTGGGGCTATGGGACATACACAGTTTATGCCCACCGCTTACACCAAATATGCCATCGACGGCGACGGTGATGGTAAAGCAGACCTATGGAATAGCGAAAAAGATGCACTCACTTCGGCTGCTAATTTTTTGAACCAACTAGGTTGGAAACCCGGACTAAGATGGGGCCGTGAGGTATTGCTGCCCGCCGACTTCAATTATGCCAGCGTCACTAATGAAAGAAAACCGGTTAGCCACTGGTCGGATTTACATATTACAAAAGCCGATGGCAGAACGATTGGACAATCCGACATTCCATCAAAATTAATTGTGCCCGCTGGTTATAAAGGACCTGTATTTTTGACCTATCACAACTTTAATGTCATTTTGAGATGGAATAATTCGGAGTTTTACGGCATTGCTGTTGGACAACTTGCCAATCGTATTTTGGGTAATGATGAGTTGAGTAAGCCTTTACCTGAATTACCCAAGTATAGCATTAACCAAATGGCGCAAATGCAACGCAAGTTAAATGGCATGGGTATAAATGTTGGTGGTGCAGACGGCATTATTGGCCCTGCAACTAGAGCCGGTATTCGTGAATTTCAAGATCGTAATAATATGATCGCCGATGGATTTCCGTCAACCGCGACCTTCAACGCCATACTTGCTTTTTAGGTGCTTCTTTTTAGGTGCTTCTTTTTAGGTGCTTCTTTTTAGGTGCTTCTTTTTAGGTGCTTTCTCTGCTGACGTCAACGTCACTAGTAGAGATAAATAAGGAGGCCACATAGCCTCCTTATTTACACGTTTGTATTCACAATTAGTTCCGTATATTAAAAATGATAAAGCAGTTAATCACGCAACTAATTGATACATATTGGTGCTCATGCACCAATTTAATACATATGTTGACCACCATTAATGGACAATGTTGACCCAGTAATAAAGCTTGATTCGTCATCGACTAAAAAAGCCACACTGTTTGCAATATCTTCAGGTTTACCTAAACGGCCCACCGGGATGGTTCTGATAATTTTCACCAAAACCTCTGGCGGTACCGCTCGCACCATATCGGTGTCGACGTATCCAGGAGCAATAGCATTTACAGTAATACCTTTACTCGCACTTTCTAACGCCAGTGCTTTAGTAAAGCCATGGATACCCGACTTAGCGGCAGCGTAGTTAACCTGGCCATATTGACCTGCTTGACCGTTTACGGATCCGACGTTAACGATACGACCAAAGTCTCTGCTACGCATGCCATCAATCACCGCACGACAAGTATTAAAACAAGAAGCCAAGTTGGTTTGAATAACAGCATTCCATTGCTCAAAACTCATTCGGTGCATTGTGCCATCTCTAGTAATTCCGGCGTTATTGACTAAAATATCAATTGGACCATATTCACTTTCAATTTTAGCTATTCCAGCAGCTGTTTGCTCAAAATTTGATACATCAAATTTTGCTGCTGGAATACCAGTTCGTACAGTAAATTCAGTGGCTTTAACATCATTACCTCCGTAATTAGCAACAACTTTGTAACCTTTCTCGAAAAGCTTCTTACAAATCGCTTCACCAATTCCACGAGTTCCGCCTGTAACTAATGCTACTCTAGTCATATCCATTCCTTTTTTGCGTGACTTAATTGTTAAATAAAATACGGCCCTAAATTCGTTCACTGCTTATTTGTTAAATATCTATAATACAAATTACATATGACAATAATGCAACTATAGTCTATCCGCTATAAACTTTAGTCTATCCGCTATATTTAGCGACAACGGAATTGATATAGATCACAATAAAGCCTGACCTTTATTTCAACAAAGCAAAATGTAGACCGTAAAATACGTTATCAATTAAAAAGTACTCACGGTATACTTTGGATCCATAACATAACTTTATCTGCGCAAAAGGAAAACTGGCTTTGCAATCTACTTACCGCCTTGTTATCGATTGTCCCGACCAAACTGGACTAGTGGCTGCTGTATCGCAATTCCTCTCAGAGTATGGCGCGAACATTCTCGAAGCCAGTCATCACTCAGACTTGCAACTTAATCGGTTTTTTATGCGCCACGAAATAGATGCGAAGTCGATTGCAGTGGATCATGAGCACTTTGTAAGCGCGTTTAGTAAAGTAGCCGAACGTTATGAGATGCGCTGGACCCTTAATGATTCACAGAAAAATATGAACGTTGCTCTGTTGGCAAGCAGGGAGTCTCATTGCTTAATTGATGTACTACATCGATGGCACACTGGCGAACTGCAATGCAACATTCCATGTATTATCGCCAACCATGAAACGATGCGAGAGTATGCTGACTGGTATAAAGTTCCGTTTCACTTTATTGACTTTTCAGATAAAACAAAAGCATTTAAGGAAGTAGAGAGTTTACTCGAATATTATCAAATAGATTTAACAGTACTGGCCCGATTCATGCAAATCGTGCCAAATTATCTGTGCCACAAACTGGCTGGGAAAGCGATCAATATCCACCATAGTTTTCTACCCTCTTTCGCTGGTGCAAAGCCTTATCAACAGGCTTATGAAAGAGGTGTAAAGTTAATTGGTGCTACCTGTCATTACGTGACTTCCGATCTTGATGATGGGCCCATAATTGAACAGGAAGTCTTGCGTATTAGTCACAGTGACTCTGCTCAAGATATGGTGCGAAAGGGTAAGCGGTGTGAAGTGAATGCATTAGCCAATGGTATTCGATATCACTTACAGGACCGCATTATTATCCATCAGAACAAAACGTTGGTATTTGCGTAGGTAGCTGTTTTAAATTAAAAACGCAGCCTGAGCATCGTTAAAAAATATCGACGTTGAGTCAACAGCCGCTTGGATCCTTGAAAACATTATTCAGGTCTAGTTTTTATGTTTCTCAGTCTGTGTATTATTGGCACAGTAAAGGGAGACTATCTAACCTCAATCAACACTTCATTTCGGCGCATCATTGGCAGAGTAAAAGGTCCGTTGTAGCCAGCTTTTACCGGCTTATTTATAGCGGTATAGCCGTTATTAGTAATCCAAGCGCTGAGAATTATTGTGTGTTCATCTACGTTGCTGTCACTGAGTGTGCCACTAAACTGAATAGCAGCGACTTTGTAGTCTTTAAGTTCACTCACCTTAACATCAGGATTAGTGGGTTTCGGCGTCGTCTCTAGGGTGAAATCGTTGGGCATAACGAATGACATTAAGGAAGTGTCAGCGCTTTCATTCATAAACACAGGAGCGGTCATCGAAATTTCCGTGCCTTTTTTTGTGATTTTTTTATTATCCATGATAACCGGAGCAGTCATGGCTATCTGCGTTGCGCCCTCATTCGCGCCGCCAATGTATTTAAATAATTCTCTAAATGCACTGTTACCATTTTTTCCAGACATACTTGTTGAAACCAATATCATTGAATCATATTTGCGAACTTCAATTTTCTGAATATCGTCAGATTTCAGTACAGTATAGGGTGCAGTATCTACATTACTTTGACCGACCACAGAACATCCCGCCACAAAAATTGATGCAAATATTGGTAATAGTGATTTCACTTTAAATCCTTAGTTTATGCTTCTATTTCAAAGCCAGCTTTGTAAAGCGCGTAAGCGCTTGTATAGAGAAAGCAATTGATGCCGCATTGCATACATGATTCGAAAACTTTTAAAAAAAGTATGATAGTTGGCAGACGATTAAATCCATTTACTTTTAGCACAAGGATGCCTTAGGGCTTTTATAGCGAGAAGCGTTCACGCAAAAAGTGTGCTATGCCATCCTTGTGATTATGCCCAATGACAGCGCTAGCAGAATTTTTAATTTCGGCTTTTGCGTTTTCTGGGGCATAACTTTCATCTGCAAGCGCAAACATACTCAAATCGTTATCACCATCACCAAAGCAAATAATGTTACTGGCGCCTAATTGCTTTTTTAAATTGGTAACCGCATTGCCCTTACTAGCGCGACAATGGTGAATATCCATCCATCTAAAAGTGTCACCCTCCGTAGTTGGTCCGGAGTAGGCAATTAGATTTGGGTGTGTATTAAGTTCTAACCACATTTCATTAATAGTATCAGCGCAACCAATCATACTAATATTAGTCACTTGACTGTCGACCGGCAGTGCGTCTAGCGGTAAAAGTTTGGCTTTGGTACGAGAAAAATATTTACGAACTAGATCTCTTTCGACATCGTGACGTGTGTCAGTGTGAAAAATAAAGTGATGATGGTTTTCGATAGTATTAACAAAAGGCGTAATTCTGTGTGAAAGTGCTAAATCAATTATCGTAGCTACTTCAGCGTGATTAAGCAGATTTTCCAGTGTGAGTTGTTGAATTTTAGGATCCCACACTGTTACCCCATTATTGTAAATTTGAGGTAAATTAAAATCATGACCTTCAACAATCTCTCGAGCCGACAGCATAGTTCGCCCTGTCGCCACAGTATAGGCTATGTCATTTTCTCGCAATAGGATAAGGGTCTCTTTGGTAAAGGGAGATATTTCAGATGCATCGTTTAATAGGGTGCCATCTAAATCAAAAAAAATGAGATGCATAAATATGTCTATAGCTCAGTATAACGGGCGAAAATTTTGGCCCTGCGTTTAAAATGGATAGTATGTCAATACACTACGTGTTAAAAGACAATTTAGTTTATATGCCAGTGAATGAGTATTACTTATGCCTAACACTAAACAAACTTCGCTTGAAATTAGTCAAAACCTCAAGATAATTATTGTGATATCGATATTATGATTTTATTGGGTATTACATTTATATTCAATAAGTTGACTCAAATTCTGTTTGTTTTAGTCTGGTGTTAGGCAAAAACATTAACTTTTAGGAGCACTATTTATGTCTCAAAAGCTTAGTTGTTGGCAATGTGGAAATCTGCTTGAAAACGTTATTTTCCCGATGTCGCGGCGCGAAGATTGCTCTGTTTGTAATGCCGATCAACATGTTTGCAAAATGTGTAGAGAATTTGACGGTCGAAATGGATGTAACGAACCCAGTGCAGAGGATGTAACAGACACAGAGAAAGCAAATTTTTGTGATTACTTTTCACCATCAGAACAAGTTTTTGCAATAAAAACGCAAAAGAAAGGGAATGCAGAAGCCCAATTAGCGGCTTTGTTTGGTGACGAGGCAGAAGTGCAAAGTAGCAACCATGAACACAGTTTAACGCCTGCGGAATTGGCAGAACGCAAGCTTCGGGACATGTTAGGGGGGTAAACGTAATCCAGATATAAAGACATCAATGCTGGCGAGTAACTTGCAGAACGGTTACACGTTCATATTTTTTACGACGCTTCGCCTGCAATAGCTAACGCGACTGCTTCGGCTACACGTATGCCATCAATTCCAGCTGACCATATGCCTCCAGCATAGCCCGCTCCCTCTCCTGCAGGATATAAGCCTTGCACATTCACACTTTGATAGTCGGTCCCGCGCTTGATGCAGATAGGTGAAGAGGTGCGGGTTTCAACCCCAGTTAATAAACCGTCTTGTTTAGCAAATCCTTTTATTTGACGATCAAAAGCGGGAATGGCTTCACGAATCGCATGAATAACATAATCAGGTACCACTTTACTCAAATCAGTTAGCGTGATGCCTGGCGTATATGAAGGTTTAACCACACCGATTTCGGCACTGGGTTTCCCAGTTAAAAAGTCACCAATTAACTGAGCCGGCGCATGATAATTCTCGCCTCCAACGGCAAATGCCAAGGCTTCCAAACTGCGTTGCAATTCAATTCCTGCCAAAGGATGACCCGGGTAGTCCTCTTCAGGCGTCACTCCAACAACAATAGCGCTATTGGCATTGCGTTCGTGCCTTGAGTATTGGCTCATTCCATTTGTGACCACTCGACCGGGCTCGGATGCTGCAGCTACCACAGTACCACCAGGACACATGCAAAAACTATATACCGTGCGGCCATTTTTACAGTGATGCACGAGCTTGTAGTCGGCTGCACCCAAAATTGGGTTGCCTACATTATCACCAAAGCGGCTGCGATCAATCATACTTTGTTCATGTTCAATGCGAAAACCTATCGAAAAAGGTTTGGCTTCAATGTAAACACCTTGTTCATAGAGTGCAGTGAAGGTATCACGAGCACTATGGCCAATAGCCAAAATAACCTGTTTACAGCTTATGTAATCGCCTCCTGACAAATATAATCCTTTGATTTTATAATTTTTATTATCAGGCTCTAAATCTAATTTTTCGACTCTCGTACTAAAGCGGAACTCGCCTCCTAGCGCAATAATTTGCTCGCGCATTTTTTCGACCATGTTTACCAGTTTAAAAGTACCTATATGCGGCTTACTCACATACATGATTTCCTCAGGTGCACCGGCGGCGACAAATTCGTGCAGCACCTTGCGACCATAATGCTTGCGATCCTTAACCTGGCTATACAGTTTACCATCTGAAAAAGTACCGGCTCCACCCTCACCAAATTGCACATTTGATTCTGGATTGAGCTCTTGTTTGCGCCAAAAACCAAAGGTGTCTTTTGTGCGTTCACGTACGGCCTTTCCACGTTCTAAGATAATAGGTTTAAAACCCATTTGTGCCAAAATCAAAGCCGCAAATAAACCACAGGGGCCAAGACCAACAACGACGGGCCGATGGGTAAGATCCGCAGGGGCTTGGGCAACGAACTTATAGCGCATATCGGGTGTTAAGCGCACATGTGGATCACGGCTAAACTGTGCTAATAATTCTTCCTGCTTTTCTACCTCAACGTCGAGCGTATAGATGAGCTGAATATTTCTATTATTGCGTGCGTCATAACCCCGTTTAAATAAGTCAAATGACAATAGAGTGCTCTTGCTAATGTCAAGTTTGCTTAAAATGGCAAGCTCAAGTGCCTGCTCATCATGATCGAGGGGTAATTTAATATCGGTTAAACGCAGCATAATACTCTTACTCTTTGTAACGCCGGACAGCCTTTCTGTCAGGGCGCGCTATTTTAAAACAGTTGGCCTTGTTTAGATAGTCCTGTGTAATTAACTAAATCGATACCTTGAACCAAACAATGTCGCAAAGAAACTTGTGTTTTAACACTGCTACTTTACAATCGTGGCAACGTAAAATGATTTGATAGTTAAGCCACCATGACCTTTGTAGTAACCGACAATTGCATTAAATGTAAATACACAGATTGTGTTGCCGTTTGTCCGGTTGATGCGTTTTTTGAAGGACCCAATTTTTTAGTTATCGATCCTGCTATTTGTATCGACTGTGACTTGTGCGTCGCTGAGTGTCCAGCCGAGGCCATTTATCAGGACACTAAACTGCCACCAGAACAACTTAACTTTTTAGAACTTAATGCCCAGTTGTGTCAAGAATGGCCAAATATTATAGACATTAAGCCTGCCCCCGCTGATGCGGACAAATGGAACGGTGTTGACGACAAGCTAGCGTTACTTGAGCGTTAGCCCTTAAAGCCTTTACCCACTATGTAAACTTCACGAGACCGCGCACGAGAAGCCGCAGGTTTGCGAACCACCACTTTATCAAACGACTTTCTGACTTCTTTGGCATATTCTTCATAACCCACACCTTGAAACACTTTTGCACAAAAACTACCGCCCGGTTTTAGCACGTTACGGGCCATATCAAGGGCTAACTCTACAAGATATATAGAGGAATATTGGTCGGTGGTATTTACACCGCTGAGGTTAGGTGACATATCAGAAACAACAACGTCGACCTTATCGCCATTCAGCGTACTTAGAATGTCATCGTAAACCTCGGCTTCAGTGAAATCACCTTGAATAAAGGTGACCCCTATTATGCCATCCATAGGCAGGATATCCGACGCAATAACACGCCCTAGATCACCGACCAATGGCGCTACAACTTGCGACCAACCGCCAGGTGCAGAGCCTAAATCCATGACGATATTACCAGCGCGAATTATCTTATCTTTTTCGTTGATTTCGATAATTTTATAACTGGCGCGAGAACGATAGCCGTCAATTTTTGCCTTCTTTACGTAAGGGTCGTTGACGTGTTCGTCCATCCATTGTTTACTGGTTTTTGATCGAGCCATAGAGTGAATATACTATTAATATCGCTGAAACAGCACGTATTGTAAACTTGCAAAGCAGATTTGCAAATTCCTTGCGCTGTTAAATCGGTTTTTTATTTTAAACTAACTCGAATAAACAAAATTTGACTTTTTTTGCCTGACTTAAATTACTCAAACCGCTACAATTAAAACCGCAACAAGGACTTAAAGGCAACGTTATATGAAACTAGATGATGTTAAGAAGCTGCATCAAAAAAAATACCGCGCACAGCTAGGCTATTATTTAGTAGAGGGCGAGCATCTTATTCTTGAGTTACAAAAGGCTCAGTTACGAAGCGACCAGCTACAAAGAAGTATTCAACAACAGTCTAATGTAAAAGATGTGACACTTTATGTAACAGAAGAATATGCAGAGTGGGCAAGCATGTTAACCGCCCAGTTTACAGTATTGACGATTAACAAAAAACAAATGGCACAACTTAGCGACACCAAAACTCCACAAGGGATAATTGCGTGCGTGCCGCTGCCCAATGCGACTAAAATGAAAGCTGATCAACATATTCCCAAACAACACGAGCGCTGTATTTATCTGCATGAAGTACAAGACCCTGGAAATTTAGGCACTATTTTAAGGAGCCTCGCTTGGTTCGGTAATTTTCGTTTATTACTCAGCCCCAACAGTGTTGATCCATTCAATTCAAAAGTAGTGAGAGCGAGTATGGGGGCTATTTTTCATGTGCCTGTTGAGCTAGAAATAGAGCTTGACGATTTATCGACTCGTTTTGACAAGTTCGCTTATTTAGATTTAAACGGTAGCAATATCCACACCGGTGAGTTCGCTCATTACGAGTGTTATTTATTTGGAAATGAAGCACGCGGAGTCCCGATTCACGCACTGTCAGCCTCTAATGCAGATGCTTTTACTATCTTAGGCAACGGCAGTATTGACTCACTCAACTTAGCCAGTGCGGTAAGTATATGTGCTTATCAGTTGTCAGTTTAAAGAGGCAAGTTTGCGACTAGCCTTTATTGACTTTTGATACACAGCAACCTCACACTTGGTAAGGTTACTGTGTCCGTTTTATGTCAGTTGAACGAATTAAGGCTGAGTGATTGGGAGCAGCGCAATTTCAACTCTTCGATTTTGCTGCTTGCCTTGTTCTGTTGTATTGCTTGCTATAGCTTGGGTTTCACCAAATCCAATAACATCCAATCTGTCTCTAATAATACCGCTTTTGTAAAAATAATCAGACACTGATTGCGCGCGTTTTTCAGATAAGGTTTGATTTAAAGAATCAGAACCCGTGCTGTCTGTGTGTCCGCTAACAACAACTAATGTTTTGTTAAACTCAGTCAACACTAAAGTGACTGAATCTAAAACGGGCAGAAAACCTTGAGCGATATCAGCGTTACCCGAAGCGAACGTGATATTGCCAGGCATAATAAGATTAATATTGTCGCCGTCGCGTTCAACACTTACCCCGGACCCTCGTAATTGTTCTCTTAGCTTCGCTTCTTGAACATCCATATAATAACCAATACTGCCCCCAACCGCAGCTCCACCCGCAGCAGCTTTGAGTATTCTTTCATTGCGTTTCCCTGAATCCTTATCTTTATTTGCCAGATAGGCAACAACTGCAGCAACACCTGCGCCAATACCTGCGCCTTTGCCTGCCTTACTGACTTCTTGCTCGCCCGTGTAAGGGTCGTAAGTGGCGCAAGATGTAACTAGCAGAAGACAGGAGAGAGAAATAGCTCCGCTTAAAATTTTCATTTAATTTCCTTTATACTTATTTGAA
This sequence comes from Glaciecola sp. 33A, assembly GCF_002836745.1. Lineage (GTDB taxonomy): Bacteria > Pseudomonadota > Gammaproteobacteria > Enterobacterales > Alteromonadaceae > Glaciecola. The sequence continues at coordinate 110,784 of NZ_PJAR01000043.1, read as the reverse complement.
TATAGTGAGTAACGACTGTTTATTTATGATTGGTGAGTCTCTTTGAGTGAATAGCATTTAGTTCTGAGTCCATAATGGGATTAAGCTATGACCCCGAGATATTTAGTGCCCTTCTCAACTTGTCATTGTAGTCTACCGTAAACACAAGTGCAGTAGTCAAGTGATTTTAGCGAACGGGCAACAGAGCTGTACAAAAGTATACAGGTCAAACTTGCCAAGTGCATAGTGAATGCCTACTATTGCACACAACCTTATCTTAAGATAAGAAGTATAAAGCTAAATAAAATGCTAATAATAATTAAAAAGGGAAACGATATGAAAAAGGCGGTATTAACGCTTTCTGTGCTCGCACTAGCGCTTTCGATGGCTGCTTGCTCTGACAAACCCAGCGCACCGGAACAAGCTGTGGCAGAGACCGCAATAGCACAAAGCATGGACAATGTGCTACTTGCTGAATTCACCGGACCATATAGCGGTGTTCCCGCTTTTGATAAAATGTCCCTAGCGGACTTAAAGCCTGCACTAGAAAAAGGCATGGAGCTGAATTTAGCTGAAATTGATAAAATAGCCAATAATCCAGAACCAGCGACATTTCAAAACACCATCGTCGAAATGGAACGCGCGGGCAGCGAGCTAGATCGCGTGTTCACTTATTATGGAATATGGAGTTCGAACAACTCGACTCCCGAGTTTAGAAAAATTCAACAAGAAATGGCACCTATAATTTCTGCTTTTTCTTCAAAAATAATACAAAATAAAAATCTGTTTGAACGTGTTCAAGCGGTATATAGAAGCGAAGAATTGAAGTCACTCACCAGTGAAGAACAACGTATTACTTGGATGAGATACAATGGGTTTGCAAGAAATGGCGCAACACTAAACGATGAAGATAAAAAACGTTATGCCGACATTAACCAAGAACTTGCTTCACTGCATACTCAGTTTTCAAACAATGTCCTTGCGGATGAAGAAAACTATGTCCTGTATTTAAACCAGGACCAGCTCACTGGCTTACCTCAATCATTTGTCAATGCAGCCGCAGGAATGGCTGATATACGTGACAATAAAGGTAAGTATGCGATTACTAACACACGTTCTTCAATGGACCCTTTTCTGACTTATTCTGAAGATAGAGGATTACGTGAAAAAGTGTGGAATACGTATTACAGTCGCGGCGATAATGGCGACGAGTACGATAACAATGAATTGGTCAAGAAAATTCTAACGTTACGTCATGAGCGCATTACATTGTTAGGTTATGACAATTATGCACAGTGGCGTTTGGAGGATCGCATGGCGAAAACACCAGAACGTGCGATGGACCTAATGGAAAAAGTATGGCCGGCTGCCATTGCACGAGTCAAAGAAGAAGTCGCTGACATGCAAGCTATCGCGGACGCTGAAGGTGCAAGTATTACTATAGAGCCTTGGGACTATCGTTTTTATGCGGAAAAAGTACGTAAAGATAAATACGCACTAGATTCTGATGAAGTAAAACAATACTTACAGCTAGGCAAACTGCGCGAAGCGATGTTTTTTGTTGCAGGTGAATTATTCAACTTTGAATTTACCCCAGTAGCAGATGGCAAAGTGCCGGTATTTAACCCCGAAGTAAAAGTATGGGATGTGACCGACAAGACCAGCGGTGAGCATATTGGACTATGGTACTTGGACCCATTCGCTAGACAAGGCAAACGCTCAGGCGCTTGGGCAACAACTTACCGAAGCTATACCACATTTGATGGCAAGCAGACTGTGTTGTCGTCAAATAACTCCAACTTTGTGAAGGGCCCTGAAGGCGAGCCGACGTTGATTTCATGGGATGATGCTGAAACCTATTTTCATGAATTTGGACATGCGTTGCATTTCTTATCAGCTACCGTTGCTTACCCAAGTTCACACTCTGGGGTACGCGACTACACGGAATTTCAGTCGCAGTTACTCGAACGTTGGTTGTTAACTGATGAGGTCATTAACAATTACTTGGTTCACTACAAAACAGGTGAGCCAATTCCACAAGATTTAGTGACAAAGATTAAGAATGCGTCTACGTTTAATGAAGGCTTTAAAACAACAGAGTATATGGCGTCTGCGATTATGGATTTACTCTATCATACGACTGATCCAGCTAAAATTGAACCCGATAGTTTTGAGCGCGATGAATTAGGCCGTCTAGGTATGCCCAAAGAAATAGTCATGCGTCACAGGACAACTCAGTTCGGACACATATTTTCGGGCGAAGGTTATGCGGCGGCATATTATGGGTACATGTGGGCAGAAGTATTAACCTCTGATGCGGCCGAGGCGTTTGCTGAAGCACCCGGTGGTTTTTATGATAAAGAGGTAGCTGACCGACTAGTCAAGTACCTGTTTTCTGTGCGCAACGCAATGGACCCAGAGGAAGCGTATCGTAAGTTCAGAGGTAGAGATGCCAAAGTAGAAGCACTGATGCGTGACCGAGGCTTCCCAGTGACCTCAAGTGACTAATTAACGTAACCAAACGTTAAGCCGACAAAGGAGCATACCATATGCTCCTTTTTTATTGAAAAACCTCGCCTATTGCTTCTATTGTTTGATCAATAGCGCCTCGATTTTGCTCTATCACTCGTTTATTTGCCAAACCTGCTCGTTGCGCGACATCTGCATTATTTAACCATTCCAACGCAGTATCAGCGATTTGTTCTGATGCCGATAAGATTTTCAATCCACCGGCCGTTGCTAATGCATCACAAATAACTGGATTGTTGAAAATACTAGGACCCATCATTGTTGGAACACCATATAAAGCAGGCTCAAGTGCGTTATGTCCACCTCGGGGCGCAAAACTGCCACCCACGAAGGCACAAGAAGCCAATTGATAACATGCCTTTAGCCAGCCCATAGCGTCGACAACTAGAATATCTGGCGTAGTTTGCAAAGGTTTTTTGGCTAATTCACTTACCTTAACCACGACGTAACCGGTCGCTTGACAGAGTTGTACAACCTTTTCAAAACGATGCGGATGGCGAGGCACAACGATTAGAACCATATTACTGTGGGTAATACGTAATTTTTTAAACGAATCTAAACACATGCTTTCTTCTAGATCATGCGTACTGCCTGCAACTAAAACGGCTTGCTCAGTGAGTCCAAGTTGCTGCGTTAATAATATAGCCTTAATCTCATCTTGTGGATCCAATTCGAGATCAAACTTCATATTGTTAGTTAGTGTCAAATTTGGTTTATAAACACCTAACTTTAGAAAATTATCAAAGTCTTGCTGACCTTGTGTACAAATGCGTGAGAACTTACGCAAACTAGGTCTAAATAAAAAGGCTAAACGCTGATAATTTTTAAGCGAATCGTTGGTCATTCTGCCATTGATCAAGACCGCGGGGATATTACGGCGAAAGCATTGATGAAGCATATTTGGCCAAATTTCAACTTCGGTTACTAATACCAGCTTAGGCTGAAGTTTGTAAAAGAAGAGCCACATACAGACAGGAATATCAACGGGTAAATACCGGTGTTGAACACTATCCGCGAAAACAGCATGCGCTTGTTTAGCACCTGTTGATGACGTGGTTGATATGGTCACAGGAAGTTTAGGGTAGAGCTGTTGCAAGTGCAGTACAATATTCTTCGCAGCATTGACCTCACCCACTGATACGCAGTGCACTAAGATGCCTTGCGTCGTTGGCTTGCCTATAAAACCAAAACGTTCACGATTATGGTTTCGCTGCCCTTCGGTTTTATCCGATTTTAATAGCAGTTTGAGCAACCCAAGGGGCAACAGTAAGATAAGCACAAGGGTGTAACACCAACGCCATATAAAATGATACCAACGATGCGTATAAGGTGTATTCATAAATTCCGAGTTAATGCCAAAGTGAGTTGTTGTTACCAATATGCTTATTATGAGTATAGCCACATACTGAGCTAATTAATCTATTTTAAATACGCTCAACAGTTATCTCGAATTATACTGAGGTGTTGGCGCTAAAAATGCGAGGTAAATACCGTTTCTGCATCTGCAACAGAATTAAGCCCGCTAAGATTAGAGCACTTCCCTGATACACCGCGCCCACCATGTCAGAATGTACTCCGAGTGATAAGTCTAGTTGCCAATTAAAATAGGTAAACAGCGAATCAAGAGTTAATCCGGCAAAAATAGCGCTCGTTGCGATCGCAATGAGATAAAGTATAAGCTCCCGCTTACCTAATTCGTTTTTTATCACCATTAACGTGGCGATATTAGTCGCAGGCCCTGTAAGCATAAACACCAGAGCCGCTCCCGGTGATATCCCTGACAATAACAAACCCACTGCTATAGGAGTTGAAGCAGTAGCGCAAACGTACATCGGAATTGAAACTAGTACGACTACCAACATTGCGAAAACGCCTTGACCATGCTGAGTAAAGAAAGACGGTGGAACGAACGTGGTGACCAGCGCAGCAAAAAAAATCCCAAGCACAAACCAGAGCATAAAGTCTCTCAATAGTTGCCCGAAACCAAACGCAAAAGAAAATATGACTTTTTGTTTAATGGATAAAACATCAGAATCAGAGGGGTGACAACAGCTCGATGATTGTTGCTGTGCAATAAGCTTGGGTGTATTTTTAGCCGTCTCCTTAGTACCAAATAGGTGTACCAACATTCCAGCGCATAGTGCAGAAAAGATGGCCGCAACAGGACGAGCAATAGCCATTACCGGGCCCATTAAGGCGTATGTTATGCCTATAGAGTCAACACCTGTTTCGGGCGTGGCAACTAAAAAGCTGGCCGTGCTGGCTTTACTCGCACCACTACGCCTGATCCCCATTGCGACAGGAATAACAGAACATGAGCACAACGGAAGTGGCGCACCAATGAGCGCTGCATTGACAATAGAGCCCTTGCTTCCTAAGGTTTTCTCTATCCAATTTTTTGGTACAAATTGATGGATAATACCGGCTATCAACATACCCGCTAGTAAGAACGGGGACGCTTCAACGAACAATAAAACAAAATTATTGAGTACCAACATATCAGCTCTCCTGCTCTAAGGACGATATTATTGAACAAAACACAGCACTTTCTTGTCCACCGCAGCAAAAAGCTTCAAGCTCGGTTAGTGTATTTTGCATCTTTTTTAACTTTTCAATCTGCGCAGCTATTTCTAGTATTTTTGTTTGTGTAATTTGTTTTGCCTCCGCGCATACATGCTGGCTTTTGTCATTTTTAATTGCGAGCAATGACGCGGTTTCAGCTAAACTGAATCCACACTCTTTACTGCGTTTGATAAAATCAGCGGTAATGACATCATCTTTAGTGTACACACGGTAATTACTCTCAGTGCGCTGTGAAGGAGTCAGTAAGCCCACTTTTTCATAATATCTGACGGTGTGAGCGCTCATTCCCGCCCGCTTTGCTAGTTCACTAATCTTCATTTTAGCACCCAAATCATCATTCAAGACAGACACTGTACACCTTAGAGTAACATCTAAGGTCAAGAAATTAATGCAGATAATAAAAGATAAAAAAAAGGCGCTAGCCTCGCAAGGTAGCGCCTTTTTTAATTTGCTTTTAATTAAGCTTTGGTCACAACGTCAACTAACATCCAAGTCTTAGACTTAGAAAGAGGACGACATTCAGTAATATTTACTATATCGCCTTCATTACACACGTTAGCTTCGTCGTGGGCGTGTAGCTTAGTTGAGCGCTTGATAAACTTCCCGTAAATTGGGTGCTTAACAGTTCTCTCAACCATAACAGTGATGGTTTTATCCATTTTGTTACTAGTTACACGGCCTTGTACTGTACGAATCTTCTGTTCAGTCATTACGCGTCAGCCTTTTGAGTTAAAATAGTTTTAACACGTGCGATGCTGCGACGTACTGTTCTTAATTGGTCAGTTTTTTCAAGCTGGCCAGTAGAATGTTGCATGCGAAGATTAAATTGTTCACGAAACAAACTAATCAACTCCACGTTCAACTCTTCTACACTTTTCTGTTTAAGTTCAGTAGCTTTCATTACATCACCGTCCGAGTTACAAAGGTTGTTTTAAATGGCAATTTCGACGCAGCCAATGCAAACGCTTCACGAGCTATAGATTCTGGAACACCTTCCATTTCATATAACACACGTCCTGGTTGAATTTGGCATACCCAGTACTCGACGTTACCTTTACCTTTACCTTGACGAACTTCCAAAGGCTTCTGTGTAATTGGCTTGTCAGGGAAAACTCGAATCCAAATTTTACCTTGACGTTTAACGTGACGAGTCATAGCACGACGAGCTGCTTCAATTTGACGTGCGGTCATACGACCGCGCGCGACAGCTTTTAAAGCATAAGTCCCGAAGCTTACTTTGCCTCCGGCAATAGCAAGACCACGGTTACGACCTTTATGCATTTTACGAAATTTCGTACGCTTTGGTTGTAACATGATTAGCCCTCTCGTTTAGCGTTGCGGCCTTTCTTCTTAGGTGCAGGAGCTGGTTGCTCTTGTGTAAGAGGCAAACCGCCTAATACTTCACCTTTAAAGATCCAGACTTTCACGCCAATGATACCGTAAGTCGTTGCTGCTTCAGACGTTGCATAGTCGATGTCAGCACGGAAAGTGTGTAAAGGTACGCGACCTTCACGATACCATTCAGCACGGGCAATTTCTGCACCACCTAAACGGCCACTTACTTGAACTTTGATACCAAGTGCACCCAAACGCATTGCATTTTGTACGGCACGCTTCATAGCGCGACGGAACATAACACGACGTTCAAGCTGGCTTGAAATGCTGTCAGCAACAAGCTGTGCATCTAGCTCGGGTTTACGAACTTCGGCAATGTTGATCTGGGCTGGCACACCGGCTAGCTTAGAAACATGATTGCGAAGCTTCTCTACGTCTTCTCCCTTCTTACCGATAACAACACCCGGACGAGCAGTGTGAATAGTCACACGAATACTCTTCGCTGGGCGTTCAATAACGATTTTCGAAAGTGACGCGCTCTTTAACTGTTTCGTCAAATATTGACGGACCTGATGGTCGTTAAACAAGTTATCTGCATACTCTGCTGTATTAGCGTACCAAGTAGACGTCCATGGCTTGCTGATACCCAGGCGTATACCGGTAGGATGTACTTTCTGTCCCATAATCTACTCCTAGTTATCTGCTACAACCACAGTAATGTGACTGCTACGCTTAAAGATACGATCAGCACGGCCTTTAGCACGTGTTTTGATTCGCTTCATAGTCGGGCCTTCGTCAACAAAAATTTTGAATATCGACAACTCGTCAATATCTGCACCTTCATTGTTTTCAGCGTTGGCGATTGCTGACTCAAGCACTTTCTTGATCAGCGCAGCGCTTTTCTTTGGGCTATACGTTAAAACTTCTAAAGCTTTTTCAACGTGTAATCCGCGGATTTGATCTGCTACCAAGCGTGCCTTTTGAGGTGACGTACGAGCAAAACGGTGTTTAGCTAATGCTTCCATTTTATTCCCCTTATCTCTTGGCTTTCTTATCTGCGACATGGCCGCGAAAAGTACGCGTTGGCGCAAACTCGCCCAACTTATGGCCAACCATTTCGTCACTGACGAAAACAGGTACGTGCTGGCGACCGTTATGAACCGCAATGGTCAACCCAATCATATCTGGGATGATCATAGAGCGACGAGACCAAGTCTTAATTGGTTTCTTTTCGCCCTTTTCCACTGCAGCTTCTACCTTCTTCAGCAAGTGCAGGTCAATAAAAGGACCTTTCTTGAGAGAACGTGGCATGGTGAATCCTCGCTGTTATTTATTACGACGACGTACGATAAGTTTATCAGTACGCTTGTTACTTCGGGTCTTCTTACCTTTGGTAGGTACACCCCAAGGTGACACTGGATGACGACCACCAGATGTACGACCTTCACCACCACCGTGCGGGTGATCAACCGGGTTCATGGCAACACCACGAACTGTTGGTCTAACACCACGCCAGCGAGTAGCACCGGCCTTACCTAGTGAACGAAGCATATGCTCAGCGTTACCTACTTCACCGATAGTTGCACGGCAATCAGATAATACTTTACGCACCTCGCCAGATTTGAGACGTAATGTTATATACGCTCCATCTCTTGCAAGGATTTGTGCATACTGACCAGCAGAACGTGCAATTTGTGCACCTTTGCCTGGCTTCATTTCAATCGCGTGTACTGTTGAACCGACAGGCATGTTGCGCATTGGCATTGCATTACCTGCTTTAATCGGTGCATCAGCACCAGACTGGATAGCATCGCCTGTTTTAGCGCCTTTCGGTGCTAAAATATAACGACGTTCACCGTCTGTGTATAATACCAAAGCGATATTAGACGAACGATTTGGATCATATTCTAAACGCTCAATTTTTGCTGGAATACCGTCTTTATTACGTTTGAAGTCAATTATACGATAGTGTTGTTTGTGACCACCACCAATATGACGAACAGTAATACGACCATTGTTATTACGGCCACCAGATTTGCTTAATTTATCAAGTAAAGGAGCATGTGGAGCACCTTTATGCAAATCAGGATTAATGACCTGAACAACGTGACGACGACCTGCAGAAGTTGGCTTAGCTTTCAATAATGGCATTTCTAATCCCCTTCTTACTCAGTAGCACCGGCAAAGTCAATATCCTGACCTTCTTTAAGCATAACATATGCTTTTTTCCAGTCACTGCGTTTGCCAAAAGATTGCCCATGACGCTTAGTTTTACCTTTGCATACTAGGGTACGAACAGAGTTCACTTCAACTTCAAACAATTTTTCAACTGCAGCTTTGATCTCTGCTTTGCTCGCGTCTTTAAGAACTTTGAAAACAACTGTGTTGCTTGCTTCAGCAGCCATAGTCGCCTTCTCTGAAACATGAGGTGCTAACAGGACTTTTAATAAACGTTCTTCGTTCATGCTAATGCCTCCTCAAGTTGCTTAACGGCTTCAGCTGTAATCAACACTTTATCAAATGCGATTAAGCTTACTGGGTCAATTCCTTGAACGTCACGAACATCAACTTTGTAAAGGTTACGTGAAGCTAAGAACAAGTTCTCATCTACTTCAGGAGTAACAATTAATACATCAGTTAAGCCGTATTCATTCAATTTAGCTAAAAGTTCCTTCGTTTTTGGTGTTTCAACACCAAATTTTTCAACAACAATTAAGCGTTCTTGACGTACCAACTCAGATAAGATGCTTTGGATCGCACCACGGTACATCTTCTTGTTAACTTTTTGTTCAAAGTCACGCGGCTTAGCTGCGAATGCACGACCACCACCAACCCAAATTGGGCTTCGGATAGTACCAGCGCGAGCTCGGCCTGTTCCTTTTTGACGCCATGGTTTCTTACCACCACCACGTACTTCAGCGCGACTTTTTTGCGCTTTAGTACCCTGACGAGCACCTGCACCGAATGCAACAACCACTTGATGTACAAGTGCTTCGTTGAATTCACGTCCAAAGGTAGTGTCGGATACTTCAAGAGCGCCTTTCGCGTCTTTCAATGTTAATTCCATCAGATTACTCCCAGACGTTACGCTTTGCCAGCTGGCAAGACGATAACGTCACTGCCAGTTGCGCCAGGTACGGCACCTTTAATTAATAAAAGGTTGTTTTCAGCATCTACGCGAACTAGTTCTAAAGACTGAGTGGTGATGCGCTTGTTACCAAGCTGACCTGCCATCTTCTTGCCTTTAAATACTTTACCAGGTGATTGGTTCTGACCAATTGACCCTGGAGCACGGTGAGATAGTGAGTTACCGTGTGTCATGCGTTGATGACTAAAATTCCAACGCTTGATTACACCGGCAAAACCTTTACCTTTAGATGTACCTGCTACATCGACTTTCTTCGTGTCATTGAAGATCTCAACAGTGATTTCACTGCCTACTTCAATATCACCACCTTCACTTTCGTTTAGGCGGAATTCCCACAAGCCGCGGCCTGCTTCCACGCCAGCTTTTGCAAAATGTCCTGCAGAAGCTTTATTGACGCGGTTGGCTTTTTTAGTGCCAGCGGTAACTTGTAGTGCACGATAACCGTCAGTTTCCTCAGTACGTAACTGAGTAACACGGTTAGGGGTCGCTTCAATAACAGTTACAGGGATAGATACGCCATCTTCTGTGAAGATACGAGTCATGCCCACTTTACGACCGATAAGACCAATCGACATTGTTATTACCCTCTCTTGTTAGCCCAGGCTGATTTGAACATCAACGCCGGCAGCCAAGTCCAATCTCATCAATGCATCAACTGTTTTATCAGTCGGTTCAATGATATCTACTAAACGTTTGTGTGTGCGGATTTCGTACTGATCTCGTGCGTCTTTATTAACGTGCGGAGAAGTTAGAACCGTGTAGCGCTCTTTGCGTGTTGGTAACGGAATTGGACCCGATACTTGTGCGCCAGTGCGTTTCGCGGTTTCTACAATCTCTGCTGTAGACTGATCGATCAACTTGTGATCAAACGCTTTTAAGCGAATACGAATTCTTTGATTTGGCATCGATAAAGCTCCAATCGAAAGAACAAAATAAATCACCTTTTCACTCCTACTGCCTTCTTAAAAAGCGCGGATGAAAAGATGTGCGTAAACCATTGACCTACAATTGAGGTCCTGTTCATATGTTAGCGTGTTGCTTGCTGTTAGTTTACCCCAAGTAAATTAATACTAGTGTAATCAGTTTGCTTGCTACGTGGCGTGTAACTAAAGAAGCATAAGCTTATAGACCTAGTTACTTAACCCGCTAAACAATGTCTTTTGTAAAGTGCTTTAAAAGCACCCGTGGAGACAGTGGGCGCAAATAATACAGACATTGAGCAGGAAGGCAAGAACTAAATGCGAATAACACAGCAGCACCCCGACTATATCCGCAAATAAAGTAGTAACTAATCGCCACAAAATACCACCGCCTCATTGCCCTCTTCCCATATTGGGTATAGCGTCATCACTTTATTGAACATGCCACTTTGCAAATACCGGTTTAGCCAACGTTTAAGGTTTGGATAAGAGGACTGTACGTACCATTGGCGCTCAACTTTGGCGAATTGACGGATAAATGGGAATATTGCGATGTCAGCTATACTTTCATGTTCACCAAAAATATAGTCATGTTCGGATAAGCGCTGTTCTAAGTCTTGAATATACGCTTCACAGGCTTTTCTGCATGCCTCTACATTGGTTTCATGATAACGCTTTGCCGCTTTATAGCGCTCTATGCAAGGCTTAAATTCAAGGTCATACACAGCAATAAAAGCTAAGAGGTCGGGAAGCTTGCTTGCACTTTGCAGCAGTAAATTCGCGGGATCACTCTTACCTAGAGTCCACAGCATAACGTCGAGGCTTTCGTCTATGACTTGTTTGGGCGACACCACCAAGATAGGCACAGTACCTTTTGCAGAAGCAACAAGCATGGCGGCTGGTTTATTTGTTAATTTAACATCACGTAACTCAACCGCTTGTTTTGACCTAAAAATCGCAAGTCTTGCCCGCATTGCGAAGGGACAGTGTCTAAGAGAATATAAGATCGGTAAAGCCATTCAAATAGTCCCCTACTTAGTTGATTTTTTGCGCATATAGCAAGTTAAAAGCGATATTCTACCCGCTATACACTTTATCGGTATAAAGACGGTAAATATACAGGTAAGATCTTCTTAAAATTAATTCGACATAATAATAGTTATAAGTGATGAAAATGAGTTCAAACATTGAGTTGTTAGCACCGGGTGGCGATATCGAAGCAATTAAAGCGGCAATTATAGCAGGTGCCGATGCGGTCTATTGTGGTTTGGATAGCTTTAATGCACGCAACCGTGCATCAAATATATCATTTGATGAACTCGTGGGTGTTATTCGTTTAGCTCATCAGTATGACTGTGAAATATTTTTGACCTTAAATATTGTGATTTTGGAGCGTGAATTCAAAACGATGGCTAAGTTGCTAAGTAAATTAGCTAACACCACTTTAGATGCTGTAATTGTGCAAGATATTGGCATGTTTTACCTCATTAAAAAATATTTTCCAACGCTTAATATTCACGCTTCAACGCAAATGACCACACACAATATCGGCCAAATTCCTTTTCTTAAAAAATTAGGCGCAACGCGGGTTAATTTATCCAGAGAATTAAACTTGCGTGAAATAACCGAAATGGCAGCGACAGGGTCGCAGCACAATATATTAACTGAGGTGTTTGTTCACGGTTCTCTGTGTGTCGCATTCTCAGGTCTATGTTATTCAAGTTCGGCAAGTGTGGGCAATTCAGGAAATCGTGGACGCTGCAGTCAAGCGTGTCGAGAAGAATATGAAACCACAGCAACTGGCAATAATTTTCCACTGAACATTAAGGATAATTCGGCCTTTTTCGACCTACCCGCATTAATTGATGCAGGTGTTCATTCATTTAAGATTGAGGGACGAATCAAAGGCGCGAGTTATGTGCATACCGTAGTGGATAGTTTCCGTAAACAAATCGATGGTTATTTGCAGACCGGCAAGTTAACTCAAGATGGTGAACGACTGTATAAAGTTTTTAATCGGGATTTGACCAATGCTTTTTTACGCGGCGACTTAAATCAATCGATGTTTATTGAAAACCCTCGAGATAACTCAATCAATCACATAATTGCTGCTAAAAATGCGATTTCGGTCGTACAAATTTATGATGCAAAACAAGAACTGCAACATGAAAAAGAGGAAATTAATGCAACCGTTTTTGACAAAATAAAACATTTGAGCGTCGACAAAGCATCGTTGAGTTTGCGTTTTAGTGGCGAAGTTGGAAGCCCATTAAGGATAATAGCGACGATTGAAGAAGATGGGTTATTACCTGGTTCACCAAGTAATAAAAGAACCATAACAGTGCTGTCAAACCAACCCTTGATTAATAGCAAAGAGCCTAACATCGACATGGTCACGCTGGATAAGCGCTTCAAAAGTTTTAACAACGCGCGTTACACGCTAACGACAATTGATGCAGGCGCTGTTAAGCCAAACCTGAGTTTAGTATTTAGTTCACTTACGGCACTTAAAAACGAATTAGCCCTTATATTAAATGACAGCAAAGCAGTGCTGCCAGAAGTGACGCTGCCAAGACTTGAGAAAAACCCAAAAGCAGACATGGATGCGTCGCCTAAATTGTCTTTATTAATTTGTGACAAAAGCGACGTGCATTTAGCCGGTAGTACCGACGCTGACATTTACTTTAAATTACCTGACGCTTATAAACGCGGCTGCACCGAGTATGTTGATTTTTTGCAAAGAAATCCGCGTTTAATTCCATGGTTTCCACCGGTCTTGATTGGCAAAGACTACGATGTTGCCCTTACTATTTTAGAGCAAGTAAAACCTAAGCTCATTGTGACTAATAATACCGGTATTGCATACCGCGCTTTCGAACTCGGTATCGAGTGGATTGCAGGTCCATTTTTAAATACGACAAACTCATATGCATTATTAGCGATGCAAGAAACCTTTAATTGCAGTGGTGCGTTCATTTCTAATGAGATTAACAGACAACAAATTCAAACCATCGCACGTCCTAAAAACTTTAAAATGATGTACAGCATTTACCATCCCATTTTATTGATGACGAGCCGTCAATGTTTCTTCCAACAAAGTGTTGGCTGTGAAAAGCCGCGTATTGATAATGGCTGCATGCTGTCTTGTGACAAATCGACTAGCATAACCAACCTTAAAGGCGACTCATTCGCCATCGATAAACAAAAAGCAGGTTATCCGAGTATCTATAATCAAGATCAGTTTATGAATATGGAAATTATTAACGATTTAGCGTACCTGTTTGATGGTTTTATGATTGATTTAACCAATATAGGCGCCGGTGACAAAATGTCTCCCGATAAGGAGCAACTGATTGCTCAGTTCGAACAGCTACTTAACGGCAATACAACAGTAGAAGCGAACTTAAACACGCTAGTGCCACAATCAACCAATGTGCAATATCACAACGGCTTATAGGGCTCCGTCATTTAGCATCATGTATGCCGGAATGCCGCCGCCTGACTAACATAAGGAAACTGTCCGACTAGTCGTCTACAATTCATACATTAATTTAATTATAGTAAGAGTTAATTGCTCAAAAGTGCAGCTAATTTGCTGCAAATTAAGAAAAAATCACGATTTTTTGCAACGTTGCCGATAGCTTAGCTATACGTATGTATTCAAATTTAGTCTGGGTCTACAAGCGGTATCACTCTATGATAATCGCATATCGAGGAAAAAAGATTTTATATGATTGAAAGTACGGCGCATCAACCAGCCATAGATAACCTGCAAGCTCAGTTGGATGCGCATCCAACACTGATGGCTGCTTACGCACAAGTTGAGCCTATCATATTACAGATTTTTGGCGCGCAACGGATGAGCTTGTTTCAACGCAGACGGCAACATCAAGATCTGGTAGCCCGATTTAAAACCGGAAAAGAAACCAAACAAATTAAAGTACCGATAAGCCCACTCTCCATTGCCGGTTATGTCGCATTAGCGCAACGCCCGCTAGTGATAGACGATCCTTATAACGCTGAGCAGCTAGCTTCAGTGCATCCAAGGCTTAGGTTTGCAGGACAATTCGACAAGTCAGGTACTTTCAAAACCCGTAATATACTGTGTGTCCCCGTTATTAATGCCGATGTATTGATGGGTGTCATGCAAATTATTAACAAAAATGATTCACCATTCAACGATAAAGACGTAGAAATTGCGGTTAAGGTTGCACAAATACTCGGTGATAAATTCCGATATGAATTAGGTGGCACTAAACATCAATTCGAATATTTAATTCATAGAGGACTCACGTCGCAAAAAATTATCGACGAACTATCAGAAAACCAAGCCACTACTAAACAAGTTATTCAACGCCTTATATCAGAACAGCGCATCGCTGAAGATGAGATTGGCAACGCCATATCGGTGCATTATCAAGTCCCCTTTATCGGGTATATGCCTGATAAGTATCATTTGTATCAGAGCGATAGCAGACTCAATCTATCTTATTTGAAGCGCAATCACGTAGCCGTTGTATCGGATATTAATGACAGTCCTATTGTGTTGATGGCTGAGCCTAATAACGCCACGCTCTTAATGGAAATAGAAAGCGCGTTAGGCATTGATAGTTATGAAATTGCGGTTGGCCTTCCAACTCATATTTTGCAGTACCTAGGCGCCAATATAGGCGGGTCTGGACCCGGTGAACTAGACGAAATTCTGGATGAAATTGGTACAAGCGGTGAAGAAATTGAAGATCTGGGAGATGATCTTGCTGATGACGCCCCCGCCGTTGTTCGATTGGTTAGTCGTGTATTACATGATGCCAAAAGATTAAACGCGTCTGATATTCATGTTGATCCTGAGAAGGGTGCACCTACTCGCGTAAGAATGCGTGTTGATGGTGTCATACGTGACATCAATCAAGTACCTGGTTCCCACCATAATGCGGTAGTTGCGCGGATAAAAATCATGGCGAGCATGAATATCGCAGAAAAGCGCGTGCCACAAGATGGTAAGTTAACCTTTAAGATGTCTGGTCAGCCTGTCGAGGTACGTGTTGCCACAATCCCCACCATTGCTGGTGAAGGTGTTGTTATGCGTATATTGGCGACAGGGGGTGCAATGCCTATTGGCAAGATGAATTTGTCGCCGCGCAATATGGACATGTTAGAACTCATGATTAAAAATCCACACGGCATTCTTCTCGTTGTGGGACCCACAGGCTCTGGAAAAACCACCACGTTACACGCTGTGTTGGGCTATCTGAATACACCTGATAAGAAGATTTGGACTGCTGAAGATCCGGTGGAAATTACTCAGCCGGGACTACAGCAAGTGCAAGTAGCGCCCAAAATTGGCTTTACCTTTGCTAATGCGTTGAGAGCATTCTTGCGTGCCGACCCAGACATAATACTGATAGGTGAGATGCGTGATAAAGAGACTGCGCATGCTGGTATTGAAGCGTCGTTAACGGGTCACTTAGTATTATCAACTCTGCATACTAACTCCGCACCTGAAACTATTACGCGTTTACTCGATTTAGGTTTGGATCCCGTTAACTTTGCCGACGCTTGTGTGGGTATATTAGCGCAGCGTTTAATTAGAACCATATGTCCTGACTGTAAAGAAACGTACAACGCCAGTGTTGATGACAAAGCATTTATTCGACGCCAATATGGTGAAAGCTATTTGGATGAATTAAAAATAGATTTTGATGCTGACATCGAGCTCACTCGTGGAGCAGGTTGCGATACTTGTGGCGGCACAGGTTATAAAGGCAGAACGGGGGTTCACGAATTACTCGGCATGTCGAACGAATTAAGAGGGATGGTTTACAAAGAAGCGTCAGTTCCGGAAATGAAAGCACAAGCAGCAACGGATGGCATGAGAACGCTAATCCAAGATGCCATTCTTAAACTATTGAAAGGCGATACTGATATTGCCCAAGTGCAAATATTAGGTGGCGGTGTTCATTAATGTAAACCTTTGCTTATGCAAATTGCGCCACCAGTCTTGATGGCGCAAAACCATACTCTGCTTTAAAACAAGTACTAAAGTAAGAGGCTGAACTAAAACCCACCTCTAACGAAGCTTCATTGATTGTATAGCCTTTATTTAGTAGATTTTTCGCCTTCTCTAGTCGATATTTTTTTAAATGCTCTTTAAAGTTATGTGAGTAATACTCACTTAACCTTCTATTCAAAGTCCGTAAACAAACATTCATATGGTGGGCCGCAATTTCACGAGTGAATTGATCATTGGCAAAATTTTCGGCCATCATTTTATTAAAACGAATAATGAAACTTCTACCTTTATCGTTATCAAAAGTAGCCGCTTGGGGTACATCAAGTTGCTGACGATGATATTCGGATAGCTTTTCTCCTACTTTTTCTTCGACTCGCTGTTGCTGCTCGATTAAACCAGTAACCGTTAATTGCAATTCTGTTGGCCTTAATGGTTTTTCTATAATATAACAGGCACCTAACCTTAGGGCCGACAACCTAAAACTTTGAGCGGCGATACCGCAGCTAATGACTATCGGTATATTTTCGGATTGTGGATTTTCTCGAATGAGTTTAATCAACTCTAAGGGATCCATGTCCGGCAATATTTGGTCTAGCAAAATAACTGACGGCTGCAATTTGTGTATTAGCTGCATCGACTCCAAAGGTGTTATGCAGGCAAAACATAGATAGTTTGATTGCAATGCTCTGTGCATTATCATCTGACTGGTTTCATTTTGGTCGATAATCAGCACTTTCGGTTTGCCGCGTTCAACAGGCTCTAAAGTGCCTATTTGATGAGACTCATGAACCACTGCAGGTTCCATATTATCTGATGCTATAGCACTGAAACTTGCAGGTAAAGAGACATAAATCACGGTGGTATAATTGAGAGCACTGACTAGTTTGACGGAACCGCCAAACTGGATAACAAGTCTGTAAATACTGGCTAAATTTAAATCACCTTCATTGTCTTCAGCTCGTTTAGCATTATGGAAGCGTGGATTAGTGCGCACAGACAAATGAATATTATGAATTTCTTGGCTACTTATTCCCTTACCCCAGGCCGTCACACTAAAATTAAAACTAGTGACACAAGCATCACAACGAAGGCTCAATGTGGTTTTTGGATGTGCGACTTTTGAGGCGTGTAGTATCAAACCTCTGACTATTTTATCCAGCATCCCTTTAGGTATATTGAGCATACTATGGCCCTGTTGTAAAAGGTCCAACTGCTGACCTTTCGGAGCGAGTATCGCATTCAGCATCATTTCGTTGTCTGCAAACACCAATTTAGTGCTAACCGCAATATCAATGCCGTCTCTTTTCTGATTTCGTAATGTAAAGTAGGCGAGTCGCTCAGCTAATTCCGATACTTTACGCCAGTTGTGTTTTTTTGACTCTCTTCGCTCACTGTCTTCGTTGGCGTAAAACAGTGCGCTGTTTTGCTGTTCAAACTCCTCGGTAATCACCGACTGAATTGTTGCACCAATATTAGTCACGCTAATTTGCTGAAAATTAAGCGTATCCAATATTTCTTTTTTTCGAGTGTTAAGGGTGTTAAATTCTTGGATCAGGTGTTGGTATTTTAAAAGCAGCTTTTTATAAAAAGAGTAGAAAATAATAGCAAGTAACAAGAGAATAAGGCTGCATATCACAAAGCCAAGAAGTGAGTAGAAATACCCATTTGAGTAACTAACTTGTTCACTAAACATACGACCTTCCCTGTACTAAATAAGCGCTTATTCATTAATACATATTGCTAACTTAGCACGCTATAAACAACTGATCAAAGGAAGGGTATATCTGAAGGCAGCTCTCAGGACTCTGAAATCCGAGGTCTTAAGTTTTTTTGATATAGGACAAGCACGTTTTGTAGTCACTAATACCTGCTTGGTAGGTGTATAACCAAGCCTGCATATCTGCATTATGAGCGGCTTGAATGTCATAGATATAATCACCCAAATAAGCAATTTCATGAGTTGCGATTCGCCAACAATCAGCAATGCTAAGTAACGCCGTCGGGTCTGGTTTAGCGGGAGCGTCTTCACGAGTAATAACGATGTCGATGCCAATATTATTCCTGTTCAGTTTGAGCTCAGTTGCCTGCCTGCAATTACGAGTCACAATCGCCAGAGGCAACGCATGTTGTCTTGCTACCTCAACAAAAGCCTCAGCGCCGGGTAACCAAACTGACGTCTGTGCGTCATGCAGTTCATGTTCAAGAACAATTCTATTTGCTTCGCTTTGTTGTTTAGAACAAGACAAATTGCTAATAAAAGTGAGAATATCCTCTTTAACTGGACAGCCTATATCGCGCTTAATTGCAGCGAAATCCAGACCTGTTTGCACCAGAGTATCGTCCAAATCAAAAATGATGCCTTTAACCTGAGTAAATTGAAATTTGATATACCACTCCTATCGCTATTTTTAAAAAAGTAGAGATTTATTGACCAGATTAGACTGTATAATTTCGTATGCAAAAAATCATTACAAATAAGTTAGCGTCAGTACTAATATAACCACTTAATAAATACACTTAATAAATACACTGCACAAATAAACATTAACAACACTTGTTCTGTACAAACCGCGTAATAGTTCAAATGTATTAACATCTATTTATATAAGGTATTGCTCACCTAGATCTAGGCTAGCAATGCACTCAATAAACTGTTTATTTATACAGTGATTATATGTATAGTGTAACTCTTAGTTTTATTTATTAAAAATCATGGAGGCCATTATGGCAGTTATCACTCAGTATGTGGTTCAGCATAAAGGAGTTGAGAAATTGGTGACAACAGATAAGAAAGAGGCTGATAAGTACGACAAAATGTTAGAGGTTGCCGACAACCTTAGTGCTTATTTAGCAGCCAAAGGTATTGAGCTTGATGAAGCAATTTCTGAAGAGTTAGGCATTCTGTTATCCAAAAATAAAGAGTCTGTCATGAAGATAATGAAGGGGGGTGAAGTTGACGGTATTCTTGAAGTCGAATCAGCCGAAGTAGTAGAATTATCCTCAGCAAAGAAAAAAAAATAGTACAACCCTAAAAGACTGCCCTCACTAATAAGTAACCATCACCAAAAAAATTAGTGAGTCAGCAGATAAAAGAGTAGGATTAAAACTGGTATGATCAGTTTGTTGAGTGCTGTTTGCAATGAAAATTCATGTATTAAAAGGGTTTATACAAAACATCTTTTTAGTTGAATATCCCGATAAGTGCATGTTACTAGACGGTTGCTCCAAAGCCGACTTTAAAACATTGCAGACGTTTTTCACACAGGAGCTTAAACGTCCACTGACTGACTTAAAAGTCGTCATTGTTACTCACATGCATCCTGATCATGCTGGCTGCGCGCATTATTTGAGAAAGGTAACAAATTGCAAAATTGTCAGTTGTAAGCGCGAGGGACAATGGTATAGAGGTGTCAAAGGCCGATTTGCTCACGCTATCGATATTATGCTTGCACTCTGGGTAGCCGGTAAAATGAAACGGCCAAGGAAGAATATTTGGTATCCAGCACATTTGCATCCAGACGTGACATTAGGTGATAGTCAAACCGTTCCCGGCTTTGATGATTGGCAAGTGTTCGAAACTCCTGGACATACCGATAGAGACCTATCGATTATGCATACACCAAGCAAGCGTATTTATGTCGCCGATCTCATTGTTAAAGTCAAAAACAAACTGTCTCCTCCTTTTCCAGTTTACATACCAGAGCTCTACAAACAGTCTCTTTTAAAGCTACAAGCATTGCAGCCAAATTCGGTTATGATGGCGCATGTAAGTGAGTTGAAGCTTACCGACCATGACTATGCCGATTTACTTAACAAGGCGCCAATATCCCCAGAGACAAATAAAGTAGCGGTGATCAGAATGATCAAGAGAAAGTTACTGGGAAGATAACTGGGACCAAGAAGTAAATCCTAGCCCCTATTATGAAATGAATTGCTTAGGCGGTTCCGCCTACGGTGAGTTTATCCACTTTCAGAGTCGGTTGCCCAACACCGACAGGCAGTGATTGTCCATCTTTACCACAAACACCGATACCCATATCTAATGATAAGTCATTTCCTATCATAGAAATTTGCTTCATAACTTCAGGTCCGTTACCAATTAGCGTTGCGCCTTTTATTGGTGTAGTTACTTTCCCATTTACGATTAAGTAAGCTTCAGAAGTAGAGAATACAAATTTGCCAGAAGTAATATCGACCTGACCACCACCAAAGTTAGGAGCATAAATGCCTCTCTCTACTGATGCAATAATATCTTCGGGGCTATGCTTACCCGCGAGCATATAGGTATTTGTCATGCGCGGCATTGGCAAATGTGCATAGCTTTCGCGTCGTCCATTGCCAGTGGGGCTTAAGCCCATTAAGGAAGCGTTGTGCTTGTCTTGCATGTAACCCTTTAACACGCCATCTTCAATAAGCACGTTGCGCTGAGTCGGCACGCCTTCATCATCAACTGATAATGATCCGCGACGGTCTACCATCGTGCCATCATCAATAACGGTGACGCCTTTAGCTGCCACTTGCTGCCCCATACGCCCACTAAATGTTGACGCACCTTTGCGATTGAAATCCCCTTCAAGTCCGTGGCCAACAGCTTCATGTAAAAGCACACCGGGCCAACCACTGCCAAGAACAACCGGCATTTTTCCTGCGGGTGCTGGAACAGCAGCTAAATTGACTTCGGCCATATGTATCGCTTCATCTGCAAGCTGTTCATATAACGGTTTATTGTCCTTGACGATACTTTCAAAGTAATCGTAGGTGCGACGTCCACCCGCACCTGCGCTTCCACGCTCTCGTTTGCCCTCTTTTTCAAGTAACACCGAGCAGTTTAAGCGAATAAGTGGGCGAATATCAGTTGCAAAAGTACCATCAGTGGCCGCAACTAATACCTCTTCATAAACACCGCTTAAACTAACAACCACTTGAGTTGCGTGCGGAGCCGTTTTTCTAATGTAGCGATCTACGGTTTGTAGAAGCGTAATTTTGGCACTATCTTGCATGCTCAAAATTGGATTTTTTTCAGTGTATAATGACTTATGGTTCACAGCAGTAAACGCATCGACCCTTTGTATACCTCCAGCAGGTGCTATTCCCTTAGCAGCCTTGCAAGCATCTACTAAAGCACGACTTGAAATTTCATCAGAGTAAGCAAATCCCGTTTTTTCACCGGATATCACACGGACACCAACGCCTCTCTCTATATTGTAACTACCGTCTTTAACAATCCCATCTTCCAATACCCAGCTCTCATGCTGACTCGACTGAAAGTATAGATCGGCAAAATTGGCTTGATGCGAAAACACATCCTCTAATAAACAAGAGAGCCTATTTTTGTCAATCCCTGAGGCCGTAAGAAGATTGTGTTCGACAGATTGGCTCAAAATTGTTTCCTATTATGTTTATGTTGTTGTATTGGCATTTCTTTGCGAATATTAAGCAATAATGCATTGTCATATTTAGCTGCAATCCAACCTTGACGACTCGGTAGATTAGCAAGTAATTCTCCCCATGGAGAATAAATACAACTATTTCCATAGGTTTCGCGTCCATTATTATGAACGCCAGTTTGGTCAGATGCTACTACATAACACTGATTTTCGATACTCCGAGCTTGCAACAAGGGGTGCCAGTGAGCCTCACCGGTGCGGCACGTAAATGCACTGGGAACGACTAATATGTCAAGCTGCGGCATTTTTTGAATTAGCTCTGGGAAACGCAGGTCATAACAAACTATCTGACCCACAGTGCCCCAAGGACTCTCGAAAGTAACCACATTTTCACCAGGTAAGGTCGTTGCGGACTCCTCATAGTGACCTATGTTGTCATTAACATTGACATCAAATAAATGAATTTTGTCATAACGGCTAACAACCACACCTTCGTTGTTATAAACCAAACTCGCCGCATAGAATTTCGAGGCCTCAGCGGTCACAACGTCACTTTTGAAAGGTTTGATTGGTAGCGTACCGGCGACAATCCACTTATTATAGCGCTTTGCGAACGCCGACAACGCAGCCTGTATTGGTCCATCATCAAGAGTTTCGGCAATATCGACTTGTTTCTTATCGCGGGCACCGAAGAAAGCAAAACACTCGGGTAAAACGACCAACTGCTGCTTGTCGTGCAGCTGGAGTAGTTGTCGTTCAATCAATGCCAAATTTTGTTCGATGCTCGGTGTCGAGGTTATTTGAATGGCGACTAGGTCAGTCATTACTCAGCACCATCGTTCACTTCCATCATTAGTGTGTCTTCCTTGGTTGGCGGCATAAAATTATTATCAACTTCAGGCAATGGATCTCTTCTTGCTGGCAGCGCCACTTCTGTGCTCTCTCTTCCTGTTTCGATTAGTATAGGAGCCTCTAAAGTGCCTGTAATACTATAATTGACGTTGGAAATCACTTTAGCCGATGTTAAAACTTGATCTAGAGCCAACGCCGCCAGCGCGGTAGGTGGATTAACCATAAAGTAGACCAACACTGGCAGGTTACCGGTTACATTTGGGGTAAAACTCACATTATAATTAAGCTCTTTAGCCACCAAATCTGTGTAGCCATAAATTTCCATCTCACCGGCTCCACCATCTATCTTGGTATCTCGGGTATCTGCTTTGCCCTCTGTAATTTGTAAGCTGCCTTGCATCTCATCATAAAAGAAACCTTTAGCAAACACATCTCTGAAATCTAAACTTAATTTCCGAACAAGTGAATCTAAACTCAAAAGTGTGAAGATGCGTGAGCCTTTGTCACTGACTTCAGTTATATAACCATCTGATAATTGCCACTGCATTTCACCATCTAAGTGGTCAAATGAAAAGTCGAATGGAGACGCTTTCCAAGTAAACGCAAAATCCATATCTGCTCCACTGTCTTTGATCCCAGAGTCAAATTGAAAATCTTTTAAAAACGCACCAAAATCTTCGCTTTTTAAATCACCATTAATGAAGGTATAGTGATCATCGTTACGGTTATACCACTGGCCGTTTGCACGAATATTGCCGTTCGGGCCATTGATTTGAATATCTTCTATTCTCAAACCGTCATTGTTAGGAAAACTCTCAAACTTAATTTCGCCTAGATGATTACCGAATACTTGGCATTCTTTGCAATTAATTCTAATGCGAGGCAATGATTGCGGTTCTATTTCGGGCCGTGGCTGATTGTCTTGCTCCACCCATGTATCAAACCGGACGAAGTCAGCATCTATTTCAATTCCTTCCTCTATCCAACGATTATGAAATATTATTTGTGCTTTGGCTTCATCAGACAAAACATCAAGTATCCAGTCGTTGTTAGTGGTTTTTACTGCCACGTTTACATCGGTCAGGGCTTGGCCTGCAAAAATCAAATTTTCAGTTTCAATAAAAATACGTTGCGGTGCGGCCAATATTGGTTTTCGATCTGATGAATTATCATCAGAAACACCGGCGAGTAGAGCTGAAATGCTCTGATACCAAGTAGCCAAGTATATTTTTGGTAACTTCGCACTGACACTAAAACCCACACCTCTGCCAACAAAATCAGTTTCTCCAATCGCTAGATGCGCTCGACTAAACTGCATTTCTTTATGCGGTAAAATACCGTCAAAGCGGATCTGTTCACCAAAGGCAAGTTTTATAGTTGAGGCTTGTGTATTACCGCTAGCGTTAAGCTTGATTGTTTTGTTATCTCCTTGTTTTTTGTCAAAGGGGGCTGGTAACCTAGAACTGACTTCATCTAATTTAGTAAACAATGTAGCCATATAAGAAAAGTCTTCTTTTCCTATCGCAACGTTGATAGCCGAGCTCCATGTCGCTCTTCCATTCACATAGTCGCCCAATTCATCACTTACAAACGGGAATAACGGCTTTAAGTCCCAATTTCCATCGACCGATACATCAAAACGATATTCGTTATTGATATTAGCACCGTTGAAATCAGCAACAATAGCTTGTCCAAGCAAATTGGCCTGTAGAGCAGAAAAAGTGACGTTATCATTGTCGAATGTTATGCGTCCATCGACATTCTCTAAGTCTATTAACAAACTTGGAATTTGCACAAAATTGTCGACCAAGGTAACAATGCCGCTGGCCGATGTCTGCTGCGGAGCATCAAGAGGAATGTATAACGAAAGTCTTGTGGTTAAATCGTTGCTCACGATAATATCTGTACTTAATATCTTTCCTAAGCCATCCGACAAACTGCTATTGGTAAGTAATTTCGAAACATCATCGCCCGAGCCAGTCGCCGTCGCTTCAATAATAAGATCAGCGCCCGCAATAAATAATGGAATGTAGCCTTTTAGATCTAGTACTTCCAAGCTTCCAATAGTCGCCGCCGAACTCTGCATTGATAAGCCCAAGTTTTCAAAGCTCAAATCAATATCCAAGCCATTGACGCTCGGCCAACTGCGACTAAAAGAAAAGTCTGCATTTTGTATTGCTACACTCGCTTGAAAGATGCCTTGATTTTGCGTAAACGGAAATTGACTCAACTTACCATGCCAAAGTAGTTGAGCTCCTACTATTTTACCTTGAGCATAAAAGGCATCATTGAGATACTGACTAACACCTTCACCAAGATAGGGTTCCAATGGCAAAAACCGTCGAATATGCGATACATCTAATTCACCAACATCAGTAGCAAGAGATAAAAAGTCATTATTAACCTGATATTCAAACGTAGGCTTAATAGAAGTTTCAGGTAGCTCGATGGCACCCGATGTTGAAGAAATAATCCAAGTATCATCGGTTTGATAAAATTGAATGGGCAAATCAATACTGTCGATATTTAAGGTTTGCGCAAAAATTTTGTTAGCCTTTATCTCAATATTATTACCCAATACATGAATAGCACCCGTATTTTTTTGCCATGAAAATTCAGCATCTAAACTTGAAAGTCCAGGCACTTGTTGACTAGAACTCCACTGAATGTCGTTTATATTAAAATGTGCAGCAACGCCTGTGGGCCTTTTTTGAATAGCTAGATCTGAAATTGTACTGGTTGGTTTAAGATCTTTAAGATGTTCGAGTAAATTACTATTGAACAAGCCAACGATTGGCAGTAGCGGTGTTATGGCGAAGCTATCTGCAGCTTGAACTTGCAATTCGCCCTTTTTGGAAATAGACCCTTTCCAATTCGTCATTATGGTTTTGTCATAAACGGAGACAGTGAGATCGTTGACGTTAAACAGCCATTTATTATCCACTGGCTGGGCGACAAACACGCCTGATTCTATGCCACTAGTTAGGTCAACTTCATCTTGCTTCCAAATAAATCTGGTTGGTTTTATATTGCCGTACACCTTCGTAATAGTTTTACGATTAATATCAGCCCAAAACTCAAAGTTTGCTCTGCCCTCAAGCAATTCGCTCTCCAGAGCAGAAAACTCATTGATCCAAGGCGATATATCCAATTCATCAGCTTTCGCATAAATAGTTCCATCAAAATTATCGGCTCGACCTTTTAGATCAATGACAAAAACCGCTGAATTGGTTGCAATCTCAGACACCGTAATAAGCCCAGATCCTTGATGACGTTCTCCTTTATTTATCCACGATAAATTAGCGATATTAAAAGATTGACGGTTGTTTTCCCCGCTAATTGTTACTTCACTATTAACCAAGGAAAAGGTTTGTAATTGCTCAAGAAAAAGCCCTTCCAAGGCATCAAGAATTGGAAAGTCATTGCCTGAGGTTTGAATTTGTTGTAAATCAATATCTAATGACAAACCATCCAAACTAAAGCTTTTTGACGAGACTTGACGCGTTATCAACGAATCCCAAAAATCAATTTGGATATAAATATCTCTGATATTCAACTGAATAGGTGAATTTTCACTCTGTTCAAGGGTAACACCTTCGAGCACGAGCGCAGGACCAACGCCCTGCCAAGAAGCAGAAATCGATTTAATTTGCAGACCGACGCCATATTTTGTTTGTGCATAGTCTTCAAAAATTTGTTTTTTGTCGTTTAGTAACGGCAAAGAATAGCGTAGCAGGCTCATCAAAAGCGCGAATAAAACTAGCGTAATCGCAATGAGTGTCCATATTTTTCGAACAATATAAGTTGCTACACTTGACAGTCTATTCACATCATTACCACATCAAATTTGTCTTGATGATACAACAACTCCGTTTGTATTTTAATTTGCTTGGACACGAAGACTTCCAATTCGGCCAACATATGAGATTCCTCACCTAGAAGTGCATCAGCAACAATGGACGATGCATAAACGACGAATTTATCCGCTTCGTAAGCGCGATTCACTCTGACAATTTCACGCATTATTTCAAAACAAATGGTTTCAACTGTTTTGATACTGCCGCGTCCTTTGCATGCCGGACATTCACCACATAAAATATGCTCAAGGCTTTCTCTGGTGCGCTTGCGAGTCATTTCGATTAAACCCAAGGCAGTGAAACCATGAATATTCGACTTTGCTCGATCTTTGCTCATTGCGCCCTCTAGACTATGTAGGACACGTCTTTTGTGATCTTGTTCCATCATGTCGATAAAATCGATAAGTATCATGCCACCTAAGTTGCGCAAACGCAGTTGCCTAGCAATGGACAATGTGGCTTCAATATTGGTATTAAAGATGGTTTCTTCTAAATTACGATGACCAACAAAAGCGCCCGTATTGATATCTATCGTTGTCATAGCTTCGGTTTGATCGATAATTAGATAACCGCCTGATTTAAGATCAACTCGCCTTTCCAGTATGCGTTGAGCCTCATTTTCAACATCATATAAATCGAAAATGGGGCGTTCACCTGTATAGTATTCAAGTTTATCACTGAGTTCTGGAACATAGTCTTTGGTGAACTGCTGCAATTCGGTAAAAGATAACTTTGAATCAATTCGAATGCGATCTAATTCTGTGCCAACAAAATCTCTTAATACACGACGTGCTAATGGTAAATCTTCATACAACACATGGGTTTTTTTAAGTTTAAGACGTGATTGAATTTTTGCCCACAAACGACGTAAAAAATCGGCATCTTGATGCAGTTCAGTTTCAGAGACACCTTCCGCTGCCGTGCGTAAAATAAAGCCGCCATTTTCATCACACAAGGATTCAACTAAGCTCTTTAAGCGCTCACGTTCTGATGCATCCTCGATACGTTGTGAAATACCGACATGCGTGACATTAGGCATAAATACCAAATAGCGCGAAGGTAACGTAATGTCTGTTGTTAAACGTGCGCCTTTGGTGCCGAGAGGATCTTTGACGACCTGAACAACAATGTCCTGACCATCTCTAACTAATTCTCTTATGTCTTTTTTTTCTATGACAGTTTCAGATACTTCAACCGCAATTTCATCATGTACTGCAATGTCCGAGGCATGTAAAAATGCAGCCTTATCCAAGCCAATATCAACAAAGGCGGCTTGCATCCCAGGCAACACCCGACTGACTTTGCCGCGATAAATATTCCCTACTAAGCCTCTTTTCGTGTGCCTTTCGATGTGAATTTCTTGTAGAATACCATTCTCGATTAAAGCCACTCTGGATTCCGATGGCGTCACATTAATTAACAGTTCTGCGCTCATTCATGTATTCCCATTTGTGCTAACATTAATTGTGTTTCAACTAAAGGTAGCCCAACAACGTTGCTATAGCTGCCATTAATTTGTTTGACGAATTTGCCGCCTATGCCCTGAATAGCGTAACTACCAGCCTTGTCTTGGGGCTCGCCCGTTTGCCAATAGGCGTTTATTTGCTTCTCAGACAGACTAGTAAATTCGACTTCAGTTTTCACCACTTTCGATATTTTTTTATCTGCACCAAACATTGCGACACTCGTCATAACAATATGACGCTGTCTAGATAACTTTTTTAAGACTCTCATACTATCATTTTGGCTGAGTGGTTTACCAAAAATTTCATCACCTAAGGTAACAATAGTATCAGCCCCAATAACTATCGAATCTGGATTTTTAAGCCATATTGAATGCGCTTTTGAATTGGCTAACCGGCGAACAAGAGCCTCGGGCAACTCACCTGAAAAAGGCGTTTCATCGATGTCAGCCATTTGGATCTCAAAATCGCTAAGCAGGTACGATAGAAGTGCATGGCGACGGCTGGAGGCCGACGCTAGGATGACTTTAGGTAAGTCACTCAAGTTAGGCATATTAGGTGACTCGGAGTAATCTGCGGTAACGTCTTAGAAACCAGAACAACCAAGGCCACAAAAATACAGATGTGATAACCGGCCACAAAAACTCGAATCTAAACTGCACGCCAGTTAACCAATATTGTAGCCAGTAAACAAGCATATGATAGAGCATCGATAAGATAAAAATCATGATGGCTTGCTGCACCACACTGTAGTTTCTAAAACGTTGATAGTTAGCGGCAACTAAATACACCGGAATGACCATTGCAAAACTATGCACGCCCAAAGAAGTGCCATAAAGCACATCTAAAACCACCCCACAAATAGCGGTTGCGCCGACACCAACTCGGTTGGGTAGCGCCATCGTCCAATAACATAACAGTAATAACAACCAATCCGGTCGATAAACATCAATAGATGCAGGCATCGGCATAATTTGCAAAATAAACGCCACAATGATGCTTGCCGGGATCAGCGTCTGATTTAACTTCACAGCGTCCCCTCTGTGTCTTGAGGCGATACCGCATTAGTTAATATCATATCTGGCGCAATAGCACCTGCTGGAGCCGTTTCTTGAGGCCAAAGGAGCAATAGGTATTTTATACGATCTAACTTTGCAAATGGTGTTGCAGTGACTTCTGCAAAAGGTCTACTTTCGTTGCGTATAATTTTAGTGATTGTGCCAACTGGATAACCTTCAGGGAAAACCTCTCCGAGTCCAGATGAGACAAGTATATCGCCTTCTTCAATATCTGCGCTGTGAGGCACATGCTGCAGTTGCAGGGAATCTAGGCTACCGTCACCTACGGCGATAAAACGCACATTGTTACGCTCAATTCTAACGGGGATAGCATGCGTAACGTCAGATATTAATAACACCCTACTATTGGTGGTGCCAACTTCAGATATTTGACCAACAATGCCGCTGTCATCTAACACTGACTGACTCAGGAAAACACCATCTAAGGCCCCTTTATTTATCACAATTTGATGGCTGTAGGGACTGGTATCAACGGCCATAAGTTCAGTGATCATCTTGTGCATGCTGTCGCGCACTGGCGCATCAAGCAGTTTGCGCAAGTTTTTATTTTCTTGTTCTAATATGCGAAACCGCTGGAGTTGCTCGCTCATCAAGGTAACTTGGTTGGTTAGTTTTTCATTGTTTTTTAGCAGTGTTTGGCGCGAACTAAAACGATCTGCACTCCAGCTCAGCATCGCACCTGGCAAGTTCGCAATGTATTGCAGCGGGCTTACCATTGAGTTCAGATAAGTTCTTACCGTGGCAAAGTTAGCCACTTTGGTATCTACAATCATGGCGCCAAGGGATAGCACCAAAATAATAGCTAATCTAACAAATAAACTTGGGCCACGAGCAAAAACTTCATTCATATTAAGATAAAGGCTAACGCCAGACCTTATTCATAACTAAATAAGTCGCCACCATGTAAATCAATCATGTCGAATGCTTTACCACCACCACGAGCAACACAGGTAAGAGGGTCATCAGCAATAACGACTGGGATACCGGTTTCTTCCATTAATAAACGATCGAGATCTTTTAACAATGCACCACCACCCGTTAGCACCATGCCACGTTCGGAAATATCCGATGCAAGTTCTGGTGGAGACTGCTCTAAGGCAACCATAACTGCACTGACGATCCCTGACAATGGTTCTTGTAGTGCTTCCAAAATTTCGTTGCTGTTAAGAATAAAGCCACGAGGAACGCCTTCCGCAAGATTACGGCCGCGAACTTCAATCTCTCTTACTTCTTCACCAGGATAGGCAGTACCAATCTCGTGCTTAATTCGCTCTGCGGTAGCTTCGCCAATGAGCGACCCAAAATTTCTGCGGATGTAGTTAATGATAGCTTCGTCAAATTTATCACCGCCAATTCTGACTGATGAAGAATACACCACACCATTCAAAGAAATGATAGCCACTTCGGTTGTACCACCGCCGATATCGACAACCATTGAACCGGTTGCTTCAGATACAGGCAAGCCAGCACCAATAGCAGCAGCCATTGGCTCGTCAATTAAGTAAACTTCACGAGCACCAGCACCCAATGCTGACTCGCGAATTGCACGGCGCTCGACTTGCGTTGAACCGCACGGCACGCAAACCAAGACGCGAGGACTTGGTCTGAGGAAGTTATTATCGTGGACTTGCTTGATAAAATGTTGAAGCATTTTTTCGGTCACGTAAAAATCGGCAATAACGCCGTCTTTCATAGGTCGAATAGCCTTGATGTTTCCCGGCGTTCGGCCCAGCATTTGCTTCGCTTCGTGGCCTACTGCAGCCACACTTTTTGGACCACCTGCTCGCTCTTGGCGTATAGCCACTACTGATGGTTCGTTGAGGACAATACCTTGATCCTTTATGTAGATAAGCGTGTTCGCGGTACCTAAATCGATCGAAAGGTCGTTTGAGAACATGCCTCGAAGCTTTTTAAACATGGAATGCCTTTGCGTTATTTTTGTTATTTTTTGGGACCACAAATTCAGTTGAAAAAAGAACTAGTGGGCAGTTAGAACAGAATTATAGGGCTAATTCGCTAATTTTACCAACGCCTTGTGATAAGGGCAAGCAATGCCTGCAAAATTTAGTCATTAATGACTTCAAAAACGGTAAAGACGTCTAATCGCTAGAGGCTTCTAATCGTTAAAGACTTCGCGCCAGTGTATTGTGCGATCGTTTCCACGGAAAATACCAAATGTGGCGACAGCTGAAGGACTGTTATCATAAGCACCGTCGTCGGCCCAATCATATTTAAACCAATCATAGGCGTCATATGACACACCTATCTGACCTTGATTTCCAGCACCCGGAGCTTGCAATTCAATTATCTGGGTTTTACCGCTAAGGAAACGTCCCATTCCGCCAAGTACATTGGTCAGTCCAGGATCTAAGCTAATATGGGTAAGTGATATTTTACCTGCATCGTAACCAGCGCAATTGTCATCCGGGGTGGCAACAAACGTAGTACCATCAAAGTGTTCAATTTGCATCGGTTGCGGGAAATTTGAAGTTTCCGGTCCAAAGCTATTTTCCAATAGCAAACGACCAAATCGAATTTCAACACCTGTTGGTGACGCATCAACTGTGGTTGTTACGCCTACATTGTCAGTATCTGTAATATTCGCGACAGAAAAATTGATATCCGATGTAAATGGAGCGACTAATGCGTTAGCAGATCGGTTGTAGAAAAAGTGGTCGGCACCTGATAATTGATAGTGCAGCACGCCTTTGGGTAATGCAGCACCACTAGATAACGCGGTCAAGTTAGTTTGACTCAAGGTACCTGTATTCACACTGGCCGTTAAGGGAAGTTTGTTACTATCAACGCCTACCGCTATTTCGTCAAAGGTCGGGGTAATCAAGTTAATATTTGAAGCACTGAGCTTCATGTAATCATTGCTACTACCCTGACTGTCCTGGTAATAGTTTTGGGTAATATTGCCTTGTTTGTTGTAGGCCGTAATGGCCAAGATGGGATTACTTAAGTATGAAATAGCACCCATGCTATTGCTAGCTTCGTCCATTTGACCGCTGTACGCAGCATATGCTGTTGACGCATTGCATGTGGCAATAAAATAACCATCATCGACGACTGTTTGGGTAAAGTAATCAGGAATAAAACGACCAATATTGATTGCCGTAGCAGGAATAACAATATTAGCACTGGCATAATTGCTGTCTTGAATATCTAGGTTAAGCAAACCTACTTCTGAATATTGCGCTGCATTATATGCAGACACCCCAGATGAAAAAGCAGTAAGAGTTGCATTCTGAAACGCAGGACTGACGCTCGCGGCTATCATGCTGCCCCCTCCATAGCGCAGATTACCGTCCACACTACCTGTTAATATTGGGCCAATGCGAGTCAGCATTAACTGTATTTGTCCGGGTGAATAATTCTGTGTAATAACGCCAAGGCTATTTAAGGCCGTTACCCTTAGATCGAAATCTCCACCGGCTTCATGGGTCACCGTTGCATTTGCGGTAGCTGCATTTAGTGCAGTTCCCCCTAACGATGCGCTAACCTGAAGTTCGGCGGGACTGACCCAAAACGTATTGCTACTGCCCGATAGCATTGTCACGCTGGCCTGATCATACCTTGCACGTAAACGAATTTGTCCTGCATCGTGATATATCGGGGTTGGTATAATAGCAATACTCTGGGCACCAAAGTTCAATGTAGTGCTGCTGACGCTTGAGTGTTTCGCGATAATAGCACCATCAACAGTAAAATTAAGACCATTGGTACCGCCTGGTTCGACATTTTCTTGCGATAAGTCAATATCATGATTACCGGTAAATAAGCCAGTACATACACCATTTTCGTCTTGCACGGCTTGCAGCTTTAACGTGTCACTGAAGACAGCGCCTGAAGTTTGATTAGGTAAGGTCGTCTCATTTCCTGCACCGGAGAGAAACCTAAAACCCGCATTAGTAAACTCCATCTCACAAGAACTGCCGCTGCTATCGTCGCATACTACTGAGTTAGAAGCTGTAATTGAGGTGCTTGATAGTGAAAAGCTTACCGTCTCAACATCGGTATTATTGACGCTAACGGTGGTACTGCCAGTGAATGCCGGCGAACTTATCACCGTGCCGTCAACAAGAAAATCAAGCGTGACAGGCTGCGTACTTAACGTTGAACAACTGGCATTCGCACATGCATTCACAACAACCAATTCCGTATCACAGGTTAAACCTTGGCCATCGTGAACAATTTCATAATGGTGTATGACAGGGTCATTACAAGTATGTGTTTCGCCCATGATTATCTGAATTTGAGCTTGGCTCAGGGCGCCTTCGTATACTCTGAACTCATCTAGTAAACCGTGAAAATTAAATCCGCCAGTGTTGGACCAGCCTCCAACACGCATTTCTGAATTAACGATAGCGTTGGTATTATTTGGCGTTCCTATTTGCTGTGATAAGGCTTGTTCTGCGCCGTCTATATATATGCGATTACTAGTAACACTGCCATTGGTAAATTCAAGCGCAACATGGCGCCATACGTTAGCCAGATTCGCACTTGAAATACCATAAAGATCGCTATTAGCAGTATTAAATCCTATTGCACCGTCTCTCATCCAAACGTCATGCATGCTCCACCCCATCGGCATAACATTGTTTGTTCCATCCCAATTCATCCAGAATGTTACTGTCGTTTTCACGCCCGCCGTAGTCGTATCTAATGGCAATCCCGTGACTTGAATGGAACCATCGTTTTGACTTGCATAACCACACGTTCCAGGATTACCAGCCACGGCTGGAGCGGTAACTTCAGGTATGGAATTGCTGATAACCGTTGCATTATAGCCGTTGCCGCTGCTGTCTATGATTTCACCCGCGCTACCAGTCCAAGTATTCTCCTCAAAACGATACTCTAATAGGGCCCCTGGCGAGGCGCATTGACCAAACTTTACCTTATCGCTGACAGCACCGTTGCGCAAAATTTCATAGTCTGTCCCTGTGGTGGAGGTAATAGTATCGTTAATTATAGATACTTCTAAAAAATCGCCGCCTCCACGTTCAAAAAATACGGCTGCAATCTCAAACACAGAGTATTGACTTAACGTAAAAGAGCCGCCGGAGCTTGCATTGCCAGTTGATCCTTCAAACCGGAGTTCGTTTGCTGCACCGGCGCTTGATTTACCAAATTTAATAAATGAAACAGTGTCGCCAGACAGTGTATCCATCACAAAACTGAAGCCATCATCACTCTCAACATAGATTGTGTATTCCCCAGCCTCGAGACTCATTGTTCCGGCAGTATGGACTAAGAAATCTGAATAGCTCTCGTCTCCAACCCCCGCTATACCCGGATAAGGTAACGTGCCTGCAAAGTTCCTAGGACTTCCACCAAAGTCAATACGGTCAACTGTGCTTGAACCACTTGCGGCAACATTATACCTGCCAGTATCTATCAAACCTGATGCTGGTGATCCTGCAGCAAGCCAAGCAGCCCGGATTTCTAACGCTTGAGATGTCGAGGTTATCTGCGACACATCAGCTCCGTTGCTGCCGTCAATTCTAATGCCAACGGTGTTTAACTCACCCGGGGTAGCGTAACAAATATTGGCACACTGCACCGCATCTCGCAGACTAGCATCATAATTGTTACCGGCTAATTCGTTTTGATACATATTATAAATTTGTATATCAGCGATTTTCTTGCCAAAAATTTTAAATTCATCTAACTGTCCAACAAAGCTTTGCGCGTCAGTAAAACTGCCACCAAAAGCATCCTGTTCTTGCCCAATCACTATCGCATTTGCATTAGTTACTGACAATATTCCAGAATTAACACTATTTTTGCATTGTTGCTGGGCACCATCTATAAACAAGCAGACATCTTGGCCAACTCTTGTGAGCACCATGTGATGCCAGTTGTCATCAGTCAGGTTGATAGTACTGAGAAGCTCTTCACTGCTACCCTTTACTTTCACATAAACAATATTGCTGTCCTTTAAGAAAATTTCTAACTCGTCGTCATTAGTATCACTGCCAAGTGCGTGTAGTATTTCTTGTTGAGACTTCGTTACCGACGTTTTAAACCACACCGCTATTGAGAAATCATCTATACCATCAATTACACTGCTCGGAACACTAATCCAATCACTGATATCAGTTGCGCTTAAATCGAGAGATTTATTTATTACTGCGTCGTCTATCGGGTCTGAAACGCCATTAGACCCGCCATTGAAATTACCTGTTTGATCAACAATATCTCCAGACACTCCATTTAAGCTGCATTCATCAAAACGATAATCAAGCAACGGCTCTAGTGGTGGCACCATAATATGAGTTGAAAAGTAAGTGGCATTATCGTCGTTATTATTTGATGACCATATCCATTCGGCATTTGCATCTATACTCGATCTTGTTCCCCACGGCGCAGATCCGTTCGAACCATAAGAGTTCGGCGTTTGATAATTATTCCAACCGATGGTGCTCACCGTCCAGTCAGTGGTATTAGTTGTCAGGGTAGTAAGACCATTAGAAAATGTATGTTCTGTGCCCGTTATTTCAAAATCGCCCAGAAAACCCGCAGCTCCACCCGTGTCTTCAGCTTTAATATGTAAATAATAATCCTGTCCTGGCGTTAACTGACTTAGCAACGTATAAGTGGTTTGCCAGTTATTTCCTGAACTAAGAAAAACACCTTGCACAGAATCATCAGTCGAAAGGTAAGCCTCAAAAGTGTTATCAATAATCAAGTTACCGCTGAGATTAGAGGTCGGACTTACCGTACATAGACCATTAAAGTTAGCACTCTCAATAGTTGAACGAGCGTCATTAATGGATGCCTTGTACTTAAACTTAATATCGTCAGAATGTATTGCGCCTTCAAAAGCACTGTCATTTTCTAGCTCGATTTTTTTGTCTGCATAAATGAAGCCCTTAAGACTGGTTTTATACCCAAACTCGACATCTTCATAGGCGACTATTACTAGCTGGTCTGCGGTTCCGTTGACGTTGTAAGACACCTCATTGTTGTTTAACTCTTTTTCTTTGGTTATTAAAATGACTTTGTCGTTGCCGTTAATTACAATATTTGCTCGGTATTTAAGCGTGATTTTCTCAATCCAATAAACACCGGCATCGAATGTGATCGTTGAACTCTCATCTGCTTTTAATTCTTTGATAAAGGTATCTTGGCTGTTTTGAGTAAAGCGTATACTCGCTTGATACTTTGCTTCAACTTTATGATATGAGCCCTGAGGAATATTGAGTGAGTCGCCGTTATCAGCTTTCTCGTCTTGATTTGAGCTCGACTTCTGAAAATTGGGTAAGGTCAATGCATTGGCCCTAGTCCCTGAGTCTTGGCATTGTTGAGATACACAACTTAACGCTGAGCCGCTGGTTTGATCTTCATCAATACTAATATCGATTGTACCGTTGGTTCCATCAATACGAACCTCCTGCTCAAACTTAACTTTTCCATTATTTGCCGAAGATGACAATACCGTTGGAAAAACATCGAGGCAAGTTACAGCCATGACTTCTGTCGGAACCATAAATAATAAGCTTATTGCTATTATTTTAAGGCTTTGTAAACTCTGGTTTTTCATATTCTAATTCTCTTGCATAGCGTCAACTGACAATGTGCGACTCACAACAATGCCATTGAATCCGCAGCTTCCTGAGCTCGAAAAGCGATAATAACGATAGTCTTCACCGTTAAAGTTAATATCTGTTGTGGTGCATCTTGCACTAAACTCACAAGCCTGAAATCCAGCAATTGATCCAAAGGTGGCGGAGTTTGCAATAACTTGATTGCATTGTTGTGGGCCCGTTCCGAGCGGAAAGGAGGCCATAGCTAATTCTTGAATACCTACCTGCGCTGCATTTTTTGCACGCACGCCATACACTTCATACAGGATTGAGTTGGACGACGTACTGATCATATTAACTAGCGTGCCAGCTAATAGCGTCAAAACGATAATGGCAAACAAGGCCATCACAATCATACTGCCATGCTGGTGCTGAGCCGAACGAAGTCTATTATTGCGATAGCGTAGTGACTGCACAGCATGTGTATTTTTTATACTTTTACTAAGGGACATTGGGAACATGTATCTCCTGAGTAAACGTCATGTTTTCACCATCTCGGGTAAAAATAAACTGGGTTTGTGTGTACGCATTTCGGCGCAAAGAAGCATCAACAATTCTGAACGGATTTTTACTATTAGAATTTGCTGCATTAGGGTTTGCACTTAATTGATTGGCTAGGTTTTCTGCCATCAACACGCCCCCGCTACTAAAGGTTGTTTGGGTTGCCGAGATAGCTGACTCATGGCGATAAATCGCATTATTTCGGACGCAGTAATTTACCGCTGAATTGGCAATATAAATACGTCTTGCAGGGCTAGCTTGGGAAAATGCGCCATCCACTGTCAGTTGGACCACGCTGTCAGTATCATCGTTGGTTTCGCAATTGCCATCACCATCGTCGCTACAGGCGTTAATTAGCTGACGTCGATTGCTCGTATTTGAATACACGTCATTGGAGCTTGTTGGATAAACCAATACATAGTCACTTCCTGCATCGGGGGAAAACACATTACCAGCAAGGTCTTGCATTTCGATAATATCGATTTCACGATCACTGCTTGGCGTCAGTGGCAGCGTTAGGTAAAATGAGCTCCAACGGATTGGCACAAACTGCAGACAATGAACCGAAGCGTTGCCCGTGAGTCGAACTGAATTTGGCACTGCCGCCGAAATTTCGCGATTAATTCGTTCAACCGCAAAGCTGCCTTCTCGCAACAATTGTTCACGCTCGCTAGCGTCAATGAAAATTTGCGTAGATGAGCGAATAAAGCGGGCCATACCGACCGACACAATCGCTAATACAACCAACA
The DNA here is from genome assembly GCF_002836745.1 of Glaciecola sp. 33A. GTDB lineage: Bacteria > Pseudomonadota > Gammaproteobacteria > Enterobacterales > Alteromonadaceae > Glaciecola. Next base: position 72,800 of record NZ_PJAR01000043.1, on the reverse strand, counting down.
CCACGACTAATTCAACTAAGGTAAATCCGTCTTTATTGCTAAGTTTTGCTCTTGCAGTAACCATTAAAAATTACCCTTTAAGCTTGTCATTCTGATGCGCTCACCACCGGGCGTTGTAATAGTGACTGCCACCAGTTTCTTGTTTGCAACATATGCGGGGTCCTCCAAAACGCCATCTTGGTCGAGGTCTGCGTCATTAATGCCGTCAAAGTTCTGATCGTAGAACACGCTAACTTGGGCAGTAAAGCCGGCATAAATGTTGACACCATCTACGTTGGTAGTTAAGCCCAGTGAATTTAAAATCAATACCCCAGTAACATTAAGTCCGTGGTAATCATCAACGTCATTGAATGAGCCACGATCCTCGCCAGCGTCAGGACCAAGATCATCGCTGCTGGTGCAAGGCACTGCCGGTTCTAATACGCTTTCATTGCATCGCAGCATGCCGCCAACCTGATTTGAGTGTTGGTCGAAGGATTTGGCTAAAATTTCATTACTCAACGATTGCCCTAACGACGCAGCTCGTACTTGCCAAATAGGATCAATACCCTTTTTCACTTGCGGTTGTAAAAAACTAACCACCAAAACCATGGCGATTGAAAAAATAACAATACCCACAATCAGTTCAATCAAGGTGAAACCACGCTGTGCTCTGATAGATACAGAGCGCGCAAGCTGAGTTTGATTGGCTAAATTAACACGCATGAATAAAGCCTTCCGATTTAATACAAACTTGTGCAGCGGCCACGCCAGTAAAAGTGATCGTGCATCCGGCACTGCAATTAGATGCGGTTGTTTGTGGCGAACCAAAGGAATCAAAATCAATAGCACCAATAGATGTTGAGCCATCAAAGGCAGTCATTAATACGTTTGCTTCTAGTATTTCTGTAGCCGAGGTTCTTAAATATTCTGGGGAGCTATAATCAATGGAACTAGCGCAAGTACCCGATTCGTTGCCTGATGCATAATTACTTGAGGCAGGACCGAAGCCGACTTGGCTACTTGTGTTAATAAAATTTATTCGATGACAAAACAAAGGACGTGAATCCTGCATGGCTCTAATTTGCATATTGCGTAACACGGATATAAGTCGGTTTTGATAAGTATATTCAGAATAGCCGCCAGCACCGCTGAACTTAGGTGCAGCATAGACAGCTAAAATACCAAGAATAATCATCACAACAACAAGCTCAAGGAGGGTAAACCCGCCTTGAGCTTTTGTGTATTTAGGAACCGATAAGTGCCTTAACATTGTCATTTCATTAGCTTACTTAATTAGCAACCAGTTGACACTGTATCAATAAGTGGTGGAGCACTTGCCGAGGCTGCCGTTGTGTAAGCAACATAACATGCGTCACCGACTAGTTTTCCCGTAAAAGTGATAATGAAACTAGTTGCAGGCGTCGTTGGATCAGTAATGTCAAAGTCGTCCGTGCTCAAATCTAAGAATTTAGCTACTTCGGCCTCAGCATCAGCCGCACCCGTTATAGCCGTTGCCGATGGGTAACCATACACAGTAGCCAAGGTCACACCTGAGGAAAGTGTGGTTGTAGCCGTTGCAGAGGTTTGCTGGGCAGCGATAGCCGCTTTAGCATAGACCAGCTGTGAAGCACCTTGTAAAGCTGCTTTAACACCTTCAAGGGTTTTTGCACGAGCATCAGCCTGCAAGTCAATAAAACGGGGCGCTGCAGTTACAGCCAGTATACCTAGTATCACGATAACAATGATTAGTTCGATTAACGTGAAGCCTTTTTGCTTGCTCATTTGGTTTTTCATAATAATTCCTTCGAATTGGATGTTTTTATTAAATTTAAAAGTTAAAACGTTATAACAATATGGAGTAATGTCTATTTATCTAGTTATTACTAAATACAATCACCTGACCAATCCGTGGGTCATAAACAAAGCCGTTCCCTACATCCGTGGTAGTCGGCTCATTAGTGTTGTTCTTTACAGTTTGAGTGAGATAGTAATGACAAACATCGTTACCACCCGAACCTGCATTTTCATTCACATTCGTGAAGTATCGAAAATCTTTTACTGCCTGCGTACTCCAGGTTGACGTAATCGTTGGTGCACTCTGCATAATTAGGTTAAAGATACTTTCACAGTCCAAGCGACTCATGCTGTCGTCTTCAGAACTGGTATCATTATTTAATTGACCCGTTGGATAACCGGTATCACTATCGACACCAATTAAAAGCCCTTCAATGGTCACAAAACTCAAATTGTTATCGTTGTTGTCCTGCGGCCGACCTTCGATTTCCCACTGCGCGCGAACCAAACCAACGCTTGTCGCAAAACCACCCGCAACGCCCTCAACAGTGGCATCTTCAGCATCTTTGGGCACATCCAAGAAGCGCGGTATTGCCGTTGCTGCTAGAAGCCCAAGAATAACAACAACAATAATCAGTTCTATTAGCGTAAAGCCTTGTTGTTTCAGATCGTTAACCGTTGCCATGATGTCTCCTACCATTTAATTCAATTGGATCTTAAAACACATTTCCTGTGCCAAGATGATATTCAAACTTTTGACCTTTTCGACTATAACGACATATATCGACTAGTTCGCTTGAGTCATTAACGCTCTGTAGTACTATCAACTCAATTTTGATACCTAACTGTTTCTCAACATTGACATCAAGTTCTAAGGCCCCTACTTCAACTACTACTGAGCCTGCAAATATATTTAAAAAAGCACTGCAAGCTCCGTTAGATTGTGCCAAATCAGGCCAACCTTTGTTATTAATTTCAATACGCTCAACGCGTTTAGCATTTGACGTTCCATACAAAATCGAATTCGGTCGACCTTCGAACTGCCACTGCCAGTGCATCTGAGCTAAGCCTTTCTCCATCGCTGCTTGTACATTTTCAAAACCCACGTTTTGCCATGTATCGCGATTGCCGCTCAACAGGCTTTTGTAAAGACCCGCCGCTATCATCATGATGACAATTAGCACGCACACGAAGCGAAACAGCCTGCTTGACATTATTTACCTTGCACAACGCTCATCATGTCCCACATAGGTGTGAATATGCCTAACGCCAATACCAACACCATAGCTGCCACAATGGCTATCAAAATAGGTTCTATCTTTGAGGTTAGACTCTTTAAGTCATATTCAACCTCGCGCTCATAAAACTCAGCGACTTCCTTCAACAACTCGTCAACACGACCCGTTTCTTCACCTACATTAATCATTTGCATAACCAATGGCGTAAACAAACCACTGGACTGGGCTACACGAGACAAATTTTCACCTTTTTCAATCCGTTGACGCATACCAAGGATGGCTTTTCTCATGTAACTATTACTGACCGCATCAGCAACTAAATTCAATGCTGTCGTTAATGGCACCCCCGCTTTTAGCATCATAGAAAAACTGCGAGCAAAGCGACCTAACAAAGAGCGTTCTATGATCGAACCCACCAATGGAACCTCTAGTATTAACTTATCCCATTTGTAACGCCCTTGTTTAGTATCAAGATAGCGCCTTGTTATGAAAAAACATACCATACCAAGGATAATCAGGACCCACCACTTGGTAACAAAGAAGTTAGACATTCCTATTAAAAACAAGGTCATAGCAGGCAACTCGGCATCAAACTTTTCAAACATACCGGCAAATACAGGAATAACAAAAATATTCATAACAATGAGGGCTGCGAATAGGGCAAATACGACAAACATGGGATAACGTGTTGCTGCTTTTATCTGTTTACGAGTTTCTTGTTCTCTCTGCAGGTATTGTGCAAGTTGCATAAAAGCATCATCCAAACGACCTGTATTTTCGCCTACGTGCACCACGCTGACGAAAAGTTGATTGAAAATTTTTGGGTGCTGAGCAAGTGCAGAAGATAAATTTCGGCCACGTTCTAATTGTTCAATAACGGCGTTAAGTGCATGGCGCATACGTTTTGAGTTTGTATTCGCCAATCCAGCAACAGACCGAATAATGGGTATACCGGCTTTTGCCAATGAGTGCATTTGGCGAGCAAAAATAACTAAATCGTCAATACTGATTTGCGGAACAAATAAGCCGAAATCACTGGATCCTTCCTTTTTTTCCAACTTACTGGATACCGCCTTAATATCAACAGGGATGATATTCCTTGTCGTCAGCATTTTTGCGGCGGTTGCGGCGTCACTCGCGTCGATCGTTCCGTCAACCAGCACACCGCCTTGCTCCCGTCCCTTGTAAGCAAAGAAGGCCATTAGTTATCATCCTCGAGTGATAAACCTGATGGACCAAAATCGTTTTGCAGACTATCAGACAGCTTCGACTGTGCGGGTTCAGGTTGTGGAATTAACGCCGCGGGGATGTCATCCTCTGCCGCGTGTTCGATATCGTCTTCATCTTTCATATCACCGACCATTTCGACCAGTTTTAAGACCTCATCAATACTCGTAATTCCCTCTTTGGCGTAAAGTAATGCCGAATGGGCCAATGGTTTATAGTCAGGACTAAGGCGCGCAGCATCTGAGAAAGCACTTGTATCGTTATTTTTTAACGCACTCATCATGGCTTCAGTCATTTCGAGTAATTCAAATACACCAACACGTCCACGATAACCACTTTGGTTACATTTTTGACAGCCTGCGCCTTTTTTGAATGTAATATTAGAGATGTCTTCGTTGAGCGTTTTAAGCCAAAAATGAGCTTCCTTAGAGACTTCTTCATCCACACTGCAGTTATCACATATACGTCGCACGAGTCGTTGCGCGATTATTGCCCGCAGTGAACTGGCAACTAAATAACCAGGAGCACCCATATCCAGTAAACGAATAGCACTACTAATACTGTCATTAGTGTGCAGAGTAGAGAGCACTAAGTGACCGGTTAATGCGCCTCGAAGACCAATTTCGACAGTTTCTTTGTCACGCATTTCACCGACCATAATAATATCAGGATCTTGGCGAAGCGTAGTTCTGAGAACGCGCGAAAATGTTAAGTCAATTTTGGGATTAACTTGTACTTGGTTAATCCGTGGTAGTCGGTATTCAACCGGGTCTTCAACTGTAATTATTTTTGAGTGTGGCTTATTCAGCTCAGACAGTGAACCATATAACGTGGTAGTTTTACCTGAACCCGTTGGCCCGGTGACCAGGATCATGCCATGCGGTCGTTGCAATAGCCTTCTATATCGCTTAACGATACTTGGCGGCATACCTGTTTGAGTTAGTGTTAAAATACCCTCTGATTGGTCAAGTAAGCGCATTACCACTGACTCGCCGTTTTGCACCGGCATAGTCGATAAACGAACATCAATAACGCGACCTTTTATTTTTATCTGCGCACGACCATCTTGCGGTAAACGCTTCTCTGAGATATCCAGACCCGACATCAGTTTTAATCGCAGCACCAATGCTGCTGCAATGTTGCGCTCGGGTATGACCGTTTCTTGCAACTGACCATCAACACGCTGGCGAATGCGCAGTTGATTTTCTTCAGGTTCAATATGTATATCCGATGCCTTAGCTAGGACTGCATCTTCAAATATAGAATGTAGCAGTTTAGCAACGGCGGTATCTTGTTCGCCATCAACACCAATATTAAGTTCAAAGTCTTGTGAATCGTCATACTCTTCCGCTAATTCTTGTGCGAATGAGGCAATTTCTTCGGTTTTGCGGTAAAAGTTTTCGTAAGCTGCAAATAACTGCGTTTCGCTAACCACGGCTATTTCAATTGGTTTAGGTAGGCGGTTAGTGAGGTCATCCACTGCATTTATATCGCCCGGATCACTCATGCCCACCAGTAACCTGTCGCCTTTATCATCCAGCACCAGTGCACGGTATCTGCGCGCTTGAATTTCTGGAAGCAACTTAACCGCCTCGGGGTCGACACGATAATCATCTATATTAATCAAGGGGACATTTAAATGCTTTGATAACAACTCAAGTAATTGCCCTTCACTTACCATATTCAGGGTAATCAAGGTTGCACCTAACTTACGACCCGATTGACGCTGTTCTGACAGCGCTGTTTTCAATTGTTCATCATTAATTAAATTATTTTGGACTAACAAGTCACCTAATCGAATTTTCATATTTTATGACCCTACCAAAGCTGCTAAGCGTCCATCAACAAAGCTGACAACCTGAGTTGATAACTGATTCGATGATTTGACTTTTCTGTAAGTAACAACGGCTTGTGCATGCATTTTTTGCTTGTCTTGACTAATTGCCAAGCCCAGCATCCAACGTGCATTGTCTGGCTGGCGTTGCAGTAAAACGGCATAATCTTGTAAAGACGTTGCGTAATCTTCTTGTTTTTCGGCAAGTGCGGCACGAAAGCTAAGTAACTCATCATCTGCAATCATGTTTTTAGGGTGCTCAATAAGCAATGTTAGCGCTTGCGTATTTCTATTTTCACGAAACAGCAAACGCGCCTGCATTAGCCGCACACTGCTATCGTGGGGTAACAACTTAATACCTTGATCCAATAAAAACGCAGCTCTGGTTGGATTGCCTTGAGCGAACTCAAGACTCGCCAGGCGTTTTCGAGCACTGGCGTTTCTTGGCTCCAACGCAATTAAACTATTGAGGTCCTTGATTGCTGTTGCGGTATCACCATTCTTTAGTGATAACTGAATGCGTTGCTCTAACATACGGTGAGTAGAGGCACTCTTATTGCTTGGAGTCACGTTGAAAACCGGCTTTTCGATCGCGAACTTGGCCACTTCAGTTGCGGTTTTGAGCTTAACTTGAACGGCAGTGTCGGTATCTGTTATTTGGGCTTTTATTTGCTGCTCTGGTTGCTGCTCTGGTTGCTGCTCTGGTTGCTGTATTGTTGGAGCTGCTAAGGCCACTTTTTGTTCTGCTTGCTGAATGTCTGCCGCCTTTGCCGTGACACGCTGTATCTGCTGTTCTAGCTCTCGGTTCACTTCTGCCAATTTGGCTTCTGCAATTGCGGTAGCCGCTGCCGCCCGCTTTGCGCTTTCTAAACTAATTAGCGTGGCCTTATCAAGTTCACTTGAGACGATCTGCTCTTGAGAACTATCAGGTATTTCTTGTAACAATCTGTCAGTACCGGCACCTGGAGACTCATTCACTGGCAGGGTAATTAAGTTGGACGCAGCACTGACCATTGAATCGCCCTTTTCGTCAATACTCTGCTTTGGCAACAAGAACCACGTCATTGCACCAGTGACGATGACAAGCACCAAAGTACCAACATAAAACTTTCGTGACCTTGCTATATGGGTTTCCATAGGCACATAATCAGCTTCGTAAACTGATTTATTGCCCCGTTGTTCAAGATCCTTAAGCATTTTATTTACAACACTCATTTAACCCAACCTAAACCCAAATTTACCAAGTTAACATTCTCAGGGCTGTTTGTGAGCACCAACAACACGACCGAGGCTGCAATAAAAAGTGAGGTTGTCAACCAAGCCCATGGTCTTTTTTTACCATTAGGGCAGGTGGCTTCAGTGTCGCCAATAGCAGCTCTTACATGGTTTAATGTGATTTTTTGCACGCCTTCACCATAAGCTAACATGAGTGATTTATGACACAACACGTTGACTATTCTTGGCGTACCGCCGCTGGCTTTATGTAATAGCTCACAACAGGCTTCATCAAACAAGCCTTCTACTCGATAACCAGCGACAGCCATTCTGTGGCGAACATATTGATAGAGCTGGTCAGCATCCATTAATTTTAATTTATAAGAAAAGGTGATGCGCTGCAGTAACTGGCGTAGTTTAGGTTGCTTTAGTTTGTCGTCCAATTCAGGTTGTCCAAACAAAACAACTTGCAACAGTTTTTGTGATTCTGTCTCTAAGTTCGTCATTAGACGAAGCGCTTCGATACTTTCATCCGGTAACGCTTGTGCTTCGTCGATAATAAGGACGGCATTTTTTTGTTGCTTATGAATTTCGAACAGACGCCGCTGAATCAATTGAGTGAACTCTTGCTGGTCAGTTCCCTCCGGTAATTTGACGTTTAACTCCGCTGCTACTGAACGACGTAATTCAGCCGGCGATAAATATGGGTTTGGAATATAGGCAGTGACAAATCCATCAGGAAGTTCGTTTAGAAGCTTTCTGCAAATAAGTGTTTTACCCGCGCCTACTTCACCCGTCACTTTGATGAATCCTTCGCCACTTTTAAGTGCCGTGGACAATACTTCAATTGCTTCTTTATGACTCGGTAGCCCAAAGTAATAACTCGTATTTGGGGTGAGCGTAAAAGGCAATTCTCTGATACCAAAGTGATATAAATACATGATTATTCCACGTACAACCAATCGGCCATTTGTGCACGACTGGTTTCAATTTGCTGACGCATGGTGTTTTTGCCAACGACGGTTGGCTTCAGCAAAATAATAAGTTCTTTTTTGGTTTCTTTTTCACGTTTGCTTTTGAATAAGTTACCCAAAATCGGGATATCACCTAGCAACGGTGTTTGTGAGTTTTCTGTTGTGATAATCGACTGCATTAAACCGCCAATAACCACAATTTCGCCCGACATTGCCCGAATAATGGTGTCTGATTCCCGAATAGTGCTCTGAGCTAAAGGCAAAATATATTGCTCTTCGTTCAATGTAATCACTTTTTCTTGCTCTTGTGTTTCAATGACAGACGGATGAATATGCAATAAAATACTGCCGTTGGCGTCAATTTGTGGTGTTACATCAAGTGCAATACCACTGAAGAAAGGCGTTAAACCAATATCAGGTGTAATCGAGGTTGAACTTGCCGTGATCGTGTTTGAGGTAGACACATCGGTAACAAAATACTCGTCGTTACCTACTTTAATAACGGCTTTTTGATTATTAATTGCCGTCACGCGTGGGCTTGAAAGTACTTGCACCTTGCCTTGTGTGTCTAACAAGTTAAGCACGCCACTAAAATCTTTATTTAAGAAAGACAAGCTTGTGAGGCCACCTAAGGAAGCTGTTACATCGTTTGCAAAATTCCCAGCTGAAGTAGAGAAATTGAGATCTGTGCTACCAGCACTAGAGAGTACTTGCGTCCAGTTAATACCTTGTTGATATTCATCGTCTAATATCACTTCCAAGATGCGCGCCTCAATAATAACTTGGCGTTGTAAGCTTTCCTCCGAGATGCTCAAGAAATTACCAATTGTCTTTAATTCACTCGGTAAAGCTCGCACGGTAACTAAACCCGCTTGTGGCGAGACAAGCACGGAGCGACCTTTTTCGGTACCCAGCATTTCTTTCAAACTGGTTTCGAGATTCGCCCAAAAATTCGTCTCAGTGCGTGTAGTAATTGAGGTGCCATTAGAACCATTGGCCCTTCCAGCATTGTTGCCACCTTGATTGTTACTTACCTGAGAATTTCCGCTGAAATTGTTAGAGCCACCATTATTGTTGCCATTGTTGTTATTATTACTCGAATTTTCAGAGACTCCACCAGAAATAATACTGGTTTGAGTACTGCCGTCGCGCTGCATCAACAAATAATTAATTGAGAACGTTTCGGTGCGAATACCCGCTGGAAACACCTTATAAATATTGCCAATGCGGTCGATATGAAAGCCATAGAGGTCAGAAACAAGTTCAAAAATTGTCTCAAGGTCAACTTGTTTTAAGTCAAGGGAGATAAGACCATTTATGTCGGGGTGCATAGCAACCGAGAAAGGTGTGTCTTTAACTAAGCCTGAAAAGAAACTAACCGCATCAATTTGTCTGGCATTAATGTCGTATTTATCCGCCAAAAATAGAGTATTGTTCGGCTTCGCTGTCTCGCCAGCAAGCAGGTAATCAGATACCGCAGCCTCTAATTCAGGGTTGGGTTGAGGTTCTGGCGCTCGCATTTGGGCATCTAACTCTTTGGCCAGTGACTTTTCAACGTGACTACTAACAGGTGCTTGACACCCTGCCAGTGAAACCGCAATAAAACAAAGACTTAATGCTTTGCAGATTCGTAAATTATTCATTATTTGTCTGCTTCTTAAAATCGCTTTTTTCATTTACCAAAAACCGTAGAGGCATTGCCTCCGGTTCATTCTCATTCTTCAAAAATACGCCGGAATTGGTGATCTCGGTCACGCGCCACGCGCCCACTTTTTGACCTCTTTCTAACCAATTATTATTAATCACAGCATAAAATGTCTGATTTTTTTTGAACACCGCGGTGACATTAATTGACGTATCGACCTTTGATTCAGCAGGATTGAGCAAGCGTTCACTTTTACCTGGCGGACGCATCGGATCACTTAATGTCTCTGCATGCACCCTCATGGCAACGCTAAATTGTGCAATTAACAGCGTGATTAATAGTGCAATACCACCACAGAACCTACTCGATTTATTAATTAACATTGATATAAGCCTCACTTTTACTTAAGGTAAATAACTCAATATCAACTTGCGCTTGTGGGTACTCATTCACTTCAAACAGAATTTCGCGCCAGTGTAATTTCCAGCCCATTTGTTCTGCCGAGATCAAGAAGTCACGCGTATCAAAAAATGAACCTTCAAATCTAATTTTTAGTCCGTGTTTAAATAATTCAGGACCAATGGCATTTTCATCATCGTTAAAAATATTGCTAGGCGGTATAGAGGACATACTCATTAATCGCAGCTTTTTCGCTTTAGCTAATAATTGCTCAAGTACTAAAGGCATTGCGTAAGGGGGCACCAGTTGCTCTAGTTCGTTAGCAAACAGTTTTTCTAATATCACAATTTGTTCATTAACGCCGTTAATTTGATTTCTTGTTTCCATGTCTGGATTCAGGCTGAGCTGGGCTTTCACTATGTCGACATTGTTAGATGCATCAACGAGGCCAAGCTTTTTGATATTTATTTCATCACGGGTGTCAATTGTCTGCATAATGGTCGGCTCGATTAACCCTAAAATGAAAACAAAACAAATTACAAAAGGAACCGCATAAAACAATAGTTTTTGCTCTCGCTCCGAAATAGCATTGAAACGTGCCTCGAGGTTATCCGTAAAATTACTCATTGGTTTCCCCTTGCGCGGCCTGTTTCTGGGAGACTTTACTTTCAATCTTAAAGCTCAATTGCTGGTCTGCTCTAAACACAGTGGCAGTGCGAAAATCACGATTATTAAAGAAATCGGTTTTGCCAATAGCTTTCAGCCAGGTCGGCAGTGCACCAGGCTGATTAATATTGCCCTCTATTACGATGTCGGTATCGTTAACTTTAAATGTTGTTAGCCATACATCGTTATTGTTTACCTCTGCAAACGAGGTTAATGCACTAGATAAAGGCTTATCTTGGAGTTTACTTAAATTTCTGAGCTTATCAGCGAGGTGTTTTGCGGTCGACAGTCTCAATTTTTGTTTACTTAACTCAGCCAACAAAACAGGATTTTTTTGACGCAACATCAGCTGCTCCGTTAATTCCTTAAGTTCTTTTTTCTTGGCTTCAATACTACTTTCCACCTTTGACAATTCTTGCAAACGTGTTTGTTGTCCTTGCCAAAAACCAAAATGTGTAGCGCCCATAATCAGCAAAGCGATGAGCCCAAAAACCATCGTGTTGGTTGCAGAGATCCATATAAACTGGGGTTTAAATTCGTCCCTATAAAGGTTAATACGTGTGTTCATGAGGACACCTCTACCCTTTTTGGACTCGTTGTTTTGGTATCATCTTGCTTAAGCTGTTTTTGCTCGGTTATTAATGATTGTTTGACGTATGCAGCACCGAGACAAGAAAAACTAGCCATTTTGAAATTGAAGCCAGAGCCACAGATTATTTCAGGTTCAAAAGCATTGACTGTTAACCCCATGCTTTCTTGGATCTGACTTGCAAGCTGTTCTGCTAAGGTGGTATCTAATTTAAGCAGTAATTGTCGCACCGGTGGTTGTCTCAATTGACTCTCAAAATAGTCCATGGAGCGTTGTATTTGCACACAGAGAGATTCAGTAATACCCATTGAGAGCTCTTTTTCACTATAGCTTCCAAGGTTTTCAAATCCCCTAAGGCGTCGCGTAAAGTACAACTGATTATTTTTAACAATATTTAAAACAATTTCTTCGCCATGCTCTTGAACCAAACTAATGACCGCATCATCTGATGTTGGTGTCAGTTCAACCGTCGCCGTTTCTTCAATTAAAATACTTTTCAAGGTTAGATCTGCGTCGTAAATACCCTTGCTAATATTGTTGATGTCTTTGTGGGGTATGGCAACGACGCTGAGTTTTGACTGTCCAGCGACCTGCATAGGTGGCGTTAAATAGTCATAAACATACTCAGTATTTGGCGGCAGTAAGTCTTTTAATGGCCACCCAAGTGCAGCATAAACTTCATTATCAGGTACCTTAGGTTTCTCGACTTGTAACAACTGATACCAATGTGACGTTAGTGACACATAGCAATCTGTATTCGCTAGCTTGTGGCGTTGAACATAGTCTGCCAACTGCCCTTGCCAATTTGAGTGGCTAAAGCTCGCGTCCAATACCCAAAGCAATTCATCGTCCTGCTTTTGTAAAGCGCACAAAAGTACACTTTCGCCAGAAAAAGCGATGCCGATAGAAAAGTACGATGACTTTCCTTTTAATTTTGACTTTACAAGTTGTCGCCAACTCAAACGCATAAATTACTCGTGCCTATTAGTTATTTTCGCTATCATAAAAACCATCAATAAAGTGCCTCTCCGCCAATAAGTATGATGTTAAATACGAATATTGTATTTCACCCTCTCGTGGGTTTATCGACTTGGAAACAATTCTCTTAACTTTTAACGTTTTTTAATTACGATATAAGTGTATGTGATCGGTTTTAGTGTTTACGTATGTAAAAACGGACACCGTGTTGCCAGACGCATACGTATCAATACATATACAATTTGCTCTAATATTGCGCAGAGACTTACTGCAATTGACTTCGAACACGACCTTTATGGACATTTTATGCTCAATTTTGAATTATCTAATGCGACAAAAATCATCTTTGTTAAGCGCTAAATAAAAAAATAAGCAAGGAGATAAGTTTCTATCATCCGATTTTATTGATTAACAGCGCTTGATCTATCAACAAAAACTCGGTGAATAAACAATTTATCGATGCTGCTGGATTTTTCGAAGCGGTTATTTTCTTTGAAGGTAATCCTTGGGATATTTTATAAAAAGACGCAAAAGTCCTCTCAACGCTTCCTATTTCATGTATTTTGACCTTGCTTGTAGCTAGGACACAAGGTCATTAACATTCATTGCTAAGCATACTCAGCACGTCAAAGAAACTAACGGTTGCGAGCCTTAAAATATAGACAAAAGTAGTAATATGAGGCCCTGTTCTGACTTTTTTTTTACTCGCGAAAGGAGTCGCAAATGACGCGGTCTAGGCAAGTATTCACGCATATAAGCAATACATAACTTAACATGCTGAGCAAACGCCCTAGAGGCCAAAGCGGCAATAATCAATGTGATGTTTAATACATTGTAAGAAAGCTAGGTAGCAAGACTTAGCTTGGTTTAATGGAGCGCAATAACCGACCAAGATGTTTATCTGTAATCTCAATATTTAGTGCTTTTGCAGTGGCCCAATGCAAGGCAACATCGGCAGACACTACTGGCACACCAAATTCTTGTTCTAGCCCCTCTATAATGTTTAAGAACCTAAGCCCCGCGCCCCCGACTAAAACCAATTCAGCATTCGGTGCCGACGCTCGGGCTAGGCGAATACTTTGTTTTATTTCTTTTTCACTAAAATGATAATGGCGAGCGTCAACTTCTTGTTGTGAAGCAAATAGCCCTTGCTCTGTGAAGGTTTGACAGCCCTCAATAACTACATCTACGGATTGTAAAAATGTTAAAAAACGTGATTTCCATTGTTCATCATAATAAGGACAGGCTAGAATGACACGCTTACGCGCCAAGTCCTGAATGGCATCAAGTACAGCAACACCATTGAGTATAACTTTGCATCCACAAGCATCCGTTAAACGCTGTTGCAATGCCCGAGCTCCTGCGGCTGTATAGTTATTAAAATAAGCAAAAGCGGGGCCTACCTGAATGATTAGCTCACTACCCGCTTCTTTCAATAACTGAGCTGCAGTTTCAATATGGGGTTCTACTTGCTCTATTTGTTCAAAGCTATAATCAAAACCTACCGGGGGCATAATCGTTTGAGCTATATCAATCACTTGGTTGGATAAGCTGGAAAATTCTCTAGCGGTTGGATCAATCCAGCCAGGGGCGGCAATAATACCTAATTTAGGAATAGTAAAAGAGGGTGATGGCAAAGTTTTCATAACAAATACGCCGAGATAGGGAAGAATATTAGCTCCAGTGGACCTGAAGCTATTTGTTGAAATTAATGTTGCTTAACCTTGATTCTGCTTAAGTCGTCCCATAGTCCTTTTTTAATGAGCTCAAGAACGAGTAAGTCATTATCATATATACAAATAAAATAGGTAATGACACAACTAACACTGCAGTTTGCGCTACTTTGAGGCCCCCTACATACATCAAACAAATAGGCAACAATGCCAATGTTAAGGCCCAAAATGTTCTGTGAAGACGATGAGGATCCTCTCCCACAGGCAGTTCAGCCGTTGCACTGCTAGCAAGAACATAAGAAGCTGCATCATAAGTTGTTGCAACAAAAATAATACAAACAATACAGAACAAGCCAATAACAATATTAGACAGGGGTAATTGTTCAAACACGGTAATAATCGCTTCAGGTATACCACTTTCATTCATTAGCGTTATCACATCCAAATTACCTGAAAGCTGTTGATATAACGAGAAATTACCAAAAATCATATAAAACAGTGAGCCACCTATAGTACCAAAGGTAAGCATACCAACGATGACTTCTTTCATGGTTCTCCCCTTTGATATACGAGTAACAAAAATACCCACAAATGGACCAAAGGCAACCCACCAAGCCCAATAAAAAACAGTCCAGTTTTCAACAAAATTCGATTCTGTGAAAGGGTCTGCCCAAGTATTCATTTGAATGAAGTTTTGTAAAACAGTGCCTAGACCACTTATACTCGCTTTAAATATAAATACGGTTGGGCCTGCAAACAGGAGAAATGCCAGCAAAAAGAACGATAACCAAACATTCGCTGAACTCAATCGTTTCATGCCTTTTTCTAAGCCAAAATAAACACTTGTTGCAAAAATAGCAACACACGTGCAGACCACGAGAACCTCAAGCGTAAAATTTGATTCAATGCCAATTAATCGGGCAATACCTTCAGCAATCAAAGGCGTTGAGAAGCCTAAAGATGAGCCTGCACCGCCAATCAACGCTATGCGAAAAAGAAAATCAATAAAACGCCCGGCAAGAGAATTTTCTTTACCCCCTAATACGTGATGACAGCTAATACTAAACTTTAGCATTGGAATTTTTTTAACATAGTAAGGGTAAGCAATCGCTAACGTGGGCAAACAATAAAAGGCCCATGCGCTAATTCCCCAATGAAATAGTCCATATGATGATGCCCACTTAGCCGCTTCTGTTGACATGGGTTCAGCACCAAACGGAGGCGTTTGATAGTAAAAAGCCCACTCAATAGTAGCCCAATATAGCAAGCCAGCACCCACACCAGCACAAAATAACATGCCACTCCAAGCAAAATTATTATATTCAGGTTTATCAGCTGCATCGCCGAATTTTATACTTCCATATTTGCCAAAAGCTAACCAAAGAAGCAGAGGCAATATTGTCGAGGCGAGAAACACGTACAGAAACCCAAAGTTACTGCCTATGTACTCGTAGGCTTGTTGCATAGCTGTTGAGGATACCTCTGGTGCGAGCATTAAAGGTACCGTCATTAACAACATCACAGCGATAGTGGCGACAAAACCTGTTTTATCAATTCGTTGCTTCAAGTTAATGCTCCTCTGTTATTATCGTTTTTTTGAGTTTTGTTTTAAGAAGGGCAATATTTTCAGACATATTGACAAATCAGGTGCAGCAATAACAGATATTTGATCTGATAAAGCTAACACTTTTGGATCATTTTCATCAAATTGAGGCCAGATGCGCAGATCAGTCGATTTATCATCATTAGGACCTCCATTCTTAGCAAAATTAGTCCAATACTTTATCATCGCCGTGGTCAGTATTGCGTCGTCTTTGTTAGTTGTTAGCCAGTCATCATGAGTATTAAATACATAGGGAATTTCTGCGCCATGATAGGCCTGCAGTTTATCTCCACCGGTACCTGTTCGAACCCGTTTAAAGCGATAAATATAAGCACGTTTATCTGATTTAGCTATTTGTTGTGCATACGCATAGCCCGGGCAAACCATGTCCATTAAGGTCGACGCCTGATCATGTCCCCGCGCAATACTTGGCTCTTGTTGTGCTCGTTTTTTTAATATCCCTTGGATTTCCTTGGGGTAGGAATTTATCATTTGTGCGAGTTTTTCAGGGGAATTATCTAAATACATTAACCATTCATCTTGATTGCTACCGATAAGCAGATCAACTTTTAGCTTTTGCTTGAAAAGCAAATTCAACGCCGTATCAGGGAGCACATGTCCATCGACAGCGGCACCATAGTAATATTCAGAGAAATCTTGTTTAGCTTTATTAAAAAGGATTTTCGCGGAGATTTTTTTTAGCATCGACAGTGAGCTGTCCGTCATATCCAGAGAAGTCGCTAACTCATGACCAAATGTTTGCTGGCTTTTTAAATCAGCATTATTCCACAACTGGAATCCACCGCTTTGACTGATTGCACGCTGAAATAGTCCGTCAGCGAGCGGTGATAAAATTAAATTACCAATATTAGCGGCACCAGCTGATTCGCCAAAGAGCGTTATATTTGAACTGTCACCACCAAATTGCGCTATGTTATTATTGATCCAATTCAGTGCTTCGATTTGGTCTAACAAGCCAAAATTTGCAGGCGCTGTGCTTTGTGTTAATTCAGGGTGTGAGAAAAAACCAAAGACACCTAAACGATAGGCAATACTAACGACTATCACTTGTCCCTGTTGCGCAAGTTTAGCGCCGATATAATTTGCTTCGTATGACCAGCCAGCCTTATTACTGCCGCCATGGATCCAAACCATCACCGGTAATTTCTTGTCTTTGTGCAACGATGGCGTCCAAACATTTAGATATAGGCAATCTTCACTAAAGGTTGGATCAGTGAATATCTCAGGTGAGGCACCAAAAGCTTTACCTACTTTTTGATACCATTGAGTATTGTAGTTGTCTTGAAAGCAAGCGTCGGCAAAGTGAGTTGCCAACTGTTTTCCTGATCTTGGTTGGTGTTTTTCTGGTGCTTGCCAACGACGCTGATTTACTGGTGGCGCCGCGTATGGGATACCCTTAAAAGCGGCGACGTTTTTTGATTGGTCAACATACTGGCCAATCAATATTTCATTGCCCGCGGTTACTTCAATTGATATCGGTTCACTTGCATAGCAAACCTGAGAGGCAATAGTAAAGGGCAGAGAAATCAATAGGCCCCAACCAAGAAAACAAATAAATCTTTTAGAGAGTAGCAATGTATTCACGATGAGTTGGGTCCTTTAAAACTATAATTTACGCTTCTATATTAACCACAACACTTCCGCGTAATCCACTTCCCTCTATTAACTCATGACTTTTGGCCATTTGTTTAAAAGGAAGTACATGAGTCACTCTGTGTTTCAACTGTCCCGCAGATAATGCCTTATAAATATCCTCGACAGCCTCCTGTTTAGCAGACTCTGGCATCGCATAAACTATGGTCATGCGTATTGTTAGGTCCATAAACATCATTTGGAAAAAAGGTAATTTTGGTTCTTTGATTTGGGTATTTCCGTAAGTGGCGATCACACCACCAGTACGAATACACTTAAGTACTTCGGGTAAGTTAAAACCAAACTCAACATCAATAACGCGATCAACTTTTTCACCATCATTAATTTCTTGAACTTTTTCACCCCAGTTAACGTCGCGATGGTTAACCACTAAATCAGCTCCGGCTGCAATACAACTTGCTTTATCTACTGGGTTACTTGCCGTTGTAATAACTTTAGCTCCAGCAAGTTTAGCCCATTGAATAGCGTAGTAACCAACACGACCAGCACCGCCGGTAACCAGCACTGTTTGGCCTTTAACAGAGCCATCGGATGAAACAACCCGATGGGCCGTCATTGCTGGAATACCTAAACAAGCGCCTATTTCAAACGATATATTGCTGGGTAACGTGGCCGCTCGAGATGCATCAATTGCGACGTATTCAGCTGCTGTTCCTAAAAGGCGAGCATACTGCGCTTGGTAAACCCAAACTCGTTCGCCTATTCTACTTTCAGGTACGCCTTTACCCACCGCTTCGATAATACCGGCACCATCACTATGCGGAATGACATGGCCGTTATCTAATAGATTAGGAAAAGCGCCAATGCGCTTTTTAACATCTGAGGGATTAACCCCGGTTGTTTTTAATTTTACTAATACCTCACCATCACCAGCAATAGGCTTTGGTTGTTCACCTATTATTATCGTATCTGCGGGTGCACCGAATTTTTCAAACCAAGCTGCTTTCATTATTTTTTCCAATTTTTAATGTCATCGAATCGCGTCACGCTGGACTGTATTTAATTAATGATTATCGAGTAACTACAGCGGCGCCTGTTATTTAAAATTTGCTAGATAAATTTTCGGTATGACCATCAATTCCAATAGCCTGTCCTGAGAGACTAGCGCCTAGGTCAGAGCTTAAAAATATGACCATATTAGCAATATCATCCGGACTGACGAAAAGCCGCAGTGAACTTTGCTCAGCGTATATCTCTCTCACCACGTCAGGTGCAACGCCACGTTTTTCAGCATCAAGACGAATCACATTGTCAATTCTATCTCCTTTGACACTGCCCGGGCATAAAGCATTGACTCGAATATTGTGTGGGCCTAACTCCATCGCCCATGTTTTTGTTAAACCAATAAGTGCCCATTTAGATGCGGCATAAGGCGAGCGCATTGGAAAACCGAAAAAACCAGCATTAGAAGAAATATTAATAATACTGCCCGACCCATTTGATTTCAATAAGGGCACGGCGAACTTGGTGCAATGAAATTGTCCGTTCAAATCAACATTAATGGTGCGCGCCCAATCGTCGGGGTCTATATCTTCAACAAGCGCTGTAGGGCCAGCAATCCCCGCATTATTTACTAACACGTCCAGATGTTGATAATGAACCATCAAATCAGCAAACATTTGCTTAACTTGATCAACATCTGCAACATCAGCTACCGAGGCTGTGGCGCTCGGATTTGCTTCAAGAAAGTCAGCGATAACCTTTTTGTCAATGTCGCACACATGTACTTTACAACCATATCCCAGAAACTTTTCGGCTATTTTACGGCCAATGCCGTTGGCTCCAGCTGTCACAAGCACGACATGCTCTGGGCCCAATCCGTTATTAACAACAGTCATTAGAATGTCCTCATATTACAATGATAAATATTTAAAATTTAGAAGGAAAAAGGTGCGTGCAACGCTGGATTTAGTAAACCAGCGAAGACACGCGAGAAGATATTTATTCAAATAACATGTGATACCTGATCCCGATATTTCTAGGGCGATTAACGGTTACAGTGCTGTCCCAACTTGCGCTGCCTCGCGACAACTCAGCGCGTTCATCGGTCAAATTATCGACATACAAGTTGACTCCCCAGTTGCCCATATTTATTCCCGCGGATAAATTAACAATACTATAGCTGCTATTAATATCACGTCGGTCTAGGTTTAAATCACTGGTTTTATACTTGTAAATATCACTGTATGTCTCGCCGACATAAGAATAAACGACTTGCGCAAAGCTTCTATAATCACCAATAACAAAGTTATAACGACTGGTCAGGTTCCCTTTAAAGTCAGGCACATTGGGAAGTTCAGTACCGTCAGGTGATAAATTACTGCCGACTAATAAATCAGCAGATAACTCCGCTTGATTAAAATTGAATGCGCCAGATACAGTCCAGTCTGGTGTTAGTAGGTAGGTGAGATCAGATTCAATACCGACAATTGTTGATTCACTGGCGTTGATTGTTAAACCAACAGGAGAACCATACGATGAATCATAGCGGGTAAACTGCATATCATCCCATTGCATATGGTAAACAGCGCCATTCCAACGAAGATTATTCTCTAACCACATGGTTTTCCAACCGAGCTCTGTATTTGTCACAATATCAGGTTTGTAGATACGCGGCACCAAAGCCGTTTCGTCTCGGTTTATGCCACCGGGGCGATAACCTTCTGACCACGTAAGATAGACCATTTTTTTATCATCAAGTTTATAGCTTAGATTGAATTTAAAAATACTATCACTGTCATCATCTTTGCTATCAACGTTAATAATAGGAGAGCCCGGAGCAATCAGTCCGTAACCAGACACGCCTAATAATGTACTTTCATTTTTAAACCACCGAGCACCGAATGTTGTGGTGAGTTGATCGGTAAATGAATAGCTCACTTCACCAAACACTGCCGACTGTTTATCTTCCCGTTTTTGATCCGTTAAATACCACAGGTTCGGTTCACCAAACTGTCTAAAGTCAACTCCTTGGGCCATTCCATTCATTTCCCATTCTTGGCGGTAATCATGACTGGCATCTTCATAATATAAACCAACAATGTACTGCAGTGAGTCATTGTCTGTTGATTGCAAACGCAGTTCATGAGTATTGCGTTTATATTTATTATCATCATTATAAAAAATAGCCATACTCGAACAATCTACATCTGCAGTACCATAATATTCACAGCCATAATATTGGATCCAACTGGCAGAAAAATAATCGGCATAATCAGAATAATCATTAAAGTACTGCACGTCCCTATCCATAAATGAGCCGGCATAAACTAGACTCGAAGAACCCAAATCACCCTCTATTGTCAGTGCTGCTTGATTAAATTCATCGTCCATTGCATCCGGGAAAAAGCGCTGAATCTCTAAGTCATTAACTTCACCACTGGGATTTTCTGAGTCTTGGAACCACACACCTTCCGTTTCCTGCTTTTGAGTCAGGTAACTTGCTGTTGCTGTCCAGTCATCGTTAAGATTTACTTTTAAGGCGACTCTAGCGCCACTGTTAGTCAATTCATTGAAGTTTTCTTTTACTAAATCATCATTATCTTCTTCGACTGTTGAAAAGTTTCCACCATCAGTAAACAGTCCGTATGTCCGTGTGCCCGCTATATTATCAATATAACCGCCATCTTTTTTGGTCCAAGCAACTAAGCGGATCGCAGCATTGTCACTTACCGGAAGATTAACAAATCCTTCTAATGAGTGGCTAGCATCGCCACTCTTGGTAGTACCATAACTAACATCAAAACCACCTTCAAAAAAATCGGTTTGTGGTTTGTTGGTAATGATCCTGATCGTGCCCGACTGTGCGCTGGCCCCAAATAATGTACTCTGGGGTCCGGCAAGTGCCTCTACTCGTTCTATATCATAAATATGTAAATCAAGATTTCGCCCAATAGCGGTTACCGGTTGTTCATCTAAATAAATAGCAACCCCCGGTTGAGAGCCTGATGCATTTCCACTGCCACCATCTGATGCTCCACGCATGTAAACTTGTGACAAACCAGGCCCGGATGATTGATAAGAGAGGCTCGGTAACATCAATGCGTAATCATCGAAGTTTTCGATCCCTAATTCATCTAACTTAGTGGAGCCCAATGCAGTGATACTTAAGGGAGTATCTTGAAGATTTTCAACACGTTTACGTGATGTAACTATTATTGTCTCCATGCCCTGAGATGACGCTTTGCCGTCAGTTTCGGCTTGAACTGCATCAACTTCTTGTGCATTGGCGCTCGGCATCACGGCCATGCCGGTAACCATTAACGCCGACAGAGCAATACTTTGAACGTTTTTGTCGTTAATAGAATCGCGTATTGCCGCAATTATCGGGTTTAATCGAGTAGATCTCGTTTTATGTTTTAGATGCTTATCAATCATTGTGGTTACCTTTTATAATATGTGTATCGAACAAGTCATAAAGCCCAATAAAATAGAACTTGGACTCGCAATAACATTTTGAATAGTTAACATGCACTTAACAGATTATTAACAATAATTTAATGATAGCAATATGGGGCTTCTGAAAACAAACGATCATATCTCTCCTATAGTTGAATAAAACTAAACCATATAAATTATTTAGACATAATATCGAATATAAATAATTAGCTTAAAATAAACTTAAATACATGAATTATAACGATAAATTTAATTTATTAGATTTATAATTATAGTATTTTATAAATTCACTAATGCATTTTTTTGAATCACACTTAAGCAGGAAACGTACTTATCCGATTCTTTTAACCTGCCTCTTATTTGCCTAAAGAGAAAAATTTAGCTTACGACTTATCACAATATTGATGATAATTTGCTCTGTAGTGGCGAAAGGAACTCTTCAAATGGCTTCCATGCATCGAGCCCTTTTGTATTGATAGGTTGTCTAACCTGTTCAGAACTAGCCGTATTGACCGCACGAGAGTTATTATAAAATTCTAGGCAGTTCTGTTCAAAAGGTAAGCCACAAAAATCTAGCACTTGTTTAACCTGATTTTCAAAGTCATTAACGACATCTTCATAAGATACAGTGAGCACTTGGTTAGGAAGCACTTTGTGCCAATGCTCCATTAAGTGCAGATAATCTTTATAATAGCGGGCAATATTTTCTAAGTCATAACTAAAGGCCTGGCCGGTAGAAAACAGTTGTTTAAAGCCACTAAAACACGCAGACATTGGCTGGCGACGTGCATCGATGATTTTTGCGTTAGGTAATATAAGTTTAATCAATCCAATATGAGCAAAATTATTGGGCATTTTATCAATGAAAAAAGGAGCATCACCTCGGTGTATCTGAGTTTTGCTTATATATTCGTTACCCAAAGCAAGACGCTGCTGTGCAGAAAGCTTAGCAATAATCTCTGGATATTTTGAGATCTCATTACGTTTTTTACGGTCACTTAATTTTCGAACTATCGCAATGATATCTGGCAGCTCCTTGGTGCCATCCACCATTGAATGACTTGCTAATATTTGCTCTAGTAACGTAGAACCAGAGCGCGGAAGTCCAACTATAAATATGGGATCAGCTTTACTGCAACCGTGCTCAAAATTATTTTCAAAAATAGGTAATTGACACGTTGTAATGGTTCGTTCAATGAGTTCGGTGGTTTCGTCGGCATCGTAACGTTCAATGCTCTGTTTGAATTGATTACCTAATTTATAATAATGAAATGATTGTTCAAACTCCTTGCTGTCCTCGAGCGCTTTCCCTAATGCAAAGCATATATTGATTCGATCCAATGAAGGGAGATTTTTTGTCTCCATCTGTTTTTTCATCTGTTGTATTTCAGACTGTTCAAAACCAAAGGTCTTTAGATTGGCCAAACTCCAATAAGCTTCCCCGTAACTCGGCTCACATGCGATCGCATGCCTATACGAAGCGATAGCCGCATCTTGTTCTCCAATAGTTTTGAGCGCGTGTCCTCTGCTAGTGTAAAGATTTGCTTGTTCAGGCAACGCCTTAATTAATGAATCATACAGCACGATTGCCTCTTCGAATTGCCCTAACCTGACCAAAATAGCCGCTTTGAGTATTTGTTGAGGCGGCACGTTGGGCTGGTGCTTTTCTAAGGTCTCTATTTCTAACAGTGCTTGTTGGCTTTTTTCTTGTTTATTCAAAACATGCGCGTAATTTAAACGAGCAAGGTGATAGTCTGGTGCTAAACTTAGACAATGAACAAGCAGCTGTTCAGCATCCTCAAATACGCCCAACTTAATTGCTATTTCAGCCAATAACCTCAACCCACTAACATCATCCGGAGATTGCTTCAGATAATCACGACAATGACGCTCGCTTAATGCGAATTTACCGTCGATAAAAGCTTGTAGAGCTTCGCCTAAAAGCGGGTGCTTGGCTGAGAAACGTAAGTAACTATTATAAGCTTTCTCAGAGGCTTTGCTTTCACCTATCAGCAGCAGTAATTCAGATAAAAGTCGCCAACTATGAGTTAACTTGACGTCAACTTTAACTGCACAGTTTAATGCTGCGATCGCTGGTTTTGTTTGTTTTAAAGCGTGCAGTGTGATGCCAAGTTCTTGGTGAGCTAGCGCAAAATCCGGGGTTTGCTTAACCAATACGTGTAAGATTTCTTTAGCTTCACTGAAGCGCCCTAAACCTTTGAGCGCGACGCCAAGGATAAAAAGTGCGTTAGGTTCATTAGGAAAAGATTTTAGAATTTCTCTACCTTGTTGTTCTGCAGCCGAAAAAGCGTTGTGTTGTAACATTTCCTGCGCATGTTGCACCGCAACACGAATATCACGGGTGCTATGGCTATTGTGGTCTTCGGTTTGAGTCATCAGCTGCCTCTTTTTTAACATTATATTGACATGCCTAATTGGCTCTGACAAACTAATTTTACTCGCTCATGGTAGAAATTAATTCAACCATAATTGAACTTAGAAGATTAAAAGGGTATTCAATTGCGCAAAAAGATCCCACCTTTAAATTCTTTAAAAAGTTTTGAAGCTGCAGCTAGACATTGTTCTTTTAGAAATGCTGCGGATGAACTTTTTGTATCAGTCTCGGCAATTAGTCATCAAATAAAGCAACTAGAACATGTACTTAATGTTGAATTATTCATTCGCAAAACACGCTCCGTGGAACTCACCAAAATTGGTAAACAGTATTACCCTATCCTTCGCGATGCCTTTGATAAAATTGCGGAAGGAACCAACTTAATTTTAAAGCCAACACAATCAGATGTGTTAACGATTCAATTATATTCAACATTAGCTATTCGCTGGATAATACCAAGACTGCCCGACTTTCAAAGCAAATATCCCGATATCAGCGTCAGATTACATACCTCACAATTCGATGTTGATTTTAATGAAAGCGATGTTGATGCCTGTGTCAAGATTGGCAATCGTGCTGCTAATGGTTTGCATTACTCATACTTGTTTTCTAGCGATGTATTTCCAGTGTGTAGTCCTAATATACTTGCTGGAAAAGAGCAACTGTCACGTCCTGAGCAGCTAAACGATTTTACTATACTGCAGGTTTATCCTTCGCATAGAGATTGGTACATTTGGCTGGATGAGGTCGGCTGTACTAGTGTGGACCCAGAATCAGGACTGCAATTTGATAGCTACGATCATTCAATTTCTACTGCTTTACAGGGCATGGGAGTAGCACTTGGTATGCAACCCTATGTCAACAAAGAGCTGTCCGCAGGGCTGTTGATTGAACCCTTTCCTGACATGCGTGTTAAACATCATAGTGATTGGTATTTTGTTTATCGTCAGGAAAAATTTGAACAGAAAAAAATTCAACTATTCGAAACTTGGTTAATTGAACAAGTAAAGGCCGACCCTGAGCTTAGTATTTCACGGGAGAGAACAACCAGCGAACAAACTTCTTAATACCTATTGTCGTGGGTAATGTGCGCTTATTAATTGTCTGCATGTACACCACTACTAACCGAATTAAGGCCTTTGTGAGCCTTGATTCGAATACAGTCAGTATAGCTTAAGCGCAAATCCCATCTACAAAAACCATCTGTTTCGCCTGTACATTTGACCTCAGTCAGTGCCTAAAAATTGAAATAAGGTCAAAATTTAGTTAGACTACTAACTAAATTTTAATTAGAGGAAAACGCTAGAGTTGTTGATATATTCATTATTGTCCAAATTTCTAACGAATTTATCCAACTTGGCTTAACGTTAAATGAATCGCAATATAATTATTTCTGCTGCAATTTCTGGCTCAGGCCCGACTGAAAACAAAACGCCTCATCTACCCATTACTCCCAAACAGCTAGCTGATGAGGCAATTGCTGTAGCCAAAGCTGGCGCAGCCATTGCTCACATTCATGTGAGGGATCCGAAAACCGGTGCGGCCTCTCGCGACATTCGTCTTTACAAAGAAGTAGTGGACAGAATAAGACAAGAGTCTACAGACGTTATCATTAACCTCACAACTGGAATGGGAGGTGACTTGTTTTTGGGGCCTGACAGCAATCCGACAGAGCTTGGTCAACATACTGATTTGGTTGGACAAGTAAAACGTCAAGAACATGTAGAATTACTGTTGCCTGAAATATGTTCGCTTGACTGCGGCTCATTTAATTATGATGTGAATAATTATGTATATGTTTCAACGACCGATATGCTTCGTACAGGTGCTGAGCGATTGCAAAAGCTGGGTGTAAAACCAGAACTTGAAGTATTCGACCTAGGGCATATTTGGTTTGCCAAACAGATGATAGCTGAAGACATACTTGACGCACCTCCACTTTTCCAGCTTTGCATGGGCGTAAAATGGGGAGCAGAAGGCAATACCACGAATATGAAAGCCATGGTTGATAATCTGCCTACAGGTGCAAACTGGGCCGCATTTGGCTTGGGCTCAAATGAAATGCCGATGGCTGCGCAAGCCGCGCTGTTAGGAGGCAATATTAGGGTCGGATTAGAAGACAATATTTATCTTGAAAAAGGTGTTTTGGCGACCAACGTACAACTGGTTGAGCGCGCCAGAAAGATTGTTGAATTGATGGGTGCTAGCATTCAATCACCTGCGCAAGCTAGGGAGAGCCTCGGTCTTAAAAAGCACAATACACTGGTTGAACTCGCTCGCGCAGTGTAAATAAGGAGATTAACAGCTAATGACTGCAGATTATAAAGGCGTTTGTCACCCTTGGCTCTGTGACTCGATGGGTCACATGACTACCCGACATTATATGGCGATGTTCGATGACGCCAGCTATCACTTTCTAAATAGAGTGTTTGCATGGTCGGGTACAGATAGTCAAAACAATAATATTGGATGGGCTGACGTAAAGCATACCATTGAGTATTTATTAGAAGTAAGAAGCGGCCAACTGCTTGATGTCACGGGAGTGCTCACAAGAGTCGGTGGTAAGTCGATTACTGTTTCTTATGAAATGCGTGAAAGCGGAAGTAACAAAATAGTAGCGACACTTTGCAGTATCTCAGTACTTTTTGATACCGATGCTCGTAAGGCCATCAATCTTTCTGATGATATGAGAATTAGGGCAAAAAAAAGCATAAAAGAAGCATAAAAGAAGCAACTAATTAACATTATGAAGCCTGTATCTTTTGCTTGCTCAAACGTTAATTTTTGGCTTTTTAGCTGTATCTATCTTTTACGTAATGCCAAAATTTGCTCGCGACTAAAGGTGTTTGGATATGTGTGATACCAACGCGTAAAAACGTCTCGACCGAGCAACTCGTAGATGATCACCAACTGTTTTTTCTTGCGGGTAAAGTAATCTTCTTGACTATTGTCAGACTGCGAAACGTTAGTTTTTAATAACGTCGGCATATGATGCAAATACTCGCCAAAAAAAGTGGCACAGAACTTCGTATAGTAGGGTGTATACAATATAAATGTATGCCAAACTTCATCCACGATTAAGATAGGATCATCTATATCCCTATAACCCTCTGATTCGTGGTTATTGCAATACCAGAGCCAAAGAAGACCGTCTTCAAATAGTTGCGATGCAGTTTCTGGACTTATTTCTAATGCAGACATTAATCCATCAATTATATGTTGATTTTTATATGCCAAAATAACGTCTAAAGACGGCTGCATTATGCCGGTTTTATTTTGAACTAAGTCATCAAGATAGACCGCTTTTTCCCCTAATGAGCTTTTGTTGTCAAATTGTAGACATGACATCTTGCAGCCCTACCTCACTTTATTAGTGTTAGTGGCATAATAAAACGACGACAAATTAAAGTTCATCGAACGGAGCCTTTATTATTATAGACCTAGGCACCCATTTGCCACACCAATCGCAAAGACCACTTTTGCAGCCGCAGGTTTCTAACCACCGTTCACAACCACCACCTGAAACAGCATTCAATAACGCCGAATCTATTAGTTCATTCTTAGACAAATTACCTAGTAAATCTTTCTTAATATTCATTTTTATATCCTTATAAATTAATGTAAATTTGCCCTTTCAGCCGAAATTGGCTAATGCAACCAGCTTATTAGCCAGCATTGTTTAAGCACTGCATGTTCGCTTAAGGTCAAACCCAGTTGCAACGTAAACTCCTGTTACTAATCGACAATAACATAGGGCTAAATAGTCAACAATTGTATCTTAGGACGGTTTTGATTGGGTCTCTGTAATCGTTTTAGAAACTAAATATTTAGTTTTATGGATGCATTTTAGCGTAGACCTAATGGATTTTATTTGGTGTCTTTAGTCAATGTGGTACAAAAAACAGGCAAATTATTATGAATGGCCTATTTAAGTTAGCCGCTGGCTTCTCTAGCAATGTATTCATTCAGATTGCGCATCATGCAACTAATGTCATGCAAGCCCCTGCGATACTCGGCGATGGTGTCATCTAAAGTCAATTTTTGGCTTTCACTTAATGTATCTTTTGTCGCAAACATTTGAGTGAATAAAAAATAGTTTCACCGATGTCTATAATAAACAAAATTTTATGTATAAAACCTAGACTGATTTCTTAATAAAAATTAAAATTGTGAAATAAAAAAGGCCTCTTTAAACTTAACATTTATAAGAGGCCTTTATTAATAACTATAGCATTGTTTTATAAGTACTAATTCTAATAAAATTTAAACTTAACTTAACGCTTATAGCTTTATGTGCTGATTAGAAAGGAATATCATCGTCAAAATCAAAGTCTGGCTCTGCCATCGGCGGGGCTTTCTGCGGTGATTGTTGAGGTGATTGCTTCGGCCCCTGTTGTGAAGGTTGCTGATAGCCGCCACCACCCTGATTCGATTGTCCTCCACTTTGGTTCGATTGTCCTCCACTTTGGTTCGATTGTCCTCCACTTTGGTTCGACTGCCCTCCGCTTTGTTGGTAGCCACCTTGGTTATTCTGACCACCTTGAGGACTTTGCTGATAACCGCCTTGGCCGCCGCCACTTTGTCCACCACCGCCACTTTCGTTACGACCACCTAGCATTTGTAATTGGTCTGCAATGACTTCTGTTGTGTAACGATCATTACCTTGCTGATCTTGCCACTTCCGCGTTTGCAATTTACCTTCTAAATAAATTTGTGACCCTTTTTTAAGATATTCACCTGCAATTTCAGCTAAACGACGGTACATAGTTACTTTGTGCCATTCTGTTTTTTCTTGAAGTTGACCTTGCTGATCTTTCCAACTTTCACTAGTGGCGATACTCAAATTGGCAACGGCATTACCATTAGGCATATAACGAACTTCTGGATCGTTACCTAAGTTGCCAACTAAGATTACTTTATTCACACCTCTAGAGGCCATGCTAACTCCTGTTATTTACGCTTTTTTAATTGTTTTCATGCCGCTTAATTCGCATTTCATACTATGCACTATTCGCATTTTGTGCATAAATTAATCACGATGTTGACGACTAAATTCTGATGTCTAATATACTATTGTATTTGATGTTTTGCACACCCAATTCACCTGATCTGCGATAAACAGTTCACTGGTGCAGGCATGCTGATGTCTTACTTTAAATCTTTCTTAGCTAATCAAGGCTTTAGCTTTTTCTATATCGAACCCTTTGATGTCAACTTTCAAATACACAGCGCGTTTTTCAACATCGACTAACACCTCTTGCACGCCTTCAAGTTTTCCAAAATCACTTTCTAGTTGACTTTTATTTGAGGTTTGTTGAAATCTAGCTCGATTTTCAATCGTAAGCGTGACTCTTTTCACCGTAGTCGTTTTTTGTAATCCCCAAACTATAATCATCGCGATAACAATGAATAACAGACAAGCCACTAACGCTAGTTTAGGACCGAGCCATCCAGTCAATGCTCCGGAGATCACACCGCCCAAAAATGCACCGAAAAATTGAAAACTGGCATAAATACCCATCGCACTGCCTTTTTTCCCAGCCGGAGCGATACTCGAAACCATCACTGGCATATGCGCTTCCATGTAATTGAAGCCAGCAAAAAACAACGTCCCCGCGATGATGATAACCACCCAATTTAACTCGGGTAGCAAAAACAACCCGAAACCCATGGCCATTAACGCCAAGGATATTATAAAAGAAGTTGACGTTTGTAGGTGTTTACATAGTTTCATTAGCACGACTAAGATTAATACCGATACAACCAGAATTGGCGTATAAATCTTCCAATGTTCATCCAAACCAAAATTCACTTGAGTGAGCAGCACTGGTACTTGCACAAAAAAGCAGGTAATGAGTAAGTGGACAGTCAAAACACTTATGTTCAAACGCCAAAGACTGGGTTCTTTAGCGAGATTTTTTAGCTGACTCAGTTGCGGTAATGCGTCGCCCGATGGACTATTTTCTTTTGGCGTCGGCACACCAAATTTAACCAACGGTAAACAACAAACGGTTAGTACTGCTGTAATCCAGAAGATACCTTGAATACCATACAGCCCAGCAATAATGGGACCAGTTAAAAGCGCAACGTAGAATGAAAAACCAATAGAAACACCAATAATTGCCATTACTTTTGCACGTTCTGACTCCCGCGTAACATCTGCGGCTAATGCCATAATTGCACCGGCTATTGCGCCAGCCCCTTGTAAAATACGACCCAGCGTTAACATAGCCATGGAATCAGCATTAGCGGCTACTAGGCTGCCCAATGCAAAGAAGCAAAGTCCCATATAAATAACTGGCTTACGACCCCACTTGTCAGATAATACGCCCATCGGTATTTGCAATATGGCTTGTGTCAAACCGTAACCACCAATTGCTAGTCCGACAAACAGAGGCGAATAATCTGGATAGTCAACAGCGGCGATGGCTAGGACAGGAATTACCATAAACAAGCCGAGCATACGCAAAACATAAACTAGGGCTAAACTGATGGCGGCGCGCGTTTCTTGTGGATTCAACGTGTTATGATTTCCATTGGTTGATTAGAGACAATCTGTGTAACGAAGGAGCACAATTCTAACACAAGAATTTGATCTACCCATAACTGCATGATCCCTTCTGTACCAGATCCGTAACAAACGCATATTTTCTCGTAAATTTGTGTCATACTTATTGATTGTTCTGGCACCATCTCATCTAAGGTAATATGTAAGGCAATATGGATAAAATAGAAGTTCGCGGGGCTCGCACCCATAACCTGAAAAACATCAATATTGAACTCCCAAGAAACAAGCTCGTAGTAATTACGGGTTTGTCTGGTTCAGGGAAATCTTCTCTTGCATTCGATACTCTGTATGCTGAAGGTCAGCGTCGCTACGTAGAGTCGCTATCGGCATATGCAAGACAGTTTTTGTCCATGATGGAAAAGCCCGATGTTGACCATATCGCGGGCTTGTCGCCCGCTATTTCAATAGAACAAAAATCGACATCGCACAACCCTCGATCAACAGTGGGGACTATTACAGAAATTTACGATTACTTACGCCTACTATTTGCCCGTGTAGGCGAACCCAAATGCCCTGAGCATGATGTTGCTCTTAATGCACAGACAGTAAGTCAAATGGTCGATCGCGTGTTAGAAATGCCCGAAGGCACCAAACTCATGTTGCTAGCGCCGGTTGTGCAGGACCGTAAAGGCGAGCATGTAAAAACACTCGAGAGTTTGTGTGCGCAAGGTTTTATTCGTGCACGAATTGATGGTGAAGTCTGTGATTTAACTGATCCGCCAACACTAGACCTACACAAAAAGCACACTATTGAAGTGGTCGTAGATCGCTTTAAAGTACGTGATGATTTGCAACTTCGTTTAGCTGAATCATTTGAAACTGCACTCACTCTTTCGGCGGGTTCAGCTAAAGTAGCGTACATGGATGATGATGAAAAACATAAAGAAGAAATTATTTTATCGGCCAACTTTGCATGCCCACATTGCGGCTACAGCATTACAGAACTAGAACCTAGGATATTCTCATTTAATAATCCAGCTGGTGCCTGTCAAACCTGCGATGGCCTGGGCACAAAACAATTTTTCGACCCGCACAGGATCGTCGGTAACACTGAAATTAGTTTAAGTGGCGGCGCTATCCGTGGTTGGGATAAACGTAGCTATTATTATTTCCAAATGCTGCAGTCAGTTGCAGACCATTATGAATTTAACCTAAATACGCCTTTTGAAAAACTAGATGATAACGCCAAAGATATTGTTTTATATGGCAGTAAAGGCACGTCAATTAAGTTTAAATACATCAATGAACGCGGCGATATCATGGAGCGAAAGCATCCATTTGAAGGCATCATTCCAAATATGGAACGCCGTTATCGCGAAACTGAATCTAATACGGTGCGTGAAGAGCTCGGTAAGTATATGAGCTACCAAAACTGCACTAGCTGTTCGGGTGCAAGGTTACGACTGGAAGCGCGTAATGTATTTATTCAGGGCACTAACCTACCTGAAGTTGCTCAAATGTCGATTGCAGAGTGTTTAGGCTTCTTTTCAAATCTGGAGCTTACAGGCCAGCGCGGAGAGATTGCGGATAAGATCCTCAAAGAAATAAAAGACCGCTTGGCGTTTTTGGTGAATGTCGGTTTGAATTACCTATCATTATCTCGCAGCGCTGACACACTATCTGGCGGCGAAGCGCAACGTATCCGACTTGCGAGTCAAATCGGTGCGGGTCTGGTAGGTGTAATGTATGTGTTAGACGAACCCTCTATTGGTTTGCATCAACGAGACAACTCAAGGCTGTTAGAAACACTGCGTCATTTGCGTGATTTAGGTAACACAGTCATTGTTGTTGAACATGATGAAGATGCTATTAAAGAAGCTGATTATATCGTGGATATTGGTCCTGGTGCCGGTGTGCATGGTGGCGAAATTATTGCACAAGGCAGCTTAGAAGATATCATGAATAGTGAACGGTCACTGACTGGTAAATATTTATCAGGAAAAGAGTTCATCGTAATACCAGAGAAACGAAATAGCACGAAAGACCGTAAATGGGTAAAACTCATCGGCGCTACTGGCAACAATTTACAATCCGTGACATTGAAAATCCCTCAAGGATTAATGACTTGCGTTACAGGTGTATCAGGTTCAGGTAAATCAACCTTGATCAATGATACTTTTTATCGCATAGCACAACGTGAATTGAATCGCGCTACCACCAACGAACCTGCGCCGTATAAAAGCATAACAGGTTTGGAACACATGGATAAAGTGGTCGACATTGACCAAAGTCCAATTGGCAGAACGCCACGTTCAAATCCAGCAACTTATGCCGGTATTTTTACTCCAATTCGTGAAATATTTGCAGGTACGCAGGAATCACGTTCGCGCGGTTACAAAGCGGGGCGTTTTAGTTTTAACGTTAAAGGCGGACGTTGCGAAGCCTGCCAAGGCGATGGGTTAATTAAAGTGGAAATGCACTTTTTACCCGATGTTTATGTGTCTTGTGATGTATGTATGGGTAAACGATACAATCGTGAAACACTTGAAATTCGCTACAAAAACAAAAATATCCATGAAATATTAGCGATGACCGTAGAAGATGCACGTGATTTCTTTGACGCGATCCCGTCAATAAATCGCAAGCTGCAAACCTTAATGGATGTAGGCCTTTCATATATCGGTTTAGGCCAGTCAGCCACAACGTTGTCAGGTGGTGAAGCGCAACGCGTTAAACTCGCTAAAGAACTGTCAAAGCGTGATACCGGTCAAACCCTCTACATTTTAGACGAACCGACAACTGGTTTGCACTTTCATGACATTAAGCAGTTGCTCGAAGTGTTGCATCGTCTGCGCGATCACGGTAATACTGTTGTCGTCATTGAGCATAACCTCGACGTTGTAAAAACCGCGGACTGGGTTATTGATCTTGGCCCAGAAGGAGGTTCAGGTGGTGGTCTTATTGTTGCAGAAGGAACGCCTGAAGATATTTGTAAAGTAGAAGCATCGCACACAGGTAAATACCTAGCAAAAATGCTAGCTGGCAAGCAAGGTAAAAGTTAACAGCGAGCTAATAACGCGCCGCGGGCTAATAACGCGCCGCGGGCTAATAAAGCGCCGCGGGCTAATAAAGAAAAGGAGAAACAGGTGTTAAGTATTGAATTCGATGTTCGGTTTTACGAAACAGATGCATTGCAGCACGTAAGTAATACCGTGTTGGTTGGCTGGTTTGAGACTGCTCGACTGCCGATATTCAAATATTTCACACCTGATCTTGACCTCAATAATTGGCCCCTTATTTTGGCCAATTACAATGTTGATTTTTTACAACAAATCTATTTATCAGGTCCAGTGGAAGTAAAAACGTGGATTAGTCGCATTGGCAATAGCTCATTTGTGGTTTACCAAGAGTTATGGCAGTCCAATGTTAAGAAAGCAAAGGGAACAACTACACTGGTTCGTTACGATTATGCTAGCAAAAAGGCAATTCGCATTCCTGATGATATTCGCGCTAAACTTGAGGCACATAAAATAGAACTTGAGTAAGGCCCACATCCTATTTTTAATCCCAAGGACAAGAAAGAAGCGAGTACTTTACGCCGGTGAGGGTTCTTTCTACACATTGGCAATCTGAACGTTATCCCAACACTGGGCTAACGGTAAAATTGGGTTTTTATGATTTAATGAATCTGTGCAAAACTTTAATCAACTCTGGACGAGCGATAGGTTTGGCTATGTGGTAATTCATGCCGACTTGCTGCGCTTTTTTAACATCTTCTTTTAATACCGAGGCAGAAAGCGCAACAATTGGAGTACAAGTATCGCTCAAGCGAATCACTCTAGTCGCTTCGAAACCATCAATATTAGGCATTTATAAATCCATAAATATCATATCAAAGTGTGATTGCTTTATTGCTTCGATAGCTTGCACTCCATCGTTGGCTAATTCAACATCTACGCCATAAGAGGTTAATATTTCGCTAACAACAACGCGATTTATTTCACTGTCCTCTACAACTATCACTCTCCTTTTGAACTGCAATGATTCTATCCGAGTTTCGTCGTACATATTCAATGGTGGCTCTTGGTTTTTTTCTAAGCTCAAACGAAAATAGAATTGGCTACCAGGTTATTAAGCACTTGCATGATCCTGTTGGCGTCTCCTAGAAGACCACGCTCAACAGATTCATCAACCTCGACAATTAATTGAATATCTTTATCGAGAGCCGAAGTTTGGAACAGTAATTTGGTTTCGTCGATCACCTGGTGATGCTAATGGAACATTTCTATAACGAGTTTTCCTGCATTTAGCTTTGAGTAGTCAAGTATATCGTTCAAAATATTATTTAAGTAGTTACCAGCTTGTCACGGATAACCTCAACCAGATTGCTGGCTCATAATCAATACCAGAGAATGGGACTAAGAAAGTCGAAGCCGCTATAAAGAATACGGAGATTATCATCGAAGATCCTGTCGTCAGCATCACGGGGATAATGGTTGCAATTGAGATCAATGTGGCTGGCGTCAAACCGTTAAATAAGACTAAAATAATCCCCATTGGTACTGAGAATACTACCCAAACCTTTGCACAAACTGAACTATAACTTGGTTTATATAAGCCGATTATTGAAATTAAAAGCTAAAATATTGGAAAAGTCCAAGCAATAAGACGATTACTGGGCGCTGTTACGACGATGACCAAAGCCATGATAATTGAAAATACAATGACAACCTTGAAACCCGTTTTCCTTAAAAGAACGTCGACTTTAGTTGACTTACTCAATGCTGCTTGCAATGTATTAATCTTGACAGGCAATGATGAAAGTTAATATCGGCTAAATAGTGGCTTTAATCACCGCAAAGTTATGTGTATTTTTAACTTTGTCGAAAAGCGCCACAAAAACCAAATGTTCTCTGGTCGCGACTGACTTGACCCCACCGAACTCGTAATATAGTTAAGCCCTTTGGATATGTAAAGAAATGGGTAGGTCTATCCTTCAAACTCAGTCACAATCTGGCCCTTTAACGTATAACCAACGGTTGCTATATCTCCTTTCCAGCCATCGGTAGAGAGTATACCTGTCACCCAAACGGCGTCGTATAGATTAGTTATCGGCACACCTTCAGAAAATTTTACATAAACTATCTGATTTGAAGGTGGAGGAGGCACGTGAATACACGCACCAAAATAGGGAACCAGTAAAAACTCGGTAATATTGTCAGCATCACCTTCGAGTGGAACCACAAACCCGGGTATTTTCACAAGTTGCCCATTGAGTTCTTCGAGCAACGGTGCATCGGGTTCTGTTTGCGTCATTTGTCCATTATGATCGATTGCACTTGGCGGTATCACATAGTCTTTCGGTACCATGTCTTCCCAATATAACTCTTTGGGTTGGTTGTCGGCATTCGCCATCAAAGTGCCGGTAAATAAGCAACCGGCCAGTAATAGTGACCCATATTTAAATTTAGCTTTCAAAACCTTCCCCTTTTAACGTATTGTAATCAGTCGAATAGTATAAACTTTAGCGCGTAAATATCACGTAAAAAAAAGCCCGCATAATGCGAGCCTAATGGTTTTTAAAACGTCAGTTTTAAAGCGATACTCAAGCCATACTTATAAGGTCTTTTCATAACGCGCAATACTTGACGTAATTTCGTCCTTCGCAGCATCAAGACCAGCCCAACCTTCAATCTTCACCCATTTGTTTGGCTCTAAATCTTTATAGTGTGCGAAAAAGTGCTCAATTTGATTTTTCAATAAACCGGGAACGTCTTCAATATTCTGCACGTCTTCATAGATTTTAGTTAACTTTGACACTGGCACAGCGATCACTTTCGCATCTTCGCCGGACTCGTCTGTCATCTTTAACACACCAACTGGGCGGCATTTAATAACTGACCCCGCTAATAAGGGATGAGGAGACATAACAAGTACGTCAACTGGGTCGCCGTCGTCAGACAATGTGAGGTTTACATAACCGTAGTTTGCAGGATATTGCATGCAAGTTGCCATAAAACGGTCAACAAAAAGTACACCGGTATCTTTGTCTACTTCGTACTTAACCGGAGTAGAGTATGCCGGGATTTCTATAATGACATTGAATTCATCAGGTGCGTTTTTGCCTACTGGCACATCATTTAAGCTCATGGGTAATTCCTATAATAAAATAATTACCAAGATTATAAGAAAATCTCGGCACAGTATCTACATAAAACGACTAAGAGTTTGGTCTCATGGCCCTATAGAGGTTTTTTAGCGTTCGACTTACTTGTAATAACTTTTACAAGCTAGCACTTCATTTTTTGAACCTAAGAGCGTAGGTATACGCTGATGAATCTCTTCTGGCATGACTTCCATAATACGACCCTGGCCGGTATCAGCTAACCCACCAGCTTGTTCTATTAAAAACGCCATTGGGTTTGCTTCATAAAGTAAGCGCAATTTACCCGGCATTTTTGGGTTACGTTTATCGAAAGGATAGGCAAAAATACCACCACGGCATAGTACTCGGTGAATATCACCTACCATCGCCGCTACCCAACGCATGTTGTAGTCTTTTTTTCGTGGCCCTTCGATACCTGCAATCAAGTCTTTCACATACTGCTGGATTGGCTCTTCCCAATGGCGTTGATTCGATGTGTTTATCGCAAACTCTTCGGTGTCCTCCGGAATTTGGACATTGCCTTGGGTAAGGAGAAAGCCGCCGTGGGTTTTATCTAATGTATATAAATGAGTACCGCGCCCTGTTGTCATTGCTAACATTGTTGAGGGGCCATACAAAACGTATCCAGCCGCAACTATTTGCGTACCCGGCTGAAGAAATGCCGACGGATCATCAGACTTCATCCATTGCGGGGCATGTGTAATGGAAAATATTGTGCCTATTAAGCTATTAATTTCAGTATTTGATGATCCATCTAGTGGGTCAAAACTCACCAAATAATTCCCATCTGGATTACATGGAACAACCGTGTCTTCTTCTTCTGAAGAAATCGCTTTGACGTAGCCTGACTCTCGCAACGTATCTTTCAAAATCTGATTAGAAATGACATCTAATTTTTTTTGCGTTTCACCTTGTACGTTTTCTGACAAGGTCGAACCCAGCACACCGGCTAGAGCACCTTGGCTCACCCGGAATGAAATTTCTTTACAAGCGGCTAGAATAGTACGTATTAAGAGGATAAGTTCGAGCGGGGCTCCATCCTTTTGTAGCTGAGAGTTTAAGCGTTTCATGTTACCAAGTGTTCCTTAGATATGAGATCAAAACGGTTACGATCCGCATATTGCACTAACGATTTATGCACAATGCTCGTCATTATAATTCTTGGGGCATAATTGTAACTGGGAAGCACTCAAATTGCGACCTAGTTATTGCGCGCAAAAGCGACAAATCAGAGAATAAATAAAGGAATATTATATTTTCTATAAAAAGAAGACCCTCATCCTCAATGTTTTGCTACAGTTAGTTAAACAACGACAAACTAAATTAATAAAAACATGCACGTACATATTTTAGGCATTTGCGGTAGCTTTATGGGTGGCATAGCCGCTATTGCGAACTCACTTGGACACAAAGTAACTGGGTCAGACACCAATGTTTATCCACCAATGAGCACTCAGTTAGAACAACTAGGTATTGAATTAACTGTCGGCTTTGACACCAAGCAGTTCGACCCCATTCCAGATATGGTGATCATTGGTAACGCAATGTCGCGAGGCAATCCTGCGGTGGAATATTTACTCGACCGCAACCTTCGTTATACCAGCGGCCCGCAATGGTTACTAGATAACTTACTAACTGATCGTTGGGTCATTGCTGCTTCCGGTACGCACGGTAAAACCACCACATCGAGTATGATTGCTTGGATCCTTGAAGATGTTGGACTTAATCCGGGGTTCTTAATTGGTGGTGTGCCTGAGAACTTCGGTATTTCAGCGCGTATCGGTGGATCTCCCTTCTTTGTCATTGAAGCAGACGAATATGATTCTGCATTTTTCGACAAACGCTCTAAATTTGTGCACTATCGCCCCAGAACCTTGGTGATGAACAATCTAGAATTTGATCATGCCGATATTTTTGAAAACCTCGATGCCATTAAAAAGCAATTTCATCATTTAGTGCGTTGTGTTGCCTCCAATGGGCTCATCATTTCGCCTCTTAATGATACCAATTTAGAGGCTGTCTTACATCAAGGTTGCTGGAGTGATACGCAAAAAGTAGGTGACAGCGAAGCAAGCGATTGGCGCACTGAACTAATAAGCCCAGACGGCAGTCAATTTACTGTGTTGCAAAATAACAATGTAGTCGGTTCCGTGAATTGGGGCCTCATTGGAGACCACAATGTCAGTAATGCAATTATGGCGATTGCAGCAGCTCACCATGCTGGTGTGCAAACACATGATGCCATTGATGCACTCACTCGCTTCCAAAATGTTAAACGCCGAATGGAAGTAAAAGGAAAAGTAGCTGAAGTTACCGTTTACGACGACTTCGCCCATCATCCAACAGCAATTCTAACAACATTGGCAGGGCTTAGAAATAAAGTTGGAGATGCTAAAATCATTGCTATACTTGAGCCTCGTTCGAACACCATGAAAATGGGCGTACATAAAGAGACACTGGCTAATTCTTGGCAGCAAGCCAATGAGGTATTTTTGTTTGAACCTGCCAGTGTCGATTGGTCAATGCAAGAATTGGTCGTAAATAGTATCGCTCCCGTACATTTACATAAAGATACAGACAGTATTGTAAAAGCAGTTGTTGAACAAGCACAACCAGGCGATCAAATTCTGGTAATGAGTAACGGTGGTTTCAATGGCATTCATCAAAGCTTGTTAACGGCGTTAAGCACCAAATTCAATGATTAGCATTACTAAAGACGAGTAAAAAGTTGGGGGCTATGACGAATTTATAATGGTCATTCGTAGCCAACTAAGAATAAATAACTTATTTTAAATCATGACAAGAGACGAACCATGAAAAAACTATTGATTGCTTTTGCCCTGCTCGCCGTTAGCTCAATTCCGCAGGCAAATGCGTGGGGACAAACGGGGCATCGTATTACAGGTGCAATAGCTGAACAATATTTAACTGCTGAGGCAAAAGCGGCGATTGAAAAGTTACTGCCAAACGAAAGTCTTGCCCAAGCATCTACCTATGCAGACGAGATGCGTTCTAACCCTGAGGAATTTTGGCAAAAAGAAGCCGGTGCCTATCATTATGTCACGGTGCCAAAAGGTAAACATTATCATGACGTCGGCGCGCCTGAGCAAGGTGATGCTTTTACGGCTTTGGATAAATTCTCAAAAATTGTTAAAGATAAGACCGCGCCGTTAGAAGAACGCCAACGTGCTCTGCGATTCATTGTGCATATTATTGGCGATTTACATCAACCACTGCATAGCGGAAATGGCACAGACAGAGGCGGTAATGATTTGAAACTAGAGTTCTTCTGGGAGCAATCAAACTTGCATCGCGTTTGGGATTCAGGATTAATCGATAGACGCCAACTATCCTATACTGAATGGACGAATTGGTTAAGCGAAAAAATAACACCGGAGCAAGCGGCTGCGTGGAACACAATCGACCCACTGGTTTACATTGCTGAAAGTGTGGCCATTCGCGATCTAATTTATCCTGAAACAGAAAGCCTCAGTTGGGACTATTTATACCAACACTTGCCAACAGCAACAGAGAGATTGCAGGAAGGTGGCGTGCGTATTGCGGCATATTTGAACGATTTATTTACGCAATAGACACGGCATTCTGGTTTATAAAAAGGGAGCAAGTATTGATTAACGGGCTCCCTTTCTAATTCAATCGATGTCTAAGGCTTCGGGCGAAAGAATAATGCCAGTGCCATCCGCGTAAAGATGGTCCTCTGGTAAAAACGTAACACCCGCAAAATTAACCGCAATATCCAGATCGCCCACTTCTCTGCTTTCTGAGTTCACTGGAATGGCGGTTAATGCATGGATACCTATTTCGCAATCTTCGAGCACATCAATTTCACGCACACTGCCGTAACAAACGATACCTTCCCAACCATTTTCTGCAGCCATCTGCGCATTATATGCATCAATTAAAGCGCGCCTTGTAGAACCACCACCATCAATCAAAAGCACCTTGCCTTCACCTCTTGTAGCCAAGACTCTGTCAACCAATCCTTTATCTTCAAAACATTTAATGGTGGTGATTTCTCCACCATAAGAATAACGACCACCAAAACTAGTAAAAATAGGGTCAAGCACATCAACACTATCAGCGAACAAGTCACACAAGTCAGAAGTATTGTATTCCATGATATTCCTTAAACAGTTGTTTATACGGTGTTTGCTCAGGCATGCTTTATAAACGATATTCTCATATTAGCACTTCTGAGAGCAGATGAAAGCCCAAAAACAGTTGAATAGTATTTGTCATATAGGTTTCTTCTTTCTGTCACTATTTGTTCATATTTTACACGTATCTTTTACCTTGTCTTTGACTCACTTGAGAAAATCATGACACTCCAACGAATTACACAGTTAGATACCGCCCTTTTTTATTGGTTCAATCAATATTCAACTTTAGGTAACGGCAGAGTCATAAACGCTATACGTGTTGTTTCTAAGACCGGTGATGGTCATCTCTATATTTTTTTCGGATCCTTATTATTCTGGTTAGACAATAGTCATGGCGTCCTTTTCTTTTACACCACTTTAATGGCGTATGCGCTTGAACTACCTATGTACATAATTTTAAAACGATATTTCAAACGCAAACGCCCGAGCGCTAGACTCATTAATTTTGATGCTCACATCATACCTTCTGATAGATTTAGTTTGCCGTCTGGACACACTGCTGCCGCTTTCTTAATGGCGACTATTGTCTGTAGCTTTTACCCCACATTTAGCCTTATCGCTTTTAGCTGGGCCAGCTTAGTTGGGCTGTCACGTATCTTGCTGGGTGTACACTTTCCTTCTGACGTCGTTATTGGGGCTATTTTAGGTGCAGGCATCGCTAGCATCAGCATGCGTATATTGGTGTAAGGTCTATTTATGAAAATTCTTTATGGTGTACAGGGAACCGGAAACGGTCATATTTCTAGGGCGAGACTGATGGCTGACGCATTTAGTCGACGCAATGATGTGGACGTTGACTACCTCTTTTCAGGGCGTGATGCCGATGCCTATTTTGAGATGGATATATTTGCTCAGTATCAAACTAAGCGTGGCTTATCATTTGTTACCGAAAGCGGTGCTGTGCATCGCTTTAAAACCGTCAAGAATGCAAAATTAGTCGAATTTATGCGGGACGTCCGAAAATTAGATCTCAATAGTTATGACCTCGTACTGAATGATTTTGAACCCATATCTGCATGGGCAGCCAAAAATCAACATATCCCATCGCTCTCAATTAGCCATCAGGCGGCATTTACTTATACAGTGCCAACTGAGGCTCAAAGCATCATCGACAAATGGCTTACACGTCACTTTGCGCCCACCCAATATGCATTAGGTGTGCATTGGTATCATTTCAATCAAGCCATTATTCCTCCCTTTGTGCCGACAGGATTGTGCCAAAGAGCGTCAAACTCCCCTAAAAGACAAAATCTTACCGACTTCACCCTAGTCTATCTGCCGTTTGAAGAGCCCCTTCAGATTCAACAAGTATTGCAGCCGCTCAGTGAACATCGCTTTTATTGCTATCATCCTGACGTACAATATCCGTTTATTGAACAAAATATTCATTGGTTCCCGCCATCTAAAAGTGGTTTTCACGAGGCACTATCTGCTTGTACAAAAGTGATTGCCAATGGCGGCTTTGAATTGGCTACCGAGTGCTTAAGTTTAGGCAAAGCAATACTGATGAAGCCGTTAACTGGTCAATTTGAACAGTATTCAAACGCATTTATGCTTCGGCAACTGGGTATTTCGGACACCCTATTTAACTTAAACACAGACGACATTGAAGAATGGTTGAACAACCATCGTGCCACTAAAATCAGCTTTCCTAGCAACGCTGATTGCTTCATCGACTGGATTGTTGCAGGCAACTGGTCTGATACCGAGACAATATGTCAACAACTCTGGCAACAAGTTGAATTTCCGGACGAAGTCAGTAAAAAACTCAGTAAAGTAGGCGCTATAAGTATTTAGCTCAAGGCCTAGAAAGAGATTGCATTTTGGGTGATTGCAGTGCAATGTTAAGCGCATATTAAGCAAGTTATTTTATGTCCATGAATCGAATGTCAAAATTGGCGCTTTGCACAGTGCTGACCTTATTTTTGAGTGCCTGCGGACAGCGCGGTGCACTGTTTCTGCCTGAGCAAGCACCCAGTAATAAGGAAACGCCTGAGGCACCTGCCGAAAATCCTGAAAAATTGAC
The DNA here is from genome assembly GCF_002836745.1 of Glaciecola sp. 33A. GTDB lineage: Bacteria > Pseudomonadota > Gammaproteobacteria > Enterobacterales > Alteromonadaceae > Glaciecola. The sequence goes on along the minus strand of NZ_PJAR01000043.1, from coordinate 29,635 downwards.
TACTGAAGAGGGTCAATAAAATGGATTTTTTTACATATAAAGATAAGCAACTTTTCGCCGAAGACGTTCCTGTTGCCGATATAGCAAGAGCACATGGCACGCCCCTGTATATTTACTCAAGAGCGACCATTGAACGTCATTGGCATGCCTTTAATAACGCAGTTTCTAAACATGATCATCTTATTTGCTACGCGGTTAAAGCAAACTCCAATTTAGGTGTCTTATCGGTGCTGGCCAAATTGGGTTCAGGTTTTGATATTGTCAGCAAAGGTGAGCTTTCGCGTGTTATTGAAGCAGGTGGTGACACCACCAAGGTTGTATTCTCCGGGGTTGGTAAAACCTCTGATGAAATTCGTTTTGCGCTTCAGCAAAACATCATGTGCTTTAACGTTGAATCTGATGCGGAGCTGGATCGCATTAATAATGTGGCCGGAAAACTTGGTGTTAAAGCGCCCATTTCAATTCGTATTAATCCTGATGTTGACGCAAAAACACACCCCTATATTTCCACCGGTTTAAAAGCCAATAAGTTTGGAATTGCGCGCGATGACGCCCTGCGTGTTTATAAGCGTGCGGCTGCAATGCCCAACCTAGAAGTGAAAGGGATGGACTGTCATATTGGCTCTCAATTGACCGACATCACGCCATTTGTTGACGCATTGGAACGTTTATTAGTGTTGATTGATGAACTCGCCGTACATAACATTATGATTTCCCATCTTGATGTTGGTGGCGGTTTGGGCGTTCCTTATAACGATGAAACGCCTCCTCACCCCGATGAATATGCAGCGGCAATGAGTGCAAAAATGCAAGGTCGTGAGCACCTTAAGCTTATTTTAGAGCCGGGTCGAGCCATCGCAGCTAATGCAGGTATTTTAGTTACCGAGGTGGAATACCTCAAACAAGGTGAAGAGAAAAATTTTGCGATTGTCGACGCCGCCATGAACGATTTGTTGCGCCCCGCGTTATATAGCGCGTGGCAGGCCATTATTCCGGTGCAACCTCGACTTGATATTGGCGCACAAAAATATGATGTTGTTGGTCCTGTTTGCGAAACAGGTGATTTTTTGGGTAAGGACCGTGACTTGGCAATTGCGCCTGGTGATTTCCTTGCAGTAAGAAGTGCTGGTGCTTACGGCTTTGTGATGGCAAGCAATTATAATAGTCGTTGTAGGCCCGCTGAAATCATGGTCGATAAAACTCAAACAATCGTGGTTCGCGAGAGAGAGAAACTAGAAGATCTGTGGAAAGGCGAACAAAAAATTAGGTAAACTAAGGCCCTAGGTCTTACCTTCATAATAATAATAATTATAAGAAACAAATGCTGTTAAATTTTTCTAAAATGCACGGGCTAGGCAATGACTTTGTGGTTGTCGATAACGTTACCCAAAATGTGTTTTTCTCGAAGGAGAAGATCCAGCAGCTTGCTGATCGCAATTTTGGTATAGGCTTCGATCAATTGCTTATCGTAGAACCTCCTTACGATCCGGACCAAGACTTCCATTATCGGATTTATAATGCGGACGGGTCAGAAGTGTCTCAGTGTGGCAATGGCGCGCGTTGTTTTGCTAAATTTGTAAAACAAAAAGGCTTAATTAATCGCAATAAAATCATTGTTAGTACCAAAGCTGGCCGTTTGGTTTTATATCTTGAAAAAGATGGCAATGTAACAGTCAATATGGGGCGCCCAGTGTTTACCCCTGAGCTCATTCCATTTAAGGCAAATAAACAAGAAAATATTTATATTATCCGTGACAATGAGCACACCTTTTTCTGCGGTGCAGTATCAATGGGCAACCCGCATTGTGTTATCGAAGTTGACGATGTGGACAATTATGAGGTGCAAGGGATCGGCAAGATAGTTGGTAATAACGAGCGTTTCCCTGAAGGTGTGAATGTTGGATTTATGCAAATTATTAGTCGCAGCGAAATAAAACTACGTGTATTTGAGCGCGGTAGCGGAGAGACGCTCGCTTGTGGCAGCGGTGCTTGTGCGGCAGTTGCAATAGGTATTATGCAAGACAAATTAGATAAAGAAGTGAATGTCACGCTAGCTGGTGGTAAACTAACGATAAAATGGCAGGGGGGAGACAGTCTGTTAAAAATGACGGGCCCCGCAGAACACATTTATGATGGACAAGTAACGCTATGAATAAATCAGGTGTTAAGGGAAATACTGCGCAAGCGCTAGCGCATGACTTTGCCTCAGAAACGGTCACGGAAGCAGAAGTACGAGAGTACATTCTTAATAACAAAGACTTTTTTGTTAACAATCCGGATGTTGCTGAGAGAGTTCAGGTGCCGCACAAACAAAAGGGCACAGTCTCGCTTGTTGAGTTGCAAGGAAGTCAGTTGCGCAAGAAAGTCCGCCAACTCAGCTTTAAACTCAGCCAACTGATCTCTATTGCTAAACAAAATGAAGAGATTTATCGGGTATATGCCGACTTAAATCTTCGCTTATTGCGCTGCACTGAGTTCGCTGAAATGCAATATACGATTGAAGAAACCCTGCAAGATGAACTCGACATGTCAGCGGCTGCGATTAAACCTTTTAAGGGTCTGTTTGCATTGCCTGAAATCCAGCAACGTTTGTTTATGGAAAAACGTTTTAAACACAGCGATTTCTTTTTCGGTCGCTTGAGCCAGCACGAAAAGCAACTTTTGTTCGGCGATTCAATTGCTGAATCGGTCGCGCTTGTGCTGCTTGGTGATAGACGCGACTTAGGGATTTTAGCTATTGGTAGCGCCGACCCAATTCACTTTACACCCGACATGGACACGCTGTTAATAAAACAACTTCAGGAGTTCCTAAATGTCTCAATGCCAAGTTTACTTCATTATTAGTAAAGGCTAGTTTTGTTGGATGACTTATCTGTAACGCAAAAAGTGCCTCCTCAAATAGGCTCTTGGATTATCGACTTTATTCACCATATTCGTGTTGAACGTCAGTTATCCGAACTCACATGTAAAAATTATCAGCGCCAAATACTCAGTGCGCTGAACGATCTTAACATCAACAATTGGACCGAGCTTTCGTCGGATCATATAAAAATGATGTTGATGCGCTGCAGCAAGGCTAAGTTATCCACTCGCACCATCAATCTACGACTTAGTGTGTTACGAAATTTTTGTGAATTTATGGTCACAAAGGAATACCTAAGTAATAATCCCGTTGCTGTAATTCAAGCCTTAAAACAATCAAAGCCATTACCTAAACAATTGAATGTAGATGAAATGAGTAGTTTACTTTCCTTTGATACAACTGAATTTTTGGGTATTCGAGATAAAGCCATGTTTGAACTACTGTATGGCTGTGGTATACGTTTATCCGAATTAACGGGCCTGGACTTGTGTGATTTGTTAGCCGGTGATGAAGTTAAAGTTATCGGTAAAGGTAACAAAGAACGGCGCCTACCGCTGGGCCGTCAGGCTAAAATTGCGCTCGAACTATGGCTTAGTGAACGCGATAAACTGTTACCTTCATCGGACCAAAAAGCCCTCTTTTTATCTAAACGTAAAACTCGAATTTCAAACCGGCAAGTACAAAATAGACTGGACCATTGGGCTAAACAACAAACACTTTATCAACAAATTAGTCCACACACATTGCGCCATTCATTCGCGACTCACGTATTAGAGTCGAGTAATGATTTACGTGGAGTTCAAGAATTACTCGGGCATGCTAACTTATCAACTACCCAAATCTACACTCATCTTAATTTTCAGCATCTTGCTCAAATTTATGACCAAGCGCACCCAAGGGCAAAGAAGAAGTGATAATTTACAAACCCACACCCACAATTAGTGCAATGACGTTCGATTTAGATGACACCTTATACGACAATTGGCCGTATATTATCGAAGCAGAGAAAGGCTTATTAAATTTCATTGCCAAAGAGTACCCAGATTCATCTCACCTCAGTCGAGATGATTGGCAACAGTATAAAAATCAAGCATTGCGTGATGATCCTGAGTTATTTTCAGATATGGGCGACTTGCGCCGCATTGTCTTAACAAAAGGACTGGTAGAGTCAGGTTACCGCGGTAGCCTGCTATCCGCAGCGGTACGAACTTGCTTTGATTGGTTTTACTTTGAACGCAGCAACTTTCAAGTAGGTGAAGCACAATGCCAATTGCTGAGCAAACTCGCTGAGCGCATACCATTAATTGCGATTACTAATGGTAATGTAAATACTCAACAAATTGGAATACACGGCTATTTTCAACAAATATTAAAAGCCAGTCGTCAAAGTCCGATGAAGCCGCACCCTCATATGTTTGATGAAGCTGCAAATTATTTAAAGATACCGCGTGGCAGCATCCTACATGTCGGTGATAATTTAGAAAAGGACGTTTGGGGAGCAACAAATGCCGGTTTTTCTGCAGCTTGGCACGCCTGCGACCGACCAATGGAAATTGAAAAGGAGCCTGTTCAAGTTTTACCTAACGTTGAAATTCATCAGCTTGACGAGCTCTTGACATTTATTTAATCGACAACAACCTTATTTTTAGTTAACTTCGATTGCAGGCATCCCTATGACAAATATTATGACCACAAATTCGCCCTACCCACATTTGCTCGAACCTTTAGATTTAGGCTTCACTACGCTAAAAAACCGCACATTGATGGGCTCAATGCATTTAGGATTAGAAGAAGAAAAAGGTGGCTTTAATAAGCTCGCAGCCTTCTATGCTGAGCGTGCAAGAGGCGGTGTTGCCCTTATTGTCACCGGCGGAATAGCGCCTAATATTGCTGGTTGGGTAGCCCCATTTGCTGGACGTATGACAAGTTCGCGGCACGCTAAGAAGCATCGCGTAATTACTGATGCTGTGCACAAAGAAGGGGGTAAAATCTGTATGCAAATTTTACATTCCGGACGCTATGGATATCATCCATTAGCCGTTTCTGCTTCAGGGATAAAATCACCAATTACACCATTTAAACCAAGAGCACTCTCTACCCGGGGCGTACGAAGTACGATTAAAGATTACGTAAGTTGTGCAAACTATGCAAAAAGTGCTGGTTATGACGGTGTCGAGATTATGGGTTCAGAAGGATATTTAATTAATCAATTTTTTTGCGAACGCACCAATCATCGAGATGACGAATTTGGTGGTAGTTTAGAAAATAGAGCTCGTCTTGCAATTGAAGTAGTTAAACAAACGCGCGAAGTAGTAGGTGCAGAGTTCATCATTATTTATCGCTTGTCGATGTTGGATTTAGTTGAAGGAGGTGCACTTTGGGACGAGATCGTATATCTTGCCAAAGCAATAGAAAAAGCCGGTGCTACACTCATAAACACAGGGATTGGATGGCATGAAGCTAGAGTACCTACGATAACAACATCGGTGCCGCGGGCGGCTTTCACATGGATAACACAGCGCATGAAAGCCGAGGTTAGCTTGCCGCTCATTACAACTAACCGGATTAATACTCCTGAGATTGCTGAATCAGTATTAGCTCAAGGTCATGCAGATATGGTTTCCATGGCCCGACCATTTTTGGCTGACCCCGATTTTGTGGCCAAAGCTATGCGCAACGAATCCGACCAAATAAATACCTGTATTGCCTGTAACCAAGCTTGTCTGGATCATGCTTTTGAGCAAAAGCGCGCAAGTTGCTTAGTTAATCCTCAAGCCTGTTATGAAACCGAACTCATTTTCAAATCAGTCGCCGCTCCCAAAAAAATCGCAGTTGTGGGCGCAGGTCCAGCAGGTTTAGCCTTTGCGACTTATGCCGCGGCGCGAGGACATGAAGTGCATTTATTTGAACAAGCGAATGAAATAGGTGGGCAATTTAACTACGCGAAACAAGTGCCAGGCAAAGAAGAATTCCACGAAACTTTAAGATACTACAATAAACGCATACAAGTGACTGGCGTTAAACTGCATTTAGATACTCGTGTTGACGCAAACCTCCTTGCACAACAAGGTTTTAAAGAGGTTGTAATGGCCACCGGCATAAAGCCCCGTCTTTTAACCATTCCAGGAAGCGATCATCCTAAGGTCATGAGTTACATTGATGTGTTGCGAGATCATAAACACGTTGGCGCAAAGGTCGCTGTTATTGGTGCAGGAGGTATTGGTTTTGATGTCTCAGAATACTTGGTAGAACAAGAAAATCTAACCACTAATTTAGATAAGTGGCTAGCTCATTGGGGCATTGACAAAGCATTTAAAACACCTGGTGCGCTGGTTGAGAAGCAGCTACATGAACCACCAAGGCAGGTGTATCTGTTACAACGAAAAAGTACAAAAGTCGGTAAAGGACTAGGTAAGACCTCTGGCTGGATACATCGCCATTCACTGATTAACCACAAAGTGCAAATGATGAATGGCGTTAGCTATGAAAAAATTGATGACCAAGGGTTACATATTATCATCAATGACAAGCCCAGAGTGTTGGATGTTGACCACATTATTGTTTGCGCTGGCCAAGAGCCATTGCGAGAACTGCAATCGAGTCTACAAGAAGCCGGTATGCAGGTGCATATTATCGGCGGCGCTGATGTCGCTTCAGAACTCGATGCCAAACGAGCTATTCGGCAAGCGGCTGAACTCGCTGCTGAAATTTAACAATGTGGTGTAGCCGCTAAACCTTGTGTCACTAAAGCCTAGCAGCTTGAATGGCCAAGCCTTCACAAACAGAGTTAAAGGCATCACCTTCGATTACTGGCAAATTAGGCAGCATCTCTTGTGTTAGCTGTTTCCTCACAATTGGCGATAAACTCATACCACCGGTGATGAAAAGCATTTCCGGTGCTTCACTGCTGTTTTCTAAGCATTCAACAACCAAACGTTTGACCCGGCTTAACCATGATTTCATAGACCGATTTAAGTCCTCCACCGACAAGTCTACGTCGTAATCGGCCTCAATATAATGCAATGGTAAAGTGATTTCTGTTTTAGATGAAAGCATCTCTTTTGCTAGACGAGATGAGTTAACTAAACGGGCCGAAAGTTTTTCTTCTTGTACTGTAAGCAACCGACCTAACAATTTAGATTCTTTTATAATTGACATGGTTTGGGTAATGTCCAAACCATATTCATCTGAAAAGAAGTGATTAAGCCTTGGAATATCGTCTACCGCACACATATCTGAAAAATACGTGGGTGGCACCGGCAATCCACTTAGCATCTTCAGTCCCTGGCCCATTGTTGGTGCAATTGACTTCACTATTAGATTTTTATCACATTCCATTCCACCTATGCGGGCGCCAGTTACCGACAGCACATCTTGCTGACGATTAAGGTTACTACGTTTTTCTGGGGATAACTTAATGCAACAAATATCGGTCGTACCACCGCCAATATCAACCACAAGCACATTGGTAGGCTTGGCTAAATTGGGTTCAATTTTATAAGCAGCCGCAATAGGCTCCTCGAGAAATTCAACATGTGTGAAGCCGGCCTCTTTAGCAGCATCAGCCATTATTTCTAATGCTTGACTATTACCTTCTTCGCCTCTGGTACCATGAAACCTTACCGGGCGGCCAATTACCGCAGTATCCACAGTCTGATTTAGTTGTTGTTCTGCACTTTGACGGAAAAAAGCCAATTGTTTAGCAATCATGCCCACAAAAGCGGCTTTCTGACCGGGCACTAAATGCGCGCCTAAAAAGTTTTTCGGTGAATAAATTAAGCGGCCCTTGTCTGGCGTTTTTAAATAACGCTTAAATCCTTCTTCACCAAACGCAAACTCCCCTGTTTCAACCAGTTGATTCAGAGACAAGTCTTGCACGGTCATATATTTAAGAAGCAGTTGAATAGCTTGGCGCTGCAATGCTGGCCTGTTGTGGTATTGCGCTCGTAGGTCATCAATTTTTTCGCTAAAAACGCGCTGCTCTCGAGGATCTTGTGCTTCGTAATAGCTATTTTTAGTTTTTTCTAGCTGATCATTGATCGCACGCTGAATTTGCGCAACTTTAGCCTCAATAGCAGACACTGGCGGGCGCGGCAGATCATCGTTGTAATATACAAAAACTGAAGAGCGAATTTTATTCGATTGTTCAACATTAGGATCGAGCTTAATGAAATGATGTTTTGTACCATCAAAATAAACTACCTCTGAATTCGATGTACCGTAATCTATGCCTATTGCTGCCATCTTGGTCCTGAGTGATTAAAAAAAGAGACCGCGGATTGTAGAGTAAAAATATATGCAATTCACTAGTTGATTTACATTATAAGACTTTAAACCTCTGAAAATCTGCGTGCTGGTGTATTTCATGTTCTTAATGCTCAGTGAAGTGTTTGTATTGGCGCAAAAATTAGTGGATTTAAAGAAATCGAAGACTCAGAATATTAAAACAATAAAATTTTGAATGCTATGATAATTAATATAATGCCGCCGAAAAACTCCGCTTTAAATGTGAATTTTTGGTGACTTTTACCTCCCAAAAAGAAACCAAATAAGCTAAATAATAAGGTAGTTAGTCCAATGATTAGGCACGATAGATAGGGAGATAAAGACATCAATGCTAAGGTAAAGCCTGTGGCAAAAGCATCAATACTGGTCGCCAAAGCAAGCATTAACAAAGCGTTGTGAGTCAATGAAGGTGGAGCTTCATCGGCAGTGTTTTGAAATGAATTATAAATAGATTTTAGTCCTAAAGACAATAAGATACTAAAACCAATCCATTGGGATAGACTTTCGAACCATGCAAAAAGAGTCACGCCACCTAAATAACCCAAAAGTGGTAATACGGCATGACAAACAGCAAAGTAAATTGCGATTGTAAAAGCACCCAAAGAGCGACTTTCACCTTTCAGTGCAGGTTGCGATTTGCCACTTTGGTTTACACCTATGCCAATCGATACTGCGAAAACATCCATACTTAACGCTACTGATAATAAAATTACTTCCAACATGGTAGATCCGACATAACCTGATAATAGCACTATAAAAAGTCAATGATACTGATAAAAACCATGGAATGGAATGCCATACAGCTTCATTAGCCAGCAAAATCTTATCGTTTGGAGAGCGGGTCGGTTCCCTCTGTTTTTGGGGCTTCCTTCTCTAGTGTCTTCACATGCCGCCAAGCTGGGTAGGTGATGAAAACAAATACAGCGAGCAGTCCAATGCTAAACAGCCCCCAGTTATCACCTAAACAGCCACAAAAAAACGGCAGCAGCAACCAAAGCCAAGTTAAGAGCGACCATTAGTCCTCACACGAGACATTAATGCTTAACGACATCATTGATAAGTCGTATAACTTGAATTAACCAATATTGCTATAGGTACTGCAGCGTTTGCGCCAGCCTAATAGCCAGTTTTGTTCGACTTGTTTTTGCGGGGAGTTTTTTACACGCCGCGTGAGCATGGCATCGCATGCTTGAGTAAACGCAAGGTGCTGGTTTTGTGTATCGAGTTGCATGTTGAGTAATACCTGTAATAAACCCCACCCTTGGTTGTTGTACCTTTCGGTAAGGGCGATACCTTCACCCTTAAAGTTAACGTAATCAACTAAGGAATACATACCTAATTCCGTGGCGGCGAGCGCATGAAATCGTGTTTTGACCAAACCTTGGGTTTCTGGATTATCAACTTCAGCAAGCATCAGTGGCAAAGATTGGCGCATGCGTTGATGTATAAAGGCAACCTGATGTTCAAACGTAGACGCTAATAAGCTTCTAAGTTCTTGCATTTCATTACTATTTTTGGCACCCATAAAGTCTTGCTTAGTTTGCCAAGGACAATATTGCTGTTGTTGCAACCAAGCCGGAATAGCGACGTTTTGAGCCTGTAAATACTGCAATAAGCTTGGAAATGTTTCGGTGAACGGGCTCTTTATATCTTTTGGAAACCAAATAAAGTGACCTAAGCCTAAACTCGCAAATGCTTCGCCATTGTTCCAGGCTATTAAATGCTCAGGATTGCTGCCGGTTTCATTTTGATAAATTTTTTCACCGATGGATTGCAGCTGCGCTGCCTGTAGCTCAGGAATATCTTTTGCAAATGCTAGTGGCGGCTTCATGCAAAATAAGACAAGAATAAAACATAGATAGTTGAAGCGGTTCATAGTTCGATGGCGCGTTGTTTGATTGGCGTAGGTTTACTGTATCTTTGTGTATGTCATGTAGCAAGGGGGGCGTCCAAAGAATTGGATATGATTGGGTAACAGTATGGCAGATTAATGCAGGTCTTTTTTAGCCCGAGTATCGGTCATACTGTTATTACCAACGGAAGGAGTCCATCCATCGTATTTGTTGTCAATTTACATTAAAAAGTTAACGTGCGCTCATCTTCAAGCACATTTTGCTTCATTGAATCACAAGGCATATTGCAATCAGGCTTGCCAACAATTTTAGCGGGCACGCCGACAACAGTTACACAAGGGGGGACATTACTCAACACGACACTTCCCGCACCCACTTTTGAGCCTTCACCAATTTCAATATTTCCCAAAATCTTAGCACCTGAGCCGATCATCACACCTTGGCGAATTTTTGGATGGCGATCGCCTTTCTCGTTGCCGGTACCGCCAAGTGTGACGTTTTGCAGAATAGAAACGTTATCTTCAATTACCGTCGTTTCACCAATAACAATACCGGTTGCGTGATCAAGCATGACACCTTTGCCAATTGTTGCCGCCGGATGTATGTCAACGCCGGACGCCATTGAATTCCGACTTTGAATAAACAGCGACAAATCGTTGCGCCCGTTATGCCACAAATAGTTAGCTAGACGATGAATTTGCAACGCTTGAAACCCCTTAAAATGAATTAATACTGTCAAAAATGAGGTGACCGCTGGGTCCCGACTGACAGCAGCTTGAATATCGATAATCGCAGAGTCAACCATAACTGGGTTAAGAGAATAAGCGGCTTCAAATATTTCTCGTAGCACAAGAGCTGGCATCACATCGTCTGACAACTTATTTGACAGAATAAAACTGAGTGACGATTCAAAGGTATGATGGTTAATTAAACAGGCATGAATATAAGACGTCAGCATTGGCTCTTTTTCAGCAACTTGTTTCGCTTCTTGCTGTAGGATTTTCCAAAATTCATCGCTGCTATGAACTCTACTATTCGGCATAATTTTTTCCATGAAATGGTATTGCTACTATTTGGTTAAACAAGTTCATTCGCTTTACGCATTTGTAAGTTGAAATAAGAAACAATCGTGAGTGTAGGTGAAACAAGCTAGCTTGCATAGCATTGCACTGTTGTCTATTGTTAAAAAAAGCAATTTAGGAACGACATCGGTTTAACTCGATATGCTAAAAGCCGAACGTATGTTACATCAACCCTATCCCAAAGTCGTATTGTGCTTTTGTCAGTTAAGCCAAATAGTCGCTATTTATTATTACGCATAGCTGTCATCTTTTAAGGAGAGAAGAATGCGTTTGAAGCACTGCCATAATTTTCATGATTTTCGTATACTGGCGAAAAAACGTTTGCCCAGCCCTATCTTCAACTATATTGATGGCGGAGCTGACGACGAAATCACCTATAGACGCAATACAAGCGCTTTTGATACTTGTGATTTAATCCCTAATGTCTTGGCTGGCGTCAAAGACATTGATTTATCCGTCATCGTCATGGGTCAAAAACTGGCTATGCCCGTTTATTGCTCTCCTACAGCGCTGCAGCGTTTGTTCCATCATAAAGGCGAGCGTGCGGTCGCCGCTGCCGCTGAAAAATATGGCACTATGTTTGGGGTCAGCTCGCTTGGTACTGTCAGCATTGAAGAAATAGCGCAACAAATTGATAGCCCGCAAGTTTATCAATTTTACTTTCATAAAGACCGCGAACTCAATTCAGTTATGATGCAGCGAGCCAAGGCGGCGAATGTAAAAGTGATGATGCTAACTGTTGACTCTATCACTGGCGGTAATCGTGAACGTGATCTTCGCACTGGCTTTTCTATTCCCTTCAAACTCACCTTAAGCGGTATGTTGCAATTTGCTATTAAGCCTATGTGGGGCATTAATTATGTCACTCATGAATCGTTTAAGTTGCCACAATTGCAAGACCATGTGGATATGAGCAAAGGCGCAACATCTATTGCGGGCTATTTTAGCGATATGCTCGACCCCTCTATGAATTGGAAAGATGTAGAGGCCATGGTGAAGGAATGGGACGGTGAGTTTTGTTTAAAAGGAATTATGAGTAAAGAAGATGCGAGGCGCGCTATTGAAATTGGTTGCACCGGTATTGTTATTTCGAATCATGGCGGCAGACAACTTGATGGCTCACGAAGTTCGTTTGACCAACTCAAAGAAATCATGGATGAAGTCGGCGACGAAATTGACGTACTATTTGACAGTGGTGTGCAGCGCGGCACACATGTGCTGAAAGCCTTGTCATTAGGTGCAAAAGCGGTGGGTATTGGTCGCATGTATCTTTATCCATTGGCAGCAGCTGGACAACCAGGCGTCGAAAGGGCTTTGGGTTTGATGCATGCTGAGCTTGAACGAGGAATGAAATTGATGGGTAAAACCGCCATTAGTCAGTTAAGTTATCAAAACCTGAGATTTCGTGATTAAACACGTAAAGACTGTATAAACGCACAGCTTTATTGCTATACTTGACCCATTCGACGCAAAATAAAAAAGAATTTTAATGGATGTAACTCGACTACTCGAAGATCTTAACGACAAGCAACGTGAAGCGGTTGCTGCGCCAGCACGAGACATGTTGATACTCGCGGGCGCTGGAAGCGGAAAAACCAGAGTCTTAGTGCATCGTATAGCATGGCTAATGGAAGTTGAGTCAGTTGCGCCCTACAGCATTTTAGCAGTGACATTTACCAACAAAGCGGCGCGTGAAATGCGTGGACGCGTTGAACGTTTAATGAGCCAGCCTTTAAATAGTATGTGGATTGGTACCTTCCATGGCTTAGCTCACCGCCTATTGCGATCGCATCATGAAGAAGCTGGTTTACCTGAAAACTTCCAAATACTCGATTCAGACGATCAATTCCGTTTAATTAAACGTTTATTGAAGTCGATGAACTTAGATGAAAAACACTGGCCTGCCAAACAAATTCAGTGGTATATAAACGGCAACAAAGATGAAGGTTTGCGCTCTAGGCACATCGAAACCCATGGCGATCATACGCAACAAAAGATGAAAGAAATTTACACTGCGTATGAGCAAACTTGCCAGCGCGCAGGCTTAATTGATTTTGCTGAATTATTATTAAGAGCTCACGAACTGTGGGCCAACAATCCACAGGTTTTACAGCATTATCAGAAGCGCTTCAGAGCGGTACTGGTTGATGAGTTTCAGGACACTAACAATATTCAGTATGCGTGGCTAAAGTTGCTTTCTTGTGAAAACAATAACATGATGATTGTGGGCGATGACGATCAATCAATCTATGGTTGGCGCGGCGCAAACGTACAAAATATTTCCCATTTTTTGCGAGACTACCCCACAGCTAACACCATAAAACTCGAACAAAATTACCGTTCAACCTCGAATATTTTAGATGCTGCGAATGCCGTAATTGGACACAACCCAGGCCGCTTAGGTAAGAAATTGTGGACTGAAGACTCTGAAGGTGAAAAAATAGCACTCTACGCTGGGTTTAATGATCTGGACGAAGCACGCTTTATTGTTTCGCAAATTAAGACCTATTATGAGCAAGGCGCTGCACTTTCTGACTGCGCTATTTTATATCGCAACAATGCGCAATCTCGTGTTCTAGAGGAAGCACTCTTGCACGAGGGCCTAGCCTATCGCATTTACGGCGGTTTACGCTTCTTCGAACGTCAAGAAATTAAAGATGCCTTGGGTTATTTGCGCTTAATTAGTCAACCCATTGATGATGCAGCATTTGAGCGTGTGGTCAATACTCCTACTCGTGGAATGGGTGATAAAACACTGTCTAACTTACGTGTATTTGCACGAGAAAATGATATTTCCATGTGGCAAGCAAGTAGTAAAATGCTCGCACAGAATATGCTTTCAGGTCGCGCAGCTAGCGCACTTAAAGGATTTGTAGAGATGATCCTACAAATGACACAGGAAGTGAAAGACTTAGCACTTGAAAAGAAGGCTGATCACGTTATTAAACATTCTGGTTTATACGCTATGTATCAAGCTGAAAAGGGCGAAAAAGCAAAAGCTCGAGTGGAAAACTTAGAAGAATTAGTTACCGCCTGTAAGCAGTATGAAGCACCCGAGGAAGCTCAGGAAATGAGCCCCTTATCTGCATTTTTAGCACATGCATCACTCGAAGCAGGTGACGCTCAAGCAGATGCTAATCAGGATTCGGTGCAAATGATGACCATTCATTCCGCAAAAGGTCTCGAGTTTTCATTTGTGACATTAGCGGGTGTTGAAGAAGGCATGTTCCCAAGTCAGATGAGTAACGACGAGCCTGGTAAAATAGAAGAAGAACGCCGTCTCTGTTACGTGGGTATGACCAGAGCCATGCAAAAACTGCTTATTACCTATGCTGAAACCCGACGTTTATATGGCCAAGACAAGTATCATACTCCCTCGCGCTTTATTCGTGAGATACCCGGTGACTTCATAGAAGAAATCAGGCTTAGAACGCAAATAAAACAGCCGATGCAAAACCGTTTTAGTGGCGCAACCTCGCACGCTGCATTTCAAGACAGCGGTTTTAAACTCGGTGAGCGCGTTGAACACAAAAAATTTGGCGAGGGCACGGTACTAAATTATGAAGGCTCGGGGGAGCATGCAAGAGTACATGTTAACTTCGATTCTTTGGGTACAAAAATTTTGATGCTTGCATACGCCAAATTGACTAAAATAGGATAACCACAAAACAGCCAAACCGCGATTCAACCTATTTTTTAATCAAGGTCTTAGCTGTTCTCTTGCAACCATTCAACGACACTTTGCTGATCGCCTCTGAACACCACGCGGTCTTTGCGTTTATTCAACTGATACAAATACATGGGGTCGTAGTAATCTTCGGTAATGGCCCTAAGCCAATGTCGATGACTGCGGAAATCATCGCTGTGTTGGCATTCAATCGCGGCTTCCATTAACGCTAATATTTCTGTGGTACGCTGGCCGCCAAGGCGCTTTTTTACTCTCAATAGGCTATCTATAAGGTAGTCTGAAAAGGCCAGTTCACCGCTGATTTCATGATGACCTTGATAATACGCGATGGTCTCTGCATAACGCTCTACCACATATTCTTGCCAAAGCTTGTCGATACGTTCTTCAATGGGTAAGTCGATAACGACCATATCACTTGCCGCCATGGCCAGATTGACCACGTCTGGGAGATGACGAATGCCAATGTTGCGGCTTTCGTCCTCTAAGATAATTCGCTGGCCGGGATGTTTTTCGCGTACGCCGAGTAAGGCTGAGGTGAGGTGATTCTCAAAATCAATCTGCGTAGGCTGTTCGGTCAGTGCTCGACCAAAGCTAGACCCTTTATGGTTAGCATGACCTTCTAGGTCGATGCTGTTATTCAGGGTTTTGATAATATCGGTTTTACCCGTACCGGTCATACCTGACAACAAAGTAAAGTTTTGGATAGCACAAGCGTCGCCTAAATACTGCAGTACAAATGTACGCAGCGATTTATAGCCGCCTTCTATACGCGGACACTTAATACCGGCATCGGCTAACCATTGCTGGCTAAGTTGAGAGCGCAAACCACCGCGAGCACAATACAAAACTGCATTTGGATGTTGCTCTAAAAACTGCTGCCAAGCCTGCACTCTGCTCTTTTTAGTATCACCGTTGACCATTTCGTGGCCTAAGTTGATCGCCGCTTGCTGGCCTTTTTCTTTATAGCAAATACCAATAAGGTGGCGTTCTTCATCGTTAATGAAGGGCAAGTTAA
This sequence comes from Glaciecola sp. 33A, assembly GCF_002836745.1. Taxonomy (GTDB): domain Bacteria; phylum Pseudomonadota; class Gammaproteobacteria; order Enterobacterales; family Alteromonadaceae; genus Glaciecola. Next base: position 13,848 of record NZ_PJAR01000043.1, on the reverse strand, counting down.
TAGCTGAAGGTAAGGCACCTTTTGCATATTCCACCGGGGCGCGCACGTCAATCATTGGCGTCTGTTGCAACAGCAGTTCTCGGTAGTCGTTAGTGGTTGTTGGCTCAGTTTTGTTCAAGCGGTCACCTCAATCGAATATTGTTCCCCAACGGCAGTCTCTAGATAGCCAATCGCTTGGTAATAACAGCCAGCTGCGCTGAGCATGACTTTAGCCGCATCAACTGACTCAGCAGAGATGGCCACTAACAAGCCACCGCTGGTTTGTGGATCGCACAGCAGTGCTTGTTGTTGAGGATCAACGCCACAAACATGCTGACTAATACTTTCCCAATTTCGCAAACTACCACCAGACACGCACCCCTCTTTAATATAATGATGCACAGACTCATCAAGTAATGGCACAGCCGTGCTATCAATAGTGGCTTTGAGGTTGCTGCCCTGGCATATTTCAAGTAAATGTCCGAGTAAGCCAAACCCAGTGACGTCGGTCATTGCGTTCACTCCTTCGAGGCTACCAAGCTGCATACCAACGGTATTTAAGCGCATCATGCTGTCAACTGCTAGGCGGCTATGCTCGGGTTTTAGCTTACTTTGTTTCTCGGCTGTGGTTAGAATACCAACACCCAGCGGCTTAGTTAAAAACAACTGGTCGCCCGCTTTGGCTGAACAGTTCTTCTTTAGATTAGTTAGTTTTACACGCCCGGTAACTGCAAGACCAAAAATGGGCTCCGGTGAGTCGATTGAATGACCGCCTGCCAATATAATGCCTGCTTCCCTGCACGTATGCCGACCGCCATCGATTACTTGCTGTGCGATCTCTGGGCTAAGGGTTTTTGTAGGCCAGCCGAGTATTGCAATCGCCATCATTGGGGTACCACCCATAGCATATACATCACTAATGGCGTTAGTGGCAGCAACCCGACCAAATTCAAAGGGGTCATCAACGATTGGCATAAAAAAGTCGGTGGTGCTAATGATGCCACTACCATCACCAAGGTCATATACTGCGGCATCGTCTTTAGTAGTATTGCCCACCAGCAAGTTGGGGTCGGGCTCAGCAACAAAGTCAGTTTTAAGGAATTGTTCCAGCAGGTTCGGAGCGATTTTACAGCCACACCCAGCACCGTGACTAAATTGAGTTAAGCGTATTTTAGATGTCATAAGCTACAGTTGTTAATAATCGATACCACAGGGTACTTTGTTTACCCGTTGAAATCATGAGTTTTGCTTATAATATTCACACTGACTTAATGCTTTTTAGTGTTTAATAACAAGTGTAAAGAAGTTAGTCCACATGTTCAGTTATGCGACGGCTTAGCATTAGCGCCTCGGTCGCAGATGAGCAAAGTCATTAGCAGATTACAGCTGAGTATATAGCTGAAAACCGGCCTGATAATACAGTTTCACTTTGGTGATAAACTCTTCTTTGAACCATGTTGTGCGATCTGAGACAAATATGGCGGTACCTAATGTGGTTTCAATTGCATCTGCAATTCTTTGCTCTGCATTGGTCGCATAAAAAACCACATCACCACTTGAGAAAGGCACCGTTTTGACTAGCCACTCATTAGCACTAATTTCATGTAACGGTGCCGTCAAAATAGTAGGCACGGCCTTTAAATTTACCCATCTCTGTTCAAACGCAAATGGCTTACCATTCGCAAAGTGCAGCGTTTCCAAGTAATTTGCCTTTTCACCAGACGCCAAATTTAAGCCCGCTGCTATCTCTTTCTCTGGGACTTTAAGGATATTGACAACAACTTGATGCTTATACTGACAACCCGTCGCTTCAACTTGCTCCCTCACAATAGGAATGGCAAATTTAGCAAGGCGAACCGGCATGCTGCAAACGCGCGTGCCGCCTTTGCGCTTTCTAATTAACATCCCCGCATCGGCTAATGCCTGTAACGCGCGATTTATCGTCGTTCGTGCACAGCCATATTCAGCTGCGAGTACTATTTCTCCTGGTATAAGTGCACCCAATGGCCACTCTCCGGTTTCTATTCTTTGTTGTATTGATTGACGAACCGTATGATGTGATTTTTTTATCATAATACCTGATACATTTATAGTGCTTGCCTTAACTTTTTGATTGTCATTAGAAAACGATTAGCTATTTTTTCTTCATGCTGATGCTCTTTGTTCTTAAGTACGTGGCGACCAGCAGACCAGACATCTGTTACGACGTCGTCATTGCAAGTAAATATCCATGCATCCAAAACCGTATCTCCTTCAAGTGCCACGAGCGAACTGCATTGATCATCGAGCGCCACAAGGTCGGCTAACGCGCCAATTTCTATGCGCCCAGAATCACGTCCAATCGCCTTGGCACCGCCTCGTGCCGCTCCTTCATATAAATATCGTCCATTTGATGGCGTGCTTTCGTCGCAAAGTACCACACGTTTTTTATCTCGTAAGCGTTGTGACACCTCAAGCATCCGCAGCTCTTCACTCAACGCTATTTTTACATTTGAGTCAGAGCCTATTCCAAAGGCGCCTCCGTGTTGCAAAAAAGAATCCGCATTAAATACACCATCACCTAAATTGGCTTCTGTGATGGGACACAATCCAGCCACTGCGCCAGACAATGCCAAGTCCTTAATTTCATGATGCTTCATATGGGTAGCATGAATCAAGCACCATCGATCATCTACTGACATATTGTCCAGCAACCAACGAATTGGCGGGGCCCCAAGGACCTTGTTCACTTCTTTTACTTCAGCCACTTGTTCTGCGGCATGGATATGTATTGGACCACTGGGAGCTATTACTTTGGACTGCTGCAGACCATCTAAGGTTACGGCACGCAATGAATGAGGGGCAACACCTAGAACGGCATCTTTTGGGAGTAGCTTCATATTTGTAGAAAGAACTGAATACAGAGATTCGAATTGGTCGATATTGCAGCCAAATCGCAATTGCCCTGCTTGTAACTTTCTGCCGTCCAAACCACCTTGCATATAAAGCACAGGGAGATGAGTATAGCCAATTCCAGTTCGTAATGCCGCACTAAAATGACGTAAAGACAACTCTTCAATTTGCGCATATTGTTGACCATTTTGTGCATGATGAAGGTAATGAAATTCCGCTGACGCAGCGTAACCCGATTTAATCATGTCCATTTGCACTTGGGCTGCAATTGCTTCGATATCATCAGGCGACAAGATCTCTAAGAAACGATACATGACCTTTCGCCATGTCCAAAAATCATCGTGAGATTTAGCCCCTCGCTTCTCTGCTAACCCGCCCATAGCTCGCTGAAAACTGTGACTGTGCACATTGGACAATGCAGGTAAGAGGATGCCAACGTGGTGATCTGCAAATGACAGCCCTTGAGTAATATTCTTGATACGCTGGTCTGCACCTAGTGCAACCACTACGTTTTTCAGCCAACCCGCAGACGTAAGGGCTTGTTTTGCAAAAATAGTGGTTGTCATTATTATTTACCTCAAATATATTATGTGCATACATAATATCAGTTAACCGTAATTTAACAAGGTGCCCGATGCAAGACATGATTTATACTGGCAGCTCTGTGGCCACCATGATAAAAGGCGACAAGCCGTATGGCTTGATCTCAGATGCCACTTTTGTGGTGCAAAATAAGCGCATTGCTTGGGTAGGTAAGACAGCCGATCTCCCCGCACGTTTTGTGCATATGAAGAGCGAAGACTTAGGTGGCCGAGTAGTTACTCCTGCACTTATCGATTGCCACACTCACCTTGTTTTTGCTGGCTCACGTGCCTTGGAGTTTGCAGATCGGCTGGGTGGCGCAAGTTACCAAGAAATTGCGCTTAACGGCGGTGGTATTGTTTCAACCGTGCTTGCCACTAGAAATGCAACTGACGAACAATTGGTAACGCAATCTTTGCGCAGATTAGACTGTCTTATTGGTGAAGGTGTCGCCGTTGTCGAGATTAAATCGGGATATGGACTAACCATTGAAGATGAACTTCGTATGCTAAGGATCGCAAGAACGCTGGCAACCTTACGTCCTGTTAAGATCGTCACGACATGGTTAGCTGCCCATGCAATACCCCCTGAATATCGCTTGCGCGCAGATGAATATATAGACCAAATAGCCATTCCTGGTCTGCAACGAGGTGTTAAGGAAGGTCTCATTGATGCCGTGGATGGGTTTTGTGAGGAAATCGCGTTTTCGGCGCAGCAGATTGAACGATTATTCAAAATAGCCAAATCGCTTAACATACCCGTGAAACTTCACGCAGAGCAATTATCCGATCAAAAAGGCGCATTGTTGGCCGCTCGATATAACGGGCTTTCGGCTGATCATTTGGAACACTTGGCCGCAACAGATGTTGCTGAATTCGCCAGTTCAGGCGCCGTTGCGGTATTGCTTCCTGGTGCTTTTTATACGCTTCGGGAAACCAAACTACCGCCTATACAGCAACTACGTAAACACGATGTTGATATTGCGATCGCGACTGATTGCAACCCCGGCAGTTCGCCACTATCTTCGATAATAACAGCCATGAATATGGCCTGTACCGAGTTTTTAATGACACCCGAAGAGGCATTAACGGGGGTTACGCGCAGCGCAGCCAAAGCCCTAAACCTATCCAAGCAATTCGGTGTCATCGCACCGGGTGTGGTCGCCGAACTCGCGGTATGGAACATTGACCATCCTGCAGAACTGTCATATTGGCTTGGCGGTTGTGTTCTTTATAAACGTATTTCGCAGATGGTGGAAGCATGAAAATTGTACTGAGTCCCGGCAAAACAGCACTTCACGAACTAGAACAGCTGTATTTAAACAACGCCCCTTTTGAACTTGAAGAAAGTGCATTTAGTGCAGTTAAACTGAGTTCACAAAGGCTGTTAAATAGCATTCAGAGCAAGCAAACAATATACGGCGTGAATACCGGTTTTGGTAAACTCGCGTCAGTTAGGATCGATCAAGACAAATTAGTCAGCCTACAAACAAACTTAGTGCGCTCACATTGCGCCGGTTTTGGTGAACCTTTACCCAACAATGTGGTTCGCCTGATCATGGCGTTGAAATGTCTATCCTTGGGACGAGGGGCCTCCGGTGTTAGACCAATAGTTATTCATCAGCTACAACAACTGGCCAACCGCGATATTATTCCTGTGATACCGGCTAAAGGTTCAGTGGGCGCATCAGGTGATTTAGCTCCGCTTGCACACATGTCAGCAGCACTTATTGGTGAAGGCGATGTATTTTATAAAGGGCTAAAAGTGCCAGCATTAGAGGCGATGCGAAAAGTTGGGATTGAGCCCATCGAGCTGCAAGCTAAGGAAGGATTAGCGCTGATAAATGGAACACAAGTATCAACCGCCCTGGCCCTAGTGGGCTTGTTTTCTGCATGGAAGTTAAGCCTAATCTCATTGACCACAAGTGCCTTGTCGATAGACGCGGCGATGGGTTCAAGTGCCCCGTTTCACGATGAAATACACCAATTACGAGGGCATCTAGGTCAAATACAAAGTGCTCGTAGACTACGTGAATTACTGCATGCTTCAGAAATTACAAAGAGTCACCAGACCGGTGACGAAAGAGTGCAAGACCCGTATTGCTTAAGATGCGCACCCCAAGTCATTGGCGCATGCCTTGATCAATTAAGGCATGTAGGCAAAATACTGCAAATAGAAGCTAACGCGGCAACTGATAATCCATTGGTACTGTCTGATGGCAGTATCGTTTCTGGCGGCAATTTTCATGCGGAACCAGTAGCATTGGCAGCAGACCAAACCGCCATTGTTATTTCAGAAGTGGGCTGCATTGCTCAACGTCGAATAGCGCTCCTTGTCGATCCAGCATTGAGTTTTGGATTGCCTGCATTCTTAACTCCTGAGCCCGGGTTAAAGTCTGGTTTGATGATTGCAGAGGTAACATCTGCAGCGCTCATGAGTGAAAACAAGTCACTCGCCAACCCGCGCTCGATTGACTCAACACCAACGTCTGCGAATCAAGAAGATCATGTGTCAATGGCCTGCCATGCTGCTCGCCGTTTGCTAGAGATGAATGAAAACTTAGCCGCTATTTTGGGTATAGAGGCGATGGCCGCAGCTCAAGGTATTGAATTACGTAGCCCATTAAAAACCAGCAGTAAGCTGCAAAAAATTATCAAAGAAATTCGTGAACATTGCCCTGCTCTGAACGATGACCGAATGGTTAGCGCAGATATCGAGCAGCTTGCCGCTCTATTTAATGGTAACACTCAGTTTTGTCGTATCAACGAGGGCTTTACCCCTATTGAGATTAACGCATGAACCCAGTTACGGTGATACAAGGCCGGGGCCCGATTATATTAGCGCAACCACACTCAGGCACTTATGTACCTGAAGCGATTTGGGAAAACTTAAATACCGTTGGACGACAGCTCCTAGATACTGATTGGCATATCCCTAGGCTATATGAAGGACTATTGGATAACGTCACTATCGTCAGAGCAAATTTTAGCAGATACGTGATTGATGCTAATAGAGATCCTGAAGGTGGCAGTCTTTATCCGGGAGAAAACAACACCAAATTGGTGCCACTAGCAACATTCGATGATGAACCCATATGGAATGTTGCGCCATCTGAGGATGATATCGCGTTTCGTCTCAAACACTTTCATCAGGTTTATCATGAGGCCTTATACGCTGAGATTGAAAAGGTAAAAACGATACATGGCTATGCCTTTGTTTATGATTGTCATTCAATTCGCTCTCAAATTACACATTTGTTTGATCATAAGTTACCGGATCTCAATATTGGTGACAACGTTGGCAAAAGCTGTGATGTTCAAATAACCAAGGCAATAGAGCAAATATGCTGCAACTATCCAGCTTACCGTCATATTGTGAATGGACGTTTCAAAGGAGGCTGGACTACACGCCATTATGGCAGTCCTGCAAACCATATTTATGCCCTCCAAATGGAACTGGCACAATGCACTTATCTGGGATCAGAAACCCCTCCATTCAACTACGCAGCAGACAAAGCAAATACGCTTCGAAAAGTTTTACGCCTTATATTGAGCGCGATCAACAAACATAAGCCAATGACTTTTACGGGAGACCAACCATGACCACTGTGACTAAGAAAACAAGAGATATTAAAAGTCCTACTGGCACCAAATTAACCTGTCTTAGTTGGGCGACGGAAGCGCCATATCGAATGCTGCACAATAATTTGGATCGCGAAGTGGCGGAAAACCCGGATGAATTAGTGGTTTATGGTGGCATAGGCAAAGCTGCTAGAACATGGAGGGATTTTGATTTAATCGCCAGTACCTTAACGACCTTAACTGAAGAGGAAACGCTCCTAGTTCAATCAGGTAAACCGGTAGGCGTTTTCCAAACTCACCGGAATGCGCCCAGAGTACTTATAGCAAATTCCAACATCGTGCCGCACTGGGCGAATTGGGACCATTTTAATGAACTCGATAAAAAAGGACTCATGATGTACGGTCAAATGACTGCCGGCTCTTGGATCTACATCGGCAGTCAGGGCATAGTGCAAGGTACTTATGAAACCTTTGTGGAAGCTGGTCGACAACACTATGCAGGCGATCTAAGTGGAAAATGGATACTCACTGCAGGATTAGGTGGCATGGGAGGCGCGCAACCCCTCGCTGCTGCCATGGCGGGTGCTTGTTGCCTCGCAGTGGAATGCGATCCACAAAGCATCGACTTTAGATTACGCACCGGTTACGTCGATGAGCGAGCCGATTCATTGGATCAAGCGCTTGAAATGATTACCCGTTGGACTAAAGCGGGTGAAGTCAAAACCGTAGGGCTTTGTGGCAACGCAGCTGACATATTTCCAGAATTGGTGAAACGCGGCGTTCATCCTGACATCGTAACCGATCAGACCTCTGCACATGATCCGCTGAATGGTTATTTACCGATTGGTTGGTCCTTAGCTGAATGGAAAGAGAAACGAGTATCCAATCCTAAAGAAGTAGAAAAGGCAGCACGTGCTTCGATGAAAATTCAAGTACGAGCAATGCTAGATTTTTGGAATAGAGGGATCCCCACCCTCGACTATGGCAACAATATACGCCAAGTCGCTCTGCAAGAAGGCCTTAAAAATGCCTTTGATTTCCCTGGCTTCGTACCAGCTTATATTCGCCCTTTATTTTGTCGCGGTATCGGACCCTTCAGGTGGGTTGCGCTGTCGGGCGATCCTGAGGATATTTACAAAACAGACCAAAAAGTCAAAGAGCTACTTCCCGATGATAAACACCTACATCAATGGCTGGACATGGCAAGGGAGCGTATTGCATTCCAAGGCCTTCCCGCTCGTATTTGCTGGGTTGGATTGGGGGAGCGACATCGTTTGGGCTTGGCATTCAATGAAATGGTTAAAAACGGTGAGTTAAGTGCGCCCGTAGTGATTGGCCGTGATCACCTAGATAGCGGTTCTGTGGCAAGCCCTAACAGAGAGACCGAAGCGATGAAAGATGGTTCTAGTGCCGTGTCTGACTGGCCATTATTGAACGCACTGTTGAACACAGCATCCGGCGCCACTTGGGTAAGTATTCATCATGGTGGCGGCGTCGGTATGGGATTTTCACAACATTCAGGCATGGTGATTTTAGCTGACGGCACCGATGATGCGGCAAAAAGACTCAAACGAGTATTGTGGAACGACCCAGCCACTGGCGTTATGCGTCACGCGGACGCTGGCTATGAAGATGCTATTGATTGTGCAAAGGCCAAAGGCTTGAATCTGCCTGCCATATTATAGATAAATATGCATTAGATGTATTTTAATTCATAGTTAATTAACGCACCAGAGTAAATATATTTGATATTCATTCTGGTGCATCATTGAATGCTTGAGTAAACCAATCATCTGATGTTCAAGCGTCAGTTAATCAAGCTACGACCACAATGACACTATATCATCCAACACTAATTCTGCGGCACGAATGTAACTATCTTGATGACTATTTAGCTCATGCCCCATCATTGAATCATGTATGTCTGTAAAAGGATCAGCAATACCGCTATCTTCACCACTTAATGCCTCAAGCACAGCCAATCCATGATAGGGCACAGTTGATGGGTTGTACCCGCCTTCATGGCACATTACTAGTCGACCATCACACAATTCATCAGCCGCCTTTAATAGCATATGAGTAAGACGGCGATAGCCGCTGCTGGTCATCATTTGGCGACCTAGTGGGTCATAAATTCCGGCGTCGAAACCACTAGGTACAATAATAAGATCAGGAGAGAACTTATGCAGGGCTGGCAGCACGACACGTTCAAAACAAGCAAGATAGCCACCTAGTCCAGTTCCAGCGGGTAACGGAATATTTAAGTTGAAACCTCGTCCCTCGCCTGACCCTATATCTTGATTATCGCCGGTGTCTGGTGGAAAGCAACGCTCTTGATGTACTGATATTGTCAACACTCTTGGATCTTCATAAAAAATTGATTCTGCACCATTTCCATGATGAACATCCCAATCTACAAATGCGATTTTTTTCATATTGAGGTTATCAAGAGCATGATGCGCTGATATCGCTGCATTGTTTAATAAGCAAAATCCCATTCCTCCATCTGCAACTGCATGATGACCTGGCGGTCGAACTAATGCATAGCCATTTTTAACTTGTCTTTTAACAACCGCAGACGTCAGTTCCATTACGCCACCGGCAGCTAGTCTTGCAATATCAAGAGAGTTCACGCTCATAGGAGTAAAAGGTCCTGCGTCTCCTCCTGTTTTGTTTAACTCAACCAATTGATTCAGATATCTGGGCGTGTGTACTTTTAATATTTCTGCATCACTTGCCATGCGATCTTCAATTAATTGGAGCTTATTGGTCAACTTACTTGCATCAAGCAAGTTCTTTATTCGGCGTTTAGTTTCTGGGTTTTCAACATGTTGTAGTGGCTGCACATCGAAGCCTGCAGGCATTATCCCTGCCGCATTACCCGTATTGTGCCACATATAACGTTCATTCCAGACTAGTGCAGTTTTTAACATGACATTATCCTTAAAGATTAATTGTAAAACGTTTAAAACGTATAATTAAAAACAGCACCGAACTCTCTCGGGCGTGCAACATTTACCTCGACCAAACCAAACCCTGGCTTGTCTGCAACCCCACTGGTTATGTACTCTTGGTCAGTTGCGTTTCGGATATATAGCGAGATACCCCAATCAGCATTATTAGGCGAATAACTGGCTGTCAGATTAACTAATGTTAATGCCTTTTGAATGAGTTCAGGTGTGTTAATGGCGTCATTTGCAACCTTGTCTTTGTAATTTACGTCAGTACGCAATCGCAACGTCGCTTGATTACTAAGTTCAACTTCATATTGCACACCTGCACTTAATGAGTTTTTTGGGGTATTGATAAATAAATCATCTTCTTTAATGGGATTGACTATCGGATTACCAAACGACCCGATAACAGCTGAGTCAAGCTGTGTATACCTGGCATTAAGATAGCCATAGTCGATATTGATACTCAGGTTATCAATTGGTACAACTACGACCTCGATTTCTAAACCATCTATTTTGCCCTTTGCAGCATTAATTGTTCTGGGGATACCGCCATCAAAAACAACAACTTGAATATCATCATAATCAGCGGAAAATACGGCGGCGTTAACTCGTGCTCGTCCTCCCCAGAAATCAGATTTTACACCCGCTTCCCAGCTACCAACTTCTTCGGGCTCGAATGCTGTCGGAAATTCTAATGGCAAACCATAGCGAGGATTAAACCCGCCACTTTTATATCCTTGTGAATAGGAGAGGTAGGTTAATAGGTCTTTGTTCAACGTGTAGCTCAAAATAAACCGACCTGACGTGTTAGTGAACTTTTCTTCTTGAACCGGATTAGCAATACTAGGACCACCGCCTATAGTATAGCCCGTCAGGTCGATCCCTTTTGTGTCTTGAGAGGTTCGTAATCCCAGTGTTAAATCCAAATCTTTATGAAGAGCATAGTCAACTTCGATAAATACAGCGGTACTTTGGTTATCTATTGTCGTACCTTCACCGACGGGATCAATTCTAAAAATGTTAGGGCAAATACCCGCTGATGTAAGATTTGGACCACCGATCCCCGTCAAGTCACAGCCAATATTATTAGCTGCATATATGTCAAAGGTCTCTTGAGCGAAGCTAACAGTCACTGCGTCGTTTCCAGTTTCGTCCATGTAAAACAATCCTGCAATCCAGTCTAATTTGCCCTCAAATCCATTTCCAAAAAACTGTAGCTCTTGACTAAACTGCTCATGCGACATGCTATTTTCGGTATGCAATAGGTTTAGTGGAGATCCATCTGCATCTCGAGCAAAATCGGTGTCGAATTCGCGGTATCCGGTAATAGATTTAATCGTGGTGTTTTCTGAAATTTCCCATTCAGCGGTTAATGAAGAACCAAAAATATCATACTCAGAGCCTGTGGGGCCCGTTGCATTGCTCTTTGTTAGGTCGCCACTCAAAAAGCGACTATCGTATAAAGGTGTGCCTAATGGCAAGCTAGGTAATAGTGCGAATGCTGCTAATGCAGGATTTGTGGAACCCGCTAAAGGATTGCCACCGACTAGATTATTGTAAGCAAGTCCGGCAAAACTAGTATTTGCTGCACCAACGTTAGAAGGCGTAAAGTTAACTAAAGAGGATGCTGGTGATTCTTCGTCGGCGCTACTATAATCAGTGGCGAAGTCAAGTGTAAGTGAGTCTGTTGCATACCATCTAGCAGTAAAGCGCGCCGCATATTTGTCTTCGCCTCCAAGTGATTGTCCTGTAAGAATGCGTTCTGCATAGCCATCTTTTTCATTTGACGAGACAGATAATCGAGTAAACAAATTTTCAGAGATCGGTACATTTACAAAGCCTCTTAATTTTCTGTGGTTAAAGTTTCCAATTGTTGTTTCAATTCCGCCTCTAAATATTTCATCCGGTTTAGTTGTAGTAACGCTAATAGCGCCCCCAATAGTATTTTTTCCAAACAACGTTCCTTGAGGGCCTCGCACGACTTCTATTCTTTCAATATCCATTGAATCAAAAACCGAACCTGTCGATCGAGCAATATAGACACCATCCAAGTAGATGCCCACGCCTGGATCCGCAGTTAAGGCAAAATCACTCTGTCCGATCCCCCTGATAAATACAGATGCCGCATTGCTGCTGCCGCTAATAGGAGCCGTTGAATCAAACGTCATATTTGGCACTATTTGGTCTATTTGTGAAATATCACCTAAGGCCCTATCACGCAATCCTTCCCCTGTGAATGCGCTGACAGCTAATGGTGTATCTTGAATACTTTCAACTTTCTTCCTTGCATTTACTTGAATGACTTCTATTAGTGACTCTTCTTTTTCTTCTGTTTCTTGTGCATTTATGCAGATCGGAAAACAAGCGAAGACGACTGAAACAGCAACAAATTTATGTTTAAACATTAACTTTTTTTTTTGCATGAACTTCATAAATGTCCTTAATATTAAAATATTGTTATATATACGCTAAATTTTGTTAATACTATAAGAACAGATCTGGTATCGTAAAAAACTGACATTTGCGGACACACTAGTAACATTAACTTAAAATAGTGGAATAATTTTATGCAGCCTAAAACTCCGTATCTATCACCTAAGTTTGCAACATATGTACAAGATTTCTTATTAGATCGTGGAATCGAACCAAGCGAGTTCTTTGATATTGAAGAGTTTCCCCATAAGAATGTTCAAGAGTTATCACCGGCTATTAATATCGACTATGTTGCAAAGATGTTTGAAATTGTTTCTAAAAAACTCGACAAACCCTTATTTGGTCTTGAACTAGCGCAAGGATTTCACTTTGATTCGAGCAGCATGATAGTCCTAGCTATGCTTTCAGCAAAAAATGCGACGGGCTTATTAGAGACACTGTTGAAGTATGACAAATATGTAGATACGGCGATTTCACTCGAATTTACTATTATAAATAATGAAGGCTGCTTGTCGATTGAACTATTGTCTCCTGAAGGAACTAACACGGCACAAATTAGTCTTTTTCTAGTGTTTCTTTTGCTCTTATCGTTACAAAGGGCAACAAGAACAATGCCGAAAGTGAATAAAATTTGCCTAGTGGATCAGTTCAACTCTGCTGATATTAAACAAAAGGTGGATTTACGAGATACAAAATTCGAACACTCTATTAATAAAAACTATATTTTTTTTGATTTGCAATATCTCAAGACAAAGCTGAATTCTCACAATGAACTTTTGCATGAAGTGATTTGCACTGCACTCGATAAGTATTATTCATATCGTTCAGGACGATGTGACATTATTGATATTGTAAGTAGAGAAATATTGATACAAAACAAAACGTCTATACCCAGTATTATTACTATTGCTCGCGCTCTAAATATGTCTGAAAGAAGTCTACGCAGATTATTGTCTGAGCATGAAATTACATTTAAAGAATTGAAGAGTGAAGTCTTTTTACAAAGAGCTAGCTATTATCTCGAATACACCAATATGACTATCTCCCAGATTGCTTATGAGCTAGGTTATTCGGAACCGAGTTCCTTTAATCGAGCGTTTAAATCATACTGCGACCAAACGCCAGATGTTTTTCGCAAGAAAAATTCAAATGTAGATTAACTACTTTTGCTAAGTGGTGCAGGCAAGTATGAAAATAGTGTCAAAGTACATTTTACTGCTGCTGTTGCCTGATAAGCGGGTTGGCGTACATTTGTAACAATTTTTGCTGTTCTTCAGAATTCAGCATCGTTAGCCGAGACTCTATATAACGCTTTGCTTGTTGATACTCTGTATAAAGCTTCGCTAGTTGAGACTCTTTATTACGCTTCGCTAGTTGAGACTCTTTACTACGCTTCGCTAGTTGAGACTCTTTACTACGCTTCG
>NZ_PJAR01000018.1 GCF_002836745.1 Glaciecola sp. 33A | reverse complement strand
AATAAACCACACGTAAACGTTGGTACTATCGGCCACGTTGACCACGGTAAAACAACTCTTACAGCGGCAATCACGTCGGTATTAGCAAAGACTTACGGCGGTAGCGCTCAAGCATTTGATCAAATCGACAATGCGCCAGAAGAGCGTGAACGCGGTATCACAATTTCTACATCACACGTAGAATATGATACGCCAGCACGTCACTACGCACACGTAGATTGCCCTGGTCACGCCGATTATATCAAAAACATGATCACTGGTGCAGCGCAAATGGATGGCGGTATATTAGTTGTTGCGGCAACGGACGGCCCTATGCCACAAACACGTGAGCACATCTTGTTAGGTCGCCAAGTTGGTATTCCTTACATGATCGTTTTCATGAACAAATGTGACATGGTTGACGACGAAGAATTGCTAGAACTAGTCGAAATGGAAGTTCGTGAACTGTTGACAGAATACGAATTCCCAGGCGA
>NZ_PJAR01000017.1 GCF_002836745.1 Glaciecola sp. 33A | reverse complement strand
TCCATCGCGATAGGGGCAATGAGTTCAACCTCAAACTTCAAGTTGTCACCTGGCATAACCATCTCTACGCCTTCAGGAAGCTCTACAGCACCTGTAACGTCAGTTGTACGGAAGTAAAACTGTGGACGATAGCCTTTGAAGAATGGGGTATGACGCCCGCCTTCATCTTTGCTTAAGATATATACTTCAGCTTCGAACTTAGTATGTGGATTGATTGAACCAGGCTTCGCTAATACTTGACCACGTTCAACGTCTTCACGCTTAGTACCACGTAATAGAACACCAACGTTCTCGCCAGCACGACCTTCGTCAAGCAACTTACGGAACATTTCTACGCCCGTACACGTTGTTTTAACGGTGTCTTTAATACCAACGATTTCTACTTCTTCGCCGACTTTAACAATACCTTGCTCAACACGACCTGTAACAACTGTACCACGGCCTGATATTGAGAATACATCTTCGATTGGAAGAATGAACGGCTTATCAACATCGCGCTTTGGCTCTGGAATATAGCTATCCAATGCTTCTGCTAGCTCAAGAATTTTCGCTTCCCA
>NZ_PJAR01000016.1 GCF_002836745.1 Glaciecola sp. 33A | reverse complement strand
CCAAGTGTTAGGTCGGCCATACACTTCTGGAGATCCACGGCGGTCCTCATGCTGCTTATGCTGAGACCTTCAGTATAGAAGCGCAGTTGATGGCAGCGAAAGGCGACGTTATTGTTTAGTCTAACCCGAGAGGTAGTTCTTCATATGGCGAAGATTTTGGCAACCAAATTCACCATAACTACCCTTCAAAAGATTATAACGACTTGCTGGATGTAATTGATGCGAGTGTTGTAAAAGGTTTCATCGATGATAAAAATCTATTTATTACCGGCGGTTCTGGTGGTGTCTTAACGGCATGGAGTATCGGTAAAACTAAGCGTTTTGCTTAGCAAAGGTTGACACAGCAACTGCTGCAGCAGTTGCACTGCAGGTAGTAATAAAACATCCCCAAGCCCAATCAATCAGTGATATTGTTAACGACCAATTGGCTAATATTGCATAATTCGTCAGGTTGTATGTGCCATAAGCGGCCAAACCCAGCATAAAGCCTCTGAAGGCAATAATAGGTATCACTTTTGACGCTGGAAATGTTGCCATAACTAAGTGATTAACACTTGGCTGTACAGC
>NZ_PJAR01000015.1 GCF_002836745.1 Glaciecola sp. 33A | reverse complement strand
TGCCATACAGATTTGCACGCTGTACGAAACGATTGGGGCGGCACTAAGTACCCATTAGTACCGGGACACGAAATTGTAGGTAAAGTAATGTCGGTAGGTAGCGATGTTACAAAATACAAGCAGGGCGATACGGTCGCCGTTGGTTGCATGGTTGATTCATGCAAAAGTTGTGACCAATGCGATAATCACGAAGAACAACTGTGTCGCGAAGGCATGGTTGGAACCTACGCAGGTAAAGACAGAATAAGTGGAGAAATGACCCAAGGTGGTTATTCAAAACATGTTGTTGTACGCGAAGAGTTTGTGCTCTTTGTTCCTCAGACCCTGGACCTCTCGCGCGTTGCACCACTATTATGTGCAGGCATTACTACGTATTCTCCGCTACACAAATGGGGCGTTAAAAAAGGCAGCCGTGTTGCCGTCGTCGGTTTAGGTGGACTTGGCCATATGGCGGTTAAAAACGCTGTCGCTATGGGCGCAACCGTCACAGTAATTGGCCGTAGTGAGTCTAAAAAAGAGGATGCTATTACCTTAGGCGCACAACATTACTTAGTGTCAACAAACGATGATGAAATGAAAGATGCGAAGTCTGCATTTGATTTAATTATCGATACGGTACCGGTAAAACATGATTTGTCAATTTACACACCACTACTTGATATAGATGGCACGCTTGTTATTGTTGGTCAAATAGGTCCCGTTGACGAAGTTAACACTGTGCCATTATTAATGGGTCGGCGCCGTATTGCGGGCTCATTAATTGGTGGTATTAAAGAAACTCAGGAAATGCTTGATTTTTGTGGTGAAAATAA
>NZ_PJAR01000014.1 GCF_002836745.1 Glaciecola sp. 33A | reverse complement strand
TGTTGATTATATTCCACTGAGGACTCCTTATTTGATTAACTGCATTCTATAAACGAGTTAGTTAATAACTGGTTAATACAACAATAAAAATTAAATCTAGTTGTTTTAATCGAAATAATTGAGAGCGCGATCAATTTTAAATATAAGTAAATGAAAACATTAACCCCTCATTAACCAAGTTCAAAGTAAGCTTTTGCATACTGATTGTTATGACACTTTACTTTTAGAATAAAGCAGTCTCGTTAAACCAATAACATTAAACCGCTTAAGCCGCGCGTTAGGATCGTAATATGCAAAAGAAATTTTTTGTCCCTGTTTTTCTGTTTTTTTTAGTGTGCGTTTCGTTTCCGGTATTATCAGAAGATAGTCCTCTAATGAAACATTGTGAAAGCATACATTTAAGGTCATCTGAGGGATGGTGGGTCAGCATCTATGATGATGGATCAGGGGCATATGGATTTGGCGAAGGCCTAGCTAGAATTAAAGTGGTCAAGAACACTTTTAGTTATGAGAGAGTGTATTCTGTATTTGCAACAGCTATCTATAGTGCACTGGAAAATACAGAAGAACCGCACATGGCTATATCATGCTCCACAGGCACCGCCAGATTCAATGTTGAGCACACTATTGCGCAGGATCAACAGCTATTGACCGAGCTATTTCGATTAGCGATAGAAAATGCTCACCCACCCATGAATAGATTTGAAACACGTTCGCATTACCATGTTGAGTCCTTTTTGGAAGATAATCCTTGGAATATAAGCCCCCCCATTTTAATCAACAAAGCTAACTTAGCTGGCGCAAAAACGCGCAACTAACTTACCCATCCCCACCAATACAG
>NZ_PJAR01000013.1 GCF_002836745.1 Glaciecola sp. 33A | reverse complement strand
AGCCGCCCTACCAACGACACTGGCGACAGTCGGCTTTCGCCAAACCAGCTTATTGGCTCCTTGTCCTAGAACTATCTGTAGAGCGAAAAATTGTCTTTAGCACGGCACATAGCCCATCTTTAAATAGTGTGGTCATCCATCCACATCAACTAAATATGAAAGAGGTGACACTATGTATCAAATTACAATTTATAGGCAAAAGGAACCTTGAAATAAAAATAAGCTTGTTGGTCAAAAACTCCCACGTAAACTTCAGCAAATCTGGGCTATTCGTATTCGACTTGAGCTATCGGGTAATGTTAGAGACTTAGCACTATTTAACCTAGCTATTGACAGCAAGTTAAGAGCTTGTGACCTAGTTTCTCTGAGGCTACGTGATATTGCTCATGGACTAAGTGTGCAATCCAGAGCAATGGTAGTTCAACAAAAGACTAGGCAACCGGTACAGTTTGAAATTACGAAAAACACGCGTGAATCTATCTCACAGTTAATCTAACGAGACCAATTGACGTCAAGTGATTACTTATTCAAATCGAGAGTGAAAGCATCTGTTTATTTATCAACTCGACAATATAGCCGGATTGTTGACCATTGGGTTGAATCGATAAACTTAGACGCGACTCAATACGGTACGCATACTATAAGGCGAACAAAGCCTTCTCTTATTTACAAAAAGACCAAGAATTTGAGAGTTTGCCAATGATTGCTCGGTCATACAAAACTTGAAAGTACGGTTAGATATCTGGGTATAGAAGTTGATGATGCACTAGAGGTATCAGAGGGAATTGATTCGTAACAAAAGCCAGTATGTCGCGCTTCTAGCATAGAAGTGCGACCTATCAACTAATAGGCGGAAACGCCCTGTTCGCAAAGGGCAAGTGCACGGCAAAAGGGGACGTACGC
>NZ_PJAR01000012.1 GCF_002836745.1 Glaciecola sp. 33A | reverse complement strand
TTGCTGGGTAATGAGTTGTTTGCGATTGATGGTTGTAAGATGTCTTCTAATGCGGCCAAGGAATGGTCTGGCACCTTTAAAGAGCTACAAGAAAAGCGCGATAAGCTTAAACGCCAAATCAGTTATCACATGAACGAGCATGAGAAATTAGACAACAACGAAGAGGCTGATGAGGCGCGTAAACAGCGCACTATCCAAGCGATTGAGACACTGAACAAAGCACACGACAAAATAGAAAAATTCCTAAATGAAAAAGAGCCTCGACTGGGCAAAGGTAAGCGTCCACAGGAAGTGAAAAGCAATATTACGGATAACGAGTCAGGAAAAATGACCACCAGTAAGGGCACCATTCAAGGCTATAACGGCGTGGCAACGGTGGATAAGAAACATCAAATTATTGTAGATGCCACGGTATTTGGAGAGGGAGTAGAGCACCATACCTTAAAGCCAATATTAGAAGGCATTCAAGTCAGGTTTAAACGCCTGGCGATTAGCGACGACATTTTGAAAGCGCAAATTATCATCACCGCCGATACTGGGTTCGCTAACGAAAAGAACATGCAGTATCTTCATGACAATGACATCAATGCGTATATTCCAGCCAGTGAATTTAGTTTCGACCCAATGACCAACAGTTGTTTGTGTCCGTCTGGCGAAAGTCTTAGTTTTAGGGGCGCGCGAGAGAATGACTTAGGCATTAAAATCGTTTACTTCGAAGGTCGATTATTACAATGCCGTAACTGCGATAAAAAGCAGCAATGCATGCATAACCCAAAGGCAGCAGACCACCGCAAGGGCAACGGCAGGCAAGTGAGTTTCACATTAAATGAAACCAGAGCGCCAACCTATACCGACTGGATGAAACATAGGGTTGATAGTTCGAAAGGCAAACAAATTTACAGTCACCGCATGTCTGTGGTTGAACCTGTGTTTGGCAACATAGGCACCAACAAAAAACTCAAACGCTTCAGCCTGCGTGGTAAAGATAAGGTGCAAGGCCAGTGGCATTTGTTCTGTTTAATACACAATCTGGAGAAACTCAATAATTATGGACAGTTAGCGGCGTAGTTAGCCT
>NZ_PJAR01000011.1 GCF_002836745.1 Glaciecola sp. 33A | reverse complement strand
AACCACACCTCAAAATCATCCCCTACAAGCCCATCAAAACAGATTTCTCCAGCCAGATAAAGGCCAAAAACTGGAAAATCAAAACTAGGAGTAAAAAACTTTGCAAAACATCTCGGCTCAAGGCAAAGTTGTGGACAATGAAAATTTAAAGAAAGGCGATGCTGTGAATAGTCAAAACCGACTTTTTCTACAGCCTCGTTATGAATATTAACTATGGATAAAATTCAATATTGGGAGATTGAGTTAAGGCACATAAAGCTTGAACTTGATAACAATAGGTTCCAGCATCTTCGTCATTTTGTAGATCAGTATTACTGCTATAAAAATGGCTATATCAAAAGAACAGGGACGGCAGACTGGGAAAAAATCGTTTGGGGCGAAAATGAAGCGATTTCTGAAGGTGCCGCAAAAACTCAAGATAGAAAGCTAGTTGTGAAAGAGCATATCGTTCCGTTAAAACGAATTACAGAGGAACTTAAAAAACTAGTCGTAAACTCGACAACGGAAATTCATCACATACAAGAGTGCATAGAAAAGTATCTTTTCTATGCCACAATATCGAAAGAAGAAGACAAGAAATTAAGAAATTTAAAGCTAACATCTAAAATGCCAGATGAATTTGACGACTCTAGTCACGAGCTCTTTCAAGATATATATGCAAGGTATAAATTGGCAGGGATAAATCTTGTACAAACCAAAACGTCATAATAAGCAGCTACACAATCGCCTTTTGGCCCGGGCGTTATGTGGCCACCGCAAGTTCGCTAGGTATTGTCAACTTATCGAATTTAGACGATAAAAACTAGTTTTAAACGTCCTAGGTCGACTTTTGAATACAACTTACCCTATCCCATTCATCAAACGATCGTTCACGGAACATTCTGTAATTACTGGCCTTCATAAGATGTCGACCAAGTCGAAACAAATTATTGACGATGCCATGGCAGGATAAAAATCGTTGAGCGTGCCCCTGCGATTTGAAACGCCTCATCTGTCGTTCCTGTTGCCTGGATGGCTGATGGGAAAGTTCACATCGATTATTTTTATACTGCTTAGTGGAGTGTTCTGCACTTGGCATCAGCTCTCGTTTCCCTGCTGAATAACTCTTAAGTTTGTTGGTCACAATCTTGATGGGCGGTACTTGTTGGCCTTTTAACAATTTTCTGAAAAATTGCATGGCAGCGTTTTTATCCTTGCGTTTCTGAACCAGACTATCAATTTCATCTCCGTCCTGATCGACTGCCCGCCATAGATAATGAAGGACACCATTTATTTTAATGAACACCTCGTCCAAGAACCATATATAGCCTAACTGACCGCGATTTTTCCTTATTTGGTTGCAGTATTGTTGACCA
>NZ_PJAR01000010.1 GCF_002836745.1 Glaciecola sp. 33A | reverse complement strand
ACTAACTACTTCTTTTGCATCCCACTCCCATGGTGTGACGGGCGGTGTGTACAAGGCCCGGGAACGTATTCACCGTAGTATGCTGACCTACGATTACTAGCGATTCCGACTTCATGGAGTCGAGTTGCAGACTCCAATCCGGACTACGACGAGCTTTAAGGGGTCCGCTTACTGTCACCAGTTTGCATCCCTTTGTACTCGCCATTGTAGCACGTGTGTAGCCCTACTCGTAAGGGCCATGATGACTTGACGTCGTCCCCACCTTCCTCCGGTTTGTCACCGGCAGTCTCCTTAGAGTACCCAACTTAATGCTGGCAAATAAGGACAAGGGTTGCGCTCGTTGCGGGACTTAACCCAACATCTCACGACACGAGCTGACGACAGCCATGCAGCACCTGTATCTAGATTCCCGAAGGCACCAATTCATCTCTGAAAAGTTTCTAGTATGTCAAGAGTAGGTAAGGTTCTTCGCGTTGCATCGAATTAAACCACATGCTCCACCGCTTGTGCGGGCCCCCGTCAATTCATTTGAGTTTTAACCTTGCGGCCGTACTCCCCAGGCGGTCTACTTATCGCGTTAGCTTCACTACTCACGGATTAAATCCACAAACAGTTAGTAGACAGCGTTTACGGTGTGGACTACCGGGGTATCTAATCCCGTTCGCTACCCACACTTTCGCACATGAGCGTCAGTTATTGACCAGAGAGTCGCCTTCGCCACTGATGTTCCTCCAGATATCTACGCATTTCACCGCTACACCTGGAATTCCACTCTCCTCTCCAAAACTCTAGTCTGCCAGTTCTAAATGACCATCCCACGTTGAGCGCGGGGCTTTCACATCTAGCTTAACAGACCGCCTGCGTGCGCTTTACGCCCAGTAATTCCGATTAACGCTTGCACCCTCCGTATTACCGCGGCTGCTGGCACGGAGTTAGCCGGTGCTTCTTCTGTTGTTAACGTCACAGCAAGCAGGTATTAACTACTCACCTTTCCTCACAACTGAAAGTGCTTTACAACCCGAAGGCCTTCTTCACACACGCGGCATGGCTGCATCAGAGTTTCCTCCATTGTGCAATATTCCCCACTGCTGCCTCCCGTAGGAGTCTGGACCGTGTCTCAGTTCCAGTGTGGCTGATCTTCCTCTCAGAACAGCTAGAGATCGTCGCCTTGGTGAGCCTTTACCTCACCAACAAGCTAATCTCACCTGGGCTTCTCTTAGCGCGGGAGCCGAAGCCCCCTTTGACCCGTAGGTATTATGCGGTATTAGCTATCGTTTCCAATAGTTATCCCCCACACTAAGGCAAATTCCCAGGCATTACTCACCCGTCCGCCACTCGACATCATCTAGCAAGCTAGACATGTTTCCGTTCGACTTGCATGTGTTAGGCCTGCCGCCAGCGTTCAATCTGAGCCATGATCAAACTCTTCAATTAAATTTTTTGTAAATCGTTTTTTGTTGTCGACACTCTCAATGAGTGCCCACACAGATTGTCTTGTTATAAATTGTTAAAGA
>NZ_PJAR01000009.1 GCF_002836745.1 Glaciecola sp. 33A | reverse complement strand
CTGGTGTAGACCGACGATAAAGAATCATACTTCTGATTAGATTTTTCAGGTCTATGGTGGTAATCCTCATCGAAATCAGGAATAAAAGTATCATACTGTTTTTTAATTAGAGCTAAAAAATACGCAAATCTAAGACAAAAAAGTTTCATCCTTTAATGCCTAAAGGGCCGTTTTGGGCAGTTAGGGGTCTGTCGTAAAACATCTATTTAAGTTGATTTTTGGCTGTTCAAGCACCACCTAACGGAAGTTTATTGTATGACGGCAATGGGGGCTAAAGCGGACTGTCACTGTGATTAAGATAGCACTAGTTTTTAACCAAAAATTTCAAGCGTATCGGATATCAGTTTAGGGGTATTTACACTTACATGAAGAGATCCAGGATGCTTAGGCGTATAATGTAAAATATATAATATTTTAAAATAACTCGTAGCCACCCCACCAAAAGTCACTTAATATGAAATAGTTGGAAAGTCAGAATGCTGATTCATAATTACGATTATATTATTACAAAGCACGGATGTATCATCCAAAGCTAGGTCGATTCTTACAGACTGACCCTGTGGGCTATGAAGACCAGATGAATCTTTATGCTTATGTGGGGAATGATCCGATTAATATGGTTGACCCAACTGGTGAGTTTGGAATCGTAGGTGCTTTGATTAGCTTTGGAATTGAAGGTGCTTTGCAAATCGCACAGGGAGAACTTAACGTTACTAAACTTGCGGTATCAGCACTTGCAGGTGGTGCTGGAGTTGGGCTTGGTCAAAAAGTCGCTCAATTAGGTTCGCTGCTGTCTAATGGTTCTAAACTTGGTTCTACGGCTGCTCAGGTTGCTGGAGCAGTCACCGAGGCAGTTGCAACTAATGTCATTGAAACCAGCGCAAATAATGCCATAAACTCAATAACTGGTGCTAATGAAATGGAAAATATCGATGCTTCAGGTGCTGCTACTAACGCATTAGCCAATACAGCCACAGGGAACGCAACTGGTAATCTGGTTTCGCAAAATACAAGTTTAAGTAATAAAAAATTAAATGGTGTAGTGACAGCTATAGTTGGTGTAGCCGAAGGTTCTAGGAAAGTTATGACAGAGAGGTTAGAGAACAATGAATCTCAATGATTTAAAATACATCAGGGAAGTCGATTTTACACTGAGGATCTTTACTTGGACAATTATTGGCGGTTTGCTGCTAAATGTAGTGTTTGTGACTACTACATTTGTTGTTGGTTTTTCAAATGATAAGGCTTTATTAGAAATTATCATGACCATTCCGTATGCTCTAATGATAGCGACATTAGCAAGTATTATGGTTTTTCCTTTTTTGGACTTAAGAGAATATATATCTGATAGAGTGATGTGCAAAGAACTGGGTTGGGACTATGAAATCGACTTTGTTAGTAAATTCTCTCCAGATCAGTTGGAAAAATTGAGAGAGAATTATCTAAATTTAACAGAAAAAAGTTATTCTCGCTCTCAAATACAAGAACGACAAGAGAGCTTTATCGGCCAACTGACCAGAGAGTAGATAAACCTAAAAGACTCGGTAAACATAAGTCTGTGAATCCAAAGCCTAGCTCGCCGGGCCTTTAATTTCTTTTGCTTTGCTAAGTTCTTACTATGATTATAACGTACTGTATTTGTTTGTTTCCCCTCCAAGAATACCTTGGCGCATAATTACGATTATTTTATTACAAAGCACGTATTTATCATCCAAAGTTAGGCCGATTCTTACAAACTGACCCTGTGGGTTATGAAGATCAGATGAACATTTATGCTTACGCAGTGAATGATCCGGTTAATCACACAGATCCAACCGGGAAGGTTTTCAATGTTGCACTAGCTGGGTTTGGGGCTATAGTTGGTGGACTTGGTAGTGGAATAACAGCTATATTAAGTGGACAGGACGCTTCTGGAGTCATTACGTCAACGGTGGTTGGAGCAGCTGCTGGAGGACTGGCTGGTTTGACATTAGGAACTTCATTACTTGCAACTGTAGCTACAGGTGCAGCAGTTGGTGTTGCTTCTGACATAACAACTCAAACAATAGGAAATTTCGACGGTGATAATGTAGACATTACTTCACTGGAATCAACACTTTCATCCGGTGGGGCAGAATTATTAGATGCGGCAACTAATATAAACCCAACTGAAGTAGTTGTTAGCGGGGCTTTAGGG
>NZ_PJAR01000042.1 GCF_002836745.1 Glaciecola sp. 33A | reverse complement strand
CATCCACTGCGCTTTGCACGTTGTAACAAACGCGTCTTTCCATGTGATGCGTATGCATTAAACAGGCATCTGGGTCAGTTTGTGACACTTGTTTATCAGGGTGTTCATTCACTTCTTTTTCAGTTAGCTTAGCATTAACTGCCTCGAAACCAAGAGCGAGTAAATCAAGTTGGCCAACAAACACATCGATGACTCTTATTGGATTGTCTTGGGTAACAAAGTCATCAATTGCTTCAGGGAAAAGCGTTGTTTGCGGTCTTGATTGACCTTTAATATGGTGAGACATTGCAGATTTCCTCTGGTTTGGCTGACCATTTCATTATACTAAATTTAGCTTTTAAATTGGATCGCTTACTAAGACTGATTGATCATAAGAATTGTCAGCTTAGACCAAAAGGTGATCAATCGTTTTTACACGGTCTGGGCAGTTACCTGCCATTGCGATCTTCACTCGTTTGGTTACGTTTTGTCGACCACAAACATTGGCGATTTTAGCTTTTAATTGATCTATAGTTCAAACACGGACATGAACCTTTTTGGTAGGACAAATGTGCACATTGCTAGGTGAAGCCTCGTGAGTATTTGTCCCAGCACGCTTTTTACAATGGTCTTAAGTAACTTGTATGTAATTGATTTACTTTAGTAAGCACATAAACTAATTACTCGGGGGGACTTTTATGACTCTTATTCATAAGATATAGAGATGCTGCAAGTGCAAAAACAGATAATGCCAAGTAAATTGCATCTTGAGCGGTTGAAAATTTAATGTCCACAACCGCTCTAAAAAACTCAATAATTACCGCAAGAATGACTACTCGGACAATCTTATCTTTCAGCTCATCAAAAGACTGGATGTTAAATGGATGTTTAATTTCACTGGCTTCAGATTCATCAATCGGAGAGATAAATAGTCTGTATATACCTGCACCAAAGATAAGTAAGACAATGGCAATCAGATAAATATCTATCGCTAATATAATGTCGGTAACAATAAAGTCATGAATATCTAGAGTTTCACGGCCAAGGTAGTAATTAATGCTTTTGATAGTTACCATTATTATATCAACCGTACCTACTATGAATAGTACTAAAGAACCCAGCAAACTTGTAATCACCGGTATTAGAACCAAAAATCTAGAGTTCCATAAAAAGTGTTCGAAAACTGATTCTAATTTTTTCACTAAGTCACGCTCCAACTGAAAACAAAAATTTTTAAATTGCAGCTCTTAACTGCGGTAAAAGTCACTTTATGCTAATTCATTTAAAACTCATTTCACAATCATCTGCTTGCTAATCAGAGTTCTTATAACCTTTGCTATGCGCCACCTCCGCAACAGCCATTTGTTATGCTAACAGAGTTGTGGAAGCATAGTTATTTATCGTTAACCCTCGAATGCAGTAAAACTTAGTCCTAAATAAACTCCGTACGCAGTCAAGAGTACTCCACCCTCCAATCGGCTTAGGCGACGCCCTGTATACAAAAATAGAAATAGTAATACTGATGATGCAAGCATGACCCATTGGTCGAATTGCAGAATTCTCATGTGCACCGGAAGCGGTTGAAGCAAAGCAGAGACGCCTAAAATTCCAAGTAAATTAAATATATTGCTACCAAGTATATTTCCTATAGCCACATCAGCGTGCCGACGCAGAGTAGCAATCACAGAAATTGAAAGCTCGGGAAGAGATGTACCAACAGCGACCAGTGTCAAGCCAATAACCGCCTCGGAAACTCCTAAACTTTCAGCAATACCAACAGCTCCAATAAGCAGTACCTGTGACCCTGAGATTAACAGCAGTAGCCCAATTACCACAGCCGTTACTGTCCAACCTACTGATTTTGGTAACTCGTGAACTTCTTCAGCCTCGGCTATGTTTAGTTCCGCAGAGGGTGTATGGATGCGTTCACTTCGATAAGCCCATATTAAATATACGAGTAAGGCAATTAGCAAGAACACACCATCCGCGCGACCTAGGGAGCTTCCGCCAACTAAAACCAAAAAGAATATACTAGCAGCAACTACAATCACAGCATCTCTGCGTAATGCCAACGGCTTGACTGTCATAGGCGCGATGAGAGCACATATCCCTAGGATAAGTAAAACATTACCTATGTTACTACCCACTACGTTTCCAATCGCAATATCCGGCTGTTGATTTAAGGCTGCATTTACGGAAACCACCAATTCTGGCGCTGAAGTGCCGAAACCTACGATAACTAGACCACTGAGTAATGGCGACACACCAAAGCGCTTCGAGACAGCCAATGAACCACGGATCAGAGCCTCACCACCAATGGTAAGTAAACCAACGCCGAGTAATAAAAACAAAAGATTAATCATGATTCGTAGGCCCCTAGTTTAAATTTAAATAAGCCTTCAGAGAAAACACACTTTGCATACAGGCTTTAATATAAGACCGAGTTAACGGACAGTAACACTGCGCTAAGGGAGTCTATTTAATTCTTTTTATGTGTAACCATATACTTTCTTACAATGCCTATCCGCTCCTGCCACAAAAACTCTCATTACAATATCTACTAACGGTAGGAAAAGACATAAACTTCTCATATTTTTTTGAACAACGTACGTCCCCTTGTTGCGGTTGAATTAGCAGGACAGAGTTAGATAAAGTGACTGATGAAGAGATAATCTTAATCCAAGATAAGCTCAACAACAGGCCAAGGAAATTACTTGGTTATAAAACACCGAATGAGGTTTACGATGCTATGTGTTTAGTAGCACAATTAAGCGGTGTCGCACTGGCGACTGAAATCCGCGATTCATATACCTACCGTAATTTAGTATTACATTTGTGAGTTATTTTTTTCTTTTGCCCTGAACAATTAACATGTATTTTTCAATAGATTTAAGCGCTTCTTTTGTTGCAACATATTCCTGAGTAATATCACGAGCTGTATATGCTTCCGCTAGAATCCATTGTTTAGTTACCCCTAAATATGCGGTGAACCAGAGTAATCCTATACTAAGGGGGGGCAACCACTGTCCAAGTTAGTAACTTTTTCATAAAAGCCCCTTTTGAATCTAATGAAAGATATAGTTTATACATCAAAAGTTTTCAACAAGCTCGGTTCAGTAGTATCAACGAAAGTTCTCTCGGGCCAAGCTTTCATTCGCTTATTGAATTAGTCAACTGCATAGTTCTACCCAATTTTTGTAGTTGATTTTCTAACTTCGACCAACCGGTTTTTTCTTATTATTTTTTCGTACATCATCAATAGTTTTTGGGG
Source organism: Glaciecola sp. 33A (assembly GCF_002836745.1). GTDB lineage: Bacteria > Pseudomonadota > Gammaproteobacteria > Enterobacterales > Alteromonadaceae > Glaciecola. The sequence continues at coordinate 380,918 of NZ_PJAR01000042.1, read as the reverse complement.
GAAAAGTAAGTTTACAATTTGGAGCAGAAAGATTTTTGACGATAAGTTTGTTTTGAATTAAATCTGAATAGTAGGCTTCAGTTTTAAGTAGTGAAGAAATTGAGGTGTTGTCATTGCCGTTAGTTGGCTGGACAATAGCTTTTCGTGGAGCTTTTGGATTGTTTCTTATAATTGTAGGATCAACATCCCAATTTTTATCGAATGAAAGCTCATACAGAGGTTCTAAATTGAAACCTTTATCCTTAATGTCTTGTAAGTTTTGATCACTCAGATATCGTAAATCATTATGCAGCTCCGCAACGATTAATCCATCGACAGTGTGAGTGGGCCGGAAATTGTCTTTAAACGGATTACACTCATCTGGTAAACGATTGTGAGCAAGAGTAGCAGTTTGTGGACCTAATTCAAGCGAATTGCCCATATACCATCGTTCCAATTGTTCTTGTTTATACAGGCATGATGGAAAAGAGTTGCAAAAAGTCATAAGGGGAATGCCGGCAGCATAGATGGGCGCTGTGAGGTTTGGTGCCGTATATACATATGGGTGAATTTGCTGGTTGTTGATTAGAGCCAAATATTCAGCGATATTATCCTGTGCTGGCACATTAGACGGATCTGTTTTATAAATAAAACCCACATGTTGAGAAAATGTTTTATCGCGTAACTTTGGTTTAATAAGCTGTAATTCTGAGCTTGAATATTTTCGTAAACTGACCTTACCGTATGGATTACTTACAACTAAATAGTCATCGAAATCATCATAAACAACATTTATTAGCATGAAATGAGAGTTCTGAGTCTGGCTTCTGGTTGAGACATTAGACATGGCAGGCATTAAATTTGCTGCATGACTTGGTGGGCCTGAGCATCTGACATGTTCGGCACCACTTGGGCTTTCCCACATCCAAGCACCATGCCCACTGATGGCACACGCGTATATTGCTAAAAATGATTGTAGGCTGAGTCGTGATGGGTCTCTGGTATGTTGAGCATTAGCAGTAGAAAAAGGAATGAGCAAACAAAGCAAGGTTATCGTAGTTAATTTTGCTAAATTTAAATTTTTGAACATATCAGCTTTCTCCATTAATTTTTATAAGAGTGTATTAGGTTTTTGTCGTGAGCAAATTAAGGTAAATATAACTCACAGATTTCAGTCGCGAGTGCGACACATAGAATTTTGAAGGCCAGTGGGCGAAACTCACGGTCGACTAAAACCCAATGTGAGAACACTATGCCAGAGATATACACGACTGACCGAAGAAGAACGATACCAGATTTATGAAGGAGTAACAGAAATAAACCTAGGCATATAAAGCTAACTGCCGATGTATAAGCGTTGATCACTGAGAACATCAAGCACGAGTGGAGTCCAGAGCAGATACAAGGCCGATTCAAAGGTGAAGGACTTACGATGATCTGCACTACGACTATTTATGGATTTATTCAGAAAGACGAAGCCTCTGGAGGCAAACTTAATAAACACCTTCGCCATAAAAAAGCTTATAAGAAACGTACAGGCTCATCAGAGACTAGAGGTCAAATTATCGGGCGTATATCGATAGATAAAAGACCAATTATTGTTGATGAGAAAATACGCATAGGTGATTGGGAAGCTGATACTGATACTGTTATTGGTAAAGGTCATAAAGGAGTCCTAGTGACATTAGCTGACCGCGTTAGTAAAAAGACACTTATTGCACATGTTCCATCAAGGCATGCTGAGGTTGTTACGGCCGCTATTATTACGTTGCTACTGCCAGAGAAAGAACAGCTTCGTAAGCGTCCGCTAAACCCCGCATTCCTTCAATTGTTTTAGCAGATCACAATACTCATCCTGATTATCCAAGGAGTAGAGTATGAGACGACGTTCGTCGCAAGAGTGGCAAACCATTATTGAGCAGCAGGACACCCATTCCAACTTGCTAAAAATCAGGCCTTATCCTAGGCTTGAATAAGGATTAAAAACCAACGGATGGTGACTTATGCCTCAAGCCCGTAAAAATCAAATTAGCCTAATTGAGTATAGGATAAATTAGCGCTATCGACTAGCCTCTGGTGACAGCTGCATTTGAGGGTAGTTTTGTGTTTACTCATTTGTGGTGTTGGAGAAGTTAGCGACATGTTTGTCGTTGAGGTTAGTGAATAAGCTGGCTGTTAGTACTGAAAACTTGATAGTGAGATGCTAAGCGCCCTGCCTCAGAATATGGATTGTTAAAGCATCAAGGTATTTCTTCTTTGTCATGCGACAATATCTTGTGGATGATGGTAGGTCTGAGCGGTCACCGGCGGTAATGCAGGCAATTATCGTCACATTGTGCTTTTAGCATTTCTCGCACTCGGTGAGGTTGAGTCTTGGTGGTGGAGTGAGAGCGATTAATTTGCCAATAAAATCGATGGGGTCAAAAATATATATGTGCTAGCCGGTTTCCGGAGTGCCATCCTGATAGGGGGTTTTCAATTCATAGCGCACTTTCCCATGGTCAGTCATGCTCAAGCGCTGCTCGCTAATGGCAGGGCGACTGATGTAACGGCTTAGCCTTTCTAGTTTGTCAGGCTCATCCGCGTTAGCGAATTACCTCGACACGAAGTGACTGCGTATAAAGAAAATCCACTTGTGTTGGCTAGCTGTCCATACTCGCTTTCATTGCTGGCTAGTAAGGTCTATCAGCAATCAAAATAATTGTATTTTTCAAGGCTTTTTTCATCTTACTTACGAGATGTGATACATAAATAAAGCGACGATAATTACTAGTTTCCACATTTTAGTAAACTGGAATTTTAATTTACCCATCGAATATGTATGTTTAATATTATTCACGTTTAAATGTGTTATTAACATCAAGTAGGATAAATATTATCTTTCAAAAATACTAAAAGAAATAAGTTACATCTGTTTCGGTAATCCCCCCATAAATCGATAACCTCACAGTAGGCAAACTATCTTGACCTATCTTATTACCTCAAATAAAAAATATATCTCGAACAAGTTGCCATATTTTCTTACGTAAGAATATAAATTACTTGTCTGAGGTCGCGTTGATATTTGATGCCTCCTGCTTGTGTCATGATGTTTGGGCAGACTTGTTAGGATGGGATCTAGCGATAGTCATAATTGCATTACCACTTCATTTCAGATAATTGTATTAGTAACTATAACTTCATAAATATTTATTACTGAAATAACTTTTTGAATAATAATGACCGTGTTTGAAGTATGTGGCTTTTCATTGCTTCTCTTAAGTTGAACTTCATTTGATTGAATTCTTCAAGAGCTACGCATTCTATTTTTTCATTTAGCAACTTTATATATTTCGACTGTATATTAACTTGGTCAAAACTGTCCTTCATCTCACCTTTCATATAGCTGCGTTCGACAAAATTAGATGCAGGCAAACGCGAGAAGGTTTTGAGATACTACGTGTACTAATATTGTTAACTTTATCTTTATATTATTTTCGAGGCAGATTAGTTTGCCGTTAACTTAAGCAATTAATTATTTGAATAGAAGATGAATATCTCTTTTTATTGTTTAGTCTTTCAACGAGAGCAAATATGCAAAATCGCGTTGTAGACGTCAAAATAAAATCAAAAAACGGCCCCTATAGGAGCCGTTGTACATTATCAATATGGAAAGTATAGGATTGTAAAATTTATTTCTTTTTACGACGGCTTAAACTAAGTCCTGCTAACCCCAAGCCTAAAAGAAGCAACGAAGCTGGCGCAGGAACAGGTTCAACACCGTGAACTTTCGCTACGAAGTCATTGTAGTCGCGGTCACTGTTACCGGCAGTATCTTGGTCATCCCAGAAAAACAAAAACTTCTTTGAATTATCCGCGGCTTGAAAAACTAAGAGATGATTCTCTAAATCAGAATTCAGACTTTCAGCACTGAACCAATAGTTGTTGTTGGGGCTGGTATTGGTGCTCAAATAGAAAGTGAATGGACTATATCCTGGCGTAAAAGGCGACCAAGCACCTGGTTGGGTTCCTTCGCTCAAAAACTCTACTTTGTTGTTACCGTCTGCATCAGCAATACCCATTGTGTTACCGTATCCGGATAATTCCGATCTAAACTTCATTTTGCTGCCGGACATCGCCGTCCAAAAATCATCCATACTGAGGGCGGTGCTGTTAAAATTGGCTTCGGTTATATTTGCCCCGTTGGTTGGGTCACCATTATTATTGTTGACGGTTGCAACTAGGTCCGAAAAAATCGGTACGGCATAAACAGTTTGTAACGAAGATGCGAGTAGTATTACCGCTACAGCTATTCCTTTAAATGGTTTCATAGTGATGTCCTTTGCTTGATTAGTTTATATATGTATTCTGTTTTTAGACAAATTATTGTCTTGACTTTTACTATGCACTAATAATGCCAAAAGTATAACCATCTGAATTAACAAGTATTATTTAAATTTGATTAATGTTAAATTATAAAAGTGTAAAATAACCTGACACAGTTACTTTTAGCCAACGCACTGCCTGATACCTAAAGAAAGTCGCTTTAGTGGAACGGTATATGGAAAACAGTGTACTTATCGTACCCGTAGATGATGAATATACTTTGTGGCAACTACAAGGGGCATCCATTGGCTATCAAATAGCAATTGGTGGGCAGCGTGTTAGCGTTACTCAACACGGATAACTGCAATATGAATTGAAAACAATTCACTGCGATGGCACTCATGTGTTTTTTAATCTCATCGATTTTATTTACAAATTCGCGGCTCTAATTTCACCAAGAAGGCTCAATCCAACAAGATTTTTTCGGGTATTAGCTCAGAATTAACTGTCAACCGCACGCAGATTAAAATGGAGTGTCTGATTTTTTTACACATGAAGCGATTTGGCTACTCCCAACACTTAACAATGCTAACTATATGGGAGTATAGGATAAATTAACGCTATCGACTAGCCTCTAGTGACAGCTGCAATTGAGGGTAGTTTTGTGTTTACTCATTTGTGGTGTTGGAGAAGTTAGCGACATGTTTGTCGTTGAGGTTAGTGAATAAGCTGGCTGTTAGTACTGAAAACTTGATAGTGAGATGCTAAGCGCCCTGCCTCAGAATATGGATTGTTAAAGCATCAAGGTATTTCTTCTTTGTCATGCGACAATATCTTGTGGATGATGGTAGGTCTGAGCGGTCACCGGCGGTAATGCAGGCAATTATCGTCACATTGTGCTTTTAGCATTTCTCGCACTCGGTGAGGTTGAGTCTTGGTGGTGGAGTGAGAGCGATTAATTTGCCAATAAAATCGATGGGGTCAAAAATATATATGTGCTAGCCGGTTTCCGGAGTGCCATCCTGATAGGGGGTTTTCAATTCATAGCGCACTTTCCCATGGTCGGTGGCGTTTATATTGCTCACTGAGTTGCACTGCCAGCACATTCGTTCATCCTTGAATTGTGTGCAGACAAGTCTGGCAAAAAGAGGCGTAATTAACGACGGGCTGAATGACTGGTTTAGAGGTACAACAGCCCATCAAAATTTCCAATCTCCATGGTTGATGATCGCTCTTAAAAAACAGTGAGAGGTGGACCAAGTCTAATTTAAAAAATACTCAGCTTTTTTACCCGACCGGCCAAAAAGAGCTAACTTGATTTAAATTCGCTCTTAATCAGAAGTCGAAAATCACAATCTTCAATAGCATTCCCAAACGATAACTTTCGTTCAAAATCTATAATATTGCTGATCAGCTGGATCCGATCGAAAGTTTTTATAAAAAAAGGGCCCAAGGGCCCTTCACAAACTTTATTTAAAACTGACAATTACTCAGCAAAATCCCGATAACTATCTAAATCAGGACAAGAACAAATTAAATTCCTGTCGCCATAAACGTCATCAATACGATTCACTGTTGGCCAAAACTTATCTTTGGCAACCGCATCAACTGGATAAGCGGCTACTTTACGGTCATAGCTTCTGGTCCAATTATTATCACAAATATCAGCCAATGTATGAGGTGCGTTATGCAGTGGATTATCTGTTGCATCCCATTCACCTGACTCTACTTTGGCTATTTCATGACGAATGCACACCATTGCTTCAATGAATCTATCTAGCTCAGCTTTGGCTTCAGACTCAGTTGGCTCAATCATTAGCGTACCGGCTACTGGGAAGCTCATGGTTGGCGCGTGGAAGCCATAGTCATTTAAGCGTTTGGCAACGTCCATTTCAGTCACACCGGAGGCTTCTTTTAACGGACGTAGGTCAATAATACATTCGTGGGCTACACGACCATTATTGCCTTTGTAAAGAATCGGATAATGGCCTTCAAGCTTCTGGGCAATGTAATTAGCATTCAATATCGCAACTTCAGTGGCTTTCTTCAAGCCTTCGCTACCCATCATTTTAATGTACATATAACTAATAGGGAGAATTGAAGCACTGCCCCATGGGGCTGCTGAAATAGCGCCATTGGTGCCTAAATCCTCACCAGTACCACCTGCTTCCAAACCAATTAAAGTATGGCTAGGCAAAAATGGTGCTAAGTGCGCCTTAACGCCAATAGGACCCATACCCGGGCCACCACCACCATGTGGAATGCAGAAAGTTTTGTGTAAATTCAAGTGCGACACGTCAGAACCAATCAAGCCGGGTGAAGTCACGCCCACTTGCGCGTTCATGTTTGCGCCATCCATGTAAACCTGTCCACCAAACTCATGCACTATGTCACAAATTTCTTTGACTGTTTCTTCATATACACCGTGAGTTGACGGGTAGGTGATCATCGCACAGCTTAAGTTATCTTTTACTTCTTCGGCTTTAGCACGAAGGTCAGCTAAATCAACATTACCCTTCGCATCGCAGTTAACAACAACCACTTTTAAGCTCAACATTTGTGCTGAAGCTGGGTTAGTTCCATGTGCTGATTGCGGAATTAAGCAGACGTTTCTGTGACTATTACCCAAGCTCGCATGATAACGAGTAATGGCCAGCAAACCCGCATATTCACCCTGTGCGCCAGAGTTTGGCTGCATGGATAATGAATCGTAACCGGTGATGTTAATCAACCAATCGCTGAGTTCGTCAATCATGTGCTTGTAACCAAGTGCTTGATTCAACGGGGCAAATGGGTGCAGTTGACCAAATTCAGGCCACGTTACCGGGATCATTTCGGCAACAGCATTCAGCTTCATTGTGCAAGAACCCAATGAAATCATGCTGTGGTTTAAGGCTAAATCTTTGTTTTCAAGCGACTTTATATAGCGCAACATTTCAGTTTCTGAATGATAGCTATTAAATACTTTATGGGTTAAAAATGCACTGGTGCGCACTAATTCTTGCGGAATAGACGTTGATCCATTCGCTATAATGTGTGAGTCGAGCGCTTCAACACTCAATCCATGTCCTTCGCCAATGAGTACGTCAAACAAATCTAGAATATCTTGGCGCGTCGAGGTTTCATCAAAGCTGATACCCACGGTGCCTTCAAGATCAGCACGCAAGTTCATACCTTTCGCTAATGCTTTTTGTAAGGTTTCGGCTTTGTTTACAACTTTCACTGTCAGTGTGTCAAACCAAGTATCGTGTGCTAGTTCAACACCTTTACTAACCAGGCCTACACCTAAGATATCAGCAAAGCGGTGAATACGATTAGCAATAGTCGTTATGCCGACTGGACCGTGATACACAGCATAGAACGAGGCCATATTCGCCAGCAATACCTGAGCTGTGCAAATGTTTGAATTGGCTTTCTCGCGGCGAATATGTTGCTCACGCGTTTGCAATGCCATGCGCAATGCAGGACGACCGCGTGTGTCTTTTGAGACGCCAATGATACGACCTGGCAAGGAGCGCTTATATTCGTCTCTGGTGGCGAAGAATGCAGCATGTGGACCGCCATATCCCATTGGCACACCAAAGCGTTGTGCGCTTCCTAGCACGACATCAGCGCCAAGTTCACCCGGAGGCGTCAACATGGTTAGCGCCATTAGGTCTGAAGCAACAGCAACAATACCTTTATTTGCTTGCACATCAGTGATTATTTGCTGAATATTTTTAATTTCGCCGGTTGAGCTTGGGTATTGCAATAGCGCACCAAACACATCGTGACTTGCAGCGTCGAGTGCTTCACCAACAATAATTTCAAAACCAAACATCTCTGCGCGTGTTTTTACTACATCTAGTGTTTGTGGGTGAACACCTCGTGAAACGAAAAAGCTATTCGATTTTTTGTTTTTAGAAACGCGTTTAGCCAACCCCATGGCTTCGGCTGCAGCAGTCGCTTCGTCTAACAATGAAGCAGATGCTAATGGCAAGCCTGTTAGGTCAATCGTCACTTGTTGGAAGTTGAGTATGGCTTGCAATCGACCTTGTGCAATTTCTGGTTGATAAGGGGTGTATGCGCTATACCAGCCCGGATTCTCCAGTACATTTCGCAAGATAACGTTAGGCGTAAATGTATTGCTGTAACCCATGCCGATGAAGGAACGATTAATCACGTTCTTTTTTGAAACCGCTTTCAATTCAGCAAGTGCATTCACTTCTGTTTGCGCCTCGCCCACGTTAAGCGGCTCAGGCAAACGAATACCGACGGGCACAGTTTGCTGCATTAAATCGTCTAATGAATCAGCGCCGATAAACGACAGCATTTCTTCCATTTCACCCTTGCCTGGACCGATGTGACGGCGGATAAAATCGTTCGGTTGTTCTAAATCCAACAACGAAGCAGGTGTATTTGAATTATTCATATACTGGCGACCTAAAAACAAAATTTAAAAATAAGAATGCCGAACTTCGCACTAAACGTGAAAGCTCAGATTGAGCGATATTAGCTAATACTATTTCAAATGAGGCTAAAGTAGACTCACTTCAAAACTAGCGTGAAGTAACTATTATTCGTCGGCGATTGACGTACCGTATGATTCTGCGTCCATCAAACCTTCGACTTCAGTAGGATCATCCGCTTTTATTTTAAACATCCAGCCTTCACCAAATGAATCGGAGTTAACCAACTCTGGTGAATTTTCTAACTGACTGTTTATTTCAATAACTTCGCCGGTAATAGGAGCGTAAATATCAGACGCTGCTTTTACTGATTCAGCAACAGCACAATCATCACCCGTTGTAACGGCATCGCCTACATCGGGTAAATCAACAAACACCATATCACCAAGCAAGTCTTGTGCATGCTCAGTAATGCCGACGGTAAATACGCCGTCACCGTCTGATCGAACCCACTCATGGGTACTGGCATAACGTAGTTCTGTTGGTATATTGCTCATAATGTTTCCTAACTGTTGTTAAATAATTAATAATATGTATTTTATTGCGAGTCTTTTTAAGACCTATTACTAAGTCTTAATGGCGCTTATAATACGCTTTTTCCGTTACGAACAAAGCTAGGCTTTACCACGCTCACTGTGACTAAATTTTTGCGCATTTCTACTTCTACCGTGCTGCCAATTTCAGTTCCTGCTGGCACTCTTGCCATTGCAATACTGTAACCTAATGTGGGTGAAAATGTACCTGATGTTATAACGCCCTCGCCCGTTGTTGCGATCACTTTTAGACCGGCACGCAACACGCCTTTATCAGTCATAACTAGACCGACTAATTTTTCATGACCCGCTGCTTTTTGCACTTCTAATGCTTTGCGGCCCATAAAGTCGCGTTCAGTAGGCTCCCACGTAATTGTCCAAGCCATGTTGGCAGCCAGTGGAGAAATCGTTTCGTTCATATCTTGGCCATACAAATTCATACCCGCTTCCAAGCGAAGGGTATCACGAGCGCCCAAACCACATGGCACAACACCAGCTGCTAATAATTGGTCCCAAAATTCCTCTGCACGGCCAACGGGCACCATAATTTCATATCCAGCTTCGCCGGTGTAACCCGTGGTGGCAATAAACAAATCTTCCGCCTGCACGCCAAAGAAGGGCTTCATACCCTCAACGGCTTCTTTCTGAGCTGCAGAAAATAAGCTCTGTGCTTTTGCTTGCGCACTCGGACCTTGCACCGCAATCATGGCAAATTCATCACGTTCAGTTATTGAAACATCAAAACCTTCAGCGACTTTGTTCAACCAATTTAAGTCTTTTTCTTTAGTAGCAGAGTTAACCACTAAACGGTAATTAGTGGACTCAAAATGATATACGATAAGGTCATCAACAACGCCACCCTCTTCATTCAGCATACCGCTATACAAGGCTTTGCCTTTAAGTTGGAGCTTTTCAACATCGTTGGCCAGCAAATAACGTAAATAATCCTTCGCCTGAACACCAATAACATCAACAATCGTCATGTGAGATACATCAAACATACCAGCGTCTTGACGCACAGCATGATGCTCTTCAATTTGTGAACCGTAGTTGATTGGCATATTCCAACCAAAAAAATCGACCATCTTCGCGCCAGCTTTAATGTGCGCGCCATGAAGAGCTGTAGTATTCATTTTTAGTATCTCATTATAAAATTTTCTCATCTCAGTATAGAAATCGCAATGCAGAAGATCCAATTAAAAGTCCTAATGAATACATTTACTTTTTAAATGTATTCGATAGAATGCATTTAAAGTCCTGATAATACCTACACTTTACGAATGAAATAGAGGCACATGAAACAGCTATCATTAGACAACTTACGCACCTTTGTCGGCATTATAGAACTGGGTGGTTACAGCAAAGCTGGAGAACTGCTTGGCCGCTCGCAACCTGCCATCAGTTTGCAAATAAAGAAGCTCGAAAACCAGCTTGGCAAAAAACTCTTCGACAAGGTTGGTCAGCGCCATCAAGCCAATGCAGATGGCCAATGGCTATATGAGCAAGCCAAACAAATGCTCGCTATTAATGATGATATTTTTCGGCGTTTAGAAGACGGACAACTTCGAGGGCGATTAAGACTCGGTATTCCCGGCGAATTCGCCACACGGCTATTGCCCAGTATTGTCGGTGAATTTAGTGTCCGCTACCCTGATGTTTCCCTTGATGTTACCTCCGCACTTAGCCGACAGTTGCTCAGTGCTAATAATAGAAAAGACTTTGACCTCATTCTAGCGCTAGTTAATCCTGAAGACCCAATTGAAGGCGAGTTACTCATAGAAGATGAGTTAGTTTGGGTAGGTGATGCCAAACAGCTACTTAATTCAAGCAATTTGTCTTTAGTATTAGCACCCGATGGCTGTGTGTATCGCTCTCGAGTTATTCAACGATTAAAGCAGCAAACCAACGCCTGGAAGATTAGCTATACTAACGCCGACCTATACGGCTTAATTGCAGCCATTAAACAAGGATTAGGAGTCACCGTGCTAGCTAAAAGTAGCGTGCCACCAGAGCTAGACATTCTTAAGAATAAACGCTTGCCTGCCTTGGGGAAAATAAAGATTTGCTTGTTCAACCAAGACACCCAACACCCTCAAGTCAGCAAAACATTATCGGACTACATTCGGTCAAGAATTACCTGAAAATTGTATTTTTTAGCGGCTTGCTCAATAAGTTCAAGTAATTCAGGGTGAGAAATTTGATAATCACTGGGGTACAAGCTCATTGGGCTTGGCAACTTGGATCCCTGCGCGTCTAGAACAAAATCATAAACCACGTATTTTGAGCGTCCTCCTTTTTTAGATAAGTCGACAATATTCACTTCACGAATAAATGACCACTTTACTCGCACATTTTTATGCTTATTTACCCATGCAATAAAATCAGAATTGATGCGTAATATACTGCGTTTAGCGCGCACATGGCAGGTCCATAGATAGACAGTGAACACCGACAAAACCGACGCTGCGATCAAAAGGAAAATAAATTCATAAGGCTTAACTGTTGGTTCGTTGATGAAAGATAGCAGGACAATAAAACACAAGGTAGCAACCGTGTTGATGCTTGCCTTTAATAAAATGTGCCTGCCATTAAAAGGCACATTAACGTTAACTTGGGCCAGTCTGCTAGTCATATCGTCATCTCGTCATCTCTAATTTTTAATCACGCCTGTTAAACGCATTTGTTAACGTGCGCTTGTAAAGTCCGCGCAGTCTACATTTGCAAGTCGCGTAATAACACAGTTTGTTGATTTAGCACTGCGCCATTGCGGTCTCTGGCAGTTAATACGATGTTGGAGTTTACTGTATTATCGGCCCAATTGATGACGACCTCACCAAAGTTAGTGTCTCTTACGACAGCACCCTGTCTAAATGTATTGTCTTCATTCACTTCAGACAACGTTCTGGTGATATCACTCGAGGTAAAATCCCACATTGGGTAAGGTACTTTATGACCCAATTGACCTTCATCTTTTGAAATTTCCATCAAGTGACGGTCACCGCTAATAAATACAACGCCGTTAGCTTGCTTCTCAGCTATTAGTTGATACATACGATCACGTTCATGCGGAAACAGTCCCCAGCCTTCCCAAGAATGCTCATAAGCAACAATTTGAATACTGGTAACAATAAGGCGAAAATCCGCAGGTTTTTCTAATTGTTGGGATAGCCACAACCATTGCTTGTCACCGAGTATGGTTGCCGATTTGTCGGCGGTAGGTAAATAAGGACCTTTGTTTTCAGGCCTGCCATTGGGATCTTTCATGATGGCGTCACGATGATAGCGCGTGTCTAAGACAATAACCTGAACTTGACGGCCATCATCGTTGAACATTCTTGAGTGATAAATGCCTTGTTGCTGTCGAATAGGGTCGTCTTTTGAAAATTCAAAAAAGTCGAGAAAGGCCTGTTGGCTTTCCTTTTTCATCGCAAATTCTTTACCACCATCGTCTACACCATAATCATGATCATCCCAAGTACCTAACATCACAGGCACCTGCTTTCTGAATGCGGCAAACTCAGGGATCGCATTCGCTTGTGCATAGGCTTCATCAAACCTTGCTCTCGTGGTAACCGGCTGCATGCTGCGTTTGCCATTGACTTCGTAAACGTCAGCATAAACGTTATCACCAATGTACAAAAACACGTCGGGGTCTACTTTAGCTATTTCAGTCCAAATAGGCTGAGGTTGATTTTCGCGAGCACATGAAGCAAAAGCAAGCGTGAAAACACCATCGTCTGGTATAGCAACATTGGATGGTTTATGCGCACAGCCAGTGAATGTAGATATACAGAGCAAGCTGAGTGTAATAAAAAAACGTCTATTTTTGATGGACATCTTGTCGTTCCTAGTCAATGGTAACGTAGAGTTAAAATACAGAATAATGCTTTTATTTCAACTCCAAATATGAAGTTACGTGTGAATATAACATCTTATACTTTACACAATAGCAACCTCTTTAACTTTACATTGCATCAATTAAAATTCAAATACCGTTTAAGGTAAAACTAACAGCGGTTGATGGCTAATGATACAAAAAAATAGAAACTGCGACTTGCTATGTCGATTCTGTGTTTTCATCGTATACTGTAAAAAAATAAAACGGAAGGGAATCATGTTAACTAAAATCATCTCGTTGTTTACGCGAAAATGTATAGTCACTAGCGCACTCGCTATTACCTTGAGTTTGGTCTCAGGAATGGTAATTTCAGCGCCTGGTGCGTCGGCGCCGGACAAGCAAGGTAGTGAAGGCGATGGACCGTATAATCGATTAATCTTGCGTGCAGTGACTATCATCAATGGAGAAGGAGCACCTGCTCGTGGTCCAGTTGATGTTGTGATTGAAAAAAATCGCATCACCAATATTGTTGACGTCGGTCACCCTGGTGTTCCTATTAAGTCAAATAATCGACCACAGCTGCGCGATGGCGACAAAGAAATGGTGTTGCCTGGTTATTTTGTATTGCCTGGTTTTATTGATATGCACGGTCATATCGGTGGTTCAGCCGAGGATATTCCTGCCGAATATGTTTTTAAACTTTGGTTAGGACATGGCATTACAACGGTGCGTGAACCCGGCAGTTTCAATGGCCTAGATTGGGTGCTTGACCATGTTCAGCGCAGTGCAAAAAACACCATCGTTGCACCTCGAATTATTCCTTATTTAGGTTTCGGAATGGGCAGTGAAAAACCTATTTTCACAGCGAAACAAGCGCGTGACTGGGTTAAGAACGCAGCCAAGCAAGGCGCCAAAGGAGTTAAGTTTTTTGGCGCAACGCCAAAAGTCATGGAAGCGGCACTAGATGAAGCCAAAAAGCAGAACCTTGGTACCATGATGCACCACGCGCAACTTAATGTCATGAGCATGAATGCATTAGATTCAGCAAGGCTTGGCTTAACTACCATGGAACATTGGTATGGCTTGCCTGAAGCACTTTTTGAAGATCAGGTTATTCAAAACTATCCGGCAACTTATAATTATAATAATGAACAAGACCGATTTTCAGAAGCAGGTAAGTTGTGGAAACAAGCCGCTCCATTTGGTTCTGAAAAATGGACAGCCGTTCGCGATGAACTTATTGAACTGGATTTCACCATCAACCCAACCATGACCATTTATCAGGCCAGCCGCGATTTAATGCGCGAACGCAATGCCGACTGGCATGACGAATATACACTGCCAACATTATGGGAGTTTTTCAAACCCAGTCGTTATGCACATGGTTCATATTGGTTCGATTGGACTACTGACGAAGAGATTTCATGGAAAGAAAACTTCAGATTATGGATGCAGTTTTTAAACGACTATAAAAACCATGGCGGAAGAGTAACCACCGGCTCTGACTCAGGTTATATTTATAAAATTTATGGCTTTGGCTATATCAGTGAATTAGAATTATTGCGCGAAGCAGGTTTCAATCCTTATGAAGTGATTCAAGCAGCGACCTTAAATGGCGCACAAGCTCTAGGCATGGACGACGAGATTGGCTCAATTAGTATTGGCAAATTAGCCGACATGGTTATTATTAAAGAAAATCCATTACGCAATTTTAAAGTGCTGTATGGCACCGGCCACTATCAGCTTGATGAAAACAACCAACCGACCCGCAAAGGTGGTGTTGATTACACCATAAAAGACGGCATTGTGTATGACGCTAAAGCGCTATTAAGTGACGTAAGAAAAATGGTTGAAAAAGCTAAAAAAGAAGCCATTGAGAAAGAAGGCATTGAAAAATAAATAGCAATCATTTTGGACTTTTACTTGCTGCCGCGTCTTTGTTAAGACGCGGCGAATTTGACTTTACCGACGTCACCTCACCCATGCGATGCGCATTTTCATTTAGCTAGATCAGGCATTTTACCTGCATTACCCATTGCTTGTTGAATAAAAAACTTTTTGATTGGGGGTATTGCATTGGCTGCTTTTAGGCCCACGTTTCTGGCCAGTCTAACTGCGGGGTCTGTGCCGCTAAAGAGTCGTTTAAAACCCTCCATGGTTGCCACTACTTTCGCCGCTTCGGCTTTTCTCCAGCGCTCATATGGACGCAATGCTTTTTTAGTGTGAAATGGTTTACCTGCTAGTTTTAACGCACTCAGTTCTTGTGCTAAGGCAGCCACATCCAATAAGCCTAGATTAGCTCCCTGCCCTGCCAAAGGATGAATTGTATGTGCTGCATCGCCCACTAACACAATACCATCGTCGACCCATTGTTGAGAATACTGCATTTTTAAAGGGTAGTTAAAGCGTTTACTCAACAATTCACATTTGCCGAGCTGATTGTCGAGAGCCACCTGCAGCGATTTACAAAATTCGGCGTCCGATAATCCCAGCAGACGTTCAGCTTCTTGGGTATCTTGCGACCATACAATCGAACATGCATTTGGCTTTGACAGCGGTAAGAAAGCCAAGGGGCCTGTTGGTGTAAATGCTTGTCTTGCGATGAGTTCGTGGGGTAATTCAGTTTCAATATTAACCACGATTGCAACGTGATCATAATCCCAAAACGTGACTGCGAAATCGGCTGTTTTGCGCACAAATGAATTACCGCCATCCGCGCCAACAATTAACTTAGCGGCAATGATGCTGCCACTTTCAAGATTGATTAATTGCTGGTCTTGGCTGCGATTAATCGCCACTATTTTTTGTGCACCGAATAATTGAATGTTTTCTATGTTTGAAGCGGTGTCGAATAAGCCTTGAGCAATGCAATTATTTTCAATGATATGACCCAAGTTGTCGACTTTGTTTTCGTCAGCAGCAAAGGCAATATGACCAAAAGCCTGATCTTCCCAGACTTGCATATGCGTATAAGCTTGCATGCGCTGTATGTTTTGCCAAGCACCGACATTTTTTAGTATCCGCTCACTGGCTTTGCTGATCGCGCTAACCCTGGGCGAAAACTCATCAGTAATATTTTGCGATATATCGTTAGCATCAATGATCGCAACGCTAAAATTTTGTTGAGCTAGCGCCAAGGCAAGTGTTTGCCCAGCAATACCCGCTCCGACAATAGCAATATCAACATTAACCAAACTCACCTAGCACTCTCCCATGGCAAAACTTGCCAGTGTATTTTTTAATTCGGGGTTATTATGTACAACGATCAACCTCAATTTACAGGCAGTTGCGACACCATCATGCCTTTTGCCATTCAGGTTGCCATTAACGCTTCGATATCGCTGACTGCTTTTGGCGCTTTGCTTGTCATAATATGATTGCCACCTGAGGTAATCACAATATCATCTTCAATGCGTATACCGATGCCTTTGAATTGGTCATCAACGATTGCCGATGCTGGAATATATAGTCCCGGTTCAACGGTCATTACCATACCTACTTGTAAAGGGCGGTCGATATTATTGATTTTGTAAATACCAACATCATGCACATCCAGCCCGAGCCAATGGCCGAGGCCATGCATAAAGTATGTGCGCCAAGTTTCTTTTTCTATATTGGCTGCAACCGAGCCGCGCAGAATATCGAGGTCAACGAGCCCTTGCACGATCACTCGAACGCAAGCTTGCATCGCTTGGGAAATGGTATTGCCAGGTTTAAGCATGCCTAAAGCCGCTTCTTGTGAGTCCAATACCAGCTGATATAGCTGCTTTTGTGCGGGACTAAATTTACCGTTCACAGGAAATGTGCGGGTAATGTCGGCGGCATAGCCTTCAAGTTCACAACCAGCATCAATTAATACTAAATCACCTGATGAAAGTTTTCCGGCGTTTTCGGTGTAATGTAAAATACAAGCGTTCTCACCACTACCCACTATTGTACCATAAGCGGGATACCGAGCACCTTGCATTGCAAACTCATGATGAATTTCGGCTTCAAGCTGATATTCAAACTTTCCTGCTTGGCTAAACAGCATTGCTCTTACGTGAGCCATTGCTGAGATGTCAGCGGCACGCTGCATGATACTTAATTCAGTATCCGACTTTAGTAAACGCATGGCATGCAAAATCGCTTGAATATCGTGCACACTGGAAGGCGCCACTTTGCTTTGCTTGGGTGCATTTCGACACTCCCCAAGTGCTTCGTTTATGATTGATTGAATGCCCTGTTCAGCATCCAATGAAAAATAAATATGCTCATGACCATCAATAATATCGACTAACTCTTCATGAATATCATCAACATCAAAGGCTAAATCAGTGCCTAGCTTTGCCGCTGCGTTTTCCACTCCTAAACGCCTACCATGCCAAATTTCAGCATGTGCATCACTGGGTTCAACAAATATCATTGACGATTGTTTACTCTGGGTAGTCAATGCATTAGACGTAGTTTGTACAAGTGAGCCATTTGACAAAATTAAAAACGAGTTGGGTTCATTGAAGCCGGTTAAATACCAAAAATCGCTATTTTGGCGAAACGGGTATTCAGTATCATTGCTTCTTGTTACTAATGAGCCGGCGGCAACGATGCAAACACTATTAGGCTCGCATTGCGCTAATACGCGATCACGGCGCTGTTGATATTCTGACAGTAATATCGTCATTTTTAGGCGAGTTTCCTTTGCTTCTTATTTTACGGTTTTAATTGATGCATCATTGCTTGATACATCATTGGTTTGCATAGCGTTGATTGCATAACATCAATAAACTAGGAGTAACAATGGCCTTGTCGACTGTCTGCTGTTCATTCTTTTACGTTCAATGTACTGAATTGGTCACATTTTCTGATTCAAGAGGTGATTTACCTAGTTCATGAAAGCAAAGCATAGCAGTGATTCGAACGTATTCCATGACCTCAAACAACGCTTTCTCAGATTCTTCATCATCCTTCATTTTTTCGTCCATGCGCGCAATTTCGGTGAAGTCTTCTAATGCTTCCTTTACATCTTCAGAGCAACCGGTTAAATCGGCTTGATGCAAACCAAAACCCAATAAAAAGCCATGTACCCAATTCAACAATGCACTGCCTCTGTCGTTAATCGGCGAGGCATCATCAGGAAGACAGAGTGCAAGTGTAAAATCAGGGTCAACATACTGCTGACAAATTTCGTTAAATAACACTACGATCTGCGTTTTAGCTTTACCACTAAAACCATCGCCTTGATTAACGACATCGCTTATTGCTTCAATCCAAGACTGGTCGTCAGCAGTCATACCACCAGCTAACATCCCACACAAGATGCCTTGTACTTCAGCAGCATCAACAATGATGTTTTCTTGAGAGAGCATGGCAGAAAAAGTTTCATAATCTGTAGAAGTAATTGACATAAATTCACCCTTTAGTCGATAAGGTAGTATCGTAACAAATAGGCAATCAAAGTGGAATCTTCGTCGCCCCTTTCGCTGTTCACAATAAAAATACTAAAAAACTGTTTTGAGAAACACTTCATTCATTCACCAGTTTACTGTAGTATTGCATACCCCTAGCGAAATTCGCAGGGGTCAATGCTTCCTGGAATGTTTGCGATTGCATTTCATGTTCCTTGCCGATGCTAAAAACTTCGGAAGTTGACATTATTACTATTGTGTAAGCTCGACCCGTATCGAGAAACCTGCGGTAATGTAGATACCTCCACCGTGTCCTTATCGGCACACGGACGAAAAGTGCATGGCGACATTTTGGGAAGCACCATTTCATTTTAAACACTTAATTGTACAAGGCACGACCATGGCGGTTTTTAACTTTGGCTCGATTAATATTGACCACGTGTATTCTGTTCCTCATTTCGTACAACCCGGCGAAACACTGTCCTCCAGCATGTACCAATCCATTTTAGGTGGCAAGGGCGCAAACCAGTCAGTCGCATTAGCCAAAGCCAATAATCAAGTGTTCCATGTTGGTGCCATCGGTGGATCTGACCGCGGCTTTATTGAACCAATGAAAGAGGCCGGCGTAAATTGTGATTTTATTCGTGAAATGAGTGATGTCGCTTCCGGTCATGCGATCATCCAGGTCACACCTGATGCAGAAAACAGTATTATTTTATTCGGTGGCGCTAATCAAACAATCAGTAACGAGCACGTTACCAGCGCGCTAGCCGCGGCAAAACCAAATGATTGGGTGTTACTGCAAAACGAAACCAATGCCATCGATACTGTCATTGAAGAAGCGCACAAACGAAATTTAAATATTGCGTTTAACCCCGCCCCAATGACTGAATCGGTAAAAAAACTGCCACTTAACAAGTTGACATTATTGGTAGTAAACGAAGTTGAAGCCAAGCAACTGACCGGTGAAAGTGCTGTTGAAGCAATCAAGGTTGCACTCAAAGCCAGTTACCCAACAACCAAAATTCTATTAACATTAGGCAAAGCCGGAGTGTGGTTTGTCGAAGGGGATGTTGAAGAGTTTTGTGCCGCATTTAAAGTCGAAGCAATTGATACGACTGCAGCCGGCGATACCTTTATTGGGTTTTTCTTGGCCGCTTATCAGTCAAACATGGCCATTGCCGAGGCCTTAAAATATGCATGTGCTGCATCTGCATTAGCCGTCATGAAAACTGGTGCTGGACCTTCGATACCAAGCGTTGACGAAGTCACTGCTTTTTTACAAGTACAATAGTATTTGTGTTTGGTCACTTATTGAGTTTGAATTTCAATTAGAATAATAAAAAGAGCTTATTTGCTTTCAGCGAATAATCATAGAATAAGAGCAGGGACAACGATGATATACACGATATGACACACAAGATTATATTGGACACGGACCCAGGCATTGACGATGCAATGGCAATATTTTTTGCATTTCAATCTCCTGATATTGATGTATTAGGTTTAACCACCGTTTATGGCAATGTACCTGCGACTATGGCAGCGAAAAACGCACTCAGTTTGTGTGAACTTGCTGAGGTAGATATCCCGGTATGCAAAGGTGTCTCACTGCCATGGGTTGGTCCTGAATCAAAGTATGCTCATTTTGTGCATGGCGACGATGGCTTTGGTAATATTAACCATCCTGCCCCTGTTGGCAAGATCGATCCTCGCAGTTCCGCTGAGTTTATCGTTGAAATGGCGCGTAAATACCCTGGTGAAATCACCATTGTCGCAGTCGGTCCTTTGGGTAACTTAGCGCTAGCATTGCGCTTAGAGCCAGACTTACCCAAGTTAGTAAAAGCAGTCAATATCATGGGTGGAGCTGTTTTTGTACCTGGCAATGTGACCCCTGTTGCAGAAGCCAACATTTGGAATGATGCTTATGCTGCTGAAATAGTCTTAGGTGCTGACTGGACACTCAACATGTTTGGCTTAGACGTTACCTATGACCTTCCGTTTGCACCCAACTTTACCAATATTTTGGCACAGAAAAACCCTAAACTAGGCGGCTTTGTAGAAAAAGCAGCGAAATTTTATATGGACTTTTATTCTGCAGGTAAGGAAACAAGACAGTGCTATTTTCACGATGCATTTCCAATTGCCTACATCATCGACCCAACGTTATTTGGCATGACCGAGGGCAATGTAAGAGTATCTACTGATAAGTTAAATCAAGGACAAACAAGCTTCGCTCCACATGGCAGCACGATCAGTCCTGACTGGTTAGAGGCTTCTAGTATAAATGTAGCGACAACAGTTGACCACCCTCGACTAACTGACTTGCTTGTTAACCGATACGCATTGTAACGTGTTGTGTAAATCTTGGCTGTTGAAAAAATGACTGCTGACTCTAAAGCGCAAGAAACAAAAATACGAAACTCTGAAGCAAATACGCTTGCAACAGATGCGCTTGAAACGGATTCACTTGAAACAAGAAAGCGCTTACGCAAGCTATTTCGCAATAAGCGCCTTTCTTTGTCAAAAGAGCAGCAAACACAAGCAGCCCAGCAACTCGTTAAACAATTCCAGCAGCTTACCTTATTCCATGGTGCTCAAAACGTCGCTTTATATTTATCCTTCAATGGCGAAATTAATACCCAGCCGCTGATTGACTATTTATGGTCAATAAAATGTAGGGTGTTTGTGCCTATTTTGCATCCTTTTTGCAAAGGCCATTTACTATTTCAAGAATTCAGTCAGCACACTCCTATGCATAAGAATCATTTTGGTATTTCAGAACCCAAGTTAGATGCTCAACGAGTGTGCCCTTTAGAAAATATTGACGTTTTATTTACCCCCTTAGTTGCCTTTGATTTAACCGGCAATCGACTCGGAATGGGCGGCGGCTTTTACGATCGAACTTTAGCTGGATTAGTGAATGAGAACAAAAGTAACCAAGCGATCGTCGTCGGACTGGCACACGAGCTGCAATTAACGTCGACCTTACCCTCAGCAACTTGGGATATAGGACTGCCTTACGTGCTCACATCAAACAAACTCTATTGTTTTTTGTAATCCCTTTGTGTTCGAGCCTATTTAAGACTTAATAACGAGAGAGGACAGAGAGCGGGCAGAGTGTGAAATTAGTTATTTTATTGCCTCAACTGATACTAATTGTAATGACAACATAAGGATATTTAAGTGGACCAAAATCAAAAGAAAAAAGCGGCTGCTGAAGCTGCACTCGAGTTCGTTAAACGAGACAGTATTGTTGGCGTGGGAACGGGTTCTACGGTTAACTTTTTCATTGATGCACTGGCGAGTATAAAGCACGATATTACTGGCGCAGTTTCAAGCTCCGATGCCTCTACTGACAGATTAAAAAAACTCGGAATTGAAGTATTTGATTTAAATTCTGTAGACGACCTCGATATCTATGTGGACGGCGCAGATGAAATTACCGAGCACAAGCACATGATTAAAGGGGGTGGTGCAGCCTTAACCAGAGAAAAAATCGTCGCCGCCGTTGCTAAAACCTTCATCTGCATTATTGACGATACCAAACATGTTCCGATTTTAGGTCGTTTCCCACTACCCGTGGAAGTGATACCAATGGCAAGGTCCTATGTCGCTCGTGAAATTGTTAAATTAGGTGGTGATCCGGCTTATCGCCAAGGTGTTGTTACTGACAATGGTAATATTATTATTGACGTCTACAACTTAGAAATTTTAAATCCCGTGGAGTTAGAAAATAAGCTCAATAATATCGTTGGTGTCGTTACCAATGGCTTATTTGCTGACCGCGGCGCAGATGTTGTTCTTACGGGCACGGAACAAGGTGTTATAAAGAGTTAATAATGCGCCAATTAAAACTGTCCAGTGTGGTTTTAATTTGTTATATTAACTTTCTACTGCCCAACAGACGTCTAGATGTCTGAATATATCTATATTACGTGTTAAGGTTTTGTTCCATGACTAAAGTGTCACTCCCTAAAGAAAAAATTAAAATCTTGTTACTTGAAGGTTTACATCCCAGCACGCTTGAAACTCTGCAAGCTAATGGTTACACCAATATCGAAACCTTAAAAACATCACTGACTGAAGATGAATTAATTAAGAAAATCAAAAATGTTCATTTCATTGGTATTCGCTCCAGAACACAACTGAATGAAAAAGTCATTGCTGCCGCTGAAAAGCTAGTAGCCGTTGGTTGTTTTTGTATTGGTACCAATCAAGTTGATTTAAAAGCGACCTTAATACGCGGTATTCCGGTTTTTAATGCACCGTTTTCGAATACACGTTCGGTCGCCGAGTTAGTGCTAGGCCAAATCATTATCTTGTTAAGAGGCATCCCTGCTAAAAACGCAAAAGCGCATAGAGGTGAATGGGATAAATCAGCAATAGGCTCGTATGAAGCACGTGGAAAAACCCTTGGTATAATCGGTTACGGTCACATTGGTACACAATTGAGTATTCTGGCTGAACATTTAGGTATGCGGGTTCAATTTTATGACATTGAAGATAAATTAGTATTGGGTAATTCAATTCAATTGAAATCCTTGAAACAGCTACTCAATACCTCTGATATTGTCTCCTTACACGTGCCCGAAACAACTCATACGCAAAACATGATCGGCTTCAGTGAACTAGCAGAAATGAAACAGGGCTCTATTCTGATTAATGCGTCACGTGGCTCCGTCATTGATATCGATGCATTGGTCGCTGCACTTGAGTCAGGAAAGCTTAATGGCGCCGCTATAGATGTTTTCCCGGTTGAACCACAATCGAACAGTGAAGCATTTGAGTCTCCGCTGTGTGCTTTTGATAACGTTATTTTGACTCCTCATGTGGGCGGAAGTACACAGGAAGCGCAAGAAAATATTGGCATTGAAGTAGCGGGTAAACTGGCCAAGTATAGTGACAACGGCTCAACCTTATCAGCGGTGAATTTCCCGGAAGTATCGCTTCCTTCGCATATCAATCGCTCTCGCTTATTGCACATACACGAGAACCGCCCTGGCGTGCTTAGACAAATTAACCAAGCCTTTGCTGATCAAAATATCAACATTGCTGCTCAGTATTTGCAAACAATCGAAGAAATTGGTTATGTCGTTGTTGATGTTGAAGCAGACAGAGCATACGACGCATTTGCTCAACTAGAAGCAATTGAAGGGACTATAAAAACCCGTTTATTGCATTAGAGCTCCAGTTCGCTCAATACAGATGCGATTGAGTAGCAAAATAAATTGACCATATAAAGCCAGCTAGCATTTGAGTAGCTGGCTTTTTTGTTGCTATGCGCTTTAATTTACTCTTTACGTTCGACTCACACCTTTTGCCGCTTTAATAACACGAGTAGAAATTGAAGTTGTAAAACGATGCACACCAGGCAAACCACTCAGTTCTTCACGTAATAAGCTGTCCAGTTCACCAATATTGTCCGCCAACACTTGCATAATGTAATCAAACTCACCAGTAATGGCTTGGCACCAATCAATACTGCGGTGTTTATTGACAGCTTGTTCGAACGCTTTGTAATCCGCAAATTCAACGATCACTTGTACCAAAGCGCGAACTTCTAAGCCTAACTTCTGGGGATTAATACGCGCACCATAACCTTCAATTACACCTGCATTTTGTAAGCGGTTAACGCGATTCCAGCAAGGCGTTTTACTTAATCCTACCTTTTCACCCAATAGCGAAAAAGACTGCCTGCCATCTTCTTCAAGTAAACGAATAATGTGCAAATCCAAATCATCAAGAACGATACCCTTCATTTTTAATCACTTTTATTAAATACGTTCTGCGTAGTCTAGTTTTAATGAAACATAAAGAACAATGTTTTTTACAATAACGAATACTATAAAGGTCACGTATATAAATTCTGAGTCAATCATGTTTCGCGAAAAATACAGCAAAGAATTGAACAACCCGCAAATGCTCGACTATGGCGTTTACTTGCAATGCGATAAATTATTGTCCTGCCAAAAACCCTTAGCTGAGCTGTCTACCCATGATGAATTACAGTTTCAACTAGTGCATCAAGTAGAAGAACTGTGGATGAAGCAAATTATTTTTACGCTAATTGATGTGCTGGAAAAGATACAATTAAACAAGTCCATACCTATCCTGTCACAAATGCGACGGGTGCATATGATCCAGCGTCTGATGATCCAACAATTGGATTTACTGGAGACCATGTCACCAAAAGAATATCAGCAGATTAGACTGCAATTAGGTAATGGTAGTGGTCAAGAATCTCCCGGATTTGTTACTTTGCTAAAAATGCCGAAGGATATTTGGCAACTGTTTGAAAAACATTATTTACATGGTCGAAAGCAAACCGTGCAAGACATTTATGACAAGCAATTCAGCCATTGTGATGCGTATGCTGTGGCAGAAGCATTAATTGAATTTGACGAATTAATGCAAAAATTCAGATGGAATCATATGTTTTTGATCCGTCGCTCAATTGGCATTAATTCTAATTCACTCAAAGGCCGTCCTGTAGAAGTACTGCAAAACGGCGCACGTCAGCAATTCTTCCCTGAACTTTGGGATGTTCGCAGTCAAATGAGTGATACTTGGGGCCAAGAGTATGGCAAAGTGCGTGATTCAATTAGTAAGAAAAAGTAAAAATCTTCGCATTAAAAAGATTGCATAGCGGAGATGTTGATACACTGAACCTTAGTTCTTCGTGCCGAATGCTTAACTTATTTCAAAGCTAATTTTTAGAAGAACGTATAAACCAGGTTAACCGAAGTTTCAGTATCTAAGTTATCACGAATGCCCGTTACGTCTGAGTTGTGATCAAATTTGATTGCAGCTTTCATTGACAAGCCACCCGCGATTTTAGCACTCACTGCGCTTTCTGCGCGAGATTTCGTGTTATCAGCACCGACTTCTGTTGAAAAGGATTGTGTAAATTTAGCTGTCTCTGAAAGGCTATAGGCATAAGAAAAAGCACCGCGAACAACAATACCATTTTCTGATTCGGTGGTTAGATTGCCATCAACATCGGTAACAAATCGGTCAGCGAATGAGTAACCGGGTCCGACACTGAATTCAAAGCTACTGGTGTCGTCTTCCCAAAGCTTTTGGTTCCAACCACCTGCTACTGTTGATTGATAATCAAATTCACTAAAACGGTCATCTTCATATGAGGCAAATCCGAATAAACGATGATCGGGGTTATCTAGCTTATAGTTACCCTGAGCAGAGGCAAACTTCTTATCGGCTGACGTTGTTTCAACACCATCTACTGTGTCCTTCTTGTACAAAGCTTTCAAAGTAAACTCATTACTCCACATCTCAAGCTCTTGTTTGGCGTTTAATGCAGCATTAGCTGATGTTGTTTCGGTGTTACCAGCGGTGAAGATAAAGCCAAGTTCACCATCCATTGTAAATGTTGCTTCTTGTGACTGTGCACCAGAAGCAAAAAAACCTAAGGCAACTGCTACCGATATAGTTAAGAGTTTCATAAATTTTTCCATATTATGTATTTAAGATGGCTAGAAACAATAAATACCATAGCCTCGAAGAAACGCGGTTCGTAGTCTATCGTTTTCCCCAATTTAGGCAAGTTAAAAAAACTGATAGACCAATGAAATAGTGGTTTCTGTACTCAAGTCTTCGTTTCTTTTTAGCGTTCCGTCATTATAAATCATCACAAAAGACAGTTTCATTGCTAGCGATTCAATAATACTCGCCGTCAGCGTTGTTTCAGAGCGAGAGCGATTCGTTTCCTGACCCGCTTCTGTGCTCATAAACTGTCTAAACCTTGCAGAGTCGCTCAAGGATAAGCGATAATCAAGAGAGGCTCTTATAATCATTTCGTTAAAAACATCATACGACTTTCGCGCCTCTTCATCTATCACGTCTCGTTGCGCATAGGCAAATCCTGGCCCAACACTATATCTAAATTGGCTTTCTTCATTTTTCCAAGCATGCGCGCTCCACCCTGCCGCAAACGCGCTTTGGTAACGGAAACCACTGAATCTGTCGTTGCTATATTCGGCGAAAATAAATAAACGATTGTTTTTTGAAGGCAACTTATAATCTAGCTGTGCGTTTATTAAAAATCGTTGTGCAGTGACGATAGTCTCAGTAGCGGTTTTGTTCTGTTTATAAACTATTTCGCTTTGATAACTATTACTCCAGCGCTGCATTTCGTGCTCTGAAGTTAACGCAGCTTTAAATGTACTGGTGTTGGTATTGCCACTTGCGGTCAGTACACCAAATTCACCACTTAGTGATATACCTTGTGACTTTTGTTTTAGTTTTTTTTCTTTTAGGTAAAGTTTTTTCAAGATGTCACTGGACGCGTTCGCCTGAAATGACAAAATGAGACAAACACAAAGAGCGCCAATTAAGGCTGTTACTTTTAATCTAGGCATGTTTTTGGCAAAGCTATTTAAAGTTTACGAATTTATCAAATTCGCAATTTTAAACGTTTCCAAACGCGAATAGTTGATTATCATATCATAATCTTCATCGCTCAATCCAACCATCTCAATTGCTTGACAATTAATTTGTGGAAGATTTTCTACTTTAATGTCCTCGTCTTCAACTTCACAAATTGTAATAGCAAGGTAAAGAATACTCTCATCCAATCTCATCTTTTCACTAGGCGGGTGCGTCAGCGTTTTCAGCGGCACAACTAATGACTGTGGTAATTTCCACTCTTCGATAATCAGTCCACTGCATTCTGGAAAGGTAAATCTAAAGTGTTTCATTTGTTTTGCCAATGGTGCGGCAATCTCCTCATCATTCTTAAACCTGATATAGGCCTGCGTGTGCTTACTGGCGACAATTAATTCACTTAGCGCTTGCAGAATACCCAATACAAAAAAACGTTCACTACCACGTAACTGCTTTTGTTGAGCCATGTTTTTCGCAATCACACCACACATGACTGCTTTTTGCCAATATGCTGCAAAATCAATAACCGTTGAATTAAAAGTTTTAAAGGCGATGTTTGCCGTTTCTGCAATAGATATATTATAAGCCGCTTCACCACCAATGACATTCAATGCTTTTGTCACCGTTTCAATTTGACTAGGAAATCTAAACAAGGCGCTATTCGCCAATTTTAAGATTTTTCCACTCAAAGAGGGATCGACAGAAATTAATTGAGCAATCTGAGCTATGTCTTTTCTCGGGTCATCCAGAGCAACTCTGAGATTCACACAAGTGTTTGGAAGCGTAAATGATTTTGACGCAAATTTAACAAGAGGCTTAATTGGCATAATTCGGTCTTGGTTAATAACGATGTGCCGATTATACTCAATACAGCTCTGTATAGGGTGGTACTGATAATACCTTGTTTAAGTAATCTATACCTTAAATCGCTAGCGTAAACCTAAGTTGATTATATGCTTGGTATTTATCAAAATAAAAATAATAAATTAAAATAAATCTTGTTGTTCACCCAACTTATTTTGTACTTTGGGCTCTGCTTTTTTACGCATCCATGCCTGTTTGCGGCGGTTACACGCTTTCACCACTAATCTTTTAGTTTGATCATCAATTTGTAACCAATGAAGTCTCTCTTCTCGACTTCTAAAACACCCTTTGCAATATCCTCGCGGCCCCGATTGGCAAATACCAATACATGGGCTCGGGATAGCAAAAAACTCTAATTGCTGCATATCGCTCATTATGACAAGTGTCTCGGATTAGTAGGATGCTGCATACAAACTCAACGTTATTATTAACACACAACCTTCTTATCTGTGACTAAAATAACAGCAATAAGCTCTGTGTTGTGTAGATCATTGTCTACATGGTACGAGTTCTAGTGCTAAAAAGTGCTGTTTTATTTATTTTGCATCGCTGTGGCTTTACATGGGCCGCAATCTATAATGCCAACGCTGCGCGATAAGGCGCAGAGCAGACAGTGAGGGCGTTTCCCCTAACCGACATTCTGATGGCAAGGACGCCATTAGAGAGCGGCCATGGATGGCGAACAGCGTGTCGGTTAGGGGAAACGCCCTCACTGTCTGCTCTACGCCTTTTTTGAAAGCAAAAAGCCGATACTTCAACAGTATCGGCTTTGTATTGGTTAAGCAAAATGCGAGTTTATTTTTTCTTTGCTTTAGGGTTTGGCATATCGGTGATGCTGCCTTCGAATAACTCAGCAGCAAGGCCGATTGATTCGTTCAATGTTGGATGAGCATGAACCGTTAATGCGATATCTTCTGCATCAGCACCCATTTCGATTGCTAAACCGATTTCACCCAGCATTTCGCCTGCGTTAGTGCCAACGATAGCACCACCAATGATACGACCAGTGTCTTTTTCGAAAATCATTTTAGTCAAGCCATCAGTTGCAGCACAAGCAATTGCGCGGCCCGAGGCTGCCCATGGGAACGTTGCTACTTCGTAGTTAAGACCTTGCTCGATAGCCTCTTTTTCAGTTACACCAACCCAAGCAACTTCTGGCTCAGTGTAAGCAACCGAAGGAATACATTTCGGATCGAAATAATGCTTTTTACCGGCAACAACTTCAGCAGCAACATGGCCTTCATGTGACGCTTTGTGAGCAAGCATGGGTTGACCAACAAGGTCACCAATGGCAAAAATATTTGATACGTTGGTACGCATTTGTTTATCGACTTCAATGAAACCGCGTTCAGTTACCGTGACGCCCGCTTTCTGCGCAGCAACCAGTGAACCGTTTGGCTTACGCCCAACAGCAACCAGAACTCTGTCATAACGAACAGGTTCCGCTGGTGCTTGTTTGCCCTCAAATGTCACATACAAACCATCATCTTTCGCTTCAATACCGGTTACTTTCGTTTCAAGCATGGTGTTGAATTTATTTTTTATGGTTTTCATGTACATTTTAACGATGTCTTTGTCAGCCGCAGGCATAAGTTGGTCGAGGAACTCGACCACATCAATCTTTGAACCCAAGGCATGATAGACCGTGCCCATTTCAAGACCGATGATACCACCACCTAATACCAACATTTTGCTCGGAATATCGCGCATTTCTAATGCGCCCGTTGAATCAATTACGCGTTCATCCTTTGGAACAAACGGCAAGCTAACGGGTTCAGAACCGGCGGCGATAATTGCGTTATCAAAAGTAATCGTAGTTATACCGTCTTTACCTTCAACTTCAATGGTATTTGGGCCAGTGAATTTGCCATAACCCTGCACGTGTTTAACTTTGCGCATTTTGGCCATGCCAGACAGGCCTTTAGTCAATTGCTCTACAACACTGTCTTTCCAACCGCGAATTTTATCCAAGTCGAAAGTTGGCTCACCAAAAGTGACGCCATGCGCAGACAACTGCTTCGCTTCTTGAATTACTTTAGCTACGTGTAATAGTGCTTTGGAAGGGATGCAACCTACGTTTAAACAAACCCCACCTAGTGCTTCGCGAGCGTCTATTATCACGGTGTCTACGCCTAAATCGGCTGCTCTGAATGCTGCAGAATATCCACCAGGACCTGCGCCTAGTACGACCAACTGAGTTTTAATCTCGCTCATTATGACCTCAAAATTTTATGATTAGATGCTTGCTTTGCGCGGATCTTACCGATTCACACGCCAACCTGCAAAACTTTTTGTTCCAATGCACTTTTCTAGCTCTGAAACACATTCCCCAAGGGCAATAACCCTTGGCGGTTTTGGTTTTATAACAAAATACGTCTCAAGTCTGACAACGCACCACTCACATGCACAGAAAAGCGAGCGGCTAGCGCTCCATCAATCACGCGATGGTCATAAGACAATGACAATGGCAACATTAAACGAGGTTCAAAGTCTTTACCATTCCACTTTGGTTTCATCTCTGACTTAGAAACACCCAAAATAGCCACATCAGGCGCATTTACGATTGGTGTAAATGCTGTACCACCTATACCGCCTAGGCTAGAAATCGTAAAACAACTACCCTGCATGTCTGTCGCCTTCAATTTGCCGTCTCTGGCCTTAGCGCTAATGTCCATTAGTTCCCTGGAGATTTCCATGATGCCTTTTTTATCAACATCACGAACAACTGGCACCATTAAGCCTCCAGGAGTGTCAACTGCAATACCGATATGGTAATACTTTTTCATTACCAATGATTCACCAGATTCAGACAAACTGCTATTAAAAGCAGGATATTGTTTTAATGCATCGGCTACCGCTTTCATCATAAAGACCAGAGGTGTGATTTTCACCCCAAGCTTACGCTTTTCAGCAATCGCATTTTGTTCCTTACGGAACGTTTCAAGGTCAGTAATATCCGCTTCATCAAATTGCGTAACATGTGGAATAGTTACCCAATTTCGGTGTAAGTTTGGACCAGAAAGCTTTTGAATTCGAGTTAGTGGCACTTCTTCAATTTCACCAAACTTTGCAAAATCAACTTTTGGCTGAGCCAATACCTGTAATCCTCCGCCTGTGTTTCCACCCCCCACCGAACTACCGGGGTTCATTTTCGGACGCGATAATTCATATTTAACAAATGACTGAACGTCATCTTTTTGAACACGATTTTTACGCCCTGAACCTTGAACCTGAGTGAGGTCGACACCAAACTCGCGAGCGAGTCGGCGAACCGACGGCGACGCGTGTACTTTGCCCGTATTTACATTATCACCCGCTGACGGATGATATGGTACTGGCGGCGCTTTCGGTGCCTGTGTCTGAGGTGCTGGCGTTTGAGGTGCTGGCGCTGGCGATGCTTGTGCACTTGGTGCCGGATCTATTGACGGCGTTGCTGCCACCGGAGTCGACGCAGAATCACTGTCAACTGATGCTGATGCTGCCCCCGCAACTTCTAGAGTTAATACGAGTGACCCTTTAGATACTTTGTCGCCAACCTTTACCGCTAAACTAACAATTTTACCGCCTTCTGGTGCAGGTACGTCCATTGTTGCTTTGTCGGTTTCAAGTGTAATCAAACCATCTTCTGGTTCAACGGTATCACCCACAGCAACCAACAATTCAATAATATCTACTTCGGTTGCGTCGCCTATATCAGGCACGGTAACGTCAATAGTTTTGCTACTAGTTGAAGCCGCTGTGCTGTTTGCAGGTGCTTCCGGTTTTGCGGCGGCCTCAGGAGCTTTGGCTGGTGCAGTCTCAGCTTGGCTTTCAGTTGCTGCTGGCAGCTCAGGCTCTGGCGCAGCAGCGCCCGATTCCATTTGGCCTAAAACATCGCCTTGCTTAATTTTATCGCCCACTTTTACTTTGAGTGATTTTATAATACCAGCGTCGGTACACGGAATATCCATGCTCGCCTTATCACTTTCGACGGTTACAATTGATGCCTCAGCGTCTACAGCCTCGCCAACAGTAACGCAAAGTTCTATGACTTCAACTTCTTCACCGCCAACATCAGGAACAATAATGTCTATTAGATTTGCCATGTTCGTTCTCCCTAATTAAGCGTAAAGCGGATTAATTTTATCTGGGTCAATACCCAAATCTTTAATCACTGATGCAAGCGCTTTTTTATCAAAGTCACCCGCTTTATAAAGTTCATATAGCGCAGCAAAAGCAACGTTTTTTGCGTCTACTTCAAAGTGACTACGTAGGTTTTCACGACTGTCTGAACGACCAAAACCGTCAGTTCCAAGCACACGATACGAACCTGGTACGAATGCTCTTGCTTGCTCACCGTACGCTTTAATGTAATCGGTAGCGGCAATTGTTGGGCCATCGTTACCATCAGATAGCACTTCTGTAATGTAGGGTACACGAGATTTCTTATCGATATTTCGCATATTCCAACGTTCACAATCTATGCCATCACGGGTTAATTCATTGAAAGAAGTCACACTATACACTTCCGATTCAACATCGTACTTTTCAGCCAGTAATGCCGCTGCCTTGCGAACTTCGACTAAAATTGTACCCGAACCTAACAGCTTCACTTTTAATTTTGCTTTCTTGTCGCCAACCGTATCTAGCTTATAGATACCTCTGATGATCCCTTCTTGACAGCCTTTCGGCATCTCAGGCTGAATATAATTTTCATTCATTACCGTCATGTAGAAGAACACGTTTTCTTGTTCTTCTAACATTCTGCGACATCCGTCTTGAGTTATCACGGCCACTTCATAGCCGTAGGTTGGATCATAACTAACACAATTCGGGATCAAACCCGCTTGCACATGGGAATGCCCATCTTGATGCTGCAAGCCTTCGCCGTTTAGCGTTGTTCTGCCTGCTGTACCACCAACTAAGAAACCACGACATTGGCTATCACCTGCAGCCCATGCCATATCACCCACACGCTGAAAACCAAACATAGAGTAATAAATATACACTGGTAACATGGGCAAATCGTTAGTCGAGTAAGAGGTACCTGCTGCCACGAACGACGACATTGCGCCTAACTCATTAATGCCTTCCTGCAATACTTGGCCCTTTTTATCTTCACGATAATAAGCGACTTGGTCCTTGTCTTGCGGGATGTACTTCTGACCCGTATTTGAGTAAATACCGACTTGACGGAATAAACCTTCCATACCAAAAGTACGCGCTTCATCAGGGATGATTGGTACCACGTTTTTACCTATCTGCTTGTCTTTTAACAAAACAGTGAGTACGCGAACAAAGGTCATTGTGGTGGAAACTTCACGCTCGCCAGACCCTTTAGTAATCGCTTCAAACGCTTTTAACGGAGGAGCGGGTAGGTCATGGCTACTTTTGGCCAAGCGCACTGGCATATAGCCATGCAACGCTTCACGTTTTTCGCGCAAGTACTTCATTTCGGGACTGTCTTCATCAAACTTATAATACGGCAAATCAGCGATATTTTCGTCTGTCACTGGAATATTGAAACGATCTCGATAGTGCCTAACGCTCTCAATGTCCATTTTCTTGACGTTGTGCGCAATATTTTTACCCTCGCCCGCTGCACCCATGCCATAGCCTTTAACAGTTTTGGCAAGAATAACTTGTGGACGACCAACCGTTTCAGTGGCACG
Source organism: Glaciecola sp. 33A (assembly GCF_002836745.1). GTDB lineage: Bacteria > Pseudomonadota > Gammaproteobacteria > Enterobacterales > Alteromonadaceae > Glaciecola. The sequence continues at coordinate 347,510 of NZ_PJAR01000042.1, read as the reverse complement.
TTTGTAGGCAGCATAAACTTTAACAGGATCATGTCCGCCACGGTTTAGGCGCCAAATGTCATCATCAGACATATTCGCAACCATGTCTTTTAATTCAGGATATTTTCCAAAAAAGTTTTCGCGTGTGTATGCGCCACCTTTGGCTTTGTAGTTTTGATATTCGCCGTCAACAGTTTCGTTCATAACATCAAGTAACTTACCTGATGTGTCGCGGGCTAATAAAGAATCCCAGTAGCGACCCCAAATAACTTTGAATACTTCCCAGCCTGCGCCGCGGAAGGTACTTTCAAGTTCTTGAATGATTTTACCATTACCACGAACCGGACCGTCCAACCGCTGCAAATTACAGTTAACCACAAATGTTAGGTTATCAAGACCTTCTCGAGAAGCTAGGCCGATAGCACCCAATGATTCAGGCTCATCCACTTCACCGTCACCCAGAAAACACCAAACGCGTTGCGCGGAGCAATCTTTCAAACCACGGTTAGTTAAGTATTTTAAAAAGCGCGCTAAGTAAATAGCTTGCATTGGGCCTAAGCCCATTGATACCGTTGGAAATTGCCAGAAATCAGGCATTAACTTCGGATGTGGATACGAAGATAAACCTTCACCGCCCACTTCTTGTCTGAACATGTCTAACTGATCAGCAGACAGGCGACCTTCGATGAAAGCACGAGAATAAATACCTGGCGATACGTGACCTTGTACAAACAAGTAATCGCCGCCGTCTTTATCATTTGGCGCACGGAAAAAGTGGTTAAAACCCACATCGTAAAGCATTGCCGCAGAGGCGAAACTGGAAATATGTCCGCCTAAATCTAAATCTTTTTTAGACCCGCGCAATACCATCATCATTGCATTCCAACGAATGGCATTGCGAATTTTGGCTTCGATCGTTTGATCACCAGGCATGGTCGGCTCTTGGCCAGCAGCGATCGTATTGATATACGCAGTGGTTGCGTCATAAGGCAAATGAGCACCGCTGCGTCTGGCTTTTTCAATCAACGATTCAAGTAAAAAATGAGCACGGTCAACACCCTCTTCAGCTAACACAGCTTCAATTGCGTCTAACCATTCTTTGGTTTCTGTTGGATCCACATCGGGATGCATCATATCGGTCATGGTGCTTTCCTATATTATGTTTTAACGATGAACGAGGCTAAAAAAGCCGCGCTCTGTTTGCGTAAAGTAAGGCAGGCTTTTAAGAAACCGCCTTTCCATTTTCTTTCACTTCAATTCTTCGCATCGCGCGTTGTAATTTAACGTCGCGTTTATTGATGTCTAATAAGGTACTCTCCACAAAACCCAAATGCTTGTTGCTTGCTTTACGAGCAGCTTCAGGGTCTTGTGAACTAATAGCCTGCACGATGGCATGTCGTTGCTCACGTATCTGAGCTTCAACATCGGCGCCATCACGCAACATTTCTAAATTTCGTTTGATATTGTCAACTAACATTCCTTGCATACTGCGCATTACATGCAGCAACACCATATTGTGAGATGCTTTTGCCATGGTCAGATAAAACTCGACTAGCGCTTCAGCTTCTTGTTGAGTATCAGTTCTTACTTGGTTTTGTGCACTTACCGTTTGTTTGGCTGCAGCGTTCCTAGGCTGTGCTTCTGACTTATGCAGACTAGGCAAACTATTTAACGCGTTATTTAACGCTCGATAATCTTCTGGCTGACCGCGTAATGCTGCATAGTATGCGGCCATACCTTCGAGCGCATGCCTGAATTCGAGTAAATCAAATTGTGTTTCTGGACGCGATGCGACAAGCGCCGACAAAGGGTCTGTCATTTTTGCACTTAGGTTTTGCCGTATAAATGTACCGCCGCCCTGTTTACGTTCGACTAGGCCTTTCGCTTGTAAGTTTTGAATAGCTTCGCGCAATGAAGGACGTGAAACTTGAAATTTTTCTGCTAACAAGCGCTCAGGTAACAGCTTTTCGCCCGCAACTAGCGTACCGTCCAAAATCATGGACTCCAGACGTTCTGTGATCACGTCAGACAACTTTTGGTGCTTTATATTTGCGTGCACTTTTATGCCCCGTCTCTACTTTGTGAGCTTTGTTGCTACCCCGAGTTTAGCGCTCAGTTTGTTAACAAAACTTTGTTATTTGTTCACTGCAGTAAACAAATGGTAATACCAATTAACCAAACTAGTGTAAGCAACTTTTATTCATTCGACAAGTCCTGTTTAGATCAAGGTGGCACCGCCCAGCCTAAATGACTCATCGTTGGCTAACTAGTGTTAAGGATTGTACAGTCAAACGTGACTAATAAGATCGAGACAGCCCTCTAATAACGGAGGGTGTCGCTAATGAAAAGAATAATTTACAGTGTTTTGAAAAAACAATTAAGCAACTGCTCCGACCATGGTCAGTATTGACACAATTACCAACATAAACAGCACATTTCGTTTTACTAAGCGAACTAAAATACAAGGTTCGTCAATACAGTTTTTCTGATCAGCCTCCACTTCTTCAGCGGCAATTGCAACATTAGTTAATATTGTTTTTGTACTCGACTTGGTATCTACTAAGGCTGGCAACCAAAAAGTCAGGGCTCTTGAAAAATGACCAACGACCATAAAACCAAACGCGGTTAAGCGCACTGGTAGCCAATCAATCACGTGCATTATCTGGTCAATAGTAAGCGCTGCATTTTCATTTGTGAATTCCGCCATCACCTCTTCGTCAACCGCCTCTGGATTATTCTCGCAGAGATTCATTTTATGAGCGTATAATTGTAATTCTTTTGCGATTGAATAAATAATAACGCCGGGCACGCCGAGCAAAACAAAAGCAACAATAACCGCTGCATATTGGCGATAATTAATAAAAACTAATTGTTGGCCCACCTTGTCTAAATCACCGCCTTCATTACCAAATGAAATACTATGCAACGAGCAAGCTTCAAAATCGGTACGAACTGCTGCCTGTAAATAATTTTTATAATTTTTACGCGTAATAGGGCAGCCCAGACAAATCCACAACACGGCGAGCTGCAGGGCAAAGGTAACTAAACCATTATCAAGCAAAAGCTCAATCACGTATAGCAATGACGCGGGCAGCATGATGATAAGGAGAATAGAAAGCATAGACGCGGTGTCGCTGAACCAATTGCGAGCTTGTAAAAATTGAATGTATTTACCTACTAATGCATGAATATGCCACTTCGGTGATTTTGATGTAACACGTTCCAAAGCCATTACTATTAGCAGCGAGATTAGAGCCATGGGTCTTCCTTTATCTAATAAACTAGGCTAAGTATATGAGTCACAACGCAAACTGCAAAGCTATTTCACCGAAAACACAGTTCACGCGGTAAAATTAAACGCCGTAGAATTTCAGTTTCAATGATGCTCATAAAGCAGTAAACTTGCACCACCAGCACCATTTGCCTATTTTCAAAATAAGTTCTCACTACTATGTCACTCATAAATCAATACCAAATAAATATTTCAAAACAAGTTGAAGACGCATTATTGGAAGACCTCGGCGGGCACATATCTGTGCACAACGATATTACGGCAATGCTGATCAATGCCGACGTTAGAATGTCAGCTAAAATTATTACACGAGAGAATTGTGTTTTATGTGGTGAGGCTTGGGTAAATGAAGTTTTTGCACAAATTGATAAGGACTGTCAACTTGATTGGCGATATAAAGACGGTGATGAACTCAAGGCAAATGACACCATCTTATACATACAAGGCAACGCAAGATCGATATTAACAGCTGAGCGCACGGCCTTGAACTTTTTGCAAACTCTCAGCGGCACTGCAACAACCACCGCCACTTACGTGAAATTCCTTACAAACACCAACACCAGGCTGCTTGATACGCGTAAAACCTTACCGGGCCTACGTCAAGCACAAAAGTATGCAGTTGCATGCGCTCAGGGAATGAATCACCGAATGGGCCTGTATGACGCTTTCTTAATAAAAGAAAACCACATTAAAGCATGCGGAAGCATTAAAAATGCGGTATCCAAGGCACAGCACATGTATCCAGACTTGCCAATTGAAGTTGAAGTAGAGAACTTACAAGAGCTTGATGAGGCTATAAATTCCGGTGTCAATACCATAATGTTAGATAATTTCGATACAAAACTGATCGAAGAAGCAGTCGTTATTAATGCAGGTCGATGTAAGCTAGAAGTGTCTGGCAACATTACTTTTGACAGACTGCAAGAATTGGCCACAACAGGCGTAGATTATATATCTTCAGGCGCATTGACTAAACACGTAACAGCGATAGATTTATCCCTCATTACGATTAGTTAGCGAATATAGACATAGCCAAAATCTACCCTAGCGTATGACTGGATGTGTCGGAACAAAGACTTAAGTATGCGTCTACATACTTCACATATTTCCCTCTCCTCTTATACTCGGTCTCGAGGTTAAGGAGGTAATGTTTGTTTTACCGCACTTACCTTTTTAACTTATTTTAAATCAAATATTATGAACGCGTTGACCACGCTCGGAGAGACAAAATGAAGAACTCAGCTCAAAAAGGCTTTACATTAATCGAACTAATGATCGTTGTAGCAATCATCGGTATTCTTGCTGCAATCGCGTTACCTGCATATCAGGGCTACACTCAGAAAGCGAAATTTACAGAAGTGACGAATTCTACTGCTGCAGCAAAATCTGCTGTTGAAGTATGTGCTCAGTTATCAGCAGGTGCCACCTCGGTCACAAGATTGGAAGATTGTAACCAAAATGAAAATGGCATTCCGGCAACAGTTGATGTTGGCACCGGTACTGATGGCAGTGCTGCTTCTAAAGTAGTTGGTTTAACAACTGCTCTAGGCGTAATTACAGCAACAGCGCCTGCATCGATGGGGGTTAATGGTGCGACTTATAGACTTACGCCAACAGTTAACACTGCAACCGGCGGTATTACATGGGTTGCAGCTTGTAATCCAACAACTGTTTGTTAAGTGAAAGTTAGTATTTGAACGTACGCAAAGCCCAGGATTTATCTGGGCTTTTTGTTCTCTGACAGTAGAAGCGAGTTATTACCATGGCAAAAACAGCAGTAACATACGCGTGGACTGGCATGTCAAAAACTGGCAGATCTGGTAAAGGCGAAATCACAGCAGGTTCCTTGCAAGAAGCAAAAAACTTATTGCGACGCCAAGGTGTCTCTGCAACCAAAGTAAAAAAACTAGCAAAACCGCTTTTTAGGCGCAAAGATAAAGTCAATGCACAAGATATTTCAGTGCTGTCTAGACAACTGGCAACGATGCTGGGTGCAGGTGTTACCCTTATTCAAAGCTTAGAAATGATTGGCGCTGGGCATTCAAAATCGTCGATGCGCGAGTTGTTAGGTGACATAACCAGTGAAGTAAAATCAGGTAATCCACTTTCTTATGCCTTACGTAAACACCCCGACAAATTTGATGATCTTTACTGCGATCTTGTTGCAACAGGTGAACAAACAGGTGCACTAGAAACTATTTATGATCGTATCGCTTTGTATAAAGAAAAAGCCGAAGCGTTAAAATCGAAAATCAAAAAAGCCATGTTTTATCCAATCGCAGTGCTAGTCGTTGCTTTTGTTGTTACCACCATCCTCTTAATATTTGTGGTACCTCAGTTTGAAGAGATCTTTGCTGGCTTTGGCGCCGAATTACCTGTTTTTACCCAGTTTGTCATTGGCTTGTCTAATGGAATGCGAAACTACGGCCCCTTTATTGCGGTGGGACTATTTATTGCTGCTGTGGTGTTTAAGAAAGTACATACAAAATCCATTGCACTGCGAGACAGTGTTGACAAGAAAATTTTAAAAATACCAATTATTGGCGATATATTAAAGAAAGCGGCTGTCGCTCGTTTTGCCCGAACCCTGTCCACCACCTTTGCAGCCGGTGTACCTTTAATTAGCGCTCTTGATTCTGCAGCCGGCGCGTCTGGTAATGCCGTATTTCGAAACGCCATATTATTTGTGAAAAAAGAGGTGGCCGGCGGTCTACAAATGAACGTTGCCATGCGCGCTACCAATATTTTCCCATCAATGGTGACACAAATGATCGCGATTGGTGAAGAATCAGGCTCTGTTGACAGCATGCTCGAAAAAGTAGCCACTATTTACGAAGCTGAAGTTGACGATATGGTTGACGGCTTAACCAGCTTACTTGAGCCCATGATCATGTCCGTATTGGGTGTGGTTATCGGTGGCTTAATTGTAGCCATGTACCTACCTATTTTTGAAATGGGTAACGTGGTGTAACAACGATACTGTTATGCGAAAGCCAGCGTGATGCTGGCTTTTTACTATTTGACATTCCGCACCTGAAGAGTCTTCGAAAAGACATTCTGGTGAGGGTATAGAGATTTAAATTCAACAACAGTGACAGACTAGGTCCACGATTTATGTGTCTCGTCTTTAGGGTGTAACGCTAGTGAAAATAAAAGGTAAACGCTTTTATTAAGCAAGCCGATATAATAATATAAGTGAATATCAATAGTATAAAACCGAATATCAATAGCATACTTAAAAAGGTAAAAAGCCAATCCAATGGAAAATATTGCGTTGTTTGAACTATTAGCTGCATCTCCGCTAGCATTCATTATTACTACCTTCTGTATTAGTTTATTGGTTGGCAGCTTTTTAAATGTGGTTATTTATCGATTACCCATAATGATGGAAAAAGACTGGCAGCGGGATATTGAACAATCTCAACATCCGCAAAGAGAACTGCCGCCAGCGCCTATTTTTAATTTAGTGAAACCAGACTCTACCTGTCCTAATTGCAAACATAAAATTCGAGCGTGGGAAAATATTCCGCTTATAAGCTGGCTAATGTTGGGGCGTAAATGCAGTGGCTGTGCCAATCCAATTTCAGGACGCTACCCTGCAGTCGAGTTGTTAACCGCCATAATGTCTGCGTTTGTTGCTTATCAGTTAGGTTTCGGTATGACCGGCGCTGCATTCATATTCGCGACGTGGTTGCTTGTAGCGATGACGTTTATTGACCTTGATAAAATGTTGCTGCCCGATTCACTCACCCTCTTATTGTTATGGGCAGGACTTGGCTTGAGTTGCTTTGAAAATACGATATCGCCTATCGACTCTATTATTGGCGCTATGGTCGGCTATTTAAGCTTGTGGTCTATCTATTGGGCTTTTAAATTGCTTACTGGTAAGGAAGGTATGGGCTATGGCGACTTTAAGCTACTTGCCGCGTTAGGTGCTTGGGTTGGTTGGCAACACTTACCTATTATCATATTACTGTCATCGGTTGTGGGCGCAATTGTTGGTATTACAATGATGTTTATCAATAAAAAAGACAGTAATTTGGCGATTCCATTTGGTCCCTATTTAGCTGCCGCTGGCTGGTTAACTATGCTGTATGGCGACTTCATTGCTGACTGGTATTTATCCACCTTATAAAACACACTGTACCGACACACCTACTCTTGAGCAGTTATTATTCATCTTGTCTTCAATCTTACCAAGTAAAAAGAATGGATAGAGAATGGATAGAGAATGAAGAGAGAATGAATAGAGAGCTTGAAACAAGAGCATTAGTTAAGAACGTGCATAAAGAGCGTGGATTGGTTAACCTACTATTACATCTATAGCGAGAATGATAAATGAGCGAATTGGTAATAGGACTCACTGGTGGCATTGCGTCAGGTAAAACCACGGTCAGCGATCAGTTTGCTAGTTTCGGTATCGACATTATTGATGCCGATGTCATTGCTCGAGATGTTGTTGCCAAAGATACGCCCGGATTTATGGCGATTGTCAAGCAGTTCGGCGAAGACATCCTAACATCCAATTTAGACCTCGACAGACAGAAACTTCGCCGTATTGTGTTCTCAGACAGCGCAAAAAAAGAATGGCTAAACGCCCTGTTACATCCTCTTATTCGCCAACAAATGGCGTTACAAACCAACAACGCCAAATCGCCTTATTGTATTTTAAGTGTTCCTTTGCTGGTAGAGAACAAACTCAACAATATGGTTGACCGCACACTCGTAGTTGATATTGATGAGGCAACTCAACTTAAACGGGCAATCGCTAGAGATAAGAGTGAGCAAGTCATAATTGAGAGTATAATAGCATCGCAAGCGTCTCGCACAGACAGGTTAGCGGCAGCCGATGACGTTATATTGAACCACAGAGACCTCGATTGGCTGAATACACAAGTAAAGGATTTACATCAAATCTACCTAAACATTTTGAACAAAACCCTGTAAGCTGTGTCAAACCCAGAATGCCAACAACTAGGAGAGCTAAATGCCCGTCGCAGTCTACGAATTTCCACTTTGCGAAAAAGTGCGAAACTATTTGCGATTAGAACAGCTTTTCAAACAACTGGATCACGCTGCAACTTTCGATAATGAGTTTGAAAGCTTGCATTTTTTCGATGTTTTTTTCACTCTGTTAGACCTACTTGAGCGTTTGGATGTGCGTACTGACTTTATTCGTGATATCGATGTACATGAAAAGAATCTAGTACATTGGTCAAGTCATCCAAACATCGATACTGGGGCCCTTGAGGTCGCTCTTAAAAAGCTACATAGTTTATTATCAGAGCTCAAGCGCACCAATAAACTGGGTTCAAATTTAAAAGATGACCGTTTCCTCAGCAGTATTCGACAGCGTTTTTCGATCCCTGGCGGTGCAACCAGCTTTGATTTACCGCATTTATTTTGTTGGCTTAAACAAAGTAAAGACGTGCGTAACGCGGACATTGCCGCGTGGGAAAAACATTTAATAATAGTGCGTGAGAATATTACACTGCTTATGCAGTACCTGCGCGAACGCGGGCGCTATGCAGAAGTTGCCGCTACCAATGGGTTTTATCAAGGTATAGTCACTGATAAAGTTGATCTTATTCGTGTGCGTTGCTCTAACAGTCAGGGCTACTTCCCGGTATTAAGTGGCAATAAATATCGATATGGTATTCGATTCATGCAACTGGTTCCTGACCAAGGGTCAGCCGGCGGCGTGAAAAGCGATATTAAATTTGAAATTGCGTGTTGTTAGCATATCCTCAACATTTCAACCAAATAGTTAGATAATAATATGAAAGTAAACTGTCCTACCTGTAAAAAAGAAGTTCAATGGTCAACTCAAAACGAGTTTCGACCGTTTTGTACCAAGCGTTGTCAATTAATCGATTTAGGCCAATGGGCTAACGAAGAAAACGCCATCCCTTCAGGTGCAAATAAAGATGCTGAAACCTCTGTACCCGATATGAATATCGATATAGAAGATATAGAGGAAATGCTTGCGCAACAAGAACAAGACTTTTTTAATAACTGACGCGTTAATTTTGTTTGTTACGTTTGTTCCAACTCGTGTTCTTACCCAACAAAACGGCTTCTTTAGTCTAATCATTTATCAAGGTAAATCAGTCAATGTCAGAACATGCTGTAATAAAAAAAATCTTAATTACCGCGGGTACACATGGTAATGAAATGTCGGGTATCGAATACCTAAGAAACCTACAAAGTAATGCGCAAATACACGCTCAGTTAGTGGCGCAAACTACTGATATTGATATCGAGTTGGCAATCGTAAACACACTTGCTGTTGCAAAACGAGCCCGTTTTGTTGAGGAAGATCTGAATCGACAATTTAGCCGAGAAAAGCTGAGCGTATTGACTGGTGACAATTTGGAGCATCAACTGGCCATTGAGTTTAACCTCACCTTTGGCCCAAAGTATGAACCGACCAGAGACCTTGTTATTGATATTCACAATACCACCAGCAATATGGGGCCAACCTTAATCATTTTACAATCTGATGAGTTTCATCAGCAAATGGCTCGATATGTGAAAGCCAATATGCCAGACGCAATTATTCTTATTGAAGACCATATTCCCTATAAACAGCACCCCTATTTATGCACCATTGGCAAAGCCGGTATTATGATTGAAGTTGGCCCACAACCGCAGAATGTGCTTAGGCCTGCAGCCTATTTGCAAACTGAGGAAATGACAAAACTGGTGATCACTTTTTGTGACCTTTGGAACAAGCAGACACTCGGTGAATTAGACGTTGTCGAGGCTTTTCGCTTAACTGAAGAAGTTTATTTTCCACTATGTTCGGCAGGAAAAAAGTTGGCAATGATACACCCCAGTCTGCAAAACAATGATTTTACGGTCTTAAATAGTGGCGAACCTACCTTTTTAACGTTTGCAGGGAGGACGCTAGGCTGGGAAGGCGAGGACAAGGTCTATCCTCACTTTATTGGTGAATCAGCCTATTATCACCTCAATATTGCCTTCGCACTATCAACAAAAACGCTTATTTGAGCTTGAGGAACTATTCCGTGATTTTGGGTAGTGGTGTGTCATTAGCACTAAATAGAATATTCAATACATTGACTACCTTGGCTTCAATATTATCTTTGGTAATTGGAAAACCAAACAGTGCTTTAGTGTAAGTTAACCCGGAAATAGAGGATAAAACCATATCAGCAATATCCTCAGGTGGTTGCGCCGTTTTCAAATACTGCTGCTTTTGCCCATTCTTTATCAGGCGCACGAGTTCTTGTATAGCGGGTAAATAACATCGCTTGTAATGCTCTTGCGACATTTCTTTATTCGACAATGCCTGACTAATCATCAACTGATCAAAGCGCACAATTTGCGGGTCAAAAATAATATTAACGACGTTCACGCAAAATGATTGCAGCATGTTTTGATAATCTACTTGGCTGTGTACTTCCACTTTTGAAGGCTCGTAAATCCTAGCAACCTCTTGTGTTACGACCGCTTCTAACAACACTTCTTTATTCTCGAAATACTTATATAAGGTCATTTTTGAGGTTTTTGCTGCTTTAGCTAACATATCAGTGGTTACCGCTGGCACTCCAAATTCAAAGAATAGGCTTCTCGCAGCCGCTAAAATTCGGCATTCAGCGTCTTTACGACTCATATTTATGGCTCATATTTAAAACTCTCTTCATTATATTACAGATTTTCAAGTACACGTTCCTACCTTTATTAGTGCCGCGTAAGCGCTTCAGCTGCGGATTATTAAATTTCCGTCATGTTACTTTTGTATACTGACAAATGCAAAACCTTATGGTACTGTACTGTACAGTACTAATAATCAATATCAACAATTTATTTAAATTGCTTGTACATGCTAGGTTTAGAGCAGACTCAACAATGAAATAGAGTACGTAATAAACCCGATATATGATTAGCAGTTAATTGATATTAAAAGATAAAACAGCCGCTTTAGTTAAAGGAAAGATAATGCGTTTTACACAAATCGCCACACTAGTAGTCACTGCAATTTTTATATTGAGTGCTTGCTCAGGATCTGAAAAGAATATGCAGCAAAGCAGCACGACTAAAAGTGAGCTGCCTAAAAAAGTCTGGACGACTAAGCTATTAACCGCATCAGATGTCGTAAAAAGACACCTAACTGGTACCCTTCAAGCTGCAGACGCTGTATCGATTTCATTTGAAGTAACCGGTGTTATTTCTGCAATGTATGTCGATCTGGGCCAATCTTTCAACAAAGGTGACGTGCTCGCTGAATTAGATAAAGCAGTGTATGTGCTGGCAGTTCAGCAAAACAAGAGCGCTTTAGGTGAAGCCACCGCAGCATTAGTTGATGCCAAGCAAACATTTGAAAGAAACAAAACACTCAGGCGACAAGGCCTGGTATCACAAGCCGCATTCGACAATGCTCTCGCTAACTTTGATATTGCCAAGCAGCGCACCGAGGTGGCGAAAAGTTCGTTGGCCATAGCAACTGAGAACTTGTCAGACACAATCCTCGTGGCACCTTACTCAGGACGCGTATCAGCCCGTTTTGTAGAACCTTCGCAGCAAGTGAGTCTTGGCGCTCCGGTAATTAGCATTCAAGGCAATGCAAACTTGGAGGTCAACGCAGCAATACCTGAAGGCTGGATCAGTAAGGTTTCACTTTTTGACCAAGTAAGTGTGATTGTGCCATCCCTTAGTGCATCGACAACTTACCCTGCAACGCTCACCGAAATTGGCGCGCAAGCGTCTATTGCAAATGCGTTTCCGATTACCATTACATTAAATGACAACCACACTGGTTTCTATCCAGGTATGTCGGCTGAAATTATCTTGTCGGTCAGCAGTTTGTTCACAACTGACGAATATTATGAAGTCCCTTTCAGCGCATTCACCACCGACAAGTCCGGCCCCTATCTATACTTCGTCGCAATCCAAACAACAAAATTAACTAACACCGACACACCTGTCTACACCAAAAGCGTGAACAACGAGCTGAATGCGATAACTAACAAGGAAACTAACAAGGACACACCTGTCTACACCAAAAGTGTGAACAACGAGCTGAATGCGATAGCAAAGAAGTACTATATTGAAATTGTTGAATTGAAACCCCAAACCGCGATTATTAAATTCAAGCAGCAACCCGATATAGCCCTTCTTACTGAATTGCGAATAGTGAAAACTGGCCTCGACTTTTTACGACCCGAACAAGCTATTTCGGCAGTTGAGACCTCAACCCAAATATATAACCAATAGAAGTAATGAAAATGAATTTATCTGATATTGGTTTAACCTATAACCGTTTAGTGATGACTGCGGTATTGTCATTGATGTTGTTTGGTGGTTTTAGCTACTTTTCATTGCCGGCGCAAGAAGACCCTTCAATTAAAGTTCGCGAAGCGGTTATCACCACCCATTTTCCCGGTATGCCGGCTGAAAAAATAGAACTCCTGATCACTAAAACAGTTGAAGAAGGGGTTCGCAATGTCGATGAGGTTGAAGAAATTCGTTCAATTTCCATGCACGGCACATCTGTTGTTTATGTTGACTTATACGATCGCTATTACGACCTTGACCAAATTTGGGATAAAGTCCGAAATGAATTAGAGAAAGTAAAAAGCCAATTCCCTGAAGGAACACTCCCCCATTTTATCAATGATAACTTTGGTGATGTTGCGATATTGACGGTTGCTCTGCAGGCCGATGAAGGTATTTTAATGGGCGATATGTACGACATGGCGCAACACGCTCGGGACATGATGTACACGGTTGAAGGCACACAATCAGTTAGCATTTTAGGAGCACAGCAAGAAAATATTGTAATTGAGGTTTCTGACGTTAAAACCGCGCAACTCGGTGTGTCCCCATCACAGTTAATTGAGATATTGCAGCAACAAAACGTGATCCGGTCTGGGGGTACAATTAATTTAAACGGCAAGAGCTTTAATATTGTTCCTAGCGGCGACTTCACGAGCATTGAATCAATCAAAGAGGTTATTTTTACCCTGCCCAATACGAATAACTCAATACGCTTAGAGGATATCGCAACGGTATACCGAAGTGTTCAAACACCTGCATCTCAAACTGCCTATTTCAATGGTGAGCGCGCAATTGTATTGGCTATATCTAAAAACGATCGCTTCAGTGTGACTGAATATACACCTCGCTTAGAAGATATGTTGCGTACCTTAGAACAACAAATGCCTGCCGGCATTAGCCTTAAAGTGATTACTCGACAAGCAGACCAAGTCAATGCTGCGGTTGACGGTGTATCTATAAACGTGGTCCAAACATTAGCTATTGTACTTGGCGTTGTTATCTTATTCCTTGGTTTTCGCATTGGGTTGATTGTTGGTGCGATAGTACCTGCGGTTGTCTTAATTGTGCTCGCTGTGCTTAATTTCAGTGGTATGGCACTTGAACGCATGAGCTTAGCAACCCTTATAATCTCGCTTGGCTTGCTGGTCGATAATGGTATTGTAGTTGCTGAAGACTTCAAAAAGCGATTAGAAAATGGTGAGAAACGTCGTCAAATTGTGTCTGAAATAGGACGTTCATTAGCAATCCCTTTACTGACCTCCTCTGTTACAACTATGCTGGTGTTCTTGCCATTAATGTTAGCTGAGAGTGACTCTGGCGAATACACTCGTTCAGTGTCAATCGTGATCATTTATTCACTTTTCACTTCATGGTTATTATCCCTCATGGTGACACCTTATTTATGCTACTGGTTTATTACAGATGTAAAGGTAAGGAAGACGGGTATTCAAGCCAAAGTCGCCAATTTATTCAATCTTATAAACCCTGTGTATAAAGCGCTTTTGCACTTTGTGTTGAGATATAGAGCGTTTACCATGGCCGGGACCATCCTGCTTTTTATCGGCGCAGGACTTGTAATGACGACGGTTCCAGTGAAGTTCTTTCCGGATTCAGATCGTGCTCAAGTATTAGCCTATATTGATTTACCTGCAGGTTCTTCAATGCATGAGACAGAGGACGTATTGGAAATGGTATTTGACCTTCTGGACAATAAAGAGCGCTACCCCCATGTCAATAACTACGCAGCATATGGCGGTTTTGGTGGTCCGAGATTTGTATTATCACTCACGCCAATCACACCTGAATCTAGTAAAGCTTTTGTGATGCTTAACTTAACAGACCGACAATTCCAAGATGAAACCATGAGGAAGCTTCGTGAAGATTTTGCTAGTGGCTTCCCAATGATTAATGCGCGTGTCACTAAAATGTTTTTAGGTCCCTCTGATTCGAATAAAATTGATGTGCAGGTGATAGGGCCTGACAAAGGTTATATTTACAATGTGGCCATAGAAGTTGAAGCAATTTTCCGCAATTTGGAAGGTACGGTTGACATTAAAAATGACTGGGAAAATAAAATAACTCAGGTTAATGTGCAAGTCGATCAGGCCAGAGCAAAACGCGCAGGCGTTACCTCAGCAGATGTGGCTAACTCTTTAGAAACCTTTTTCTCGGGCACCGTCGTGTCTGAGTTTCGAGACGGCGATGATTTAATACCCATCATTATTCGAGGCCAAGCCCAGGATAGATATGATATTAGCCGCATATACGGTATTAATGTTTTTTCTACAGCAAGAAACGTGAATGTGCCATTAGAGCAAGTTGCTGATGTTAACCTTAGCCCCCAATACGCAAGAATTGCCCGCGAAAACTTATTCAGAACGGTTACGATTGAAGCTAAAAATTTAAACATGACGGCTGAAGATATGGTGCCCATCTTAGAGCCAGAACTTGATAAACTCAGAGCGAAACTGCCGCCTGCTCATCGTATTGAATTTGACGGAGTGGTGAAAGATTCAAAGGAATCTCAAGCATCTCTTAACGCCAATTTACCACTGTGTTTAGCCGTTGTAATGCTAGTACTAATAGCGCAGTTTAATTCGTTGCGCCGTGCCAGTATTGTTATTCTGACCGTCCCACTTATTTTAATAGGTGCTGTCATTGGCCTACTCGCCGTGCAGGCAAACTTTGGATTTATGGTTATTTTAGGTCTATATGCGTTAGCTGGGATTATTGTCAATAACGCCATTGTCTTGATCGATAGAATCGATATAGAGCGTAAGGAAAACGTGGATCAGTATGAAGCAATAGTTCAAGCCTGCCTGCGCAGATTGCGCCCTATAGTGATGTCTACCGTCACTACAATACTTGGCTTACTGCCATTAATTATCAGTAAGGACGCCTTGTTTTTCGGCATGGCAAGTGCACTGGCGTTTGGTTTGGCGATTGGCACGTTGTTAACACTCGGTGTTGTGCCTGTATTATACAGTCTGTTTTTTAATATTAAAAAAGAGCTTATTGCTAAAGAGTATTCAGAATAGCTTCAACGATAGCAACGTTAGCATCAGGAAAATCAATATCATTTAGTTCGCCTATACCCGCCCAGCGATGAATTTGACCTTCTTTACCGAAGGGTTCACCGCTGAATTTATGTATCAGCAAAACAGACAGTAAAACCCGTTTTTCGGTGTATTCATGCGCTATTTCGATGAGAGGAGAGGACGCTGTAATGCTGATGCCTATTTCTTCTTGAAGCTCTCTGTTAAGTGCCTGTTCAACACTTTCTCCTGTCTCTACTTTGCCACCTGGAAACTCCCACTTGCCGCCTTGATGCTGATGGTCAGCACGTTTACATATAAAAAAAGTACTCCCCCTGCGCACAACACCTACAGCCACGTGAACTTGTTTCATCGCTATCGCCTATTTTTTATCGCCTATTTTTGCCAAAAAAAACAGCCTTCAATGAGCATATTGAAAGGCTGTTTTGATATTAATCCAATGTCAGTAAGATTTTGCTAAGAAAATTTGTTAAGAAATTTTACCATGACATTGTTTATATTTTTTACCAGAGCCACAAGGACACGCATCATTTCGCCCTACTTTAGGACCTGAACGCTGCACAGAAGCTGGCTTTTGCGCATCAGACTGGGTGACCGATTTATGTTCAAACTTCTTCTCAACTTCGGCTGCGCGTCGTTGTTCGTCAACCGCTTCTACATCTGCCTGTTGTTGCACTTGCACACGACTTAGAATGGTGATCACATCGACTTTTAGCGTGTCCAGCATTTGCGAGAATAATTCGAAAGATTCACGTTTATATTCTTGCTTAGGGTTTTTCTGAGCGTAGCCACGCAAATGAATGCCTTGGCGTAAATGGTCCATTGCCGCTAAATGTTCTTTCCATAAGCTATCCACACTTTGCAGCATCACGGCTTTCTCGAAATTACGGATGACGTCTGCACCTACCGTTTTTTCTTTTAACTCATAGGCTTTTACGATTTCGTCGTAAATACGCTCTCTAATGGTTTCTTCAAATAACTTATCGTCATCATCAAGCCACTTTTGCACCGGTAAATCGACTGCAAAGTCGCTTTTAAGACGCTCTTCTAAACTCTTAATATCCCACATTTCATCTAACGATTGTGGTGCTATATATTGGTTAATCACTTGTGATACAACGTCTTTTCTGATGTTAGCAATCATTGAACCTATATTACCGTCATCTAATAATTCATTTCGCTGTTCATAAATAACACCGCGTTGGTCATTCGCTACGTCGTCGTATTCAAGCAATGATTTACGAATATCGAAGTTGCGGCCTTCCACTTTACGCTGTGCATTTTCAATCGCACGTGATACCCAAGGATGTTCGATTGACTCGCCCTTCTCCATGCCTAAGCGCTTCATCATATTGCCCATCTTTTCAGAGGCAAATATGCGCATCAAGGCATCATCAAGTGACAAATAGAAACGTGAGGAACCAGCATCACCTTGACGTCCAGAACGACCGCGTAGTTGATTATCAATACGACGCGACTCATGGCGTTCAGTACCAACGATATGTAAACCACCCGATGCTAACACAGCATCATGGCGCTTTTGCCACTCCGCTTTGAGATGTTCGAGTTGCTTCTCAGATGGGTTTTTAAGCTTATCGAGTTCAGCCTGTAGATTACCACCCAACACAATATCTGTTCCACGTCCTGCCATGTTGGTGGCAATGGTCACCTGCCCTGGCATGCCAGCGTTGGCTACAATATCGGCTTCATGTTCATGAAATTTAGCGTTCAGTACTTTATGAGCTATTTTTGATTTTTTCAGTATGTTTGAGAGCAATTCAGAATTTTCAATTGATACGGTACCAACCAAAGTCGGCTGACCGCGCTCAACACAGCCCTGAATGTCCTGCACGATAGCGTCGTACTTTTCTTCAGTCGTGAGATAAATTTTGTCCGCTCTATCATCACGTATCATTGGCTGATTGGTAGGGATAACGACTGTTTCTAAGCCATAAATCGATTGAAACTCAAAGGCTTCGGTATCAGCAGTACCCGTCATACCAGATAACTTATCATAAATACGGAAATAGTTTTGAAACGTGATTGAAGCCAATGTTTGGTTTTCATTTTGAATGTTAACACCTTCTTTAGCTTCAATAGCTTGGTGTAAACCTTCAGACCAACGACGTCCTTCCATTGTCCGACCTGTATGCTCGTCAACAATGATGATGTCATCGCCTTTAACGATATAATCAACGTCTTTTGAAAATAATTTGTGAGCACGTAATGCAGCGTTAACGTGGTGCAACAATGAAATATTCGCCGCTGCAAACAGGGATTCTTCTTTGCCCAATATTTCGTATTTTTGTAATAATTCTTCAACAAAAATTTGACCTGTTTCAGTCAGATGAATTTGCTTCCCTTTTTCGTCAATGGTGTAGTGACCGTCACCAATGTTATCTTCTTCATCCTCTTTTTCCTGTTCTTGTAACTCAGGAATAATAAGATTAATTTTTCTGTATGCCTCGGAACTGTCTTCGGCAGCACCTGAAATGATAAGTGGCGTTCTAGCTTCATCAATAAGGATTGAATCGACTTCATCGATAACGGCGAAATGCAAACCACGTTGAACACGATCTTGCGGGCTAAATGCCATGTTATCGCGAAGATAATCAAAGCCAAATTCGTTATTGGTACCGTAGGTAATATCAGCCACATAAGCCGCATTTTTTTCAGCAGGACTTAAACCAGGAATATTACAACCGACAGTTAACCCTAAGAATTCAAAAAGGGGTCGGCTCCAGTCAGCATCGCGTTTGGCAAGGTAATCATTGACGGTGATAACATGTACACCTTTACCTGAAATTGCGTTTAAATAAGAGGGGAGTGTTGATGTGAGCGTTTTACCTTCACCGGTGCGCATTTCGGCAATTTTACCTTGATGTAAAACCAAGCCGCCTTTCATTTGTGCATCGAAGTGGCGCATACCGAATATACGTTTACTTGCTTCTCTGACTACAGCAAAAGCTTCAGCAGCAACGGCATCCGTTGTTTCGCCTTTTTCTAGACGCTCCTTAAATATCGCTGTTTTACCTTTCAATTCATTGTCGGATAGCGCTTCGAATGCTTTTTCGTATCCGTTAACAACAACAACTGTCTTTTTTAATTTTTTTAGTAAACGGTCGTTACGACTGCCAAATACTTTTTTTAAGGTGCCTGCAAACATGCTATTTGATTTTCCAAAAATGACTAAAATAAAACGCATAACATAATAACAATTATGTGGCGAATAAACTATACGTGCTAAATGATCTTAGCACATTACTGAGCTATTATTAATGAATCAGAGGTTTTATTGGACCGGAGAAAACTGACAATCAGTTTTTTAGCGATAGATGAATGGCAGTGGATCAACCTGTTGACCGTTTTTTAGAACTTCATAGTGCACGTGAGCCCCTGTTGAACGCCCAGTGTTACCGACTAACGCGATACCTTGACCTTTAGTGACAACGTCACCAACCTCGACAGTTAACTCAGCGTTGTGACCATATCTTGTTCTTAAACCGTTTCCATGATCAATTTCAACTAAGTTTCCATATCCATATCTGCTGCCCGACCAAGTCACCACACCAGCACCTGTTGCAATGACGTCTTCACCTTCTTTGCCCGCGAAGTCAATGCCTTTATGCATAGCTGGGCGGCCTGTGAATGGGTCTTTGCGAACACCGTAATAAGATGACAACCAACCTTTACCGACTGGACGTCCTGCTAACTCACTCTGTCTCTCTATGTTGAGGCCCATCATCAGAGATTCAAGGGCTGTGAGTTGCTGAATTTTAAAATCTAAGGTCTCAGCCATTTTATTTATTTGATTTGTTAAAGAAGATTCGGAGGCATCAAACGTTTGCATTTCCTCGTTTAAGGTAAAATCTTCTTTATTAAGACCGGCATTTTCAGCCATGGTTGCTGTCAGCAACTCCATCTTATTAATTCGATTTTGCATGATAGCCACCTGATTCACAATACCACCCACTTGCTCCAGGGTATCTGTTTTCAGTTGGTCAACTAATTTGGCTTGTTGCTCTAATCCTGTTTTTATAACGTTAACACGAACATGATTTTCGTAGACAGATTCGGTAGAGCGGCTAGAAATGAGGAAGACAATTGATGCTATTACAGTTACGCTTAACAACTTACGAGCGGATATCCGCTTGACAAACCTGTGATTTTTGCCTTTGTAAAGTATCGTAAAACTCATCATTACCCTATTTTGGTTGTGCGTCTATTAAATTAACGCCGTAAAACTGACGGTAATCTAATTTTGATTTCAGTAGTCTAACCCTGTTATCGGCACAAGGATACATTTTGTAAGCACACATACTTATCCATTTAAATACCCAAAGCAACGCTAGAGTAGTCACCTCTCCACACCAGAGGATATAGTGGAACAACTAAAATGCCAAAGAAGGTTCAATGTACCGTATAGGCAAACTGTCCTCATTTTCGAACTCCACATACCGCCATGCAGTGACATCATCAAGTATGGCATTTAATAACTTATTATTTAAACCATGTCCTGTTTTATACGCAACAAATTCACCAATAAGACTGTGCCCACCTAAGTAGAGGTCACCAACCGCATCCAGTATTTTATGCTTTAAGAACTCATCACTGCAACGCAGTCCTTCTGGGTTTATCACTCGATATTCGTCAAGCGCAACTGCATTATCCATGCTTCCGCCCAAGGCCAGGTTCATAGAGTTCATAAACTCTAAGTCTTTCATAAAGCCAAAAGTTCTGGCTCGACTGACTTCATCAACGTAAGAGTCAACTGAAAAGTCTAATTCTATTTTTTGTCTACTAGCTGCGATCGCAGGATGTTCAAAATCAATTTCAAAATTAACTTTGAATCCGTCATGTGGCCTAAATTCAGCCCACTTATCGCCATCTTCAACACGCACGGTTTTGATTACTTTAATGAATTTTTTTGGCGCGTCTAGTTCCTGTATACCGGCGGTTTGCAGCAGAAAGATAAAAGGAGAGGCACTGCCATCCATGATCGGCAGCTCGTGACTATCCACTTCAACAATAATATTATCAATACCAAGACCAGACAACGCAGAGGCTAAATGCTCTACGGTATGAATTGAGTGACCATCGGCGTTTGTGATACATGTACACAACATCGTATCTCCAACAGCATTGGCCTTGGCTTGAATGTCTGCGTGCGGCGTTAAATCAACGCGACGGAAAACGATACCCGTGTTTGCAGGTGCAGGACGAAGAGTCATTGTGACTTTGCGTCCCTTGTGCAAACCGATACCGGTTTCTTTAACAGACTCTTTTATAGTACGTTGTTTTATCATTTTGTTTTATTTACCAAACCAAAAATCGGCAAATAGTGTATTACTTAACCGGTTCATTGTCAAAGAGTTATGATATTTCAAGCTTTTTTTTCAAAAAAAAGACTGTTCAGACCACTACAACTAAACGTTAATTTCATTATAGTTAATCGTGCTAATCTGCCTGTTTTCTCAAGAATGCTGGAATATCGAGATACTCTAATTCATTGCTTGGTTGAGCTTCGTCATCTAACTTAAGCGCTTGGTTACCTTCAGTACCGCCAGTGGATCTATGATCTCTGGAGCTGCTACCATAGTCTCTGCCAACTGCACTCACTCGCGCGTTGTCATTGACTAAACTAATATCAGGCTTGCGTTCTGCGCCGATACCAGTTGCAACCACAGTGACACGAACTTCATCAGTCAGTTCTGGATCGATAACGGTACCAACAACAACAGTCGCATTTTCAGAAGCAAATGCTTTTACAGCATTACCTATGATTTCGTACTCATCGATTGCAAAGTCTAACCCTGCAGTAATGTTAACTAGTATGCCACGTGCACCTGACAAGTCGATATCTTCTAGTAGAGGACAAGCAATTGCAGCTTCTGCAGCTTCTTCTGCTCTATCTTCACCCCGACCAACACCGCTTCCCATCATTGCCGTACCCATCTCTGACATAACCGTTTTCACATCAGCGAAATCGACGTTAATCAAACCTGGGCGTGTAATAAGCTCGGCGATACCTTGAACAGCGCCGCGCAATACATCATTGGCTGCAATGAACGCTTGTAGCAAAGGCGTGCCTTTACCCATCACTTTCAGTAGCTTTTCATTCGGGATCGTAATCAATGAATCAACGTGCTTGGATAGCTCGGCAATACCTTGGTTAGCAAAATCAGACCGTTTTTTGCCTTCAAATGGGAAAGGCTTGGTGACAACCGCAACGGTTAATATCCCCATTTCCTTGGCGATCCTGGCAACTTCTGGTGCTGCGCCTGTGCCTGTGCCGCCACCCATGCCGGCCGTGATAAATACCATATCAGCGCCTTCCAGCGTTTGACGGATTTTTTCACGATCTTCTTGCGCAGCCTCACGGCCCACGTTTGGATCTGCGCCAGCGCCTAGTCCTTTAGTAACCTCGCTGCCAATTTGTAATTTAATGTGAGCACTTGACGTTTTCAATACCTGCGCATCGGTATTCATGGCGATAAACTCTACGCCTTCGATCACTTGCTTAACCATATATTCGACGGCGTTACCACCGCCTCCTCCGACGCCAACTACTTTAATGACGGCTTCGTCGCTTTGACTGTCCATTAATTCGAACATTCTGCTTCTCCGGTATACTGAAACCTATTTGTTTTTTTATTTCGGTTTCATATTGTTTTAGCGCTTAAAGGCCCCCTAAAATTCGCCCTTAAACCAGCTTTGGATGCGTTTTAACACGCTTTCTTCGCCTTTCTTTGAAGACGTTCTTTTATTGTTTAGATTTTGCTTACCATACTGTAACAGACCCACTGCTGTAGCAAAACAAGCATCGTCAACATATTCAGCCAAACCCTTGACTGAATGAGGCTTTCCAACCCTTACTGGCATTTGGAATATTTCCTCTGCAAACTCTACTGCACCTTCCATTTTGGCTGTTCCGCCAGTAATGACAAGGCCTGCGGCAATTTGTTCTTCTAAACCACTGGCTTTGATTTGCTCATAAGCTAATTCAAATAGCTCTTGGTATCTTGGTTCAATCACCTCAGCCAAGGTATGACGCGACATGACTCTTGCAGGTCGACCGCCAACACTAGGTACTTCGATACTTTCTTCCATGCTTACCATGTCTTTCAGTGCACATGCATATTTGGTTTTAATGTCTTCCGCATTGCTCATCGGCGTGCGGAAGATTTTTGCAATATCGCTAGTTATTTGATTACCTGCCAACGGAATAACTGCGGTATGGCGAATAGCACCGTCAGTATAAATAACGATGTCCATCGTACCGCCACCGATATCGACCACACAGACACCCAATTCACGTTCATCATCGGTCAAAACCGCATAGCTAGAAGCCAACGCTGAAAAGATGGTTTGGTCGACGCTCAAACCACAACTTTCTACACATTTGACCAAGTTCTTAGCCATATCTTCGGCGCAGGTAATAATGTGAGCCGCCGCCTCCATTCTGACACCCGACATACCTATTGGATTTTTAATCCCTTCTTGCACATCGATAACAAATTCTTGTGGTAACACATGAAGTAATTTACGTTCAGCAGCCATCGGCACTGAGCGCGCAGCATGGATAACATTATCCACGTCGTCTTGGGTTACTTCTTGGTTATTGATAGGCACCATTCCGCTCTCGTTTTGACACTGAACGTGACGCCCTGAAATTGACATAAATACTGAAGAGACACTGCAGTCGGCCATCAATTCCATCTCATTAACCGCTTGTCTTACTGACTGAACAACGAGGTTCAAGTCATTCACACCACCCTTGTCCATACCGCGAGATTTGTGCGTGCCAACGCCAATAATACTGATACTGTCGTCGTCAAGTAATTCGCCGACAATAGCTTTGATTACGCTGGTTCCGATGTCTAAACCGACAATGAGGTCTCTTTCCGTAGCTTTAGACATGTTTCTTATCACTCATTTTAGTCATTATTTGATCTAATTTCTTGTTCTTTTTTACTATTTTTTTGCCAGCCCACTGCAAGCCCAATATCATACCGCAAATCTATGTAATTAATCGCCTTATTTTGCGCCTGTAACAGCGGAAAAACATCAATAAAATTTTGTAATCTATCGATAAACTGCTGACGCCCTATATTTAGCCGTATTCCGTTACTTAATTCGACTCTCCAAGCGAACCTTTCACTCAAAAACAACTCGTTAATTGTTAGTCCAGTTGAGCTTAATAATGACTGCATCGCGTTAAATCCGGCTAATGCTGTTTTTTCGCTGCCACCCGGCCCAAACAATTGCGGTAATTTTTTGTTAGGATCACCGCCATCAAAAATATCGCCTTTCGTATTCAATAAAAAATCATCATTCCAAATCGCAACAGGCGCCTGTTCGACTAAATAAATATGCAAGCTACTCGGCCAGCGTTTTCGCACTGATGCCCTGTACACCCAGGGCATATCCTCTAAAAGTTGATGCACTTTATTGACGTCCAATGCGAAAAAACTGCCGTTTTGCTTGTTCCGAATAAGCGTCTCCATTTGTGAGTCTACTAAAACGCTTCTTTGACCACTAAAAATGACTTTTTGAACTGGTAATTGCTGTTCGTCTTCCAGCCATCGAACGAGTTCTATTCCGGCGTAAATAAAACCCGCCATGACGAACAAAAAAAAGACAAAGCCAACAAGTCTATTTGGCTCTTGGGTTTCACCCGTCCTATCGTCATTATCAAATGGATCTGTGTCATCATCAAATGAATCGTCTGCCTTTTTAGAAGTCACTGTGCTCGGGCTGTGAACAAGTTCACCAATGCGCGCAGCGTGTTTGCGAACGTTGTGTCCTTGTGCTGTTAAATCGCCCTTTGTCACTAACTTACTCCAGACTTGACGATAGTACTTGCAATGCAAGTTGCTCAAAGCTCAGACCAGCTTGTTTGGCCGCCTTCGGCACTAAACTTGTTTCAGTCATGCCTGGTACTGTATTTGATTCCAACAGCATAAAGTCGCCAAGCTCATTCTGCATTAAATCAACTCTTCCCCAGCCCCTGCCAGAAAGACCATGAAATGCATTTAAAGAAAGCTCGCCGATATGCTTTTCGGTAGCATCATCCAAGCCACTAGGACAATAATATTCGGTTGTTTTATCGTTGTACTTGGCATCATAATCATAAAAAACATGCGGTGTTGCCATGCGAATTGAAGGTAGCGCAACACCATTTAAAATCGTAACTGTATACTCAGGACCATTAATGTATTCTTCAACTAAAACATCATCGTCATATTCAAGCGCTCGTTGCACCGCATTTTCAAGCTCTTGAGCATCGCTCACCTTGGCCATACCAATACTCGAGCCTTCACGAACAGGCTTCACCATAGCAACACCAGACAACTGCGCTAAAATATCAGCATAATCAGGTTTTACAGCTGAATTAACTCGTGCTTTTGTTACCACTTTATACCGTGCAGTCGGCAGTCCTAACGCAGACCAAATTTGTTTTGAAAAGACCTTATCCATCGCTACGGCTGAACCTAATACACCCGTTCCTGTGTAAGGAATACCCAGCAATTGCAGCGCCCCTTGCATACTGCCGTCTTCTCCGCCGCGGCCATGTAAAATAATAAATGCGCGATCAAAACCTGATAACACCAAATCCCCGATTGGATTTTCTGCAGGGTCGAATTTATGTGCGTCTATGCCTGCAGTTTGCAAGGCATTAAGTACCGCTTTACCAGACGCCAAACTCACTTTACGCTCGGCAGAATTTCCACCAAACAAAACTGCCACCTTGCCAAACGCTCTTATATCTTGTGCATTAACCGCTTGTGTATTCATGCATCGCCTGCCTTTTTCAACAATGCTGTCTTATTCAATTCAGTGCTAGCGATTAATTGCGCTATATCACCAATATTACCAGCTCCCTGTGCAAACAGAACGTCACCATCAATCATTACATCGACGAGTATTTTATACAGATTTTGCGCTGAACTCACATAAATTGGCTCTAACTTTCCACGCTGACGTATCGACCGGCACAACGATTTACTGTCAATACCTTCAATTGGTTCTTCGCTAGCGGCATAAATATCTAGCAGTAATAACACATCAACTTCTGACAATACTTCAACAAAGTCCTCGTACAAATCGCGTGTACGAGAATATCTATGCGGTTGGTAAATCATGACTACCCGCTTTTGTGGCCAATTATTGCGCGCTGCGGCAATTGTCATTTTCACTTCAGTTGGGTGGTGACCGTAATCATCGACCAGAATTGTGCTGCCGTAGTCTTGACTAAATTCCCCGAGCACTTGAAAGCGTCGACCGATACCTTGAAAGCTTTTCAAAGCGACTAAAATATCTTCATCGCTAATGCCCTCGTCTGTTGCCACCGCAATGGCCGCTGTCGCATTCAACACATTGTGAATACCAGGCAAACTGAGTGTAACTTTTAATGCAGTTTTGTCTTTACGCTTGACCGTAAAGTGGCTGAAGTTAAGCTCATAAAAAACATCAATTGCTTGATAATCACTACCATCCAATTGACCGTAAGTCAGGTATTTACGACCTACTTTTGGCAATATTTCTTGCACCACGTTGTCGTCACCACACACAACGGCTAAACCATAGAAAGGTAGGTTATGTAAAAATTCAACATACGCATTTTTCATTTTTGAAAAGTCACCTTGGTAAGCTTCAAGGTGATCCGCTTCAATATTTGTGATCACTGATAGTGTTGGCTGCAAATGCAAAAATGACGCGTCACTTTCGTCCGCTTCAGCAATAAGATACTTACTTGCACCTAATTTTGCATTTGTACCAGCGCTATTTAGCAGTCCGCCTATCACGTAGGTAGGATCCAATTTCGCTTGTGAGAATATTGTCGCAATCAAACTCGTTGTCGTGGTTTTGCCATGTGTTCCGGCGACAGCGATGCCGTAGCGAAAACGCATTAACTCTGCCAACATTTCTGCACGACGAATAATTGGGATACGCTGCTGTGTAGCAATTTGAATTTCAGGATTATTTTTATCAATTGCGCTAGACACGACTACCGCATCTACTTGTTTTATGTTGTCAGCTGAATGACCTATGAAAATATCGGCTCCTAGCTTAGTCAAGCGAGCAGTCATGCTGCTACGCCTCATATCTGAGCCAGAAACTTGATAGCCTAGGTTTAGCACAACTTCAGCAATGCCGCCCATGCCTGCACCACCGATACCAATAAAATGTAATTTTTGAACGCGACGCATTTTATGCGGCATTAATGCGCCAATGTTGTCATTCTGCTCGGCAGTCGAATATGCCGATAATTTATTTTTAGTATTCACAATTTCTCCCTCAACCCTTCCTGCACTATGGCAGCAATTACTTTGAGTGTGGCGTCTTGAATACAAAGTGCTCTCGCTTTACGCCCCATCTCTGTTATTTTTTGCGGATTTGACAGCAGCATATCTAGATGTGAATACAAGTTATCAGCGAGTTTGTCTTGTCCAATAAGTATTGCTGCATCGTTGTCACTCAATGCTTTTGCATTGTAAGTTTGATGATCGTCAACTGCAATTGGTAAAGGCACAAAAATAGCACAGCTTTCTGTGGCGGCAACTTCGGCCACAGTGAGTGCCCCAGCTCGGCATATTACAATATCAGCTTGCGCAAATTGAGCCGGAATATCATCAATAAATTCAAGCACCGTATTGTCTGATTGCGTTGCTAACGGCTTACTTATTTTCTGCTCTGCTTGACTGCCCTCTACAAACTTACTTTCTTGGAGCTTGTGGTTCATTTGTGCATATTGCAGTTGCACAGGTTGCGCTTTGCCCTTACCCGCTTGGTGCACAACGCTAATAGCGTATTTTTTACGAAGTTGATTAATAACCCCAGGGATTATTTGGTTTAGCGCTAACGCACCCAAACTGCCGCCCAAGATTAAAAATCGAAAAGTATTATTATGACGTTGAGTTTTTATTGTGCTAAAAAATTCAGCACGCACAGGGTTGCCAACAAACTCAACGTTTCCAGGTGATTGACTTGCCATTGCAGATGCCGTTAAGTCGAAACCACAGAGCACACGCTTTGCGACTCTAGCCAACCACTTATTGGTCAAACCAAACACTGCATTTTGTTCGTGTATAACAATAGGAATACCTAATGTCCAAGCCGCAATACCGCCTGGACCGCTAGCAAAACCACCCATACCCAACACCACATTAGGATGTAGAGTTTTGAGTACTTTTCTAGCTTGCCAAACAGCCGATATCAGCATACTAGGAGCGTATAGTTTAGCAATAATGCCTTTGCCTCGAACTCCCTTTACATCAAGGAAATGGATCAAAAAACCATTTTTGGGAACAAGCTCTGCTTCCATTTTATCGGCACTACCAAACCACTCAACGCGCCAACCCTGTTGCGTTATCTCATTTGCAACAGCTAAGCCAGGGAATACATGGCCTCCCGTTCCACCAGCCATAATAACTAACAAGGGTTGGTTTGCTGATAAGATGTTACTAGCATCGGTAACATTACGCATTATCTGTTACCTCTGATGTGACTTTGGCTTTTGTCTGGTCGGTTTTTCTACTACTGCCTTTTTTATTGGTTCTCTTGCTACTTCCTCCGCGCTTGAGTGCTTGCACGCCATCAACTCTAAGTTCAAAATCGATACGCAATAAAATAGCAATGGCAACTGACATAACGATAAGTGACGAACCACCATAACTCACGAAAGGCAGAGTTAATCCTTTGGTTGGCAATATACCCGTACTTGCCCCCACATTGACGACTGTTTGAAAGCTAAACCAAATACCAATACCATAAGCTAAAAACGCGTCGAAAGGGCGTTCTTGAGTCATCGCTCTGTTGCCAATTCGAAGCGCTTTGACGACTACTGAAAGGATTAATAATAAAACCACTAAGACGCCGATATAGCCTAATTCTTCAGCTAAAATTGCCATAATAAAATCGGTATGCGCTTCAGGTAAAAATTCTAATTTTTGTAAGCTATTGCCTAAACCTTGTCCGAACCAAGATCCGCGACCATATGCCATGAGCGATTGCGTTAATTGATAACCGGACCCGAAAGGATCGGCCCAAGGGTCAAGGAAGGCAGTCACGCGCTTAACGCGGTAAGGTTCAAAAAGAATTAATGCAACAACCGCTAACACCCCGGTGAATACTAAACCAAAGAATTGCCATAATTTCGCGCCGGCTAAAAACAACAAACCTATTGTGGTAGCAAACATGACAATAACCGTGCCTAAGTCAGGTTGATTGAGTAATAACAGTGCGAGTAGGAAAAACACCGCTAAAGGCTTAACGAAGCCTTTAAAGTTTTCATTAATTTCTTCGTATCTTCTAACCAAATAACCGGCGAGATAGCAGAAGAAAAACAGCTTGGCAGGTTCCGCCGCTTGAATAGTCACTGGGCCAATAACAATCCATCTTGTACTGCCGTTGACCGAGCGCCCTATAATTAGCACTGCGACCAACAACACGATAGCCAGCAATAGTAAATAAGGGTTGGCGACACGCCAAAAATTCATCGGTAAATTAAGCACTATCATGGCCGCAATAATAGCGATACCAATGTAAATAGCATGACGAATAGCAAAGTGAAATGGGTTGCCATACATCCTTTCGGCAATTGGCATTGAGGCTGACGTCACAATCACAAAACCAATCGCAAACAGAGTCAATGTAATTAAGACTAAAACAAGATCGTAAGGACGCTGTTGCGCCCCATCCTGACCCGCAAATATGTCATGCCTAGCAGCAAATATGGCAGATAATTTATTGCTTGCTTGCAAGTTAGAATTCGTCATTATGCCATTTGCTCAGTAACGGCGCTGGCGAATATTTCGCCTCTATCTTGATAGTTAACAAACATATCAAGACTTGCGCAAGCCGGCGAAAGCAAGACGACTGCATTTGCACAATCGGCTTTTTGTATTAGCGACAATGACGTTGCAACCGCCTCCTGTAAATTTCGAACGTGAATTGCATTGGGTATTAATTGGATAAATTTGTGTGCATCTTTGCCTAACACAATTAGTTGATTTACTTGACTGTCTATTACTTCTTTCAAAGGCGATAAGTCCACACCTTTGGCGTCACCACCTGCAATTAAGACCAGATAATCGTCGGATTTTGTAAAACAAGCTAAAGCAGCTTGACAGGCCCCAACATTGGTCGCCTTTGAATCATTAATCCACGTAATGGTTGAAGTTTTATCAGCAGCCTTGAGTGTAGACACTCGAATCGTTTCAAAACGATGAGGTAATCCTTTGTAATCACAAATGGCTTTTATAGTCAGTTCTCTATCCAGTGATAATTGATCACAAATAGCTAACACAATCATGATATTAATGTAGTTATGCGACCCTTTAAGATGTAAATCAGAAAGCGCAAACAGTGCCGTACCATTAAATTGAATGCAAGGCTCTGCTATGGCTTGGGCCAAATCGCTCGAGCAATTATCCATATTTGAATTTGATAAACAGTCAGATACAAGTATTTCGCCAACAGAATAACCAGTCAGACTATTCAATAGGCCCACTTCAGCGCAAATCCGCGTGTTTTCGTTGCTAATACCTACTTCATTCAGTTCGATGGTTGGGGGATAACTAAAGACTTCATCTCGGCAAACAACGATATTTTTAGCCATAGTAAAAATACGTTGTTTGGCTATTTTATAAGCCTCAAAATTACCATGACGGTCTAGGTGATCCTCGGTAATATTAAGTATGCTGGCAAACTCAAGTTGCAGTGATTCGGTCATCTCTAATTGATAGCTGGACAACTCCAACACCACTATGTCTAGTGGTGTTGTTTTGTGTGCTTGTTCTAGCAATAAATCAACGGCGCACTTTCCGTAATTTCCCGCCAACTGAACATGTAAACCCGCGCTCTTGAGCACTTTACCTAACATGTCTGTGACCGTAGTTTTGCCGTTTGAACCAGTAATCCCAATCAATGGCGTTTTATTAAACCAAGCGAACAATTCAATATCGCCAATTAATACGCCGCCTTGTTCACGGTAAGTTGCAAAACATGGTAAGTGCGGGTTAACACCGGGGCTAACAATCACGATTGAAAAAGAGGACAAAGACATATCCGGCTCGAAAACTGCGACTTTGACATTGGTGTCACTCATCACCGTTTCTTGAATATTCACATCACGGTCAAATACGCAAACTGTTGCCTGTTGAGAAAGCAAAAATCGGACACATGCGCGCCCGGTAATACCATAGCCTATGACGGCAATTGACTGATGTGCCAAGTCCCTATTCATCTATCTCAACTTCAATGTTGCCAGTCCAATGAGGACCAGGATTAATGAAATAATCCAAAACCTGACAATAACGCGAGGCTCTGGCCACCCTTTTAATTCATAATGATGATGTATTGGTGCCATTCTAAAAATACGTTTTCCGCGCATTTTAAATGATCCCACTTGCAGTATAACCGACAGCGCTTCAACCACGAACACACCGCCCATCACAATAAAAACGATTTCTTGACGAACTAAAATAGCCAATAATCCGAGTGTTGCACCTAATGAAAGTGAACCAACATCGCCCATAAAAACTTGGGCTGGATAGGTATTGAACCACAAGAATCCCAGTCCAGCGCCTACGATTGCTGTGCACACAATCACCAATTCACTGGTCATTGGAATAAATGGGATATTGAGATAAGCAGAAAAGTTAATATTGCCAGTGACATAAGCGAATACCGCAAATGCGCCGGCAACCAGAATGATAGGGACAATGGCTAAACCGTCCAAGCCGTCAGTTAAGTTCACTGCATTGCTTGTACCCACTAATGCAAAATAAGCAATGACCATGTAAAAAACACCGAGCTGTGGCATTACTTCTTTAAAAAACGGTACAAGTAACGCCGTTTCAGCGGCAATTGCTGGGTTTGCTGTGTAATATAGGAACGCCGAAACGACAACGGCAATAGCCGATTGCCAAAAATACTTCCAGCGTGCAATTAAGCCTTTAGCGTCTTTACGGATGACCTTACGATAGTCATCAACAAAGCCAACCAAGCCGTAAGCTACGATCACAAGAAGAGTAACCAAAACATATTTATTAGTCAGGTCTGCCCATAACAATACGCTAATTAATATGGCGGCTAATATCAACAAGCCACCCATTGTGGGAGTGCCTGCTTTTGACAAATGACTTTGTGGTCCGTCATCACGAATTGTCTGTCCAATCTGCATGGTTTGTAACCAGCGGATCATTTTTGGACCAATAAGAATAGCGATAAGTAAGGCGG
Source organism: Glaciecola sp. 33A (assembly GCF_002836745.1). GTDB lineage: Bacteria > Pseudomonadota > Gammaproteobacteria > Enterobacterales > Alteromonadaceae > Glaciecola. Next base: position 315,635 of record NZ_PJAR01000042.1, on the reverse strand, counting down.
TTAACGTGCTTAAGATTGCACGCAGAGTCAAATACTGTACAACGTTAAAACTGGCATCAAACTGTGTCAGCCAGTCGGCTAGCCAAATTAACATGCAATACCTTCTCTACGCCTTTCGAACTTTCCCACGGGGCTTTCCTCTATTGCTTTTACAACTAATTCCATTTTTGAACTTCTCGACCCTTTGACTAAAATACTGATGTCTTGTTGTTCGTAAGCAACATTCTTATTAAGCATTGCAACCAGTGCTTCTTTGTTGTCGAAATGAAAACCATTCTGTTTGAACACGTCACTTGCAAATTGACTCAACACACCCAGTGAATAGACTGATGTGATGCCTTTTGATTTGGCGTATTCACCCACTTGCTCATGATAATATCGCGCTTTTTCTCCCAGTTCTGCCATATCGCCAAACACGAAAATACGGTTACCAGAAAAGGTTGCCAACAAATCGATTGCCGCATTGACCGACGCTACGTTTGCGTTATAAGTGTCATCCAATAGACGAATTTGATTGCTCAATTGTTTAACATTTAAACGCCCGCTCACTTCGCGCATATTGAATAGCCCAAGCTGAACTTGTTCTAAATTTGCGCCTACAGTCATCGACAAAGCAGCCGCAAGTAACGCATTTCCGACATTATGCGTACCGGGTATACTCAGGCGAATAGCAGCTCTGCCAGTTGGGCATACCAATTCGAATTCAGCACATCCGTCCATTCCCATGGCGATATCCTCTGCGTGATAGTCACCGTGTCCGGACTCTGGAGAGAACGTTAAACAATTCAAATGAGATGTTTTCCCCTCCCAAAATGAATAAAATTGACTGTCACTATTGAGGATTGCGGTGCCGTTTGTACTCAGGCCTTTAAATATTTCACTTTTGGCTCTAGCAACACCAAATAGGCTGCCAAAACCCTCCAGATGTGACGCTGCTGCGTTGACAATCGTTGCCACATCGGGCTTAACTAAATTTGTGGTGTAGGCAATTTCACCTAAGTGATTTGCACCGAGTTCAATAACCGCATATTCGTGCTGTTTCTCCAGTCTTAACAAAGTCAATGGCACGCCAATATCGTTGTTGTAATTGCCTTTGGTACACAGCACTTTGCCCCTGACGGAGAGAATAGATGCGACCATTTCTTTGACCGTAGTTTTACCGCTACTGCCAGTAATCCCGACCGTTTTCGGATTAACTTGTTGCTTGACTGCCGCACCTAATTTACCTAACGCGGCTTTCGTATCGTCAACTAATATCAATGGCAGTGGACAGTCCACAGGGCGACTGACGATGATCGCTGCAGCTCCTTTTTCAAGCGCCCTGAAAAGATGGTCATGGGCATTATGATCAGGACCCACTAACGCGATAAACAAGTCGCCTGGTTGCAATGTTCGAGTGTCTGTACTGACGCCTTTAATTTGTAACTCTTCGACACTTTTTGTGTTTAATGTGCCTTCTACTTTTTCAGCAATCCAAGATAGTGAAACGGGAATCATGCTCTTACCTCCATGGTTAACTGTTTAACGTATTCCCTCTCGTTGTAATACTCGCGCACGGATTTCAACTCGAGGTACTCTTCATGGCCTTTTCCTGCAACAACAATCAAATCATCGGTATGACTGTTCAGATAAGCCTGTTTAATTGCAGAGGTTCTGTCTAATTCTATTTTTAATTTTGATTTTTGATGTATACCCTGTTGGATATCAGCAATGATATCTTCAGGTAATTCGTTGCGGCTATTGTCTTGAGTCAATATGACTTCATCTGCACATCGTTCAGCGATTTTACCCATTTGGCTACGTTTGGAATTATCGCGATTGCCACCACAACCGAAAATGACAGTTAGCTTACCCGTCACATGCTGACGTGCTGCTAACAGAGCCTGCTCAAGCGCATCAGGAGTGTGCGCATAATCGACAATAATATTGCCATACTTTATTGATTCGAAAACTTCCATTCGACCTGGCACACCTCTTAACAAAGGAACAGCCTCAACCAAGCGTTCAAAACTGACGCCTTGTAAAAGCAATGAACTGAATGCGGTAAGTACGTTTGCGATATTGAATTTGCCGATTAAGGGCAAAGATACTGTTGCCACCCCCCAACTTGATTCAATTTTAAAAGTACTGCCATTTGCTGTAAAACACGGATTTAAAGCAATACAGTATTTATAATGCTGATTGTGTTTTTCATAGGTTTGGAGCAAAGATGCGGATGAACGCTGGTTAACCGAACAAAGACAAATAACCGTATGCTCTGGCGCTTGCTCTACCCAATGATGACTTTCTTTATCATCTGCATTTAATACCAAGTAACGTATCCCATCTTGTTTAAGTAGCAGACGTTTGGCCTTGGCGTACTCGTTTAAACTCGGATGGTAATCTAAGTGATCTTGAGTCAAATTTGTGAATGCAGCGACGTCCACTTTGAAGCCGCTCAATCTTTTTTGATGTAAGCCATGTGAAGAGGCCTCAATACACAGGCGTCTGCCGCCAAGATGCTTCACTAAATGCGCAAATTGATGCAAGCACGCGATGTCTGGTGTTGTATTTATTGTCTCTGAAATTTTAATTGAGCTTTGCTTTTTTGAATAAAAACCAACCCCCATGGTACCTATAGTGCCTGCATTTTCTCCGCACGATGCCGACAATTGAGCACAAATATGAGCAACCGATGTTTTACCGTTTGTACCCGTAATAGCGACGCACTGAAGCTTATTTGAAACATGTTGGTGAAACGCGCTGCAAATAAAGCCAATTTGCTTTTCTAATTCAAAAAAACTAATAATCAAGGCTTTATCAATGCTATCTACTTCGCCATGTTGTTCAGTGTTGTTTGTGTTAACAAGGACTAATTTAGCGCCATTATTGATCGCATCTTGCACATATTTAGCGCCATTGTTACCTGTACTTTGATGCGCAATAAACAATGAGTTGTGGTTTGCGTTTCGGCTATCCAATACAATATTGTCGATCTCAGTAGCAGTAATCAGAATGTCAAAAATCGCCAGTATCGAGGCGATTGAACGAGTTTCCAGTTTATCTTCATTGGACGGCATCTTGACCCCCACTGTAGATTCTCGCTGTTTTACTATCGTCGTCTGGTGGCACATTCAGCATTTGCAATGTACCCGAAACTATCGCAGAAAATGTTGGCGCTGCAGTATCACCGGCATAGTATAAATCGCCGCTGGGCTCATTGATTAACACGACTACGGCTATTTTAGGATCTGAAACAGGCGCAATACCGGCAAAAATATTGACATATTCCTCACCATAACCACCTGCGACAGCCTTTCGACTTGTGCCTGTTTTACCCGCAATACGATAGCCAGGCACGCTTGCTTTTACACCAGAGCCACCCGCTTGGGTGACGGTTTCCATCATTTCTAACACCGCCATTGCATTTTCATGACTGACAACGCGCTCTGGCAATTCAAAAGCAGGCTCATTCGACTTAATAATCGACAACGGTATTTTTACACCACCGTTTCCGATCGTTGCATACATTCTAGCAAGCTGAGCTGTCGTGACTGAAATGTTGTAACCGAATGATAAAGATGCAACCTCGTGTTCAGACCAACGATTACGTTCATGAAAAATACCGTTAGATTCTCCGACCATATTGCTGCCAGTGGTGCTCATCAAGCCCATATTGTAATAGGTATCCATGAGGAAGTTTTTGTCGACGGACAACGCCAACTTAGAGGTGCCCATATTGCTCGATTTTTGAATGATTTCGGTAACGCTAATTTTGCCATAGTTGCGCGGATCCTCTACTCGACTGCCACCTAAGCGCATCCAACCGGGAGAGGTATCAATAATAGAATCTTTTTCCACAGTGCCATATTCTAATGCAGCTAATATCGCAATCGGTTTTAATGAAGAGCCAGGCTCAAAAGCGTCGGTTATCGCTCTATTACGCAGGCGATGGTTGGACACAGTTTTGCGGTTGTTCGGGTTGTATGACGGCGTGTTAGCGAGTGCCAGAATTTCACCCGTGTGCACATCAACTATAACCACAGATGCAGATGCTGCTTTAAAATACAAGGTCGCTTCTTTAAGTTCGCGATAAGCCAGTGCTTGAATACGCTGGTCGATAGTGAGCATTAGATCGCCCGCTTTCTCCCCCGCATGTTGTTCAATAATTTCAACTTGACGACCCTTGGCATCGCGACGGATTTTGCGTTTATCTGGCGTGCCCGTTAACCAATCGTTGTATAACTTTTCAATGCCTTCAATGCCTTTGTCATCGACATTCGTAAAGCCGATGACATGGGCAGAAACTTCCCCAGTTGGATAGTAACGTTTAGATTCATTGCGTAAGTAAATACCAGGAATAGCCAGTTCTTCAACAAAATTAGCCATTGCAGGTGTGACTTGACGTTCAATATATACAAAACGACGTTTTGGGTTATCCACCTTGTCATATAAGCTTTGTACATCTCGGCCTAATACTTCAGCAAGCGCTTGAAAACGGCGCTTATCCAGAGCTTTCTTCTCACCGGTATCGCTGTCGAAGGCGTTAACCACTTTTGGATCGGCCCAAATAGCCTTTGAAGGTACGCTCACGGCAAGTTGTTCGCCATGCCTATCGGTAATCAAACCACGATAGCTGGGATTGTCGCGTATGCGAATAGTCCGATTATCGCCTTGTTGAATCAACAGATCAGGTTCTATTACCTGAATGTAGGCGGCTCTGGCAGCTAAACATACAAACACCAACACCACGCTGTAAAGGACGGTGAGAAAGCGCCACTGCATAAGCATGGGGGATGTCTTTTGTTTGGCTTGGCGGTCTTTGCTGGTTCCTGTTTTAGCAGATGCACGCCTATTTGCGTTATCCGCCATTCGGTTTCCCTCGTACCAATACTTCATCTTCGGGACCAGGACGACGCATATTTAAGTTCTCTCGAACGATCTGTTCAATGCGGTTATGCTCAGTTAAGGAGCTTTGCTCAATGATCAGGTGACGCCATTCAACGTCTAACTCGTCTTTTTCTTGAATTAACGATTCATGTTGCATCGACAATTGGCGATTGTGATGCACGCCTAAGACCACACCTATCGCGGTCGCAACCACAGCAATAAATAATACAACTTTAAATAAATTACGGCCTAGATCAGAGGTAATAAGTAACAATAAGTTAAAATTGGTACTGGCCATGTTCATAGTTTTTCTGCCACTCTAAGCACGGAACTGCGACACCGCACGTTGAGTGCGATTTCTTCAGCACTAGGCTTGATGGCTCGACCCATGGCTTTCACCATTTTATCTGCATCTATCTCTTGTTGGGTAATAGGTAATCCGCGCGGGATCTCCTTGCCCTTGCTTAATTTTCTAATAAAGCGTTTGGCGACTCTATCCTCAAGCGAGTGAAAACTAATGACCGCCAATCTGCCACCACTTTTGAGCACATTGACTGCGCCTTCTAGGCCTTGATTTAATTGATCAAGTTCACCATTGATGAATATCCTAACACCCTGAAAACTTCGTGTTGCCGGATGCTTAAACTTATCTTTTACAGGTACTGCTTTATCAATTAGTTGGGCAAATTCAGCCGTGGTTTCTAAAGGCTTTATTACCCTTTGTTCTAGAACAGCATGGGCAATTCGCTTACCAAACTTTTCTTCACCAAAGGTTTTTAACACCATCGTGATTTCTTCAAGATCGGCTTTATTTAACCAATCTGCGGCACTTATGCCTGAAGAACGGTCCATACGCATATCCAAGGGACCGTCTTTTTGAAAGCTGAAGCCCCGAGAAGCGTCATCTAGTTGTGGGGACGACACCCCTATATCCATTAGCACACCATCGATGTTGCACATCAGCTCAAGTTCGTTGACCACGTCTTCAATGTTTGAAAATGCGACATGATGTATGCTGAATCTAGGGTCGTCGATAAAACGTTGGGCCGACTCAATTGCCGTATCATCACGATCCAATGCAATGAGCCTACCTTTACTTGAAAGTTGTTTCAGAATTTCGGCGCTATGGCCGCCGCGTCCAAAAGTCGCGTCAATGTAAATCCCATCTGGCTTTATATTTAAGCCGGATAAAGATTCTTGGAGCAGTACTGGACGATGAGCAAATTTTTCGGAGGTCATAGTGAGAAATCCTGAAGACGTTCCGTAAGCTCAAATTGCCCTTGCTTCTCCGTTTCAATGTCTTCAGAGATTTGTTTATTCCAAACGTCTGTGTCCCAAATCTCAAATTTATTGAGTTGACCAACAAGCATAATTTGTTTATCCAAAACAGCGTGTTGACGAAGTGTCGGCGCAATTAGTATGCGACCACTTTTGTCCATTTCTCCCTCCATTGCATACCCTAGCAAAAGACGTTGAAGACGACGTTCTTGTGGATTAGTACTAGAAAGCTTACTGAGTTTAAGCTCAATTTCCTCCCATTCGGGGAGAGGGTAAAGTAGCAAACAGTTTTGAGAAGTATCGATAGTGCATACCAGCTGTCCCTGGCAATCATCCAACAGCGACTGACGGTACCTTGTGGGTATCGTTAGTCGACCTTTGCTGTCCAGATTAATTGCGTTAGCGCCGCGGAACATTCCCCTAGCCTTTTCTTATTATTAGTAGCTTATAGTATTATTGTTTTTATTATTATTAAGCTAGTTGCACTCTAACGAAAAAACCATTTTTCGCCACTTTTACCCACTTTTTACAGTTTATGTACCATCATACCCCACTGTCAAGCACATTTGTGTCAAAGCGGGTAAATAGTTCGAAACCCTGGACTGTATATAAACACAGGCTTTACAGAAATTTAAGACATAAAAAAACCACCTTAAGGTGGTTTTTACGTTAGTTTTTAACTGCTTGTATTTTAAGCAGTAGGTTGTTCACCCTCGCCTTCTTTAGGCACAGGTCGAATCTGCACAGTTTTAATTGGCTTATCACCTTTATTAGACAATTCTACCAAACGATTCAATTGTGCTAGCGACATCATAATTGCGTACATCGCGCCTAAGAAACCGGCTTTGTGTAATTCAAGAATAACCGCATCATCTAGTGCATTAAGCTTCTTCTCATCGATGCTCATGATGCCCGTAACATTGCGAGCAGTACCATCTTGGTACTGAATACCAATTTGTATATTATCTAACAGATCAAGTTCAACAACACGTTTTACAAAACGTTGGTTAAGCATTTCACTGTTTGCAAGCTCAGCTAAAAATTGCTGACGATTCTTTAGGAAATCAGTCGGCTCACCGTCTTCAGCGAATAGTGCTTCACCTTCGTCGGCAACTAAATGGCTGTTTTCATCAAAGAATACACCTAACTTATCGCCATCAGGGCGAATATCAAAGGGGTAACGTTGGATATTCAATGGCACATGCGGACCCTGCCATTTATCTTCTGCCCAAAATAAGTTAACGTTTTGGTCAACACCTAGCATTGCTACCGTGTGAATATTTTTGTTGGTTGGATCTTCAATAAAAACCACTGGCATTGTTGATGCCAAATGCGCGAATTCACGAATGGTGGCAGCTGCAAGGTGAGTCTCTTTTGCAAAACTAAGATCTAACTGAGGAATTATTTTTAGATCTTTATGCTTATTTTTGTCCAGCGGGATATAATTAATAGCCATGTTGTTATAATTCTCTTACTTAAGTTTGATGCGGCTATTTCTAATCGTTAGCACTGCATCGTTCAGTCATGAAACTGCCATGAACGGTTCACGAATAACCAGTTTCATGACGATGAAATTTGATTTTTTACCCAAAGGGTACACGCTGTTATTATGGCTTAAACAACGTTGGAAGTCACTGCGTAACCTAATATTAACAACTAAAATTAGGCTTTTTTTCTATTAAGTTGCACAATACTTCAGGCACAACGGTCATCGCGACCTTGAAACGTACAATTTTTATTCTATTTGTGTTTTTAGCATTTTTAACGTAAGTGACAAGCAAAACACGCCTGTATCATCGAACAAAAATAATAATTAATAATTAACTATTCCAAAAGGACTGCCAATGCGAAAAAAAATCTGCGCTATTCTCACGATACTTTCTTCGTTGGTGCTAGCTGCTTGCAATACGACAAGCTCAGCACCAATCAATGAAACCAACGCTCAAGCAGCAAAACGAATTACTCAACAAAATATCATTGTTGATGGTCATATAGACGTGCCCTACCGAGTACAAAATCAATGGGTAGACGTAACAAAAAGCACAGAAAATGGCGATTTTGATTATCCACGTGCGGTAGAAGGGGGATTAAATGCGCCGTTTATGTCGATTTATGTACCCGCCAGTTTGGATAACTCGGATCAATCTACGGCCTTGGCACACAAATTAATTGACTCTGTTGAGGCCATTGTGGGGCGCGCGCCGGACAAATTTGCGCTGGCCTACTCAGTTGCCGATGTGGAACAAAACTTCAAAGATAATAAGATTTCGCTGCCAATGGGAATGGAAAATGGTTCTCCAGTACAAGGTTCTCTGGACACCTTGCGCGTCTTCTATGAACGTGGAATACGCTACATTACGCTAGCGCATAGCCAGAGTAATCACATCAGTGACTCGTCTTACGATTTACGCAGACAATGGAAAGGCCTGAGTCCTTTTGGTATGGAGATGGTAGTGGAAATGAATAAACTTGGCATTATCGTGGATATTTCGCATGTTTCCGATGCCGCTTTCTATCAAGCAATCGAAATAAGCAAAGCCCCCGTCATTGCGTCACACTCCTCGTTGCGCGCATTCACCCCAGGGTTTGAGCGAAATATGAACGACGATATGCTAATAGCCTTGGCTAAAAATAACGGCGTTATTATGATTAACTTTGGTTCCGGCTTTGTCAGCCCAGTTGCGCGCAGTTGGCGTGATAACAGGACCAAGAAAGCACAAGATCTGGCGACAGTCTTTGGCGAAGATAGCCAAGAAGTAAAAGACTTTGTTGAAAAATACAATACACAAAGTCCCTATCCATTTGCTACATTGGAAACCGTGCTTGATCACATCGACCATGTGGTGGAATTAGTTGGTATTGATTATGTCGGAATCGGGTCAGACTACGATGGTGTAGGTGATTCTCTGCCCATTAACTTGAAAGATGTGTCGGCCTTCCCGAACCTTGTTGAAGGTCTGCTAGAACGTGGATATTCAGAGGGCGACATCAAACAAATTCTGAATCAAAATGTACTGCGCGTGTGGCGCGAAGTTGAAGTTGTTGCAAAAGCGGGGTGAAATTAAAGCACAGCGTCAATTTTAGTTAAAACATACGAGCTTTGTTGAGGTATCATTGGGCAAATTACTTTGACCACGTACCTCAATGAAACTGATAATAAGAAACTTAGCAAGAACCACCACGCAAGAGTCACTGAGCGCTCTGTTTACTGAAATTGGCTTAGTTCAATCTTGCACTCTAGTTATTGACAAAATCTCTGGCAAGTCCAAAGGTTTCGCATTCGTTGAAATGCCCAAAAATGGCGAAGCCAAAATTGCGATTGGCAAACTTAATAATATTGAGCTTGATGGTAGTAAAATACGTGTTAAAAAGGCAGAGCAGACGTCAACTGAACCGAGTAAAAAAGACAAAAGCAGCTAAGTTTATTTGCGCTAGTGCGTTTTGTATAAATCGACCTTTACAATGGGTCGTAAATTGCCGCTTCAGAAACGCTAACTAAACTCCCTCGCGGCGCTTGCAAAACCAATTTACAATCGTCCCAATCAAATGGCATTTGGTACAAAGTATTTTTGGCATACTGCATTTGTACATTGAATTTACCACAACGCAATTCAGTAAAACTCACCGGGTTATCTATCTCTATTTTGAATACTCGGCGTGACAGGTAATGCGTGAAAAGGTCCGTGCCGTCAATTTTAACCGTCGTAGCAATCGGCTCGCCTGAGTTTAACTTCGCCACTACTTGTTCTACTGTGGCGGCTAAATCGGGCAATAAGTCCTGACTAAACTCACTTCTACTTAAGTCACTGTGTTGAATTAACGCTTGACGATATTGATTATTTTCAGCATATAATTTGAACAAGCTTGCTTTGATTTTACTGTTTAGCTTTTGGGTTTTTTCCGCTCTTGGATTATCTTTAAGCGCATTTTCAAGTGCTATGATTTTATCTTGATCACTTCCTTTGGTCTTTTCCAAATAAGTAAACTTGACCAAGGATAATTGACGATTTTCAGAAAATCGAATAATGTTAGCCGAATCCATTATTGTCAGCATGTTAGCCAGTTCTTCGTAGTTCCCGTCTTTCAATAATTTGCGCATCTGAAGATACAACTTAGCAAAACGCCGGCGCATCAGTGGTTCGGGGAATTTGTTGGTGAGCTTTGTTAGTGTGAAAGTAAATGTGCGTTGCAGATTTTTCTGAGTAATCGCAACACCGTCTATATTTGCAGGTTCAAACTCCCAATCATCAAAGTTTTTCTCTATTAGCGTTTCAAAAATATCAAGACCACTGATCCGATTATAACGTAAATTGACCGGACTTCCCTGCTCATTAACGTCATAACTGACTTCAACGTAACCCTCAACCTTGTTACGTCTGGCTGAAGCGGGATAAGACATTTCAAATGATTTAATAACCTTGCTAGGCTTATAAATAACAGCATCTCTTTGTAAGTCGATGATATTTTCTGGTGCTGTGTTGGCGAACACAATTGCAGATTGACTAATAACTGTGATCAGTAGGAGACGAGCAAGAAGTGTTTTCATATATTCCTTTATATTTCACGATGCTTTTAAAAGGCCGAAACTACCTTCAGTATTTTAGGTCTACAAGCATCGAGTGCGTGTTGCAGTTGAAACTCAAAAAAAACATCTTCTTCCAGATCCAATGTTTTCTCTAACTCTATTAATGTTGAATACAGCCGTGGGCTAGCTATTATTTCCGCCGCTTCTACACTCAAGATACTCACTTCTTCGACTGTTTTCCACTCATTTAATAGCAATTCTATTATGCCACTATCCTTTCTATTTGCAAGGCCTACTAGCGCTTCTCCTCTGATCTCACTATCTTCGTCAGATGTGCCTTTGAGTAACGCCTGTCGAATTTCAGGGGAATCAGACGCAATTTGTGTACCCAGCCCAAACATTGCCCAATTCCTTGTGTCGACATCTTCATCGCGAGATAACAACACCATAATATCAACAGCCTCTGTTAATTCCTGACCCAATAAGGCGAAGACAACGCCATTGCGAATTTCTGTACTGGGGCTTTGCGCAAGCTTAATAACGTGAGCAATCGCTTTTTCATCACAACGATGACCCAGTGCAATACAAGCACAATAAACAACATTATCGACCTTATCTTGCAGTGCCGATATTAATAAACTAACGCTGAGATCTAAAAAAGTTTTATCACGCCAACCTAATTGACCTAAAATATCTGCGCCTACGCTTCGGTCTAGCGGGTCATCGCTGTTAAGATACGTTTTGCCTAACTGGAATTCCTCTTCACCGCCGCGATAATGAACAAGTCCGAGGTTTGTGTCCCAGTCCTTTTGCTCAATTCCACGTCTGTATCTTTCAACGACTGAAATACTGCTTTCACTTTTATTTTCATACTTTAAATCAAAACGAGTTTTTACCAAGATTAACTACCTTGCAACTGCTGAGCAAAAAAGTAATCTAACATTGCCATCATATTCTTAAATAAAGGGTTAGGTTTGGGGACCGCACAACGCTCGCTGATGTTAAGTTGCGTTTTATCTATTTTGAGACCCACCATCATAATGCTGCTCATCACCAAGTCTTGGTGGCAGGTGTCGTATGACTCAGCAATGGTTAGCACTTGATGGTTACCTTCGATCCTTGCAAGTAAGTCCTCAACACCATAGTAGGGAGCGGTAATGTCGGCCAGTGAATGCGCGACAAAAATAGGCTTTGAAACTGTTGTTTGTAATACTAAATCGCGGACCTCAAAAATAACATCGGCAATTGTCAACGCGGCATAACCGGCAACCTCTGGGTAACGATAAGGGTTTGCTCCCGTACTAACAAAATCACCATCAACTATTTTTGCAATCCACTTCATACCCCAGATTTTAGCTAAATTTTCTGCACTATCGGACAAGGCTAGGGCCGCAGAGAACAACAACAAACCATCAATTTCCTCTGGGTGCAGCAATAGATACCTAGTAGCAAACGTAGCGCCCGTTGAAAAGCCTCCAATGTAGGTTTTTTCTGAATACGGACGCACAAGGCTCATGATACTGTCAACATGCGAATACCAACGTTGCTGCAAATTAGGATCGCGCATATCACTCGCCGCATTGCGTTTTCCATTCCCTGGCAGCAGCGGTGCAACTACAGTGAACCCTTCGTTGTTGAGGTGTTCTGCTACAGATCGAATAAAAAAAGGCGAGTCTGATAAGCCATGGAATAACACAACAATAGGTGCTATTTGTCTTTTACCTTTTGCGCCAGAGCGCCCCTTAGAATATAAAATGAAAGGTGAATTGCCCTCATTTCTAAGTGCTTTGGAACACACTTTGTATTCATACAATCCGATATTGTCTTCACAAGATCTAACACTGCCTAATTCAGCTTCATATAGTGTAGAAAAGTCCTCAAAAAGTTGCAGGGGTAAAGCCAGTCGATTTGATTCAAGTTGTTGACCTTGAACTGACCATACGCAAAGCAGCATAAAGGAGACTAGGGCTCTGGTTTTAAAACGTTTAAATACAGCAATTTTAGCGATTCCACCGTCCATCAATTTTCGTTCCTTTAACTGAAGCGCCGTTTACCAAGGGTTTTTATTTAATGTTTTTTATTTAGTGCGATACGGAGTCTACGGCATTTTATGCTTTGCAAAAACAAAAAAGGCACTGTTTTTCAACATGTGCCTTTGTACTCTATGTATTTCTTATGATTTGATTTAGTTATACACCTTGAAGATAAGCTTCCAGTTCGTCACTTCCGCCAATTCGTTTACCGCCAATAAATACTTGTGGAACGGTATCGTAACCAGAAACAGCCTTTAATGAAGCTAAAGTGGCTTGTGTGCCTAATATAATTTCTTCATATTCGTAGCCTGCATCTTTGAGCAAGGTTTTCGCTTTTTCACAGAACGGACAGTTCGGCTTGGTAAACAATGATACGTCCTGCGGCGCTTTGGTTCCCGGCGCTAAGTAAGCAAGCATCGTATCGGCATCAGACACTTCAAACGGGTCGCCTGGTACATTAGGTTCGATGAACATCTTTTCTACTATGCCATCATTTACTAACATCGAATAACGCCAGCTTCTTTTGCCAAAACCAATTTCACTTTTATCCACCAGCATTTCCATACCGGCAGTAAATTCACCATTGCCATCAGGAATAACCGTAATATTTTCAGCTTCTTGATCTGCCAACCATGCATTCATAACGAATGTATCATTAACTGCCATACAACAAACTTCATCCACACCTAACTTCTTGAAGGTGCTAGCCAATTGATTGTAACGTGGCAGATGAGTAGATGAACATGTCGGGGTAAACGCACCCGGCAGCGAAAATAACACGACCTTTTTACCTGCAAAGAGTTTTTTTGACGACATTTTACTCCAGTCATCTCCACTCCTCATTGGCCAAGTTACGTCGGGGACTTGCTTGCCTTCATGATTTGGTAAACTTGTTGGTTGAGCCATTTTAATCCTCTATTTAGGGTATTGAGTTACATGCGTAAATATTAATAGATATTCGCAATAATGTCAGTATAAGAGTAACTTTTATTAAGTGATATCGCACATACAATTTCGCATAGTAGAATTAGGCTAGTTGGTAACTTATTAATCTTTATACCAATTTAAAAGGGTGAACTATGATAATTTTAGTCGGTGGTGAGAAGGGTGGCAGTGGTAAAAGCTGCATAGCGCAGAACCTTGCTACTTATCTGGCAATAGACAAAGTGGCAACTGTGCTGCTGGTTGACTGTGATAAACAAGGAACAACCGCTGATTGGATCAAGTTGAGAAACAACAATCTGAATGCGCTACCAATTGATTGCGTGCAACTTAATGGCAAGATTCGGAATCATTTGTTGGGTTACAACAGCCAATATCAGTTTGTGATTGTTGATTGTGGTGCACAAGATTTATTGGCTTTGCGTTCAAGCCTCTCGACAGCTGACGTTGCGCTGTTACCCATGCGCCCAAAGCGTCGAGACTTAAAAACGCTTGTTCATTTAGATGAAATGGTCAACACTTGCAAAATGGTGAATCAACAATTACAGGTCCATATTGTATTTACCCAATGTCCATCGCAACCTGCGCAACAATCGCGTATTGCCGTTGCAAAGCAAACCGCAAGTTTATATGACATTCCTATTGCAGCCGATATTTTGCATGAACGTCATATTTACGATGATAGCGAGGAATCGGGATTATCTGTCATAGAGAGTGAGCCGAAGGGTAAGGCGGCAAACGAGCTACGCAAGCTGTTTTCTGCTGTTATTCAGCAGCATAGTGCACAATCACCGGAGTTCAGCGTGCACTATGCATAGGGCCTTGTAAGCACAGTGTGTGTTTATGCACTCACTGCGTATTAGTTTTTAAGTCCTCTAAGTGATATTTATCAATCAATGAATAAAGCGTCGGTCTTGTCACTCCAAGCAACTCAGCTGTTTTAGAAATGTTCTGTTCTGACTGATGATAGGCTCGTCTGATGGCTTTACTTTCAGCTTGCTCGCGCACTTCACGCAAGTTCAGCACCATGGGTTCTGATTCTTTTACCTTTGCAATCAGACCCAGATCATCAGCGTTAATCACAGTGCCCTCTGCCAACACAACTGCTGATTTTAATTTATTTTGTAACTCACGAATGTTGCCAGGCCAAGAATACCTTAACATCGCCTCAATGGCCTCACTACTAAAGCCATTGGTTTTGGCACCATATTCTTCTTTATATTGATTCAAGAAGATTTTTGCCAATAACACCACATCGTCATCACGGTCACGCAGCGGTGGGATTGAAATAATAATTTCTCCTACCCGATAAAACAGATCTTCACGGAAGGTTTCTTCTTTAACCATATTTTGTAGATCACGATGCGTTGCGCAGACAACTCGAATATCCACTGGTATCTCATTTCTTCCGCCTACTCGCTCTATTACTCGCTCTTGCAAGAAACGCAGCATTTTGGCTTGCAAGCCTAAAGGCATATCACCAATTTCATCTAAAAATAAAGTGCCTCCTTGCGCTGTTTCAATCTTCCCTAGAGTTGTCTTATTCGCGCCGGTAAATGCACCTTTTTCGTATCCAAACAACTCACTTTCAAGTAAGTTCTCAGGAATTGAGGCACAGTTAATCGCAACAAAAGGTTGTGTTTTGCGAGTGCTATGCTCATGGATACTTCTTGCAAATACTTCCTTACCGGTGCCACTTTCACCTAATAATAGGGCAGTAATATCCGTCAGCGCTATTTTCTCAGCTTTGCGGCTAATAGCTTGAATCGCCTCACTATTGCCCATAATTCTTCCCATAGAAGGGGTAGACAGCGATAACAGCCGGTTTTCATTCTCTAGTTCAGCTAAGTTTAACGCACGCTTAATAAGGATGTTGATAGTGTCGGAATCAATGGGTTTTTGATAAAAATCGTAGGCACCCATACTGATCGCTTTGAGCGCATTTTCTTTTTCATTATTGCCCGTCACCACAATCACTTTTGTGCGTGGTGATAATATCATAATTTCCTGTAAGGTTTTTAAGCCTTCAGAGGCATTAGCGGGATCTGGGGGTAAGCCTAAGTCAAGTGTAACAACGGCAGGTTCAAATCGTCTAAGCTGAGCGATTGCTGAGCTGCGGTCTGCCGCAAAAACCGTATCAAATTCAGATAATGCCCATTTGAGTTGTTTTTGAATGCCTAGGTCATCATCTACTACTAGTACTTTGTCCATCATCGCCCCTTGTATTAGTCCGTCACGGGTATACTTAATGTAAATACCGTTCCTTGGTCAATTTCACTTTCAACAGTAATGATACCGTCCATTTCTTCGATATAATTCTTAGCATCATATGCGCCGATGCCCATTCCTGCATTCCCTTTTGTGGTATCAAAAGGTTTAAATAGCCGGGTTTCAATAAACTCCGCAGACATCCCCTCGCCTGTATCAATAATCTTAACCACAATATAGTGGTGACCGTTCATATTCGTCTTTGAGGCATTAATAACAACACTACCATCATCTTTCGTTGCCTGCTGCGCATTACTGATAAGATGATACATGACATTAGCAAATTTTTCGGCATCTATTTGCACTAGTAGTGAAGACTCGCTATCTACTATCGGCAAAGGCAAAAAGCTTTGACAACGTTGATCAACCACACTGTGTAAAATGCCAGCAATGTCGGTTTGCAGATGACGCTGACCCTGTGTGGTTTTCTTTTCGGTTAATTGCTTAAGCATATTGTCCATTCGGCTCTTAGTGTGCTCAAGTGTCTCAAACGTATCATCAATAAATTCAGGATTAGATTTATGTTGCTTAGCATTGGCGAGGATCAGGTCAATTTGCGCCATTACATTTTTTAGATCATGTAATACGAAAGCTGACATGCGGCTAAAAGCTGCAAATTGTGCATTTTCAGCCAATGCTTGGGCTCCTTCAAACTGAAAAATATAGTTAGAGACCTGAGCCGTTACTGCATTAATATAATCCCTTAGTTCCCAGTTCAGTGACTTTACATGTTCCCTTTCTGCATCCAGTAGCGCCATTCCCCATAATTTTTCCTGCCTAAAAATGGGAACAATAAGCTGGTAATCAAATGTGTCCATGAAATAGCTTTTATCGCTAAGTTCTTCGTATTGGTGAGGTTTGACTCGCAACTCTCCAATATCAATTATCCACGCTTTTTGATCAAAAAAGGACTGCAGTGGCGCCATTTTCACTAACTCATATTCACGCTCCGTTCCGACGTTGATCTTTGCGACTTGTTGCCAACCATTTTTATTCAATTTAAGTAACACGCCACTTTCGTATTCAACCGCTTGCAGCATGCCGTTGAGAGAGGTTTGATAAACGTTGTGCAGGCTCTCTTGTTGTTCACTTAAAACCTCAGTTAGCTTCACCCATTCAACCCTGTAGTCAAACTGATTGGCGTAGAAATGCTTAGTGATAAAGACCTTAATTTTAGTACGAAAATTATGTGATAAAAATAAGCTGACTAACAAAATTAGCGATACACCAACAAGTATAAACTGCACAGGATAACTCCAAGAGCCACCCAAAAACTTGACCAAATAACCAACCAAAGCCATCAAAAACAAATAGCCCCCTGCAACCAACAGCAAGGTGCTATTCAGCACGACATCTCGACTTACAAAAATCGCAACACCCCAATAACTGATACGACGAATAGCAAGGATCAAAAATGGCAGGAGTGCTACGTATATATAACCTCTGACATACACATAACTTTCGCCAATTTGGTTAATCATAGTGGCGTTTGCATATGTCACAAAATCAAATAAACTCAAGGCACCTAAGTACAGCACTAATGGTTTGTAAGCCCATTTTTGTTCACCAGCCTGTCGATATACTAACTCCAACACGATGAGCATTTGCAATGCAATTAAGGTATGCAGTGAATATTGCCAAAGGTAGGGCACTGTTGACGTTGCGCCAGTAATAATGGCTACCGACGGCAACACTAATAATGATAGGGTAATGGGGCGAACAATAATTTCTTTAAATGAGCTGAAATCAGAGCGTAAACAAGAGGCGAGAAATAACACCCACACCCACTGACGAATAGCATCAGCAATAAAAAAGTCACTAATGTGGCTTTGCCAACCCAGCAAGCTGATATTACTCACAGCCCACAAACAAGTGGTCAACGCTGCCGCTACCAAGAGGTATTTAGCAATACCTGATTTACGTCCTGTAAAAAGTAATAATAACAGTGCAAAGTAGCCTAGCGCCGCAATTGCATATCCTAAGTCGGAGAACATTAGCGTTTTTGTACCAACAAGCTACCAATTGAATAGCCGGCGCCAAAAGAACAAAGGATACCGAAGTCGCCTTTGACTAAGTCTTTATTGTAAAGATTAAACGCAATAACTGAGCCCGCAGAAGCAGTATTGGCATAACGGTCGAGCACAATGGGTGCTTCTTCAAGCGTTGCTACCCTGCCCAACAACCGCTTACTTATCAGCGTATTCATATTGATGTTAGCTTGATGTAACCACCAGCGCTTTAGATCTTTAGGCACTAAATCGTGTTTAGCTAGATGCGCTCTAATATGCTCGGCAGCTAATGGACAGACATCTTTAAATACTTTACGGCCCTCTTGACGAAACAACTTATCTGCACCATAAGGGTCAGTGTCGTTGGCCCGGTTTAAATAACCATGGTTGGAGCGGATGTTGCTAGAAAACTGGGTAAAAGCCTTGGTTGATAGTACATTGAATGCGTTATCACAGGTCACTGTATCTTCGCCTTCAATAACGATGGCTGTAGCAACATCACCAAAAATAAAATGGCTGTCGCGATCGGTATAGTTGACTTGAGGTGAAACTAATTCAGGATTAATCACTAACACTGTTTTAGCCGTCTGCGCTTTTATCATTTCATAAGCGCGGTGCATGCCAAAGGTTGCCGCAGAACAAGCTACTAGCATATCAAAACCAAAGCCCTTAATTCCCAACTCCGCTTGCACTTCAATAGCAATTGCAGGATATGAGCGCTGCACGTATGCACAAGACACAATAACGGCATCAATATCATCCGCCGTCTTGTTAGCCGCTTTCATTGCCTTTCTAGCCGCAGCAACAGCAATTTCAGCTTGATTTGAAATTTGATCGTCATTACGCTCTGCGATAATAGGGCGCATCCGATTGATATCAAGAACCCCTTCTTTTTCATAAATATAACGGCTTTTAATACCCGACGCTTTTTCAACAAATTCAGCACTTGAATGAGGCTTTGCCTCAATCTCACCCGTTGCTATTTTAGCAGCGTTTTGCGCATTAAACTTATCTGAATAATCATTATAACTATTAATAAGCTCTTCATTGGTAATGCTGTGTTTCGGTGTCCACAGTCCGGTACCACTCATAACGACTTGCTGTGTCATGTGTTCTGCCTTTTATTTTTGCGCTTTTATTTTTTGCGTAATCTTAGCGCTTTATTACATTTTTGTCATTATTGCATAAACTAAATTGAATACAACGCCAGCATTCTATTTAGGCATCAACAAAAGCAAGCTCTTCTCCCGAAGATCCCTCCCAATCTTTCCTCCCGAGCTTTCCACTAGAAAGTCGCTCAAGCACATCCATGTGGCGCTTGGCAATCGGCGTCCTGCCGATTGACACTTTCTAGCAGAAAGCTCGGGAGGAAAGCTTGGGAGGAATGCTTAGGAGGAATGCTTAGGAGGAATGCCCGGGAGGAAAGCTTGGGAAGAAAGCTCGGGAGAAGAACTTGGGAAGAAAGCTCGGGAGAAAAACTTGGGAGGAACGCTTGGGAGGAATGCTTACCCTACAAAGACAAAAAAGCGCAAACCCTTGTTAACAGGTTGCGCTTCTTTTTAGCTCTTTTTGCTTTTGTAGCGTGTCTTATCTAGTTTGGTGTAACTTGATAAACACTCACCGTGCCGCTAACTTCATTACCCACGATAATCAAAGCTTCACCTGTTGCGCTGTCTTCACCCGCGACAAATAAGATACTTTCAGGCGCTAGATCACCAATCACGTCATCGACAGTGCTGCCTTCTGTTAAATCACGGTTGATCACGTAATCAGCAAAAAACGCATCGAACGGATTAGTTACATCATAAACGAATATGCCACTCATTCTTTCAGTACCGATAAACGCGTAGGTACGTTCGCCTACTTTTCCAACCGTTAAGGCTTCAGGCTCAGGACCTTTATTTTCGGAACGAGAGTCGCCTGCGTTCTCATCATTGTCATTATTAAATTTGGCACCGTGTATGGACGCTGAAATACGTTCTAAGTCATCACCAGAATCAAACACAACGAGACCGTTCTGATCCCAAATAGTAAATGAGCGCGCACCATACGTATAAGCTGATTCATATTCACCATTACCGTCGGTATCACCTAACACGCTAGTTACGCGCAAATCGTCCAAACGGCCGTCCATTTGCAAGGTTTCTAAAGCAGAACCTGCTTGTGCCGTTAGGTCTTTTAACTTAACTTCATCTGAGTAAGACAAACAACCATCGTCAGCGTCGTATGACTGTCCCATAGCTGCCGTGCATGCAGCTTCGTCAGCAACATCAAAGAAATATTCTCTTGCATCGCCTTCGTTCGCAGTTACTAAGAAGGTAGCTCCTTTCCACTCGTAATTAGAGATGGTGTCTGGCATGTAAACGCCATTCAAGCCTTCGTATTTCGCAAAACTAACCGCACCGTTTTCTTGGCCGTCAAAGTTTAAGCCAGACCAGTTCTTACTACCCAAACCGATGACCTGTACAGATAGGTCTTCGAGATCTAATATTGCTAAACCATTGTTTTCTTGCAAAGTGATGTAGGCTTTACTGTTTGTTGTTGAAACATATTCTGGCTCAAGGTCTTGCGCTACGGTGATGGTAATCGCGTTACCATTGATGGTTGAGCCATTTGGATTAGGAAAGTGCATACCTTGCGCTTCTAAATCAGCTTGAGTCCCATTAAGACTTGTAAAAGTGACTGTTTGAGCTGTTTCTTCTGGCTCGCCGTTCGCAAGAATATCAATAACTGATAGTGTACCTTCAGGGTCAATCGAATAGTCGCCATTAGGTTCGCCTTCATTCGCCACAACTAGCTTTCCACCGTCTGGTGTGAATGCAATAGAGTCCGGCAATGCGCCTACTTCAATACTGTCCAAAAACGCAGGTGCACTATTATCCAAGCCGTTATAAAAAAGAATAAAGCCATTATCTGTTTTCGTTGCCGCAGACATTGCTACTGCCAATAAATTACCCGAGATCGCAATGCTGGTGACACCACCTAAAGGCACTGTTCCTGCAGTCGCGGGCAGGTTAATAGATGACGTCGTCAAATTAATTGAATTAATAGGATTGCTTAGTTCTGTGGATGTTATTGATGCCGCAGAGATTATAGCAATGCTATTAGTTGCTGAATTGGTCGCATAAATAGTTTGAGTTGCTTTGTGATATTGAACAATTTCAGCTGCACCTTCTGCGCCAAGGGATGCTCTAGCAACCAAAGACAAGGAAACGCCGACTGACGCATCTTGGCCATCTTGGCCATCTTGACCGCCGCTACCATCGCCGCCATCAATACCAGGATCGCCTTGTGGACCTTGAGTACCGATGTCACCGATGTCTCCATCGTCACCGTCTAATCCGCATCCGGTCAGCACAAAACCCATAGCAATAGCTAATAGGCTAATCTTAAATTTTGATTGTAACATCTGTTGTTCCCTCAAATTTTTATTATATTAAAAGACGATACCACTAAACAGATTGTCTGTTCAATCACAACGTAGCATGATTGCATTCGTGATCTTGGTCTCTGAGCCTGATAAACGAGCTTAATAGACGCTTTTCGCAAATTGTCTTAATAAGTCATGTTTGTCACTTGTATTCCCGAGTCATCATGACAAATCATCATGACACTTTCATGACGATAATGTGCTTTATTGGTTTAAAAAATATCAACAGGTTGAGGAAGTAGCGGCGCTACAATTTTGCCAATATGCCGAAAGAGCTGAATACGAGTGGTTCCATTGCGCCAAGTTAGGCCAATGTCTCGGAAGGCATTGTCCTCTGCTGGCAAACTAACTACATTTGTGGCATTTAATATATTTTGTTGCAATGCCATTTCAGGCAAAAACGTATAACCCATTTCGCTATTAACCAGTGCTACGAGGGTATGTAAACTATTCGCAGTCAATGAACTGACTTGTTCTTTGTGTTTCAAACCGCAAGCACTCACCGCATGCTCTGTTAAACAATGTTCTTTTTGTAATAGGAAGATACTGTCTTTGGGCAACGAATCAACCGGCGGCGCTACTTTGAGGTCTTTAGCGCTATTTTTGTGCGCTATTAAATGAAATGGGTCGTGCCCTAAAATGAGTTGACGACAACCAGGTGTTTGCATTGGTAGCGCAAGGATCAGTAAATCGAGTTCGCCATCATTCAGACTGCCGAGTAAGTTATCCGTAGTATCTTCATGCAATTGCAGTGTGATATCAGGTAAATTAGCATGAATTGTTCGAATAAGGCCTTCAAATAGAAAGGGTGCGATGGTGGGGATGACACCTAATCTGAGCGTGCCTGACTTCCAATCACCCGCGGACTCTGCAAATTCGATCCATTCATGCGTTTGGCTGAGTAAGAGTTTACTTTTTTCGACCAGCGCTTCACCAAAATCGGTAAAAATGAAGTTTTTGTGTTCTCGCTCTAGCAATTGCTGACCAATGCCGTCTTCAAGATTTTGTACCGCAGCGCTTAAGGTTGACTGACTAACGTTACATTTCTCAGCAGCACGATGAAAGTGCTGCTCTTTGTGCAGCACCGTTAGATAATATAGGTGTTTTAAATTGGGTAGTTTCATTTGAGTAGTCTATACCAACTAAAAACTATACACCAAATGCGAATGTTAAAATAAAGAAGAAAATGATAGATAATGATGCACCAGCAGGAAGCGTTACTATCCAGGAAATAATGATGCTACGGATCACCTTGCCATTAAGTGCTGCTACACCCTGCACAATACCCACACCTAAAACCGCACCGACTAAGGTTTGTGTTGTAGAAATAGGCAGGCCGGTTCCAGATGCGATAAGGACCGTTGTAGCAGCCGCTAGTTCAGCTGCAAAACCTTTGCTTGGGGTTAAATGCGTAATACCTTGACCGATCGTTTTCATTACGCGATGGCCGAATAAGGCTAAACCTGCCACGATACCTAAGCCACCTAGAGGAAGTATCCACCATGCGAGGTCCGCGTTATCTAATATAGCACCGTCATTACTAACCACACTAACAACCGCTGCCAAAGGCCCAATGGCGTTTGCCACATCGTTCGAACCATGTGCGAACGCCATACAACAGGCAGTTAGTACCATTAAAATCGCAAATATCTTTTCAACACTGGCTGTCTGTTCTTCTGTGGTTAATGCTTTTTCAACGTGTAGACGGCGGATTAATACCATACCGATTAAACCAACAACAACGCCAATGGCAATTGCCAACATATAGCCTTGTTCGGCAGGTAGGCCTAAGCCAACGTGCTTGAGACCTTTCTTAATTGTCACTAGCGACATAATGAACCCGGCAAGACCCATGTAAATCGGAACATATTTCACTGCGTAGATAAGGGGTGTCGAACGCTCAAAAATAAGTTTCTTAGCACTCATGTAAATAAGTATCGCAATGAGACCAGATATCGCAGGAGTAACGACCCAGCTAGCAACAATGCCACCCACTTTGGCCCATTCTACAGCATCAGGACTAACACCTACGGCAGTAAAGCCAATAATGGCACCAATAATCGAATGCGTAGTCGACACCGGCCATCCAAAATAAGACGCAACCGCTAACCAAATACCAGCCGATAGCAACGAGGCGATCATTCCCAGAACTAAGTATTCTGGAATATTAGTAAAATATGAGACATCTATAATACCCTTGCGAATAGTCGATGTAACTTCGCCGCCAGCTAGATAAGCTCCTGCAAATTCGAAAATCATTGCAATGACAATAGCTTGTTTGAGGGTGATTGCTTTTGAACCTACTGAGGTGCCCATTGCATTTGCAACGTCATTTGCACCTATGCCCCAAGCCATGAAAAAACCTACGACTGCAGCCATAACGACTAACAGAAAACCGTAACTCGTGATTATATCCATAAATTAATAAAGCCTAGAGGTGGGTATTTTTCCGCTGAATTTGTAGTGATCAACCCTGTACTGGCTGACCTGTGGGCAATTTGTCCTTGGATAAAACTGTTGAGACACATTGACATCATAGCTGCGATCCATTAATGAGACGGCGCAATGGTACAAACATGATAGAATGATCGCAAGCATTCAAAAGTATAAAAATTGATGAGGTAACTTATTTCATTAATTTTTTAACCACTTTTTTCATTGAAGAATGTCGAACGTCTTTTCCATAGGTAAGGAAGAGTATGTATTCACACAAGTTTTTACAACGATCACCAATTCGCTCTAATGAACGTATTGCCCATAGCACGTCAAACCATTTTTGCATTTCTGTATGATCATTTTGCATCTCATTTGCGGTTTGTTTGAGCAACTCTTTGTGTTTTTTATCAATTGCATCGTCTTGCTCATAAACCGCAACTGCCGACTTCTCATCCTGGCGCGCAAATGCATCGAACGTGCCACGCATCATAAACACAACCTTTTCAGCAATCATCAACATACCACCTAACACAATGTCAGAAGGAGGTAATTTGTCTTTGGTCACTAATTTGGCAATACGGCATATCTCATCACCAATACGCTCGATGTCAGTAGTTGCTCGAGACACCGTCATTATTAATCTAAGATCACTCGCTGTTGGGTTTCGTTTAGCAATAATTCGCATGCACTCATCATCTATCTGCACTTCCATCGAATTAATCTTTAAGTCGTTTAGTAACACTCGCTCAGCTAGACTGGCATTGTTTTCACGAATAGCAGTAATCGTATTTATTAACTGTTGCTCGACTTCGCCACCCATGGTTAAAACAGAGTTGGTCAGGTTCTCCAGTTCTTGATTGAACTTGCCTGATATGTGCGTATTTAACTCTAAATGTCTTTTCATCTACTGTTACGTTCCTTTAACTAGCCATAACGACCGGTTATATAGTCTTCGGTTTGCTTTTTAGCTGGCATAGTAAAAAGCGAGTCACTGTCTGAATATTCAATAAGTTCGCCCTGATGCAGAAAAACAGAATAATCCGATACCCTAGCCGCCTGTTGCATATTATGCGTCACGATAACCACTGTAGTGGTCTTCTTGAGCTGATTAATAAGCTCTTCTATATGCAAGGTTGTTAATGGGTCAAGCGCAGACGTTGGCTCATCGAGTAACAATATTTCAGGTTTTAATGCGAGCGCTCGCGCGATAACTAAGCGCTGTTGCTGACCACCCGATAATAATAATGCTGAATCAAATAATCGGCCTTTAACTTCGTCCCACAGTGCCGCATTGCGCAATGACGTTTCAACAATATCATCCAGCATTCTGCGCTCTGTTTTACCTTGAATACGCAATCCAAAACACACGTTTTCATAAATACTCATCGGGAATGGATTGGGGCGCTGGAAAACCATACCTACTTTGGTGCGTAATTTGGCAACGTTTTCTTTCTTATTGTAGATATCGCGACCATCCAGCTCTACTTCGCCACTAAATGCATACTTTTGGTTAAGTTCATTCATTCTGTTGAAGCTGCTTAACAAGGTCGATTTCCCACAACCACTTTGACCAATCATTGCGGTTATTTTATTTTTTGGAATGCGCATATTTATATTGTTCAATACAAGACTGTTATTCAACCACACACTGAAGTCGTTCACCTTGATGGCCGTCTGCTCATCGGTGAGTTTGTCTAACGAAAGAGTTTCAGTTTCAAAAAGCTTTAACATAAGCGTTGTTTACTATTCCTATAACTATTTATACTGCAAGCACTGCTTTAGCAATAACTTGAGGACTAAATGCGTACATATCGGTCGCGCAATTTGTTGCGCACGATAATAGCAAATAAATTTAAGATGAAAACGATTATCAGTAACAGCATGCAACTCGCAAACATCATTGAAGAGCCTTGCGTGTTTGTTTGATTATGAAATGCGCCGTCATAAATGAACACGCCTAAATGCATAAACTGACGCTCTAAATGTAAAAACGGAAATTCACCATCCACTGGCAGACTAGGCGCAAACTTTACCGCACCCACAAGTATTAAGGGAGCAACCTCACCAGCCGCGCGAGCTATAGCTAAAATAACACCGGTCATTATACCGGGGCTAGCAACCGGGAGTACTGTTTTCCAAATAGTTTCGGCTTTTGTTGCGCCCAACGCATAACTACCTGCTCGCAACCCTTCTGGGACCCGTCGCAGGCCCTCCTCGGTAGAAACAATGACCACCGGCAGGGTTAATAATGCCATGGTCAATGCAGCCCAAAACAAACCAGGAGTGCCAAATGTAGGCGATGGCAAGGCATCACTAAATAACAGTGAGTCGATAGAGCCGCCTAAGGTATACACGAAAAAACCGAGGCCAAATACGCCATACACAACGCTCGGTACACCGGCCATATTACTGACGCAAATCCGGATCACCGATGTTGTCATATTATTGGGCGCATATTCGTGCAAATAAATAGCTGCCATGGCGCCAAACGGCGCGACAATAACAGCCATTAATAAAACCATTAGCACAGTACCAAACAACGCTGGAAAAACACCACCACTGGTGGATGCTTGTTTGGGAGATTCTGAAACAAATTCTATTATTTTATTACCACTATATGAAAACTTATCAAACAGACTCATCACATTCGGTTGGAAAAGATGGTGAATATCTTTCACCAGAACATCAAAAGGTTGGCCTGACGCGTCAATAAAAATAAGGTGATAAGAAGTTAATTTTTGACGTAAGGCTTCGGCTTTTTGCTGCCAGTAAGTAAACTGCTCTAATTCTTTCAACCGCGCTGGTGCTTCCTCACCGACTCCGGATTGATTCAATAGTGCGATTTTACGATGCAGTACTGTCAAATAATTAGTTTGAATATCGTGCAATTGATTTTGAAAAATGGCCACATCAGCGACTACATCACTCAACTCTGCAAGTTGATAACGTTCGCTATTAGGCGTATTAATCTGTTGAAACGTGCCGTACTGAATAGCGCCCGAATACAAACTTATCTGATAAACAGCATCGACTTGTTCAACAACCATGAGCGGCATAGGTAAGGTTGAATTAGAAAACTGCGCATTGAGTTTATTGCTTAATGCCTGATTAAACTCGTCAATATTAACGGAACTGGGCACAAACGCGCTAACTTCGCTATTTGGTGTATCATAGGTAATGACTTTAAAAACCTGTGATGGCCAAAAATAAACTGAGCCTTTTAGCATAATAAATAACACTAAGCTAATTAACACAATTAGCAAAATTGCCGCACTTAGGCCGCTCGCAAAGCTAGAAATCGTTTGTTTTTCAGCGCCGCTAAATTTACGCATCTGTATATACCTTGCGCAAACGGTTGCGCAAAATTTCAGCCGCGGTATTAACAATAAAAGTAAAGATAAACAAAATACTTGCGGTTAAAAATAAGGTATTAAAATGGCTGCTGTTGACATTTGATTCTTGCAGTTCTATTGCTAAGTTAGCTGTCATTGAGCGTAAACCTTCAAGAATATTCCAATCACTGATAGGCGTATTACCGGTGACCATCAGCACAATCATAGTTTCACCGAATGCGCGACCAAAACCCAACATTACAGCGGAAAGAATACTGGGCATTGCAACAGCAATAATGACTCGGCGCAGCGTTTGTAATTTGCTTGCCCCCAACGCAAACGAGGCTTGTTTAATACTTTCAGGCACTTCGAACAATGCATCTTCAGCCAACGAATAGATACTCGGTGAAATAGCCACACCCAATGCAATGGCAACCACAATCGTGGTTTTCGAGATATTCAGTATATTGTCTTTTTGCTCGCCAACCTCGGCGCTGCCAAGCAGCATAAAGCGCCACACGTCGCTGAGAGAAAAACAAAATAGACCAAGTAGCACTACTGCTAGAATAATAACAAGAATTTCCCAGCGCCGGTCAAACTTATCTTCTAGCACCCTTGCCACTCGTGATTGCAACAATGCTGCAGTAACCAGCAATATAGGAAGAGACACAATAAATAAAATGACAGACAGCAAGAACTCTTCAGCTATTGGCACCATCCAAACCGCAGCAATAAAACCAATCACAACTGAGGGCACCGCTTCGAGCATTTCTATCGCAGGTTTGAGGTATTGACGCACAGCAGGGTCAGCAAAATATGATGTGTATATGGCCGCACCCAAAGCAAGTGGGATGGCGACAAACAGAGCCAGAAAAGACGCTTTTAAACTGCCCACAATCAAAGGCACAACACTGAATTTAGTTTCATAATTTTCGGTAGCACTGCTGGTTTGCCAAACGTATGCTGGTTGTTCATACCCCTCATACCATACTTCTGAAAAAAGACTTTTTAGCGTGGTTATGCCTTGCAAATTTTGGATTTCGAGGGAGTGCATTTTATTGCCTTCAAATACATAAAGACGAGCACCGAACCATTGTAGGCCTGTCCCTGGTAGCCCTAAGTCTTGTGCTCTAAAAATTTCATTTGTCATCCGATTTAGAAACGCGATATCACCGATTTTGGAAACAACCACCGCGGCATTAGAATCAGTATCAAAAGCCATTTGCTCAATAGGGCCATCTAATTCACTAATATCCGCCTCGTTGTGGCGAAAAACAAAATTTCCTTGTTCGTTCAGCATTATCCATTTACTTAAAACGTGTTGTCGGTCTTGAGTGAAGAAAGAGCGCTGACTTGGAGATAGAAAAATACGCATCACATCACGTGATAATAACTGTCGATCAATTACCTTATTTGTCGTGTCCACCAGCGACATAATATTCTTCGATATTATTAGCAGTTGCCTTGACCTGGGTATGGCTTGATATTGTTCGATACCTTCATATACATAATGTTGAAACGCGGCTGGCTGTTTTTTATCAAACCAGTAGGTGCTAAGGCGTGAGTTCTGAAGCTGAGTTAACATCACAAAATTGCCAGATTTTGAAAACTGCCATGCCTGTTTTTTATCAGATAGATCTTGGTCAGATAGCTCGTGGTCAGATAGCTCGTGGTCAGATAGCTCGTGGTCAGCTAAAACATGCTCGGACGCAACGCTGTCAGGCACTTTGTAACGATTACTCATTTCTGCATTTATCCCAATAGAACTTTCGAGTATCAGGCTATATTGCTGTTTTTCATAAGATAACTTGTACAGCTCAAATAAATGATTTGGGGTAATCACACCTACATAGGTTAAATCACCTTTTTCAGGAAAAAGAATTTTATGTTGGCAAGAAAACGGAAAGCGCTTCGTTTCGCTAAAACCAACCTGCTCATTATCCAAGCGTTTTTTATTTAGCAAAGTGAGGTCGCATTTATCCACACCCACATAATGAGTACCTGAACTGAGCTCTACTATACCCGACAATTGAGTTGTTCGTGCAAGCAGTGAAGTACGCTTCAATTCCAAACTAGGTGATTTAAATAGAGGGAAGGCGTTGCTAAAAATATGCCAAATGATCAATAAAAAAGTGGCTAATACCAGCCAACCGAAACCCGTCACGACTTTGCGCGTTATCCAGTCTTTGCGAAATCTGCGAGTGTTAAATTCTTGTTGTTGTTGCTGGTTCATTTGGAATATTAAATTGGGTAGAAAACACGGAATGACTTCAGTCTACTAAAGCACTATACTCAAGACAAATCAATAGTTAAGGTAAATTCTGTTATGCAAGTTATGGTACTCACATTAATAGGCAAAGACAAACCCGGATTAGTTGACGCAATCGCCAAATGTATTATGGATGCCGAAGGTAATTGGCTCAAGAGTAGCTTTTGCCAATTATCGGGCCAATTTGCTGGCTTTATCGAAGTTATGCTACCGCAGGAGAAGCACAATGAATTAGTCCATGCTTGCCATCAACTTGCGCATTTACATATCACTTTACAACCTTCCAATGCGCATGAAATCTCACTTGATGCAAAAGCAGTTATTCTGGTTACCGGTAACGATAGAAGAGGAATTGTCAGTGATATTACCTCTACCTTAAAAACTTTTGACATTAATATTATCGAAATGACCACAAAGTGTGAAAGTGCACCTAACTGGGGGAGCCCATTATTTACTGCAAAAGTTATTATTTCAGTATCACCACAAATGGATTTAGATAATGTTAAATTGGCGATAGAAGATATCACCGACGACTTAATGGTAGAAATTGAAAGCACGTAACAATGCCTGTCATATTGATCCATTAAAGTGTCTGCCTACGCATTCGTTTACACAAGTATTTAAAGAGTAATAATGAACGAAAGAGAGCTTTACTACCCAAAAGAACTTAGCTGGTTGTCATTCAATGAGCGAGTCCTGCAAGAAGCAGCGGATGAAAACAATCCGATTATCGCGCGAATTCGCTTTCTAGGCATTTATTCGAACAACTTGGATGAGTTCTATCGGGTGCGCTTTGCAGACGTAAAACGCCAGATCACGATTTCTCATAATGATGGAAATGAAGAACAAGCACTGGTTTTTGAATCACTTCTCAAACGCATCCAAGAAAAAGTACATCATTTATCAAAGCGCTTTGACGCCATCCACCGTGATATTACGAAGACACTCAGAAGATACAATATTCATATTCTTCGCCATCCAGAGTTGAGCGAAAGTCAACTCATTTGGGCCCGCAAGTATTTTAAGAGCAAGGTCTTACTGCACGTTGCGCCAATATTGCTCGATAGCAAAGGCCATTTGATCCAACGCTTGAATGATAGCTCAGTGTATCTCGATGTTGCCCTGCGCAGAGAAGGTCGAAATACCAAGTATGCGGTTGTAGAAATACCGACCAATGCCATCAGTCGCTTTGTTGTACTGCCCCCTGAAAAAAGCAAAATGAAAAAACAGATCATCTTAATTGATGACCTCATTAAACTCTGTCTGTCTGATATTTTCACCGGTTTTGTCAAATTTGATTCCGCTGACGCCTATTCATTTAAAATAACGCGAGATGCCGAATACTCAATTAATGATGAAATTGACGAAAGCTATGTGGAAAAAATGTCTGAAGGTATGAAGCAACGCCTTATTGCTGAGCCCGTTAGGATTATTCACGACGATGGTATGCCCGATGATATGATCAAAGATTTGCGCAAACGCTTAAGAATTTCCTCAGAAGACACCATTCAGACCGCGGGCCACTATCGTAACTTTAAAGACTTTATTGGCTTTCCAAACGTTGGCCGTAGCTATCTTGAAAACCCAACATTACCCGAGATTTCTAACAAATCATTTTCAACCCACGATACTGTTTTTCAGGCCATCGCTGACAAAGATATTCTTTTATATTATCCATACCATGAATTTTTACACTTCACTGAATTTGTTCGCCAAGCGGCGTTCGATCCTCAAGTCAAACATATACGACTGAATATTTATCGCGTTGCATCACAATCGCGCATCGTTAACTCGTTAATTGATGCGGTGGACAATGGTAAAAGTGTCACAGTGGTTGTTGAGCTTCGAGCTCGATTTGATGAAGAGGCTAATATCGCCTGGTCTAAAAGTATGACTGACGCCGGTATTAAAGTGGTATTAGGCAACCCGAATGTGAAAATTCACAGTAAGCTTTGTGTGGTGTCGCGAGAAGAACGCGGAGTAATGAAGCATTACTCACACTTTGGAACCGGTAACTTTAACGAAAAGACAGCGAAAATATACACTGACTTAAGTCTATTTACCTGCAACCAAGAACTTGCTTTAGAGTGTATCCAAGTGTTTGACATGATACAGAATCCCTATAAAAA
Source organism: Glaciecola sp. 33A (assembly GCF_002836745.1). GTDB lineage: Bacteria > Pseudomonadota > Gammaproteobacteria > Enterobacterales > Alteromonadaceae > Glaciecola. The sequence continues at coordinate 284,115 of NZ_PJAR01000042.1, read as the reverse complement.
GATGAAGTTTCAGCACTTACAACTTTCGCCTCTTAATGCTCGAAATAAAATACAATCCTTAATAAGACAAGAGATCCAGCGTGTTAATGAAGGCCATGAAGGTCTAATAACATTAAAGATCAACAATTTAGTAGACAAAGAGTTGATCGACAACCTGTATCATGCAAGTCAGTCTGGTGTGAAAATCAGGGCTATTATTCGCGGCATGTGCGCATTAATACCCGGCGTAAAAGGCTTCAGTGAAAATATTGAAGTGATTAGCATCGTCGACCGCTACCTAGAACATCCGCGCATCATGGTTTTTCAGAATGGTGGCGATAAACGGGTTTACATTTCATCGGCTGATTGGATGACCCGGAATATGGAATATCGAGTTGAAGTTGGCTGCCCTGTTTACGATCCTGACGCCATCAAAATGATAGAAGACCTGCTGGACATCCAGTTCAAAGACACATTAAAGGCGCGCATCATCGACCAGCATCAAGTCAATGATTACGTTAAACGCGGTAATCGCAAAAACTTGCGTTCACAAATTGAAATACACAAGTACCTCACAAAAAAGGAAGCACTTTAATTGCAGACCCTAGAAAATGTTTTTGAAGATGTCAAAACTCGTGATATCAACCTTTATGCTGCCTTAGATATTGGTTCTAATAGCTTCCATTTAGTTATTGCTAGAGTCGTTGCAGGGTCATTGCAAACGGTACAAAAGATAAAGCACAAAGTTCGATTAGCAGAAGGCTTGAACGATAAAAACATTCTATCCGACGAAGCAATGGAACGCGGTTTAACAACCTTACAAAGTATGGCGGAAAGTATGCAAGGGCTTGAACCTTCGCATGTTCGAATTGTCGCCACACATACCTTACGCAAAGCACGCAATGCAGAAGTATTCTTGTCCAAAGCGCGAAAAGTGATCCCCTACCCGATTGAAATCATTTCAGGACCTGAAGAGGCTCGTTTAATTTATACCGGCATTGCCAATACGACGCAATCTGAAGGAAACCGATTAGTGGTCGATATTGGCGGTGGTTCGACAGAGTTTGCGGTTGGTGAACACTTACTACCTATGATGTGTAAAAGCGTACAAATGGGTTGTGTGAGTTATCAAAAACGTTATTTTTCTGATGGCGTTATTACTAAAAAAGCGTTTCAAGCAGCTATTACTGGCGCTCGCCAAGAAATTGAATTAGTTGTTGGTAATTTAAAACGGTTTAAATGGGAAACCAACATTGGCGCATCTGGCACTATTCGCTCTATCTGCTCTGTACTGACTGCGCAGGCGCAAAGCAAGAGTGATGTGGCTATCACTAAAATAGGCTTAAATGAGTTGATGCACGCCTGCTGTGAAGTGGGCCATTCAAACCAACTAAACTTACCCAGCTTGACCGAAGATAGAAAACAAGTATTTGCTGCAGGACTGAGTATTCTCATTGCTATTTTTCGTAGTTTGAATTTAACTGCAATGGAAATAAGTGGTGCGGCGTTGCGTGAAGGCGTTCTTTACGAAGCGCATGACACCGGTGCGAATACAAATATTAGGGAGCGCACTGCGCAAAGCCTAGCAACACGTTATGATGTGGACACGCTATACGCTAAAAAAGTATGGGGCACTTGCATCAAAATTTATGAACAAGCAGCCGACGCTTGGGATATTAAAACTGGAGATTTACGCCACATATTGGGTTGGTCTGCGCTGCTGCATGAAGTCGGCCTACAAATTAACTCACGAGGCGTGCAGCGTCACTCTAGTTATATTATTGAACAAAGCGATTTACCCGGTTTTAACCAAGAGCAACAAAAATTATTAGCAGCCTTAGTTCGCTTCCATCGCAAAAAAATAAAACTCGCCGAATTACCCTCGTTCGTTAACTACAGTGAAACCGTGGTGCTTAAATTATTGGTACTGCTACGACTGGGTATTGTGCTTAATATTAACAGACAAGAAAGCCAACTACCTGAATTTGGTTTGGAAATTATTGAGCAAAAAATCATTCTCAGCTTTCCCGACAATTGGTTTGATTTGTCACCGCTACTGCTCGCAGATTTACAACAAGAAAACCAGTATATTGAAGCCACCGGCATGCACATTCGTATAAAGTAACGGCGATGTTAGGACGGCGTATTAATGACAAAAAAGGGAACATAAATAATGTTCCCTTTTTTCGTAATAAGCTTGCCCTAATCTGGATTTTTTATAGCTTAGGTATTTGATGCTTGATAAATGCCTTCAATTGCATCATTTAACGTTGCGTTAAACGCTTCATCTGATTGTTGAAAAGACACACCTTCAGTCAACGCACGCGAAAAGCTCGCAATCATGCCCTTATTTTCACTTAACCTTTGATTAGCTACCTCACGCGAATAACCGCCTGACAAGGCAACAACCTTGATCACTTTTGGATGCTCAATACATTCTTTATAGAAATTGACCGACTCCGGCAAAGTCAGTTTTAACATTACATGTTGGTCATCAGATAAGGCATCAAGCTCAATTAAAAGCGCGGCTTTTAATAGAGCTTCAGCTGGCGCTTTTTCTGGGCTATTGATATCCACTTCAGGCTCAATAATCGGCACTAAACCGGCCGCTAAAATTTGCTTAGCAACAACAAACTGCTGCGCAATAATAGCGTCAACACCGACTTTATTGGCTAGCTTTACAACAGAACGCATTTTAGTACCAAAAACGTCTTGTGCATTGGCTTTTGTTAGTAACTCATCTAGCCCCGCAATTGGCTTCATTAGCTGAACACCGTTTGCTTCGTCTTCCAAGCCTTTGTCAACTTTTAAGAATGGAACGACATTTTTTTGTTGCCATAAATAATGTGCGCTAGATAGACCTTCAACATCACGATCCAATGTATTCTCAAACAAGATAGCACCCATTACGCGCTCCCCTGTAAATGCAGGGCTCGTCATAATACGAGTGCGCATTTGATGCACACAAGTGAACATCTCTTCGTCATTGCTGTAGGCTGACTCTTCAACACCGTAAAGCTTTAGTGCTTTGGGTGTACTTCCACCGCTTTGATCTAATGCGGCAATGAAGCCAACTTCGTTTTTTACTTTCGCCAACATGTCTTGTTGTGCTTGAGTTGTCATCTAACGCTCCTTTTCGTGTTTGTGAGCTATTTCTGCTCAGTATCGCTATGTTAGCTTGATTTTATAGGCCTTACCACTTATCTGATCAGTTCGCTAATCAAGGCCTTAACTCGCCTATAATCAAGTTCACAAACAAGTAAGATCAACGTTAGTCTCTATCTAAAATGGCAACTGCCGGTAAGGTTTTACCTTCCAAAAACTCTAAAAATGCACCACCACCAGTGGAAATATAAGATATTTTATCTTCAATACCATATTTCTCAACAGCGGCGAGTGTGTCACCACCACCAGCAATAGAAAAAGCATCACTGTCAGCAATAGCCATCGCCAATGTTTTAGTTCCTTCGCCAAACTGGTCAAATTCAAACACACCGACGGGGCCATTCCATACAATCGTGCCAGCCTGCTTTATTATCGCAGCTAAGGTTTTTGCGGTTTCAGGACCAATATCAAATATCATATCGTCATCATTAACCGCGCTTACCGCTTTTAAGGTAGCCGATGTCGATTCTGAAAACTGCGCACCGGTTACTACATCAGTCGGCACCGGTATCTCGCCGTTATTATCTTTGGCAGCCCGCATTAACCGTTTTGCCTCTGGAATAAGGCTTGCTTCAAACAACGATTTACCCACGTTATGGCCTTGCGCAGCAATAAATGTATTGGCAATACCACCACCCACAATCAGTTGGTCAACTTTGCTTGCTAATGATTCAAGTACCGTTAGCTTAGTTGATACTTTTGAACCACCGACTATCGCAACCAATGGCCGTGCAGGGTTATCCAAGGCTTTGCCTAAGGCCTCTAGTTCACCCGATAACAACGGTCCTGCGCAGGCTTCGGTAGCAAACTTTGCTACGCCGTGAGTTGATGCTTGGGCTCTATGCGCTGTGCCAAAAGCATCCATGACGAATACATCACACAAAGCAGCATATTGCTTAGCTAAGATCTCATCATCCTCCTTTTCACCTTGGTTAAACCGCACATTCTCGAGCACAATCACTTTAGCTGATGACACATCTAAGCCTTGAAGATAGTCAGTAGCTAAAACAACACCACCATCAAGGGCTTTGTTTAAATAGTCTACGACCGGTTGTAATGAAAACGCCGGATCGGACTCACCTTCTGTAGGACGCCCCAGGTGAGACATCAACATTACGCTTGCCCCTTTATCTAAGGCTAATAGTACGGTTGGGAGAGAGGCGCGAATTCGAGCGTCAGAGGTCACAATACCGTCTTTTACAGGCACATTTAAGTCTTGCCTGATGAGTACTCGCTTCCCTTTTAAGTCTAGTTCTTGCATTTTACGAATGGTCATCAACTTCTCCTTTCAAACGTGTTAAAAAATTAATTGTCGAGTTTATGCATATACAACGCAGTGTCGAGCATACGGTTTGCAAAACCCCATTCGTTGTCGCACCACACTAATGTTTTAACTAGCTGCATATGACTCACCCTTGTTTGCGTGCCGTCGACGATAGAAGAGTGCGGGTCATGATTAAAGTCTATCGACACTAGTGGTTCTTCAGTGTAGTCAATGATGTGCTTTAAATCGCCGTGCGCACTCTTTTTCAGTGCTGCATTGACATCACTAACCGTCACTTTGTCACGTAAAGTGACGCTCAAGTCCATGGCAGTCACATTGATGGTGGGCACTCTTACCGCAATTGCTTCAAACTTACCTGCAAAGCGCGGTAGGATTCTTTCGATACCCACAGCTAAGCGAGTATCCACAGGAATGATTGATTGGCTGGCGGCGCGAGTACGACGCAAATCGGGATGATACGCATCAATCACAGGTTGATCATTCATGGATGAATGGATCGTGGTAATTGTGCCACTTTCGACACCAAAAGCATTATCTAAGACCTGAATAATAGGCACAATGCAATTCGTAGTGCATGAACCATTCGACACAATCACATCACTTGCTTGTAAACTAGTATGATTGATACCAAACACAATCGTGGCATCCATGTCTTGTCCACAAGGTTGTGAAAATAAGACTTTGTTTGCTCCATTCTTAATGTGTTGCTGAGCCGACTCTCTGGAACTGAATACACCAGTGCATTCCAACACAATGTCTACACCAACTTTTGACCATGCTAGATCTTCAATGTGATTTTCTTGAAAGAGTGGAATTTTGTCACCCTGAACAATTAAACACTTGTCTGTGTAGCCGACTGTGCCTTTAAAACGACCATGCGCAGTGTCGTATTTCAACAAATGCGCAACGCCTTCTGGCGATGCTATTTCGTTGATAGCAACAACTTGAATTTGGTGGTTACGTCCTGACTCATAGAGTGCACGCAAGACATTTCTGCCAATACGACCGAAACCATTTATTGCGATGCGCAACATTACGCTGCGCCCCTTGGTTGGAACAAATTAAACCGGGATCTCAAACCTTATTTCAGTCCTTTTGCAACGTTATAAACCGCGTCTGTAGTAATATTAAAGTAAGCAAATAAGTCACTCGCCGGTGCCGACTCGCCAAAACTATCCATACCCACAACAGCACCATCGAGACCTACATATTTGTACCAAGTATCTTTGGCTAGTGCTTCAACAGCCACACGTTTAGTCACGGCTCTGGGTAACACAGTTTCTTTATATTCTGCTGATTGACGGTCAAACAAGTCAGTACATGGCATTGATACAACACGCGTTGGTATCCCTTCAGCGTTGAGTTTCGCTGCAGCCTCAACCGCTAACTGAACCTCAGAACCGGTTGCAATTAACATGATTTGAGGCACAACATCGCTGTCGACTAATACATAGCCACCGCGTTCTACGTCAGATAATTGCTGTTCATTCCTGGCTTGCTGTGGCAAACCTTGGCGCGTAAATATTAAGGTTGTTGGGCCATCTGTTCTCTCAATTGCTGCTTTCCAAGCAATCGCTGATTCGACTTGATCGCATGGACGCCAGTTGTCTAAGTTAGGTGTTGCGCGCAACGAAACAACCTGCTCAACAGGCTGATGCGTTGGACCATCTTCACCCAATCCAATCGAATCGTGAGTGTACACAAATATGCAAGGCTGCTTCATAAGCGCTGCCATTCTAACTGCGTTACGAGCGTATTCCACAAACATTAAGAATGTTGCGCCGTAAGCTTTAAAGCCGCCATACAGCGTAATGCCGTTCATCATGGCCGACATACCAAATTCACGTACGCCATAGTACAAATAGTTACCCGATGCGTCATCTTTGCTGACGCCTTTACTGCCAGACCAAATAGTTAAGTTAGAGCCCGCAAGGTCGGCAGAACCGCCTAAAAGTTCAGGTAATAATGGACCAAACGCATTCAATGTATTTTGCGAGGCTTTACGCGTTGCAATATTTTCTGGGTTATCTTGCAAGCTACGAATATACTTAGCCGACTCATGGCCCCATGACTCAGGCAAGCTGTTATTTTTTCTGCGTATAAACTCTTGCGCTAACTCAGGATAAGCCTGCTGATAGCCAGCGAACAAAACTTCCCAAGCGGCTTCATCTGCAGCACCTTTGGCTTTGGCATCCCAAGCGGTATAAACATCAAGCGGAATTTCAAATGGCGCATATGGCCAGTTTAGTTCTTTTCTAACCAGCTCAATTTCAGCGTCACCTAGCGGCGCGCCGTGGCAATCTTCCTTGCCCTGCTTGTTGGGTGAACCAAAACCAATGACAGTTTTACAACAAATTAAGGTCGGGCGAGTTGTATCCGCTTTAGCTTGCTCAATTGCCGCTCTAATTTGCTCCGGATCGTGACCATCAACGTCACTGATCACCTGCCAGCCGTAAGCCTCAAACCGCTTGGGCGTGTCATCGTTGAACCAGCCCTCAACTTCACCATCGATAGAGATACCATTATCATCCCAAAACGCGACTAATTTGCCCAAACCTAAGGTACCGGCAAGTGAACAGGCTTCGTGAGAAATACCTTCCATTAAGCAACCGTCGCCTAAAAACGTATAAGTTTGATGATCAACGATAGTAAACGTGTCACGGTTGAATTGTGCGCCCAGCACTTTTTCGGCGATTGCCATACCCACAGCGTTAGTAAGACCTTGCCCTAATGGACCAGTCGTTGTTTCGACACCTGGTGCATAGCCATATTCTGGGTGGCCTGGTGTTTTGGAATGTAATTGACGAAATTGCTTTAATTCGTCAATCGGCAGTTCGTAGCCTGAAAGGTGCAACAATGAATAAAGCAACATTGAACCATGACCATTTGACAATACAAAACGGTCTCTGTTTTCCCAGTTAGGGTTTTGTGGGTTGTGGGACAAGAAGTCTGCCCACAATACTTGAGCAATATCTGCCATTCCCATTGGTGCGCCAGGATGACCTGACTTCGCTTTTTGAACAGCGTCCATACTTAAAGCACGGATGGCGTTGGCTAGATGACGACGTGATGGCATGAGCTCTCCTAGAAACTTCGATTACTTATTGCGTATTAGACTAACTCCTCGAATAGAAGGCAATCTCAAAATAGAACACGTATTCTCATACAGTAGGCCACTTTGTTCAATCATTATTCGGCGTTTGTGTCTGCATTTTTTTGACTAAATCCCGTTTTATAAAATCCAAATTGCGCTAGAGGCCGTAAGTAGCCGTAGAGTTGTTGGACTTTTAGACGTCTAGAAGTAAATATTGGTAAAATACAAAATTTACTCTACAATACGACCACAAAGTCGCGAAAGTTGATTAGCGAAAAATATTTACCTTTTTTTAAACCGGTATTAATGCACTTTTTAGAGAAAAATGACGGAAATTGCACGCACAAATACTCACGTTTATTTGTTAAAGATAGGCGCCAAAGTCGCTGGGTATTGTTAAGGGCTTAACTGGTTTTTAACGCTTCAATCGTTTTCGCTGTACTAGAATTAAAGTATAGACCGTAAGAGGGTCTGTATTTAAACGAATATAGGAAAATCCATGGCAAGTCACTTATTTACATCAGAATCTGTATCCGAAGGTCATCCAGATAAAATTGCAGACCAAATCTCAGATGCCGTTCTTGATGCCATCTTAGAAATAGACCCTAAAGCGCGTGTCGCTTGCGAAACATATGTGAAGACAGGCATGGTGTTAGTAGGCGGTGAAATTAATACAAAGGCTTGGGTTGATATTGAAGAATTAGCGCGTAAAACCGTGAACGAAATTGGCTACACACATTCGGATATGGGCTTTGATGGCAATTCATGTGCTGTTTTAAACGCCATTGGTAAGCAGTCAACCGATATCAATCAAGGCGTTGACCGGTCATCACCAGAAGAACAAGGCGCGGGAGACCAGGGCTTAATGTTTGGGTATGCAAGCAACGAAACTGAAGTATTGATGCCTGCTCCCATTACTTATGCTCATCGCCTAGTTCAGAAACAAGCCGAAGTGCGCAAAAATGGTAAGCTAAGTTGGCTAAGACCCGATGCGAAAAGCCAAGTAACATTCATTTACGAAAATGATAAACCGGTTGGAATCGATGCGGTTGTGCTTTCCACACAGCATTGTGATTCAGTTTCCAATGAAGATCTTCGTGAAGCTGTCATGGAAGAAATTATAAAACCTGTTTTACCCGCACAGTGGCTATCCAATAAAACAAAGTTTCATATCAATCCAACAGGGCGTTTTGTTATCGGCGGTCCGATGGGCGATTGCGGCTTAACTGGTCGTAAAATAATTGTCGATACATATGGCGGCATGGCACGTCATGGTGGTGGTGCATTTTCAGGCAAGGACCCATCAAAGGTTGACCGCTCTGCTGCGTATGCAGGTAGATACGTGGCCAAGAATATGGTTGCCGCAGGTTTAGCGGAACGTTGTGAAATTCAGATTTCTTACGCTATCGGTGTTGCTGAACCAACCTCTATCAACGTTGAAACCTTCGGTACCGGTAAGGTATCAGATGAATTGCTGACTGCACTGGTAAGGGACCATTTCGATTTACGTCCTTACGGACTAATTAAGATGTTAGATTTAGAGCGCCCGATCTACAAAGCCACTGCTGCGTATGGCCACTTTGGACGCGATGATTTTCCATGGGAAAAAACAGATAAAGCCGGTGACCTAAAGCAGGCAGCTGGGTTATAGTACTGTTCTAAGGTAATTACAACTATTTTATTGAATGCCTCCTTTTGGGGGCTTTTTTTTGACAAGGAAATCGCATGACATTCTCATCAAATCGCATCGCATTGGCAACCTTGACCATTGCCACCACATTGACTATCGCTTCTTGTGCAACATCGCCAACCGGGCGTAGTCAAATGCTGTTATTTCCTGAATCTCAGTTAAGTGAAATGGGTGTTCAAGCCTTTTCAAGCATGAAAGAGAATATCAAGATGTCAAATAAACCGGTTCAGAACGATTATGTGCAATGTATTGCAGACAGTATCACCCGACATGTGCCCAAAGATGTATTCGACGGCAAATGGGAAGTCGTCGTATTTGACGACGCGCAAGTAAACGCTTTCGCTCTGCCCGGTGGCAAAATTGGTGTCTACACAGGCTTGTTGGACGTTGCCGTTAATCAGCATCAAGTTGCCGCAGTGATAGGCCATGAAGTAGGACATGTCATTGCGCATCATGGAAATGAACGTGTATCACGCAGCACCTTAATTGGTATTGGCCAAGAAGCAGTCAATGTTGCTTTGCAAACCAACGAGGTTGCCAGTAGTCAGTTGATCATGACCGGTCTGGGACTGGGCTTTCAGTATGGGGTCACCATGCCATTTGGTCGCACCCACGAAAGTGAAGCAGACGAAATTGGCTTAGAATTGATGGCAAAGGCAGGCTTTAACCCACAAGAGTCAGTTGAGTTATGGAGGAATATGGCGAAGGCAAGTAGCGGTCAGTCACAACCCGAATTCTTTTCTACTCACCCTTCACCAAAAACGAGAATTGAAGATTTACAGGCGAACATGCAAGGGGCTTTAGCGGCATACAAAGCGGCGCCTAATCGCCCCAATTGTCAGCAGTAATTACAAATAAAAAAAGGCCTTTGATGACTTGACTCTGAAAGGTTTTATCGCACTTTCGGGAGGCACTTCATCAGGCCTTGTCTACATAGTTAATTACATTGAATGTTACTTGTGTACGTGCACGTCCATTTGTGGAAATGGAATTGAGATACCTTCAGCGTCAAAACGTAATTTAACCGCTTCGGTGAAGTCAAACATCACCCCCCAGTAATCGCTTGAATTAACCCAAGGGCGCACAACAAAGTTAACACTGCTATCGCCTAGTTCAGCAACGGCAATTTGAGGAGCAGGTTCAGCCAAAATACGCTCATCAGCTGCGACCATTTCTTCTAGTAGCTTTTTGGCAAGTAATAAATCGTCGCCATATCCAATACCAAACTTCATGTCTACTCGACGTGTGTCTTTTGCAGAGAAATTGATAATGTTGCCGCCATAAATATTGCCATTTGGAACAATAATTTCTTTATTGTCCGGTGTATTCATAATGGTAGAGAATACGCCAATACTAGTTACTGAACCGGCAACACCGCCTGCGTCTATATAATCACCCTTTTTGAAAGGCCTAAATACTAATAACATGACTCCTGCAGCGAAGTTCTGTAACGAACTCTGCAGGGATAAACCGATGGCTAAACCAGCAGCAGCGAGAATTGCGGCTATTGATGTCGTATTAATGCCCAACTGGTTAAGAGAGGCGATGATAACAAACAGCATTAATATCGCTTTGACAATCGATTTAAGAAAATTGATCAACATTTCATCGTATTTCGATTTCGCCATTACCTTACCAAAAGCAGACACCAAAATGTTGACAATAAACCTACCAATGACATAAATAACAAGCGCCATAGCAATGTTGATTGCGAATGGAATAATGTAATCATCAAGGTACTTCATCATATCTTCTTGAGTAAAATCAAACATGGTACAGATCCTATGTGGTTTTTTATTTTTAGTTTTGTTTGCAATAATTTACAGCAAACCGCCAGCAAAAATAGCATCTATCGAATATAAAACAAACAATGAGTAAATAATCAGTATTTTTATTGCTGTGAATTATAATGTTGACTTATGTTTTCTATCATTATCAGCTTACTTGGACTTTACCAATAAAGAGGCAGAAAAAGAGGCAGAAAAAGAGGCAGAAAAAAGAGGCAGAAAAATTGTCAATGCTCATTACCGTATCAACAGCCCTAAACGCAGAATAGAAATCCCCAAATCAAATGGCCATAAATTCGATTAAATTGGTGACATTGCAATCACAACAGTACACCTTTGCGCTTCTAAAATAATTTATAAAACATCGCTAATAAAAATGTTGTGATAGGATCGAGCGATGACTTCTTTGTTATTATAAACATTATGCAAATTTCCCGTTTTTACACACCTCTGCCTTTGCAAGTTGATGACGAAATTGAGCTCGACTCGCAACTCAGCCATTACATCAACACCGTATTACGCTTAAAACAAGGTGATCCCATCGTCCTTTTCAATGGTGATGGCAATGAGTACAGTGCGGAAGTATTGAGCATTAACAAGAAACAAGTTCTTGCTATTGTCAATTCGCAACTGTCAATGCGCAGTGAATCTCCATTAAATATTCACCTAGCTCAAGGCGTGTCAAAGGGCGACCGAATGGATTTTGCATTACAAAAATCGGTTGAACTTGGAGTCACCGAAATAACGCCGGTCATTACTGAGCGCTGTGCGGTCAAACTGTCAGCTGACAGATGGCAAAAGAAACACCAACAATGGCAAAAAATAATCATCTCAGCTTGTGAACAATCGGGCCGCAATGTCTTACCAACGTTGCATCAACCTGTCTCATTGAATAAATGGCTAGGTCAATCTACAGAGCAGAAAAAAGTCATGCTCACGCCTGGGAGTAGCAAATATATGTCGAGCTTAACCAGACCTGTACACGGTTTTAGGCTATTAATTGGTCCCGAAGGGGGACTCTCTGAACAAGAAGTATATACTTGTGAACAAACCGGCTTTGATTCGGTTAATTTAGGCCCTCGTATTTTGCGTACAGAAACTGCTACTTTAGCTAGTATTTCTATAATGCAGGCATTATTTGGTGACCTGTAGCTTGAAATTGAGTGACTCAGTAACAACATCTAAACCAAAGACAAGAGACCAATAAGCTTATGACAATTAAACTTGGCATTGTGATGGACCCAATTTCTGCCATCAATATCAAAAAAGACACCAGTTTTGCTATGCTGACCGAGGCGCAAAAACGCGGATACGAGCTGCACTATATCGAAATGGGTGACCTTTATATTTTAAATGGTGAGCCTCGTGCTACTAGCAAAAAGCTGCGTGTTCAGAACGATAATGCCAACTGGTATACTTTCGAGTCAGAGCAAGATATTTGTTTGGGTGAATTAGATACCTTGTTGATGCGCAAAGATCCGCCTTTTGATAGTGAATTTTTGTACGCAACGCAAATTTTTGAACTGGCAGAAAATCTTGGCTGCTTAGTGGTCAACAAAGCCTCGGCGTTGCGAGATTTTAATGAAAAGTTATTTACCTCGTGCTTCCCAGACCTTATTCCTGACACCCTGGTTACCAGTAACAGTAAATTAATTAAAGCATTTCACGCGAAGCATAGAGATATCATTTGTAAACCACTTGATGGCATGGGCGGCGCGTCTATTTTTAGAGTCAAAGAAGATGGTAATAACCTAGGTGTCATCATTGAAACACTCACTGAGCTAGGCACTAGATATGCCATGTTTCAAGAATATTTACCTGAAATAAAAGACGGCGATAAGCGTATTTTGATTGTCGACGGTCAAGTTATTCCTTATGCTTTAGCGAGACTTCCTGCGAAAAACGAGACCCGCGGTAATTTAGCTGCAGGTGGAACAGGACGACCTCAGCCGTTATCAGAATCGGACTTTGCGATCGCTAATAAAATAGCAGAGAATTTATCTGTCCAGGGTTTGTTGTTTGTCGGCCTTGATGTCATTGGCAATAAAGTAACTGAAATTAATATTACCAGCCCAACGTGCGTAAAAGAGATAGAGGGTGCATACGACATTAACATTTGCGGTATCTTATTTGATGCTATCGAAAAACGAATTCAATAAAGAAGTAGCTAAGATAAATGAAAAACATAAAGACGCTGGATAATAGATTAGAAAACGGCTTAAAAAATCATTTATTGGTTGCTATGCCTTCTCTAGAAGACGGCTTTTTTGAGCGTACCGTTATTTATGTTTGCGAGCACAATACAGAAGGAGCAATGGGTATTGTTATCAACCTTCCCTCAACAATGACGTTTCAGGAACTAATTTCGCAAGCCGATGAGCACGCGATAGTAGAAGACAACAAAAGCCAACAAATCGTACTTTGTGGTGGGCCAATGCATCAAGATAGAGGTTTTATTTTGCATGAATCTCAAGCAGGCTGGAGTTCTAGTGTTGCCCTCACACCTGCGATAATGGTCACAACTTCTAAAGATATTTTAGCTGTTATAGGAAACGATTTAGGCCCGGGAAAAGCGCTTATCGCGCTTGGTCATGCAGGCTGGGAACCGGGACAACTGGAACAAGAACTACAAGAGAATGTTTGGCTCACCGTAGAGGCTGATGACGATCTCTTATTCAACACGCCTGTGCATTCAAAATGGCGAGCCGCCGTTAACAAGTTAGGCGTGGATGTTTGGCAACTGACTCAAGAAATCGGTCATGCTTAAATGAAAAACAATACCACCATTGCATTTGATTACGGTGTCAAAAGCATTGGCGTGGCGGTTGGTCAAACAATAACAGGAACGGCGTCTCCTTTGTTTGCATTAAGAGCAAATGATGGCATACCAAATTGGCAGACCATTGCGGACGTATTTGCCGAATGGCAACCCGATAACCTATTGGTCGGTTTACCATTGAATATGGATGGTACTGAACAAGAAATAACGCAACGCGCTAGAAAGTTTGCCAATCGCTTACATGGCCGGTTCGGCCTCCCAGTGCATACGTTTGATGAACGCTTAAGCACTGTAGATGCAAAAGCACGTTTATTTGAATTAGGTGGGTTTAAGAAGCTAAGCAAAGAAAAAGTAGATAGCGTTTCAGCTTGTTTAATTTACGAGAGCTGGGTTATCGCGCAATACCAAAATAACCAAAATAACCAAAATAACTAAAAACCAGATAAATTCTGACCTTACACTATGATTGACCGGTGTCCTTAACTCTGGGCTCTTGGCACTTCCAACAAATTGCAAACTGAAACTCATTCATTTGTCCACAATGCGCACATGCCCAATCATTTTTATTGTCAGCACTTATAGCGGCCTGTTCTTGATAAAAACTATCTAGTATTTTTTGTGCTTTAGACTGCCATTCGCTATCTTGAAGCCAAATTTCAGGTTCAGAATCCATCGGCGGTATTTCGCCAATAGCGCCTTGTACTAGTTCATTTTTTACAAAACAAGGAATACCAGCATCATCTAAAATACTTTTGACTTGATAGACATGAAAGCGATCATGATGACGAAAAAATCTCTGCATTAAATCCCCTTTGATAAACTATTTCCATTTTCACATCTACTTATATCAATGCACTATTGCATAGCAGACGGATCGTGGATTAAAAATATGACTACGTGCTTTTGTTGCCGATACAACAGAATAATCATAAAAACCGATTAGAACGATTGGTTTTTATCGTTTTTAATAATTATGAATACGCTCTATTATTTGCTTATAAACAAACATAAACGGAAATGGCAGAGACTGTCACTCACGAATAAATAGAAATTTATTTTAAGCGCCATTATTTTAAGCGCACTAAGGAACGTAACATGCATAATATCATCATTCAGCTAAGCCAGCGTCTTTTACTGAGCAAACAAAAACAGAGTATACAAGTGTGTAACTTTAAAGATAATTACTACGGCGACCAGCAGTGTTACGCGGTAGAGCAGGCAAAACTAAACGATAAACCCCGCTAAGAGCGGGGTTTATCAAATGCTAGCAGTCAAATAGCGACTGTTCCTAGGCAGCCTAGCCCATGTCTATCGACACATTGCTCAAACTACCAAGGCCACTACCCTCTTGGCTATCAAGCTTTATCATTAAGCGTAAGTCATTTGCAGAGTCGGCGTTATGCATGGCTTGCTCTTCAGAAATACGGTTTTCTTTGTATAATGTATAAAGCGCCATATCAAAGCTTTGCATACCCTGCTCTTTGCCCTTCACCATCGCTTCTTTTAACATACCAATTTCATTTCGCTGGATCAAATCTGACACTAATGGCGTGTTCAGTAGCACTTCTATCGCAGCAACTCTGCCCTTACCATCAATAGTCTGAACTAGTTGCTGAGCTACAATCGCTCTAATGTTTTGACTTAAATCGAAACGTAGCTTCTGATGCATATTTTGAGGAGCCAAATGCATAATACGTTCAATTGCCTGGTTTGCATTATTTGCATGCAAAGTAGCAACACATAAGTGCCCTGTATCAGCAAACGACATGGCATATTCCATGGTTTCCATGGAGCGGATTTCACCAATTAAAATAACATCCGGAGCCTGACGCAGCGAACTCTTCAAAGCATCATTAAAAGTATGCGTATCGATACCAACTTCGCGCTGCGTGACGACACAGTTATTATGCTCATGAACAAATTCAATCGGATCCTCAATGGTCAATATATGCCCATGAGAATGCTGATTTCTATGACCAATGAGAGCAGCAAGCGATGTTGACTTACCTGTACCCGTGCCACCAACAAATAACACCAAGCCTTTTTTAGACATGATGATATTTTTAAGAATGGGAGGTAAACCCAGTTCATCTGGGTTTGGAATTTGCGTTACAATACGACGAATGACCATACCTGGTTGATCGCGTTGCCAAAAGGCACTGCATCTGAAACGGCCAACACCTTCTATCGAAATCGCAAAATTACATTCTTTTTCTGCAACAAATGCCTGCTGTTGCTTTTGACTCATTGTATCATGTACGAGTTCGAGCGCCTCTGGCTCAGTTAAATTCATTGCCGTTAATGGCGTCATACGCCCATTAATTTTAGCGCTTACTGGCATGCCTACCGTAATAAACAAATCCGAGGCACCATGCACAACCATATCTTCTAAACACTGGTGTAAACTTAACATACTTAATCCTCTACTTTACTTACATACCAATGGATGGCGATTTATCTATCGACTTAGCGGCGGCATCGTTGGCTGAGATAACACCCTTTGCAACCAGACGTTGTAAACACTGATCCATGGTTTGCATGCCGTGCTGATGTCCGGTTTGGATCACAGAATACATTTGTGGCACTTTGTCTTCACGAATAAGGTTTCTGATCGCGGGTATACCAATCATAATCTCATGCGCAGCAACTCGACCACCACCCACTTTTTTCAATAAAGTTTGTGAAACTACCGCACGCAATGATTCAGACAACATTGAACGCACCATTGATTTTTCTTCAGCAGGGAATACATCAATAATACGGTCAATCGTTTTTGGTGCTGAGTTAGTGTGCAGTGTACCAAATACGAGGTGGCCAGTTTCCGCAGCCGATATTGCTAGACGAATGGTTTCTAAATCTCGTAATTCACCCACTAAAATAACATCAGGATCTTCACGCAATGCGGAACGCAGTGCATTGTTAAAACTATGCGTATCGCGATGAACTTCACGCTGATTCATCACGCACATTTTGTTTTTATGTACAAATTCTATCGGGTCTTCAATGGTAAGAATATGCTCGCGTTTGTGCGTATTAATATAGTCTACCATTGCTGCCAGTGTCGTACTTTTACCTGAGCCTGTGGCTCCTGTAACAAGTATGATACCGGTCGGTTGATTAATTATTTGTTTAAAAATTTCCGGTGCACCTAACTGGTCCAGTGTTAGAATATCACTTGGAATTGTTCGCAACACGGCAGCCGCGCCACGGTTTTGCACGAAGGCGTTGACCCTAAAGCGAGATAAATCTTTTATTTCAAAAGAAAAATCGCATTCTAGGTTTTCTTCGTATTCTTTGCGTTGTTTGTCATTCATAATGCTGAAAATTAACTCATGCACTTCTTCGTGAGTTAGCTCATTGATATTGAGGCGACGCATTTCACCATCAACACGAATGATGGGAGGTAAGCCTGCAGATAGATGTAAATCTGAGGCTCTATTGCTTACACTGAAAGCAAGAAGTTCGTTAATGTCCACTATGGGTGACTCCAAAAAGTAGTTGCTGATGCGAACGCTGATATAAATAATTAATCTTGTGTTACTAAAATTTGAGAAACCAACTTATGACAAATCATATTGCCGAAAATCTTCTGAGCATTCGTGCTCAAATAAAACAATGTGCGGTAACGGCTGGTCGTGATGCGAACAATATTAAATTGTTAGCCGTAAGTAAAACCAAACCCGTATCGGATATTGTGCTTGCGTATGAAGCCGGACACCGTTCATTTGGTGAAAATTATGTCCAAGAAGGCGTCGACAAGATAGCTGACCTAAAGCACTTAACTGATGTCTCTTGGCATTTTATCGGCCCACTGCAGTCAAACAAGAGCCGTTTAGTGGCAGAAAATTTTGATTGGATGCATTCAGTCGATCGCTATAAAATCGCACAACGTCTGAATGAACAACGCCCAAATTACGCAAGCCCACTGAATATCTGTATTCAAATTAATATAGACGACGAAGATACAAAGGCAGGAGTATTGCCGCAGGACCTGATGCCGCTATTGTCAGATTGCGAAAAACTTAACAAATTAAGTATAAGAGGCTTGATGGCGATCCCAAAAGCGAGCAAAGTAAAATCCGAACAACTGGCCTCTTTTAAAAAAGTGCAGGATTTATTTGCCACATGCCAGCAAAAGTATCCACAATTTGATACCCTATCCATAGGCATGAGTGGTGATATACCTGCCGCCATCGAATGTGGTTCTACCATAGTAAGGGTCGGTACGGCTATTTTTGGCGCTCGCAATTAATTTTAGCGCTGTTGCTTAATGCTGGTGCTATCGACTGCACACTCATTAATTAATAACAAATGTAAAGGAGCAATATGCAAGCACGTAAGTTAAGTTTTATTGGCGCGGGTAATATGCCCAGAAGTATCATTAGTGGTTTAGTAAATGGCGGTTATGACCCCAAGCTAATCACTGCATCAAATCCATCGACGCCCAAGCTAGATGCGTTAACTAACGATTTTGGTATTAATACAACCCAATCAAACGTCGAAGCGTGCGAAGCTGGCGATGTTATTATGCTGTCAGTCAAACCACAAATCATGGCCGCAGCTTGCGCAGACCTGATCCAAAAAACATCAATTGATGGCAAAATTATGGTGTCTATTGCAGCGGGTATCACCACCGACCGTATAATTGAGATGCTGGGTAATTACGATCAAGTTGTACGCACTATGCCTAATACGCCATCCTCACTCAGCAAAGGCATGACAGGACTCTATGCGCCTGATTCAGTGGCACAACTTGATCGCGACTTTGTTGGGCACATCATGGACCATGTTGGCAAAACATTATGGGTAGAAAAAGATAGCCAAATTAACATTGTAATAGCCGCCGCCGGAAGCAGCCCTGCGTACTTCTTTTTATTTGCGCAAGCAATGCAAGATGAAGCCATACAAATGGGATTAAACAGTAATGACGCGCGCTTACTTGTGCAGCAAGCACTGCTGGGCAGCGCTGAAATGATTTGTCACAATCCAAGCCTTGAATTAAGTGACCTGAGAGCCCAAGTTACATCTAAGGGCGGTACAACACACGCGGCAATTTGTGCCTTCCAAGAAAACAATTTAGAAGCGATTGTAAGCAAAGCTATGCAGGCTGCTGTTGCAAGAGCTGTAAAAATGTCGTCTGACCTTTAACTTAAACGGAATCCAAAATGTTAGCCTTCAATAATTTAATTACGTTGTTATTTGATACTTATGCCATGATTGTGTTGGCAAGACTTTGGCTACAATGGGCGCGCGCTGATTTCTACAATCCCTTGAGTCAGTTTGTAGTCAAGGCAACCCAGCCTGCTGTTGGCCCATTGCGCAGGGTTATTCCGTCTTTGGGGAAATTCGACACAGCCACTTTTGCGTTTGCATTTTTAGTAATACTCACCAAGTTCATCGTGGTTTTTGTACTTACTGACTCAATGTTCCCGGTCCTACCCACTATAATCTTAGTATTATTTGGCTTACTTAAGAGTGCTTTTTGGTTACTGTTCATTGTCTTAATAGGCAACATGATACTTAGTTTTGTTCCTAATGTCGGGCCTTCAGTTCGCGTTGTGTTACATCAACTTACGGATCCTTTATTAGCACCTATTCGTGGTTTCTTACCTTCCTTAGGTGGTTTGGACTTCTCTCCTCTTGTGTTGATTTTAGCAATTCAGTTTGCATTAGATCTAATCGGTCAGTACTTACCGTACTTAATGTAAACATAGGAAAAGTTATGAGATATTCAGCCAATCAGCAGTATCCAGCAAGAGCGTGTCGCGGCTCAATGTTCCTAGCGCTATTGCTTGCTACTTTTTTAATGCAAGCGACAGCTAGCGCGGAAGAGAAAACTCAGTTGGGTAGCTGGGACGTGCATCATATAGTGTTAGCCACTTCGTTTTTAACTCCCCAAATAGCAAAAGCAAACTCGATAGTGCGCAGCAAATTTAATTCATTCGTTAATATTTCTGTGTTAGATAGCGATGACAAGAAGGCGCAAAATGTTTCTGTCACCGGCACGGCAAGAAATTTATTGGGCAATACAAAAAAGCTATCATTCAAAAAAGTGGTAGACGGAGAGGCCATATACTACTTAGCCGTTTTCTCACATGCGAATAAAGAAAGTTTCCGTTTTGAAATCAATATTCAGCAGGGTAACGAAACCCAAATACTTAAATTGCAGCAGTTAATGTATGTAGACTAGAGGCTAGTAGACACATTAGCTTAACACCACGGTGAATTAACACTGGAATAAGAAGGCGATTATTTAACATATTATAAACAGTCGCCTTTTTTATATATTTTAGCGCTAAGCTTGCTGTGCCCGCTTAAATACTAACTCCGTAGCGGTGCTTTCTGACGCATTATACTGATAGCCAACACTATCAAAGTTTTTCAATGCTGTTGCACACGTAATACGATTTTCAATAATATAACGTGCCATTAAGCCGCGTGCCTTTTTCGCGTAAAAACTGATGATTTTATACTGTCCATTTTTCTCATCTTTGAAATGAGGAGTGATGATGGTCGCGCCAAGTAGTTTCTTTTTCACCGAATTAAAATACTCGTTACTCGCTAAATTTATCAGGATGCTACTGCCCTTTGCATCAGTAGTTACCGCTCTACTAGTTTCATCGCTCGCGTCTTTAAGTGCTTTATTCAATTCTTGGGTAATCGAGTTACCCCAGAATTCATACAAGGATTTACCGCGCGTATTTTCGAGCTTAGTCCCCATTTCAAGACGGTAAGGTTGCATTAAGTCTAACGGTCGCAGCAAACCATACAGTCCAGAAAGAATACGTAGATGTTTTTGCGCAAACTGAATATCATCCTCGCTTAAGGATTTTGCATCTAGCCCGGTGTAAACATCACCGTTGAAGGCAAATATTGATTGGCGCGCATTCTCAGGCGTGAAAGGGGTAGTAAAGCTGGAAAATCGTTCAGCATTTAATATCGAGAGCTTATCGCTGATATGCATTAGACTCGCTAAATCACTTGGCGCTAACTTTTTGCAGGTCTTCACCAACGCTTTAGCGTCACCCAACATACTAGGTTGAGTAAACGCTTGGATAGGCAATGAAGATTCGAAATCAAGATTTTTCGCAGGGGAAACGATCATTAACATAATAACTTTCTGTCCTTTTTTGTTCTCTTGTATAACACATGGGGGCAATTTCATAAATGTCTATGTCCTCACAATATAATATAAAAACAAACAATCTGTTATAGCCAGTTGCCACGACAATCGGTAATCTAGACACATTATTTAAACTAAGGCATAAAAATGACAACACAACTTGAATCATTGCGCACGCTAACAACTGTGGTTGCTGATACAGGCGACATCGAGGCGATTAAAAAATATCAACCAGTGGATGCCACAACTAATCCTTCATTACTGCTCAAAGCCGCTTCATTGCCTCAGTACGCGGAATTAATCAAAGAGTCTGTTGCATGGGCAAAGACGCAATCAAATAACGCGGCACAGCAGCTTAACGATGCTAGCGACAAACTGGCCGTTGCAATTGGTAAGGAGATTGTGGCGGTTATTCCTGGCCGCATTTCAACCGAAGTAGACGCTAGATTAAGTTTTGATACAGCTGCAACTCTAAAAAAAGCGCATAAACTAATTAAATTATATGCCGATGCTGGTGTCGACAAGTCTCGCATTCTGATTAAGACCGCATCTACTTGGGAAGGCATAAAGGCAGCAGAAATTTTAGAAAAAGAAGGTATAAACTGTAACTTAACCTTACTATTTAGCTTCACTCAAGCAAGAGCCTGTGCTGAAGCGGGTGTATTTTTGATTTCGCCATTTGTTGGCCGTATCCTAGACTGGTACAAAGCAAGCACCGGTAAAACAGCGTATGCCGGTGATGAAGATCCGGGCGTTATTTCTGTGACTGAAATCTATAATTACTACAAATCTTATGGTTATAAGACGGTCGTTATGGGTGCAAGTTTCCGAAATATTGACGAAATACGTTACCTTGCTGGCTGCGACCGTTTGACTATTAGCCCTCAGTTGCTTGAAGAATTATCTAACGCACCGGGTGAAGTAAAACCTTATTTAGTGGATCATGGCAAAGCAAAAAATGTCGGTGATAAAATATCAGAAGCCCAATTTAGATGGGATATGAACGAGAATGCAATGGCAACTGAGAAACTAGCAGAGGGTATTCGGAACTTCGCAGCGGACCAAGCTAAGTTAGAAATACTGCTGGGGAAAATGCTATAAACACAAATGCTGTTTTAACCGTTAATATTTTTATAATAACTGTGTTCACTGAGGTTCAATAAAAACAAGCATCTTGTGTTCACAACGAAACGACTTAGCAGGCAATTCACAGAATCACCCTGTTAAGTTTTAAAACATAGGGCACGCCTAAATCAGACTCATGATTTTTTGCTGTTAGTCTGACTATTGGGTGCCTTTTGCGTGCCTTTTGTATCTTGATCAATAGACTAAATTTAAAAATTGGAGGCTCAACTGTGGAACGTATTCGTCATACCCAAGCATGGTCAACACTCGAAGCACTGTCAGCCGGTGTAAAACGCCAACATATGCGAGATTGGTTCGCTGCTGACAAAAATCGTGCAAGCAAGTACACAACCAACGCTTGCGGCATTACCCTTGATTACAGTAAAAACCGGGTTACCGAAGAGGTATTAAAAGCTCTTTTTGAGCTTGCCGAACAACGTCAAGTGAATAAGAAAATTAATGCTATGTTTGCTGGTGATCTTATTAACACCACTGAACATCGTGCTGTATTGCACACTGCATTAAGAAACTTTTCTGGTAATCCTGTAATGGTTGATGGCGAAGACGTCATGCCGAGTGTTTTAGCCACCTTAGACAAAATGAAAGCGTTCACACAAAGCGTCCAATCGGGCGCGCACAAAGGCTGCACTGGAAAACCAATTAAGACCGTAGTTTGCATCGGTATTGGCGGCTCATTCCTTGGTCCCAAAATAGTCACTGAAGCACTCAAACCGTATAAAAACAAGGTGTTGGATGTGCGTTTTGTGGCCAATGTTGATGCATGCCATATTCAAGACGTTTTATCCGAATGTGATTTTGAAGAAACCTTGTTTGTAATGTCATCAAAGTCATTTAACACCCAAGAGACACTGCAAAATACGATGACTGCAAAAGCATGGTTTTTACAGCAAGGTGGCACTGAGGCTGATATCGCTAAGCATTTTGTTGCGGTGTCCTCAAATGTAAAAGCCGCAACTGACTTTGGCATGGCTGCTGACAATGTATTTCCAATGGCTGATTGGGTAGGTGGTAGATATTCGCTTTGGTCTGCAATCGGATTACCTATCTGCCTTGCAATTGGTTTTGATAATTTTAGGCAAGTGCTGCAAGGTGCTTACGAAATGGATGAACACACCAAAAAGGCTCCTTTTGAGTCAAATTTAGCGGTGATATTGGCCGTATTAGGCGTTTGGTACCGTAATTTTATGGGTGCACAGTCACATGTGTTGTTGCCTTATTATCATTATCTCAGAGGTTTTCCAGCCTACGTGCAACAACTTGACATGGAAAGTAATGGCAAGACAACCACACAAAACGGCATGACTGTTGATCACGGCACAGGTCCTATTATTTGGGGTAGTGAGGGCACCAACGGCCAACATTCATTTCACCAGTTGATTCACCAGAGTAACTTACCCATCCCTGCTGACTTCATGTTGCCGATTAGGGTACAAAATCAAGATGACACACATCATGCAATGTTGGCTTCCAACTGTTTTGGTCAAACTCAAGCCTTGATGCAAGGAAAAACATTTGAAGAGTGTTACCAAGACTTAGGTGATGAGGGCTTGTCTGATGAAGAACGTGTAAAGTTAGCTGCGCACAAAACAATGCCAGGAAACAAACCCAGTAATACGCTTTTGTTTGAGCAACTTGATCCCAAAACACTGGGGGCACTGGTCGCTTTGTATGAGCACAAAGTATTAATACAAGGTGCTATTTGGGATGTAAACTCATTCGATCAATGGGGTGTGGAGCTAGGCAAAGTGTTGGGTAACGATGTATTAAATGTCATTCAAGGTAACAAGAGTGATGAATATTTAGACGCGTCAACTGCGGCACTAGTTGCTCAATTTAATCAGGCTCAAAAAAATAAATCGTAAAATAAGTCGCTGTTCATGTCATGAAAATGCAACTGCAGGTTAACAAATAGTTAATTAATGTGTTTTAATTTTGCAACGCCTATGGTACATATTAATAACGAGCGCAGAGTACAGATGCTCTTCATTGAGTTAGTTGGTTATGTAGTAAACGGTTTCGATAAGGAGATACACGTGGAAAGAGCCGAGTTAATGTCAATAATCGATACAGAGTCCCGTCCAGTTAAAACTAAGAGCAAGAAGCGAAAATGGAGAGAGATTGAAGCAATCCAAGACAAATATAAACTCGACAGAGAATTATGCGATTTGGATACTAGCCTAGAGAACGAATTAAACGAAATGATGCGATAACAACCGAAAATGCCACCCCACAGATTGTATCTTAGGGTGGCATTTTTGTTTTATACTCAATCAATTTTATATACACTCGACTAATCCCGTCCAGCAACGCACATAGCGGAGCTTAGTAAATTCGAGCTAAAAATCTACGCGACCTGATTTTCAACAGAAAAGCGCCTTATCATTTATTAAGGGCGCCAATCGATTTGCGTCTTTGCTAATGACTTTAAAATCCGGTTAGTTATACTGAAATGCCTACACCCAAAAAAACCTCGATATGCGGACAATGGTGACGGATGAACAGCGGTCAAAATAGTATGACGTTGTTTATCAATTAGCGTTGATTTTTTCTGCGCTGGGGCACCCCACAGTAAAAAAATCACATTATCAAATTCGCTGTTAATGGTTGAAATAACGCCGTCAGTAAACTGCTCCCAACCTACATTTTTATGTGAATTCGCTTGTCCCTGCTCTACCGTTAACACTGTATTTAGGAGTAACACGCCCTGTTGGGCCCACTGACTTAAGTTGCCATGCTCTGGCGTTTCAAAATGAGCAATATCAGTAGCGAGTTCTTTGTATATGTTGCGTAAAGAGGGCGGAATTTTATTCCCTTCTAAAACCGAAAAACACAAACCATGCGACTGATTCGGGCCGTGATAGGGGTCTTGTCCCAAAATCACCACTTTCAAATTGGCCGGCGTGGTTAGTTTGAAGGCATTAAATACATCAGCCTGCACAGGGAAAATCACCCTGCCAACAGCACGCTCATTATCGACATGACTAAGAGCGCTTTGCATACCTGCGCGCAAAGACACGCGCACTGGCTCTGTTGTATTACCTTTATCTGCATTATTGCTAACACTCTGTGCAAGGCATTGCTGCAGATTATTAATACCAAAAAGCGCCTCCCAAGTCTGCATGTAAGCCACTCCTTAACTTACTTATTTTAAGATGGAAAACATATGCGACTTAAGCGCTTCGTAGCTATTCTCAATATCCACGGAAAACTCTGGTTTACCCACACAATCAGCTAGCGGTTGCGGCAAGCTAATGGGTTGCCCCAATACATTTTCAACCGTTTCTCTAAATTTAGCAGGATGTGCTGTGCCCAAAAACACGCCGACTTCATCGGCAGCTAAAGAGCGTGACAATGACCGGTATCCAATAGCTGCATGCGGTTCTGATACATAGCCTAAGCTTGCTAATTGACGCATAGCTACTTGCGTATACTCTTCGTCAACCGCTTCGCCTGTTAGACAGTCTCTATTTATATAGCCCTGCTCAATCAACGCTTCAATACGAGGCCAGTTATTTGGCTGACTAACGTCCATTGCATTTGATATGGTGGCTATCGTGGACTTAGGTGTCCATTCACCCGTTTGCAAATAACGCGGTACAGTATCATTCAAATTAGTCGCTGCAATAAAACGCTTAATTGGCAGCCCCAGTGACTTAGCAATCATACCTGCTGTTAGGTTGCCAAAGTTACCGCTGGGTATTGAAAATACGGCTTTGTCTTGTTGCTTTTTGGGTAGCTGCGCAAGTGCTTCAAAGTAATAACAAACTTGTGCAAGCAGACGACTAATATTAATTGAATTCGCGGAATTTAAGTGTAAGCCCTCACGCACTTCAGGATCATCAAATGCCGCCTTCACCAATTGCTGACAGCCGTCAAAGTCACCTTCGATAGCAACAGTGTGGATATTACCACCCAGCGTAGTGAACAGCTTTGCTTGTAGCGGACTAATTTTGCCTTTAGGGTACAAAATCACAACTTGAATATTGTTAATGCCATGAAATGCATGAGCAACCGCAGCACCGGTATCACCAGAGGTGGCGGTTAAGATAGTAATTGGCTCACCTTGACTAATATTAGCTAGAACTTGTGCCATGAAACGTCCGCCAAAGTCTTTAAAGGCCAGTGTTGGACCGTGAAAAAGCTCTAAGCTATAAATGTTCTCAGTCACCGTCACTAATGGCGCACCAAACTGAAATGCGGTAGTGACAATTTTGCTCAACAGGTCATCGGGTAACTCATCACCAATGAGTTGCTTAAGTATACGAATACTCCTTTCAACAAATGGCAAAGCCAATACTTCATCAATATTATCAAAAGGAATAATCTCCTCAGGAAAATATAATCCTTGGTTTTTACCCAAGCCTTTTTTTACCGCTTGGGCAAAATTTACTTTATCACTCGCATCTTTTAAATTGACTAAATTCACGTCTGAAACCTTTGTTTTTTTGTTCGGCTAATGGCTTAGTTAGCAATGCACGTTATTGTTACATGCCGCCTTCGCTATTTTCATTCTGTCGAATTAAACACCTTAGGTAATAAGAGTTGTGCCTTTATCACCTAACTGACAAATATGGCTAAAGCCATCACTGTTCTGAACATACTCTTTTTCTAACCATGCCTGCATGATTTTTGCTTCGTCAAGTTCTCTGGCGATAGCAAAAACAGTTGGACCCGACCCTGAAATACCGAATGCCAATGCATTGCTGTTCATACAAGCCTCGCGCGCATCATCAAAGCGAGGCAATAGCACTTTTCTATGTTGTTCAGCAATTACGTCAGTCATCATTTTCGCTGCTAGCGTTTCATTTCGGGTATAAAGACTATGTACAAAAACGCTAAGTTGACGACCAAAATTAAGCGTATCAGATAATGCATATTGTTTAGGTAACAATCGCCGAGCTTCAGCCGTCGAAACCGTCTTACCAGAGTAACACACGACCCAATACCAGTTATCAAAGCACGGCAGTTTAGCAGCAACCGGTGAGGCCTGGCCAGTCATCAAGACAAGTCCACCGATATAACTCGGGGCCACATTATCGTAATGCACGCTACCACTAATTTGACCTTCTAATTCGCCCATCATAGTCAAAAGAGCATCTTCAGAAAACGCCTTACCCGCATGTTCATTTAACGCATAGAAAGCAGCAACGATCGAACTCGCGCTTGATCCTAATCCGCTACCGATAGGTAGCGCTTTGTGCAAATGTAACTTAACGTTGAGTTGCGCTTTATGTATAGATGTTAATTTATTTTGAAAAAAAGTATAGCACTTGGTCACAATATTGTTTTCAATGCCGGGGGGCAGTCTATCGGCAAAGTTACCATCCACACTGAGTGAAAATACATCAGCGTCGGTTACCTCAACCCAGTCACCTAGTTGCGTACCATCGATAGGTTGCAATGCTGCACCTAGCAAATCAAAACCAAGGCTGACATTGCCAATCGATGCGGGTGCAAATGCTTTTGTTGTTTTTGGAGTCATTATCCGAAATCCTGAGTCCAAGGCATTGTGCGAAGTACATCAGCAAATACACCTGCTGCTGTTACCGTAGCGCCGGCCCCATAGCCGCGAATAACAAACGGAATAGGCTGGTAATATTTGCTATGAATAGCGAGTGCATTCTCACCGTCTTTTACTGTCGCTAAGGGATGATTAAGCGAGACGGCTTGAATAGAAACTTTACATTTATTCTGTTTAATTGAACCAACATAACGCAACACTTTACCTGCCTCTTTCGCACTATTTACTCTGGCCTTTAAGTTTGCGTCCAACGACGGTAAATTGGCGAGGAATGTATCAATAGTGCCTGTAGCATCGAAGTTAGGCGGTAAAACAGATTCAGTTTCAATGTCACAAAGTTCCAACTCCATGCCGGATTCACGCGCCATAATAAGTAGTTTACGCGCCACATCCATGCCGGATAAATCGTCGCGGGGATCAGGCTCTGTAAAGCCATTCTCTTTCGCTATTAGGGTTGCTTCGGATAAGCTCATGCCCTCATCAAGCTTGCCAAATACGTAAGACAGTGAACCTGATAATATACCCTCAAAACTTTCTAGCACGTCGCCCGCCGAGACTAACTTTTGCAAGTTATCAATGACTGGTAAGCCAGCGCCTACCGTGGTTTCATAAAGATATTGTCGGTTAGTTTTCTGCATAGTACGTTGCAGTTTTTTATATTGAGCCATGGATGCCGTATTGGCTTTTTTGTTTGGCGTAACAACATGACAACCTGAATTCATCATTTCCACATACAAGTCTGCAATCGACTCGTTACTCGTGCAGTCAATAATCACTGGGTTTACTAAGCTGTTGTCATTCGAGAACTGATGAATACGAGCGACAGAGAATGCTTCATCGGCTTTCTCTAACTCAGCATTCCAATCTGAGTTTAAATCAATGCCGTTGTTATTCAGTAACAATCTTCGACTGTTAGCGACACCAAACACTTCTAGCCTAATATTTCTAGCCATCAACGCCGGTTGTTGCTGTGCAATTTGCCGAAGTAACTCCTGACCAACATTGCCACACCCTACCAAAAATGCATCAATGGTATGCTTTTTAGTAAAGAAATTTTGATGTATCACTTTTACCGCTTTCTTGGCTTTCGAGTTTTCAATCACGGTACTTATTGACCTTTCTGACGAACCCTGTGCAATTGCTACATTATTCACTCTAGCTTGCGCTAAGGCGCCAAAAAACTTTGCCGCCATTCCTTGTGACTGACGCATACCATCACCAACCAAGGTGACAATAGCGAGTTCTCGGCGCACTTCAATTGGTTCGAGTAGTTGATTAATGAGTTCAAGCGCGAAGCTGTCTTCTAACAACTCTAGCGCACGGTCAGCATCCTTATTCTGAATACAAAAACTGATACTGTATTCAGATGAACTTTGGGTAATCAGACTAATTGAAATATTACCCGTAGAAATGACATCAAAAATCCGGCTAGCCATACCAACCATGCCCTTCATACCTGGCCCTGCAATGTTAAACATCACTACATTCTCAAGGTGAGAAATACCTTTCACACTTGTCCATTTCTCGCTTGCTTCATGGCTAATTAAGGTACCCGGCGCGCTTGGATTTAAGGTGTTGCGGATTAAACAAGGAATGCTGTATTGAGCAATAGGACCGATGGTTTTTGGATGCAGTACTTTAGCACCAAAATAAGACAGTTCCATGGCTTCTTGATACGTTAATTTATCCAGTAAAACAGCGCCATCTACTTGATTAGGATCCGCATTATAGACACCATCAACGTCGGTCCAAATTTCGCAGCAGGTAGCATCAATGCAGGCTGCTAATATTGCGGCAGAGTAGTCCGATCCATTGCGACCTAGTGTGACCTTTGCGCCGAGTTCATTAATCGCAACAAAACCAGGCATGATGATGAGAGAGGCGCCACTGGTATCGACATCAGAAAAACGGGCTTTGCTGGCGCTTAAGTCGGCAATACTGTCAAGATAATCACCGTGGGCGATAATATAATCGACGGGATCAATGATGTTATTGCGGAGCCCCTTTGCATTTAAAATTTCGCTAAAAATACGCACGCTAACATATTCACCCAAACTCAAGATGGCCGCGGTGATTTGATCAGGACATATTTTTAATAGTGCAATGCCCTTGAGTTGCTGCTCAAGGACCGATAGCTTTTCAGTGATAAAATCGCTAAGAGGCTGATAAGAAAAATTATCTAAGCTCTCGTTCAAATCGTCAGCAATCGCATGTAGGGTCATGTTTAACTTTGCGAAGAGCTCTCCGTAGTCAGCACCTGACTGAGCTTGCTCACATAGTAACGAAAGAGCATTAGTCACCCCTTTGGGTGCAGATAACACGACGGCAGCACCTTCTGTTTGGTGTGTATCGGTACTAATCTCTAGCACGCGCATATACCTAGTTGCGTCAGCGAGACTCGAACCACCAAACTTTAAAACCTTCATGTATCTCTCCTTTACTTAAATGAGCTTATATTTGCCACATACAAAAAAACCCGCTTTTGGCGGGCTTTCGTTAACTGCTTAATACGCAAAAGCTAACGACTGCCCCTTAATGGCATGGTAATCATCATACTGGTCATTGTTTGCATCATGCTTGTGGTGATGATAATTGCTACAAAATGACTCACAGCACTATAGGCTGCGCGAGGTAATTTATCACTGGCATGGCTAGTTATATTGACGTTTTTTCGTGCAATGTTAACCATGCGTAGTTCAACCCTCTCAGTTTAACTTTTTTGTCGTTAGTTTTATTCTTATTTTATGCGCTCAATTTGCCGTATAGACGTCTATATGTCAACCTTGATTTTAGGGAAAACGGAATATTTTTGATCATTTCTTTTTAACTTGGGAAATTAGCAAACTGTGGGAATTTTAATTTTTTCATACATTTAGCTTAAATTCGCATTATTGTTCTGATCAAAATTAGCAATTTAGCTGGGAATTTTGCAATTTTTTATTTTATCCCGTCGATTTGTATATTCAGTGAAATTAGTAGTTTCTGAAACCTAGAGATTGGATATGCTCAGATTCTCCACCAGCATTTAACAATGATGTTGATGGAAATTGAAATGTGATTTGCTCCTGTCCCTAGGTAATCCCCCCATTTTTAATGGAGTTCTGGTGACAAACGTTATTATAGATTGGGAATAATAGTTATAGATTGGGAATTCTATTATAGATTGGGAATTTGAAGCGTTAATTAAAAGCGAGCTTATATTAAGTTCGCTTTTTTTGTGGGTCGGTTTCAGAAAACCTGATGATGGTTAAATGTGGCTCATGATAATTAGGACTGCTTAACTGCAAAGAAGACATGCCCCGTTCATATTTGTTTGGGCAGTTTTTGTTATAAAAATAAGCTGCGGCGGGCCAAAACTACCAATCAAATTTTACTCTCACCGACAATAATAGAATAGTGCTGAATCGATATTTTAAGGGCTAACTAGGGCTTACAGAAGAGTCGTTGATGGAGTCTTTTTTTGGCAGACTTTAATACCAAGTACCCTAGCTCGAACTATACTGATTGCTATATTGTCAACGTGTATTAGTAACAATATCCAATGCATGGAGTGTTTAATTGCAGGTCAATAGCTTCTACTTGCGATATGAACCTTGTATCACTTGTTAAACCCGTTTCCTCCAAAAAAGCTTTAGCATTTTTAACGTTCTGTTTAGCTAACGCTTTATACACAAATAAACTTAATTCCCACTTTCTACTTATATCAATGAGATATGATAGATAGCGCTTAACGATATCAATATCGTATTTAACAGCATTTACAGAAACATTGTATTCAATCCTCTTAATCCAATTTACGCCTGTCTTAAAATTTGCTAAGTCTTGCAACAGTAACCAATCAAAAACTTGTGAATACTGAGATGGCGTAATGAAATCATAGAAGTTTGAGCCTGAAAACTCTGGATTAGAAAAACTATCGTTTGTATTGGCAAAATACCAATCAATGGCGTAGTTGAAGTCTCGTCTTATTAACGCAGAGAATATTGCCTCTTTCTGCTTTTTTGCTTCGCCAATTTTTGTATTGTTTGCCAACCATTCAGCAACTGATATCGCATCAACCGCAGCCCACCTTCGAAAGAACAATTTCTTTAACTCTTCATCTTGTTCAGCCCAAATTATCGGTAATAATTGGCTAAAGTGGCCCGAAGTGTTGCTGCCATTCACCATGCCATAAAATGCCTCTACGGAATTTTTTTGCAGTTCCTTCGCAGCTAGCAAGGCTTGTGGAAAATCTTTGGCTGACCAATGTCGAAAAAGCAATGCTAAATAGTCTGAGCGATATTGTATTTGTGTTGATATATATTTAAACACTTCAGCGGGTGCATTTTTTGACCAGATAGTAAAAATGCTATTCATAACAACTTGCTTGTTGACGGGTAATGCTAGTGTATTCAAGCTCTCAATGCTCAATTCAATACTAAACGCAGGTGAAATTTCAGCCATTCTAGCTAACAGCATAATGAATATTAACGATTTATCGTCCGCAGAAATATTCTCGAAGCTGTCTATACTGGCAATTAATGGTACTAAGTCTTGTTGTGACATTTTTGACAAGCTTTGATAAATCAATATTGCCTGTTGTGTTGAATTATCATTGGATATCGCCCTTACTAAGTTTTCGGGTAAATTCGTTTCTTGCGAGTCATCTGCCCTGCGCTCCAGTCTGTCAGCAGGATTATTAATAATGCGGGAGTCGCTTTTCTGTATATGTAATTCGCTAGCCTTATGCTCTTTTAAGGTGCCTTTTGAATGTAATATGGCATAAATATTACCCAAGTATGCACCGATTAGCAGTGTTATCAATGACAGCCCAACATAGATGGTTTTTCTCATAGTCCACCAGCCTCATATTGGGCATGCCTTTCACGCCACTCCTTTGAGAACTCGGAATTATCAATGAATTCATCTAATAATTCAGGGGCTTCACGC
The DNA here is from genome assembly GCF_002836745.1 of Glaciecola sp. 33A. Lineage (GTDB taxonomy): Bacteria > Pseudomonadota > Gammaproteobacteria > Enterobacterales > Alteromonadaceae > Glaciecola. Next base: position 251,617 of record NZ_PJAR01000042.1, on the reverse strand, counting down.
CGGATGGTATTGAACAACTTTGAGCTTATTGTAAATCGCTGATTTTTATCTTGAACCTCTTCGTAATGCTCCATTACGAACTCATTGTCTTCACCTACAAGCCATGACAATAATTTCCCGATTGCATAATTACTATGTTCAATGGGTAAGCTCTTTGCCCACGCTAACATTGTTTGAGAGCTATAGTTTTTTCGGCCACTAAAGAATACCGTGTCAATCGCCATTTTCTTATCATCGGTAGCGTTTTCGAAATACCAGTTGGCTGCTTTTGTGAAATCTTTTTGTACTTTAGCCATAAAAATATTTCTATATACAGATTCCGAGTAGTCTTGCTTTGTGTTGTTGGCTAACCAGTTGGCAGTCTGCTCTGGATATTTTGAAGCCATACTATCCATTACCATTTTCCTGAATACTTCATGTTCATTAATGGATATATAATCAAGCAATGACTGATATTGCTGGTATTCGTTGAAACTACTTATCAAACCGGAAATAATGTGTTGTTTTAAATGAATGTGTGCACGTGGCAAGTAGGCTTGCGCTGTTTCAGGTGATTGTTGAGCAACCTTTGCAAATACTTCATCAACAGCAAAATTCTTATTTTCTATTACTGCATAGTAATCTTTTGACAAGATCCACTCTGCAATGTCGCTGGCATTTTGATTACTTGCGTTTTTGAAAACTTGTGAGATGTGTCGCGATGTTACCCGGTCATCAGGTATCTTGAGCAAATATTCAAGCGTATCAATACTTGACTGTGCAGCCATACTCAATACGATTAGGTTCATGAGCTGGTGTTTTCCCGCCATTTTACTATTACTTAAACGCTCATAGGCACCTCGCAATTGCAAATAGCCAAAGCTTGTTAGGGTGTTACTGACTTTGGCTGAAAGCCATGGATTGAAATCAAAAAAACTGCCGTCTACCAATAAAGCGAGTTCTTGTAGACTCAATTCATCTAGCAATTCCGCAGCGTCAGTTTGCTCTGTTTTTTTCAACGGCTTTTTAGCTTGTTGAAGTTTGCTATTATTTACTTCAAGCAGAGTTAGAGGATGACTTGGTTGTGATGGCTCATAGCTAAAGAAGCTAATAAAAAAACTCACAAAGAATAGAGTGATTAATACAACAATTTTCATTTTTAATCGGATATTATGCCCCCTAATCCTTAATTTAATTCGAAAACTATATCAGAAAGTTAATACGGTAAATTGCTGCTGTGGTCGTCTTTACGTAAATTCGCTGCTTTTTGCGTGTCGATATTCACTCCCTTATCTTTTAATTTTCTGCGCAATCCTGAAAGCTCCAGAGAAATGTATGTAGACTCATGAATGGCGTGTGTGATAGAGAATGCAAACATGGCGATAAATATTAACCAATTGTGCAAAAGAACGTCAGATAGTATTAAAAGTGCAAATAAAATGGAGAAGCCAATAGCGGATGTTGCTCTAACTATGATTGGCGTTTTTACTTTGACATCGAAATGAGCGCCACAATTCGGACACGTTAGTTGTATAGGAACGCTAAAAAAACCTCTCCTTAAAATACATGTCCTAAAAATTCCAATCTTGAACGAATGAGAGTTGCATTCAGAGCAATCCTTTTTCATTAATTAGTCCCTTCCTTTAACTCCGCCCTTGTCAAATTACATAATTAATATTGAGAAGTAAAGCTTTGCAAAAGTTAAGTAATCGTAGAGGGTGTATTTGTTTGCTTGGTGCTAATCTATTGTTCAGTCCCATACACGAAATGTAATATGTCTCCTTCTGCCCACTGGAGACATACAGGTAATAAAAAGTACGGTTTGTTTTGAACGTTTCTCCCAATCTATAACATTAGCCTTAAATAAATTAGTTGAATTTCGGTTACTTTTCCCAATCTATAATTATATTATCGAAGTTAAAGAATAGGGCATCCAGAGCGATTAATTCCCAATCTATAATATCGCTGATCATCTGGTGATCAGCGACACTATAGATTGGGAATAATAGTTATAGATTGGGAATTTTAAGTTGTAGTTAAAAAATGTCTACAGATTTAGGGGAAGATCACTTCTCTGAGGTTCGAAGACAATATTTCAATGATATCTTTTAGCTCCGGTTCTTCCTCGCTTCCTATAAGAACGGAAAACAAAGTTTCAAGAATCTTAGGGTTATTTTCGAATGTTTTTGACTAGGTAGCGGGCACCCGACCCTGCGATTACCCTCCATTATCTGGAATTATCTGACTTAATCATTTTTGATTTTTATCCAATCTGTTATTATGCAAAAATAAAAGATAGCTTATATTTAATCAGGAAAAAGTATGACAACCAAACAACAAATAAATGACGACGAAGGTCATGTTCATGGTCCAAATTGCAACCATCAGCATCACCACGAGCCACAAACGCCGATTATTAGGGAAGGCGCTAAAATCGGCCGTAACGATGTATGCCCCTGCGGCAGTGCTAAAAAGTACAAGAAATGTTGCGGAAATAAGTAAGAGCAGCAACGCTTAGGTTCTCAGTACCGCTGTAAATGGTGAGTCAGGCCATTTACAGATTAGTATTAATATCTCAGATTAGAATAAGCTCACTCTTTGACCCGCCCTAATTAAAGGTTTTTATATATCGAGATGGAAAAATCGAAGCTTCATTTTATTAAACAATTAACTGCGTTGTTAGCGCCACTTAAGCCATCTCTAGCGCAACTTAAACTGCAGAAACTCAAGCTGATCATTCATGTTGGCACACCAAAAACTGGCACCACCAGCTTACAAACCTACCTTAATAAAAAACAACGCAAGCTCAGAGGAAAAGGGATCCTTTATCCACATAATCTTGATAAATTACAGAACACTGCAGCACCAAAACACCAATGGTTTGAGAAGAATTTAGTGACGATAAATTTGGACAGCTTGCTAGAAAATTTTAGGAATATAATCTCACAAGTTAAAAGCGACACCCACACCATTATATTGTCATCTGAAGGTATTTATAATTACTGGTGGGATTTCCCTAGCCAATCAAAAGATATTTTAGGTGAATTGAGTAAACGCTTCGATATTGAAGTCTGGGTGTGGTTTCGTGAACCCTTAGGTTTTATTGAAAGTTACTACAAACAATGTATTCGCAACCCCCAAGTTGTCGGCAACCCATGTTATGGCAAAGACTTATCCTTTGCTGAAATGTTAAATATTAACTGGTTTTTTCAACATTTAGATTATCAAGGCTTCGTTACAGAATGCCAAACAGTGTTTGGTAAAAATAACATTTCAGTGTTTAAATATGAAGGTGATGTGGTACAAGAAGTCATACGGAAATTAGGGCTCGCGACTCCTCATGACAATCCGACTCCGAGACAAAATAATAGTGTAAATAGTGCTTCAATAAAATTACTAAGAACCATAAACCACTATAATATGAAAGCAAAAGACAAAACACGTTTGATGCCTCACTTAAAAGCAATCAATGCTGTGCTTGAAAATTATGCAAATGACATATTGATTGATGAAGCATCTAAAAAAAGAGTCCTGCAGTTATTTAAGCCTATAAATTTTTAATTTTACGATTTAAAACACGCGCTCTTCATTACCTTCTAATTACATATTAAGTGAGTCGAAAAGGTACTGAAAAACCTCCTCTCGATTTATTTCATTAAAGTTCTCATGCAGGTTTTCTTCATAATAACGGTATTGAACTAGCGGTGACTGGATACGTTCCATTTGAGTCTTAGTGAACTGAGCGTCTGCCAGATGATCCATTCCAGCAATGGCCACAGCTAGAGGATAATCTGCCCAGTTCGAGAGTTCTATTGCTAGTTTTGCTTGGGCCTGTTGGGAGACCTTAGCGAAACGAGGAGTGGCAAATCCGCCTCGCAGTCCAGAGTCGATGTCTTGCTGATGTCGCTTCAACACTGCTTGGTCATGAGTCAACTGGCTCAAATCAATTTTTAATGAAACTGGCAAAGTGGGAAAAAATTTTGCAAGTATATTTACAATAAATGCTGGAATAGGTGGACCCGTCTTATTCTTGAGCCAAGGTGAAGAAATTCCAAAACCGCGGATATTTTTTTGGTTTTTGTCTAAACTTAACCCATAGAGCAAAGCGATCAGTCCACCCATCGAATGGCCAAAAATATAGATTGGAAGATCCTGAGTATCGTTTTGTGAAGCGTTAATGAGATCATGGATATGCTGTAAATAAGCATCAAATGTTTTAATATCAAGTAAGTTTCTTTTACCCGCATTTATTTCGGCATAGGTTCCATGGCCTGGAAGATCGATGGCATGCAGCTCATACCCCTTCTGATTATAGAATTTGGCTACCACATTCCAGTCCCCCGAGTGAGCCATTCCGCCATGGATCGCGATAATTATCCCCTTAGTCGTCTGCGCTGCATTCCATTTGCGAACGAGAAGGGCCTCATCGTTTTTGGTGGGTAGAATGTACGTACTGTTTTCGCCAAATGAATGAGTAGTCATAAATATCTCGCCTCGTGAGCTTGGTTATCGTCGTGGTCATGCTGATTTTCGTGGTGTTGTCGACGTTTTAGGGTATAAAGAATAAACGCTATCCGAGATCGATACAACAGAACTGACTGCGGACAATAGGGACTTCATGCAACTAGCAACTCAGCGCGCGAACACGAGACAGGCGGCATTACTGACCTATCTTCCAGTATCCAATTGTTTCAAGTCATCAGAGTAAAAAAAACAGTTAATACCTTGTGTTTTTCTTATATTGTCCCAAGCTATATAGTGAGAACAATAAAAAACGTAATCAAAGCAAAGAGGAAAACCTATGAAAATAAATGTTTCAGGTCACCACTGCGATATCTCCGAGTCAGCTAAAGAAGATATTCAGCAAAAATTCTCAAAAATAGAGAGCCATTTCCCTACCCTTATCGCCGTAGATGTCATTGTGACTAAAGAGCACAGAGAGTACAGCGCCGAGGTTGCCACTAAATATGAAGGCAGCAGTATTGCAGTAAAAGGCAAAAATGACGTCATGTATCCGGCCGTTACTCAAGCCATTAAAAAATTAGATGCCGCACTTAAGCACCGAAAAGGCCAATTAAAAGGCGATTTACATGATAAACCGACAGTGACCACACCAGAAATTGCTCATGAAATTATCCAAGATATGGATCTAAGCTAAGTCATCTCCATGTGGTAAACGCGCTCAGGTTAAAGCTAAGAACTTGAGCGCAACACTAGAGAAAACGTTCATAAGAAAGTTATGCTGATAGTAAAACTACCCCCCGCCTAACCGACTAATCGATACAAGTTACCACTCAAAAAACAGATTCGCGCGTACAAAAGGTAATATTATTAAATGTAAGGCCACTGTATTTGACCACCCGTGCGCGCAGCATTACTTCCGAAAATCAAAGGATAAAAAGTGACAGAGGTCATTCTAGGTAAGCCACAAATCTCTCAAGAATTAATTGAATTTGACAGAGAGTTTTACGATATCACAAAAAAAATCAATATTTTGAGCGCAGTAAATCCGACTAATTTTGACCAGCAAAAAGAAACCTTTTTTGATAGTCACTTTTCAATTGAGCCTGAGTTCACTTATGAGGGAAGTAAATTAGACGTATTTGCAACCAAAAGGAGGTTGCTAAACTTACCTCTTGAAAAGGTCGTTGATGAAGACCTTACGGAAATTTATTTTGACACCATTAATAGCTATTTAGACAAAGTAGATCAATTCAACTCTATTGGCACGAGTGACTTCATATATGATTCTCTTCGGTATTTTGGTGAGCCAACACAAAAAGACATCGGTAACGCAAAATTCATCCTGCATTTACCTGATAATCTAAATGAGGAAAATGAGGACGCTTTAGTATTTGAGGAAATCAAAAAAATATTAGTCGATTTTGCTGGAAAAAATGACTTGCCCTACAATCTCAAGATCGAAGAAAACATGCTCGCAAATGCGCTAGTATCCGGCAACACACTTAAATTAAACAAGAACGCAAAGCTTTCTCTAAGTGACACCAATGCCTTGGCACAACATGAACTTGGCGTGCATTTAGTGACCACATTAAACGCAAGACTGCAACCGTTAAGAATACTAGAAATAGGTAACCCGCTGAATACCATGACGCAAGAAGGTTTGGCTATTTTAAGTGAATACTTGTCCGATAACTTAACCATCAAACGTTTGAAAATATTGGCCTTGCGGGTAGTCGCAGTGCAATCCATGATAAAAGAAAAAAGCTTCAGAAGAAGTTTTTTAATGCTCAAAGAAGAATATGGCTCGAGTAACGATATTGCCTTTGCGGTATGTTCACGCATATACAGAGGTGGCGGTTTTGTGAAAGATTATTTATACATGCAAGGTTTTCATAAAATGCTGAACGCGTATGAAAACGAGCCGAACTTCAATTTGCTATTTGCGGGTAAAACATCGATTGATTATTTACCGCAAATTAGCCGATTGATAACTAAGGGCATGTTACATGAGCCTCAGTATGTGTCTGATATATTCAAAAATCCAAATAGCTTAAGCGAAATTAAACAATACATTGCGCATGCGATAAGATAAGGCATGCAATAAAAAACGCTTAAGAATCGAAACGTACTACTTCCGTTTAGAAGTATTGCGTTTCTTCGCTTTAACTTTATCACCCGTAATATCTGTTTTACTCACTTTGTTGGTTTTACTAGGACGCCCACTCTTTGAGATGCTTTTCAACAAGCTTTGACGGTTGCTTACTTCAAAGCCTTTCTTTACGACTCGCTTAATAGAAGTACCAATAAGCGTCTCAATGCGACTTATCGTGCGTTCTTCTTCACGACTGACAAATGAAATTGCGTTACCTGAGTTTCCAGCGCGACCCGTACGACCAATCCTGTGAACATAATCTTCAGGTAAATAAGGCAGATTGTAATTAACCACAAAATCCAAACCTTGAATGTCTAGTCCTCGTGCCGCAACTTCAGTTGAAATTAACACTTGAAGCTTGGCTGACTTAAAATCTGCTAGTGCGCGGCGACGTGAGCCCTGACTTTTATCACCGTGACAAACTGCTGCCTCAATTTTGCTTTGTTTGAGTGCCGCCATGAGTTTGTCGGCTTGCTCTTTTGTACTCGTAAAAACCAATACTTGAAACCAATTTTGTTCTTTCAGCAAGACCTTAAATAAATCAATTTTGCGTGATTCTTCAACCGGGTACATTACATGGTTTACTGTGTCAGCAGCTGCATTAGCTCTACTCACTCGAATTTCAGTGTGATTGTTTAGGATCTTGTGGCACAACTCGTTTACTGCCGGCGAACTGGTTGCAGAATATAAGAGAGTTTGGCGTTTTTTCGCCGTGTGCTGCATAATTTTACTCACATCAGCAATAAAGCCCATGTCTAACATGCGATCAGCCTCATCAAGCACAACAAACTCGGCGTTCGCCAAAGTCACGTTATTCAATGCCATGTGCTCAAGTAAACGACCAGGCGTTGCAATAAGAACATCAATCCCTTGTTTTAGTTTGCTCATCTGCCCGGCCATTTTCACGCCACCGTATAATGCGGTTACGGTTAATGCCGTAAATTGAGCATAACTACCGATAGCCTCGGCAAGTTGCTCAGCAAGCTCTCTGGTTGGCGTTAAAATAAGCGCTCTTGGGCTACTTGAAATAGTTGCTTTAGGCGTATCAAGCATTTGCTGCAAAACAGGCAGGCCAAAAGCAGCTGTTTTACCGGTGCCCGTTTGGGCATGCACAAGCAAGTCTTTACCACGACGCGCTTTCACCATCGATAATTCTTGAACAGGCGTCATTTCGCTGTATCCGCAAGACTCGATAGCTTGCTCAAGTGATGGATGTAAGCCTAAAGTTGAAAATTTCATGTGGGGTCCTCTGTAGCAGTTTTCTGTAATGTAGTCGTTTAATGGCATGAAAGACCAATAACCACTGGCTACAGTCAAAAAATGAATGCGGAATATACAGTATTTTATACGATTTGGTGGGATTAAATGATGTTTTTCTGCTCAACACCGTTATAAGTGCAAATAGCAGGCCATTAGAAGTTGCGGTTTTTCAAAAAAAAACCTCTGGAGACCCTGTTAGCTATGCATTTTATAACACTGTTTTATTAATAGCGTTTAATCATAAGCGTTGATAATAACGCAGCGTTATAAAGCTTTATAAAAAAATTGAAAAGTCAGTTGTCTACGATTCCTTTTTTTAGTCCATTTTGTTTTTTCGCTCTCGGCGTCTCTTTGCAATCATCGATGATGGCGCACTAATAAGGAGGTTCAAAAACAAGCCAAATAATACACCAAATAGAATACCTTCGGTTGTAATAGGTAAACCAAATGAAAAATTTTCTAACGTATTGTCTATGTATTGCCAGCCACTTGGGGAGAGCATATAGAGCAACTTCTGAATTATATTGCCGCTTTGGAAAACAGCGAGTCCTTCACTCAACTCATTATACTTAATGATGGTTTGCTGTTTCTGAACTGCGTCATCGCGCACGCTAGGAACTGCATTTTGCAGATGATGCTCAATCATAGCGTCTACAGAAGCGTAATTGTATTTTTTGGCAGTTTGTTGATAGCCATTAATTTGCCATTGACTCGATTCATGCATGCCCGCTAAAAACTGTTGGTAATGATCAGCCAACTGAGGCACTTGAAGAGCCAAAACTAATGTGATGCCAAAAAATAGCTTGTCGAGTGTTTTAAATATCAATGTAATTCCTACTTAACTTGGCGTGGGCAGTTGCTAATTGCCCTTTGTCTGCACTCGCTTTATATAAAATATATAATAAGGACTTTATTAAGCAAGGCCGCGACAGTGACAACGTGTTATCAGAGTATACAATACATGTTAATCTAGCTTAAGTTAACGCATGTCAATGATGAATAGTTAAACGATGAAAAAACAAGCCGCTTCGCCAAAAAAGACTGTATCTGCTCCATCTATTGATTCTGCGAGGAATACGCTAGCGCTTAGTCACCCTGAAGCGTTAGTTAGCACTGCTCTATTAAGCGAAAGCGAAAACACCAGCAGTCAGCAAGCGCTAGACACAATTGCACGCCAATTTGCCTACCAAATCATTACCGGGTTTGATAAATCATATCGTTGGCATAGTCGCATTACGGCCGGGGCAAAAGAACGATTTGAGAATCAACAATGGGCTCAATCTCAGCGCGCTATTGAAGAACGGATCGCTATTTATGAGCAAAGTTTAACGGATATCGTTATCGACTTATATCAACAAGTTCATCCTAAGCAACAAGATCAACGCTTTTGGAAAGCGGCCAAAAATCAATACTCTAAATTACTCAACGGTCACCCACAATTTGAATTGGCTGAGACCTTTTATAATTCAGTTATCGGGCGTATTTTTAAACACGGTAAAATTGATGACAATATGATGTTTGTGCTGCCTAGTCGTTGCTATTTACCTGGCCAAGACCGACATAAAGTTATTTATAGTTTTGATACTTCTGGCACTGTTAGAGCCATGCACGAATCTATATTTGATACTTATCGTTTCAAAACCCCTTTCGATAATCTAGATATCGATTTAGATAACATGGACGCGGCGTTAAGGGCGCAATTGAATCGTGATAAATTGGCTAGCGTGCACGCCGTAGAAATGCTAAAACCTGTTTTTTTTCGCGGAAAAGCAGCCTATTTGGTAGGCCGCATTTGTATGCCCGACGAAACATTACCTTTTGTTATCGCCATGCAAATGACGGATGATGGCAAACTCATGGTCGATGCGTTGTTAACTGAGCGACATCATTTAAGTGTGATATTCAGTTTTGCACGTTCGTATTTTATGGCCGACACGCAATATCCAGCAGAAGTCGTTGCTTTTTTACAAGAGCTATTGCCGCATAAAAAGAACTTTGAACTATATATGTCAATGGGTTTTTACAAACACGGTAAGACCGTGTTTTATCGTAATTTTTTAGCCCATTTAGATAATACTTCGGGTGGTAATACGACCGACATGTTTGAACTTGCGCCTGGTATAAAAGGACTAGTGATGACTGTTTTTCACTTACCCTCTTATGGGGTTGTATTTAAAGTGATTAAGGATAAATTTGCTGAAAGTAAAAAAATTACTCGAGAATACGTTAAAGATCGCTACCGATTGGTAAAAGCCACCGATCGCGTAGGCCGTATGGCTGATACTCATGAATACGTGAACTTCCGTTTTCCGCGCAATCGTATTGACCAAGAACTCTTGCAATACCTTAAGGACACCTGCGCGAGCAGTCTGACAATCACAGAAAGCGATGTGATAATTTCACACATGTATATTGAACGAAAAATGACGCCACTTAACTTATATCTGCAACAGGAGACCGACTCGATAAAAATTCGTAATGTGCTTGATGAACTTGGTCTTTGTATTAAACAAATAGCCCTAGCAAATGTTTTCCCAGGTGATATGTTGCATAAAAATTTCGGCGTAACGAAAACCGGAAGAGTCATATTCTACGACTATGATGAGATTTGCTACATGTCCGAACGTCAGTTTCGTCGTTTACCTAAAAACGGCGACCCCTATGCTATTGATACTTTATCAGTGGGTCCTACTGATGTATTTCCTGAACAGTTTGAACACTTTATTGTGGGTAAAAAAGTATTTAAAGATATATTAAAAGAACTACATGGCGATCTCATGACCACTGAATATTGGCTCGAAACGCAGCGCATAACAGCTCAAGGTATCATTCAAAATTTTACACCTTACCCTGAGCGCTATCGCTTTATACGTTAGTTGATTGCTTAACTTAACAGCAGGTAATAATGAGCGGCTACGGTGACCATGCCAATACCCCAGAATAGGCTTCTCAACAAGTGCCAGTCGCTCCAATAACAAACTAAATAGGCCAGACGAACAACCACAAACATAATACACAAATAGGCGGTGGTGTGATTAACTGAATTGAGAGCGAGCACTAACAATATCGTTGGCGCAAAAAATGTGGTCGCTTCAAAACAGTTCTCATGGGCCGCTTTTGACCTAGCACCCAGACCCTCTAGGTTTTTTTGTTGTTCACGAGGTAACCTATTGTCGTATCCTCCTTGCTTATTCATCATCATGGCTAGAGGCACTTTCGCCAGCATCGGCATAAAAACCACTATTGCCATACAAATTACTACTATTGTCATACTTGTCTCCTAATTTGGTTTCCCTTGATAAAGTAAAGGATATAGGTCTTTATTGTAAAATTTTACGTAAAAAATTTATGTCGTCTATTTGTACCTATAATATACGATTATGTGGATTAACGTTTGTAAATCATTGCGTGAATATTATCGATATTTTCAGATAAGCAAAGTCACAAGAATCGCCAATATGTCAAATGGAAAAAGACTAAAATGAAGATACTTATCGTAGAAGACGACTCGACCGTTGCACAATACATTAACAAAGGTCTTAAAGAATCAGGCCACACCCCCGAGGTAGCAAACGATGGTAAACAAGGATTGTTATTGGCCACTACCAACAAATATGATGTGATCGTTTTGGATAGAATGTTACCGCATGTCGACGGTATTGCGCTATTAAACACCATTAGAGCGTCTGGTAATAAAACGCCAACGGTTATCCTGAGTGCAAAAAACAAAGTTGAAGATAAAGTAAAAGGTTTGCGCTCGGGCGCTGATGATTACATGACCAAACCTTTCGCTTTTGAAGAACTATTGGCGCGTATTGAAATTATTGGCTCTCGTCAGGCGCCTGCAACGCCTATCGTTACCGAAATCGTGCTGGGTGAGTTAAAACTCGACCTAATTAATCGGCGTGTTACCCGCAACGATACTGTCATCGATCTACAATCAAAAGAATTCAAACTGCTTGAATTCTTATTGAAAAATAAAGGCAAGATAGTCACAAGAACAATGCTGTTAGAAAAAGTATGGGAGTATAACTTCGACCCTCAAACTAATGTGATCGACGTGCATATCAGCAGACTAAGAAATAAAATTGACAAAGGTTTTAGCTATCAAATTATTGAGACTATTCGTGGAGCTGGGTATTTAGTATCAGAGCCAACAGCTTAGGAGCCGAATAAGTGAGAGCAATCAGCGCATTTCGAAACAGCTCTAGTTTTACACTTAGTATTGTATTGACCAGCTTGTTAATGATCGGAGTGGTGTTTATTACCTACTTCCTCATTATTTCGAATGACGATTTACTAATAAGAGAGTCAGAAGCGGCCATCAACGCTGATATAAGAGGCTTTAATTCACTGTATAGAGCTGCCGGTTCAAAGGCCGTTGAAAAAGCACTAAATGATAGAATTGCAGAAAACGGAAACGACTTTTTCTATCATCTCAAGAACGACAAAAACAAGTTTATTACTGGCAATATGCTGTTTTGGCCGAACGATGATACCCAAAGCATCAAAAATGGCATGTTGTCATTAAAAATTGGTGACGCCGCATCCAAAGAATATGATGTTATGGCCAAGATAATGGTCTTGACTAACGGTCATCAATTACTTATTGGGCGCAATATAGACGACATAGAAATTATTCAGTGGGTTGGCCGAACCTTTGGTTGGATAATGATATTGATCCTTTGCCTAATTTCAGCCACTAGTATTTGGGTAGCGTACTATGTTGTAAACCGTATTAATATTATTTCAGAAAAAGCTGATGACATCATTTCTACCGGTAAATTAACTGAGCGCTTGCCGGTCGATAGCAACTGGGATGATTTGAGCAAATTGACCATGGCGCTGAATAAAATGCTTGACCAATTTGAGTATTCCGTTGAAGGCATCAAGTCGGTGTCTGATAACATTGCACATGACTTACGTACGCCCTTAGCAAGGCTCAAAACACATATTGAAGTGATGCCTGAGGGCGATGATAAATTTGCACTTCTAAAAGAGTCTGATAATTTATTGTCTATCTTTAACTCATTATTAAGAATTGCAGATATTGAGTCTGAACGAAAAACCAGTGCGTTTGCTCAACACAATATGAAGCAAATTCTCGAGGACGTAGTTGACCTTTACTTCCCCGTTATTGAGGACAATAAGATCCATTTGACGCTGACCATTAACTTAAAAAACGTAACACTATATTGCGATAAAGACCTTATATTTCAGGCCTTCGCAAATGTCCTAGATAACGCAATTAAATTTAATGAAGAAGGGGGCAATATTGTTGTCACCCTAAATGACGGAACATTAGGACAGCAAAAGGAAATGATTTTCAGTGTCTTTGACTCCGGTCCTGGCGTCATGCCGCCGGCTTTTGAAAAACTCACACAACGTTTTTATCGTGAAGACAGTAGCCGAAATAAAAGTGGCAATGGTTTGGGATTGGCGCTGGTGTTGGCGATTGTCAACCTGCACAAAGGCACCATCGGCTTTATCGACAATCCCTTAGCAACAACATCAGGCTTAGGATGCCAGATTGTGCTGCCTCAACGTGAGTAAAGTTAGCAGCCGAGGGATGATACATTACCCCCACCCCGACAACCCAATATAACTGTGTCGTTGTTGATGCTTTACGCTGATTGATTGCTGTTTTACTTTACTGTTTTTGCATAAAAATCGATACTTCAGCCATCACAATGCCGAATTTTTTTATGTACGAACGATTCATCATTGTTTTGTCATCAAAGGCAAAAAACCAATCGTCAAAATTCACTCGGTAGGTAGAGCCACCCACAGCTAAATCCATTTCGTATGCGAAGTTAAATGCATTCCCATGCGGGGTGCCTTTAGCTGCACCTGCGATGTCACCGGCATTGCCCGTATACGTGCCATCCGCATTTTTGCTCAAGGTCCAAACGCGTGTTTCTGGACCGTCGCCAAAACCATATTCAAAGCGTTCATCTAAAATTAAATTACCATCCTTTTTATAACCATCGATATGCACGATGAAACGCTGAACCACATCACCATCTCGGTTTTGGACAATTCCCCACGCTTTCACTTTACCGTCAAAGAAGCTCTCAATATCAAACTTAGGTTCCATTTGCTCATATTTTTGCGCATCTAACGATATTGAGCATGCACCCAAAACAATAATTGAGGCTGCCAGAGCTAGTAGCCTACTGACATTTTTTGATATTTTCGACAAATTCATTTTTACTCCTGATACGCTTATCTTAAAACAGAGTTGAGCGATTTTTTGGCTTTTTAATATTGCTTCGATACTCACTGCGGCTCACATCGCTACGCTTATCTAGTGAGATAGTAGATACAAGCTAGGCACTGGGTTATTGAAGCCCTAACAACTGTTTACGCATTTTTGGCTCAGAAGTTTTTTCATTTAACCATATATCGAAAAAAGATTGACCAAAAGATTTATCGTCTATGCTACCAACCAACCTGCCTTCATGGTAGAAGTGCGTGTGTTGATTTTCATCCATCACGCCGGTAATATTTTCACCCTCTTTCACATTCGGGAAAACAGAACGCATTTGTTCAAACCATTTAGCCAGTAACACTTCATCTTCGTAACCAATGTCTCGCATCTCATCTACCGACCGACTGGCTATTTCTTCGCCATCAAAATCGCGTAAATACGTTAGCGACAATGCAAAAGATGTGTCCTTCTTCCACTTGCCGTTGGCTGCCGCTAATTTAGCATCATAAATTTTCCAAAACATAATCTTGAGCCGCGCCTCGCCAACCACTTTTGGGTTTTGCATATACTGTGCAGAAATCTGCTCAAAGGTGAATGGCGTATTCGCTGCAGCGGCACCTGATACACTCAATTGAGTTGGCGTTTCAGGGGTTTTTGCATGGCTTCCAGCAGCGTACATGACAACAGTAAGTGACAGCGCTAAAAGCATCGGAGATAATATTATTTTTGGTAAATTCATAGTCGCTTCCTCATTATCTGTCGTATTACAGATGATATATAAGTAATAACGTCGTATTCTACAATAGAAGATCAGTATAGAGGATTAAACTTTGTTAACCTGTCCGCGCACCGAGAGTATCGCAACACAATTTTCAATTATTACTCCTTCGCCTTTACAAAAAATAGAAGCGGCCTGGACTCGCTTCTTTATTGGTGAAAGCAGAAAAAAAGTTGAAGTTTGGTGTAAACGAGACGACTTGCTGCATGGCGTTATAGCGGGAAATAAGTGGCGTAAACTAGCTAAGCCTTTGCAAGAATTTCAGCTCAATCGGGCATCACACGTACTCAGTTTTGGCGGTCCATATTCAAATCACCTGCACGCACTGGGCTATTGTTGTAACCAGCTGAATATCAAGTTTACTGCCGTTATTCGTGGCGCTTATCTAAAAGACCAAGCGTTTAACCGCACCTTGCAAGATTTAAACAACTGGAATGCTAATTTGGTCTTTGTGGACAAGATAACCTACCAACAAAAAACCGATGAAAACTACTTAGCAACACTTCGTAAAAAAATGAGTGCCGATGTTATTATTCCAGAAGGTGGCTCACAACAAGACGCGCTTTTTGGCATGCAGGCAATGCTAGATGAAATTAATATGGCTACTTCAAGCAGGCCTTTTGACGCCATATTACTGCCTGTTGGCAGCGGCGCAAGCATGGCTGGTGTCATTGAAAACTGCTCATCAAAACTTGCAAAACATATAATCGGCATCGGCGTACTGCAAGGCGAAGGCTATTTAGAGGGCTTGGTAAATCAATTCCTAAACAAGGACACACCTCATTTACCTTGGCATATCAATCACCAATTTCACTTTGGTGGTTATGCCAAAAGCACAGTTGAGCTAAAGACGTTTTGCAAAGAGGTCAATCAGCAACAAGCGAAACAAGACATACCTATTTGCATTGAACCGGTTTACTCCGGCAAATGTTTTTTCGCCCTCAAAACGCTTATCCAACAGGGGTATTTTGCCCCCAATAGCAAAATCTTGATCATTCATACAGGTGGATTGCAAGGAGCTCGCTAACGAAGTGATACATCAATATAAAACCATCGCAGTATTAGACTGAACTATTTTACGGTGCTTACCGTTAAATTACCCATATGTAACACTCACATATAGATCGCAAATAAAGGTCTATATACCATCAGTAATTAAAGAAGTTGAGGTCAGCGGCATGAACCACAAAATGATTTTGAAACAGCAGGTGCAATATGCATCAATGATTGATAGAGCATTGAACTTGTGTGAAGCCATGCTCTCTCGATCACAAACTTTGTATCCCTTTGCCGTACTCTCAATCGACAAACAGATTCAATGCGTTTTTCTTGATGACGAGGACTACAATAATACACATCCTAACGGCGCGCATTTTGGCATGATCGAAAAGCTCGAACGTCAGTTAGCGTCAGGTAAAAAACAAGCAAACTCGGCCATTGGCATGCTTGTGTATGCTGCTACGATTAGATCTCCCCAACAAGAAGAGAACGATGCACTCATGTTTAGTATTTGCGATGCAAATGGTGAAAACACCCTAACACTCTATCCTTATGAGTTTGAGGTAAATTCAATTAAAATAGGGAAGCCTTTTACTTGTGATTTTCCAGACTGATCCTATCACTATCTGCACTTTTCCATTAAACTTGTGAATTTAAAAATTGCTGTTACGATGCAGCCAAATTATTTAGTAAGGAATTTTTATGTCTCGTGTATTAATAATCGGCGCTGGCGGTGTTTCTTCCGTGACTGTTAAAAAGTGTGCTCGATTACCTGAAATATTTGACGAAATCTATTTGGCGAGTCGCACATTATCAAAATGTGAAGCGCTTCAAAAAGAAGTAGGTGCAGAGCGTCTAAAAGGCGTTTTTACGGTTGATGCGGATAACGCGGACGCCGTTATCGAATTAATAAATAAAGTGAAACCTGACTTGGTAATTAATCTTGCCCTGCCCTATCAAGATTTACCTATTATGGATGCGTGTTTAGCGACGAAAACTGACTATCTTGATACCGCAAATTACGAACCGAAAGACGTCGCTAAATTCGAATATTCTTGGCAGTGGGCTTATCAGCAAAGGTTCCAAGATGCCGGCATTATGGCACTTCTTGGCAGCGGGTTCGATCCCGGCGTAACTAACGTTTACACGGCCTATGCGGCAAAGCATTACTTTGATGAAATTCATTATTTGGATATTGTCGATTGCAATGGCGGTGACCACGGTCAGGCTTTCGCAACAAACTTCAATCCTGAGATTAATATTCGCGAAATAACCCAACGGGGTCGCTTTTGGGAAAATGGCGAATGGAAAGAAACTGACCCATTAACTGTCCGCGAAGATTTAGATTATCAAAACATCGGCGTAAGGGCCTCTTATTTGTTGTTCCACGAAGAACTAGAGTCATTAGTTAAGCATTTCCCTACGTTAAAACGTGCTCGTTTTTGGATGACCTTTGGTGACGCTTACTTGAATCACTTAAAAGTGCTTGAAGGCATAGGCATGACAAGCATTCACCCTATCGACTTTCAAGGCCAACAAATAATTCCTCTGGAATTTTTGAAGGCAGTACTACCTAATCCTGGTTCTCTAGCCGAAGGTTATACCGGAAAAACCTGCATTGGTACTTACGTAACGGGCATAAAAGACGGCAAAGAAAAAACTATTTTTATTTACAATAACTGTGAACATGCCGTTTGTTATGAAGAAGTTGGCGCGCAAGCAGTTTCTTACACCACCGGTGTCCCTGCCATGATTGGTGCAGCGCTGATGTTAAACAATACATGGAAAAAACCAGGCGTATGGAACATGGAGCAATTCGATCCAGACCCCTTTATGGCGATGCTAAAGGAACATGGCCTACCTTGGCATGTTATTGAATGCGAACGCAGCCCGTTCGCGAAGTAGTGAGATAAGACTCAATGACAAATAGATATTTAAGAGACGATATTCCTTCTCCTTGTTACGTTTGTGACGAAGCGAAGCTTGAACAAAATTTGCAACTGATGCAATACGTTCAAAATAAGGCAGGCGTTGATATCATTTTGGCGCTCAAAGCCTTTTCAATGTGGTCAACTTTTCCGTTGATCAAGCAGTATTTGAAGGGTGCAACAGCAAGTGCTGTTTGGGAAGCAAAGCTTGCCAATTACGAAATGGGCGGCGAAGTGCATTGTTATTCTCCCGCCTACAAGCAGAAAGACATGGACCAGCTTTTAGATTTAGTGCATCACTTATCTTTCAACAGCATGAGCCAATGGGATCGATTTAAAGAGCAAGTTATGCAAAGCTCGGTTTCTGCAGGCTTACGAGTGAACCCAGAGATTCAAGAGGCTGACACGCCGCTATACGACCCTTGTGCACCTGGTTCTCGCTTAGGAATTTTAGCGTCTCAACTGGAAGGTCAGGACTTAACTGGTGTTGACGGATTCCATGTACACAATTTATGTGAATGTGATTCGTTTGCGACTGAGCGTACATTGCACGCGATAGAGAAAAAGTTTTCAAGGTATCTACCTAAGCTAAAATGGTTAAATTTGGGCGGCGGTCATTTGATGACAAAAGAAGGTTATGACCTTGAACATTTAATTAAGGCCTTGGTCACTTTTAAAGAAAAGTATCCAAATTTACGTATTATTATGGAGCCTGGCTCAGCTGTTGCTTGGCAAGCGGGTGCATTGGTTGCCGAAGTTGTCGACATTGTTGAAAATGAACAACAAATTCTGATAATGGATATCAGTGCCACAGCGCATATGCCTGATGTACTGGAAATGCCATACCGACCTAAAATTAGTGATGCTGGTATGCCCAACGAAAAAGCATTTACCTACAAAATAGGTGGCAACTCTTGCTTAGCCGGTGACGTAATTGAGGAATACAGCTTTGATAATAAATTAAAGGCCGGTGACCGATTAGTGTTTGAAGATATGCTGCATTACACCATGGTTAAAACAACTTTTTTTAATGGTGTGGAACATCCGAGTATGGGAATTTTACGAAAAGATAACTCCTTTGATTTGCTAAAAGAGTTTACGTACGAAGAGTTTAAAGCTCGCTTGTCATAATTGTTACTTCAGTACCTTCCAATTAACAAATCGCAGCGACAAAAAAAACTCGAAGACCGCAATAGCCCCGAAAGTTGAATATCACTTTTGGGGCGTTATGAACGAATTAAAAAATACTCGCCGTTTCAATAAAAACCTATCAAACACCGATCTGAGGGGACAAGTACTCATACTGCCATCACTTATTTCCGGTCTAACTCAGGCAACTGTTCAATAACCAAGATTATATGCGACTCACCGTATTAGTGTGTTAAGAAAGTCAATATGCTCGTTAGTTGCAAAAAAAAGGCTTGAGTTCGGTACAATACCGAGATCAAGCCTCTATAGTGGCCTTATTAAAGAGTCTCAATTAAAGCAGGCTCTTCAAAAAGTAGGCAGTTCAACTAACCTAGTTTAGGTTTTAGAACTTGTATTGTACACCAAAACGAAGTTCCCACTGAGATGCATCACCCTGACGAGTTTCCGGTGTAGTATCACCAATACGAACGATGTTAGGCGCTTCATACAAAACACCCCAGTCGTCGTTTAACATATTGGTGAAGTTGTCGACAATAAAGTAAACATTAGCACTGTGGCCTTCAGCAAACGCTGGTATGTCTTGTCTTACACTGATATCGACTTTTGTCCACCATGAACTTTCCATTGAGTTACGTGACGACCCAATTGGTAGCACTGCACCACTGCCGCTATCAAATCTTTCAAGGAAAGGTGTAAATCCAAATTCTGAGTTACCATTCTCTAGCACGCGGCTATATGGACTGCCAGATTGGCTTAAACCAAAGGCCGAGAAACGAGTTTGCAAACCATCAATTAGCTCAACCGTGTAACGAAAATCAACGGTAATACGGTGCTCAATGTTCCAATCCGACAGAGAAGAAACTTGTTCGTTCGGATTAGTATAAGCGCGGAACTGGTAGTTTGAAAACGCAACGGCGCTGTTCATTGGCTGTGAATCTTCAGCGTCACTGTAGGCATAACCTGTTGTTAACTGAATACCGTTATCCCAACTCTTGGTCATGCTGCCAGCGAGACTCAAAGAGGTCGAATCAGCTGAAGAGTTAGTTAATTTAAAGGCGTCAATGTTAGGACTTGCGTAGTCGATATAACCATTATCAGTTACGCCTTCTTCAACTAAATCACCCTTCAAAACAATAGCGGCGTCGTAAGTGCGAGATATAATTAAATCAACGTCAAATACATAGCCAGAATCCGTTAAATGTGTCATACCGGCAGTGAGTTTCAGTTCACTTGGCAGCTTGAAATCAGGGTCTAAATAGTTGACTTCAAAGTTTGCACCCGTTCCACCTGCAACTGCATCAAACATCTCAGATGGCACACCATAGCCTGGGCCATTTGGCACGCCAGCTTCAAGACCGGAGTAAACGACATCAGCATCGAACAAGGAACGCGAACCGTCGGTGTAGCCATAGTCCCTGCCTCGTGCACCAAACTGAGTGACGTTGGTGTTAGAAAAGTTGTTAGACAACCAGACGTTAGGGTTACCACCACTATATAAGGCAAGACCACCGCGAAGTTCTGTGTTGTCGCTCAACGTGTAGTTCAAGCCAATTCGTGGCTGGAGAAGACCTTCGCCGTCAATCGTGCCGCTGTTGCTAAAACCATATTGTTCAACAAACTGTGCATTTTCTGCTGGCGCATCACTAGATGTATACCATTCATAGCGCAAACCCGCGGTAACTGACAAGTCATCTGTTAGGTAGAAGCTGTCTTGAATATACAAAGAATTAACGGCATAGCCCCAATCCGCAGCAGCGTCGAGAGGATTGCCTGATGGTGCATTGTTGTAATAGATAGCATCTGCGAATCCGTTGCGGAAATTCTCAATACCGTCAAAGCGGATTTCAGTTTCCGTATGCTGCACAAATAAGTTAAATATGTCTAATTCATCGCGTTCATAACCGAACGTTACCGTATGGTCATTGTCAAAGTAGTAAGTGCCTCGGAGAATAATGCCAAACTGTTCCCAATTTAAGTCATTAGCTTGACGACTGTCGTCCGATCCAAGGTAGACATCTACATTGTCAAGTTCAACACGTATTTCACCGAAATCATTGCCACCAATAGTGCCATCTCCCGCACGTGAGTTCTGGCGATTATCTAGTTCTTGGTCAACGATGCGAATTTCAGTAGAAAAACTATCAGTCCAATCTGAGTACAAAGAGCCTACTAATGAAGTTAATTCAGCACCACGCTCATACAAATGGTTTTCAAATTCAAACTCACTGTCATCACCATCAGACTGATTAAAATTCAAACCATCATTGTAATTATATGTGAATGACGCACGATGTTGTTCGTTAATATTCCAGTCTAATTTAATCAGAAGTTTTTCATCTTCATTCGCTAAACTCGCAGGAATACCGCCTGGATCAAAACCATAAAGGTTGTTTGATATAGAAGCAATTTCATCTAATTCAGCTTGAGTAACTTCAACCTCAACTACCGCACCAGAACCAGTTGCACCGCGTTCGAATAAGTTATTGCCTTCTAATTTTTCGTATGCAGCGAAAAAGAATAGCGTGTCTTGAATAAGTGGACCACCAACGGTGAAACCGAAGCGTTTCTCGTTAAAGCTACTAAGGGCTATGTTATCACCCTCAAGCGAATCACCCTTTAATGAATCGTTGGTATAGTCGTAGAAGGCTGAACCGTGAAATTCATTAGTACCCGTTTTGGCTACAGCGTTAATATTACATGCTGTAAAACCACCATAAATAACACTCACTGGCGCTAATTCAACCGCAACCTGCTCAATAGCGTCGAAAGAAAAAGGCATTCTTTCGGTTGGATAGCCATTTGAATTCAAACCAAATGAATCACTCAATCGAACACCGTCTACAGTCAAACTATTAAAACGAGGACTTTTACCCGCACACTGGATTGAGTTTTGACCCGCTTCATCCACATAAACTCTTGGGTCTATGCGCAGAATGTCAGTGATATCGCGGTTGATAGCTGGAACATTTTCTAAAGTATCAATTCCAAACGTTGTGGCAGGGCTGTTTTTTCCAAAAGCAACGCTGTTCATGCGAGAACCGGTAACTGATATACGCTCAACATCTTCGTCTGATACAAGAGCAACTTCAATTGGATAATCCTCACCCAGGGTCAAAAATACACCCGTAATAGTCTCATCATTGAGAGACGTTGAGTCAAGCTTTATGGTGTAAGGTCCACCAACACGCAATCCAGTAAGGTTGAAAGTGCCGTTTTCACTAACTGTAACAGTTTTAGTTGCGCCGGTAGGTTCATGAGTAACAGTGACTACGGTCCCTGCAGCTGGATTTCCTTGAGGACCGACTATACTCCCAGTCATTCCTGAGGAAGTAACTTGCGCCATCGCCGCAGTTGACATACCAATCGACATAGCAACGGCAATTGCTGTGCGACTAAGCTTTGTATTTCTAAACATTATGTTTTCCTGTTTTATGTGAGTTTATAATTTGATATAGGCTGCACTCCGCATATATTTTGATAAGAGTGCAAAGTAGTTTCTAATTGATAGCAAACTTATTCGCTGTGCCTGCTTTTTTGGCGCATAGTGTATCAGACATATTGTGACGTTTTTATTACAAGATTACTTTTGTTGAATATTATTATAGAACCAAACTGCATTAATCGCACATAACTCTGTACATAAAGAATATACAAACCACACGCTGCAAGTTGACCACTACTTAAGCAATGCGTTTCACTTTAATCATTGCAGATATAGCATAATTTCTGTGTCAGTTTTTAGTTCAGTCTTTTTCTCGTAAAACTTATTATTGTCTAATTTACAGGCTTGCTTAGAGTTTAAGCATGACATTACTGTCCTTGGCCTGAAGTTAGTATAGTAACTTTCTAAGCTTCTGCGCGAAATAAAAAAATGATAAGCAGTTGATATAAACTAGCGTCAATTTTAAGGCATGGCGGTATAATTAAGCAGCATCTTCATATAATACTAGCGACTACAAAAGCTTAAATTGATCGAAATGGACCGAAAGGGTATCCTATGTCTACTATTATTACCGACTTAAACTAGATCCATGCAAAAACCAATTATACTTGCAATATCAGGTGCATCAGGTTCAGGAAAATCACTTTTTACACAAAATCTAGCATTAAAATTACGCCAACACGGTCGTGAAGTGCTCGTGCTGCAAGAGGATCACTACTATAAAGCTCAAGACCACATAGAGATGGGTGACCGTATCAATACTAACTATGACCACCCTGATGCTTTTGAACATGACTTATTAAATCAACATTTACAGGAGTTGAATACCGGTAGTAGTAGCATTGAATATCCAAGTTATTGTTACGTTACACATACTCGACTTCCCGACTTTGACGTTATTAGTCCAGCGCCTATTATTATTCTTGAAGGGATTATGTTACTGACACAAATTCAATTATTCGACCAATTCGACATCAAAGTGTTTGTCGACACGCCCCTTGATGTCTGTTTAATGCGAAGAATGCTGCGTGATACCCAAGAGCGTGGACGTTCTATCAACTCCGTTGCAAAACAGTATGAAGAGACAGTCAAACCGATGTATCATCGGTTTATAGAACCTAGCAAAACATTTGCTGACCTGATCGTACCCCACGGAGGTGAGAATCACTTGGCAGTGGATGTTTTATGTTCTTACTTACTGGAAGGCAAATCGGTAGTAGCGTAAACTAAAATAAAAAAAAAGTGAAAATTAAATGACAGGATTATTAGGGATCGCCTTTTTATTAGGCATGGCTTTTTTGTTCTCTTCGGCAAGGAAAAGTATCAATTGGCGAACCGTCATTGGCGCTTTTGCTATTCAGGCCTTATTGGGCGCCTTTATATTATATTCACAAGGAGGTATCGACTTTCTCAATAGCCTAACGGTATATGTAGCGAATGTTATTTCATACAGCGAAGAAGGTATTCGATTCTTATTTGGCGGTTTACTGGGCAGTGAGTCACTAGGCTTTATATTTGCCATTAATGTTTTGCCTGTCATCATATTCTTCTCATCATTAATTGCCGTTCTCTATCATCTGGGCATTATGTCTGTTGTTATTCGCATAATAGGCGGCGCATTGCAGAAAATACTCGGCACCAGCAGACCTGAATCAATGTCTGCAGCTGCTAATATATTTGTAGGCCAAACCGAAGCCCCGCTTATTATCAAACCTTTTTTACCGACCATGACGCGTTCAGAATTGTTTGCAGTTATGGTCGGTGGTTTAGCCTCAATTGCGGGTTCGATCATGGCAGGTTATGCTAGTTTGGGGATAGAATTAAAGTACCTGTTAGCCGCTAGTTTTATGGCTGCTCCAGGTGGGTTATTAATGGCTAAAATGTTGGAGCCTGAAACCAAAAAAACTAATGAAGGCTTGACCGATGTCAAAGCCGATAATGAAGAATATGCTAATGTGTTCGACGCTGCCGCAAGTGGCGCAAGTGCAGGCTTAAAACTGGCGGTGAATGTAGGTGCAATGTTACTCGCGTTTATCGCGCTAATTGCCCTGCTAAACGGCATGCTTGGTGGTATTGGCGCAATGTTTGATCAACAGGAGCTATCGATACAGCTTATTTTGGGCTACGTATTTCAACCAATAGCATGGTTAATTGGCGTGCCGTGGAACGAAGCAAATTTAGCTGGCAGTTTTATTGGCCAAAAAGTGGTCGTGAATGAGTTTGTTGCGTACTCAGACTTTATCAAATATGCCGATGAGTTATCGCCCATCACTCAAGCTATAGTGACATTTGCATTGTGTGGTTTTGCTAACCTTTCATCAATTGCAATATTGATGGGTGGTATAGGCGCTCTTGCCCCAGCCAGACGCAAAGAGATTGCGCAGTTGGGTTTGAAAGCGGTATTTGCGGCCACGTTAGCGAATTTAATGAGTGCCGCACTTGCTGGCATATTTATTACCTTAAGTTTGTAAATTTTTATCCCAGAAAAGACAGTAGAAAACAAAAAAGTGAAATGACGTGTTCTAGTCACTTGAAGTATGACCAAACAGAGCGAGTTTGATTGAATCAACATCAAACCCAGCAGTTTCAGGTTAATCAATTAAACAGATATAGGTTCACGAAAATATGAAATTAGAAGCCGTAGATTTTACCGCATCCGATGCGCCGCAGAAATTTGTTGAATCATTGCGTCAGACAGGCTTTGGCGTTTTAAAAAATCATCCAATTGAGCAAACGTTAGTCTCCAGTATTTACGCTAACTGGCAAACATTTTTTGATCGTGAGTCAAAACACCAGTACCTTTACAATAAGGGTACTCAAGACGGTTACTTTCCACAAAGCGTGTCAGAAATTGCGAAAGGCTTTAAGAAAAAAGACATAAAGGAATACTTTCATTATTATCCGTGGGGTCAGTGTCCCGCAGAATTGAAGAGTGAACTCAGTAATTATTACCAAAACACGTCAGCGCTAGCCGCTCAGTTACTAAATTGGATAGAAAAAGAATCACCTGACGCCGTAAGCAAGCATTACAGCATGCCACTCTCCCATATGATTGAGGACAGTGGGCAAACCCTCTTGAGAGTGCTGCACTATCCGCCCCTAGGTGGTGATGAAGAAATTGATGCCATTCGCGCAGCAGCGCATGAAGACATTAATCTAATCACATTGTTACCTGCGTCAAATGAGCCCGGCCTGCAAGTAAAAGCAACCGACGGCAGTTGGTTAGATGTACCCTGCGATTTCGGTAACTTGATTGTCAACATTGGTGATATGTTACAAGAAGCGTCTGGCCAATATTTCCCATCAACAACGCACAGAGTTGTTAATCCTGAAGGCACAGACATAACAAAGTCGCGTATTTCATTACCTCTGTTCTTGCATCCACGACCTGATGTAAAATTATCCGAACGACATACTGCGGGCACTTATCTCACTGAGCGTTTAACTGAGCTTGGGGTTCTATGACGTTATTAACGGCGCAACAACCTTCAAGAAAAAGTTGCTGGTCTTCTCAAAATAGAATACAAAACGGTGCCAATAAAAAAAGTTAAGCGGCATTGTTATATTTGAAATTTCATTTTTCGTTCTTTACATTGCTATGTTTTTTTACTGATAAACATTATTTACGCCAACCACCCTAAGAATTCACTTGGCCTTGGGCACTGCAGTCAATAGTTTATAAAGCGCTGACAACACCATCTCACTGCGTATTGCTTCGAATAAACGCTTCGAATAAACGCTGCGAAAGTCATTGCGTAATAAAAGTGTCGTTATTAATCTGGTACACTAACCGAGTAGATAGATAGATCGTTCTTAGAAAACGATTAAAAATAACCTGTTGGCGAATAAGACCAACGCATTCAATAAAAGTTCATAACAAAGAACATTTAGGGATTAGACAATGTTTAAAAAAACAAAACTCAATCGCATTGCGATTGCAGTAGCGATGTCAATTAGCTTGACTGGAATCGCGCAAGCCCAATCAACATCATCAGATATTCGCGGCATGATTACAACACCGACAGGCTCACCCGCAGCGAATACGAAAATAATAATCAAACACATACCATCCGGCACCGTTAAAGAAATGGAAACCAATGCCCAGGGTGCATTTATTGCGAAAGGTCTTCGAGTAGGCGGTCCATACGAAGTGGTAATTGACTCCGACGTACATAAAGACACTACTGTGACGAATGTATTTTTAAATCTTGGTGAAACTTACCGCTTAGTGCAGAGACTTGAATCAGATAATGTTGAACGCATCCAAGTAACCGGCACTGCTACTGTTTTTGATGCAACGGGTGCTCGTTCATCCTATGGCCAAGAAGAAATCGCGAGAATGCCTTCGTTCAATCGAGATCTGAAAGATATTGTTCGTAATAACCCATTGGCAGTTGTAGACGCTAGCGGTGACCTGAGCGTTGGTGGCCAAAACTCTAAGTTTAACAGTATCACTGTAGATGGGATTGGCCAAAACGATGATTTCGGCTTGAACTCGGGAGGGTATCCTGCACAGCGTTCACCTATTTCATTAGACGCCGTTGAGCAAATTTCGATCGACACTACTCCGTTTAATACCAGGCAAGGTGGTTTCTCTGGTGGTATCATAAATGTGGTTACAAAATCAGGAACCAATACGTTTAAAGGTTCTACATTTTACGAATTTAAGAATGATAATTTCTCAGGTGATCCTGAAAACAAAAGAACCGACGAAGATCCTCAATTTAACTCGGATGCACCGGTGGAAAACTTTGCTACGGGCAAAGAAAGTACATATGGTATAAGCTATAGCGGTCCAATACTTGAAGATAAACTATTTTTCTTCGTCAACTACGAAAACTTCCAAAAAGAGACTCCAGTTCTTTATGGCATCGGCAGTGGTGCAAATCAGAGTCAAATTACACAAGCAGAAATTGATAGCTTCTTTCAAATTTTAGGCGACGTATACGGCCTGACGGATCAAGTATCTGGTGATCCGGAAGAAACAGATGAAAAGTTCCTACTGAAACTTGACTGGAATATAAACGACCAGCACAGAGCGGACTTTACTTTTCAATATCAAGACAATTCTGAAGATAGAAATAACACCGACGCTGATGATGAAATCATCATGAACTCCAATGTTTATGAGTTAAATACAGAGTCGACCAATTTTGCTGCTCGTGTGTTTTCAGATTGGAATGACGGCTTTTCAACTGAAATTTCGATGAGCTATAAAAATACAGAAGCAAATTCATTAACTAATTCAAGTCTTGGTGAAGTTAATATTGCATCAGATAATGGTGATATAGTTTTCGGTACTGATGCGTTTAGACACGCAAACAAAGCAGAAACGGAAACTTTACGGCTTAATTTTGATGCTAACTATTTGACCGGTGACCATAGTATTAACTTTGGCTATCATTACGAAAACTTAAACTTGTTTAACTTATTCGCAGAAAGCTCTTTAGGAGTATGGTCATTTGATGATGACCGTTTTGACAGTACAACCGGTTTAGAAGATTTCGCTAACCGTGCGCCTGATGACTTTAGAGGCCAAGGCTTTGCATATAAGAACGCGTTTACAAATGACGCAAACGATACTGCGTATGACGCAACGCGCGAAACTCATGTGTTTTATGTAGAAGATAATTGGGTTGTTTCAGATGAACTAGACGTATCGTTTGGTGTTCGTTACGAATATTTAGCATCAAGTGATAAGCCGAACCTAAACCCGAACTTTGTAGATACTTATGGCTTTGACAATACCGAAAATCTTGATGGTTTAGATATTATCTTACCTCGCGCAAGCTTTAAATATTACCTAAATGACGATATGACAATTCGTGGTGGCGTTGGTAAATATAGTGGTGGTAAGCCAAATGTTTGGGTGGTCAACTCATTTACGAATGACGGTATTACCTTTGTTGAATTGCCAGCAAGTGTATCAACCGAAATAGCACGCGATCCAGCTAACGTTGACTTTACGCGTATACCTCAAGCGGCCTTAGATGCTCTTCAATCAGGCACAGGCAGCACCAACTATGTGTCAAAAGATTATGAAATGCCATCCGATTGGCGCTATCAGTTAGGTTTCGATTGGAATTTTGATCTTCCTTATTTAGGAGACGGTTTTGATTGGAGCACCGAAGTTAATTATGTGAAGCAATCAGACGCTTCTTTTTGGATTGATAGTTCTCGTGTAGATAGTGGTGAACGCACTTTTGATGGCAAACGTATTATTTACGAGAGCCGTTACGAGGGCGACTTAGCAGATAACTTCGATATAGCGCTTACTAATGCGGATGACAATGGCCGCAGCATTATCTGGACAACTAGCTTGAAGAAGAGCTGGGACAACGGCGTTAGTATGAATATGTCTTATACTAATCAAGATATTACAAATGCAAACCCTGGTTCGAGCTCACGTTCTATTTCTAATTACCAATTTAACGTCAACTTGAACCGAAATCAGCCGCTAATTGGTACTACCGATTTTGAAACTGAGCATAGATTTGTCCTTAATCTCGGTTACAAAACTCAGTTCCTTGATGGATATGACACAACGTTTGATTTGTTCTTCTCACGTCGTTCAGGCCGTCCTTTGACATATACGCTTGGCTTATTTAGAGATGATGATTTCGGTGACCAACCATCACTGTACTCAAATTCAGTTTATCAAGTGTATTTGCCAAGTGGCCCAGATGATCCGAACATGGACTTTGACGGTGGTCGTCTAACGTATGAAGAAATGAAAGTGATTATTGATGAAGCAGGACTTGCTGCTTATCAAGGTGGCTATGCTCCTAAGAACGCAACAACTCAACCGTGGATAACTACGATGGACTTGAATATTACTCAAGAACTTCCCGGTTTCACCGATAGTCATAAGAGCATGGTGTATCTTACTGTTGATAATTTAGCGAACTTACTAAACGATGATTGGGGGCAGATATATGAGATGCGTTTCCCTCAACAGTCTTTGTTTGACCTAAGAGGTCTTTCAGACGACGGTCGCTACCAATATGAAGAACGCTTCAGAGGTTCAGACCTTCGTAATTGGAATGAGTTTAGACCGGAAGAATCTACTTGGCGTATCAAAGTGGGTGTTCGTTACACCTTCTAAGAATAAGTCAAATCGTTATATTGTAGTTAATGCCAGTCAGATACCCTGACTGGCATTTTTTATATCTGGTATGTTAAGCACGGCTGACTGATATATTACCAAATTGACTATTTTTCTCATTATTCATGAGTCCAGCACGATGCATTTAGTTTTCGCTGCACCTCAACGACTACATTGCGATGCTCAAGTATTAATAATACAAAAACTCTTACATTACAGAAAATCGTGATTCAACTCACGCCTCTCCAATACGATATATTTTAATGGCCTTGGAATGCAATAAATCCGAAAGAGGCGCTGAGGACTGTTTGTCAAATTTATACAATTGCGCAAAACTGAGAGAAAGAGTCGCAAGTGCATCATCCAATGCATTGTGATTTGGTGCTTCGGGTAAACCATATCGATGACGGCAATTTTCTAGTGTGACTGCACCTTGCTTTACCATATCTTGGGTTTTATTAAGAAAATAAAGCTCTAGCATCATGGTGTCAATGGTCGTAATTTCAATATTAGAGATGCCGAGATTATGTGCAACTCTGTCCAATACCTGCATATCTAGACTGGCATTATGTAAAACCCAAATATGCGAACTGGCAAATACTTGCAATTGCCCAATCACCGTTTTAACATGCTCACCCTTTAGCAAATCTCTTGCAGTTAAGCCATGTATAACAGGGCTTTGCTGCAAATCTCCCGACGCACGAACAACAGTGTAAAATGCCGAACTTAAATCGATACTCTGGTGTTCTCCCTTAACCCAGCCGATAGACGTTATTTTGGCGATTTTTGTATCCAAGCTCGTAAGCTCTAGATCGATGGACAAAAGAGGGGTGTCTTTTATACGCATCGATTTCCATTTATCAGGCAGGGTTAGCTGGCGTTTGAATAGTTTGGAAAATAGTGAAATCACTAGCCTATGCCTCCAGAATATTTAAGCACTGCGGTTTGTTGTGCTCTGTGTATCGCCTGAAACGAAGCTTTCAATTGATGCTTTTCGATGGACGATAAATCACTCACACGAATAAAGTTATCTTGTACTTTATTGTGGAGTTGATGACGCCACCTTAGTCGGTTTAAAAATAACCAAATATCTCTTAAGTTCTTAATATCTTCTGAGGAAACACCGCTATTGTCCGGTAAAGCATTTAACCTTCCCACAGTCGACGGTATTGTAATTCCATTCGCCAGTGCATGGATCCGCACTAAATTATTGATAATGGCAATGGCTGTGTGCTTCAAATCAATACTGTCTTTGACTTTCTTATCTTTTACGTACACAAACTTTTGAAACATAGACAGCGGCACTGAACCTTCATTTGCTTGACGCGCTAAAGCAGCCAAAAACATAGATTGTTGGAACCCTGTTTTTCGTTCTTCTTGCAAACGTGAAAACAAGCTTGGGTCGCCCGCAGCAGAACGAACATCTAAGAAAATATTAAACGACAGCATAGCGGCAGGAGTGGGTTGGCGAACCCATCCTTTAGATTGTTCAATAGCCGCTTGCAAAGACATGCGAAGCTTGGGGTTTGATGCCATAATATTGCCATCACATAGTTTTATGCCACATTTCCCCAATCCTAAACAAACGTATTTCGCCATTTTTTCAAAATACGCTGCCTGCTCTTCATTTGGTTCATCGGCCAACAGTAACGCATTGTCTTGATCAGACCCCATTGTTTGGTCTTCACGGGCTTGTGATCCATAAACTAACCAAGAATAAGGCATAGGTGCCTCACCATTTTGTTGCTGGAAAAAGGTAATTAATTTACGCGTCATTACGTCAGTAGCTTGCGAGAGCACTGTACCCACAATATCAAAATCGCCGGGACGCTTAGCACTAGAAGCAAAATAATGCGGTAATTGCCAAGAACAACGAGTTAGTTCGTATAGATTATTGGCTTTTGAAATATCACTAATAACAAACAATACATTATTGCGTTGTTGTTTAAAAATATCTGTTGCCGTGATCATACCAACCGGTATTTTGGTCATTTCATCAAGCACGGGCAAGTGGTTAATGGATTTCTCATTCATCAAACAAACCGCATCAAACAAGGTTTTATTCTTCGTTAAATAAGCTGGATTTTCAGTCATTATTTGTTTTACCGTTAGCTGCATATTGAGGCCGACTGCAACCACTCTGTTACGCAAATCACGGTCGGTTACAATACCCAGCAATTGATCGTGTTCAATGATCAAAACGGATGAGATACGCTTCTGACGCATCAACGCTGCGGCACTTTGTATAGAGCCAGTTTGTGAAATAGTTATAGGGGGTGTTTGTATAATTTCAAATAGAGGCTTATGCAGCCACATCGAATTTGAGTCAGTTACCGCATCATGCTGCAAAACATCATCTTTGGCCGCATTAAAAAACTGATTAATTCTAGGATGCGACGTGGCTTTATCAAACCACTCTTTTGGGATACAAAGGACAAGTCCAGGGCTGTCAATAGTGACATCAAGTTTATAGCTAACATTATCCAATAAAGCAGCGTAGCCAAAGTAGTCACCATCACTTAAATGTTTAAGTGCACCGTCACAATCCTTAACAGAAAACTGGCCGCTTTGAATCAAGTAAAGTGAGTTTTTATGCCTTGTAAGCATCTCTTCTTGGTTCTCAGCCGCTAAATAAATAATATGAGAATGTCGAGCAATAGCATGAAGCTGTTCGCTATCTAGCATATCAAAAGGTCCTGATTGTTTTAGAAAATCAGTCACCTGCGGTGGTACAACATGCATAAATAACTCCTTATTGGGATAACAAGTATAGGCACATTAGTTGTAGTTTACAGTGATAAAAAAGCCCAGCATAGCTGGGCTTTTGCATGTTACATTTTACATTTTACTAGTGAGCTTGGGCTTCACCAGCCCCTTTAGGGAAACGAATGCTTTCAACCAGATCTTGGATTTCTTGAGGTGCGTCATCCGTAAACTTGAATACGACAAACGCAACAACAAAGTTAATTATCATACCGATAGTACCAATACCTTCTGGAGAAATTCCAAATAACCAGTTGTCAGGTTGATTCATTTCAGGGCTAACAAACTTAAAGTAAATTATATAAGCAGCCGTGAATACAATACCTGTAATCATGCCAGAGATAGCGCCTTTGTCGTTCATACGCTTGCTGAATATACCCATAATGATTACTGGGAAGAAACTTGAAGCAGCAAGACCAAAGGCAAAGGCGACAATGGCGGCCACAAAGTCTGGCGGATTTATGCCAAAGTAACCCGCTATTAGAATAGCTACCCCCGCAGCGATACGCGCTGATAGCAGCTCTTTCTTATCCGAAATATTTGGCATCAAGTTTCGTTTGAGTAAATCATGCGAGACCGATGTTGATATCACCAATAGCAAACCTGCAGACGTTGACAGCGCAGCGGCAACCCCACCAGCAGCGACTAATGCGATTACCCAAGCTGGTAAATTCGCGATTTCTGGGTTAGCCAAAACCATAATGTCACGGTCAATTGTCATCTCGTTACGCTCATCGCCTGAGTAGAACATTTTACCGTCACCATTTTTATCGTCATGCGAGATGAGATTGGTTTTTTCCCAATTCTTAATCCAGCTTGGCGCTTCAGCATAAGACATACCCGTAGCGTCAGGCCCATTAATAGTTTCAATCATGTTCACACGAGCAAAAGAAGCAAGTGCAGGTGCGGTCGTATAAAGGATAGCAATAAATGCTAAAGCCCAACCGGCACTCTTTCGTGCATCACTTACTCTAGGTACAGTGAAGAAACGAACAATTACATGAGGTAAACCGGCGGTACCGACCATAAGAGCAAAAGTAATACAGAATATATCTAAATATGATTTAGTATTTGAAGTGTATTCATTAAAACCTAAGTCGGTTGACAACATATCCAGCTTTTCGAGTAAAAACATACCCGAACCATCAGATAACGTGGCACCAAAGCCAGTTTGCGGCAGTACGTGGCCTGTCAACATGATTGAGATAAAGACTGCTGGAACTATATAGGCAAAGATCATGACGCAGAATTGAGCAACTTGAGTGTAAGTGATACCTTTCATGCCGCCAAGTACGGTGTAGAAAAAAACCACACCCATACCGATAACAACACCGAGCCATAACTCAATTTCTAAGAAGCGACTAAAGACAACACCGACACCACGCATTTGACCAATTACGTAGGTAAAGCACACGAAAATGGCACAAATCACAGCAACCGTTCTGGCTGTTTGCGAATAGTAGCGATCACCGATGAAATCTGGCACCGTAAATTTGCCAAATTTACGCAAATAAGGAGCTAACAAAAGTGCGAGAAGCACGTAACCGCCAGTCCATCCCATCAAATAAACTGCACCGTCATATCCCATGAATGAAACTAAACCTGCCATAGAAATGAAAGAAGCAGCAGACATCCAATCAGCAGCCGTTGCCATGCCGTTCAATATTGGATGAACGCCACCACCAGCAATATAGAAGTCATTAGTTGTTCCAGCACGCGCCCAAACAGCAATGCCCATATAGAGCAAAAATGATGCCCCAACAATTATAAATGTTAATATTTGTACGCTCATCAGTTATTCCTCTTCCACGCCGTATTTTTTGTCTATGGCATTCATTTTCTTCATGTAGATGAAGATAAGTGCGACAAACACGTATATTGAGCCCTGTTGTGCAAACCAAAAACCAAGTTTAAACCCGAAAAACTGGATTTGATTCAGTACCTCAACGAAAATAATACCGGCGCCAAACGAGACGACGAACCATACAATTAGAAGTTTAAACAGGAGAGATAAATTCTCGTTCCAGTAAGCCTTCTGATCCCCTTCATTTTTAAAAGCCATCTTTACGTTCCTCACCAAGTTAATAAGATGTATTTGTTTAACATTTTGCTAACGTAAGCCTTTGCTGTCAGTGATGTTGAATTGCATTTTTTCCGCTAATTTAAGCTAAACCACTGCAAAACCTGACATTAACATTGTTAGGGGTACTGTATCTCTTAGCTAAAAAAGGTAAAATGAGACGATGGTCTTAGTGGTCGTAGGCCACTGATAGAATATGATACAGTTTGAATTGTTAATCGTTTGTTGGGAAAATACATGTCGTTTGGATGGCTTGCACTCGCACTAATTTATCTTTGTTTGTTATTCTGGATCGCAAAATGGGGTGATCGAAATACACCGACATCCCGATGGCTCACGTCAAATCCCTTGGTCTATTCGCTTGCATTAGGCATTTATTGCACAGCATGGACATTTTTTGGTGCGGTGGGTCAAGCGAGTCGAGACAATTGGTTATATTTACCCATATTATTAGGCCCTATTATTGTTTATTTGGTGTTTTATCGGTTTATTCGTAAATTGATATTGGTTAGCAAAAAACAGCACATTAGTACCATTGCAGACTTTATTAGTGCTCGATATGGAAAACGCCAAATTGTAGCTTTGCTGGTTACAATCATCGCTCTGCTGGCAACTATTCCTTATATCGCCTTGCAATTAAAGGCAATTGGTTCCTTATTCACTTCTATCTCTGAACAGCAACACTCAAGTCTGGTAGTGTTTATCGCAACGGTCTTTATCGCTATTTTTGCCATGTACTTTGGTACTAAAAATACGGATGTAACGGAGTATAGACGGGGCTTAATGCTCGCCATTTCTTTTGAGTCCTGTATCAAATTACTTGCCCTCGTGTTGGTTGCGATTGTCGCATACCAATACTACGAATCGAATCCAAGCAACGATATCTTCGTTGACTTCAAAACCGATGCCGCAATCGACACATTTTATTCATTCACATTTTGGGCACAAACACTGATGGCAGCTGCTGCCGTCATTTGTTTACCAAGACAATTTCACGTTGCCGTTGTTGATAACTTAAACCTAGACCATCTTAAACAAGCACGCTGGGTATTTCCGTTGTATTTGTTCATTATTGCTTGCACTATTCCGGTTATCGCTGCCGCGGGTGATGCCATTTTTAGCCAGTCGAACATGAATGCTGACAACTACGTTTTAGGCCTTGCGGTATTGTCTGATTCTCTCTTATTGGAAATGATTGTCTTCATCGGTGGTTTGTCCGCCGCAACCGCAATGATCATCGTTGCCACGCTTACTCTGAGCACCATGATTACCAATGATGTTGTTTTACCTAAAGTACTTAAACGCATATCAAATGTAAAAACCAATAAGATTAAACGCATAAAGCTGCTGCGCCGAATCATTATTTTTCTTATTTTGACCCTCGCTTTTTTATATCAACAACAAATGACCAGTGACGCGAGCTTAGCTTCCATTGGTCTATTAGCCTTCTCCCTAGTGATCCATTTATTACCCCCCATAGTGGGTGGCCTTTATTGGAAGCGAGGCCACGCACATGGTGTCTACGCCGGATTAATATCGGGAATTGTAGTTTTTTCATTGTGGTTAATATTACCCGCACTCAATGGTTTGGCGCACGGAATTGATCAATCAGAATGGTTAAGCAAAGGTGCTATGATCAGCTTATTAGTCAATATCCTTGCCTACATTTCTGTCTCCATGATTACGAATTCTCGCTTAATTGACCGCATACAAGCCGAAGCTTTTGTGTCACCAGCAGATGTTCAATCGTCCTTAGTTACTGCTCCTCCCTTAAGAGTAACGGTTGAAGATTTACACACATTAATTGCCAAATTCAGCGGCGTTGAACGCTGTGAACAGTTATTTGATGACTATTCACGACGCAGCAATATCGACGTAAAAATGCACGATGCCGCCAACGATGATTTCCTCTCATTTTGTGAACGCGCGCTTGGCGGTGTCGTTGGTTCTTCAAGCTCAAAGGCCTTAATTGACGGCTTGGTAAGAGGCAAAAAGCTGGATATTTCAGAGGTTGTTAACTTCGTTGAAGAAAATGCACAAGCCGTTGAATTTAATATCAGTGCGTTAATGACCTCGCTTGAAAACCTTGAGCAAGGTATCAGTGTGATCGACAAAAATCTCAATTTAGTCGCTTGGAACAAACGGTATAGCGATCTGTTTCATTTTCCGCTGGGCATGTTAACAATTGGTATGCCAATAGAGGAATTGATCCGCTATGACGTGGCGCATAGAGATGGCCCTTTGAATATGATTGAAAACCGAGTTCAAAAACGAATTAATCATCTTAAATCAGGCCAATCGCATAAATTCACGCGTAAACGTGATGATGGTAGAGTCGTTGAAATGATTGGTAACCCACTGCCAGGTGGCGGTTTTGTGACCAGCTTTCACGACATTACCGATCACGTTGAGTTACAACAAGCCTTAAAAGAAACAAATATTTCACTTGAGCAACGGATACGTAAAAGGACTGAAGAAGTACATTCAATTAATGCCGAACTGCGGCTAGAGATAGAACGCCGTAATGGGGCTGAAAAAGAGCTGATCAGAGCGCGTAAAGAAGCTGAAGATGCCAACGCGAGCAAGTCTAGGTTTCTTGCCTTAGCAAGCCATGACGTGCTCCAGCCCTTAAATGCGGCTAAGCTTTATTTGTCAGCATTGCAAGAAACTACACTAGACGATGACACCACTAATATCATTAATAAACTGAATGACTCAGTAGTGTCAAGCGAAGCCTTGATTAGCACTATTCTGGATATTTCACGACTTGATCAAGGTGAGTTAAAACCCTTTATTGAAACGCTAAATGTGACCGAAATCCTGACGCCGATTATCAATGAGATGAGCATGAGGGCAGAAGATAAATGTCTGATATTCAAACATAATATACAAGAAGTGTGGATAAGCGCCGACAGAACTTATGTTTATCGCATTGTACAAAATTTGGTTTCCAACGCCGTGAAATATACCCAAACAGGTACCGTTTTATTAACGGTTAGAAAGCAAAAAAACAAAGTCGTTATCGAAGTTAGAGACACCGGTATTGGTATACCTAGGATTCAGCAAGCTGCTATCTTTAGCGATTTTTATCGTGTGGGAAATAGCAATGAACAAGGCATAGGACTCGGTTTAGGTGTAGTGAAACGGCTATCACAACAGCTGCAATGCACCGTTAAAGTGATGTCTGAGGAAAACAAAGGAAGCTGTTTTTCAATTATGTTTAATTTGGTCGATGCACCAAAGTTTGTAGATATCGTTGTGTCCAGAGCCACGTCAGTATTTAGTGGTTTACGAATTTTGTGCGTTGATGATCAGCAAGAAAACTTAGATGCCATGCAAACGTTATTGACTAAATGGGGCATAGAAATTGAAACCGCACAAAGTTATGAACAAGCGGTAATAGTTGCTCAACACTTTTCGCCACAAATTGTACTTGCCGATTATCATCTTGGCAACGGTCCAGACGGTTTAGCCATTATTGAGGCCATTCGAACTGAGCTAAACATGATCATTCCTGCATGTTTAGTGACTGCAAAGCGCGGTAATGATTTAATTAAATTATGTAAAGAGCAAGGTGTCAATTATCTAAGTAAACCATTAAAACCAGCGAAGCTAAGAACATTGGTACAGAGTATGACTAAGTTTATTAGAGCAGCCAAGGTGAAAACCGATTAAGTAACTTTTGCAAGTTATTGAGGGCTTTTGCATTGGTTGCCAGACCAGCCGCATGCCAGGCGTCTGCTAGTTCAGTTGTTGTCGCAAATTCCCTGTCGCTTATATTGTCCGCACGCCAGTGTAAGCTGGCCCATTTCGTTCATTCATACCACCCCCCTATTCAATTCTCTAATACTTGATAATTCATAATTGTGCTTGGTATTGCTCACCATTATTGTTTTTAATGGAAAAACAACATTAATCCATACTGCGGAGCAATCATGCAAACTACTTTTATAGACGTGCCTATTCCTGAGCCAGGCACAATGCAAAAAGTGGCTCCTGACATATTTTGGTTGCGCATGCCGTTGCCGTTCGACTTAGACCACATAAATTTATATCTGTTAGAAGATGGTAGCGACGGATATGCCTTAATTGATACTGGTATTGGCACTAGTCATGTTGAAGAATTATGGGATGCCCTGCTGGCTCAATTAAAAAAGCCCATTAGCAAAGTCATTGTGACCCATATGCATCCTGATCATATAGGAATGGCTGGGTACTTAGTTGAAAAATTCAGAGTGCGATTGTATATGAGTCATTCCGAGTATTTTGTTGCTAGAGCTATATCCGCGGGCAGCAGAGGCGCGTCACACTGGCAGGATGATGAGTACTTAGTGCGCTGCGGGATGTCTGCAGAATACGTAGAAAAAGCCAAACAAAATCGCAATAAAAACAAAGGCATTGGTCAAGTTATTCGCCCTATCCCACTGCAGTATGAGTGTTTACAAGAAGGCGATTCAATTAGTATTGGCAATGATCAGTGGCGAGTTATGATTGGACGCGGACATTCACCGGAACATGTGTGTTTGTATAGCGAAAAAAGAGCAGTGCTTATTTCTGGCGATCATGTATTGCCCGGTATTTCCCCTAATATAGGAGTTTACAGTACCGAGCCCAACGCAAATTCGTTAGATCTTTATTTAACGACATTGCCGCAATTTTTAACATTACCACTAAATACCCTAGTGTTACCCTCGCATAAACAACCTTTTCATGGGTTGCACACGCGCGTGAATGAACTCATTGAGCATCACCATGCTCATTTGAGTAGTTTGCGTGAGTTTTGTCAGCAGGATAAAACCATTAAAGATTGTTTGCCTGTATTATTTAAACGCAAACTCAATCCGCATAATATGTTTTTTGCGGTTGCCGAAGCTTTTGCACATCTTAATTATTTATATTTTGCAGGAGAGGTTAGTCGAGAAATTAACGCACAAGGGCAGTTTGTGTTTAAGGTAGTGGCCAAGCTGTGAGAAAGGCCCTTAATGATATGTATGTAAAGTGGCTACTTTGTTGGCGGCTCAAGTTGCAGCTTACTTGCTATTAGTACGGCTTGTGTACGATTGTTAATACTGAGTTTTCTAAATATTGCGGTGACATGAGCTTTCACCGTAGCCTCTGCAATTTCTAAATTATAACCAATTTGTTTATTAAGTAAACCGTCCCGCATGTAACACAACACGTTGTATTGGGCTGGTGTCAAACTAGCAACATTTTCAGCTAATTCAGAGAAGTGTTCGTCCACTTGCTC
The DNA here is from genome assembly GCF_002836745.1 of Glaciecola sp. 33A. Taxonomy (GTDB): domain Bacteria; phylum Pseudomonadota; class Gammaproteobacteria; order Enterobacterales; family Alteromonadaceae; genus Glaciecola. The sequence goes on along the minus strand of NZ_PJAR01000042.1, from coordinate 212,059 downwards.
AATTTGCTGCCTCACGCTCTCTGGAACCCAAATGTCACCGCCTAACATTGCGTTAACCGCATCACTGATATTTTGTGCACTGGCGGTTTTGGGGATGAAACCCATAGCACCAACACCGACCACTTTAGAGATTAACGACACATCCTCGGTTCCAGACACAACCGCAATAGGAAGGTCAGGGAATGTTTTTTGGATATGTAAAAGTCCAAATAAATCACTACTCCCTGGCATATGTAAATCAAGTAATAATAAATCAATTTCGTGCTCATGCAGCACGCTGACCGTTTCATTTAAACTGCCAGACTCAAGTATTTCCATATCACTAAACCCCATACATAGTGCCCCTTTCAGGGCATCACGGTATAGAGGATGGTCGTCTGCAATAAGCAAGGTTACCATACCAATTCCTTTATTTATTCAATCGCTCGAGTACGATTGTATCAACAACTGAGGGATCTGCCAATGTTGATGTATCACCTAGGTTTTCATGCTCATTCGCTGCGATCTTACGCAGGATCCGACGCATGATTTTACCTGAGCGCGTTTTCGGTAATCCTTTAGTCCACTGAACTATGTCTGGCGTAGCAATTGGGCTTAGCTCGGTGCGAACCCATTTACGTATTTCAGCGGTGAGTTCGTCATTCACCTCAATGCCTTCGTTTGGCGTTATATACACATAAATGCCTTGGCCTTTTATATTATGTGGGTAACCCACAACGGCAGCTTCCGCAACATCTGGATGCGCTACTAATGCACTTTCGATTTCGGCTGTACCCAGTCTATGGCCCGATACGTTAAGCACATCATCGACTCGTCCTGTAATCCAAAAGTAATCATCTTCATCAAGACGACAGCCGTCACCGGTGAAATACACATTTGGGTAGGTGCTAAAATAGGTTTCAATAAAGCGCTTATGATCTCCATATACGGTTCTAGCTTGACTAGGCCAGCTTTCTTTGATCACGAGGTTACCCTCAGCAACACCCTCTAACTCATTCCCCTCAGCATCAAATAATGCAGGCACAATGCCAAACATCGGACGCGTTGCTGAACCCGGTTTTAAGGCATGTACTGTTGGCATTGGCATAATCATAATACCGCCGGTTTCGGTTTGCCACCAAGTATCAATAATCGGACATCTACTTTGCCCAATAGTGCGGTAATACCATTCCCACGCTTCAGGATTAATAGGTTCACCTACTGACCCAAGAATACGTAATGACGATAAGTCACAACCTTCAACAGGCTTGTCACCGTGCGCCATTAATGCACGTATTGCTGTTGGCGCTGTATAGAGCGTGGTTGCTTTATATTTTTCAACGATTTGCGCAATACGACGTACATCAGGATAGGTGGGTACGCCTTCAAAGAATATTTGTGACGCACCATTCGATAATGGCCCGTAAACAATATAACTATGCCCTGTGATCCAGCCCACATCAGCTGAGCACCAAAAGACATCGTCTTCACGGTAATCAAACGCATATTTGAATGTCATGGTTGTATATAACAAATAACCGCCAGTTGTGTGAACCACTCCTTTTGGTTGCCCAGTAGAACCCGATGTATACAGAATAAAAAGGGGATCTTCTGCGTTCATTACTTCCGGCTCGCATTGAGCAGAACAATCTTCAACAAGATCATGCCACCAAACGTCGACATCGTTTGTTTTTACCTCACCACCAGTTAACTTATGCACAACGACAGCGCTAATTGACGGACAAGCGCCATTAGCTAAGGCTTGGTCAACATTCGCTTTTAACGGCACTGAACGACCCGCTCTGCGACCTTCATCACAAGTAATAACCACTTTAGCTTGGCTGTCATTGATACGATCCGCAATCGCATTGGGTGAAAAGCCGCCAAAAATAACAGAGTGGATTGCGCCAATACGGGCGCAAGCCAACATTGCATAAGCAGCGTGAGGGACCATCGGCATATATAGCGCGACGCGGTCGCCTTTCTCAACGCCTAGTTTTTTCAATCCATTCGCAAGTTTACACACTTCATAGTGAAGCTCTTGATAAGATACTTTTTGGCTGTCATTGGGAGAATCACCTTCCCAAAATAAAGCGGTCTTTTTAGCACGCGTCGCTAAATGGCGATCGATACAGTTATAACTTACATTCAATTCGCCATCTTCAAACCATTTGATCGAAAGCGTTGAAGCGTCAAACGTTGTGTTTTTAATAATAGTAGGTTTTTTATACCACTCAATCTGAGTCATCTGCTCAGCCCAAAACGCATCAGGATCATTCACCGACTGCTGGTACATCGTTTCGTATTGCTCTGGCGTAAGCAGCGTATTTTCTTTATATGACTCTGGCACTGGATAAAGTTTCTTAGCCGACATTATATCGTCTCCGTATTTGAGGTTCTAAAAAAGTATTCTAACTAATACCATCACAATAAACTTATATGGGCAAAGCAAAATGAGACTTTGGTATAACCCGACAAGAACATGTTGTTAATTACCTTCGACCTTAGTCTGATAGACCATGCGCTAATTTGCAATTCAATTGATTTACGTAAAATTACATCCAGTTAACTACAACTTTACACACAATTAACGTTTTGGAAGATGGATACGAATATGAAAAATTCAATAGTAAACTCTGCATTAGCGGTTTCTTTTGCTCTTGCCGTATCAGCTGTATCGATGAACGCGCAAGCCGACATGCTAGCAGGCACTGATGTAAAATTTAGCGGTTATATAAAAGTAGATGCGATGTTTAGCTCTTACTCCGATGGTTCATTAGGAACCCAGAGTATCGGTAGAGACTTTTATCTTCCTGGCCTGACGCCTGTTGGTGGCGCTAAAGAAAGTACGCAGTTCGATGCACACATTAAACAGAGTCGCTTTCGTTTCACCACAAACACAAAAACAGAAGAGGGTGACAGCATAACAGGCGTATTAGAATTAGATTTCTTAGTCACTCCAGGTGGCAATGAGCGCGTGAGTAATTCTTATGTACCACGAGTTCGTCACGCTTTTATTAGCTATAGTGGCTGGACGGTTGGTCAAACATGGACAACCTTCCAAGACGTAAAAACCTTACCTGAATCACTCGATTTTGTTGGTACAACTGATGGTGTCTCGTTTGCCCGTCAAGCCTTAGTAAAATATAAAACAGGGGCTTGGGAATTTTCGTTAGAGAACTCAGAAACGACTATTACACCTTTTGGTGGCGGTGGACGAATTGTGTCTGATGACGATTCAGTTCCCGACGCGGTTGTTCGCTACACGCACACAGCCGATTGGGGCCATGTATCAATAGCGGGTATTATCCGTCAATTGAAATATGACGACACAGTTGCAATTGACGATTCAACGTCATCAACGGGTGTTAGCATTAACTCAAAAATCAACGTCGGTGGGCGAGATGATATCCGCTTGTCACTGACAACCGGTTCAGGTTTGGGTCGCTATGTAGCATTAAATACGGTCAATGGCGCTACACTAGATGCCAATGGCAACTTAGAAACGATTGATTCAACAGCCTATTCAGTTGCCTATCGTCATGTATGGAACGCTAAAATGCGTTCAAACTTTAGCTATTCATCATTGTCAGTTGATAACGACGTTGCCTTAACCGGAACATCGGCAACGGCTAGCACCAGTAGCATAAGCGCTAACTTGTTATATTCACCCACCAAGAAAATTACCGTGGGTGGCGAGGTTAAGCAAGCGACCAGAGAAATTGAATCTGGTGCTGATGGCGATATGACAAGAGTTCAATTCTCAATGAAGTACGCATTCTAAAGTTTGATTGCAAGTGCAGAATTCACTCTTTAAGCTAATTAAGCTCAAGACTAATATAAACACGCTAAAAGTCTATGCTTCAAATGTATAGGCTTTTTATTCTTACGCCAAGTTATATCGTTTATAAGCAGTCGTTTATAAGCAGTCATTAAGAAACTATAAAAACCGCACTTAAAGGCAATAAAAAGAATAAACCAATAACGTATGCAAGCCCATATATTTTGCGGTCAGCCACCTTCAATGATAATTGATAAGACAAGTTGGGTGGCCACTCGCGCAATAAAGCAATACCGTAAATAACCACTACCGACAACACATTGTAGGCCAAATGCACGAAAGCTATTTGTAACGCAAGTTCAGCATTGGGTCCGACGATAGCAAGCGCCGCTATTAATGCGGTAATACAAGTGCCAATATTTGCCCCCAAAGTAAATGGGTAGATTGATCTAGCAGTAACAATACCATTACCCACAAGGGGGACCAAAAGTGACGTTGTTGTGGATGAAGATTGCACTAAGATGGTCATGATGGCACCCGACGAAATGCCAGTAACAGAGCCTTTCCCAAGTGCACTTTTTAGAATGTCTTGTACCCGACCTATCATTAACGATTTCATTATCTTTCCCATCCAAGTGATAGAAATAATAATCAAAGCAAGACCTAATACAATTTTTATGGAACCGCTATAAATCTCATTAGTATTAACTAACAGCCCTTTGACAAATTCAATTACAGGTGCAGTGCTCGCTTTGATAGGGTTGAAACCACCCATCTCTGCAGTCGCCCCTGACGCAACTAGACTTACCATTGCGGCGCTGATGTGTTCAAAAATGCCAAACATTATTTCTAGCGGGAGAAAAATAAGTACCGCAAAAATATTGAAAAAATCATGAATAGTCGCCGCATTGAAGGCGCGCTGAAACTCTGCTTTATTACCGATATGACCGAGGCTAACAATCGTGTTGGTAATGCTAGTGCCAATATTTGCTCCCATCATCATAGGAATAGCTATGCTGATGGGTAAGCCACCTGCAACCATCGCAACGATGATAGATGACACCGTACTTGAAGATTGAATCAGCGCAGTGCACACCATACCGATAATAAGTCCCATGACTGGGTTAGCCGCTAATTCAAATAGCCCTTTAGCTTGCTCCTGCGTTGCTTCTTTGAAACCATAACCAATAAGCCCTACAGCCAACAGCATCAGATATACTAAGAACACTAATACACACCAACGTAACGCTGTAGTCAAGCTTGTTACGCTTTTAATGGTGTTGGCGGGTGCAATAATTTCTTTCTGCATAGTATGTGCTTTCACTCATCAAAATGGCGCTTATGAAGCCAACAGCTTTGAAATGAGTATAACCTTGTAAAGTGACACTTGTATTACAAATAAGTCGTTTTTTATTGTGCTATATGAAAGTTTATTCGTGCGTAAATTCAAGCCCATATTTGCTAGCTTGCCAACGCAAATGTCTTAATTGGCGCGATAAAAACATACCTTTAGATCAAATTCTATGCATAACGTAGACTAATGACTATAGTACCGTTAGGAAAGTATCAAGCTTATACGAGGCTCCTGTGCCCTTAGATATCATTATTAACTCAATTGCGATTGTAGGACTTATCCTTGTAATATTCTTATATCGTATGAGCAAAAAGTCGACTATTGCGACAAAAAATCCAAAGTTGAAAAGTACCATAAATACGACGACTTTTAGTGGACTTGGGGAGGCGAACGAACCAAGCCCAAAACTTAGAAATCCAAAAGATGTGCCTGATCCATCAGAAGACTTCATTAATTTTATCTTGCTTGAAGATATTGTTGATGAAAAACAACGTAATCTGTTCGATTCAGCAACCAGCCTTAAAAAGCCACACCCTTTGCTGATTTCGCTTACACGCGATATCAAGGACCCGAAGGAGTTGTTATATATTATTAAAAACGACCCTGAGTTAGTTGTTAAAGTTATCAAAGTAGCCAATTCGTCGTTATTTGCCTTGCGTAAATCAATTACCACCATCAACCATGCCATCGTCTACTTAGGGGTACTTCGAGCAAAAAACATTGCAATGCAATTTGCACTTGAACGTAGTGTAGACTTTGTAAATGATGAGCAAAAACGAGCGTATCATAAAATTTGGAAAGCCAGTTTTCTTGCGAGTTCTATCGGGTTACTCATTGCTAAAGATCTGAAACTAGAAAATTCAGCGGAACTATCGACACGATGCTTACTAGATTATTTAGGTGATATTTCGTTACTCACTGCAAAACCTATAATTGCAAAATATTATTTGAACCACTCTACACACTTTGAGCGCGTTAAAGGTATTCAGAAAGAATTGGGAACTAACGCAGCAATAATGGGCAAAGCCTTCGCAAGAAACGCTCAACTGCCGGAACAAATCATCGACAGTATTGGGGCAAGCATGCTTCCAATGCTAGATAAGTTGACAGGTTCAGAGCTCTCTAAGGAACAACAAACAGTTGTGATTTTTAGTTATTATGTGAGTCGTATTACTGACCTGATTATATTTCAACGATCGATGGATCGTATTGACTTAGACGAAATTAGCTTTGCAGAAACAAGGTGCGATAGCTTTTTTTACGCACAAGCTCAAATAGAATATTACGGTTTTGGTAACATAAATAGTACGTTGCGAAAAGCACGCTTTAAGCAAGAAGTGGGCGCACTGATAGAAAAGCTAAGGCTAGATGAATAAATCAATCAAACCGTAATTACGCTAAAAAAAGTGACCTAAATGTCCAACATTCGCAATTACCACGCTCAGAATGGTGCCGTAAATTGTTTCAACACAGCCTCAATATCAGCTAAACATGCATCCGATAATGACACATCAAACGCCTCAATATTCTCCTTTAACTGAAGCATGTTAGTCGCTCCAATAATAGTCGATGTTACGCCATCAACTTGAGCGCACCATGCCAGTGCCATTTGGCTCGATGTCATACCATGCTTTTTGGCCACATCACAATACGCAATAACAGCTTGTTCTGAATAGATCGTGTTACGGAATAAACCTTGACGTTGAGCCATGGTCCAGCGACTACCCTCGGGTCGCGCGCCACCAATATATTTACCCGTCAACATACCACTCGATAAAGGAGACCAAGGCAGATATGCAATGTTCTCAAACACACACGACTCAATTAGATAAGGCCAGTCTTTTATGTGTACTAAATTAAATTCGTTTTGAATTGAAACCGGTTTGGCCACTCCTAACTCTTCACACAGTTTGAGATAAGTATGAATACCCCAAGTCGTATCGTCTGACAGTCCCCAATGTCTGATTTTTCCGCTTTCAAGTGCTTTTCCTAAGCCTAAAACGATATCTCGCATGCGTTTCTTTTCAGCTTTTACCTGTTGCTGGGTAGCCATGACCTGATTGGGCCAATGCTTACCAAAGTGTGGCGACGTTCTGTTTGGCCAATGCAGTTGATATACATCTATGTAATCAGTTTGCAATCGTACTAATGAATCATCTAATGCTTGCGCGATAGTGGCGCTGCTAATCATCGAATTACCGCGAACATATGGAAAACCGGGGCCGTTTATTTTGCTAGCAATAATTAATTTTTCACGTTGCTCAGGGTTACGTGCAAGCCAGTTACCTATGCATCGCTCTGTATCGCCGTAAGTTTCCTCTGAGGGAGGCACGGGATACATTTCTGCGGTATCAATGAAATTAATGCCACAGGCCATTGCATATTCAATTTGCTCGTCTGCATCAGCCTGTGTATTTTGTACACCCCACGTCATGCTGCCCAAGCAAACACGAGACACAGACAAACCAGAACTTCCAAGAGGAGAGTATTTCATTATTATTTTTTTCCTTTTAAGCCTGAACAAAGTGAAAAGTGTTTGTTAAGCGACGATTTGCAATCACTAGCGGCCAATTTTTAGCATACTATTCACCACTGCAGAGTATACATAGTTTTTAAAAAGTCGATTGCTACTTTATCTTGTCTTTTTTTGCAGACACGGTATACGTTAACAGAAAAAAGCTAAATAAAACCCCGTATTTGTCCATTTCACAATTAACAACAGACGATGACGACGCTTAGTTCATTAACGCCTTGATATGTGAAACAACACTGCGTGATAGCGCACTTAACGCGTATCCACCCTCAAGCATAGACACTATTTTGCCACCGCAGTGTTTGTCTGCAATATTCTTGATTTGCAGCGTCACCCATTCATAGTCTGCCTCAACCAGACGCAAATGCGCTAATGCATCTTCGGCATGCCCATCAAAACCGGCGGAGACAAAAATCATTTCGGGCAAAAAATCATTTAGCTTATCAAACCAAGGCATTACCATTTGACGATATTCATCGCCTTTGGTTCCTGCTGGGATCGGAATATTAAGAATATGCTCGTTAGTTGGCTTATCACCGCTAAAAGGATAAAAAGGATGCTGAAATGACGAGCAAAATAACACGCGAGGATCATCTTTAAAAATATCTTCAGTGCCGTTGCCGTGATGCACGTCAAAATCAATAATAGCAACTTTCTTCATGCCGTAGTGGTCGAGCGCATGCAAAGCTGCAACAGCAATGTTGTTGAAGATACAAAAGCCGCCCGACTTGGCATATTCGGCGTGATGACCAGGCGGACGCACTGCACAAAACGCCTTGTTCGTATCCCCACTCATGATCAGATCTACCCCATGAACACCTGCTCCTGCTGCATGCATTGCGGCATCCAGTGATTGTGGCATCATTAAGGTATCGTCATCTAGCCATTTATGGCCTTCTGTTGGGGCCTCTTTGATTATCTTATCAACAAATTGATTATCATGAGCGCGATAAAGTTGAGCTAATTGCACCGGTGGCGTATCAGCAAAATCAATTGCAAATTCAACACCAGAGGAAATTATCTGATCGTTAATGCTATGCAGCCTTGCGGGTTGCTCTGGATGCTCAGGGTCCATGTCGTGTAATAAACATTTAGGACTGCTTATAAATGTAATCGGCATTTAGCTCTCCTGTAGAAATAATACCAGTTCAACTTCTGCAGGATCTGGATTGAAAACACGTTTGAATTTAAATTGCTCAAACACAGTTATCATCGGCTTATTTTCACTGCGCACATAAGCTACCATTTTTGACACACCTCTTTGCTGGGCAATACTAATCATCAGCTTCATTAATCGAGAGGCCATGCCTTTACCTTGCTGATTTTCGCGCGTAACAAAAGCCACTTCGCAGGTATTATCAGCATTCAAATAATATCGTCCAACGGCTTCAATCTTGACGCTGGACCCTTGCTGGTTAACTATTGTAAGAGCGATATCCTTAGTTTGATTAACGCTCACTAAATCACACGAGTTTTGTCGACTCATACCTTGTGGTAAGTAGTTATAACGCAAGCGCAACGTTTCTTTGGTATGCGAATAAAAGAACTCCTGCAGGCGCCTCTCATCAGCTGGATTAAGCGGCCTTAAGTAAAATACGTCACCTTGTATGTCTATTTCTTGCAGTTGCATTTCACCTAATTCAGCGATATCAGTAGGATACTTGGTTTGATAATCAGGCACCCAATAATGTTGCCTTACTGCTTCAAGTAATTGTTGTCTAAATTTAGGGTGTGCGATCCTAATCAACTCTAAGGCACGTTCTCGGATACTCTTACCTTTTAAGCTTGCGACACCGAATTCAGTAACAATGTAATGCACGTTACCACGCGATGTCACAACGCCTGCCCCTTCCTGAATGTTGGCTACTATTCGAGAAATGGTTCCGCCTTTTGCGGTGGAGGGCAATGCGATGATAGGTTTTCCACCTTTACTGAGCGTTGCTCCTGTAACAAAGTCAACTTGACCACCAATACCACTATAAAAATCGTGGCCAATTGAATCAGCAACGACTTGCCCAGTTAAATCAACTTCCAACGCACTATTGATAGAAACAAGCTTGTCATTTTTTGCAATATTTGTGGGTTTATTCACATAACTTGATGGATAGAATTCAACATGCGGGTTGTTATGTACAAAATCATAAAGGCGTTGTGTCCCCATGCAAAAGCTAACTACTGATTTACCTGGATGAAAAGTTTTAGCACGGTTATTAATGACACCATCCTGAATAAGCTCAATCACCCCATCACTGATCATTTCACTGTGAATGCCAAGGTCTTTGTGCTTGCCCAAATACCGCAGTGTAGCATCCGGTATTTTACCAATGCCTAATTGCAGTGTTGCACCATCCTCCACCAGCATGGCAACGTATTGACCAATACGCTCATAAATTTCATTTTTATTAGCTGGTTTTACTTCTGGTAGTTTTTGTTCGTGTTCAATACACGCCGCAAATTCCGAGATATGAATAAACGAGTGTCCTGCTGTTCTTGGCATTTGCGGGTTTATTTGGGCCACTATCTTTTTTGCAGAACGCGCCGCTGACATAACCACATCAACAGAGACACCTAAAGAACAGTAACCAAGCTCATCTGGCGGGCTAACCATAATTAGAGCTGCATCTAACGGCAAAATATCGTTTGCAAACAAACTAGAAATTTCCGATAAAAAACAAGGTGTGTAATCTGCTCTTCCTTCATCTACTGCTTGGCGGATAACACTACCGTGAATAAAAAAGGTGTTCACTTTAAACTGCCGCTGGTGCTTAGGCAGAGCCCATCTTTCATCAGATAAAGTACCTATATGAGTAACTTCAATGTCTTTAATATCTTTGCCATTTTCAATTAGGCTATCTACTAGGGCATTCGGAATTCCTGCATTGGAGCCAAGAAAGATGCGGTCACCCGATTTAATAATGGCAGACCAATCAATGTAATTGTGAGGCTGAGAAACGACAGATTGCATGAATAATTTCCAGGAAGAGGAAGGAAAATAAAAACGTCCTCTCTATTAATAAATTGAATGTCGCGCAATAGTGACCTAAACCAACAGAGTACGCAAAAGTTTGCAAGGTGCTTTCTATTTAGATGCTTTCTACTGAGATGCTTTCTATTTATCTAAAGTTCTTTAATCAACGCGCATCCAAAACAATTGCAGAGCACATTGTTTTGTACGTTGTTAATGGCTTATCCGCTCACAACGCATGTTAGCTCATCAGCTCTTTTATCGCCCTACTTGCATGGCCTTACTTTTATTAGCATATCAGTGTAGAGGATTTTGTAAGCTTAAAATAATCATCAACAAGACCATGTTATGCAATAAAACGCATCGCTACATTGCATCTTTCATAGCTTTGTCCGTAGGTTTGCATTATTTGTTTGTCATGCTCAAAACCATTCTTCGCATATAGATGAATAGCAGCTTCACATTTTGCGTTAGTCAGCAAAAATAAACAGGTTACGTGCATCTTTTTCGCTTCTTGAATGACATAGCGAAGTAAGATCTCCCCTACTTTCAAGCCACGAGCAGTGTCTAACACGCCCATTTTAGTTAGCTCAAAATTACCGTTACCTTTGTTCAGCAATGCACAAGTGCCAATAATGCCGAGTGTTGCATGTTTTACGAACCAGACTTTTCCACCTTTATCTATAATATGCTTACGCGGCTGCTGCAGTACTTGCTTGTCAATATCTTCTAGGACGAACATGTCATTGATCCATTGCGCATTAATGCTTTCAAAATAAAAGGCTAAATCATCCCTAAACACGAGGATTTCGATATTGTTGTTCATTGATACTATATCCATGTATTACGTGATCCGCTGTAATCTGTTTTTTCTCAGTTATATGTTTTAAGCGCTTACCTAAGCCTAATTCCGCCAGTTCATTTAACATGTTTTCGCGTTAGTTTATTGCACTGCTATCAATTTTGTTACTGCTTTTTAGAAAATAAATATAAATGCTTACGCAAGGAGTGACATGGGGAGTTTTATACGCATTCATATATGCAATTGTTGACTACAATTTACCGATGCGCAACATGGTGAAGCGATGGACTTCGCCATCAAATACTGGTTCGACATAGATTTATACGTATTTTCAAACATGATGAAAATATAGTTCTACACTAGCCAAGTAACGAGTGGACCCAAAAATTAGGTTTTAACAACAGGACACGTGTCTTCCAAAATAGAAATTTAAACCGAAAAACGTAGCCTGCAACCACATTTGTGTATTATATTATTTACACTTATATATTTTCTATTAAATCACAACTGAGCATCAAGATGTCCTTCTCGGGTAATTTTCCGCTAAATAACCTAGACTGCGGGCAGAAAAATTTGGCGTAAAGCGCCTTTAAATTTATACATGACTAGAGAGAGTGCACAATGGTAGACCTATTTGAAAATCCAGCGGGCTTAGATGGATTTGAATTCATCGAATTTTCTTCTCCTGAAAAAGGTCAACTAGAAACAGTATTTACTGCTATGGGATTTAGCCATATTGCGGATCACCGCACCAAAGACGCACAACTATGGCGTCAAGGTGGTATTAATCTTATTGCAAACTATGAACCCAAATCTGCGGCTTGGTATTTTGCTCGCGAACATGGCCCTTCAGCTTGTGGTATGGGTTTTCGCGTTAAAAATGCGGTGACAGCTTATAAGCACTTATTAACGCAAGGTGCCGAGCCGGTGCAAGTCGAGACCGGTCCTATGGAGCTTCGTTTGCCTGCCATTCGAGGCATTGGCAACGCCATCATTTATTTGATAGACCGCTATGGCGATGAGCTGTCTATTTATGACATCGATTTTGACTACATTGAAGGCGTTGACCGCAATCCGATAGGTGCTGGCTTCAATGTTATCGACCATTTAACGCACAACGTTTATGGCGGTCGAATGAACTATTGGGCTGATTTCTATCAGAAATTATTTAACTTCCAAGAAGTTCGCTTCTTCGACATCAAAGGCGAATATACGGGGTTAACGTCAAAAGCACTCAGTGCACCTGATGGTAAAATTCGCATTCCATTAAACGAAGAAGGCGAAGGCGGAAAAGGACAAATTGAAGAGTTTTTACGCGCATTTAATGGCGAAGGGATTCAACATATTGCCTTTAGTTGTGATGACTTAGTCGCTTGCTGGGATCGTTTGAAAGGCATGGGTATGCCGTTTATGACTGCTCCACCATCAACCTATTACGAATTATTAGAAGGCCGTTTGCCGAATCATGGTGAGCCTGTTGAACAACTTCAAACACGCGGTATTTTAATGGATGGTACTACCGAAGGTGGCCCAAGATTATTGCTTCAAATATTTTCTGAAACACAATTAGGTCCAGTGTTTTTTGAATTTATTCAGCGCAAGGGTGATGAAGGTTTCGGTGAAGGCAACTTCAAAGCCTTGTTCGAATCTATTGAACGCGACCAAATAAATCGCGGTGTTTTAAACACTTCCAAGAAAGTTGAGGAAGAGGAGGACGTATGAGCCATCCAATCCAGCTAAATGGTTTTCATCATGTGGCTTATCGCTGCAAAGATGCGAAAGAGACTGTTGAGTTTTACCAAAATGTATTAGGCATGGATTTCCAACTAGCGATAGCCGAGGATCACGTGCCATCTACTGGTGCTTATGACCCCTACATGCATATTTTCATGGATGCCGGCAATGGCAACGTGCTGGCTTTTTTCGAGCTGCCACAGCAGCCCGATATGGATCGGGACCAAAATACGCCTAAATGGGTGCAACATATCGCCATGAAATTGGATAATTTAGAGGCTTTAAATGCAGCTAAGGTTTCGATTGAGAGTCACGGCATCAATGTCATTGGCCCCACTAATCATGGCATATTCAAATCGATTTACTTCTTCGATCCGAACGGCCACCGTTTAGAACTGGCAGTCAATACGCATACACAAGAGCAAATGCAAGAGCTACATAGAGTTGCACCAGAAATGCTAGATGAGTGGAGCAAAACTAAAAAAGCGCCGCGGCATGCGGCTTGGTTACATGAACAAATTGCTAACGATAAGTAGCCACTAATGCTCTTATCAAAAGGCAGTATTTGTTTGAAGTATTGTCTTTTTTATTGTTAAGCCCACTGTTTAGCAATTCTGCGCGCTTTATTAATCAGTTTTTTACGATGATTAAGTCCCAATTATTCGTCTTTTGTTTGTGCTAGCTTGTTTTATACTCAATAAAACTAATGTGTCTATTGAGGTAAAATAATGATTAATGTAAGTAAGATGTTTGCCAGTTTAAGTCGCTCAGGAATGATGAAAGGATCGGGTGGCGCTTTATTGGGCGGTGGCATTGCTGGCGGCATTGCTGGTGGCCTTATGAGTGGCAAGGGTGCAGGGAAGCAAGCTTTACAAATAGGCGCTTTAGCAGCTGTGGGAGGGATTGCTTGGAAAGCGTATAAGTCATACTCTGACCAACAGGCACAAGATCGCGCATTTGGTCGTGGTAAATATCAAGATTATTCAGATAGCCCACAACCTCAGTCACCCCAGCAAGCCTCTCAATTTGCTTACGACCCACAAAGTTTGAATGAATCGCAATTCGATGCTGTGGTTAACGAAACGAACGCTCAGGGCCAGCTTTTATTACTCAGAGCCATGGTAGCCGCGGCGCATGCCGACGGACACATAGATCAAACCGAACGAATGAAGATATTCGATAAAGTTGACGCTATGGATTTGAGCACGGAAGACAAGTCATCGCTGTTTGATGAAATGCGCAACCCATTGAGTATTGAACAACTGGTTACTAAAGTACCTTGTTCTGAAGCCGCCGCTGAGGTGTATGCAATTAGCGCTATTGCACTGGACTTAGGTCAAACTGACTCACGTATCTACCTAGATAAATTAGCTCGAATGCTGTGTATTCCTTCTCAGTTGCAACATGCACTAGAGGAAACAGCATATGACGCACGATTGTCAGTGCATGCTTAGGCAATAAAAATGAATCTACCTTTGCTGATCTCACTTTTGTCTTATGAGTTAACTAAAAACACGCTTTAAAAGCGTAAAGAAAGCCCATCCCTTGGGCGATTGAAAAGGTAAATTACTGTTTTGAGTGATTTACCATTATAAATTAAGACAGTGCTAAGGTTTGCTCTAGTGCTCTAGGTAATGCATTAACATACTTTTGAACATCGGGGATCATGCCCATGCTGACGCGTGACCAACTGGTATAATCACGATAGATCCCACGTATCAAGACATTTTGCTCTTCCATTTTTTGCCTAAAAATTTCGGCATTCCCTTTACCTAAATCAACAAAAACAAAGTTAGTTGAGGAAGGAAGTGCGATGAGCCCATTTGCCTTAACCGCATCTACTACCATTTCGCGCCCCTCAACGATCTTGGACTTAGACATCTTCAAGAAAGCGTCGTCATTGTAGCTGGCTATCGCTGCGGCTAATCCTGCTTGATTCATTGCATAACCGCCTAAACTATAGCGATTTATGTCATTTGTATTTTCTTCAGAAGCCAGCATGTAACCGACGCGCATGCCAGCGAGGCCATATATTTTAGAGAAAGTCTTGGCCACTATTACGTTATGCCCCTCCCTTACCAACGAGACCATTGAATTTGTTTCAGGCATGTCTGTCACTTCATTATAAGCTTCGTCAACTAACACCAATGTTTTCTTAGACGCCTTAATACAAAACTCTCTTAATTTCCTGGCGTCCAATAGTTGCCCAGTAGGGTTGTTAGGGTTTGTCACATGCACCGTGGCAACATTGCTATCAATCGCAGCATACAAGGCATCTAGATCAATACTCAAATCTGCTGTTTTGGCAATTCGTTTGATCTTCTCTCTGCCCATCCGTTGCGGTGCTTGTGCGGTTGTGTCCCAAAACAGGTCTGGACCTAAAATTTGGCCCTTATTTGACGCTGCAATAGCCGCATACGACAATACACCGCTTGAACCCGAACTCAATGATACCTGGGTTTTACTCAAGGCATTTTTCTCAGCAATCATATCAACCAATACCTGATATGGCTCTGCGGCATAGTAGGCTCCCTTAGCAGTTGCTAGCATCATGGCTTTCATTGCATCAGGACTTGGTCCGTAAGGATTTTCATTGGCATTAAGTTTGGCGATACCCGCAATCGGCCCATAATTAATCACCGGGACAGTATGATTCGCCGCCAGTGCACTGCCTGATAAAGATACCAAGCCCCCAACAGCAACAGCAGAGGCTGTTACCAACGTTCCTCTTAAAAATAATCGTCTACTTAAATTCTCTGTCATGTGATCAGCCCTTTACTTTTAGTCTCTAATTGATTTTTAAAACGCTTTGTAAAACATAGAAATAGATACTGCTATCAGGTAAAGCCCAAATATTTTCTTCAAATTTACCTCGTCCAGACTATGCGCCCATTTAGCTCCCAAAGGAGCCGTCATTACCGATCCGACGCTGATAGCGGCAAGCGCAGGAATATTGATGAATCCAACCGTACCGTAAGGCAGATCCTGTGCATTTTGCCCCATCAGCAAAAATCCAATTGAACCCGGGATGCCAATAATAAAACCTACACCAGCAGCCGTTGCTATGGCTTGATGCACGCTGCGATTACAGATCACCATCGTCATTACCGTAATGGTTCCGCCACCAATCCCAAGCAGTGCCGAAAAACCGCCTAAGAAAGACGCCAGTCCGGCTTTAAATATACCTTTTGGCATGGTCAATGTGTTTGATGTTCCAGCAAAGAGTGTGGGGAATAAAAAGTAAATCGAGTACAATAATACGCCAATAGCAAACACCAGAATGAGACTTTCTGAGCTTGTGCGTGACGCAATATATAATCCAACGACTACCCCAACCACCAACCAGATTGACCAGTCTTTCAACACTAAAAAATCGACTGCACCTTTTTTCTTATGCGCCTGCACAGAGCGTGCACTGGAAACCACAATTGATGCTAAAGACGTGCCAATTGCAACCTTAATGAGCTCACCAGATGAGTCAGTAAAAAAAGGAAAAACCGCCAAAAGAGCAGGCACGACGACAAACCCTCCTCCGTTTCCGAACAACCCAGATGTAATACCAGCAATTGCACCCGCAAGACATAAGGTTATTACAAACCACAACAGCTCAACTTCCATAACACCCCTTAGAAATAATTTAATAACTGGGAATACAGAAGAAAGTGCTGTACGTAAATCACACAGCATAATCAGTGCCACATTGACAGGTCACTGTTTACGCATCAGCTCAGTCATTATCTACATGACGCTGCACTAAACTGACTATTTGTCGCGCAAAGATGATGCAAAAAGGATAGGTTGGGATATCAATAGCAGAATAAAGAGTCGAGAGAATTCATGTTTAGTGCGGTTGTACAAAGCAGAGACGGGGCATTTAAGTTGCCTTTGGCATTAATCAAAAAAGGCGACTAAAGTCGCCTTTTTACCTCATTACTAAGCAAGCTACATACTATTCAACTCAGCTTGAAGTTGTTCGGTTTCACTCTTTTCTCTACCAACAAATTGCCCCCACTGCTGGGCAGCCGCTCTGCTTGACTTAAACTGTTCGGCTTTGGCAAGTTCATCCAGGGCTTTAACGAATTCTTCCTGATTATAATATGCCAAGCCCAGTAGCATGTGTACTGAACCTTGGTTGCTCAAGCCACCCTTCTCAAGCGCTCTACTTGATGAAGTAATCGCGCTTTCAAACTTATCACTGTTGTAATAAAGGTGAGCGAGTTGTGCGTCTAATTCGCCGTTTTCAGCTAATTCAGCGGCTTCAATTAAGACAGGAATGGCTCTATCTTGCTCTTTTGCCGACGTCAGGCAAATAGACAAGAACTTGAGATTGCGCAGATTCCGTTCTAACACACCGTTCTTAATAGCTTGTTCCATCAATGCAGCTGCTTTGATGGGTGCTTCGTGATAATAATACAATTGTGCAAAGTTAAAAATATCAGACGCAGAGTCTACATAGCCCAGTTGATAAGCACTTTCCATCATCGCTAGTTGACGTTTTTCTTGACCGAGCTCACCATACATACCGGCCAACTGTATCCAATATTTAGGGTTGTCATATAGGCGGATCATCTTAGCCAAAATCTCTTTTACTTTTTCTGGCTGCTTCATTTCATAATAAACAGCACGTTGTAAAATTAACCAACCCTCATCAGGTAAGTAACCTTCAGCTTCATGACCGTCAATTGCTAACTCAATATATCGAGCTGACTCAGCATAGTTTTTATTTTGATAATGCGCTTGGGCTTTTAAAACAAAGTTTTTCGGTGGAATAACACCATTGTTTAAGGCTTCCCATTGTTCTAACTTCTCAATACTCTTTTCGAATTTACCCGTGGCCATATACAGCTGTGCCAAAGTAAACAGGGTTGTTTGTTCAAACTTTTCAGGGATCGATTCTTGAGCCACCGCTTGTTCAAAACTTTCGATCGATTTTTCTAGCTGTTCATTATTGTAATAAATAAACCCGTAGAAGTTATACATCATCGATTTTTCATAACCGTTCATCGAACTGTCTTTATCTCGAACTTCGTCTAATATTTCTATAGCTTCAGCCACGTTGCCAGCATCACCGGCTGTTTGCGCCCGAGACAATTGGTCATATACCCTCGAACGCAATGCCGGTACGCGACGCGTTTTACGTTCGCCTGGTTTGATTGTTGAAGACTCAGTTGCTTCCGCGTCTTGCGCAAAAGCCAGATTAGTCACTGATGAAATCGTTAGCATAGCCGCAAAAACGATCATTAAGGATAAGACCACGTTTAATACCAAAGAGAGTTTATTTTTCATCATCGTCCCTTTATCCATCAATCTTAAAGGTAATGCGGTTTTGAACCCCAGAAACAGCTGCGGGCTCGCCGTTCACAACACGTGGTTTATACTTGAATTTTTTAGCCGCATCCATCGCCGCTTCATCAAAAATATCTTCTGGGTTAGCCTCAACCACAAAAATATCAACCACGGCGCCTATTTTATTTACCGTGAATTCAACAATTACGTAACCCTGAATTCCACGCTGTAATGCACGTCTGGGATACACTGGCGTTACTTTAACGATAGGTAAATATTCACCATCGCCTGACCCTAAAGCTAAGCCGCCATCAAGTGCAATATCATTCGACATATCAGCTCCAAAATCCAGTGCAGCACCTTCTCCATCCGGTGTAGATGAGTCCATTTTCGGTGCCTCCATTTCAGGTGGTGGCGCTTCTGGCTTTGGCGGACGTTTTAGTTTGTTATCTTTCTTCTGTACGTTTTCTTCTTTTGGCACACGCACAAAATCAAGTACCTTCCCTTCCGGTGGTTCAGATAACGTCTTATCACCGCTGGCTATCAAGGCTTGCATTAAAAAGAACAAGCTCAGTGTGATAACAGCAGCTAAGACAATAGCAATTAACAGTCTTAGCATAACAATCTACTCTTGTGCAGCGATGGAAACGTCGGATACACCGGCCGCGCGAGAGGCATCCATGACTTTAATTAAATACTCAGTTGTTGATTTCCGATCCGCTTGAATGACCACTGAACCTTGCGGATTTTCAGCGTGTAAACGTTCAACGTTAGCCTGCACAGCGCGAACATCAATTCTGCGTTTATTAATCCAAATTTCGTTTTTATCGCTGATACCAATCAAGATATTGGCGCGGTCTTTTTTCACTGCAGTAGCCGCATCCGGACGGTTAACGTCGATGCCTGACTCTTTTACAAAAGACGCCGTAACAATAAAGAAAATCAACATAATGAACACAACATCAAGCATCGGTGTCATATCAATTGTTGCTTCTTCTTCTTCGACTAAATTTTGTAAATGTTTCATAAGTATTCCTTGACCAACCAGCGATTATTCGCTGCGTTGAAGTTGTAATGCGTCTTCTAAATGCATACGTTCAGTTTTTGCGGTTCTGGTTAACCAAGTTGACGCAAATACACCCGAAAGAGCCCCGACCATGCCTGCCATTGTTGGAATAGTCGCTTGCGATACCCCTGCAGCCATTGAACGAGCGTTACCACCACCTGACATTGCCATTACGTCAAATACCATGATCATGCCGGTCACTGTTCCCATTAATCCAAGTAATGGACAAAGGGCAACCAAGGCTTGAATAATAGGCAAACTAAAACGTAATTTTAAACTCACTCGGGAAATCATTGCCTGGCGGATCTGCTTCGCATTCCACGAATTACGTTCAGGGCGTGCATGCCATTGGCTAATAGTTTCTTTCATCATCAGCTTGTGGTTATTGGTCACGTATAGAATTCTCTCGAGTATCAATATCCACATCACGAAGATGAGTGCTCCAATAACCAGCAGAATACTTCCACCAGTTTCGGTAAAATCACGAATTGATTCGAAAATATCCATAAACATGACTTACGCCTTAGCTTGTTGAACAGCTTGCTTAGCAGCTTGCTTCTCAGCGCGCTCTGCAATAACGCCAGCAGACTGTTCTTGTAAAATCATCACAACATTTTTACTTTGCGTACTCAACAGCGCATAAAGCAGGGTTGTTGGAATAGCGACAACCAAACCGAGCACCGTTGTCATTAGTGCCGATGAAATACCACCCGCCATTATTTTCGGGTCACCAGTACCAAACAACGTGATTTGTTGGAAAGTCACAATCATACCGGTTACGGTTCCCAGCAAGCCACCCAAAGGCGCAACCACTGAAATCATTTTAACCAAGGTTAAGTAGCGACCTAATTTGGGTACTTCACCTAAAATTGCTTCAGTTAAATGCAGCTCTAAAGCTTCGGTATCTACATCAGGGTAATTTTCTTTTATTTTCAAAACGCGACCTAATGGATTCTTGCTTGACAATGTATCTGACTTCAATTGACGACTGACCGAGGCGGTGACTAGCGATAACGCGATAAAGCGCCAGAAAGCGACCAAAATACCCACGGCACCAACAGCAATGATGATATAACCCACTAATCCGCCTTGATGAATACGCTCTTCTAATGAAGGCGCTTGAATTAGCAAGCCAAGAATAGAGCCTCCCGTTGGGTCTAAACCAAAGGTAACCAATTCACCTGACGAATTTTGTAACTCAGTAGTTGAATTAACAAAACGGTCTTTTGGTTGACGTAGTAATTCAGAAACAACCCCTGTTGCGCCCTGATATTCTAAGTATTTACCATCAGAAACCAGCGCAAATGGGCCTACTCTTACGACTTCTTTATTCACTTTCTGGCCACCAGCTTCAACCACATCGGTGTTAAAACGAGTAACTTTGCCTGACTCGGTCATTTCTCGTTGAATTTCAAACCAAACACGCTCAATTTCAGCAATTGATGCAAGTTTAGTGGATTTACCCATCGACTGAGCCATCATGTCTAAGAACTCCGAACGACCCGGAATTTGAGCAGAAATAATAGAGTTAGAAAGTTTATTTTTAGTGTCACCAGCAACTTGTTGCAAGACACCAAATAATTCTTTTAATGAACCTAAGCGATTATCTAAAGCACCATTTAAATCCGTAATTTTAAACTCATTTTCTTCAAATTGAGTTTCTAGGTTCTCAGAAGAAGCCAATTGGGCATCACGAAGTTTCAGCGTGTCACGCAAAATCTGATCTTGCTGCGTGCGTTTTGACGTAAAGTCTTGTTCACGCGATTTGTTTTGCTCTGACTGTGCGAACTTACCTTCTTCTAATTGCTTAAGAAGCGCGTCCAAGTCAAGTGCAGTGTCTGACTGTGCTTGCACAGAAAATGATAAAGCGATAGCGGCTATTGCCGCTAACAGCGATTTTACAGGCATACTGATTTTATAAATAGTGTTGCTGTTGCTGCTGCTCTTACAAAAGAATGTTTTCATTATCTTTCCCTTAATCCGTAATCGCGACGGGAACCATTAATAGGTCCGGTGCTAGCTGTTTCTTGGCGATACGTAAACCTTTAGATATTTGATTTTTGTAGCTTGAATCAAGTTCTTCCCACTGCTGTGTTTGTTTGTTCCACGCACCTTGATAGCTGCCATCGCGCGTTTGATAAATCAATGACGTGCGACCAATGCGAAGAAATTCAACAGAACGTTCTTGGCCATTAATGTCTTTCAAACCAGGGTAAGCTTCAATCGTTTTGCCGTAGTCCATTTCAACTTGATAAGCTTCCATAACACGACGAAATTTTTCAGATGACGTGACGTCAGCTCTATCCATCATATTTTGTAAATCTAAGATTCGGTTACCACGCTCTTCGGCAAGGAAAGGCACGTCAAGTTCGACGAACTGAGATAAGCCGGTAATCATTTTCAGCATCAAAGGCGTAATTTGACGCTCAATTACACTTACTTCGTCTATTGATTGGTTGAGATCTAACATCTCTTGATCTTGGTTAGCTATTTGACGACGTAGTTGTTCGTTATAAACATCTAAGCCCTCTATTTCTTTGCTTAGTGCTTTGAACTGCTGAAGTTTGTCATCAATTTGATCAGTGATACTATTAATTTTAGTTTGCGACTTAACCGCAGATTCATTAATTTCAGTCGCCTTTTTGGCTGCTGGGTCAAGATATTTATCTTCTTGTGCAAGAGCAGCCGTGCTAAGTAGCACTGACGTGACTGCAGTCGCTATTAACGTTTGAAAAACCTTCATATACGCATCCTAAGTTCAAAATAAACGAGCTAGGCGTTAGTCAAATAAACCAACGACAAGACCAAAATCTGCGCAAAGGATAGAGGTATTCTATTACAGATTTATTACATAACTGTCATATTCGTGAAAGTCTTGCTGCATCTAGATAGAAAAAAGCCATACTATGATTGTAAAGGGTCTACATAGTACAGCTTTGAGGCATTAACAGAGTTTTATGAACTTTTTGTGTCAGTTAAAAATTATACTTCACTGACAAACTCAATTTGCGGCCCTTGGTTTCAGAACGCAATAACACGTTTTCAAATTCTAGCTTCTTGGATTCGCCAAATATGTTTTGAATTTTGAATGTCATGGTGGTGTTGAAGTTTGGATAAAACTTATAAACCGTATCTAAGGAATGAAACGGTTGCTCATAACTATCATCAAAACCGTCGATACCTGATATCAAAATACGTTCACCAAACACGTTGTAAACGACAGAAAGAGAATGTTCTCCATTGTCAGAGTCGAAGCCACCTTGTAAATTCATTACATATTGCGAGTGACCTGTTAGGCGACGTTTTAAGTTAGTTACTGCAGCTGATACGCCAGTTTGTTCAACAATGCTCTGACGATCCAGTAGAATTTCCGAATCACTCAGGGTTAGATTGCCTGACACAAATATATTGTCCCAAACACCTTTACCAATGAAATCTAAGCCTTGCAAGAATTCAACTTCGACACCATACAACTCACCTGTTTCGGCGTTAGCAATACGAATTAAAGGCGGGCCATCTTGCGCTGGCGATTGCACCGACTCAATCGGCGCATCCATGTCTTTATAGAACAAGCCGACTGACAAGTTGTTGCCAGCTTCGCGGTACCATTCCCAGCGCAAATCATAGTTAATGATTGACGTGGTGTTAATACCCGGTGTACCCGCAATTGGAAATTCAGTTAGCGGGTCAATAAACGTCGAAGATGACACTTCGCGTAAATCAGGACGAACCACTGTTTGACCAATGCTTGCTCTAAACTGCATGCTTTCATCTTTAATGTAGGTCATCGCCAAAGCAGGATAAAAGTCATCCTCTTGAAAGGCTAACTGAGAACGGTCAGCTTCATCCGGTAAATCGAATTGATTGGTTCTTGGATCGAACGGAGCAACAACTTGACGAAAATCTTCAAAACGCACGCCACCGCTGAAACGCCATTTATTCTTAAAGAATAAATCACCTTCAATATAATAAGCATCAACTTTCTGACCCGCAGCATAGTCATCTCCAGCAATTGTGGTGTCTCGAATAATAGCAGGGCCAGCACCGAAAAAATTAGTTTCATCCGCTAGAACTTGATCGCTGAAGATACTAAAAAAAGAGTCTCCAACCAATAATTCTGATTCAGTAAATGCACGCGTATTGATATCGAAACGACGATTTTCAGCTGTCCGTGTTTTGCTTAGGAAATCAGCCCCGAATTTAAATTCCATTTCCCAGTTGCCTATAGAATAAGGCAATGAGACGTTGTAACCCGCATTTTCCAATCTATCGTGTAAGGTTTGAAATGAATATCGTGCAGCGGTAGTTGAGTTATTCAATGCAATTTCGTTGCTTGCATCAAATAAACCATCGATGTTTTCGTCGCTAATGACAAAACGTGACTCGAAGTTTCCGGGCGCATTTCGCACTGAACGCCCTAAACTGTATTTCCAGTCAACACCCGCAAAATTGAATTGAGGAAAAGTATGCATACCGCGAAGTTGGTTAGTAAACATTTTACGTTCTTCATATTCAACTTCGACATCACGAATGCGCAGACCTTCGGCTTGGCTTAAGTTTTCAGTATTACCAAATTTTTCGCTGATTTCATCGCGCGTATCATTCAATAAAATCAAGCTGTAATCCACTCTATGATTACGATTGTAATCTATACCTAAGTTGAGCATGTTTGACCATTTAACACTTGTTTCCGTGACCGAAATATCGTCAAAGAAACGCACTAGGTTAATCGAATCTTGCACTCTATCAGCTTGTTGTAGCTCGTATTCTTGTGAAACGTTTGTTTTATTGTCGTAACTACTCGTAAGCAAAAAACCATACCGCCACTTATCATCGATATCAAAACTGTTACCTAATGAAAAGCTGAAGCCCATATCTGGACCAATACTTTTTAAGAATGGGTCGTAGTCACGGTTAACATCGCGCAACAAGGAGAGCGCAACGTCTTGATCTAGTGAATCTAGGAACTGTTTATTTTGCCAGCGAGAGCCGATGGATGAAGGGGCGCCACGAGTGCCATCATCACGACCCTGCCAATCTTTATCTCCGCCCCGATAAGCTAGCGCGTCGCCTGAGTTTTCGGTGTTATAACCCAGACTACCGGACACGTTAAATATAAACTGAGTCGGGATCGTTTTTAAACGAATATTAACATTACCACCACCAAACGAAGCGGGCATAGAGGGCGAAAACGACTTCTGTACGGACAGGCTTTCAATGATATCAGCTGGAAATAAATCCAACGGAATAACGTTTCTGGTTGGATCCGGGCTAGGTACAGCGGCACCGTTCAATTGCGTACTTGAATATCGTTCACCTAAACCACGAACATAGATGAACTTGCCATCAACCAAGGTCAAACCAGTTACACGACGAAGCGCAGATGCCGCATCACTGTCACCTGTTCTTGAAATTTGTTCAGAACCCAAGATATCTGCCACAAAAGCTTGGTTTTTACGTTCCTCCAAAACAGCGGTTGCTGTTCCTTTTAATCTTGTTCCGGTGGCAACAACTTCTTCAATTGCCTCTTCTTCATCTGATTGCTGAGCCATTGCAGATTGCACAAAAATTGGCTGAGTTATCGCAAGCGAAGCCATTACGGCAAGTGTCACTTGTTTGATCGAAAACCTGCTTGTAGACTGGTTCATTTTAACCTCATTAGCTGCTAATTTTTTACAATACCTAAAATTAAGCAACATCTAAAACTGACTCTTTGAAACGCGAGTGCGCTACCCTTCAGTAACGCACTCGTATCAATTTACTATCGAGCTAAACACTCTCAAACTGTTGGAGTAGTTATAAACCTACTGTCCAGTTTGCGGTCCAGTCATTGTTTGCATCTTTAACCGCGCCGATGAAATCGACCGGCACAAAGAAGCTATCTAATGTTGTTACGTCCGTAGGAGCTGTTGCATCAATTGTAAAGATCCCGTTTAGTACAGCTTCCTGGTCCGCTGCTATTGAGTTACCAGCTTGACCTATGAACCAAGCTTGTTGGTCGAAGGTACCAGAATTATTAATATTTTCAGCACAAGCGAGTACCGAAGACTGAAATACTAACTGGGTAGCACTGGTTCCGTCCATGTTTTCTTCTAGAGTAATGTCACCATCTGATAAATCAGATTCGAAACATTCGCCCATTCCAGCAGGACCCGTTACCACAAAGTTATATAATTGTGCGTTAGTTTGGTCTCGCAACAAAACACCTTCAGAAGTACCATTAGTGGTGTTAAAGGTATTACCAATAATCGTCATGTTAGCAACTGTTGGGTTAGAAAAAGCAGTGCCTTCACCACCATCACCGTCACCTTCAATACCACGGTTCGCATCTGAGTTGTCATCTGCGTGTTTCACCAGTACAAATTGCATTTTACCTTTGTAGCCGTTGTCCCAATCAACTGAATCATCTTGAATACCAGTTAGAACTAGATACTTAGCATTAACCGCACCACCAAAGAACTCGACACCATCATCTGCGTTTTTGTGGACTTGAAGATACTCAACAACCATACCTGAACCGACTGCACCAAAAGTTATACCGTTTAATTCGTTATCAGGAGCAACTTCAAAACCACCATGCATAACTCGGACGTAGCGCAAGGTTCCTGAATTATCAGCATCATTATCGCCTCCAAATACGGCGCCTTCTTGCACGCCTTCCACTTGCAACGAACAAGTTGTGCCGTCTTGTGGACATTTGGTAGAATTACCGTTACCCAAAATAACCATACCGCCCCACTGACCAGCGGTACCATTTGCTAGACCAGCAGTTAGGCCATTAGCAACATGCTGACTGGATGTAAATGTAATTGGTGACGTTGCTGTGCCGTTCGCTTCAATTTTGGAACCACGGCTAACCACTAAATAATCCGCTCCTGAGCTTCCGTAAACAACCACACCAGGGTCGACTATTAATGTAGCACTGTCAGTATTATCGCCACCAATGAACACCGCTTCAGATAATGCATAATGATTACCCGCCGTTAAACGCAGGTTAGTCGTAATACGACCAGACAACTGGCATGTGTTGGTGGTGCCATCCACTGCTGGAATAGTGGTTGTTCCTGCTGGACAACCTGACGCTGATGTAACCACACCGACTTCACCACCACCAAAACCAAATGCCCAACCTTGACGCCAATCATTAGCGCCAATTGCGCCAACAAATGCATTAGTATCAAAATAGGTGTCTAAGCTTGCTGGATTGCCACCCGAGGTGCGTAGTGAGCTTTCCGAGGTTAAGGTACCGTCGCTATTAATACCAACGTTAGCACGGTCAGCAAAAGCAATGATGCTATTTCCTTGTTGCTCTGTACCGAACCAGTTATTTAAGTCAACATCGGGTGCAGTAAAGTTAAATGCTTCCGCACAAGCGATAACTGAATTAGTGATAGTGATGTCACCGTCGGCCAAGTTACCTTGAACTGTTGCGTCATTATCCATTTCTAAACACTCACCCATGCCCGCTGGACCAGTAATTAGCATGTTAATGATATTTGCACCGGTTTGGTCACGAAGTAAAACACCCTCGGAAGCAGTATTTGTATTATCAAAGTCATTACCAATAATCGTAACATTGGCAATTTTTGGGAGTGAGAACGGGGTGCCGTCACCGCCATCGCCGTCACCTTCAATACCACGGTTAGCATCAGAGCCGTCACTTGCATGTTCAATATAGACATACTGTAGTTTGCCGTTGTAGCCATTGTCCCAGTCAACTGAGTCGTCTTGAATTGAAGTTAATACAAGATGCTTAGCGTTCACCGAACCGCCGAAGAATTCGACACCGTCATCCGCGTTTGCATGAACTTGTAAATAATCAATTTCTGTACCCGAACCAACACCACCAAAAGTAATACCGTTTAATTCATTATCAGGTGCAATTTCGAAACCTGCGTATTTAACGACAACATAGTTGAGTATACCCGAATTGTCAGCATCGTTTACACCACCAAATACTGCGCCTGTTTCAGCGCCTTCTACTTGCAGTGAACAATCAGTTCCGTCAATTGGACATTTGGTTGTTGGTGCATTACCAAGGATGATCATACCGCCCCATTGGCCAGCTTGAACTTCGTTACCGATAACGTCATTGTATGAAGTGAAAATAATTGGAGAAGCCGCGGTACCTAGCGCTTCAACTTTTGAATCTCGACTGATAACCAAATAATCGGCGCCAGCGCTACCAAAAATGATAGTGCCTGGTTCGATTTCAAGGGTGACGCTGTTTGCTTTATCATTACCAACGAAGACCGCTCCAGTTAATGCCCAGACAGTGTCGTTAGTGAGTCTAATAACACCGTTAACAGCATCTGCATCAGTAAGGCGACCAACAAGTTCTCTAACTTCAATGGATTGACCTAACGCGGTCGATACTTGAGCACTTAATGCTGTATCTACTGAACCTGGTTTTGTATCATCAGGAGTAGGAGTAGGAGTAACCGGAGTACCGCTGTTGCTGTTGTCATTGTTTACAACACTATTATCAACTATATCGCCTTCAGAAATATTAATATCTCCGCCACATGCGCCAAGTGCCAAAGTAGCTGCAATTGCAGAAACCCTAAATAGTCCGTTCAAGTTCATTTTGCTCTCCAAAGATTCAAAAATAAGAAATTACTACTAAAATTTTTAAGGGAGATTACTTGATGTAAATGACAGTTATGTTACACAGCGGTATTGTCACAAAAGTTTAATACAAGAGGGTGTGTTTGAGTTTGAGATTGTGTTTGAGATTGTGTTCGATGTTTTTCTGGCAGGCGTTATGGAATTGTTTGACTCGTATTACCCTAATTATCGTAAAATAGAGACTAATTGCTTGTCCCTGAGTTCATTACTAATTGAATAGTAGCCATTTTTATCCACCATATCCTGTCCTTCATCAGACAAAATAAAAGTCAAAAATGCACGTTCCAAAACCGGCAATTGCTGATCAGGTGGCTTATTAACCACAATATATAAGTAGCGAGAGAATGGATATTTACCCGAGGTTATATTGTCAGTATTAGGTTCTATATAATCATTTTCACCATCGATTTCGGTGCTAATAGAAAGTGCTTTAACATTTTCGTCAAACTGCCCAAGCGCTGCATAGCCAAGACCGCCAACAGAAGATGCAATCGATAAGACGACTGATGATGACCCCGGTAATTCATTAACTGTGGCCTTAAAATCACCTTCGCACAAGGCTTGTTTCTTAAATAGGTCATAGGTTCCTGACGCAGAATTACGGCCATATAATAGTACTTCTCGATTTTCACCGAACTTATTCACACCAATATCAGTCCAAGTGTCTATCTTCTTAGATGAACCGCAGAATCTAGTTACCGAAAAAAGCGCATCCACTTCCTGTAGCGTGAGCGATTGCAACGGATTATTTTTTTCAACATAAATAGCAATCGCATCCACGGCAACAATAAGCGTTGTTGGTGGGTAGCCATATTTTTGCGTAAAGCGACTGATTTCGGTTGCTGTCAGCGCCCGCGACATTGGGCCTATTGTCGCAGTACCTTGCGTTAACGCTTGCGGCGCTGTTGCTGAGCCGGATGCTTGAATTTGAAATTTAACATGCGGGTAAACGGTTTTAAATTGCTCAGACCATAGTGAAATTAAGGTGGCTAAAGTATCCGAACCTACCGAAGATATGCTGCCATAAACGCCGGCTAAACTCTCTTTTTTGGTCAAGGAGGCCAAGTCTACGGGAGTGGTATCTGGCAATTCTATACTGTGTTCTTTGTTGGTTAATGTGTCTATTTGAGATGAGTTTGTTACTGCAGGTTGAACTGGTGATCTCTGTTCTTGCTCCTGCGCATTTAGGTGTAACGGGAAAAATACTAATAGTCCGATAAACAGACACATCATCCAATAGACAAAAGAGCACAAAAAACGCTTCCCGTCATTTAAGCTGAAATTAATTTTTTCAGAAATGGCTTGTTTAAATAGTACGCTGCTCACGAATCCAAACTATTTTCATAAATAAGTTCTGGAGGCAGTATAAATGAAAATTCACTGCCCTTACCAACTTTACTCTCAATATTTAAAAAAGAATTGTGATGATTCAGTACGTGCTTAACAATGGATAACCCCAAACCTGAACCGCCGGTTTTTCGCGAACGCGCTTTGTCCACTCGATAAAAGCGCTCTGTTAGCCGACGTAAATGTTTGTCTTCAATACCATCGCCATTGTCGACCACAGCAAAGCAGGCCGCGTTACCCCGTTTTTTCCATATGACTTTTATATTGCCACCCGGTGGCGTGTAATAAATGGCGTTAAAGATGAGGTTTGAACAAGCGCTGCGCATTTCAGTTTCAACACCAAATATGCGCAACTCGTTATCCACCTTAAACGAAATATTATGTTGCTTTTCGTTGTTCAAGGTTTTAGCTTCTGTTTCAACTTGCCTCAACATTGCTGTCATGTCGATAGTGTTTTCATATATACGCTCTGCCGATGCTTCAATTCGCGACAAAATAAGCAAGTCTTCAATAAGAGCCTGCATGCGCTTAGTTTGCGTTCCCATTTCCGTCATTGCTTTATTCACGAAAGGATTTTGTTCGTCACCGTCGCCAGTAAGTACTTCAAGATAGCCGTTGATAACCGTCAGTGGGGTGCGCAGTTCATGCGATACATTGGCCACAAAGTCTTTGCGCATTTCTTCTAATTGAGACACACGAGAAACGTCTCGAACTATCAGTAAGAGTTGGTCTTCACCATACGCCATTATCCGATACTCAAAGGTTTTATTGGGATTGGTCGGAGCCGGAATTTCAATTGGATATTGATATTCACCGGAATGAAAATAGTCGATAAATTTAGGGTGGCGGATAAGGTTGTCAATTCTGCGTCCAGAATCGTCAGGCCATTTTAATCCCATTTCAATCCTTGCATGACGATTACACCACACAATTTTGGCTTCTTTATCTACTACAACGACAGCATCTGGAAGTGCTTCAGATCCCTCGCGAAAGCGCTTGACCAATTGACCTAGGTTACGGCGTTTATTCCTATTACGGCGTTGCAAATAATAAATGCCTTCATACACATGTTCCCAAACACCGGGGGCTGATGGTGGCGACATTTTACGACTTTCCCACAACCACTTAGTTAACTGGTATAAGTGCAGGTAGTTGAAAATAATGAGAGACACGGTTGCGATCAAGAGCACTAAAGTGACATTTTCTAAGTAAATGCCAAGTAAGACAATTAAGGCTATATAAATAAATAGCCTTAATATGCTTTTGGTCCATGAGCGCGGGTAATACATTACATTTAAATCTTATTTGAGAAGCGATATCCTGCGCCACGGACAGTTTGGATCATGGCATCGTGACCATGTTGTGATAAGGCCTTACGAAGACGGCGAATATGCACATCAACCGTGCGATCTTCTACGTAAACGTTAGTACCCCATACATTATCTAGTAACAACTCGCGACTGTAAACGCGTTCCGGATGGCTCATGAAGAAATGCAATAACTTAAATTCGGTTGGCCCCATATCCAAAGGATCATCATTGGCCGTAACTCGATGCGAAATAGGTTCCAATATCAAACCATTAAACTGGATTGGCTCTTCTTTTGAAGTGGGTGTCACTCGACGCATAACAGCCTTGATACGAGCGACTAGCTCTTTTGGCGAAAAAGGCTTGGTGACATAATCATCAGCACCCGCTTCTAAACCTCTGATTTTATCGTCCTCTTCGCCTCGAGCAGTCAACATAATCACAGGAATTTCACGCGTAAATTCGTGCTGTTTTAGCTTTTTTGCCAATTGAACACCACTGCCACCCGGCAACATCCAGTCAAGGAGTATCAGATCAGGATACGGTTCTTTTACTTTTTCTAATGCAATATCGAAGTCTTCGGCTTCAACAACATTAAAACCAGCTTGTTCTAAAACGAAAGTAAGCATTTCCCTGATGGGCGCTTCATCTTCAACTAACAAAATTGTGCGAGACATGGATTTAACTCGTGACATAATTAATTGACAGCCATTATTAAAGTATTCTGTGACAGTTTTATTAAATAACTAAAAGAATTAACAAAATAACCAAATTATTCTAATAATAATTAAAAAAAGGTCTAATAGACACCATATTTTAGCGTTTAGTTGCGCCAACACCAAAATTTATGACATCTGATATTACCCCACCACAAGAAAAAGCAAGAAAAAGGACACACCTGTTTGCAAGAAAAAGGACACACCTGTTTGAACTCATATAGGTGTGTCCTTTTTCAGGGTCCTTTTTCAGAGTCCTTTTTCAGAGTCTTGCGGAAATTGCTTTTGACCATCGGCGTCCAGATTGGTAGAGTGCGACCACTTTTTTAATCGGTAATTATTAGAATAACTATGTGGTTCAAAAATCTTAAATTATATCAACTAACAAACTCCTTAGAACTCAACGAAGAGCAACTTCAAACTCAGTTAGAAAGCATGTCTTTTCGTCCTTGCGGTTCTCAAGATATTGCTACTATGGGGTGGACATCACCGTTTAGAAATAGCGACATGTTGTTTCAAAAAACCGCTAATCGTTATTGGTTAGTACTCAAAAAACAAGAACGCATACTACCGGCGTCAGTTATTAACAATGAATTAGCTGAAAAAGTGGCACAAATTGAGGCCGAAACAGGTTCACCAGTTCCGAAAAAATCTCAACAAGATTTAAAACAAGAAATTGTTCACCGTTTACTTCCTCAAGCATTCACTAAAAACAGTGTGACCCACGGGTTTATTTCACCAGAGAATAACCTTGTTGTCGTCGATGCCAGCTCTGATGGCGCAGCTGAAGCTTTTCTCTCTTGCGTTAGAAAGTGTATCGGCTCTCTTCCCGTTGTGCCTTTTGCAAAAAGCAGCAAACAAGAAATCCTAAGCTCCTGGGTTCTTCAAGACGCCCCTGATCAAATCGAAATACTTGATGAAGCTGAGTTTAAGTCACCGTCAGAAGATGGCGCCGTAATTAGGTGTAAATCACAAAACCTAGATGCGGCTGAAATACTAGCGCATTTACAGTCCGGTATGTTGGTTCAAAAATTGAGCGTTGCTTGGCAAGACCGACTCACCTGCATCATCGGCGAAGATCTATCTATAAAGCGCTTGAAGTTTACTGATGTCGTAAAAGAACAAAACGAAGATATTCCTAAAGATGAACTCAATGTGAAGTTGGATGCTGACTTTACACTAATGTCCTCTGAAGTGATCGAATTTGCTGGAGCTCTTCGCAAAATATTTGAAGTCGATTCGGAATAATAAGGGTATAAGGCTGATCGTTAAGTCAGCCTTATAATGTAATTTTATTACACTTTTATTTCAGTTCACTACAACTGCACCAATGAGTGCACAAAGAGAGTATCAGACCTCACCAAAATAGCGCAATAGCACTAAATACGTGCAGGCAGAAGCATTCGAATCTTTTGTTTATAGTGTTAAAATTGGGTAATTAATAAGCATCATCTGTTAAAAATTAGTAATTTAATTACATAATAACGTTAAATAATGTATAAATTTCAATTATTTTGTAATTTTATTACAAAATAACTAGATCTCTGTATGTAATTCAGTATTATTTATCTGGCAACAATGTTGTTGCACAATATTATTACTGGGATACTCATATGAAAACTTCATTCACCTTAATCGCTATTGCGACAATTACATTTAGTGCTTCTGTTTTAGCAACGAATGTTCAACTCCGTCCAGCAGACAATACATTTGAAACTAAAGTGTGCTATTCCGCAGCAACTGAAGGCTTAAAAGCGGCTTACGAACTAGTGCGCAAGAGCACTGAAAACTTTGACCGTTTCACTGCTATTTTAAGTTGCAACGGCAAGTCACTAGTTCGCACAGCAAGAACATTTAAACAAACAGACCAAGAACAAGCACAAACAGCAAGAAAAATTAGATTTATTACTGATGAATCGCTTGAATCACAAATTTGTTTAGATGCAGTGCTTATCGGCGTTGACGTTGCTTTAGAGAAGCATGACATGCAAAGATTCAATATCATTTGCAACAATCAAGATATCAAAACGTTTGCTAAGAAATTTGAAGGGAAAACAGTCTCTCTGTAGAGCAGAAATTCGGAACAGGATAGTTCCCAGCAAATCCTGACATGGTGAGAGCTTGAGAAAGGCAGCTTTTTCTATCTCTCGCCATCCAGTGACACTCGAGTAATTAAGCTCAATACAAACAAGAAAACTCCATATTCATCCCCCCCCTCAAACTGACCAACAATTCTGCATGTTTATGCAAGACTCGACCCAGTAAAAGCGTTTACGCAAAGATAGCTTTTGCATTATCTCTGATTTCAGTAAACTCAGGAGACTGATAAATCTCAACATCAGTAAAAATACCTTTCTCTTGTGCTAACGTCAGGATTTCATCACCGTTGTCTGCTTGATTTGATAATGCCGCGCCTATACGAACAAAATCAATATAGTCTATGCTTGATTCAGTGAACTCTAAGTTTCTCCAATGCTCTGCGCACTGAATAAAAACCTCATTGAATTGCCACTCACGCATAATACTACCACCAATGCGACCGGACAGTTTCTGGATCGCTACATCCAGGAAAGTTGGATTGGCAAAAACACTGTCATGACGTTCGGCTTCAGTCAATACCGGCAATGCACCGATATTAGCTACCAGTGCAGAAAGTGTCATCGTATCTAAACTCAGGTTTTTTTTACCTGTCGCAGCTTGATAAGTCAACATAGCAGCCATCGCGTTTGCTACAATATCAACAGTGTCATTCCACATTTTTGTCATGTATTTTTTAACAGTTTCATTTTTCGAAACAAACAGTTGTTCCATAGCTAAAGCGGTAGCAATGTTCTTTACTTGATTTAGACCAATCCGCGTTACCGCTTGTGTGGTAGACGTTACTTTAACGGCACGACCCAAATACGCGCTATTGGAAATTTTAATCATCCGAGCGCTCAACGACGGGTCAAGACCCACTACGTCAGCCATGCCATTCAAATTGATATTGGGATCATCAGCCGATCTTCTTACTTTCAATGCGATTGCAGGAAGGGTTGGTAACACCAAAGTATCGTTGTTAATTTTTTCGACTAAAATAGTTAACAGTGCATTTTGAGTTGACATGTAAATAAAACCTTATATTTTGATAGCTTGCTTAACTAACGTTAGCAAAACTTTAATGACATTTTACCGTTGATTTGACTGTATCACTATGCAACTGGACATTGTGACTTGTCGCTTCAAACTGATGGATTAGTTTACCCTTTTAATCGTTCTTGATAAGGTGGCCATCCCAATGCTTTCCCTGCTAAAACGTGCAAATGGATATGATAAACCGTTTGTCCGCCATCTTGATTACAATTCATTACTGTTCTAAATCCCTGCTCTGCGACACCTAAGTCTTTTGCGACATTTGCCGCAACGCGATGCATGTAGCCTATGAGTGCTTCATCTTCAGCAACAATATCATTGGTAGTGGCTATCGCTTTTTTCGGGATGACTAAGAAGTGCACTGGCGCTTGCGGACTAATGTCCTTAAAAGCGATGACCCTGTCATCTTCAAACAATATATCGGCCGGGATCTCTTTATTAATAATTTTTGTAAATATCGTATCATTCATACTAACAGCCCTTTTGGTAAACGATTGACTAATTTGCGTATATAAATTAACCCAAAACTATGTATAACAATACGAAACCTAATACCAATCTATAAATAACGAATGGCAACATTCCGATTCTAGAAATCCAATTTAAAAACAAGAATATACATAAATAAGCAGCAACAAAAGAGAAAGCGACACCATACAACAACTCATTCCAGTTGACTTTAGAGGCACTCTCTAACAAGCCCAATACCGAAAACAAACCGGCACCTAAAATGATCGGTATGGAAAGTAAAAAAGAAAATTTTGCCGTACTTTCTCGGTCCAGTCCAAGCATGAGTCCAGCAGTCATCGTGATACCTGAACGAGACGTGCCTGGAATAATTGCAACCGCTTGAGCCAAGCCAATAATAACCGCTTCTTTCAAACCAATATTTTCAATTTTTTTTGTTTGTTTTGCGGTCGCATCTGCGTACCAAAGTAACAAACCAAATACGATAGTCGTGATTGCGATGACGATAGCAACGCGTAGATTTTCGGCAATAAAGTCTTTCATTAGGTAACCAAAGATAACCCCTGGGATGGTAGAAACAATTATCCACCAAGCTAACTTACTTTCTGTTGTTTGCTGGCGACTAAAACCAGTCGAAAACCACGCAACGGTTAACCTTGCTATATCACTTCTTAAATAAATCATAACTGCAAGTAAGCTACCCACATGCACAGCAACGTCAAACGCCAACCCTTGCTGGCGCCAACCGAGGATTTCGGCGGGTAAAATAAGATGAGCGGAACTAGAAATTGGTAAAAATTCAGTTAAACCCTGAATGATTGCAAGAATAATTATTTCAAAGAAGGTCATTTTCGGGTATTACTCCACTCGTAGTCAGCGACCCACAAGTTTTGTTTTTGCTTGTCGTACTGTTGCCATAAGGTTTGATAAGTTTTTTTCACTACAGGGTGAACGTGCGATGGTACTAAGTCAGCTAACGGCCTCAATACAAAAGCATTGTAGAGAATTTCATCACGAGGCAAAACAATCGGCTTATGGATGACGCGCTCATCAAAGATCAATAGATCAAGATCGAGGGTTCGCAGTGCAAATTTTTGCGTGCCTCGAATTCGACCATTTTCATCTTCAATTTTTTTTAGTGTTTCACACACTCGTTTGACGCTGGCATCAGTTTGAGCCGATACAACTAAATTAAAAAACGTATCACCTTTAAAACCAACAGATTCACTTTCATAAACTGGCGACAGTTGCACATTGTCAAAAGCCTCAGCAATGCCATTAAGTCCCGCATTGGTATTCGCCGTTTTATCGATATTGGAACCGACACTGATAAGTATAAAGTGGGACACTAAGGGCGCTCTCGGGTCATACTAATAGCGACATTTACCGCTTCTTTTAGAATATCAGGCTTGTTAACAGTGAGCGTGACTTTTTGCGGGTTAAATTCGACAAATATCGTATCTAGCATTTCTTTTGCCAATGCTTCGAGTAAAAAGTACGACGACTCATCAGCGAGTTCAGCTAAGCGCTGAGCAACCTTGCCATAGTCGATCGTATTTTTGACATCATCAGTGCTGGCGGCCAACTCTAGGTCAGTGACCATATCAACATCCAGTATTAACCTTTGTTTTGCGTGCCTTTCGAACTCAAAAACACCAATAAGTGCGTGGACGGTTAAGCCCTGTATTTTAACTAAATCCATGACAATAACTTAATCGGCTAGCGATTTTTTTCACCTTCTAGTAATCTATAATTTAGTGTAACCGCAATACAGGGACCAAGTATATGATTTCATTCACACTGATGATGATTTTTGCCGCA
The DNA here is from genome assembly GCF_002836745.1 of Glaciecola sp. 33A. GTDB lineage: Bacteria > Pseudomonadota > Gammaproteobacteria > Enterobacterales > Alteromonadaceae > Glaciecola. Next base: position 175,140 of record NZ_PJAR01000042.1, on the reverse strand, counting down.
TATATGTTAGGTTCTGTGTCCAGTGCGATCTTGGTTTGCTATTTGTTCGGTAAAGGCGACCCACGAACACAGGGCTCAGGAAATCCAGGAGCAACCAATGTTTTGCGGATTGCAGGGCCTTTCGCTGCCGTTATGGTTCTAGTCTTTGACATATTAAAAGGCACCGTGAGTGTTTATGCGGCGTTTCTGTTAGGTGTTGATGCCATATCGATTGGTGTTATTGCTATCGCCGCTTGTCTAGGCCACATGTACCCTATATTTTTTAAATTCAAAGGCGGTAAAGGCGTAGCAACTGCCTTAGGATGTTTAATTTCATTGGGCTTTAATTTAGCTGGTCTATTGCTGGGAACATGGCTATTAGTCGCGGTACTTACCGGCTATTCATCACTTGCTGCTATCGTTACCGTGACGCTTGCTCCTATTTACACGCTACTTTTCAAGCCTGACTATATATATCCAGTTATCATGCTGTCGGCCCTTATAATTTGGCAGCATAGAGATAATATTAGACGCCTACTGGGTGGTAAAGAGAGTAAAATATGGAAAAAAGGCAACGTTAATGAATAATGTATGCGGTGACATTGTATACACACGAAAAGCAAGTCATTAATTCACTTAAGATAGCACTCTTATTTCATTAGTTATTTTAGCTCAGTAATTTAAGCGAAAGCGTCTTGTGCTCCGCCTCAAGGCTACTATATAGCTTGCAGAGAATCCAAAGGCCATCTTGGCATCGCTTTCGTATCCAAGCCTTCAGACTCACCTGCTAATAAACGTTGCGCTCCTGCATACGCGATCATGGCGCCATTATCTGTGCAATATTCAAAAGCTGGATAATACACTTCAATCCCTTTACGGCGGTTCAGGTCTTGTAAAGTGGCTCTAAGCTGTTTGTTCGCGCTAACACCGCCAGCAATCACTAAACGTTTTTGATTGGTTTGTTTTAATGCGCGCTGACATTTGATCAATAACGTATCCACCACCGCGTCTTGGAATGCATAAGCAATGTTGGCTTTTGTTTGGTCGGCGCCATCACAAGCCCGAATTGTATTTGCTGCGAATGTTTTTAATCCACTAAAGCTCATGTCTAAACCAGGACGGTCAGTCATGGGTCTAGGGAATTTGTAGTGACCGGCTTGGCCTTTTTCCGCTAATTTTGCCAGTAAAGGACCACCAGGATAATCGAGGCCAAGGAGCTTTGCTGTTTTATCGAATGCTTCTCCCGCAGCGTCATCTAATGATTCACCTAGAACAGTGTATCGACCAATCCCTTGAACATCGACAATCATGCTGTGGCCGCCAGATACCAATAAGGCAATAAAGGGAAATGGTGGCGGATTATCATCCAACATTGGGGCCAGTAAGTGCCCTTCCATATGATGAACACCAATCGCTGGCACGCCCCAAGCATAGGCTAGACTACGACCCACTGAAGACCCTACAAGCAATGCCCCTACTAAGCCCGGCCCACGCGTGAAGGCAACGCCGTCGAGGTCTTCCGAACTGAGTCCAGCGTTGGCAATCGTGCGCTTAATTAGAGGCACAATTTTTCGAACATGATCACGCGACGCTAGTTCGGGCACAACACCCCCGTAATCCGCGTGCAATTTAACTTGGCTGTAGAGTTCGTGAGATAACAAGCCATTATCAGTGTCATAAATAGCCACTCCCGTTTCGTCACAGGATGTTTCGATGCCTAGAATTTTCATGTAAATACTCAGTAAAAAATAATCCTTTAAAAGACGTTTTGAAAAACGCTTTTAAAATACATGTTTGAAATAGCTTTGTAATGGTTTCAGTTACTTACGAAGTAACAATCAAAAAAGCGCTAAAATAGCCGATGATCACAGTGCAATCGGTGATTTGCTAGTATATACTGCGCATCGCCGTCGGAAAACCAAGTAACGCAAATATTTTTCTGCTAAATCTCTTTACAAGCAATTGTAAAAGTTTTAGTATTCCGCACCATTTTTAAGCCCGGGTAATAAAACATACCTGGTAGATAAAACATCTTAAGGTGATGAATTAATGCCAATCGTGAAAGTAAGAGATAACGAACCGTTTGATATCGCGCTAAGACGCTTCAAACGTTCATGTGAGAAAGCGGGTGTACTATCTGAAGTTCGCCGTCGCGAATTTTTTGAAAAGCCAACTTGGGAACGCAAGCGCAAAAAAGCTGCTGCTAAAAAGCGTCACATGAAGAAGTTAGCTCGCGAGAACGCACGTCGAGTCAGATTGTACTAACTTGTAGAGCAGAACTTAACTGGTCTCGAACCATTTAAATTCAAAACGGGCGTCTTTATGACGTCCGTTTTTGTTTCTGCCAACCGGAAATATATCAGGGGAATATAACGATGACTTTATTAGAAACATTAAAAGAAGCTCAAAAAGATGCAATGCGCGCTAAAGACAAATTGACGCTAAAAACATTGAGAATGGCTCTTGCTGCAGTAAAACAACGCGAAGTGGATGAGCGTATCGAGTTAAATGATACCGATGTTCTGGCTATATTGACCAAAATGGTTAAGCAGCGAAATGAATCTATTACGCCATTCAGGGCTGCGGGCCGACTAGACCTCGTAGACATTGAAGAAGCAGAGATCGTCGTTATAACAAAATACCTGCCACAGCCGCTAACTGCCGACGAAATCAATGCATTAATTGATGATGCAATGGCCGCCACTGGTGCTGCGTCAATGCAGGATATGGGTAAAGTAATGGGCTGGTTAAAACCGAAAGTAACTGGTCGCGCTGATATGGGTGCATTGAGCGGTAGTATTAAAGCTAAATTAGCTTAGATATATGGCTGGCCGTATTCCCCGCGACTTCATTGATGATCTTATTGCTCGAAGTGACATTGTCGACATTATTGATGCGCGGGTAAAACTCAAGAAAGCAGGTAAAAATCATCAAGCCTGTTGCCCTTTTCATAATGAAAAGAGCCCTTCGTTTTCTGTGAGCCAGGAAAAGCAGTTCTATTACTGTTTCGGTTGTGGCGCAAAAGGCAATGTCGTTAGCTTCTTAATGGAGTTCGACCGCTTAGAGTTTCCAGAAGCAATAGAAGAACTTGCAAAAACCTATGGTGTCGATGTTCCGCGAGAAAAGGGGGGAGCACCAGCGCCAACTGCCCAGCAAAAAAGTCAACGTGAAAATGACTATCAATTAATGGAGTCGGTTACTCGATATTTTCAGCACCAGTTAAAACACCATTCTCAGGCGCCTGAAGTCATCCAATATTTGAAAGGTCGAGGACTGAGTGGCGATATTGTCAAAGCATGGGACATAGGCTTTGCGCCACCAGAGTGGGATTCGGTATTAAAAACATTTGGTACTGATGAGCATAAGAAATCGCGTCTACTTGAGCTAAAGCTGATTTCAGAAAATGACAATAAACGTCGCTTTGATTTTTTCCGCAACCGCGTTATGTTTCCAATTAGAGATAAGCGAGGCCGTGTTGTTGGATTTGGCGGGCGCGTAATGCAAGCCGATGGCCCTAAATACCTAAATAGCCCTGAAACACCTATTTTTCACAAAGGCTTTGAGCTTTTCGGTTTGTATCAAGCGCGTCAGAATAATCGAAAACTTGACCGCTTATTAGTGGTTGAAGGATACATGGATGTGGTGGCATTGAGTCAATTTGACATCCATTATGCTGTTGCCGCATTGGGCACCGCAACTACGCCTGAACACATTCAAGCCATGTTCAAATCGACGGCTGAAATTGTTTGTTGTTATGACGGTGACAGAGCAGGTCGCGAGGCAGCATGGCGCGCACTTGAAAACGCCCTGCCATTTTTAAAAGACGGCGTGGGTATGAAGTTCTTATTTCTGCCCGATGGTGAAGACCCCGATACAATGGTTAGAAAAATAGGCAAAGAGGCGTTCGAAGATTTGTTAAGTAAGGCTGTACCATTATCAAAATTCTTTTTTGATAATTTATTGCAACGACATTCTGTTGGTTCTAATGAGGGTAAATCTGCGCTAAAAGCAGAAGCAATGCCTTTGATAGAGAAAATTCAAGGTGAGAATCAGCGCGAATTATTAATGTTTGATCTTAGTAAATTATTTGGTGAAGAAGCTAAAGAAACATTAGCTCGAGACATTAAGTATGCCAATAGTCGCAAAGCACCAAGAAAGATTGATTACCAAGCTCCTCAAAGAATTAAGCAATCACCGCTTCGTATGATGCTCAGATTACTGATGGATTCACCAAGCCTGGCCTCAGAGTGCCCGAATGTGAAACTAACGCCACTTAAAAATACAGCAATCTCGGGGATACCTTTACTAATTGATTTGCATTCTTATTGTTATAAAAACCCGAAAGCAAATACAGGTATGGTGCTCGAAGCGTTTCGTGAGCACCCGCATATCAGGCACCTTGCTCAGCTATTAGAGAGTGATGTTGTGGCTTTAGACACGAACGTAAAAATACTCTATAAGGATTGCTTTAAAAATTTAATTAAATGGCACTTTAGAGCACGCATTGATGAATTAAACGCAAAAACAAAATTTTCAGAATTAACCGAACAAGAACAACAAGAGTTAAATTTGTTGATGAAAAAGTTGCATTGATAGTGCCAATGTGAGGCTATTTTTAGTCCACTATAAATAGTCAGCCTGTTTTGTTTGAAATAGCCGATATAGTAAACAAGTGCATAAATAATATATCTGAAATTAGTGGGTTTGAAGCTTTTTACGTTCCAAAATATAATCAAGCACGCACTTGAAAAGAACCAATTTGAACCCATATTAAGTGAAGCAAGTAGACAACAAGATGTAGTCAAAAGTAGTCGTTTCGTGTTAGACTGTCGAATTCGCAAACGCTACGATAAAGCAAGCTGAGGGTTTATTTCCTTGGTATCGTTTAACGGGTTGAAAATACGCTAGTTTTTATAAGGTAGCTTATTCGCGTTTAACAACTCCTAATTAAGTGTAAGGTATATTGTGCAAAGCAAGCAGTCCCAGATAAAACTCCTGATTGCAAAAGGCAAAGACCAAGGTTACTTAACCTTTGCCGAAGTAAACGACCACCTTCCTCAAAACATTGTCGACTCTGATCAAATTGAAGATATTATTCGCATGATCAACGATATGGGGATCAAGGTTTCCGAATCAGCGCCAGACGCTGATGAGTTACTTATGCAAGAATCAACTGCCGACGAAGATGTTGCTGAGGCAGCTGCTCAAGCGCTAGCCACAGTTGAAAGCGAAATCGGCCGCACGACTGATCCTGTTCGCATGTACATGCGCGAAATGGGCACGGTCGAATTACTAACACGCGAGGGCGAAATTGAAATCGCTAAACGCATTGAAGATGGTATTAATCAAGTTCAATGCTCAGTCGCAGAATACCCAGAAGCGATTACTTATCTGCTTGACCAGTGGGATTTATTCGAAGCTGAAGAAATTCGCATCAGCGATATTATTATTGGTTTTGTTGACCCTAACGAGCAAGATGTAGCGCCTACTGCGACGCATATTGGATCTGAATTATCTCAAAAAGAACTTGATGATGAAGACGACGATTCAGACGACGAGGAAGAGGAAGAGGAAGACACTGGTGTTGACCCTGAACTAGCACGTGAAAAGTTTACTGCATTGCGTAAGCAATACACTAAAGTAATGAGTGTAATTGCGTTAAAAGGACGCTCGCACAAAGCATCACGTAAGGAAATACATGAGCTTAGTGAAGTATTTAAAGAGTTTCGTTTAATACCTAAGCAATTCGATCGCATGGTTAAAAACATGCGCGGCATGATGGACAGAGTTCGTATTCAAGAACGATTGATTATGAAATATTGTGTTATGAATGCAAAAATGCCGAAAAAGGACTTTATAAAAGCCTTTGCAGGTAATGAAACCAGTACAGATTGGCTTTACAAAGCATTAGAAGGCAAAGCACCATACGTTGAAAAGCTTCTTGAGTTCAAGGAAGAAATTGAACGTAGTGTGAGTAAAATGAATGCTGTTGAAGCTGAAACTGGTCTAATTATTCCAGACATTAAAGATATTAATCGCAGAATGTCGATTGGCGAAGCGAAAGCACGTCGTGCGAAGAAAGAGATGGTAGAAGCAAACTTACGTTTGGTTATCTCAATTGCGAAAAAATACACGAATCGTGGTTTACAATTTCTGGACCTCATTCAAGAAGGTAATATTGGCTTAATGAAGGCGGTTGATAAGTTTGAATACCGTCGCGGTTATAAGTTTTCAACTTATGCAACTTGGTGGATACGACAAGCAATTACGCGCTCAATTGCTGACCAAGCAAGAACGATCAGGATCCCAGTGCACATGATTGAAACGATTAATAAATTAAATCGTATTTCACGTCAAATGCTGCAAGAAATGGGTAGAGAGCCAACACCTGAAGAATTGTCAGAACGCATGTTGATGCCAGAAGATAAAGTCCGCAAGGTACTTAAGATTGCAAAAGAGCCTATCTCCATGGAAACACCTATTGGTGATGATGAAGATTCGCACTTAGGCGATTTCATTGAGGACAGCACTATTATACAGCCTCTTGATTCTGCCACTGGTGGTAGTTTGAAGAATGCCACGCAAGAAGTATTGGCTGGCTTAACGGCACGCGAAGCTAAAGTACTAAGAATGCGATTTGGTATTGATATGAACACTGATCACACTTTGGAAGAAGTGGGTAAGCAGTTCGATGTTACTCGCGAACGTATCAGACAAATTGAAGCTAAGGCGTTACGTAAACTGCGTCACCCCAGCCGTTCTGAGCAACTAAGAAGTTTCTTAGACGAATAGTAAGCATTTGCTAGATGAGCATAAAAATCAAAGTCCTAAGTTAAATTAGGACTTTTTTTATGTCCTTTGTAAGATCAAAAAACACCCATTTAACCTAAAACTGGACACACCTGTTTGGTGACTTTCACTTAATAGGTGTGTCTAATGTAAACATCTTATTTCAACATTTTCGAATTCGCAGAACATAAAAAAAGATAGGCCATAACAGCACACCTTCTTTCAATAATTCTATTTGATGCTGAACAACACGAGTTAATAGCGGGCCCAAACAATTCAATTGCCATCTACTTAGACACACCCACTTCGCCCTCAAGCTCATCTTCCCCTTTCTTGTAAGGAACTTCAGCTTCAAGTTGTTTAAGTCTTCTGGCGCGGTTCTCAGGGGAGCCGGTTCCCCTTGCTAGATATGCATACGCAGTAGGAACAATAAACAATGTCATAAAGGCCGAGAACAGAACACCAGCAAAAATAACCATTCCGATAACTGCTCGTGATTCATATCCTGGTCCTGTAGCTAAAACTAAAGGGAGCGCACTGAACACGGTCGTAAAGCCAGTCATTACAATCGGACGTAGCCGCAACATTGAAGCTTTCTTCAATGCTTCTTCAAATTCGACCCCAGCATCCCTCAACTGGTTCGTAAACTCCACAATAAGTATTCCGTTTTTAGCCGCGAGCCCTATGAGCATTACTAATCCAATTTGACTATATATATTGATCGACATGCCAGCTAAATAAAGGCCAACATAGGCCCCTACTAAAGCTAATGGCACTGTCAACATAATGACGAAGGGATGGATCCAGCTTTCAAACTGAGCAGCTAAAACCAAGTACGTGACCGCTAAAGCCAATGCAAATATAAAAATGAAAGATGAGCCAGATTCTTGATAAAGTTCAGATTCACCTTTGTAGCCTATTGAAACCCCGCTGGGTAATTCAGTTGCCACTGTATTCTCAAGAAATGCTAATGCTTCACCTACGGTATAATCATCGGCTAAGTTAGCACTAATGGTGATCGCACGCATGCGGTTATAACGATTCAGTGTGTTAGACGTGGCTCGTTCTGAAATATCCAGGAGATTGTCCATTGGTATCAACTGCCCCGTTCTATCCGAACGCACATAAATGTTATCTATACTGCTTGGACTTCGATAGTCGGCCTCGTTACCTTCTAAAATAACATCATACTCTTGACCACGGTCTAAATATGTTGATACACGCCTTTGGCCGAGCATCGTTTCTAATGTACGTCCGATCTCGGAAATAGACACACCTAAGTCGGCGGCTCTATCTCTATCAATGTTAACTAATAATTGTGGTGATGTTTCTTTGTAGTCTGAATCTATACGCAATAACTTGGTGTTTTCAGCCGCTTTAGCCATGACAATATCACGCCACTCGACTAGTTCTTCATACGTATTGCCCTGCAAAACAAATTGCACAGGTCGACCTAACCCCCTGCCACCAAGCGCTGAACGCATAACCGCAAACGCCCTAACGTCAGGGATTTGAGAGAGTTTGCCACTAATTTCATTCATTAAATCAAATGTTGAACGTTCTCGGTTTTTCCAATCAGCCGCACCAACGATAGCAATGCCGGCTGTACCACCAAAACCGGGTGTTCTTACCAATATACGTTTAGCTTCGCCTGATTCTTTATAGGGCAGTAAAATTTCTTCAATAACTTTCAGATTACGTGCATTGCTCTCATAGCTGGCACCCTCTTGTGCCTGCATCAATATAAAGAAGTTTCCACGATCTTCTCTGGGTACAAATTCTTCTGGAATTTTACTTTGTAATTGCACCAGAAGCACAATGCTAACAACAACCATCAACAGTATCATAATAGGTTGTTTAATGGTTGTGGTTAACGTGTTGTAGTATTTTAGCTCTAACTTCTTAAAGCTCACATCAATCCACTTTCCAAACCCAGAGCTACGCTCTCTTTTCTTTAATAACTTCGACGCTAGCATTGGCGACAAAGTCAATGCTGTAAAGCTAGAGAAAACCACTGCGGCTGCAATTGCTATAGCGAATTCAGTAAATAGTCTACCTATATTTCCTTCCAAAAAGACTAACGGTAAAAATACCGATACAAGCACTAACGTAGTCGCAATGACGGCAAAACCAACCTCTCTGGCACCTCTGTAGGCAGCGAGTATTGGTGGCTCGCCCATTTCTATTCGACGATAAATATTTTCAAGTACCACAATAGAATCATCTACAACTAAACCGATGGCTAGGACGAGCGCTAATAGCGTCAACAAGTTAATAGAATAGCCGAGTATATACATGACAATGAATGCTGCGACTAGGGAGACAGGAACGGTTATGGCAGGTATTAAGGTTGCGCGGATATTTCCTAAAAATAAATAGATAACGACGATCACCATAAACATAGCGATAGCTAAGGTGTTATAAACTTCGTTTATAGATTCTTCAATAAACAATGACGAATCATAGCTTTCAACAAAATAGATATTACTAGGCAATGTTTCTGCGATACGTTTGATTGCGGCTTTCGCTGCTTTAGCAACATCTAAGGTATTAGCCTTCGATTGTTTTACGATACCCATACCAATCATATTAACGCCGTCACCACGGAAATCCGTTTCATCATCTTCCGCTGCCAACTCAACCGTTGCGACTTCTGAGAGGCGAATTAAAAACCCATCAGAACCTGCCTTAATGGTTAAATTAGCAAAATCAATCGGGGTTAAAAATGACCTAGCTACTCGCACATCAAAGTCACGTTCATTTGATTCAACGCGCCCAGCCGGAAGCTCGACGTTTTCAGAGCGTATAACGCGTTCAATATCACCGACGGTAATACCACGAGCGGCCATCGCACTGCGGTCAACCGACACCTTCATCGCATACGTTCTTCCGCCTCCAATCTGAACACGCGCGACGCCATCAGCGGTGGACAAACGGTCAACAATAAACCTGTCAGCGTAGTCGGTTAGTTCCATTGTATTTAAGTTAGTACTACGCAAGTTGTACCAAACAATTACGTCTTCATCACTGTTTGATTTAGATACTTCTGGCGGTAATGCTTGATCAGGTAAGTTGGCCAGCGCACGTGAGACTCTTTCTCGAACGTCGTTAGACGCTGCATCAATGTCGCGACTTAAGTTGAACTCAATGGTGATACTAGAGCGACCATTGCGGCTAGAAGAAGTCATGTTTTTCATTCCTTCGATACCGCTAATTCGATCTTCTAAAAGCTGTGTAATTCGAGTTTCCACTATTTCAGCGGAAGCGCCTGGATAGCTCGTATTTACCGATACGATTGGCGGGTCAATATCAGGATATTCACGCAGCGAGAGGAAACTAATTGCGACAATGCCAAATACCAACAATATAAGATTCACAACAGATGCAAAAACAGGACGTTTAACAGAGACATCAGATAACAACATATAGCCTCCTAGTTTTTAAAGGCAACAGAAGCCGGTGAAATAACTTTCACTCCGCTGCCATCACGCAGTTTTAATGTCCCTTCAACGATCACTTCTTGACCGGCGTCAATTCCATCGAGAATTTGGACCCAACCCGGCTTTCTTTGACCAATAACGACTTTGGTTTTACGCGCTTTACCTTCGTCGTCAATAACAAACACAAACTGTGACTCGCCTTCTGGTACTAAAGCCCCCTCTGGAATAACAAGTGCATCAATAACACGTTTTTCAAGGTTAATTTGCAACAACATACCGGGGCGTAATTTCAAATCACCATTGGGTATTTGCGCTCTAATTTGGATAGCCCGAGTAACGGGATCTATACGTGAATCAATACTGGTAATGAGACCGGTAAAGCTTTCTCCCGGATACGCTATTGAAGTAGCAACGATACTTTGACCGTTTGCCACACTAGCAAAATGTAACTCAGAAATACTAAAATCTACCTTTAAGATACTCAAGTCATCTAGCGTTGAAATAACATCACCGGGGCGCACTAAACTGCCAATACTCACTTGGCGGATCCCTAAGCGACCAGCAAATGGCGCACGCACCTGCAATTCTGATAACTGTGCATCCACTACGTCTTTTTGGGCTTCAAGTGCATCAACACGAGCTCTTTGTTCATCCAATAACTGTTCTGAGGCCGCGCTCTGTTTTGCTAGACCTTTAATTCGGCTCAATTGGCGTTTTGCTTCCGCAATATTAATTGCCAATTCGTTCACACGGGCCTTTTCTTCTCTATCGCTCAATTCGATAAGCAACTGCCCTTTGCTTACAATGTCACCATCTTCGAACAATACTGACTTTACCGTTTCTGCCTGTTGTGCTGTTAAGTTAACTGATTCATTCGCCACTGCGGTGCCTAACGCTTCCACAATAATAGGGAATGCCTGAGTTTCAACTTTGGCGCTAACGACCGCCGTTTCACCATTACCGCGCTGGGGCACTGCTATATTTTGCGCTGGCAAATTAAGATAAATGACGAAACCGACAAGTGCCGTGACGCCAATTAACAGTGGTGAAAACTTAACAAACTTAGTCATTACTATTCCTATTGAATTTCAAGAAAATTTCTTCAACGCTAGTATAAGTTCTATTGCTCTATGCATATAGTCATAGACACGAAATCTTACACTTACTTTATATAATCGCTTGATTCTCACGTGATTGCACATTAGTGTCTACGTTTATACGTTGCTTATATATACTGAAAATGACCAACTGTGGATTGAAACTTCTGACATTTATATGTGCGCTCGTTTTAATGGGTTGCACACAACCCCCGCCTTCGCCCACCTGTCGCATAGCAAAAGCATTTAATGCTGACTATGCTGGTCCAGCCGGATGTATTATTAGAGTGCAAGATACACTGTTAGTTATTAAGGAGCGTTCAACTGGACAATATGACTTGCCTTTCGGCGATCCTATTTCAAAAGAATCGGCACAGTGCACCGCACACAGAAATACTTGGCTGCAAACAGGATTTAATGTTGAAGTTGACCAACTACTCGGTGTGACACAATCTGGAATAATGCTATTTTCCTGCGCACTCAGTGCTGGGTTTACTAGCGAAGATGGGCCGATTAAGCCGCCAAATTGGGCTCATAGTGATGTTCAGCAAATTGAATTTATCGGTCCATTTGATACGAGATATAATGTTTGGAGCCAGCCAGGTAACCTCATCATGTACAGGGATGGTTTTGTAGCAATGAAAGGGGAGTAAAGTAGGATGATTGATAATCAATTTCGGTAAGATCCAGCACTATCGCAACAAAATTCACCTAAGTAGTCGTCTTTTCCCTATTTTTCGCGTATTTTATCGTATCGTATTATTTAACTATTTTCATTAGCATACCTCGGAGTTCCTATGCCGCAATTTAAAGCCCCCACTGCAGATATACAATTTTTATTAAACGACTGGTTAGCAATTGACCAGCACTACCTAAATATTGGTGCCGAGGGGATGGATTCAGAATTAATCAACGAAATTATTGCTCAAGGAGCTAAGTTTGCAGAAGACGCTGTCGCTCCCCTCAACCGTGAAGGCGATGAAGAAGGCTGTAAGTTAGTTAACGGCTCAGTAACAACACCGACAGGATTCGCACAGGCTTATCACCAGTATATTGCGAACGGTTGGAATGCCATGTTAGGTAATCCTGATTTCGATGGACAAGACCTTCCTTATACTGCTGCTATTCCGGTTCATGAAATGCTCAATGCGGCAAATCTGAGCTGGCGTTTAACTACTATGCTGACAGAAAGTGCCGTACTTGCCGTAGATAAACATGCAACTGAGCAATTAAAAGCGCTGTATTTATCCAAGCTTATTAGCGGTGAATGGACGGGCACGATGAATCTAACTGAACCTCATGCTGGAACCGATCTTGCGTTATTGAATTCAAAAGCAATACCTCAGGGCGATGGTTCTTATTCAGTTACTGGGAATAAAATTTTCATCACCGGTGGAGACCACGATTGGACTGCCAATATCATACATCTAGTACTCGCTAGATTACCCGATGCACCTGCTGGTGTGAGAGGGATTAGTCTATTTTTGGTACCTAAATTTTTATTGAATGAAAATGCTGAACCTGGTGAAAAAAACGCGGTCAGTGTGGGCAGCATCGAAAAGAAAATGGGAATTAAAGGCAGTCCAACGTGTGTCATGAATTATGATGGCGCAACAGGTTGGTTAGTGGGCGAAGAAAATAAAGGACTTGCCTGCATGTTCACTATGATGAATGACGCTCGTTTCCAAGTTGGTTTGCAAGGCTTAGGTGCCGCAGAGGCCTCTTATCAGGGAGCTTTATCCTACGCACGTGATCGTCTGCAATCGAGAGCTCCACAGGGTGTGCAACAGCCAGATCAAAAAGCCGATGCAATCTTACACCAACCAGACGTGAAAAAGATGTTACTAACTCAAAAAGCGCTGACAGAAGGCTGCAGAGCCCTCGCTATGCTTTATGCACAGCAAATGGATGTCGAAAAATACACTAGCGATGAGCGCCATGAACAAGCAAAAAAGGTGATTGCTTTTTTGACCCCTATTTGCAAGGGCTTTATGACCGACATGGCCACAGAAGTGACGAACATTGGCATTCAGGTTTACGGCGGTCACGGTTATGTGCGCGAATGGGGCATGGAGCAGTTGGTAAGAGACACGCGCATTGCCCAACTCTATGAGGGTACCAATGGTATTCAAGCGGCTGACCTAATTGGTCGCAAGTTAACCCGCGATGGTGGCGACATGCAGCAAGCCACTTTTACTTTGTTGTCGTCACGTATTGCGACCATGACCGATAGCGTGAGACAAGCACAAGCGGTTTCTTTATTACAAGAATGGAATGAAACGTCGAAAGCATTACTCGGTGCAAAAGCAGAGGATACTGCAGGTGCGGCAACTGATTACTTGCATTACAGTGCTTATTCTTTGCTAGGTGTGTTATGGCTTGATATGGCTAGCGCTGCTGCGCATTCATCGAATGAGCACGTGGCTAAGGGCAAAGCCAATACGTGTAATTTTTACATGAAACGTTTGCTGCCTAGAAAAGACATACATAAATCTGTTGTATTAACTGCAGCCGACGATCTAATGGCCGTTGAAGATCAGCAATTTGACTATATCTAGCGTTTAATTTTTGCTGATTATGTGGCATCAGATTTGAGCATCATCAGCATTACTGAATTAATGGATTACTGGTTTAAGGCGAAGCGCTAAGATTATGAATTTTCGGTTAATTGTAGGTACAGTTGTCGCCATGTTAGCGTTTGCCGGAAATTCAGTTTTGTGTCGCTTAGCTCTGGAACAAGGCAGTATTGACCCAGCTAGTTTCACATCAGTACGGCTGTTAAGTGGCGCGTTAATGTTGTCTATTTTGTTAGTTTCCATTCCAAAGTTAATGGTTCAGAAAACCGCATTTGCCGATAACCGTACTAACGTTTCAGCGCTATATATAGCAGATAAGTTAGACCCTGCCGAGTTGAGCGTAAACAAAACATCCGTTAATCCAGAAGCATTTTTAATAAAATCAGCCCGTTTATTGTCACTTAGACAAAGCAGTTGGGCGGGCGGCCTATCATTGTTTGTTTATGCCGCTGGATTCTCGTTTGCGTATATTACTTTACCTGCTGGTACGGGAGCTTTGATCCTGTTCGCAACGGTTCAAATTACCATGTTGTCGTATGCCTTAGTCAAAGGCTCTCGATTTAGTTTTGGTCAATGGTTTGGTTTTGCCATGGCACTGGTTGGCCTTGTTTATTTATTTTTACCTGGTATCAGTGCACCTCCTTTACTGGGCGCTTTGCTGATGGTCGCTGCAGGTATAGCTTGGGGTGTATACTCTATTTTAGGAAAACGCGTCATTAACCCAGGCCAATCGACGGCTGAAAATTTTATTAGGGCATCAATAATTACCTTACTGCTCAGTCTTGTTTTTCTCGGCAACATGTCGATATCTACCCAAGGTATATTATTTGCTATAGCATCAGGTGCCATTACATCGGGTATCGGCTATGCAGTATGGTATGCGATTATTCCCTTATTAAAAGCGGCTTCATCCGCATCAGTACAATTGACTGTTCCAGTAATAGCAACAGTCGGTGGTGTTATTTGGTTGGGCGAAGACGTGAGTATTAGAATAGCGCTCGCGTCTATCAGTATTTTGGGCGGCGTTGCCACGGTTATTTTGCTATCAAAAAGAGAATAATACTTTTTTGATGTTGGAAATTACTGTCCATTAAATCTCATGTTAGCCTACTTCATTGTCACCTTTTTAGGGGCTTTTTGGGATTTTTCACTAGCAGAAGTATCAACGTTATGCGCAGGCAATTCACTGACAATTGAATTGAGTGCCTGTTGTAAATCATCCAATATATCTTCAACCCCTTCCAAACCGACCGACAAGCGAATTAAACCATCACTAATGCCGTGTTCTAGGCGTTCTTCAGGTGTATAAGTTGAATGTGTCATGCTAGCCGGATGTTGCACCAGTGTTTCTGCATCTCCCAGTGAAACGGCTCGTTGTATCATTTGCAGCTTGTTCATCATATTAATGCCAGCTTGAACACCACCTTTAACTTCAAAAGTGATCATGCCACCAAAGTCAGTCATCTGCTTTTTTGCCAACTCAAATTGCTCAAAACTTGCTAAGCCAGGATAACAGACTTTTTCGACGGCTGGATTCGCCTCTAACATTTTTGCAACTCGCATTGCACTTTGACAATGTCTGTCCATTCTCAGTTCAAGGGTTTTCATTCCGCGCATCACTAACATCGCATTGAACGGCGCCATGCAAGCCCCCGTCATGTCTTTCATTCCGTATAAGCGAATTTCAGTGACGATGTCTTTAGGTCCAGCAATTAAACCGGCGACCAGATCACCATGGCCACCCAAATATTTTGTTGCAGAATGTACGACAATATCTGCTCCTAATTTAATCGGTTGTGTTAAATAAGGCGTTGCGTACGTATTATCAACCACAACAGTCGCATTGTAATTATGTGCAATTTTTGACACCGCCTCGATATCGACTAAACGCATATTGGGGTTAGCCGGCGTCTCAAAATAAACTACTTTTGTATTATCAGAAATAATGTCATTTAACAATTCGTGGTTGGATAAATCGACATGGGTCACTTTAATACCAAACTTAGCCAGTCCGTGATTCAAAAATGAGAATGTGCAGCCGTAGAGTGTTTTATCAACAATAATCTCATCACCGGGGGAAAGTAGTGTCCACATTGTTGAAGAAATAGCACCAATGCCAGAAGCCAAAGCCAGGCCGGCTTCTGTGCCTTCTAATATCGCAATCCGCTTTTCAAGGATGTCTAAGGTTGGATTAGAAATACGTGAATAAAAATGACCATCTCTTTCTCCAGCAAACATTTCACCACCCGCTTCTGCGGTTTCAAATGCAAAGGTTGAAGTAAGATGCACCGGTGGCGTTAATGCTCCCTGATTAGCTTGGGCATCGTAACCATGATGAATAGCTAACGTTGAAAAATTTTTATTGTTACCTTGCATAAAACCTCCGAGATAAGCTGAGTCTTCAACAATGTTTGTAGCCTACTTTTGCTAGGATTTGACACTGGAATGTCCTGTAATTATATGCTTCAGTGAAAGGCTATTTCATGTTATTTTAGCTCTATATTCAGGGTAAATTAGCAGAAAATGCCAAAATGAGTGATGTAAATATGAGTATGGACAGCAAAGATCGCGAAATTATACGAGAATTGCAGGCCGATGGACGAATGAGTAATCAAGAGCTGGCAGCTAAAGTTAATTTAAGCCCGTCACCTTGTTTACGTCGACTTCGAAACTTAGAAAATCAAGGTATTATTAAAGGTTATGGCGTTGAAGTTGATGCGCAAGCATATGGACTGCCAATTACGGTGTTTGCCCGTGTGGAGTTAGATAAACACTCCGCTGACGTTGTATCCAATTTTGAACAACATATTGAGTTTGCTGAGCAAGTTCTGGAGTGTTATGTCATGACCGGAGTATCGGACTATCTATTGAAAATCGTTGTTGCCGACCTGCATGCTTATGAAATATTTGTGCGAAAAGTATTACATCCTATTGGCAGTATTGCGTCTATCGATACTAGCTTCGCCTATGGTACGGTCAAAAAGACAGGCATTTTCCCTCGTATTTAATACAAGATAAATAAGGACACACCTATTTGCGTTCGAGTTGAAATAAATAAGGAAAATAAATAAGGACACACCTATTTGCGTTCGAGTTGAAACGCAACATCTCAGCGATATATTGATTTTTTAGACAAACATTAATGAAAAGCAAAAATACAATATTTAATAAATCCTATTTATCAGCTAATATACAAGCATGACAATCGTAAAAATTGAAAAATAAGGGTAATACATGCCGAGGCTGAAGAGATTCACACTGATAAATCACAAAGGAATGCAAGTTGAATTATGTGACTTTGGTGCTCGAATATTGTCTATAAAGGTTCCAGATAAAGATGGAAAGCTTTTAGAAACAACGTTGAATCACAGCAATGATGAAGATATTATCAGCGATGAATTTTACATGGGTGCGTCTGTGGGGAGAACCTGTAATCGAATTTCAAACAGCCAATTTTGCCTCGATGGTGTCGAATTTACTATTTCAAGCAATGACGGCGTAAACAATTTACATGGAGGTGAGGTTGGTTTCTCCAAAAGAGTTTGGCATACAAAAGGTACTAATGCTCGCGGCAATTCATTAGCCTTTGAACTTCATTCAAAAGATGGAGATCAAGGATATCCGGGCGCAGTCGAAGCTCAGGTGTTATTTACCCTTAACGAAAACAACGAACTTAGGCTTGATTTTTCAGCCACATCTTCTAAACCCACTCCAATTAATTTCTGCAATCATGCCTACTTTAATATGGGCGAGAAAAACATTTATAATCTAGAATTACGAATTCAAGCTGATGCATATTTACCTATGGACGCCGAAAGCATTCCATTAGGGTATTTTGACACTGTACTTAATACTCGGTTTGATTTTAATGAAAGTACTGTTTTGGCTGATAGGTTAACGAAAGATACATTTGACCATTGTTACCAAGCGAAAAACACAAAAATAGCGACACTAATATCAAGAAAGAACAAAATAAGCTTAGAAGTAGAATCAGATCAAGTCGGTATTCAATTCTATTCTGGTAATTTTTTACCAACAGCACAGTCGGCTTTGTGCCTAGAAGCCCAAGGTTATCCCGATGCCATTAATCACCAAGCGTTAGAGCAATATATCCTTAGACCAGGAGAGTTATATCAAAAGTACGTGATTTACAGATATAGTCATGTCGACTGATTGTTTCAACCACAGAAAAATCAAGATTACAGCGATTTTTCCCAAAACACCGCTTTACCCATTTCAGGATCCAATTCATAACCTTTGAAACCTGCTTTTATGTAGGCATTCTGAGCAACTTGATTTCCTTCTAAAACTTCAAGCGTGATTTTGCAGCACCCCTTAGATATAGCCACTTCTTCAATTTTATTCATTAATCGCTGACTAAGCTGTAATCCTCTAAACTCTGGATTTACTGCAAAATCATGAATGTTTATAAGAGGTTTACACTTAAATGTAGAAAATCCTTCTATACAATTTGAGAATCCCGCCGGTTTTCCATCTACATAGCAAATAATAGAAAAAATAAACGAACGCTTCTTTAATTCTTCAATCAGGTTTGTTTTTGAGAAATTAGCCAATTCGCTTCCACCGCCCATTGGATCTTTCGCGTACTCATTTAAAAGGTGTAACAATTCATTTGTTTGATTTTCGTTGTCATAATCGACAAGTTCGATTTTGATGCTCATTGAGTACCTATATTTGTAAAGATTGTGGTTATACCGAGATATCCGCCACCGCAGCATTTAAAAACAGCTCAATAGAATTCGGAGAGATTGCTATTTCTAAGCCTCTTCTGCCGCCGCTTACATAAATTATATCAAAGTTACTCGCATTAATATCCAGTAGTGTGGTTAAGCGCTTCTTTTGCCCAAACGGGCTTACTCCGCCGAGTACATATCCAGACATACGTTGTACTTTTTTAGCTTGTGCCATAGTTGCTCTTTTACCAGACACTGCTTTTGCCAATTTTTTCATACTAAGTTGTTTATCGGAAGGCACTATTGCAACAATAAAATTGTTGGTATCGACTGCAACAACGAGGGTTTTAAATACTGTTTCAGGCGATAAACCTAACTTTTCAGATGCTTCATTTGCAAAATTCTGAGTATTATCGTCATGCGAATATTTGAGTAATTTAAAAGGTATTTTTTGCTTTTCTAAAAAAAGGACTGCTGGCGTCATAAATAAGTTAGCAAGCTTAATCTAAATCGTAATAGTTAATGTAAAGGCTCTTCGCTCTTAAGTCCAACTCTTGAGTTATTTTTATAGATCCAGATGCAAAATAGACCCTTAAAGCGCTTTATAAGGACACACCTGTTTAACTATTTTAAACCAAATAGGTGTGTCCTAGTTCGAGCGATAAGACCGATAGTTCAAGCTGAAATTTTAAAACAGGTGTGTCCTTTCTAGCATCCTTTCTAGCAAAAAGCCAGTTACTGGAGCTGGCTTTTAATGAGATTATTTAAATAATCATCTGCTGTAAAGATACGCAAAGTACCAGATAACGATATCTCTGAAATTAACTCTACCACTATTGTCGA
The DNA here is from genome assembly GCF_002836745.1 of Glaciecola sp. 33A. Classification (GTDB taxonomy): domain Bacteria; phylum Pseudomonadota; class Gammaproteobacteria; order Enterobacterales; family Alteromonadaceae; genus Glaciecola. The sequence continues at coordinate 155,722 of NZ_PJAR01000042.1, read as the reverse complement.
TATCCGCGGCGGGATTAAACCGTCGGCTTCCTTCAGACGAGCCATATGCACGAATAATGATAATATAATCCTTAAAGTTGATCGCACCATCTGCATTCAAGTCACCAAAAGCAGACTCATCAGCTTCTAACAGTAAACTCACAATCACGGGGTCGTGGTCTGATGCGCGATAGACCGATTCACTCAAGAACTCATTAGGCTTGATCGTAGAGGAACGAGGAAGTGTTGAACTATAGTCAAATCCTGCGTATTCATCCGCATTAATATGCCACTCAGTTACGTCAACAATCGCTGCAAACGCCTTCTCATTTGCCAATGCATAATCCAAAGAACCTACCTGGCCATCAAATCTGTAACTATAAGAAAAAGGTCCTTCCAACTCTCTCGCTACATCTTTAAAACCCGCACTCAATAAGGTTTGAATGGGGTCTTCTTTAGCGTAAGCATTCAAATCGCCAATAATCATTACTGGCAAATCAATGAATTCCTCATTCAGCCAAATATTCAGAGCCTGAGCCGCGCGAGTTCGGGTTATATTACAATTCCCTTGTAAGCCGTCGTTATCAGCCGGCTGAATACAACGGTTACTACTACCTTTTGACTTTAAGTGATTAACATTAATAACAAACGGCTTGTCCGATTCATTCAATATGAATACCTGAGCGAACGATGGGCGGTTCAAGGATGTATCAAACAATGGCGCGTTATTCTCGTCTTTAATCGAGTTATCAGAATTAAGCACTTTAAGCCCACCATCCGGCGTTACCGTCTCAGGTTTATACAAAATACCAACCGAAATAGCATCTGTTCCTTGCGGCTCAACAGCATCGATGAAGCGATAAACTTCAGCACCTAAATTTGTATTGAGAGAGTCGACCAACTGAGCAATAGAACTCAATTCATTGTAACCATCATTCTCAATTTCCATCAAGCCAATTACATCAGCGTCTATTGCAATAATTGCATTCGTAATCTTAAGTAACTGTAATGCATACTCTTGCTGTGTTTTAGCTCCACGACCTGACGCGATATTATTACCAAGTCCGTCACCATTGAATAAGTTCAATACGTTGAAGCTGGCAACTTTAAGATTACCTTCTTTTAATTCTGGTGCGTCGGTTCTGAAGTTTGTTTGCTCCAATATAGGCGTAATGACTGGACGAATTCGATAATTACCAAAGTCATAATCGATAACTCCGGTTACTGACGTTAATGAATCGCCAATACGAATAGGGTTAGTTGCATCAAACCCGCCAATAGGCAAATCTAACGATTCAGGTGTACCATTCGTCAAATCATCAACAATGATCTTGTTGCGACTGTTTTTATCGACTAACGCTATAGCCTCTGCGCTACCAGCAGCAAATAAATGCGTAGGTGTAAATAAAACCTCGGCCGATACAACCAATTCACCAAAGCGAACATAACTAGCGAGGTCAGTTACAAACCAAGTGTCAGTGTTGCCAACAAGCATATTTTCAATTGACTCTAAGTCAAATTCAGCAGCTAGTGGTAGTGCAAGTTCAACTTCACTCACTTTATCAGTCGTGCATGAAGTAGAGATTAGCGCTGCTTCTATTTGAGTACGGCCAAAAGTTTCAGCAACAGTGCCTAAAACACGCATTACGTCACCTTCGAAGATATCCAAACCATCAGCAGAAACAGAAACGGCAACAAAAACACCTTCAGAAGTTGCTGAATTAGCATCGCGATCAGCATCTTCCTCTTGCATGAAGAATCCACCTAACGTCGGCGCAACTAAAGTAACAACGCCCTCAACAACGATCTTTTCGCCAATCAGTGGAGACGTTTCTAAATCCCCCTGCACCGTATGGATTTTAGTCGCGTTTTCAAAACAAAAACCTAATAGCTCATCATCGCTTGGACCACCTGTTCCGCCGCCGCTGTCTCCACCGCCATTATTAAAACCAGCGTATGAACCCAAGTCTTCAATATTATTGATCTCGAAGCCATCCCACTCAATTGAAGGATCGAATGCATCTGAACCATCATTGTCACCTTGAGTCACGGTTAACTTTCTTCTAATGGTATTGTTAGATGTACTTGCATCGCCAGTCCCCCACTCTGTTTTAACTCCAATTTGACCGATCACATCTACACTACCTTGAGCATCTGCAAGAACAAAAACATCATCACCATTAAAGTCAATGATTGAAGAATTAAGATCAGCTAACGCCTGTATTTGAGCACTGGCTGCAGGGTTAGCAATAACAAATACAGAGTTGGCTGCTAATATACCGCTCAGTGTTTGTTGTTTTGTAATAGACTCAGCACCATTCGAATAAAGTTGAATAGTGTAGTTAGATAGATCAACTTCACCGCCCGTTAAGTTGGCAATCTCAATCGCTTTATTAAAACTGCTTCCCTCAACATATTCAGAAATAATCAATCCACCTTGGAGCAATGAATACGTGCCAACAGGTATCAAGGTAGGCGTATTTAGTGACTCACCGTCCAATGCGTCTTTACCGCTAATCAACCAATTGCTGGCGGTAAACTCTGCACTAGCAAGCGTATCTGCTCTTCTATAGGCCCAGCCGTCTGAATATTCCCAGACTTCGCCAGAACCGTCTACGCCCTCAACACCATATGTATCGATAACATTGCCATCGCAAAGTAACTGAACAACATCGTCACCATTAATGCTTAATTGCCCTGTAGTGGCGTCGGGGGCAAAACCGAAGAAAGCGGTGAATCCAGGTTCTTCAGATGAGAAGTATAAAAATTCACCTTTTATCGCTGAATTAGCACCCATTGACTTTTCAATAGCAAATCCAATACCCGAGGGAGTCCCGCCATTGTTTGTGCCGCGAATGCTGCAAGTCGTTAAATTGCTAATGTCCTGAGCAACGAAAACCTCAATACCTTTAGGAGTGCCCCCCCTCAATGGACCGTCAAAAATTGCGGTAATAATTAATGGACTATGGCTAGTTCCACCTGTTGAATTTCCACCTGAATCTTGGCTAGAACCGCCATCTGAAACGCCACCATCACCGCCGTCTGAATCAACACCAGTAGCAGCATCACAAGATTCAATTGGATATAACAATTCAACCCACTGAGGATTGTCGATAAAGGGATTACGGTTACCCTGATATTGATAGGCCGCATCGTTTCTATTGGTCTCAAAATCGCTGACTGGATCGGCCATGTTCCACTGCAAGAGAGTACAGAGTTTCCCAAGAGTACCGCCATTGTCTGCTAAGTTATTGGTCAACACTAAGTCGGTATAGGTGCCAGCAGCTTCGTATCTTGTATCCATGTATAACATCATGCGAGCCACATCACCCTTCACTTCTGCACGAGGTTCGAACGAGTCGTTGTCTTTGAAGTTTTGAGCAGTTTGAGACAGAATTGATGCTCTTAATTCTGCATCACTTTCAGTGGTAATTTCGCCATCAAATAAGGCACGATCACTTTCATCATAACTCAGATTCCCGCGCGCTGAATTAATTGATATGTCTGTTGGGCGTAAATGATGAATGTCAGTGTAAGGTTCGTCATCAGCGTTACTAAATCCTCGGCTTTTAGGCCAAGTATGCTCACGATTCCAATTATCGCCATTTGCACTAGCAGTCCCACTGCCATTTGATATTTTCGAAATAGTGCGTCCAGAATACAGTAATATAATGTTATCCGAGTTGTCTGGATCTTGGTCAGTTGCTGTCATCGCAGTCCAGACTTGACTGTAACTTAAGCGAGTAATATCGGTTGAAATGACGTCACTCAATTTTGCCTTAATTTGGCTTGGCTCAGCATTACTTGATACCAGTTGATTTACTTCAGTGTAATAAACCGAAGCATCAAAAGCGGCAGGGTCCTTAAACTGTGGGAGGTCAGCACAATTAGAACAAACGTTACTTAAATCACCATTCGAAACATTAACAAGCCCGCCATCCGCATTCCCCTCAGAATCTCCATCGGCCGGAGTATCAATGGTTATATGTGTACCTAGATTAGAAAAGTCGTCGGTTGCAAATACATCCCACTCTGCACTCGGATCGAATTCATTACTACCATCAGAATCACCCATTACTATATTTTGGCGGCGCACCAATGTTTTGTCTTTTGTCGAATAAACGACTCCGTCAGCAGTCACTTTATATTCGCTACCTGGATCTAGGTTATACGTACCAATAGTATCTATAACAATGTCGGTTTCAGGCGGATCGAGTTTAATTAACTGAACAAAATCGTTGCCATTAAAGAAGCTACCCGAAGCCAACAGTGAGGCTTTCATTTTCAAAGCATCGTTACTCTTTTGATCAACCACAACATAGGCAGAAAAAGCGGGCAGCGACCCGGCCAGCTGGATCGTGTTGCCTTTTGTTTGATTGCCGTTGAAGTAGAACGCCAGTTTATACTGGCTAAGATCGACAGGGTTTGCGCTATTATTATAGATTTCTATTGATTTATTGTTGCTTGAGCCTTCTACATATTCAGAAATAAATACATCCGCAGATACATTGATATTGAAAGCACAAAGGAAGATTGTTAAAAGCGATATTTTTAACAGCAATGATGTTGAAAGAGCTTTGATGTTCATATTGACCTGTCCATAGAATATTAAAATAGAGGCTTAACTGCACTAAAAGTACTGCTAAATTACTACATAAATGTGACAGATCAAATTACTTAATACATAACACTGACATATAAGTGATGCTTTGTTTTACTCGCTTTTAGTGGTAAATGTTTGCGTAAACTAACTTCAAATCGTGATTTTTCATAGCTTCGCGATGTATTTTTATGACTGAACCCGCTCTTGACAAAAAACTGATGTCTTTTAATTTGACTTCTTTTTGTTGTAAAATTTTCCCGCTAGCATCCATCAACTTATGTGAAAATGCCATGCGAAATATATTAATAGCGATGACGATTCGATACTCTTTTGTCTGCAAATTTGCGAGATTGAGAAGATGAGTTAAACACGCCATTTATGGCGTTTGAACTGTGCCTGCTAGCTCTAGATCAGTGACTTTTAAATTCAATTGATCACCTCTTGGGAGACCTTCGTCTAGCAAAGTAAAAAACGTTTCTAAATCAAGAAATACTGATTTTCTAACGCGTTTTCTGAACAGTGTTGAATACTTAACGCCGCGAAACTGTTATACTTTAATCTTCTTGATAGACGCGTTTATTTGTGGCGTTTGTGTCTCGACATTAGGTATTTGGAGCCTTTGCAGGTGAAATGACATTGCATGCGAGCTTAGTAAAAAAACTAGAAACAAAGAGCAACGCTTTGAAATAATTGAGTATAAAATCCACCTTCAGTAGCAAAATTAACTGTTGGATACGACCAATAATTCACTATTTTAGTTCAGCATGTATACGCTCTAAAATTTAGTACTTTTGATTTGGTCACATAATCGCCTCAGGTTTTGTCCATAAATAAATGGATTTTTATCATTTTTGATGCAGTAGAACTGCCTGAAAGACTCTAATTTTTCTCTGTTCTCAGTAATATCTAGCACATAATCAGTTTGATGAGGTTGCAGTGACATATTGTTATAAAAAAACTTTTCCCTTAATGTGGAAAGCGATTGTTGCTCAGGAATATCTACGACCGACTCAATCCAACCAGAAACAGTCTGCTGAATATCTGACAAGAAATATTGGACAAAGGAAGTCCTTAGCACGATAACCAATATTACAATTTCAATAAAAATGACAAAAGCTCGCCACATATGTAAACAAAAGTCCTCAAACGAGATGGTAACGTATAATAATATATATTCTTAATAGATAGTATACTAGTCAGCAAACGCAAGGAAACAAAGATGCTCACTGATACATCTGTATAGATTATGGCGTTAACGATAGTGAGTAAAGGTATAATTTTTAGGTTGACAAGGAATCTCATATTTTTTGATCTGGAATAACAATTTTCCATAGCAAATTGCTATACTAGCGTGGTTACCTTCTGCACCTATTTTCGATCAATTTTCAGCACTTCTTTTAGTACTTTCCGGAGCGGTTAATGAACGAACAAATAAAAATTAAAGATGTCACACCGGTCAAAATCCACAAACCAGCAGAGACTGCTACCTATCCGGCTAGAAGTCGTATTTATGTTCGTGCTGTTGAAGGAATGCTTGAGAATATTAGGCGTTTTTTTGGTTTAATATTTTTAAGTATTTTTGCCGTTATTCCTTGGCTACAATATAACGGCAACCAGGCTGTTCTTTTCGATATAGGTGAACAGCGCTTCAATATTTTCGGAATGACACTTTGGCCCCAAGACCTCACCATCCTTGCTTACGTTCTTATTGTGGCCGCTTTTGCCTTGTTTTTTATTACCACCTTTGCTGGACGAGTTTGGTGCGGTTTTATGTGCCCTCAGACGACGTGGACATTTCTTTATATTTGGTTTGAAGAAAAAATTGAGGGTAGCCGCCATAAACGAATGAAACTTGATGAACGTAAAATGGATGTGGACAAATTTATTCGCAAAACATTAAAACATTTTTCTTGGGTTACTGTTGCCCTACTTACTGCTATGACCTTTGTCGGCTATTTCTCACCAATAGATGCCTTATTCGCTGACTTTTTCACTTTTGGTGTTAGTTTTTGGGCTGGCTTCTTTATTATATTTTTTGCCGTTTGCACTTATGCTAACGCCGGATATATGCGCGAAATCATGTGTACTCACATGTGTCCTTACGCTCGCTTTCAGTCAGCAATGTTTGATAAAGACACATTTACAGTTGCCTATGACTCTGGTCGAGGTGAACAACGCGGTCCACGTTCTCGCAAAGCCGCACCTGAACAAGTGCAAGAACAAGGTCTGGGAGACTGCATCGATTGCAACCTCTGCGTTCAAGTATGCCCGACGGGAATAGATATTCGCAATGGACTGCAGTATGAGTGTATTAACTGCGGCGCCTGTGTTGATGCTTGCAATGGTGTCATGGACAAAATGGGTTATCAAAGAGGCTTAATTAGTTTTACATCTGAGCATCAGCTTGCTGGCGGGAAAACTAAAATAATGCGTCCTAAGCTAATCGGTTATGCCATTGTTTTGCTTATTATGACCAGTCTACTGGTATACGATATATACTCTCGTCAACCATTAGAGATAGACATTATCAAGGACAGAATTTCACTCTATAGAGAAACCAACCAAGGATTAATCGAAAACGTATATACCCTAAAGTTACTAAATAAATCACAGAATGATCGTATTTTTAAAATTTCAATTAGTGGAATTGAAGGCGCAAAATATGTCGGCGAAACTGAAGTGAAAGTGGGGGGAGGCGAAATTTATACGCTGCCTATAAGCGTTGTTACTGACCCTTATTCGCTCACTGAAGAAATTACAGATTTCAATTTTCACGTAGAAACCAAAGATGAAAATGGTGACATAATTAAAATTCAAGAAACCAGTCGATTTATTTTTACTGATGTCTGATTTCTCTTTCGCGGGATTGAATCCAGACCTGATCCTTGATGCTATTGAGACTGTTGATATTCAAGCATCCTCTGGCTTATTGGCATTAAATAGTTATGAGAATAGGGTTTATCAGTTTGTGGCCGAGGATAACAAGCGTTATGTAGTCAAATTCTATCGTCCGCTACGATGGAATGATCAGCAAATTCAAGAAGAGCACTATTTTGCGTTAGAAATGATGGCAGCAGGAATTCCAGTTGTTGCGCCATTAGTTATTAATGGTGAGAGTTTGCATCAACATGCCGATTATCGGTTCGCCATCTTTCTTTCCGCTGGTGGTCGTCAGTTTGAAGTTGACAACATTGAACAGCTTGAATCGATGGGCGGTTTTATTGGTCAAATGCATAAAGTAGCGCAATCTAAGCCGTTCGAGCGTCGGCCAGAAGTTTGCACTAACAGTTATTTGGACACACCTAAACAAGTGTTGTTAACGAGTTCACTAATTCCGCGTCATTTGCAAACCGCATTTCATAACGTTCTTGATATGGTGATCGCACAAACTAAAGAGAAATTCTCGCGTAATTACCGCTCAATACGCTTGCATGGTGATTTACATCCAAGCAACATCTTATGGCGCGATGGACCCACCTTTGTCGACCTTGATGACTGCAGAATGGGGCCTGCAATTCAAGATATTTGGATGATGCTTTCGGGTGATCGCCAACAGCAGTTCATCCAACTAGAGACACTAGTCAACGCTTATAATGAATTTCATGTACTCGATGAAGATGAGTTATCACTTATCGAACCCCTGCGTGCGATGAGAATGATTCACTACATGGCTTGGCTAAGCCTGAGGTGGGAGGATCCTGCATTCCCAAATGCATTCCCCTGGTTCGCTGAAGATAAGTATTGGGAGAGCCAAATACTGGCATTGAAAGAACAGCACTCAGCGCTTCAAGAGCCACCGCTAAAGCTCTAATCTTTTAAAAACAGCGCGTGTCGTTCAATATTAAGTCAAATTAATCATTCACATCTGCAGCAAAGACTTTATACTCCGACGCGTTCAAGGTGCTATTTGTATTAATGCAAAAAGTTAAACGGGAAACTGGTGTAAATCCAGCGCTGCCCCCGCAACGGTAAACATTGAAAGTCCATAACACTTTCGCTTATTATTCATCGATATCTATATCGGCGTCATCCACTGTGTGCAAACATGGGAAGGTTTTAATAAGACAATGTAAGCCCGGATACCGGCCTTGAAAGGTGCTGGCAATTTGCCTTTCTTTTTTGTCATGCTCGGGTGGAGCATATACAGAGTCTTAATTTTATGAAAACAAAATTTTCTTTATTGGCGGCAATTTTTGCTGCCTCTTGTTCAACTTCCATTTTCGCTTTAGAACAAAACCGATCTATAGAAACTATCAGCGTAATGGGCTCTCGAGCGCCCGTTGATAAATCGACACTTGCTGGCTCTGTTTCTTTTATAAACGCTGATATTATTGAGGCTTCTGGGGCTGCAACCGTTACTGATTTATTACGGTCTTTTGCTAGTATCAATATAAGTCAATCCGGTCCTACAGGTACATTAACTGAAATACGTTTTCGTGGTAGTGAGAGTAACCATATTTTAGTGTTGGTGGATGGTGTCGAGATAAACGACATTGGCCAAGGCGGCTTAGTAAACTTTGCACATTTGCTGGTATCGGACATTGAGCGCATTGAGTTACTTCGCGGACCGCAAAGTGCGCTATGGGGAAGTAGTGCCGTTTCAGGGGTCATAAGCATCACCAGCAAAAAAGCGGCGATTTCTGGACAACATAAATTATCAGCTAATGTTGGACTTGGAACACAAGCAACTCGCCAATTGAGTGTTTCTTATAAAACGCGCCGAAATGGCTTGTCATTGTCAGCTAATTTACATCACCTTAAAACTGATGGTGAAAACGTATCCCGCCAAGGTAGCGAGGAGGAAGGATATCGTAACACCTCTTTTAATACTAATGTTGCTTATCAAGCTAACCGAGAACACACATTGGTTTTTAATTTGCGACTGGTTGATTTTGTTACTGACTTTGATGCTATCGACTTCGTCAATACTGGTTTGCCTGCTGACGCCGATAACTATTCAAAAGGAAAACAACTCAGTGCTTTATTGAGATGGGACTTCACTCCATCTGCAGGCATATGGTCACAATCGTTGAGCTATCAATTAAATCGTTTTGCGAGTGATAGCTTTTCGAGTGATGTATTTTCTGGTGGCACTGTTGGTAAGACCCAACGACTTAATTGGATAAACTACATTGATTTAGGTGCCAACGATTTTATCAACGTTGGACTTGATAGTGTAATAGAAGACTTCGAGCAAAGCGGTCCTATCGTTTTTGGCGATCCAAATCAAACCCAAGACAACCAAACTATTTCAGTGCTGAGTGACGGTCAGTATGAAGTTGCTAAGAATCTTTATGCTAGTTATAGCGCGAGGGCAGATCAAAGCGATGAATTTGATGATGCCAATAGTTTTAGGTTAGGGCTAAGCTACAATTTCACCGACCAGTTAAAAGTTTTTGTAAGTCGCGGTAAAGCAGTTAAAAATCCGTCATTCACAGAGAGATTTGGTTTCTTCCCAGGCACATTTACAGGCAACTCCGGTTTACTTCCTGAATCGAGTTATGCGAATGAAATTGGTTTAATCTATAATTTATCGAGTCGCTTTAGTGCTGAACTAACTCATTTTGACACTCAATTGGAAAATGAGATCAATGGCTTTGTTTTTGACCCGGCAACGAGTGCTTTTACTGCGCAGAACATTGATGAAACGTCAACAAGAAGAGGCCTAGAGTTTTCTCTCTATGGGGATTGGAAAGACATTACTTGGTCAGCAAATTATGCCTATCTAGAGGCAAAAGCACCTACAGAGGTTGAACTTAGACGAGCCCGCCATTCAGGTTCTACTACCATTAACTATGCATTGAATAAAAAAAGCAATCTCTATTTTCAAGCAGATTATACCGGTTCAAAACAAGACCGATTCTTTCCTCCATTTCCTAATTCATCCGAAATTGTGGGATTGAGTCCGTATTGGTTAGTTAGTGCAAACTATCAGTATAAGTACAATAATAGTTTGAGCTTTGGACTTCGTGTTGACAATTTGTTGAACGAGGATTTTGAAGATGTATTTGGTTTTGTAGGCCAATCACGTAAAATTGTGGTGAATATGCGATATCAATTGAACTAAGCATGTAACTTCCTCTCTAAAACTGCTTATGTGAAGTTTTAAATGTGAATGACATCTGAACAAGGGCGAATATCATGCAGGCATTCGCCCTTATATTTTGAAAAGGTATTTTGCTTTGTGGTATTCTCCAATTAGAACCTAAGACGATTTATATTTACTATCATTAGCCCTCAATTAAAGGAATTTTTTATGAAAAAGCTGTTTTCAATACTGCTTGTTGCAATGTTGCTTCCACTTTCAGTACATGCAGCCGATGAATGGCAAGAAGGCGAGCATTACATCGTGATCAACGATAAAGCCACAGCAACACCTGAGGTAAAAGAGTTCTTTTCGTTTTGGTGTCCTGCTTGCTATAGCTTTGAGCCTTTGGTCAAAAAGATTAAAGAAGGATTAGGCGAAGATGTTAAATTCACAAAAATCCAAGTTAACTTTATGCAAAGTGCTGGGCCAGATGTACAGAACGATGCGACGAAAGCGATGATCATTGCACGCGCGATGAAAAAAGAAGATGTTTTGAACACCGCTGTTTTCAATTACATTCATGAGCAACGTTCAACAGTAACTGGCTTAAAAGACCTACGTAGTGTTTTCATTATTAATGGTGTTGAAGCTGAAGAGTTTGATAAAATGGCGAAAAGTTTTAGTGTAAAAAGCTTGGTTAACAAAAATAACCGAGAAATTGAAACTTATCGCGAATATCTAAACGGCGTACCTAACTTTATTGTAAATGGTAAATACCAAGCGAAGTTTTCAAGAGATATGACGGCCGATCAGATCGTAAATCTCATTGTATGGCTAACAAAACAATCATAACAATGAGCCTAATTTCCAAGAAAAGGACCGAAAGGTCCTTTTTTATTACTTCCAAATGCTGCATAAGCATGAATAAGGACACACCTGTTTGGGGCATCAAGAATGCACGAATAGAGATTTTTTTATCAATTCAATAATAGAGAAAAATAAAGAGAAGAGTAAAGACACACCTACTCTATGCTAAATAGGTGTGTCTTTATTAGGAATTTTTTATTAATAATTATTTGAGAGATAGTACGATTGTAGCTAATGGGTTTACCATTATTCAAAAGCATCTATAATCATTTGATCAAACAATAGAATTTATTTTAAGAGGCAACATGACTAAACCTTCAATCGCGTTCTTTGCAACCTTACTACTGAGTTTAACACTTGCCGGATGCACGGAAGCTCCGCCAGTGGATTCGAGCTCAGCACTTGTAACTGCTGAAACTAACGCGCAAGCACCATTATCGCCGCTGTTACCAATAAAATGGGTCAATGGTACTCATTACAATATTGTTGCTGATACCGCTTCTGAACAAAAAGAAGTCGTTGAGTATTTTTCTTTTTGGTGCCCTGCGTGCTATCGCTTTGAAATGATTATAAATGAAATAAAGCCACAATTGGCTAATGATGTAGCGTTTCGAAAAGTTCATGTAAATTTTATGTCGTTTACGACTCAAGAAATACAAGAACAAGCAACTAAAGCAATGCTTATAGGTAGGTCATTGGGCACGGAAGAGTTGATGAATGCGGCAATATTTGCTCATATCCATGAACAAGGACAAAAAATTGAAGGACTAAACGACCTTAAGCAACTTTTCATTTCTTATGATATAGCAGCGGTCGACTTTGAAAGTACATTAAGCAAAACGGAGTTAACTGATACATTTAAGCGGAACAATGATGATATAAGCCAATTTAAGGAACATTTACAAAGCGTCCCAAATATTATTGTTAATGGGAAGTATCAAGCCATATTTACAAGAGAAATGAACGTTCAAGATATTGTAGATTTAGTTAATTGGCTTAGCCAACAAAAATAATTGAGCATCAATTTACCCTATGCAATGAATGAGCTTACAACAAAAATTTATAACTATAATAAGGATTATCATGTTTAAAAAATCAATTACTGCATCAACGTGCACACTAGCCCTTGCTATGACGCTCGGTTGTTCAGAGGCTCCCAAAGAAGAAGTTAAGGATACTGCACCCGAAGCTAAAGTAGCTATGCAGGCTGCACCACTGAAAGATGCAGCTCCTGCAGTCGATAATGGAAAACTATTTTACGCTTTAAAAAACCAGAATGAAGAAGATAAATCACGAAACAGCGCACGCAATCCAATTCAGACACTTGATTTTTTTAAAGTCGCCCCTGGAATGACTGTTGCAGAGGCACTCCCTGGCGGTGGTTGGTATTCAAAAATTCTAGCTTATTACTTAGGCTCTGAAGGTCAACTGCACGGTATCAATTATAATGATGAAATGTGGGCTAGATTTGGTTTTTTCTCTGAAGAGGATATTCAAGAGGCAATTGAAAGAACCGCTAAATTTCCGGATATGGTAAGTGAGTTCGTCGAAAAAGCACCTCAATCAACTGGCTTTACTTTTAACACACCACCTGATGAGTTAACTGGGACTGTTGACAGAGTGTTGTTTATTAGAGCTCTTCACAACGTAAACCGATTCGAAGCTGAAGCAGGGACGATGAGTGAAGCATTGGCAACAGCAAAAATGCTGCTTAAAGATGGTGGATTGGTCGGTGTTGTTCAACATCAAGCACCTGAAACGAGTTCAGATAAATGGGCCGATGGCAGTGCAGGTTACTTAAAGAAATCAGCGGTGATTGAAATGTTTAGACTAGGGGGTTTTGAGCTTGTCAATGAATCTGACATTAACGAAAACGCGAACGATATTCCGACTGAAAAAGATACTGTTTGGAGGCTCCCACCTACTTATAACGGCGCCGCTGACAACCCAAGATTAAAAGAAAAAGTTGATGCTATTGGTGAATCGAATCGCATGACTCTTTTATTTAAAAAAGCACAGTAAGGTAACTTGAAAATATGAAAGCAAATGCATGTCATATATTGGTAAAAACCAAAGAAGAAGCTGAAAGCATTAAATCTCAGTTAGACAAAGGCGCTAGCTTTCAAGCGTTGGCTAAGAAATATAGCCATTGCCCTTCAGCAAAAAAAGGAGGGGATTTGGGAGAATTTCGCCAAGGCGACATGGTAAAAGCTTTTGAGAACGTCGTATTTAAAAAAGAAATACTGAAAGTTCATGGGCCCATAAAGACGCAATTTGGGTTTCATATTATAAAAACGTTGTACCGAAGTTAGCTTTCATTAGATTAATCTTAGAAAATCAAAAAAGGGAGCTCACCAGTGAGCTCCCTTTTTTAATACTTCTAAATACCAAGCGATTTCTTTACACTAACCAAGCGTATCTGAAACAACTCGATAACGAGGGTCTTCATTCACATTAATTTCAACGTATTCGCCTGCTTTCCTAAGCAACACTCGGCACTCAGGACTGATATGTCTGATATGCAACTTTTTGCCTTGCTCTTTATATTTATCAGCAAGGCCATCTAGTGCATCAATCCCTGAAGAATCCCAAACTCTAGACTCACGAAAATCAATAACCACATCGTCAGGGTCATTTTGCGGGTCAAAAATTTCTCTAAAATGAGTTACTGAACCGAAGAATAAAGGTCCCGCTAGATCGTAAACCTTCCAACCATCATCATCTGTATAAGTTTTCGCCATCATATGTGTCGCATGCTTCCATGCAAATACAAGGGCTGACACGATTACACCAACAACAACCGCTATGGCTAAATCAACAGCTACGGTGATACCGGTAACCAAAAACAAGACAAAAGCATCTTCTTTATTTACACCACGAACAATTCTGAAAGATGCCCATTCGAACGTAGCGATAACGACGACGAACATAACGCCTACTAGTGCTGCTAGTGGAACCATCTCAATAAGAGGCGCTGCGAATAGAATAAAGCCAAGTAAGACCAATGCTGCTGTGATACCTGATAAGCGACCTCGACCGCCTGAGTTTATATTAATCATACTCTGTCCGATCATGGCACAACCACCCATTCCACCAAAGAAACCATTGACGGTATTTGCTACACCCTGACCCACACATTCTTGGTTGCCCTGACCGCGAGTATCAGTCATTTCGTCAATAAGCGACAACGTCAATAAGGATTCAATAAGACCGACAAGCGACAAAATAACTGCTGTTGGTAAAATAATATAAAGTGTTTCAAGAGTAAAAGGTACTATTGGTATAGCGAAGGTTGGCAATTCTCCAGCCAAAGTAATCGTACCTTTTTGTGCTTCTGGCGCCATATCTCGAACGAAATCGATTACGGTTCTAGCATCTAAATCTAAGCCATGGACTAGCGCAGTGACAGCTACAATGGCAACAAGAGAGGCAGGTATGGCGGTTGTCAATTTTGGTAGCAGATAAATAATAGCCATCGTTAGTGCTACTAGGCCAAGCATTATATAGAGCAAGTTGCCCGTCATCCATTCCAGCTCACCTAACGAGTTGGTTATTTTAAACTGCCCTAACTGTGCTAAAAAGATAACAATTGCTAAGCCATTTACGAATCCGAGCATAACTGGGTAGGGCACTAAACGGATGAATTTGCCAAGTCTAAATACACCAGCCATGATTTGCAAAAAACCGGCTAGCAAAACAGCGGCGAATAAGTATTGCACGCCATGCTGAGCAACAAGGGCAACCATGACTACAGCCATTGCACCTGTTGCGCCTGAAATCATACCAGGGCGACCACCTATTGCTGATGTAATTAATCCCATCATGAACGCAGCGTATAAACCCACCATCGGTTCAACACCTGCAACAAACGCAAATGCTACGGCTTCGGGAACCAGAGCAAAAGCAACGGTGATACCAGAGAAAATGTCGTTTTTAACATTCCCTTTTGTACCATTTATCAAATTAAACATATTTACATTTCTATTGTTTCAAAACTGGCGCAAGTTTAGCAGATAATAAGCATAATTTCTTTTAACAGAATGTTAAGAAGATTTTGATCAGTAAGATTTTACTTTGAACCACCGCCTAAACAATTCGGAGACTCAGGAGAAATACTATTTTTCTTGTTCCACTCTTCTAATGTATAGGTATGCTGTGCTAACGCATGAACTGGTCCTGCTAATTCTTCAGATAACAATTGATTCAGCAAGCGTTGTCTTTGAATTAACCTTTTACCTTCGAAATCACTCGAAACAATGGTCACTTTAAAATGAGTTTCAGCGTTTGCTGGCACATTATGCATATGACTCTCATTCAACACTTCCAAATATGACAATTGAAAATTTTTGTTGAGTTTATTGATAATACCTTGCTCTACAGTCATCACGTTTCTCTGTTTAATGTTGTCGTTCGCAGTTAGCTGCATTATAAAGTGGCAGCGCCGTTATCTCAATCAAAGTTTAAACAAGCAAAGTTTAAGCAAGACACACCTATAAAACGGTTCCAGAGCCCTTAACAAAGAAGCACCTCTGGAGCCAAAACCGAGTCAACAAAATAATCCAACAATTCCGTTAAAGAAGAATTTTTCTAAAAGTAAAATTTATTCGAGGCTCAACCTGTTTCTTTGTCTTTGCAACCCCATGTTGCCAATATTTTTGAGTTTCAGCACTCATAATCAATAAAGAACCATGTTCCAACGGTAATCTAAATTTTTCACCATTTATTTTATGTTTAAAGTCAAAGTTTCTGACTTCCCCCAAAGAAACAGAAGCAATAAGGGGCTCGATACCTAATTCTGCTTCATTATCAGAATGCATTCCCATGCTATCTTGACCATGTCTATACAGATTTGCTAAAACTGAGTTAAACGACGACCCACACTGATCCTCACATTTAGCTTTTAATTTATGTAATTCATGATGCCAAGGAAGTGACGTCATAGTGACACCTGAGTACGTATAGTTCGTTCCTGCGTCACCATACCACGCCTGTAACCGAGGTATTTTTATCATTTTACCGAAAATCTTTATTTCCGCCTCACTCCAATTCAATTCACGCTGAAATAAGTGCAACAAAGAATCTGCTGTTTCATTATCGAGCCAATTCGCTAAATATTGTACCTTTGCATCAGCCAAGGGTAGACTCTGCAAATTATGATTGGAAAAAAGACATTGCTGCATAACACCTCTACATTTGGTTTAAGTTGCTCACTGTCAATAAAACGGGTAATTCAATGAATACACATTTTACTGCATTTGAGCGCAGTTTACATTTAGAACGTTACCCCGCGAAGTATCAGCATGTGAGTCTTCAAGCATGGGATGGAGCGGACGAATACATTATTGAACATGTAGAGAATTGCTCACTATTAGCGGAAACGTCGAATAAAGACACACCTCTTATTATTATTAATGATGACTTTGGGGCCCTGACGTGTTGGTTTAACCACAAACAACCGGTCTTTATTTCTGATTCATGGATTTCTCATAAAAGTGTTATGACTAACCTTATGATTAATGGATTGGAAGCGGGAAATGTTGAATTCTGCCATGCACTTACTGACCTCAATGACGTTATTGAGAACAAAGCAAAAGTAGTATTAATTAAAATCCCACGATCACTTGCTCTATTAGAACAACAGCTCATTACATTGCAGTCTGTCCTCGATGAAAATTCTACAGTTATTGCCGCAGGAAAAGTAAAAATCGTACAAAACTCTGTTTTAAAATTATTTGAAAAGTACATTGGTATAACAACAACCTCTTTGGCAAAAAAGAAAGCAAGACTCATTTTTTCAACATATACAGGTATCAATACAGAAACCTCTCCCTACCCTACGATTGTGTCTGACCCATTAATTCCATTCACCCTTAGTAACCACGCAAATGTTTTTTGTCGTGAGCACTTAGATATTGGTGCAAGAATATTGTTGAAAAATCTCCCAAATGCAATGAACAAACAGGTTATTGATTTAGGTTGCGGTAATGGTGTAATAGGTGTGTCTATTTTGGACCAAAGTAAGGATGCGCATGTCACTTTCGTTGACGAGTCTTTCATGGCTGTTGAATCTGCAAGACAAAACGTTATCAACCATATTGGTAGTGAAGACCGAGCAACTTTTATTGTTAGTAATTGTTTGGAAGAACTGTTGAAAATTGGATCGTCGAACTACGATATTGTGCTTTGTAACCCGCCATTTCATCAGCAAAATACGATTACTGATCACGTTGCATATCAAATGTTCACCGATGCAAAAAAAGTCCTTAAACAGGGTGGAGAGTTAAGAATTGTGGGTAATCGCCATTTGGATTATCCAATTAAATTAAAGAAACTTTTTGGTGGATATGAGGTCATCGATAGTAATAAAAAGTTCAGTATTTTATCAACTTACAAAGCAAGGCAATAAAATGATTAAATTGACATTTGCATGCTTCATGCTTGCGGTATTTAGTTTTGGCTTAGTGGCAAATACACAGAAACAACCTGGCGAAAATATTCAGAAAGATAATTATTATCCTTTGGTAAAGTTTGAAACTAGCATGGGTGATTTAGTGATTGAGTTAAATAGAAGAAAAGCACCCGCTACCGCAAATAATTTCTTGAGCTATGTTAAAAGAGGTGAATTTGATAACACGCTATTTCATCGTGTTATCCCAAATTATATTATACAAGGCGGTGGCTATGACCCTGAATATCGGGAAAAAAAAGCCAGTCGCTCGATTATCAACGAATCGGGAAATGGGCTGAAAAATAATATATATAGCGTTGCTATGGCTAGAGAAGACGACCCGCATTCAGCGAAGCGTCAATTCTTTTTTAACCTGAAGGATAATAACAATTTAGACCCAGGAAAAACATGGGGTTACACTGTTTTCGGCAGCGTTATCGATGGTACCGATTTACTTGATAAAATGGCACTGGTTGAGACCGAATATAAAGCCCTTATTCGTTTTCAAGATGCGCCAAAAAAAGAAGTGGTACTAATAACCGCCACTGTGCTGCCTGAGCCACAGTAATAAATTCATCATCGCGTGTATCACTTATACAGACACAGCGTAATACTTTATTCTGAAACTGAATATGTAAATTTAATTTACCTGACTATACTGAGCATACAGTTATGAAAAAGGAAAATTATGAAAGCATCAGATTTAATGGTGAAGGCGCTGGAGGCAGAAGGTGTTGAGTATATATTTGGTATACCAGGCGAAGAAAACCTCGATTTATTAGAATCCTTACGTAATTCATTTATCAAACTTATTTTAACCCGCCACGAGCAAGGAGCTGGTTTTATGGCGGCTACCTATGGTCGCTTAACTGGCAAAGTAGGCGTTTGTTTATCAACATTAGGCCCTGGCGCAACTAATTTAGTCACACCTGCCGCATACGCGCAACTTGGTGCCATGCCAATGCTAATGATAACGGGTCAGAAACCAATAAAGACTAGTAAGCAAGGACGATTCCAAGTCATTGACGTGGTCGATATGATGCGCCCTATAACTAAATATACAACCCAAGTTGTTAGTGGTGATCGCATCCCATCTGTTGTAAGAGAGGCCTTTCGGCTGGCATCAGAGGAACGTCCAGGCGCGGTTCATATTGAACTTCCTGAGGATATCGCCGAAGAATCTACCAACGCAAAATTACTCAAGCCGAGCATAGCGCGACGCCCAATTGCAGAATATAAAGCGATTAGTTT
The DNA here is from genome assembly GCF_002836745.1 of Glaciecola sp. 33A. Classification (GTDB taxonomy): domain Bacteria; phylum Pseudomonadota; class Gammaproteobacteria; order Enterobacterales; family Alteromonadaceae; genus Glaciecola. Next base: position 136,546 of record NZ_PJAR01000042.1, on the reverse strand, counting down.
TGCGATTGATATGATTGAAAAAGCAAAATCTCCCGTTCTATTGATTGGAGCCGGAGCAAATCGTAAGCTGACAGCAAAAATGCTTCAACAGTTTGTCGACAAAACAGGGATCCCATACATCACGACCCAAATGGGCAAAGGTGTGCTCGATGAGAGCGGGGAACTGTTTATGGGTAATACGGCATTGTCATCTGGTGATTTTGTTCATCGCGTTATCGATAGAGCTGATTTAATAATCAATGTTGGGCATGACGTAGTTGAAAAGCCGCCTTTCTTTATGGAAGACAATAATCAGAAAGTCATCCATATTAACTTCGACTCAGCTGCAGTTGATCCGGTCTACTTCCCACAGTTAGAGGTCATTGGTGATATCGCCAATAGTATTTGGCAAATTAAACAAAAAATACAACCACAAGATAGCTGGACGCTAGACTTTTACAAGGAGGTTCATGATGCTTATATAGCGCATCGAACCGCTTCGGAAGATGATGATCGTTTCCCTATATTGCCTGAACGTTTTGTACGAGAGATCCGAAAAGCAATGCCCAAAGATGGGATCGTTACATTAGATAATGGCATCTATAAACTTTGGTTTGCTCGAAACTATCCGGCATATTTGCCGAATACAGTATTGCTCGATAACGCATTGGCAACCATGGGCGCTGGTCTGCCTTCAGCATTAGCTGCGAAACTAGTTTATCCTGACAAAGCGGTTATTACTGTTTGTGGCGATGGTGGCTTTATGATGAATAGCCAGGAATTGGAAACAGCTGTCAGGCTAAAACTGCATATTGTTGTGATTATATTGCGTGACGACGCTTATGGAATGATTAAGTGGAAACAGGCCAATATGCAGTTTGAAAATTTCGGATTAGATTACGGTAATCCTGATTTTGTTAAATATGTGGAATCATATGGCGGCAAGGGCTGGCGAATTGCAGCGACAGAAGAACTATTACCCACCTTACAAAATTGCCTTATCGATCCTGCCGTTCATTTAATTGATGTGCCTGTTGATTATAGTTTAAATGATGAAACATTGAACAAGACAATTCGAGAGCTTAGCGCGAAGTTATAATTCTGTAGATTTAAATTCAATAAAGAAATTAAATAAAGACACACCTATTTGATGCTCTTTGTAAACTCTACATTTGAGCTAAAACTAGACACACCTGTTTCTCAATAAGGTGTGTCTTTATAAAAGGACAATAACCATGACGAAGCTAGCAAAACAATATCCATACTTTCTTGCAAACAAAGCTATTTTTGCTAATCAACATCTTGAAATAACCAACAAATATACCGGTGAAGTAGCTTCAACTGTTGCATTGGCTGATCCAGAAACAATTGATAAAGCCATTGATGCCGCAGAGAAAAGTCAGAAAATACTGAATAAAATGCCTGCATATAAGCGGCAACAGATATTAGAACACTGTGTAACAAGGTTTAGAGAGCGATTTGATGAACTTGCTTATGCTCTATGTATCGAAGCTGGCAAACCGATTAAAGATGCGCGAGGCGAAGTCACAAGACTAATAGATACCTTCAAAATTGCCGCGGAAGAATCAGTACGAATAGAGGGAGCGGTAATGAATTTAGAAATTACCGAGAGAGCAAAAGGGTATCAAGGACAATATAAGAAAGTGCCAATTGGTCCCTGTTCTTTCATTTCTCCGTTCAATTTTCCATTGAATTTAGCGGCTCACAAAATAGCACCTGCAATAGCTGCTGGGTGTGCTTTTGTATTAAAACCCGCGAGTAGAACTCCCATCGGAGCATTAATTATCGGTGAAGTACTTGCGGAAACAAACCTACCTGAAGGTGCATTTTCAATATTACCTTGCAGCAGAGATGGCGCAGATCTTTTTACAACTGATGAGCGCTTCAAACTTTTAAGCTTCACCGGATCGCCCGGTGTTGGTTGGGCATTAAAAGCCAAGGCAGGTAAAAAGCCTGTAATATTAGAATTAGGTGGTAATGCCGGTTGTATAGTGGACCATGACACCGATATTGAGGATGCGATTGAACGCATTGTTTTTGGTGCTTATTATCAATCAGGTCAAAGTTGCATTAGTGTTCAACGCATTTTTATTCATGAAACAATTTACGAAAAATTTGAATCCGCATACACGGAAAAAGTTGCAAATTTGGTTCATGGAGACCCACTGAACGAGGATACATACATCGGTCCAATGATTTCCGAATCGGAAGCCATTCGCCTTGAGGAATGGATACAAAAAGCAGTTGCCGCTGGCGCTAAATTGCTTTGTGGTGGTTCAAGGAAGGGGCAAATGCTGCAAGCCACTCTTCTTGCGGAGGTCCCAAAGGACTGTGAAATAAATGCAGAAGAAGCCTTCGGCCCAGTTTCAACGATCACACCTTTCTCTAATTTCGATGAGGCATTAAAATTAGTCAATGACAGTCAATTTGGTTTACAAGCCGGCATTTTTACTAAGGATATTTATAAGGCCCATAAAGCATGGGATGAATTGGATGTCGGTGGTGTAGTCATTGGAGATGTACCCAGTTGGCGAGTTGACAATATGCCATACGGCGGAGTGAAAGAATCGGGACTAGGTCGTGAAGGGGTCAAGTTTGCAATAGAAGACATGACTGAAATTAGGTTAATGGTTTTAAGAACACCGCAATAATTACCTAACCGCGACGGCCTTAAAAGAACCACAAACAAGACACACGTGCTTAGGTGTGTCTTTCTTTATATCTCTTTCTTTGTATCTTTCTCTACGTTTTTTGAGAGTTTTTGTAGCTCTTTGGATACATAATTGCACCTCTTGCATCAAAGCTTTGTAGCAAGGCTCTTATCGTATACTTTAACGTTTATATTTTCAGCGATAAAACAAGCTGTATTTTCTTGATTATTTACCTCTATATCATCAACTTATTGCAACAATCTGCGGACATTTACTAAATTATTGATGGACTCTGCACCTGACTCACTTAATTTTATAAAATACAATTGTTGAATTTTGATCATTATGTATTTTGCTTTTGTATCTCATCGAAGATTGTGCGCTCAGACATACATGTTGTGGCTGCCCTAGGATATTTTGGTTTTAATCGGTCATCTAGTTTGAAAACATCAGGCCAATGCTTTGTTGTCTTAATAAATCGTTTAACCTCTTCTATTCCACCAACATCCAAACACCCTTTTAAACACGTATCGATATAACTAGCATTTACGGGAAACTCTCTGCTTGGACTTGTTCGTTCAAGCGTTTCGCAAACGTACACAGTGCAATTAGATAGTACCTCTAACATCGAACTATTTATCCCTGAGCCAAAATCTAATTGATCCAGCTTGAGCTTCGAAAATCTATAATCTTGCTCTCGCTGAAGTAACTTTTCATCGATATTAGTATAGAAAGCATGGCCATTAAAACTGCTTGCGCTATTTCGATAGGCGCCAACATAAGTCTGTTTTTCATCATTAGACTTCGTGACCCAAGCCCTCTCCCACCCATTGACAATAACAGGAAGCGGGAGTGACCTGATGTTGCTATGCGTGTCTCGGCTTTGTTTGCTCATGAGGCTGCCATAACCGACTACTAGGTGGGGTGTGTCTTTGTTTGCGCTCTTTTTAGCTTTTGCTAGTTGCTGAAACCAAACATCAATATTGCCCTCATTTTCCATTAATACTGACTTTCCTTTCTAGTATTCATCTACAGGGCTGCAAAATCAAAACTTAATACTTCACTTATATGCTTTTTACCAAGCGCTAACATTAAAAGGCGGTCAATCCCCAACGCTACGCCAGAACACATCGGCAAGCCAACGTCCAATGCATTCAAAAACTTTACATCTTGAGGCTTTACTTCCAAACCACCTTCTTTCCTTTGCTTATTATCCAAAATAAATCTCGTCTTTTGTTCATCAGCATCGTTGAGCTCTTCAAAGCCATTGGCAAGCTCAATACCTTGATAATAAAACTCAAACCGAAGGGACGACCATGGTTCAGACGGATCAATTTTAGCCAACGACGCCTGACTAGCTGGAAAGTTGGTTACGGCAATAGGTCGCTCTCTGCCGATTCGCGTTTCAATTTTTTCACAAAACAACAGTTGTAAAAGCATATTTCTATCAAATGCAGAAAGCATATCTTTAAAACCCGATGGAACTAAATCTTCATAGCCAAACTTTTTGCAAATCGATACAACTTTCAAATCAGTATCGCTTTTTACATCTAAACTTAGGTATTTCAAAAATAATTCTCTATAAGTAGTTTTATCGCATGCAGGTGTGTCTAAGACGAGTCTTAAAATCGTATCTACCTCGTTTATCAACTCATTCATTGAAAAGCTTAACCGGTACCACTCAAGCATCGTAAACTCAGGATTATGGTACCGCCCCACCTCATCATCTCTATAACATTTAGTGATTTGGTAAATACTTGGAAAACCTGCACATAACATACGTTTCATGTAATATTCAGGCGAAGTTTGCAAAAAGAGGCGTGTCTTTTTAACAGAGAGTGGGTTCGTATGTACCGTTCTCATTGCTTCTAAGTGAACATCTGTGACTGTCGACGGTGAAATTGTCGGTGTTTCAACTTCTAACACCTTTTCAGTCGCAAAATATTGTCTGATGTCGGAAAGTATTTTAGCTCTTTTGACAAGACTCTCAATTGATCCCGAGGGTTGCCATTCATTTGAGATAGTCATTAAACAATGAATGAGGTTAGCGCTTGCAGCACAACCCCATTCGCTATCTTATTTTTGTGCACGTGAGGCATATTCACCACTTCGTGTGTCAACTCTAATTATTTCGCCTTTTTGAACGAATAATGGAACACGAACAACAGCCCCAGTTGCCAGTGTCGCGGGTTTACCGCCCGTGCCAGCTGTATCACCTTTTAGACCGGGGTCAGTTTCGGTAATTGCTAACTCAACAAAGTTCGGAGGAGTCACAACGATAGGAGTTCCGTTCCACAATGTGATAGTACAGGTATCATTTTCAACTAACCACTTGATACTATCACCCAACGCTTTTTCGTCGGCGGCAATTTGCTCAAATGTTTCGTTGTTCATAAAATGCCAGAACTCACCATCGGTATAGAGATAGGAGAGTTCGGTATCCATGACATCAGCACCTTCGACTGAATCACCAGAACGAAAGGTTTTCTCTAGTACTTTGTTCGAAATAAGTTTACGAAGTTTGACACGGCTGAAGGCTTGTCCTTTACCTGGTTTTACATATTCATTCTCAAGAATGTTGCAAGGTTCGCCGTCGAGCATTATCTTTAAGCCCGCTTTGAACTCGTTTGTACTGAAATGAGCCATAGTTCCTCTAAAATTTACGTTGTGAGCATATTTGTGAAACGAATAATACCTAAAAATAGCATTGCTGTAGAGTCAAACTGGCAAAAAGAATTAGCAAATTGTTTTACGACCCTTGAGTCGTTACTAGAATTTTTAGATTTGGACCCCGGAATTGCGGTAAACAATAGTGCTGCAAGAAAGCTTTTTTCCATGAAAGTACCACGGCATTTTGCTAGTTTAATGAATAAAAATGATATAAACGATCCCTTGTTGCTTCAGGTGCTCCCTCAAAACATAGAATATAAAGACACACTTGGTTATGTTAAAGACCCTCTGCAAGAGCACGAAAACAAAATAAAAGGTCTTTTACATAAATATGAAAATAGAGTTTTACTCATAGTCAAAAGTGGATGTGCTGTAAATTGTCGATATTGTTTTAGGAGAGAATTTCCTTATGAAGAAAACTCTGTCAATAAACGCGAATTGCAGGAGGCTATCAACTACATTAAGGAAAACAACAAAATCAATGAGGTGATCTTCTCAGGCGGCGATCCATTAATGGCTAAAGACAGCCATCTAAGATGGTTGGTTGCTCAGTTAGAAGAAATACCTCATCTAGTAAGGCTTCGGATCCACACAAGACTACCTGTCGTTATCCCTTCTCGAGTGAATGATGAATTCGTTGAATGGTTTGCAGGTTGCCGCTTTCAGAAAGTATTGGTATTGCATACGAATCACGCTAATGAAGTAAGCCCTCAACTAGCGAGAGCCTGTTCAAAAATGCGTTCATCTGGAGTTACTCTTCTCAATCAGGCCGTCCTTTTAAAAGGAGTCAACGATACAGTAAATGAACAAGTTGCTTTGAGTGAAGCTCTTTTTGACATTGGCGTGATGCCATACTATTTACATTTGTTAGACAAAGTAAAAGGAGCTGCACATTTTGATGTTGACGTTAAACTTGCTAAGGAAATAATCAGAGAAGTACTAAAGCGTTTGCCAGGATATCTGGTCCCCAAACTCGTAACTGAGATTGGAGGACAACCCAGCAAAACGCCGATAGACTTAAATTTACAACCTTCATCGAGGGCTAGCTTAGGCATAAGTGTTAATTACAGAACCTAATCCAGGGTTAGATGATGATTTGGGTACGTCAGCTGACTCAATCAACTGAAGCGCTGCTTGACCTTCTTGCTCTTGAAGGCTTTTAGCCAACTTAGCAGATTTAATCTCCAACGCACCGGATACACTTGAGGCACTTGTACCTGAAATATCCATACCTTTTCCTTTTATTGCTTGTAGCTACGTAAAAAAGTGTGCAAAATTACGCACTTCAATAGTATATCGGCAATTGAGCCATTTTCTTGAGGATAATTTTAGGAGATTTTCGTGCAGCAGGTTCTAGTAAAAATAACTGAAAACATGCAAATAATATATAGGAAGGCAATTGATGCAGATTCTGCCCTTGATAAACTTCAACAATCGGGTAAAGCCAAGTTCTCAGTAATCTTCACTGAAGACAATGGTTTTACTACAAAAAGTAAGCGTTTTGGACCTTACGTAGACGAACTTGCTAGTGATGTCACGATGCTTCAAAGCAACGATGTCAATATCGAAAATGAAATTACTACGATAGTAAAAAAAATGGAATTGATGCTTTTAACACTCGCAAAATTCAAAATAACGCTCTAGATTTTCCTTGTCTGGTCTAAAAGTAGTCTAAAAGAAAATCTAAAAAAATCTAAAAGGAAAATCTAAAAGGACACACCTGTTTCTTTTCATTGTGCATCCTAGCAAACTTTAAATTGGTTACTTACCAGACCGCAGGTTGTTAGGTGTGTCTTTGTTTTAACCTGTTTATTCACATAGAAACGCAAAAACTGTACTTCAAGGCAGCTACTAATTTTGACTTAGTCCAATACCCTATAAGAACCATAAATACAGGGGTATAAAATGCCAATTGCTCGCAGCAAACAAATAATATTATCACAAACCTCTTACTACCATTGTATTAGCCGCTGTGTTCGCCGGGCTTTTTTATGTGGCTATGACAAGTTCACTGGAAAGAGTTTTGAGCACCGCAGGAATTGGTTTGAAAAGCGTTTAACCAAGCTTTCGTCAGCATTTTCTATTGATGTTTGTGCATATGCTATTATGCATAATCACAACCATCTAGTCTTACATGTAGATACCGAGCGCGCAAAACAATGGACCAACATGGAGGTTATACAACGTTGGCACTCAGTGCACCCGAACAAAACAATTACAGCTATGTATATTGACCCACAACAAAGAAAAAAACTGACACCGATACAATTATCTACTATCCACAAAATTACTAATATTTATAGAAAAAGACTCATTAGCATTAGTTATTTTATGAAAGCATTGAATCAGTATATTGCGCTGCGGGCGAATAGAGAAGATAAGTGTTCTGGACGATTTTGGGAGTCACGTTTCAAGTCTCAAGCGTTGTTGGACGAGCGTGCGATCGTCTCATGTATGATCTACGTCGATTTAAATCCAATAAGAGCAGGAATAGCCACTACCCTAGAAAATTCGCATTATACCAGTATAAAAAGACGATTAACTTGTATGAAACTTGGTAAGCAACCTACGGAACTCAAATGCCTAAAAACTCAGCTTGAAAGTGACCCTACCTTTATCAACATTGACTTAACTTGTTATACAAATCTTCTGCGTCAAACGGCAACAAGATTGAAGAACATTCGACTCGTAAATACGAAGATTAAATCTAGTCTATTGGAACAGTTTGGAATTGATGAGGAGAACTGGCTAACACTGACTGCGCATATTGAAGAAGAATTTAGTTACGTTATAGGATCTGTAATATCTATGGAAAAATACAGAAAAAAGATTCGGCAAAAGAAACTAAAAGGAATATCGACAGCGTTACGCTTGTTTCAATAAACTTCTATCAATTTGATATTCTACTCACGGGTAATTTACTCAAACGTCTTTCAATTTCGTCTAATACCTTTAAGTATTCTATACTTTCTATGTCGGAATACTTTTGTCGGAATTGTGATTTATCCATTCCCTCATCAAAACCATCAATATTTGGAAAGAAAAAGGATTCACTTGCTTCCGAGGACATAATATTCTGAATTTGCTCTGCTGTTCTGGGGTCAACAGCCAAAGTAGCAAAATTAGCGCCCGCCATATCCGCGGTTAAATCAACAAAGCTATAGCCAGACCCTCCATTCCCTCTGTCCATGAGTTCTTTAAACTCACCAACAGCAATACTAATGCCCTGCTCCGATAATAGTTTAATCGCAGCTGAGAATATAAAGTGTAAGCTTAAATCCTGTCGATTTGCTAAAACTGGCTTTTTTCGCACTGTAGGAATTGGATCGACTGCAAATGAAAGATCACCAAAAAGCGTTGAAAACCTTCTGTGCCCAACATAAATGGCCAAAGCCATTATAGCGGCTTCATTTTCTAAGGTAGCTGAGTTTGAATTTCCTAATGGATCTTGGGAACTCATCGCTTTCGCTTCTAGCATAATCTTGTGCAAATAATAACTAAGAGATGTGTCTTTGTTCTGGGTTGCTAAGTCATTCGGGAGAGGAAGGCTATCTAAAAGTCTTAGGTAGTGTGCTATTTTTATTTTCAACAATTGTCGTTCACTGCCATCACCTGAAGTCTTAATGTTTTTTAGTTCTCGAAGCAATGGATCCAGCGGATTCAGACTAACAATGACTTGATGAGGTGATATATCTGTTTTTGCTACTTGTTGAATTGCTTTAGTCGCAACTTCGCTATTTGTATAAGAATTCGCAAATGCTTCGACCCAACTTAATGCCCAATCTCCCGGTAAAGTAATTACACCGATGGAAACGCTTTCAACGTCCAGATAACTGGCTTCTTTAACTTTTATCGAGACATTTACGTACAAAGATAAAAGGTAGGCAGGAAGTTGATATGAAATCAGGATTTCAGCCTGGTCTTCAGATAATTTAATATCACTACTCACGTTCGGTAGAGCACGCTGAGTGAAGCCTAACAAACTTTCGGCTTGTGAATATGAGATATCAATTTGTTGCGGTTGGTATCGATTCCTTAGGCTTGAGCGCAGTTGCATAATTAATTCTGACACGTTCTCAGCATTTTTAACTTGTTGATATGCATTTTTTGCAACCGTTGGTGATAAATCGATTAACAAAATCACAGAAAGGCAAAATAAGCTAATTAGAGCAAGTGCTGTAATCTTGATGAATCGTTTCATTACTAATCCAATTTTTTTGGCGCAACAGTACTAATCTACTACCGCCAAATTACCTTTTGTTTCCAACCATGCTTTGCGATCAGGAGAACGTTTTTTAGATAGAAGCATGTCCATCAGCTCGAGCATTCCCTCCGAATCATGGCTAGTCAATTGCACTAGTCTGCGTGTATTTGGATCCATAGTAGTTTCTCTAAGTTGCAAAGGATTCATTTCACCGAGCCCCTTGAATCTTTGCACATTGACTTTGCCTCGTTTCTTTTCTGCTTGAATTCTATCCAAAATCCCTTGCCTTTCGCTTTCATCTAGCGCGTAATAAACTTCTTTACCCACATCGATTCTAAACAAGGGTGGCATAGCAACATACACATGCCCCTTATCAACCAACGTTCTGAAGTGCCTTACAAATAAGGCGCATAGTAATGTTGCAATATGCAATCCATCAGAGTCAGCATCAGCAAGAATGCAAATTTTACCGTAACGTAAACCTGATAAATCCTCAGAATCAGGGTCAATTCCTAATGCAACGGATATGTCATGTATTTCTTGTGACGCTAAAACTTGAGATGAGTCAACCTCCCAACTGTTTAATATTTTACCTCTCAATGGCATTATAGCTTGAAATTCTCTGTCTCGAGCTTGTTTAGCGGAACCGCCAGCAGAATCACCTTCAACCAAAAACAGCTCTGAATAATTAATATCTTGAGATGAACAGTCGGTTAATTTACCAGGCAAGGCTGGACCTTGAGTGACTTTCTTCCGCGCAACTTTTTTGCTTTGACGTAAACGTTTCTGCGCATTATTTATACACATATCAGCAAGCAGCTCTGCAACATCTGTATGTTGATTTAGCCACAAACTAAATGAATCCTTTACGACGCCAGAAACAAAAGCAGAAGCTTGACGAGAAGACAATCGCTCTTTTGTTTGCCCCGCAAATTGTGGGTCGTGCATTTTTGTTGAAAGGATATAGCTGCAGCGCTCCCAAATATCGTCAGCAGTAATTTTCACGCCTCTTGGCAACAAATTACGAAACTCACAAAATTCACGCATCGAATCTAAAAGCCCTTGCCTAAGACCATTTACATGAGTTCCGCCTTGGGCTGTCGGAATAAGATTCACGTAACTCTCTGTCATCATTTCGCCACCTTCAGGTAGCCACATTACCGCCCAGTCTGCAGCCTCTCCATTACCTGCAAATTGCCCTATAAAGGGGCTATCATTTGGTAATGTGATGTAATCTTTTACTGACTGGTAGAGATAATCTCTTAACCCGTCTTCGTAGTACCATTCCGTAGTCTCCTTGGAAATCTTATCGTCAAAGCGAATTTTTAGGCCTGGGCATAACACAGCCTTGGCGCGCAGGACGTGAAGCAATTTACTAACAGAGAACTTTGAGGAATCAAAATACTTTGGGTCAGGCCAAAAGTGAACGCTGGTGCCAGTATTACGTTTACCGCAAGTGTCAACAATTGAAAGTTCTTCAACTTTGTCCCCGTTTTCAAATGTCATCTGATAAACGTTACCGTCGCGACGAACAGTGACCAGCACTCGCGTAGATAATGCGTTTACAATAGATATACCTACACCATGCAGACCACCTGAATATTCGTAATTTTTATTAGAAAACTTGGCGCCAGAATGTAATTTGGTCATGATTAATTCAACACCAGAAATTTTTTCTTCTGGGTGAATATCAACAGGCATGCCTCGACCATCATCAGTTACTTCTAATGACTGGTCTTCGTGCAATATCACTTTTATAGAAGACGCATGACCGGCGAGCGCTTCATCAACACTGTTATCGATAACTTCTTGGCTTAAATGATTCGGACGAGTCGTATCAGTGTACATTCCAGGTCTGCGCTTAACCGGATCCAAGCCATTTAAGACTTCAATAGCATCAGAATTATATTGTGTTGACATAGTTTCTTGCTTAAGTTTTTATTTAATTTATTAACAACGATATTAGCAAGGCTGAAGCTCTTGAGCAATGAAGGTTTTAGCTAATTTTATTAGCATTAAGAACGGCCAATAAAGACACACCTATTTTGAGTCTAAAAGCAAACATCGCAGCTGTTAACCCTTATCATACCTATAAAAGACATCCTATTACTGCGATAAGAATCCAATAATGTCCCTTAAATGGTTTTGCAAGCCAGTGAACGAATGATTACCTCCCTCTTCAATAATACAGCAGTCAGTACCATATTTTTTTTCTGCCAACCGATAATCTAATGTTTCGTCTTCTTTCTGCAAATAAACTAAATAGTTAGGATCATTTCTCTTTATTACTTTGTTCAATTGAAGTAACTGACCAACGCTACTTTGGTCGATGCTAAACACTTCTCCAGTATAAGGATTGAGGTGTTCCCCGAAATACTCTGTCAGCAGATTGAATGGCTCGACTGCCGGATTAACAAGCACTGCTTTGCCACCATAAGTTTCAACACAATACGTAGCTAGGAAACCACCCATTGAACTTCCAATAAATCGAAGTCCATTAGTAGGTGTGTCTTTGTTCATGTTTTTGTTCATGCTTTTATTGCTCAAAACAGTACATATGAGTCGCTCGACTATCTCAACCGCTTTTGCAGAATTGCCGGGTAACTTGGGGATGTGTAGTTGTATATTTGGATGATTATGAGCAACGTATTTCAACACTAACCGTGCTTTTTCGGATTTCGGTGAGCTTAAAAATCCGTGTAAGTAAATAATATGATCCATTCGGTTCCCATTGTGTTTCTAACTTATTATAATCTGCAGTTTGCGTTGTTCTAAACAGAAGTGTAACCACTCCGCCAAAAACACATTCACCATTTGCTTTTCATTTCGCAAATGCATATTTAAATTAGGATATTCATAGGTCGGCTGTAACTTAGATACTTTCTGACAACTTAATACTTCTGCAACCTTCGCGTCGTGATACAACCTAATTTCCATAGATGGTCTTAAAAAACTGGGGGTATTGTTTGCCATCTGGGACATCATTATCGTGCTTGTGTATCTAGCGGAATCTAAAATTTTTATTTTATATTTTAATTGATCATTAATCATAAATTCATAACTAAGATTCTCCGAATCGCAGTCAGGAAGAAGTTTTAGAGCGCAAGCATAGTTGTTCTCACACGTCGCAAGAATACTGGGTAAATGCGGTACATACTTCTTTCTCAATTGTTACTCCTCAATCTTATGCATAATAATGCTTCGGCAAATGTTGTAAATAAATGAAGTTTTATGCTGTCTTAACTTCAAACCGTTCAGTAGAGTAGCAAACAGGTGTGTCCTATTTCCAACTTTTTAGTAATTTTTGCTTGTTTAAAAAAAACCATTGCAGGGCTATAATCGCTGCTGCATTGTCAATCTTTCCATTATCCAACCATTCTCTTGCGTCTGATTCTTTCACCCTGTGAACCATAATATCTTCTGACTCAGATTCTAAACCATGCACGCCCTTTGCTAGGGTTGTATCTGTTTTCGCCATGAAAATATGCAGACGTTCTGTGGTTCCACCAGGACTGGATAAATAGGACAGCACTTTTTGTAAGCCTGTGAGTAAAATGCCTGCCTCTTCAAAAGATTCACGATGACAGACTTCATCAATGTCTTCATTAGGTTCAATCATCCCCGCAATCACTTCATACAACCACGGTGTGTCGCAAGTTGCCATCGCACCTAAACGAAATTGTTCGATTAATACAAACTCCCGCGTATTTGGATCATAAGGTAAAACGGCGACCGCATGTCCTCGTTCAAACATTTCACGAGATAAAACTCGGCTCCAATTACCATCAAATAATTTATGCTGAACTTGAACTCGTTTCATTTCGAAAAAACCTTTAAAAACGGTCTCCTCGGTCAGTACTTTTACATCATCATTAGTATACTTTAATTGTTTCATTATTATCCTCTTTGACGTTTTTAACTAAAATAAACGATGCGTAACCGAATTTCAGCATAAAAATCACATTCTGTTACACTTAGTAGGAATATGTAACAACCATTCATTATGTTTAAAGACATGAATGTCTTACACTTAACAACAATGAAAAGCTCAATATAAAGAATACTATTTTAAAGGTCATTTTATGAAGAAAACCCTACTGTCACTATTTATTGGTTTTGGTCTCACCGCACCAGTATTAGCGGATGATTTATCAGAAGTTTATCAACTTGCACTACAAAATGATCCCGTTATTAATCGAGCAAAGGCTGATAAAGAACTGGCATTCAGTGGAGTTGCGCTAAGTAGAGCTAACTTGTTGCCACAACTTTCGGGTTCAGTTTCTTATTCTCTTAATTCTGGTGATCAAGTTTTTACCACTTCAAGCGGCTTCGGTACCATCGAGTCTGAATCTGATACTTTGAGAATGGGTCTAGACTTAGGCATGTCTATCTACGACCACGCCGACTGGGTAGGTATGGACAGAGCGGAAAAAGTAGCACAGCAGGGTGATGCAAATTTAGCGTCAGCTTTACAGTTACTTATAGTTCGCGTCACCAATACTTATCTTGCTGTGTTGAGAGAGCAAGACAACGTCGAATTCGTTAAAGCTGAATTACGCGCAATCGAACGTCAATTAGAACAAACCAAGCAGCGATTTGAGGTAGGTTTAACAGCAATCACTGACGTTCATGAGGCTCAAGCTAACTTCGATAATACGGTTGCACGTCAAATCCGAGCTGAAAACCAATTAGAATTGCGTTTAGAAGAGTTACGAGAAATTACCGGTAAATACCACCAAGGTATTTCGGTACTTGATACAAATTTATTCTCAGCGACTGAGCCAACGCCAGCGAAAGTTGATGATTGGTTAAAACTAGCTGAAGACTATAATTATGATTTACTAATACAGCGTTTCGCAAAAGATATCGCAATGGAGGATATTGCATCGGCTAAGGCTGGTCATTACCCGACACTAGGACTATCAGCTACCCTGAGCAGAGTTGACCGAACCACGGAAATTCAAGGCGCAGCATCTAACGAGTTTCCGACTCTAAATAGTCAATCATTAGCTTTAAGTTTGAATATTCCGATCTACCAAGGTGGCCGCGTTACCACAAGTACTGACCAAGCACGCAGTCGCTATGTAATCGCTAGTGAAAATCTTGAACTGGTTTATCGTCAAACCGTTCGCTCCGTAAGAAGCTCTTTTAACGACGTAAAAGCAGCAGTCTCTACCATTCGCGCCCTAGAGCAATCCGTTGTTTCTGCTGACAGTGCGTTGAAAGCCACTGAAGCTGGTTTTGACGTTGGAACAAGAACAATCGTTGATGTGCTTAACAGTACCAGAAACTTGTTTGATGCCAGACGCAACTTAGCAGACGCTCGTTATAATTTCATCACCGCAATTATCGACCTTAAACGAGCAGCCGGCACGCTTACCGAAGATGATTTATTGGCTATAAACCGTGTCATGAAACCTGCATAACATGCTAAGTCCAAGTAAGTAGCGATACAAACTAGCACTAGAAAAAAGCGGCAGTCAAAATGAAATTAGACTGCCGCTTTTTGCATTTTCAACCTAGAGATTTTTGCAACAGCCCAACTCTACACTTCCTTAATTAAGCCGTTTTGTTACTTATTATGAACCAAGTCTATTAGGCGATAAAAGCATCTACGACTTATTCTCTCGATCAATCAATATTTGAATCTGACCTCTAATATCTTTAATTTGGTCCTGTAGTTCATTCATTGAAGGTTCTGACTTCAAGCGCTCTTTATGCATTTCCTCATCCATCACTCCAACCACAATACCAATCACCATATTCAAAAAGGCAAACGCAGTGAAAAATATAAAAGTCATGTAGAATATCCAACTCATCGGATATATTTCCATCGTTTCATACTGAATATCAGTCCAATCCTCAAAGGTCATGACTCTAAACAAGGTCAGCATTGAAATCGCAATATCCCCCCATAAAACAGGATTAATATCTTGGAACAGATAGCTTCCGACGGCAGCGTAAATGTAGAAAATAATAAACATTAATAAGACAACATAGCCCAAGCGAGGTAAAGCTTGTAGCAACGAATTAATGAGTATTCTCAGCTCTGGAATAATCGAAATCATACGTAATACGCGGAAAATCCGAATCAATCGAGCAAGCAGGGCCATCTCAGATTCATTGATTGGGATTAAACTGATGGCAACCACCAAAGTGTCAAATATGTTCCAGCCAGACTTAAAAAAGTCCGTCTTCTTTTCTTCGGACAAAAATCTGATGGTTATTTCAAATAAGAAAAATAAAGTAATAAATACATCAAGGTACTTTGTAACCGATAACGAATTCTCTGATAAATCAAATGTTTTTGCACCAATCTCTAGTGCAGAAATAATGATGACAATAATAACAAAGAATTCAAAAAGCTTTTTTTCTTTTAAATTAAACAAGGATATACGGATGGATTCGAACATAGAAGTGCAAGCCACTTAGTAGGTAGTTGGTCGAGGCACTACAGAATGTGGTGCCTCAACAATTATTTTATAGGCCGTATTGCGTCTTTAATTCCGCTAACCTAGTGTTTGACTCGGGCAACACAAAGGTGCGAGATTCGAGTCTGCGCTTTGCAATTACCTTACTATCATTCAATAACAACGTTTCAATGTAGTTTAAGAATATTTCCTCATTTTTCACATCTTCATTCATTACTCTATTATATGCTTCTAGCGCTTCTTTAGGTTGATTTTGACGAACTAGTATCTGCGCGTATGTATCTACAGTCGCTGCATGGTTTGGCTTTAAATCAAAAGCACGTTTTCCAAACGCAAAGGCCTCACTTAGTTTGTCTTCCTCCATCAACAAATAAGCCAAGTTATTCAGTACCACAAAGTTATTTTCATTTAAGGTTAACGCATCTTTATATTTGGCAATTGCAGAGCCTTTATCTTTACCCATTTCTTTTTCGGCTAACAACATTAGTGCGGTTAAATCTTGGGGTTTGCTAGCAGAATAGTTCTTTAACAACTCGTAAGACTTGTCGTTTTGTTTCGTCAGATCATACGCCATCACAAGCACTTGTAGGTTTTTCGAGTTTTGGTTAGCATTAAAGGCAACTTCAGCATCTTCAATCGCGCCAGTTGGATTCTGCTCTCTAAGTTTGATTCTAGCCATAACACCGCGGACAAAAGGCAGTTGCTGCACTTCTTGAGTAAATCCGCCTATGACGGCTCTGGCACTTTCACTGTCGCCGCTCATTACCTGAAAATAGCTTTGCAAAACTTGAATCTGAATGTCATCTCTGGCATCTAGGTAGCGTTTAGTTAATGCTAAACCATCGCTGTATTTGTTTTGACTGTCTAACAAAAGTAATTGTCCAAGCGCAGCTTCTCGATTGTTTGGCGCCAACTCAATCCATGTTTCGTAATGCGCTTCAGCTTCTTTTATATTTCCAGACTGTAGCAACGCCATGCCCTTTGTTGGCCAAAAGGTATTCGGTGCATTTTTATCTGCGGCAATAGATTTGAGCAAAGCAAGTGCTTCATCGTAACTAGAATCACTGGCTCTCATTCTAGCTGCTAGAACAACGATGTCGGCATTCTGAGGCGTCTTCTGCAATTGCGCCAATGTTGGTTGCATTCCTTCACTGGCGTTTCCTTGCTGCTGCTTTATTGCAAAATACGCAGTCAATGCGGGTAGGTTATCCGACGATATAGCAATAAGGTTTTCGAGTTTAGTAACAGCAGCATCTAACTTTTCACTTCGAATATCTAGGCCTATTAATGCCATTTTCACTTTATTGTTATTTGGCGCAAGTGCAGATGCGCTTAGAAACTCAGCCTCGGCCTTAACTAAATCATTTTCTCTTAATGCCACTTCACCAGCCAACAAGAAACCTTGAGGATCACTGCTTGCTTCTTTTTTCCATTCAGCCGACAACGCTAGTGCTTTTTCAAGTTGATTTGTTGCTAAATAGGCGGTCGCCAAGGTCGTTTTTGCGGTTACTGACTCTGGTGATTTTGCGACTGCATTCTCCAGATCAAGCACACCGTCTATATCATTAAGACTCAGCTTCAATACACCCAAGCGAGTTAAATCTTCCGCAGTTTCACTGATACCCTCGACTCTTTTAAGCAACGCTCTGGCTTTCTTTGCTTCACCTGATTGCAGCAATTCATAACCGGTTGATGAGAATAGGGTCGCATCAGCAGCGGTTAGGTTATCTAGTCGCTTTAATACTTCTGACGCTTCTGTTGTCATTCCTGTTTGCAATTGACTGGCCGCTAGAATGCGCAAGCCTGCGTGATTATCAGGTAAGCCACTTGCAATGATCGATAAATGCGAAACGGCAGCTTCAAAGTCACCTTGTTGAAAAGCACTATAGCCAGCAACCAACCTAACAATCGGATCAGTATTGCCATTAGTAATTGCAATTTCAGAAAATTTCTGAGCATTCACAAAGTCTTTGTCTGCAGCACGAATGACGCCTTTTAATTGATTCAATAACGCATTTTGATCATTGATTTTCAATAAAGTATCGACGTGCACTTCAGCTTCTTGTGTTCTAGTTTGCTCAACCAACATATTTGCCAGTGCAAATCTCGTTTCAATGTCCCCTGGCGCTGCTTTCACATATTGGGCATAAACATCAGCCGCTTTGGTTGGTTGTTGGTTGATTAAATAGAGACGGGCAGTCACATTTAATACATCTTTGTTGAGTGGTGCTTGATTTTGTAATTGAATTGCCCTTTCTAGTGCTTCTTGATTCTTTTCTGATAATACTAAATTAAGAACACCCGCCAACCCTTTGTAAACCGAACTGGTATCCAATTGCATTAGTTCTTGAATTAACACTATCGCTTCGTCTGGTTTACCAAGTTCAATAAGAGACTGCGCCTTGTAGTAACCAACTTCGGCCCTCTCTACCACAGTCAACTCGGACATATCATGTTCGAGTCCTTCCAGCGCGGCATTCGCTCCTGTGCGTTGGTAAGATCTTGCTAGCAAGGGAATCGTTTTTGAGGCCGAATAACCCAGTTCCAGTGCTCGGTTGAGTTCTTTTTCAGCAGCTTGATAGTTTCCTTGCTCCAAGTACAAACTACCTAGTTCAAAACGCGCTTCTGCTTGTTTAGGGTCTAACTGAATGGCATTTTTAAGCTCAACTATCGCGGCTTGTTGATCTCCAGTCACAACAAACTCTTTAGCAGCAGCGATGTGTTCCTCACTGGTTTTTTGTTGGCAGCCGCCTAAGCCTATTAGTGATGATAGCAAAAGTGCGGCAAGCGATATTTTTTTAATTACTTTCGTATTAGAGAAAAATATATTGGTTGTGTTGATACTTTGCTGGCAATTACGATTATTTTTTTTCATTCTTTTGTCCACTTTTTATCCTATTCCCTTGTATTTTAACTTGTTTTTGAAATACAAAAACGGCTCACATCCCAATTAATTAGTAGCTAACTCAGGTGGTTACAAACTAGTCAAGAGTAATGGTGGTAAATAACCATTAATTCTTATATAATTCTTTTTTTAAGAAGGCTCTCACATCCCTTCAGCAATGCCCCCTTTCAGTCTATCAGGATACACGATGACCGACACTGTCGATGTTACATTTAAAGATTTAAATCTTCCAACGTATTTATTACAAGCGTTAGAAAAAGTAGGCTATGAAAAGCCATCTCCAATACAAGCTAAGAGTATTCCACTTTTACTCGCGGGTCACGACCTTTTGGGCCAAGCTCAAACAGGTACGGGGAAAACAGCTGCATTTGCACTGCCAATGTTAGCAAATATTGACCCAGACGAGAACTTTACACAACTTCTGGTATTAGCGCCAACTCGCGAACTTGCTATTCAAGTTGCTGAAGCGTTTCAGGTCTATGCCAGTTTTTCGAAAAAAATTCGAGTACTGCCTGTATACGGTGGTCAGTCTTACGATAATCAGATCCGTCAGCTTAAGCGCGGAGTTCAGGTTGTAGTTGGTACTCCGGGTCGAATTATAGACCATATTAAGCGCAAAACACTGAAACTAGACAAGCTTAAATTTCTAGTCCTCGATGAAGCTGATGAAATGCTTAGAATGGGCTTCATTGATGACGTTGAATTAATTTTAAGTCACGCGCCGGCAGAACGCCAGACCGCGTTGTTCTCTGCAACAATGCCTGATGCGATTAAGAAGATAACAAAACGTTATTTGAAGAATCCAGAGCATATTAAAATTGAGTCAACTGTTTCATCTGCGAGCATGATCAAGCAGCGTTATTGCCAAGTTGCAGGTCATCATAAATTAGAAGCATTAACTCGCATCATGGAAGTTGAAAAGTTCGACGGTATGATTATTTTTGTGCGTACTAAAACAGCGACAGTTGAATTAGCCGACAAATTAATGGCGCGTGGGTATGTTGTTGAACCCCTTAACGGTGATATTCCGCAGAATGCGCGCGAGAGAACGGTTGAGAAACTGAAACGTGGTGATATTGATATTTTGGTCGCTACTGATGTTGTTGCTCGTGGTCTTGACGTAGAACGCGTCAGTCATGTTCTTAACTACGATATTCCATATGATACTGAGTCCTACGTTCACCGCATAGGCAGAACTGGCCGAGCGGGAAGAACTGGTGACGCAATTTTGTTTATTTCTCATCGTGAAAAACGTTTATTGTTCGCAATTGAGAAAGCAACAAAGCAACGTATAGAAAACATGGAAATCCCTTCAATTTCACAATTGAATGAGTCACGTTTAGAACGTTTCAAGCAGAGCATTATAGAAGCGATGAATGATGAATCGATTGAATCATACATACCCATCGTTGAATCAATCATGGAAGAAACTGAAGCTTCTCCAGATTTAATAATGGCTGCACTTGCCAAAGTTGCGCAAGGTAATGAGCCTTTGTTGTTAAAAGAATCTGACCGTCCAGATTTGCATAGCAAACCAACGTTCAATGATCGAAGCGACAGTGGAGACCGTGATAACGGCAGAAGACAAGGTCGCAATGAGCGCACTGAACGTGGCAAAAGTGATCGCAATGAGAGAAAACCGCGTCCCGCAAGAGGTGCAAGCACACCAGACGAAGGTATGCAGCGCTTCCGAATTGAAGTAGGCCATTCGCATGGTGCGAAGCCAGGAAACATTGTCGGCGCAATTGCTAACGAAGCAAACATCAGCAGTAAAAACATAGGTGCTATTGAAATCTATGATAACTTTACGACTGTAGATTTACCTAAAAGCATGCCTGCAGAAACTAGAGAAACGCTCGCAAAAACACGCGTAGCGGGTCAACGTTTAAATATACGTGAATGGTCTGATACACCGCCAAAACGTAAAAGTTAGCGGCTTCTGCTAGTAAAAATACGAAAGCCACTTTGAGTGGCTTTTTTTATGCCCAAAATCCTGAGTTGTTAAATAATATATTTATATCCGGCAAAAGCGTCGTTAATCGATAAGCAACACAAAAAATTTTGACGTCAAAAAGTGTTGATATATTTGCAGGTCGCTTGCACTCTAAATTTCATATCTGCAGAGGTACAATTTATGTTATCGAATTTACGCATGACTCAAGAGTGGGTAAAATGTTATTAACGACATTGGGAATTTTAGTATCAATCATTCTTTTTTAAGTAGCACCGTGTTGGAAAACAACCAAACAATATATCGATGAGTATTTATCGGAATCGATGTTGCTTCATCGCTAACAATTTATAACTATCCTATTTTTGGTATTTTCTACTTCACAATTTTCGTTTGCCAATTAGTTTATATTGACTCGCAAAGCGAGTCTGTCGAGGAAGCCTTTATATTCACCTGCTCTATTTAAGTGGTCTGCTACCACAGCACGATAAAATCATTACCACAATTCATCAAGCTTGTGAAAATTAGCACTGCACTAATTTGTCCAATCTTTTAATTAAATCAAATTTGTAAAACTTATTAAAAAACAAAAATTTACCGTATATCATATGAGCGCTAACGTATTTATAAGTAGAATTATTTCTGTATAACGGGATTAGGACACATTGCTATTGCACGCAACAACAATGGACATAAAACTTATTTGAAACAACCTTTTCATCAATACATCACCTTAAATTATAAACTCGTGTTGACGGGTTTACATAAAGCTTCTTTAATTTTTGGTCTGATTTATGCTGTAGGAATTTGTAAATCTCTCAACGCTAGAATGAGCGACTAATTGGCCAAAGCGGTTTACGATTGGTTGCCTATTCTTTGTCATGCTTTACTGCTCTCTTCGATTTGCAGTCCGTTACATCAAGTATTACACCCAATTGGCAATTTAGGCAACAAACAAGCCGCCGAATAACATTGTCGGTATTTGATTAGCCCGCTTATCTTCCGTTAAGTTTGATCAGCCACTTAAACGATATACCTCACCTATGCTGTGTTGATAGGCCGGTAATAAACTGGAACTCGCCAACATTCATTCTCCCTGTTTACATATCGGACATGCCCAATGATGGCTAAACGGTATTTCAGTAGCGTCTTTTTTAATAGAAGTAGCACGCTGTGGTTGTTGCTGGATGAATGAGCGTTTATTGCGACGACATCGATTGGCCCTTGAGTTGACGATAGTCTCGGTAATTACCGTTTCAGGCTTACTGAGAGACGGTTTGCTATAAACGCACCAAGGCTCCAACATCAGCTTATCCGGTTCTGGAATAGTAACGTTCCGAGACCTCAATGCCTCACACATTTTCGCTTTAAAAACACCTGATAATGCTTTCACCGGAAACAGATAATCAGTTTTTACTTATTGCCAATGATTAGCCCCATCTCAAACGCCGCACGGCACCAAGCGATGCACATGAATGTGCTGGCTTAAGGCTTGTCACCACGCATCCACCGCCATCGTTATCCCTAATTACCCCTTTAGACGTTTGCGATTATGCGCAAACTTATCGAGGATCTGCGAGACAGCTTGAAACAGTGAGCGGTAAAGTTCTGCTTTTACATCGTGGGTGATGACATTTAATTCATGCGGTAGTATTAATACCAAATAAAAGTAACGCGTATTGATCAATTCGGCTTTTTGAGCCTTATTCACAAACTTCATTTAATTCACAAACTTCATTTACCATTCACAAACTTCATTCGAAACTGACATAAACAAAGAAATTGCTGAATGCTTTTAGCTTTCTAATTCCAAAATGAAATATTACCTTTAAAAATATTGCTATATTAGAATAAGGATAACCCTCATAATTAAACTCAATATTTATGACAAGCGCGCACACTAATGAAGTATTTCCCTATATTCGTCGATGCTGAATACATCCATTGCCTACTAGTTGGCGCAGGCGAAGTTGCCGCTAGAAAATGTGAACTGTTGTTAAAAACTCCGGCAAAAATAACGATTGTATCGCCGTGGGTAAGTAACACAGTAAAACGACTTGCCGCCGAATCAACTCAAATTACTTTAATTGAAAGAAAATTTGAAGATACTGATATTGAAGGCAAGCAAATGATTTTTGTTGCTACTGATGATGCACTTGTAAACAAGCACATACACGATATAGCACATGCTAAAAACATGCTCGTCAACGTAGTTGACAACACACCGCTATGTAAATTTATTACACCATCTATCGTCGACCGCTCACCCATCATCATCGCAATGAGCAGCGGCGGTGTTGCGCCTGTTTTACTTCGTTATATTCGTCAAAAACTAGAAAGTGTTATACCTGCAAACATACGACTATTAGGTGATTTTTCAGCTAAGTTCCGCGATACAGTCAAAGGAGCACTTTCTTCGGTAACTGACAGACGCTACTTTTGGGAAGAGGTGCTTGACGGTGACATTGGTGAATCAATTCTGCAAGGAAACGAAAAACTTGCAGAAACGAAATTCGATAAAGCACTTATTGCCTATAAAAATGGTGATAAACCCGCTGGTCAAGTTTATTTGGTTGGCGCAGGTCCTGGAGACCCCGACCTACTCACCTTCAGAGCATTAAGATTAATGCAAAAAGCTGACGTTGTTGTTTATGATCGGTTAGTAAGTCCTGAAATACTTGAGCTCGTGCGCAGAGACGCGGAAAAAATTTATGTTGGAAAGGAAAAAAGCAATCACACTATCCCACAAGAAGATATTAGCAAACTACTAGCGAAGGAAGCATTAGCTGGAAACAGAGTGGTTAGATTGAAAGGAGGCGACCCGTTTATATTTGGCCGTGGAGGAGAAGAAATTGAAACTCTCATTGAACATGGTATTGACTTCCAAGTAGTGCCTGGTATTACTGCCGCTACAGGAGCGGCGAGTTATGCAGGTATACCATTAACGCATCGCGACCATGCACAGTCAGTAACATTCACCACTGGCCATTTGCGCGATGACACTATCAATTTAAATTGGCCAGCACTTGTTCAACAGAATCACACGGTTGTATTTTATATGGGACTAACCGGTTTACCTATAATTTGTGACAAACTAATTGAACATGGAATGTCTCCAGAGATGCCTATTGCGCTAATCCAATCAGCAACTCGAGAAGATCAAGCCGTTGTTACCGGAACGCTTGATAATATTGTCGGTAATCCTAGAGTTGCGTTGTTAAAGCCACCCACTTTGATTATTGTAGGTAGCGTTGTTAATTTACATTCATCACTTAACTGGTTTTCTCGAGGAAACGTAGACCAATAATATTGTAAGGTTAGTTAAATGCGATACATGTTCAAGATCTTAATTAATATTGCTTTAATAGTCATGTTTATTACGCCATTTAAGGCCGACTCTCAACAAGAATATTTTTTTAAAAACAGTTCTACCTTAGGTATTGAGTTCAATTATCAATGGCAAAGCGAAGATGGTATTCGTAAACTCAAGTTTTTACTTACGCACACAGACATCGATAAGCTACCAACTTCCGCTCCTGCCTACAATACGCTTCTCGCTCAAAATTATATTCACAGAAATTTACTCGAATATGCCAAAACAATAGACCCAAAAATTGCGAATATTTCAATTAAGCGATCTGCGGGGTCCTTGAATATGCAAGTTTCTGGTAAATATCCCGAACAGATAGACAAAATAACAGCGACACTTGGTAAAAAGCACGAAGAAGCAGAAGCCGAATACTTAACCAAAAACTACTATGTTCCTTTTAAAAATGAAATGGGCCGGCTGACTATTAAACAAGATCATCGGCGTTACGCTGAAGAAAGCAGCAATCATCTTTCTGGTGTTGTGCTCGCTATTAAAGAGCAACTGAATAATCCTAATAATGCCAGAGAGTTTATTGATTTCACCTTGAATTGGCTGCAAACCATTCCCTATGACACTCTTGAAAATCGTATCTCGTCAAATGGATCTGGGTTTGCCGCACCTCAACAACTCCTATTAAACAATAGAGGGGACTGTGATAGTAAATCAACTTTGTTCCTTGCCCTTTTAAAATCTTACAACCCAACGTTATCTGCCAAAATGGTTTTCTTACGCAATCATGCATTGGTTGGAGTTAATATGAATCCAAATGAAACGGATGCACAAATAGTACAAAATAACTTATCTTATATCCTCGCTGAACCAACTGGCGCAGCACAATATAAATTAGGTGAAATAGCCCCATCAAGTCAAATCGCGATAAGAAATCAACAATTCACCACGGAACTATTTTAGAATTAGGTGCCAATGAGCGTCAATGATAAAAACAGCAGTAATAAGGACAGTAATAAGGACACACCAATTTTCCTTAGCCGAAGACGGAAAAACACAAAACTAAGACACACCTCTATGCAACGTAACGATAAAACAGGTGTGTCCTTATTCCAGAGTTTACAAAATGGATTGATTGTAAATTAACCAAAAGTTGCAGAACTTTTTGTTAACATCTATTGTTCGCCTTAGAATGTGCAAGTTGGTTGTTAAACTAGTCACAAAAGACACATCACTGAAGCATTAATTAATCCAAAGCAGAAGACAAATAATGATATCGACAAGACAGAAGCTGTTACCCTTTCTACTATCCGGTTTACTGAGCTTTAGTGCAATCAGTATTGCCGATGGGCATGACGAAACAGACAAAGAAAAAGAAAAGCCTTTCGCAACATGGGATGTGTTAAATCCGCCTATGACATTATCTAGCGTTGAAATAAACACGGATGAAACCACCTGGTCTAGCTTAGACGTTAGTCCAGACGGCAAGCAGTTTGTGTTTGATATGCTCGGAGATATTTTTATTGCTAGCATTAACGGTGGCGACGCTAAATCGCTAACTCAAGATTTTGCTTGGAATATACATCCTTCAATTAGCCCCGATGGCAAACAAATTGCCTTTATTTCTGACCGCGATGGCCTTTCAAATGTTTGGGTAATGGACATGAACGGCGAAAACTTGCGCCAAGTGACCAAGGAAAAGAGCAACTTAATACACTCTCCTAAGTGGAGTCCAGATGGCGAATATATTATCGTCAATAAAGGTATTATGTCGAGTCGAAGTATTCCGGCAGGTGAAATCTGGCTTTATCACCAAAGCGGTGGCAACGGTCTAGCAATCAAAGAACGTGTTAGTGGCAAGGTCGACCAAAAGAATATTACTGACCCTGCATTTTCATCGGATGGGCAATATATCTATTATACCCAAGATATTACCGACGGCTCCCAATTTAGCTACAACAGAGATGCCCTGAAAGGCATATTCGCAATTATTCGATATGACAGAGAAACAGGTGAAGAAGAACGCTATATCTCTGGCACAGGAGGCGCTGTGGTTCCTACACCTTCCCCAGATGGAAAATACATAGCATTTGTTCGTCGTGTAAAAAGTAAAACAGCCTTATTCCTAAAGGATATACAGACTGGCGATGAAAAAGCGGTATTTATGGAACTAGAACGTGACATGCAAGAAGGTTTTGGAAGCGAAGGTTATTTTCCCTATTTTGATTGGACACCAGACTCCGAACAAATCGTATTTTGGACAGGTGGAAAGTTTCATAAACTGAATATCAAAGATCAGTCATTAGCAACGTTAGATGTAAACATTAAGACAACAGTTCAGTTTGCAGATGCGCTGCGCTTTGATGTCGATGTTGCGCCGGATGAGTTTGATGTAAAGGCGATACGTTGGGCCCAAAAATCACCAAACGGTAACTCAATCTTGTTTCAAGCACTCGGTAAACTTTACACCAAAAATATTAAGAGTGGTGAAATACAACGCTTAACTAAGCAAAATCAGCATGACGAATACTATCCGCGTTTCTCAAATGACGGTAAGCAAATCGTTTATACGACATGGAGTGATGATAATCTTGGCGACGTAAGGATTATTTCCGTAAGAGGCGGCAAAGGTAAAGTAGTCAGTTTGTCAAAAGGCCATTACATTGAACCAAGCTTTTCAACAGACGGAAAAATGCTTACCTATCGCAAATTTACTGGCGGATATTTGCTAGACCCAACCAACTCTATTGATCCTGGTATTTACGTTCTTAACTTAAAAGAAAAAACCACCGAACGTGTCTCAAAAAGTGGTGTTGAACCGCATTTTTCTGCAGGTAATGAGCGTGTTTATTTCAGTGAATCGGTGGCTGGTACTCCTTATCGTGAAACCCAGTTTTCTAGCGTGAATTTGCGGGGTGAAGACAAACGTGTGCATCTATATGGCGCCGACAAAGTAAGTGAATACCGCTTATCACATGATAAAAAGTGGGTTGCTTTTGTGCATCAATACAACACATTCGTAACTCCTTTTGCAGATAATGGTCAAAAAGTGTCGATTGGTCCTAAAATGTTGTCACTTCCTGTCAAGCAACTTTCTGCACGCTCAGGTAACTACATGACTTGGAGCCCGAATAACGATTCGGTGGGTTGGTCTCATGGTCCTCGTTATTTTGAACGCAGTTTGGATCAAGCCTTTGACTTTTTAGCAGAGCCCAATGCTCAATTGCCTGAACCATTAAACGAAGGTATGGATTTATCATTTAAGAAAAAGTCTGACAAGCCAAATCGCTATACTGCAATTGTTGGTGGCAAAATTGTTTCCATGCGTGATGCCGATAATCAAGAGGAAGTATTTGAAAATGGCGTTGTATTAATAAAAGACAATAGAATCGAAGCTGTCGGCAAAAGAGCAGAAATCATGATCCCTGACGATGCACTCATTATCAATGCTGAAGGGAAAACAGTTATTCCTGGACTAATTGATACTCATGCACATGGAGCACAAGGGCGAAGTGAAATTATTCCTGAGCAAAACTGGAGTCAATATTCTAATCTCGCCTTTGGTGTAACAACTATTCATGATCCATCAAATGACACCACTGAGATAATGGCCGCAGGGGAATTACAAAGAGCAGGTCAACGAATAGCTCCAAGAACTTACTCCACAGGAACAATTTTATATGGCGCAGAAGCACTTGGCTTTAAATCTATTATTAACGACTATGATGATGCCTATTATCACGTCCAAAGATTAAAAGACCTTGGGGCTATTTCGGTTAAAAGTTACAACCAACCGCGACGCGATCAACGCCAACAGGTGCTAGTCGCAGCTAAAAACCAAGATATGATGGTCATGCCTGAAGGCGGTGGCAAATTCCAACAGAACATTACTATGCTGGTTGATGGCCACACTGGTTTGGAGCACAGTCTTCCCATTGCTTCCGGTTATAACGACCTGACCCAACTATGGAAAGCCACGAAGTTTGGTTACACACCTACGTTTGTTGTTTCCTATGGCGGATTAAGCGGTGAAACCTACTTTTATGACCGCACCAATGTCTGGGAAAATGAGAGATTAATGCGTTATACACCTCACTTCTTGGTTGACCGTAATATCCGCCGTCCCAAAGCACCTGATGATCACTACAATCATTTTGCCGTTGCTAAATATGCAAAAGAGTTACGCGACAATGGTGTTAGCGTTCATATTGGAGCACATGGTCAACGCGAAGGCTTGGCTGCACATTGGGAGTTATGGATAATGGAGCAAGGTGGTTTTACCCCATTTGAAGCACTTCGCGCTGGCACCATCGATGGCGCAAGACACCTAGGTATGGACAACGCAATCGGCAGCATAGAACCGGGAAAGTTAGCCGACTTAGTCATTATCGACGGTGACGTGCTGAATGATTTAAGACGCAGCGAATTTGTTGACTATACAATGATTAATGGTCGCGTATTTGCAGCAGCAACAATGAATGAAGTGGGTTCGAAAAAGAAACGGTCTCCTTTCTTCTTTGAAAATGATAACAGCTTATTTATGCCTCAAGAAACTCAGCAGCAAATGGAAGAGAAAGCACATATGTATCATTGGGTGCATTAATTTACGTTAGTTTCTAGCCTCAGAAGTTTAAAAGCGTGCCTATGCGGCGCGTTTTTTTATGCCTTCATTTTTAATAATATTTACGTTTTGTTTATTATTCATACAGAAAAAACACTAAAGTTATGCGTAACCTCTTAATTTAACTAAAAAACACGATTTAATTTTCTAACGTTAAACAATCAAAAACAGACTAAGAAATAGCGTCATTTAACTTAAATTACCAGTATAAAATCATCTAACACTCTATTTATATTGAAATTAACTCTCCTGAACCAAAGTAACCTATATTAATGGGCTTGATCATTAGTACATCTTTAAAAATGGGACAAAATTGCAAAATGTCCCATTTTTAAAAGTATTTGTCTCATTTTTAAACGTCGTTTTGAAAGAATCTAAGTAAGCTAGTTGTTCACATCAAAAAGTGATGACACCCGAATAATCTTTTACTTTCAGGGAATGAAAAACACATGCAACATTCAACCGAGCTTTTTAGACAAGAAGCAATACAAGGGCAAAATTCAAACAACCTTGGTGAGGCTCTGCTGTTACCAAAAACGAATCATTTGGTGATCACCACTATTCTAGTCTGTTGGTTTTTGCTTTTGTGCGGGTTGCTTCTTAACGCCAATTTTAGTCGTAAAGCGACTGTGAATGGATGGCTGGTAAGTTCTAAATCAAGCATTGATGTCATGGCGAAAGAGGCAAGTGGTATCATCAAGTCCACACTAATAAGCAACGGACAAGAGGTGTTGAAGGGTCAGGTGTTAATCGAGATATCGCGCAATGTTCCCTCACTCTTAAATGGAAATTACCAGCAACAATTTCATTCGCTCATGCAACAACGTGAACTATTAGAAAAACGTCAAATTATACTCGTTGATAAGTATCAACAACAAGAGAATCAGAATGACAGTTTGATACATAGCTATCAGCAACATTTAAGCGTTAATATTCAAATTGAAAAAAAATTAAACCAACAAGTCAATGAAGCGGGTGTTGAAGAGGCATTATTACTGTCACTCCTGCAAGTTAACAGCATTCCAAAATTAAGCTATAACGCGCAAAAAGAGAAACGCCAGGCGATTGAATTGCGGCAGGCACAGGGGTATTCAACAAAATTAGAGTTTGAACAAAGATTGTTGTCGGTCAAACAAAACCAGGTAAGTAACAAAATAGCGTTAGCAGAAGAACTCAATACACTTGCATCAAGTTTGCAACGCATTACCCAAGAGATACAACGAT
This sequence comes from Glaciecola sp. 33A, assembly GCF_002836745.1. GTDB lineage: Bacteria > Pseudomonadota > Gammaproteobacteria > Enterobacterales > Alteromonadaceae > Glaciecola. The sequence goes on along the minus strand of NZ_PJAR01000042.1, from coordinate 106,570 downwards.
TCGAAGGCGCTGGTGACTACTTAATTAAAAGCCCCATTGACGGCATAGTGCATAACTTACAAGCAACTAACGGCGAGACTATTGGTAGCAATATGCCCTTACTCCAAATAACCCCGCTCAACAATCCACTGATAGCGGTCTTATACGTGCCATCAAATCATGCAGGCTTTATCAAGAATAAGCAGTTAGTTCAGCTCAAACTAAACGCATTCCCCTACCAAAAATTTGGTATGTCAACGGCTCAGGTGTCATATGTGTCAAAACAAATACTATTACCGCATCAAGTAAAACGTTTGCCTATGCAACTCACAGAGCCCGTTTTTCTTATTAATGCTATTCTCGATAATCAACAACTTAACGCCAATGGTGACACGGTTGAACTGAAGGCCGGTATGCTATTTCAGGCTGAGATAACGCTGTCAAATAGAAGCCTATTGGAATGGTTGTTAAGTCCAATTTATAGCTTACGAGGCACAGTCTAATGTTCTTCGATTCTGACGCTAAAGCAAAAAGTACAAATACCCAAACAGTTACGCAGAAAACAGTCCACACCAAGGTGAGTCATATATTACGCTTTTCGTCAAAGCCTTGTCTTAATATTGTTATGCAGGCTGAGTCCAGTGAGTGTGGTTTAGCTTGCGTTGCTATGATCGCCAACTTTCATGGCAATCATATTACCTTAGATAAGCTACGCCAACTGAACCCAATATCAATTCAAGGAAGTAATCTGACTCAAATAATGCAACTTGGCGAGTTACTAAGCTTCTCTTGTCGAGCATTGAAAGTACAACTAACAGAACTGAATCAACTGAATACGCCTTGTATTCTACATTGGAATTTCCAACACTTTGTGGTGTTAAAGAAGGTAGCAAAGGAGCATTGTTATATTGCAGATCCCGCGCTTGGCCTAAGAAAATTAGGTATGCGGCAAGTCAGTGACGCCTTTACTGGCATCGCGGTTGAAATACAGCCGAATACTAAATTTACGAAAGTAAGAGCATCGCAAAAGCTAGAAATAAAAGATTTTTTAAGCCAGGCTATTGGCATTAAAAGACAGCTGGGGATCTTATTTGGCCTAAGTCTATTGCTTCAGCTTTTTGCCATCGCAGCGCCTTTTTACATGCAAACTGTTATCGATGAAGTCATTGTAAAGTCGGATATCTCTCTACTCAATGTGCTCGCAATCGCTTTCCTTTTGTTACTATGTATAGATACCCTCACATTCATGCTTCGCGAAAGGGTCATGCTCTATTTTTCGAATCAATTTAGCATTCATATGTCGACTCGCGTTTTTGCCCACCTGCTTTCACTGCCCGTAGACTATTTTCAAAAAAGACATTTAGGTGACATTGTGAGTCGCTTCGGATCCCTTCAAAATATTCGTCATATTGTGACATCTGGCATTATCTCGGGCCTCATTGATGGACTGATGGCGGTATTGATGCTTATCGTTTTATTCTTCTATTCTTCCACACTTTCCAGCATCGTTTGCTTAGTCGTTGTATTTTACGGGCTTCTACGCTGGGTATTCTTTAATCCCATGAAACGCCAAAATATGGAAGTGATTCAAAGCCAAGCTGCCGAAAACACCCATTTTATGCAAAGCGTTCGGGCAATAAAAACAATTAAGCTCAATAACAAAAGCACACAACGCGGTTCTCAATGGCTTAACCTTCTTAGCCGTGCCATGAATAAACAAATTGAGCTTTCACGTTGGCAAATAAATTTTTCAGTGCTTAATAAAATATTATTTGGTGTAGAGAATATCATTATCGTTTATTTAGCGGCCCAACTGGTTACTATAAACTTGTTCTCTATAGGTATGCTGTATGCGTTCATGAGCTACAAAGCTAAGTTTATTAATGCCGCTGACAGTTTGATTAATAACTGGCTCGAATTCAAAATGCTCCGAGTACACTTAGATAGATTGGCGGACATTGTATTTACCGCAAGTGAAATATCGAAAAACCTAGAAAATGAAATCAACAAAAATGTAGAACACCTAACCGCTAATGTAGAAAGTGCCTTTCACTTATCAGTTCGTGATTTATCGTTTCAATATCATCCAACTCAAGACTGTATTTTTAAGAACCTAAACTTGAATATTCCGCGTGGTAAAAGTGTGGTTATTTGTGGTCAAAGTGGCTGTGGAAAATCGAGCTTGTTACTCTGCTTAATGGGATTGAGTAACAGTACTAAAGGCCATGTTTATATCGATGGTCATTTACTCAATGCCAGCAACCGACACCAACAGGGTGTTGCGGCCGTGCTGCAGGATGATCAGTTACTTAATGGCTCAATTCTAGAAAATATTACTGACTTTGCCGACACAACAGACCTACCTCTCGCTATTGAGGTCACTAAAATAAGTTGTCTGCACGACGATGTCATGCAAATGACGATGCAGTACAACACGTTAGTAGGAGATATGGGGAGCACATTGAGTGGCGGACAGAAACAACGATTACTGCTTGCTCGCGCTCTTTACAAGCAACCCAGATTATTATTTATGGACGAAGCAACAAGTCACCTTGATGCCTTTACAGAAAACACGATAAACAACAACTTACGTAAATTGAGCATGACTAAGATTATGATTGCTCATCGACAAGAAACGATTGGAAGTGCAGACATTGTGCTTGCTTTTATTGAAGGTGAATTATGCGATATTACGCACCAATATGTCACCAATACCCACCAGCAAAAAACATCAAAATAAGGAAAATAAATGATGAATATGATTACTCAAATACAAACATTATCTAGACGAGAGAAGCAAATTGCGATGAAGATTATGGAAGGCTTACCCAATAAAATTATTGCGGCAGACCTATTCATCAGTGAACGTACAGTTAAATTTCACTGCGCAAATATTTACCGCAAGCTTAACATTAACAATAGAACAACCTTAATGGCGAATTATTATAAGGACCTATATGATATGGCATCGTAGTTTATAATTACAAAAAAGTGCTTTTACATGACCGCGTAAACTACTTATTAAGTAAAATAAGAAGCCCCGATTTCGGGCTTCTTCATAACACTTAATCTTTACTGGTAATCTGATAATACAAATCAAGCGTGTTATTTACCCCGCTCACCGCTTCAAGATATAACTTGGGGAGTAATTGATAGTGTACACTTACTTCACTGACAGAATCGAACACACCTATACCATATGTAATTTTAACACCTTTAGCCAGCTGTCCAGAAAGTTGAACTTGAGTGTCACTACCTTGCCCCGCAGTTTGTAAATTCAAATCCTTCACACCTAACTTTTGACCTAAGCTGCCAATGCCATTTTCACTGCGCCCAACACCAAAGCTCACGAGTGCATTCACCAACGTTGTATTTGAATCCGAATCCTCACCGGCACCAAAGCTATCTGCACCACTAATGAGGTATGATAACTGTCTTGCTTGCTCCATTGTTGGTTCCGAAAACAATTCTACAGAGGGCTTAATGGCGTTTCCAGTAACCCTAATTCCAGCAATGACTTCATCCTTGGTATTTAGCGGATTACGAATAGCTTCAATATCAAATGCAGGAACGTCAGGCTGACCACTAAAGATGATATCGCCTTTTCTGATCTGCAATACTTGAGAGTAAGCTTTATATTCACCTTTAAGTACTTCAACAATGCCGTGCACACGGGTATTTTGAGTATCAATTTGTACCGTTAAATCACCACTTAACTCAGCTTTTAAATCCAAAGCATCAAGTTTAACTTGGCCTGTCTTCGCCTTATCAATTAGTACATTGACGTTAACATCAAGTGGCAATCCTCTTTGCTTCACTGCCTTATTCTCATCAATCACAACAATGTCTTGCGTGGGTGATTTTGCGTTCGCCGGTAATGACTTAATTTTTACTCTAGCATATGGTACTTCAACCTTGCCTGAAACAGACAATAACTCAGATGAAAGTGTCATGTTTACATCTGGGGATACCTTAAATTGATAGGTTTCATAAGCAATATCAAGTTTATCGCCAACCACGGTCGTGTTAACAATCAAGGCATCGGCAAAGTCAACATCGCCATTGATACTCCCCATGCCATCGCCTAAGGTAAATTGTGCCGAGAAGTCAGCTTTAGAACCGTTAAATATGACTTTTTGATTATACTCAGTCAACCTTAACGGATATTCTTTTAATACAACAGCACCCTCAGTGATGGACAACTCCCCATGCAATGACGGTTTATCTAATGGCCCTTCAAAAGCGATATTAGCATTGATGTCACCCCTTAATTTTTTCACTGCCGTAATGAAAGAGGCAAAATAGGATATCGCGAAATCGCTAACCGTAATGCTACCCTGATGTTGATAGGGCTGATTTGCTAGGTCCAATTTACTGCTCAAAGATACTTGGCCCGCTTCAGTACTGTCAAAGCTAAAACTGCTATTAATACTCTTTGGCGTTCCTTGTACTTTAGCTAGGATATTATCTATGCTGAATTTATTTTCTTTTGATACCAGCGTCGCGTTTTCCGAAACAACATCAGCGGAAAAATTTAGACCTTGCTGCTGTTGCCAATCAATATCAATGTCGATATTTACCGTTAATTCTGAAGTGTCTATATTAAAACTAGGCAGTAACTTAGCCACGCCCGGATTCATCACATTGTAGTCTAGTGAGATCTTTGTTTTGGCTTGTTTTTGGTTCGCGTTAATATCCTCTGTGCACAATCGGTCTCCTCGACCTTCCCAGCAATGCCGGGCAAGGAACAAACTGAAAGGCTGCAAGTTCAGAGTTAGATCGGGCTGATCTTGGAGTGAGAGTTGCGTAAAGCTAGAAACTATATTTCCCTCTAACCACTTGCCTGACCATGTTGTATTTTGGGCGTTCAACTGCCCTTTGAAAAATTGTTCAGTAGTGTATTTTCCTTCTGGAATACTGAGTCGTAATGACTGCTCACTTTCATCACCGCTTAATTGCAGTTCAAGGCGAGGAATATGCTGGCCACCCGCAGACAAGTTTGAAATAGATATCTGCGCTTTTGATGCCAGTTTGTTGGCGATATTTACGCTGACATCGATTAGCGCATCGTCTAACCTAATGCCGACAGCAGCGAGTTTTTTTGCACTCGCTTGCATAATGATTTTGGGGGCTTCAATAGGCCCAGATAAGTTACCTTTCGCATATATCTGCCCCTCTAAGTCAGGATAAATATCACTTAAGGCGTTTAAATCGATAGAAAAATCGAGGCTAGAAGCCTTTTTTTCATCTTTATCTGGAAAGCTCATACCAAGCTGCGCTATAGATTCAAGTGCTTTCCTAGAATAAAGATGCCCTTGCACATGCAACTTATTGTCACCCTGAGTTAGGCGAACCGATTGCACCTTCACATTACCACTTTTCTCTAGTTCTGCATCAGCAATCAAAGATAAGGGTAAATTCTGCCAACTCCCACTCAGATTAGCGCCCTTAATAGCAATTGATTGCGTTGTTTCAGTTATCACCATCGTATGCGGCAACTGGCCAGAGACATGAGACTTTAAAGAGGAATCAAGTTTTGCTAGCTGAACAGATTCAAGCTCTAGCTTTCCACTAAACGACAACTCATTTTGCCCATCACTGTTGGGCGCTAATATGGCTTTACCAAGATAATCGAGCGCTCCAATACTGCCATTAAGGTTAAGTTTTTGAATATCAACAATTGAGCGCTCTCCTTGTTTTGCGCTCATGGGTTTGAACAATGCATTTAATTCAAAATTTTCAATCCCGAATATTTCTTCCGTTTTTAGCATGCTAGTTAAACGATAGCCTTGCATGTCTCCAGCTATTTTTGCATGCAATAAAGACACACCTCTTAACTGTAAAGTCACGTCATTACTCAATTTGGGAAACCAAGCCTGAATGTCATCAGCAACCTGAGCAGACAATGCTTCTAATTTCATATCAACATTTACAGGGAGTGTCGCTTTGGATAACTCAAGCATGTAATCAAGCGTGCTTAATTTTTGCTTGGTTGGCAAATGAGTCAAAATCAAATTGAGCTTGTTGATATTGCCTTGGCTTTGCAATTCAAAACCAGTGGCATTATTAAAAATAGGTGTGTCTACTTTGGTGGCTCTTGATGCTAGGTTCGAAACAGGTGTGTCTACTTTGGGAGCATCTACTTTGAAGGCAATAAATGTCAAATTATGTTCGAATTTTTTTGCAAAATTCACGGCTGCTTTCAGTTTTAAATTTGTTGGCATGAAGGTGGGGGTTTCTGACTCTTGATGCAAATTCCCGATCACTAATGTGGTGTCTAGATTTTGATTTTTTATATCAAGAACAATAGCCAAACTGTCATTGCAAACAATAGTGCTGATTGAATCATCTTGGCCTTGTTGGCGAATACACACATTACGCAGCATCGTGTTTCTGAGCGCCAACTCTATTGGGAGATAAACCTCAGGTATTACAATAGGGTCGTATTGGTAATTTGCTAACGTACTCAACCACTCCCTAGGCCCTTTTTTATTCGGCGAACTAGGCGTCGTTGGAGTCAGTTCAGGTTCAACCGTTTTTGGCAGTTGTATGGATAGTGAACTCACATTTAACTGCGATATATTCAACTCATTATGGAAAGACAAGGCCAGCAGCATGTCTTTCAGTTTTAGGACCTCAACATTATGTTGAGAAACCACCACATCACCAATACTCAATTCATTTAGGCTAAGCAAAATAGGCAACTGAATTTGCTTATTTTCTGTCGCCTCAACCGCGTCTTGTTGCACCAGGATGTTACCAAGTTCAACAATCAAGTTGTTTATTCGAATTTCATTAATACATATCTCGCCTGCAAACAGGCAATGTAGAGCAATATCAAGGGACAAGTCATTTGACTCGATTTCAACCCCAGCTTGCTTAATTCGAATTTGATTGAGCTCGACTTGGGAATAAAAACTCCCACTTTTATAGTCAACCAAAACACCAATGTCACTCTTATTAATATAATGAATAGCCCACTGTGTACCAATGTTCGACAGTGCAACACTGACAACAAGAATGATCGATAACACGACACCCAATACAGACCAAGACGCTATTTTAATGGCACGATTCAACAACACGGAATTAGACATATTAAATCCCAGGCCCAATCGAAAAATGAAGCCGCTTGGTGTTTTCTTTGTCACTAAATCCTCTTGCAAAATAAAGTCTAATCGTCCCTATAGGCGACAACCAGTGGACACCCAGTCCAGTGCCATAAATGGGCGATTTTCCTATCTCATTATTCGCGCTACCTGCATCAACAAACACAGCCAGTCGCCAATCATTGCTCACTTGATATGCATATTCAACACTGGCAACCACTAAAAACTGTGCACCAAGGAGTTCATCTAATCCTGTTCTGTTATCAATACGCTCTTCACTGACTTTATTTAAGCCAAAACCACGTACGCTTTGGTCGCCACCTACAAAGAATCGGAGGCTTGAGGGCACTTGTTCAAAATCGTTTGTAACAATAGCACCGGCATCGCCGCGCATTATATAGCGGTGCTTACCAAATGATCTTATCCATTTTGTTCGTGCCGTGACGCGTAAAATATTCAGATCTGATATCACGCTATCCGAAGCTGCTTCAACGGTCAGTTGCTGACGGTCTCCCCAATTTACAAATAATTCGCCGTCTTTTCTAACCCGGTTAAATGTGAATCCCGGTAGCAGAAGTTGTGTCGATTGTTCTTCATCAATACCTTGAATAAAATTCTCATATTCATACCGAAGAAAGACTATTTTATCCCAATCATTCTTATTCTTAGCTCCCAATTGGCGCTGGGCAGCAAGCGTATATGTTTGACTATTTCGTTGCTCTTCATTGACTTCTTGATAGCCCATTTGAACTTTAAAAAAATCGTTCAATGGGTTCGCCATTGGAACTGTGTAGCCCAACGCGACATTCTTTTTGGGGCCTGAAATGTAGAGTTCAGACGACAAACTATGACCCCGTAAATTGACCCACGGACGTTTCCAATTAACAGTCACTCTGGGCCCTGAATCGGTCGATGCACCAATACCGAATTGATAGGTGTCTTTTGGTTTAGCTGTTAAAAGAACTTCGATCGGCACAATCTTACCTACTCGCTGCTCACTGCTCATTGCATTCACATTTGCCCTAACAATAACGTTGTCATAATACGAGGTTTGGCGAATAAGTTGCGTAAACTCACTGACCTTTTGTTGATCAAAATAATCATTGCTTAAAAATGGCTTTACCGCTTCAACAAGCTCCATACCTCTATTTTCACCAATATATTCAAGATTGCCGAAGCGATATCGAGAACCAAAGTTAAATTTCCAATAAATACTTGCCTGATTCTCAGCCAAGCTAACTTGCACTTCACTTTTATCCAGTACGAAATCAAAATAACCAAATATTAGGGCAAAAGACTGTATTTTGGTCTTTAACCCATCATATTTTGATTGTTCTAGGGGCTTGCCTTCAAAAGCTTCTAATGACTTCATAATGTCTTTTAATTCACTTGGGAAATGCGCTTGTTGCGCCGCAGATCGGTCATATTCCAAGACCACCTCGTTAACAATTAGCTTTGGTCCCAATGTTAATAAGATCTGGACGCCGTCATTATCAAATGACTTTTTATTGAAATTATTAAGTACGACCGTTGCCTGATAATAGGAATATGCGCGAATTGCAGTCGTGATTTTGACACGAGTTTGTTCTTCGAACTGCGTTAACTCATAATCATTTTCTGGAAACGTTAGACCAACCAGATGAAGTCCAATATTATCCATAACTTGACTGTCGACTTGCTTATTTTCGTCTGCAGATTTAATTTCCCATTTTGCCATAGCTGGTGCGTGAACAAAAAAGACCGCGAGGATGAGTAAGCTTGGGAGGATAAGTAAGCTACGAAGAAATTGTCGACAACTGAGTAAGACAGAAATAAGCAGCTCCTTATGATTTACATAAAAAAGTAGGGCAACATAGACGTGCCTGTATTGTCCTTTGATTTGCGCTGAACAGCAAGACTATAGGTCAGTTATTATCCTAGGAATCAACAAACTAGTCGAGCGGTCAGTAGCTCGAATTCTATAAGTCATCTATTCTAAATGTGTCTGGAAGGAAGCAGACAAAAAACTACCAAGGATGGTGACAACATAGGCTATCTTAAAGACTGGCCTATGTTACTCACTTATTTAATAGTCACTTTACTCGCTATGACTGGGAATAAGCATGAAGAATAAACTAGAGAAAACAACACAATTAACCCAAGTGCAGCAACTAGTTGTATTCGGCGGTAAGCCACTCAATATTGGTCTCGGTTATGTTGGCCAGCCCTTAAATCAGCGCCGCATGGGGTTTCTTGGCGATCATGGATTGACTACAATTACTGATGGCCGAATTCCAATGCCTTTTGTGTGGAACGAAAAAAGGCCTAAAGACGATTGAGGCTGTTCAGCTCACGACCATAAGATAGGTTCTATGAGCGCGGAAGAATCAATGTAAAATTGAGCGCTTGCGCTCTTTTGGCTTAAACCGAATTTATTTCAAAACGTCGCGTTCTAGAATAATAAAACCCCAGTAACCAAAAGCTAATGGGGTTTTAATCAAATATTAATACGCACCTGCACGCTATAGTTGACTAGACCAATAACGCTACCTAAAAAACACTTTCTAACTGCTCTGTTAACAAACTTTTTACTACGTTTTAGACTACTTCTACTGTTTTTAAACGCTAAGTACATGTTAGTGTTCAGTGACTCAGACAGGTATAGAGGTTAAGACTCACGTCTAAGGTCACATACTACAGTATAAATCTACTTAAGTCCTCGTTATCTGCTAACGTTTCTAAGTGATGATTCACATAATCAATATCAATAACTAATGACTCACCCGATCTGTCCGACGCTTCAAACGAAATTTCTTCCATTAACCGCTCCAACACGGTGTAGAGTCGTCTGGCACCTATATTTTCGGTTTTTTCATTTACCTGCCAAGCAACTTCGGCAATACGCTGAATACCTGACTCAACAAAGTTGATGTCCACACCTTCGGTTTTCAACAAGGCTTTGTACTGTAGAGTTAGGGATGCATCTGGCTCCGTTAAAATCCTCACAAAATCTTCGACGCGTAAGGCTGATAACTCTACCCGAATTGGCAGGCGACCTTGCAATTCAGGGATCAAGTCGGACGGTTTTGCCATTTGGAAAGCTCCTGAGGCTATAAACAAGATATGGTCAGTTTTTACCATGCCGTGTTTCGTTGACACCGTAGACCCTTCGACCAGGGGCAAAAGATCACGCTGAACGCCTTCCCTGGAAACTCCGCCAGATTGCGTTCCTTCTCCCTTACAAATTTTATCAATTTCATCAATGAACACAATGCCATTTTGTTCTAACGATTCAATGGCCTGCTCTTTTAAATCTTGCTGATTAACTAACTTGCCCGATTCTTCTTCAATCAACAATTTTAAAGCGTCTTTGATTTTTAACTTTTTCTTCTTTTTGCTCTTCTCACCTGACAGATTTTGAAACATACCTTGCAGTTGATTAGTCATTTCTTCCATTCCTGGCGGTGCCATGATTTCAACGCCTATCTGGGGAGGAGCTACATCTAATTCGATTTCTTTATCGTCCAGCAGACCTTCGCGTAATTTTTTACGGAAAATCTGACGAGTTCCTTTATCTTGATTGTCTTCGCGCTCTCCAGATGAGGTTTTTGCTGGCGGAATCAAAATATCTAAAACTCGCTCTTCAGCCGCCTCTTCAGCACGATATTTCACCTTTTTTACCGCATCTTCTTTAGTCATTTTGACAGCAATATCCGCAAGGTCGCGAATAATACTTTCAACTTCTTTACCTACATAACCCACTTCAGTGAATTTAGTCGCCTCTACTTTGATAAACGGGGCATTCGCTAGCTTTGCTAAGCGACGGGCTATCTCCGTTTTGCCCACCCCCGTTGGGCCTATCATCAAAATATTTTTGGGCGTGACTTCTTGGCGCAGTTCTGGGTCAAGTTGCATTCGACGCCAGCGATTTCTAAGCGCAATAGACACCGCTTTTTTCGCATCTGATTGCCCAATAATATGCTTATCTAAAGCATGTACAATTTCTCTGGGAGTCATTTCTGACATAGTCTGGTTACCTTTGATTAACGCTGCCAACGGATCCTATAACAAGGCCATTGGGCGAGTTAATTTAAAAAATAGAGTTAATAATCAAGAGTTTCAATTGTGTGGTTTTGATTGGTAAATACGCAAATATTACCCGCTATAGTTAAGCTTTTTTCGGCAATTTCTTGCGCGCTTAAATCGGTATTAGCAAACAGTGCTGTCGCTGCAGCTTGGGCAAATGGGCCACCTGAGCCAATTGCTATGAGATCTTCTTCAGGTTGAATTACATCACCATTACCGGTGATAATCAAAGAGCCACTGTGGTCAGCAACAGCCAATAGTGCTTCTAATTTTCGAAGCATTCGATCCGAACGCCAGTCTTTAGCAAGCTCAACCGCAGCCTTAGTAAGGTGCCCTTGATGCATCTCAAGTTTGGATTCAAAACGTTCAAACAACGTAAAAGCATCGGCGGTGCCGCCTGCAAATCCAGCCAATACTTTGTTATTATAAAGGCGTCTAACTTTTCGTGCGTTACCCTTCATAACGGTATTGCCAAGTGAAACTTGGCCATCACCCGCAATCACAACTTGATTGCCTCGACGAACTGATACGATCGTTGTCATGTAAACTCCTATTTAATACCGTCTAATTTATGTTAGTCAGGAATAAATGGGGGGCGTTCAAATTATTTCAAGTCTCGCTTTGTTACTCAATCGATAGTTTGTAATGTTTTCCCTACCGTTCAGCCTATTCCCAATTCCAAATTTGACAGCGATTGACACGAGCGGATCTTAATGAATGGCGGTCTCGTTCAGCGTCACGCTTACTTTCGTAGGGTCCAAGAACAACTCGATACCAAATACCTTTTGAATTCTTACTGTCTAGCACTTGCGATTCCAGCCCTTGAAATGCAATTGTGGCTTTTAATTCTTGCGCTTGCGATTCCTTTCTAAACGCACCGCACTGCATTAAATAGCGACGATCCGCATTGGGTAATTCATCTACCTCTACTTCTACTGAATAAGCAGGTAAGCCCTCTATAAACTCCCAGTGTTCTTCTTCAAGCACAGGTAGTGGATCTTTTTCACCTTCAATGGGTCTCGCGATATTATCTTGTTCATTTTGCAGCGGGGTACCTGCATCGCTATTGCCTGCATCTTTTAAATACAATAGAACCGCCACAAAGCCGCTCACAACTAAAATGGCTATCACCACTTTAAACCAAGCAACCGACTGGGTAGCTTGGTTTTTATTTTTAGGAGGCTGTTTTTTCTTTTGGCTACGCGCCACGTAATCTCTTTGCGCCATATTTTTCTTTAATATCTTTTTTTGAGTCGGCTTCAGTCCAAGACTATACAAAACTTTGCTATAAAAAACGCGAGTTTATTGTACTTTATTTAACTGAAATCGATAGGTGAAACATCAATACTCCAACGCACCTGCTTACTCACCGGCATTTCAGACAATGCTTTATTAGCTTGTTCAGTTGCTTGTTGTAAATACTTTCGTGAAGCCGATTGAATTATCAACAGATTTCGATAGCGCCCTTGTTTCTTTTCAATAAATGCAGGAAATGGTCCTAATACTTTGGCATGTTTAAATTGCTTGAATAGTTGTGCGCACAATTGCAAAAAGTGCATGGACAGATGTTTATGATGTGACTCGCTGCGAATACAAATTTGATGTTCGTGGGGCGGCAACGCCGCGTGTTTACGTTCAAGTAGTGCATATCGAGCAAAATCAGAAAAACCATTATTGATGAGATCTTGCAATAATGGATGCTCCGGGCAGTGAGTTTGTAACCACATTTCGCCCGCTTTATCACTGCGACCCGCTCTACCTGATAACTGAGTAATTAGTTGAGCTAGTTTTTCTGGTGCCCTGAAGTCTGCACTAAAAAGGGCACTGTCGACGTTTAAAATAAGCACTAGGGTCACATCCGGAAAATGGTGACCTTTCGATAAAATTTGCGTACCTACAAGAATTTGATACTTCTGCTGATTGATGTCTTGCAATAGCTGACTTAATTTTCCCTTACCGCGAACGGTGTCGCTATCGACTCGCACTGTTGCGTAGTCTGGAAAAAGCGTTTCCAAACCTTGCTGTAATTGTTCCGTACCAACACCGAAAGTATCTAACTCGGTGTGTCCACATTCTGCACACGCTTTGGGCAATTGGCGAATATCAGCACAGCGATGGCATTGCAGATTATTCGCGCTTTTATGCACTGTCATGGGGTTATCACAGCGAGCACAATGCTCAACATGTCCGCACTGATGGCAAAGTAACGCGGGAGCGTATCCACGGCGGTTTACAAACACCATGACTTGATTGCCTGCATCCAGCTGTATTTGCATTTTATCGAGCATCCCTTGGGCTATTCCGTATTGCATAGGCTGACCCTTAATATTCATTAAACGTTGCGCAGGCATTGCTGCATTACCTGCGCGGTTGGGTAATAAAATATGTCGATATTTTTTTTCTAGCGCATTATGCAAACTTTCTAGTGAAGGCGTTGCGCTGCCCAGCACCAGAGGAATATTTAACTGCCTTGCACGATAAACAGCGATATCTCGGGCGTGATATTTCAAATTATCTTGTTGCTTAAACGATTCATCATGCTCTTCATCTACAATGATCATTCCAGGATTTTTCATTTCGATAAAAATGCAAGACCGCGTCCCTATCACAATACCTAAACTACCCTCTTTTGCTTGCTGCCAAACTTGTAAACGTTCAGTGTCATTCAGATTGGAATGTAATGTCCCCACTCGTATTCCAAAGCGCTTTTCAAAACGCCCTACAGTTTGCGGAGTTAATCCAATTTCAGGCACCAAAATAAGGACTTGTTTACCTGCCGCCAGCAGTGGTTCAATAATTTGCAAATACACTTCGGTTTTGCCGCTACCGGTAACACCTTCAATCAACATTGTGTCGAAGCCACTAGCAAGATTTATGGTTGCAATTGCCATTGCTTGTTCCACATTCGGCACCGGCTTTTCAGATATCGTTAATTGTGTTGTCCACTCATCTGGCTTTTCGACAACGTCGACCTTTTCAATCAGCAACTTATCTATGAGTGCTTTAATGATGGCAGCAGTAAATTGCTGCTTTATCACTGATAGCGGCTGAGCGCCTTTTTTAAGCAAGCGATACAAATCGAACTGTTTGAGCGAACGGGCAAGCAATTCATCGACTTCATCATTTGCTTTGCTTGCAGTATCAAGTTGCAAATAAGCTTGAGAAGCAACTGCCGCATTAGTTTTTCCTTTTTGCTGCTTTCTTAGGGCAGCAGGTAACAATGTATGTAACACTTCGCCAATAGGATAATGATAATACTCACTCATCCACTGACCTAAGGTCAACATCTGTCGAGAACAAACAGGTGCGCTATCGAGTATCTCAATTACCGACTTAAGCTTTGATATTTCATAATCAGATTCGACATCCACGCGCAACACGATGCCAACGCACTTGCGCGGACCAAAAGGCACTAAGACTCTACAACCGAGCAATTCAGTATTACCTGAACCGGTCATTGAGAGGGAAGTTAACGCTTCTTCAGTCTGCGATAATTGATTTATCCCAGACTTAGTTGCAATAGCACTGTCAATTTTATAATCAAACAATTGTGACATGGGCACCGCAATGGCCACTTGAATAACTTGCAATGAAACCTCTTTTATTAATAGCAACCTTGTTAATAGCAGCCGTGTTAATGTTTGCCAGCTTTCGAGCATTACGTTCTGGCACCATGATATCAACTTTTATCAAGCAACTACGAAATGTTTTTATCCTTATCTGGTTTTCATGCATCTAATGTTGGGTATTTCATTATTGTTGCTTATGTTTAGCGATAATTGCTTCGTTATTTCTTGATTATGGTGTGTAAGTCCATTATCATGGCGCTCCAAATTTATGTAGTTGAATATTCAGCTACTTTTTAATTAATTTCGTTTGGTGTGCAACTTCGGGTTGTATAGCGAGACGGCCTAAATAGATAAGGTATCCCAATGAGAGAAGGTATTCATCCTAAGTATAACGAGATCACAGCAACTTGTTCATGCGGTAATGTAATGGTTGTTCGTTCTACACTTGGCAGAGACATCAACTTAGACGTATGCTCATTATGTCATCCGTTCTACACTGGTAAGCAACGTACTGCTGACACTGGCGGTCGTGTTGATAAGTTCAAGAAGCGTTTTGGCGCACTTAAAGCTAAGTAAGTTATTATCTAACAAACTACGCTTACAATATAATTTAAAAAGAGTGCATTGCGCTCTTTTTTTATGCCTAGTAATGCACAACACACAAACTTATCACCGGTTATTTAGGCTATTTTCTCTTTTTATTACGCTTTGTACTTGGCCGCGCTTTGCATTTAGCCGCATCTTACTTATCGCCGTGCACTGAATCTCTAACTTCAGAAGAAATATTAACCGTATATTGCCTGGTTGAGAGTTATCGCATCCTCTATTTTCGACACAATAAACACACTATTATTTAGTTAAAAAATGAATTACTTTTAGCCTAATGGCTACATTTACGGTGCTAATTAATGATAAAACGTTAAATTTTTAAAAAACTAGTTGCCCTTTTACTATATAAATATTCATATATTAATTTCTCTTTACATAAATACTCGTTATGCCCTTAGATTATAATACTCAATTTAATAAAAACTATTCGCTTAAAATCATGGTCTTACTCGCTGCCTTTCAATATAACTTAATGCTTTTTGTACTCTTCATTTTCTATCGATATGTGCTACATTTGCTGTGCACCTGTACTTTGCTTGTAAGTCACTTTGAAAGCTTACCAAAACAGTATCACAAACACATTCGAAAGGACCCTGACTGACATGCCAGATTTTCGCCAACAAGCGCTCGATTATCACGAATTTCCTAAGCCCGGCAAAATTAGTGTTGAGCTAACTACTTCTGCCGACACTGTTACCGATCTGGCTCTCGCATATAGCCCCGGTGTAGCAGAACCTGTGCGTGAAATTGCAGCGGATCCAAATGCTGCATATAAATATACCGCTAAAGGCAACTTAGTCGCCGTCATAACAAATGGTACTGCGATCCTTGGCTTAGGTAATTTGGGTCCCCTCGCCTCTAAGCCAGTAATGGAAGGCAAAGCGTTGCTGTTTAAGCACTTTGCAGGAATTGATTCAATTGATATCGAAGTTAAACACCGTACCACGGAAGAATTCATCAATACTGTCGCTAATATCGCTGACACCTTTGGTGGTATTAATTTAGAAGACATTAAAGCACCTGAATGTTTTGAAATTGAACAAGAGCTTATAAAGCGGTGTAAAATCCCGGTATTTCATGATGACCAGCATGGCACCGCAATAGTAACCACTGCGGGTATGTTGAATGCGCTTGAAATACAAGGCAAAAAAATAGGCGAAGCTATATTTGTTTGTTTAGGTGCTGGGGCTGCTGCTGTCGCTTGTATGGAATTACTCATCAAATGCGGCGCTATGCGTGAAAAAATCTACATGCTTGACCGCAAGGGTGTTATCCATACCAGACGAGAAGAGCTAACGCCGCACAAAGCTTTGTTTGCCAATAATACTGACAAACGCACATTAGAAGATGTGCTGGAAGGAGCTGATGTCTTTTTAGGATTAAGTGGTCCTGATTTGCTTCCGCCTGAAGCCCTTAAACTGATGGCACCCAATCCAGTGGTATTTGCTTGCTCCAACCCCGACCCTGAGATTAAACCGGAATTAGCGCATGCTGTGCGTGATGATTTAATTATGGCGACCGGCCGCTCTGATTACCCAAATCAAGTAAACAACGTTCTTTGTTTTCCATTTATTTTTAGAGGCGCTTTAGATGTAAGAGCCTCCGTCATTAATGATGAAATGAAAGTGGCTGCGGTTGAAGCATTGAGAAGTATTTCAAAAGAACCTGTGCCTGAAAAGGTGTTGATTGCTAGCCAGTCAAAATCGCTCATTTTTGGTAAGCATTATATTATTCCTAAACCAATGGACCCTAGACTCTGCAAGCGCATTGCGACAGCAGTCGCAAAAGCAGCTATCGCGTCTGGCGTTGCCAAAATAGAAAGCATTCCAGAGAACTATTTAGACAACTTTTAGATAATGATAAAAGTAATTTTCACGTAAAAAAAAGGCGCTGATTTAATCATAACGCCTTTTTTACTCATTAGACTAACTCAACAACCGTTACTAAGCCGCTACAGCCTCAGTTTTCTTAAGAGGTTTGCTCATTAAGATGTAATCGTAAGCTGCCAACGATGCTTTCGCACCTTCACCCATTGCAATCACAATTTGCTTATAGGGTACCGTTGTAACGTCACCACATGCGTAAATACCGGCTTCACTGGTTTGGCTTTTCTCATTAATAATGACTTCGCCATGTTTAGTTAAATCAACAACGCCTTTTAGCACCGAACTATTTGGTACTAAACCGATTTGCACAAACACACCCTGCAAGGCTTGCACGTGCGCTTCGTTAGTTGCACGATCAATATATTCAATAGCGTTGACTTTACCGTCTTTTGCATGGATTTCTTTGGTTGCCGCATTTTTAATGATCTTGATGTTATCCCTTGCATTTACTTGATCAATTAACACTTGGTCCGCCTTCAATTCTGGCATGAACTCAAACACGGTGACCGATTTTACAATGCCAGATAAATCCAACGCAGCTTCGACACCTGAGTTACCACCGCCAATCACAGCAACGTCTTTACCTTTGTAGAAAGGACCATCGCAATGTGGGCAGTAGGCTACACCGTTACCTATATTTTCCTTTTCTCCAGGTACACCTAGTTCTCTCCAGTTAGCACCAGTGGCAATTATAATTGTTTTAGTTTCAATCACTTCGCCTGAAGTTAATGTCAGCGTTTTAATATCACCTTTCTCAATTTTATCGACACGAAAATGCTCACGTATTGTTACCTCGTAGTCATTCAAATGATCCATCAATGATGTGGTTAACTGAGGGCCTGTGGTTTTTGATACCGAAATCAAATTTTCAATTCCCATAGTGTCCTTTACTTGGCCACCAAAACGATCCGCAATGATGGTCACTTTCAATCCTTTACGCGCTGAATAAATAGCAGCAGCAACACCCGCTGGACCACCACCAATAACGGTAACGTCTTGCAGTGGAAGCTGCTCAACATTGTCGTTCGCTTGCAGCATTTCAGGTTGAGACTGTGTTAATTTGTCGATCAGTTTTGCGGTGTCTATCTGACCTGTCGCAAACACTTTGCCGTTCATAAAAACGGTAGGAACACCTTGAATGCCATTTTGTTCGACTAAATCTGGATAAACGCTACCATCAATCATTTCAGATTCGATATTGTCGTTCAATAACGCGAACTGATTCATTGCTTGCACGACGTCGGGGCATGCATGACAACTTAAGCTAATGTAGACCTGAAACTTAAGCGGATTAACCACTTTTTTAATCATGCTTTGAACACTTTCATCAAGCTTTAGTTTTACACCACCGGCTTGCAACACGGCTAAAACAAATGAATTAAACTCATGTCCACCTGGCACGCCTGAAAATGTAATACCGCTTGGCTTACCATTTACTTCTAAACCGAAGCTCACTGGGCTGCGAAAACGCGCTGAGTCGTCTTTCTCTTCGAGCGTAATCTTATCTGATATAGAGGCAAATTGAGTTAGCATTTCTTTGAGTTCTGCTCGCTTTGCGTGCTCACCTGTTTGCATTACCAAGGTAACGGTGTGTTGCATATCTTTCGCATACTGAGCTAAAGCTGTTAATATATCTGGAGTTAACATTGTTTTTTCCTTTCACTTTAAATGGGTTGTAGCAAAGGGCTTCACCATTTACTTATGGGGTAATTTATCAAAAAAAGCACGAATAAAACCCAGCTCAATTAATGAACCCTATCCTTTTCAGTTTGATAGTTGCGATAAGTAAAGGGTGAAAGCCTCTGCTTTCAAATTCTTGTTTTCAATATTTCGCTTTTAAGCATGTTGTCATCTCTAAAAGCCGTCGTTATGGCCTACGCGTCTTTTGTGTCACTCATTACGCAGCAGCCTGGACATTGGGGAGCGAGCGCTCCCCAAACATATTTTCTAACGAAGCTTAGATCTTACCAACAAGATCAAGGCTTGGCGTTAAAGTCGCTTGACCTTGTTCCCAGGCTGCTGGACAAACTTCACCGTCGTTGTTAGCAACATACTGAGCTGCCTTCACTTTACGAACCATGTCAGCTGCTGAACGACCAATACCCAAGTCATGAACCTCTTCAACTTTAATGATGCCGTCTGGATTTGCTAGGAAAGTGCCGCGTAAAGCACGACCCTCTTCTTCTATCATAATATCAAATGCACGAGTCAGAGCGCCTGTTGAGTCAGCTAGCATAGGGTACTTAACGTTGCCAATTGCTTCACTTGTGTCGTGCCATGCTTTATGCACAAAATGTGAGTCCGTTGATACAGAGTAAATTTCAACTCCAAGTGCTAAAAGTTCTTCATGCTTGTTAGCCATGTCTTCTAATTCGGTTGGACATACAAATGTAAAGTCTGCTGGGTAGAATACGAAGATAGACCATTTTCCTTTTACATCTTCGTTAGTAATCGTTTTAAATTTACCATCATGAAAAGCTTCTACCGAAAATTCTGGGATTGATTTGTTGATCATTGTCATTGTTTGTTTCCTCTTAATTTAACTGTTTAAAATTGCTGATAAAACGCTTACCGTTTTTCTAAGCGTTAAGATAAGCGTTTTTCGTAAATAAATAAATTGAATAAAATCGATTCTGTTAACCAGTTAAATCGATTAGCCAGTTTAGTACCTAGAATTGAAAGCCACTGCGCACGCACAATTCAACAGGTTGGCAACACTGCTTCAAGACTGATTGCTAAACGCGATGTTAGCTCAATAGTTACAGTTATCGCCGCTATACAGATCGGTATGGTTATAGATTAAGTGTAATTCAACAAAAATATGACGAAAAACCTCACATCTTCTAAATTCGATAGACATGTCACCAATATATCTCAGCGCTCATTGCCACTTTGCGACTCTTTTCCATCACGGTAATCACACTGGTCAATTTGTCATTAATCCAATTATCTAAGTCTTCTGCATCTTCAATATCAACTTCCTTTAATACACTTCGCAAAAACATCAGCGCTTTGATCTCATCAATGCCTTCGACTAAATCCAACCAAGGCGCTCTGAATTTACCTCGGCTCTCGGCAAACAAATCCGCGAGCAGGAATCCATTGAGTAGTGTTTGGCGCAACAGCACCTCCAGTGCGATGTACTTGGTGTAATGCATTTCAACTTTTGATGGTAAACTTTGCATGACAGTTTGCCAACCTTGAGACAACCAGCCTTTGGCATGCTTTAACACCGGAATTTGATGACCTGTAGCTTGTGCTCTCCATGGTTTTTCAATCAGTAATCTTGATGCGCCAAGTTGCACTTGACTACTTTCCATAGAGACTAATAATTGTCCTGGTGATCGCACTGTTAACAAACCTTCACGGCGACCATTGAGATAACCCATCAACGCTTGATTTTTAGGTATTCTACGACTAAACGGACCTTTGTTAGAACGCAGTTTACGAATGCATTGCAAGTCATCTTGCCACGACCATTGCTCAGACAAAACAAGAAGTTGCTTGTGTAAGTTAAGGAGTTCCTGACATTGCAGCACTGGCAAGTACAAAGACACACCTTGTAATAGCAATCGAACGCTTTGCGCTATTTCTTTCAATGCCCCGGTATGACCCGATTGCAAATATACATATTCATGATGCTGCCAATGCGACAACGCGCATTCAATAGCCTTGCATAAGCCGTCTTCGGTGCTATCTTCAGCGTCTAAGTCTAAGAATGTAGGAAGCTCAAATGAGTCTGAAATACTGCCATTCATTAATTCATAACCACGCGCAGCCTTCGTTACATTACTTAAACGAACGGGAGTGACTTTGCTTATTTCGTCGGCCAAATCGAACAATGCGGTGGGCTTACCTGCTTTCAATTCAATCTCTATTTCACCAATCGGTAATGACCCCATGCGATGTTTTACTTCGCCACTATCAAATACCAGTTCTATGTGATTTTCACCATCCACAATATCAAAAGTGACGCGATTAAAATGGGTTGAAAATTGCACTTGTAGTTGTCTATTCACCTCCTGGACATTAATATCTTTATCCCATATTTCAGAATCAAACATTTCTAAATCTGGATGTGCTTTATCTAAATCAATATTGTATTCGGGACGTTGATGCAAACCTCCTTTAACCTTACCTTGAGTTTTTAATGTCTGTTCAATATGGTCGTTAACTCGACGAATGCGAAACCCCATTTTACGCTTGCCCAAAAATTGCTCTGGGGTGTCGTAATAATCATTGAATACGTCAAAAGAACTGCGCTTTACCTCACCTTTTAACTTCGGCAACAATGTTTGCTCAAAGCTGGTGAGAGCGTCTTGGTCTGCAACGAGTTTTAATTCAATTTCCATGGTCTCAACTTGCTTATAAAAAGGTTGGTATCGAGTATCTGCTTACAATATCGCCGAATGCTTATGTGCGCAAACCTTTCAACATACATGTTAAAAAATAAATCCTTGTGAAATACAACATGATAAAATATAGCCTTGTGAAATAGCAGTGAAGCACCTAAAATCCCCCAACCGTTTTTTACAATGAAGACAACATGCGCTTTTTTATTTTGTTTGTTTCCCTCTTTCTTTTCCCTTTTTATTTAATCGCTCAATCTTCCTCATCACAAGCAGATGTGACCGCTGCCGAACAGGAAATTCGTTATATTTCTGATGAACTATATATCTTTTTGCATGCGGGACCAGGTCGAGACTTTCGTATTGTTGGCTCAATTAATGCCGGTACCACTGTGTCACTTTTACAAGTTGAAAGAAAGGCTGGCTACGCTCAGGTGCAGGATGAGCGCGAACGTGTAGGCTGGGTTGAATCTAGGTTCGTGAGTCGCACTCCATCAATCAGAACGACACTTGACGATGCAACCGATAGATTGAAATCACAACAAGAAGACATAAAGGCAATGCAACAACGAATGAATATAGCGATAAGCGACTTCGCTCTGTCTGAGCAACAAAAAATAGCACTGAACAGAAAATTAACTCACATTCTTGAACAAAATGCTGAACTAGAAAGACGCATAATTAAGAAAGAGCGTAGCGACCAAATGCAATGGTTTACACGCGGCACCGTACTCGGATTGATTAGTGTTACCATTGGTTACTTATTAGGTCTGTTTGGGCGCAAAAAAGCTCAATCCAATTCCATAAGTTGATTCAAGCAGAGCTGATGCCGCTATTCTCACCCAACATAAAAATTCATAGAAGGTTGATAAAATGCTAACGTTTTTGCTAGTCATCAATATTGCTGGAACCGCCGCATTTGCTATTTCTGGCGCATTATTGGCGGCTAAGAAAAAAATGGACTGGGTGGGGTTTGTTTTTATTGGTAATGTCACCGGTATCGGCGGAGGCACCTTGCGCGACGTTATATTAGACGTGCCTGTCTTTTGGTTAGTCGATTGGTATTATGTGGTCATATGCAGTTTTTCTGCTGTCATCACCTATTTCGCTGCCCAGCAAATATCTCGTAAATCTAACGCATTGCTATGGGCTGATGCTGTAGGCATGGCATTATTCAGCGTTTTGGGCGCCGAAAAGGCATTGAGCTTGGGAGCTGAAATTCCGGTTGCCGTCATAATGGGGGTGTTTAGTGCGTGTTTAGGCGGAATCATTCGTGATGTTATCCTGAATGATGTTCCTGTCGTCTTTCAAAAAGAAATTTATATCACGGCGTCATTGACCGGCGCGATTGCTTTCTGTGTTTGTTATAACTTGCTAGATATTATTGATTTTTACGCCATAGGACTTGGCTGCGTTGTGGCATTTACCGTTCGTGCTATCGCAATAGTGACAAAGCTTTCCATGCCAGCGCACAAAGGCTTGCAGTGATCTAAGGAACGCGAAACACTCGTTGGTAATATACAAATTAATTAAAAAATAATGAGCAGGTTTTACCCTGCTCAACTCATTCAATATGATTTTTAATCGTCGTCTTCAACCAATGTCATCAACGACGTATTCCCTCCTGATGCCGTTGTATCAATACTGATTGTTTTTTCAGTAACCAAGCGCTGAATCAAGTTATCATTATATTCAGCCGTAATAACCGGTAATATTGCACCCTGCCTCTCAGCTAGTTTCGCAGAAATATAGGCACTTCGGTCTGTCCGACTATCCACCACGACACCTGTCAAACCCTTGTTCATCAATAAAGCTTCTAAGTGACACAAGTTTGCTACTTGGAAAACTGAATTTGGCGCTCCTGTACTAGCTAATTTTTCTTTGAATGTCAGAGCCTCTTCATAGAACAAGTCTGATACCACCGAAATAACTAAATTACCCGTTGCTAGTGCAGTTACAATCGATAACATCCAGTATTCAAAGGTAACGTCTTTATCAGCGAAACACACTAAGACGCCTCGAGGTTCCAAATGTAAGGTATTCGACTCACCAGTAGGCCCAGGCAAGTGAATAGGTGCTCGCAACCTACGCTCAATAGCAATCAACTGGGTTCTAGCTGTCGCCAGTGTTTGATTTAAATCCTCAGCAAGTTCTTCAACAATTTCAACATTAGCAATTTTTGCTAACAGTTGACGTACAAACGAAATCCGACTGATCAGTGGTGTTAAGCGCCACTGGTTTTCAACAGCCAATGCCGAGTCCATCAGATTGTTAGCTTCAGTTACCGCAGTCGCATCACTTTGAATTGCCTTATCATCGGCATAATTTTCAACTTGCGATGCCACTTTTGGTGTCGCCCTTTCTTTCATCAAACGCGGTAAATAGTTCGGGCCACCGGCTTTAGGACCCGTGCCTGACAGTCCTCGTCCACCAAATGGCTGAACCCCAACGATAGCGCCAATCATGTTGCGGTTGATATATACGTTACCCGCTCTAGAGAGATGCGCCAATTCAATAGCACGCTCTTCAATACGAGAGTGGATGCCCATCGTCAAACCAAAACCTGTACCATTGATTTGCTGTATGACTTTGTCTATTTCTTTGCCTTTAAAGCGGACCAAATGCACACAAGGTCCAAAGACTTCTTTTTTCAACACGTCAATATTGTCTATTTCGAAAAAGTGCGGCGCAAAGAAGTTACCGTCGCTTGCAGGTAACTCACATTTGTGTAATAACTTTCCATTTTCTTGCATGTATTCGGCGTGATCGTTGAGTGCTTTTAATGCTTTTTTATCAATGACCGGCCCAATGTCCGTAGACAAAAAGGCAGGGTCACCCAGTGATAATTCTTTCATAGCACCAACAATCATTTCGCTCACAACATCAGCAATATCTTCTTGCACAAACAACACCCTCAAGGCTGAGCAACGCTGACCGGCACTTAAGAAACCTGACATAATAACATCATCTACCACTTGTTCAGGAAGCGCTGTTGAGTCAACAATCATGCAATTTTGACCGCCGGTTTCTGCAATTAATGGAACCTGTTCCGTGCCACGAGCCGCTAATATTTGTGATATTAGCGATCCTGTTTGCGTTGAGCCCGTGAACATGACGCATTGAATGCGCTCGTCAGGTAAAAGTACATCGCCAACATCAGGGCCGTTAGCAATAACTATATTGACTGTATCTTCAGGCAAACCGACAGATATCATCAATTCCAAAGCACGTTTAGCAATTAAACTAGTTTGCTCCGCTGGTTTAGCGATGACCGTATTTCCGGTAACTAACGCTGCTGCTATTTGTCCCATAAAAATGGCCAAAGGGAAATTCCAAGGGCTGATACAAAGAACCACTCCGCGCGATTGCAAACGATTTGAGGGATCAAGTCGTTTAGCTTCAACTGCATAGTAACGGCAAAAATCCACAGCCTCGCGAACTTCATCAATACTATCTGAGGTAATCTTACCCGCTTCTTTTATACACAAGCCAATCAACTCGTCCATATGACGTTCAAGAATGCCAGCAATACGCATTAATAGGTCTGCTCGATCTTCCACCGGCTCTTTCGACCAGGATTCTGACGCTTTAGTTGTGCGTTCAAGCATAGCTAGCATATCTGCTTTGCCATGAAGCTGATGCGTTCCTACGATTTCGCTCAATAGAGCTGGGTTGCGCACGATGATCTGATTTTCAGCCTCGTCTACATCGCCGAGTGCTTTTACATGCTCTTCAAACCATTTCTCTAATCTCAGCGATAAATCCAGAGTCGCATTCAAATCATAGATATCAAAGCCGCGGGCATTTGCTCTGCTTGGCGCATATAAATCAACCGGCATAACAATTTGCTTGTTTTCCCGAACCTGCAAACGCTGTGTGCGCTCTACTGGATCCTCTAAGAGCGATTCAACTTGCAGGCTGTCATCGACTATCGCATTGACAAACGATGAATTGGCCCCATTTTCTAACAAACGGCGAACCAAATAAGCTAACAATTCTTCATGAACACCAACCGGTGCATAAACGCGACATTGAATCTTATCTTTAGTCACCACTTGATCGTACAAAGAGTCGCCCATTCCATGCAAGCACTGAAATTCAAAGCCTTCTTTATCACCACCAGCAAGCTCAATGATAACTGACGCAGTATAAGCGTTATGAGTCGCAAACTGCGGATAGATGCTGTCACGATATGCCAACATTCTATTTGCACACGCGTGATAAGAAACATCGGTAGAAGTTTTACGAGTGAACACGGGAAAGTCGTCAAAACCACCTTGTTGGCTGTGCTTTATTTCAGTATCCCAATACGCGCCTTTGACCAAGCGAACCATCATTTTACGGCCCACTTTAAGTGTCAATTCACGTAACCATTCGATCACAAAAATAGCGCGTTTTTGATATGACTGAACGGCTAAACCAAAACCGTGCCAACCTTCTAAATCGGGATCGCTAAATACTTTTTCGATAATATCCAGAGATATGTCGAGTCTCTCGGACTCTTCTGCATCGACCGTCAAACCGATGTCATACTTCTTCGCCATTAAGCATAAGGTTTTTAGTTTTGCCGGAATTTCTTCCATAACGCGATCATATTTAGCAAAATCATAGCGCGGGTGAATAGCTGAAAGCTTTACCGAAATCCCGGGACTCTTGCGCGGCCCGCGTCCCTTTGCCGCTTTACCAATTACTTCAATAGCTTTAACGTAAGCCTGATAATAGCGCTCTGCATCTTTACCTGTTCTGGCACCTTCGCCTAACATATCGTAAGAATAGACATAACCTTGGGTTTCTTTTTTCGCAGCTCTTTCAACAGCATCTTCGATACGTTCGCCCATAACAAATTGGCGACCCATCACTTTCATTGCAATTTTCATTGCTTTGCGGATAACCGGCTCACCTAAACGACCCATGGTCTTTTTGAGTAATCCGAACTGCTCAGATTTGCGTTTGTCTGCGTAGTTAACCATATTGCCGGTTAACAATAATCCCCAAGCGGAAGCGTTAACAAATAATGAATCGCTATTACCTAAGTGAGGTGTCCATTCTCCTTTTGAAAGCTTGTCTCGAATAAGCTCTTCTTGGGTGTGTTTATCAGGTACACGCAACAGCGCTTCAGCTAAACACATCAATACAATACCTTCCGCTGTTGACAACGAAAATTCATTTAATAGCGCATCAATACCACCATGACCTTCTTGATCGCGGCGAATTTGCAAAACCATGGTCCTAGCGCGTTCCCATGCGCGTGAACGAGCAGCCATATTCACTTCTGCTTCAGGTAAAATATGATCAATAGCCTCTGATTCACCGATACGGTAAAACTCGCGTATTTTCTGTCGGATCGGACAGGTATTATTGATTGTATTGTTCACTAACATTGGCTCGCCTCACAGTTGTATTTTGCACTCTTTTTAGCACTATTTTTAGCACTATCTTTTTGTGCTGATGCTGCCCTAATTTTGCAGCTTAAAAAGTTCGCGTACGATAAGCCTAATTGCAATGAAAAACTACCTTTGTGAGCAAAAAATTTAGTTAGTTTTATCAACTAATTTTACAGGCATTTTGACAAGGTATATAACACCCTAATTTTTAACCAAAAACGCATAAACAAAACTGCGTTTTCATTGGTTGTTGCGTGCTTATCAGCTATAATTATTTTCGAAAAATTGTGTAAAGGTTGTTCATCGCAAGAAAAGACTAGTTTTGGGTCGTCAGTTTGGTCGCAGGCAAACAACAATATTTATAAGCGTCACAAGGATTATTTTATGTTTAGGCATCGTTTTTCTTCAAAATCGCCAGCAGCGCAACAAGGCAGAATGTCCCTTTGGATTTCAGTTCCCCTAGGAACGATTACTATTGTTACTGTATTTTATTTATTCTTTGCTAATACCTTGTTAAAAACGCTTGCGCAAAATGCACTTGGTGATGCATCTGGTGCAGAGGTGAATATCGGCGCTGTAGAGCATCGTCTTTTTCCATTTGGTCTCACTCTAACTCGACTGCAAGCTACTGACAACGCCAATCCTCTTCACAATAAGATTGAGATTGCGATGCTCAAAGCTGATGTTAATTTTATGCCTTTATTAAGCAAAAAACTCATTATTGGTGACCTCATTGTACAAAATGTTGAATTTGATACCAAACGCGACAGCGCTGGTGCGATTTATGTTCAACCTGATGCGCAAACCTCAAGTTTTGCCTTTCCAACATTAGCAGACTTGCCAAGCGTAGATGACATATTAGAAAAATCGCCGTTAAAAACGACAGCCGCCGTTGCTGAAGCAAAAAGAGTGTTTGAACAATACAAACGACCCATACAAGATAAGTATGCAACTCTACCTAGCAAACAGAAATTAATTGCCTATAAAGAACGCCTTAGAGTCCTGCAAGAAACTGACTATAAAAACCCAACTAATTTGATTGCAGCAAAAAAAGAGTTTGATGACATTAAAGAAACAATTAAAAAAGACAGAATCAAGGTGTCAGCGTTTGTCGACCTAGCAAAAGAGGCTCAAGCTGCTTCCTCCAATTCAGTATCTTTATTAAAGTCAGCACCTCAAGACGACTTTGCTCTGCTCAAAGGTCTAGTTGCAGGGGATGAAGGCGCTATTGGCGAGGTAACTCAACACTTATTTGGTGAAAAGGCGACAATTTACACTCGAGGCCTTTTAATCGTTATGGATATGCTGTCGAGCAGCTCCGAGGATCCGGTTGTTGAACAAACTACGGTGGATGATGGCTTACCCCGTGTTTGGATCAAGAACGCAGCAGTCAGCGTTAAATGGCAAAACCAAAAAATTCAAACTGCTTGGCAAAATATAACAGATCAACATGCGCTTATAGGCAAACCAACCTCATTTGTAGTCAATTCAAGCAAGGCCAACAATTTGAGTAACATTGACTTAAACGGCACGTTTGAAATTATTGAGGGCAAGGTAAATTCAGTACAAGACTGGGATATTAAAGGCTTAGTATTAGATGCAATTGAATTAGTACCAGAACAGTCAAAGCAAAAGCTAAATGCATTACTAGAGTCTGGTTTACTTGCCAGCAAAGGTGAATTAAACATAGTCGATGGCCAGCTAACTGGTTCGTCGGTATTTGATCTTACTGCCATGAAGTTAAAAGCCACAGGTGAAGATGATCTAACAAATGCGATGGCTGAAATAATTTCGGGCTTGTCTGAGTTAAAATTGAGCACTGATTTTTCAGGTAACCTTACTAGTCCATCCATCAAAATAAAATCAGATTTGAACAAAAAAATGCTGCAAGCTCTTTCTAGTGGCCTGACTGGCAATAGTTCTGGTAAACTAAGTGAATTAAAAACTAAATTAAATGCAAAAGTGGCTGAACAATTAGGACAGTCGGGTCAACAACTAGCTTCTGTTGATGCTCTGCTAACGGCAGCGCAAGGTGATACTGACAGCCTAAATGAGCTATTAAAATCACAGATGACAAATGCATTGGGCAACACGAAAGATAAACTATTAAATAAGCTTAGCGATAAGTTGCTTGGCAACCAATAAATACAAAGCCAATAAGGAATGAGCGATGCGCAATAGATGGATACTCGTCACATTGATTGCCCTGCTGGGGCTGCTGCAGGCTCGCCTTTGGTTTGGCAAGAATAGCATCGCCGATTACAACCTGATGAAATCAGAAGTAGAAGAATTGCAAAAACAAAACGCAAATCTAAAACAGCGCAACTCGCTCCTCAAGGCTGATATTAGCGATCTTCAACTGGGTTTAGAATCTATTGAAGAAAGGGCGCGTAACGAACTAGGTCTGATTAAAGACGGCGAAACTTTTTATCGAATTTTACCCCCAGAGAAGTAATTTTGACAGCAGTAGAGAAATTTGTAGCCGTTGTTCCTGCTGCCGGTATTGGCAGTAGAATGGAGTCATCGGTAGCAAAGCAATATCTTACCATTGGTAATCAAACTGTTATCGAGCACACGCTCGACGCATTGCTGTCCCACCATCAAATTCGACGCATTGTTGTCGTTTTACATCCGCAAGATACTATTTTTAAATCGTTAAACGCATCTCAAAACCCATTAATTGAAACCGTTATTGGCGGAACCCAAAGAGTCGATTCAGTATTGAGCGGTTTGCAGCATTGCTTAACCGAATCAATAGCAAATGCAAATTCGTGGATATTAGTGCATGATGCGGCAAGACCTTGCATAACCCATGCAGAGCTCGATGATTTATTCGCCAGTATTAACACGTGTGACGGCGCCATATTGGCAGTGCCAGTTACTGATACAATAAAACGAGCTTCCTCAAATAAGCTAAGTCCAATAGCTGAAATTGAAGAAACAGTCGAACGCACTCAGCTTTGGCAAGCGCAAACACCGCAGTTTTTTCCACTGGGAAAATTAATACATGCGATTGAACTTGCGCAACACAATAATATTGATATTACCGATGAAGCTTCAGCAATGGAGCATGTCAATGCGAGTGTAAAACTGGTTGAAGGACGCAGCACCAACATAAAAATAACCCGCCCGTGCGATTTAGCATTGGCCGCGTTTTATTTAACCGATAATACATTGGCAAACAATAATAAGCAGGGAGGTACTCTATGTTCCGTATAGGTCATGGTTACGATGTACATAAGTTCGGTGGAATGGGTCCAATAACGATTGGTGGCATCTGCATAGTGCATGAGCGTGGTTTAATTGCCCACTCCGATGGTGATGTTGCTTTACATGCATTATGCGATGCGCTTCTGGGATCATTAGCACTAGGTGATATTGGACATCACTTTCCAGACTCTGACAAAAGCTACGAAAACATTAGCAGCCTAGAACTATTAAGGCAGGTTTACCAACGTATTCAAGATTTAGGCTATATGCTCAGCAATGCGGATATTACGATTGAAGCTCAAGCACCAAAAATGGCACCTCACATTAACTTTATGCGCGAAGCAATCTCTGATGCTATGGGCGTTTCGGTCAAGGATATCAGCATTAAAGCAACCACAACTGAAGGAATTGGCTTTGTAGGACGAGAAGAAGGCATTGCATGCCACGCTGTCGTGCTCATATGTCCACGTAGGTAACTGAATGGCATTGTCGATTTCGCATTGGTCTAGGTTGTATGGTGATGCACTAGGTAGCGCCACACTTAAACAAGAAATGCACGATTTTATCGTTGAAGAACAACTCGGATTTGAGCCCAGCGGCGAAGGCGAGCATATTTTCTTATGGTTGGAGAAAACAAATCTAAATACCGCTTTCGTCGCTGAGTCGCTCGCAAGGTTTAGCAAACTGCACTTGCGCGATATTACCTACGCTGGTAGAAAAGATAAGTTCGCGTTAACTCGACAATGGTTTGGGGTGCATATTGCCAACAAAAAAGAGCCCAATTGGGATGAGTTTGAACTTCAAGGTGCGAAAATTTTACAAGTCACACGCAACGATCGAAAATTACGTGTTGGCGTGCTCAAAAGCAATAAGTTCGAACTCATATTGCGAAACTTAACATCAACCTCGAAGGATGATGCCGAATTTGACATCCCCGCATTAGAACAACGCCTAGCGCTTATAAAATACCGAGGTGCACCCAATTATTACGGCAGCCAACGCTTTGGTGAAATCAGACTAACATCCAAAGATATCGAACCAGTAACGGCAACTGCGAGGTTGCTGCAAGGTGGTAATCTTGCCTTAGCCGAAAAACTAATCGATGGTGAAAGCATCCGTAATCGTAATAAACGCTCCATGGCTATATCGGCATTGCGCAGCTGGTTATTCAATGAAGTTATTCACCAACGAATAGTACAACAAAGCTTTCATCAACCGTTGCTTGGCGATGCGATGCAGTTGAGTGGCTCAAACAGCTTTTTTGTGTTCGAAGATGAAGCAGAATACGCTAACATAATAAAACGATTAGCCGAATTTGATATCAATATTACCGCACCTTTGTGGGGTGACGGCAAGCTACATTCAACTGCAACGAGCAGAGCCTTAGAGCTGAGCTGTGTCACACAATTCCCTGACATCATCCAAACGCTTAATTCATTAGGCTTAAAACAAGAAAGAAGAGCTATTCGTATTTTTCCACAAGAATTTACTTGGCAAATAGAAGATAATAATTTAAAAATGCAGTTTTCGCTTCCCGCAGGCTGTTTTGCAACCTCGATTGTGAGGGAACTGGTAGATGTTTAAGCGAGTCATGGTTAATTCTTGCGTGCATAAATACTCGACTAATTGGGTCTCAAAGCATGTTCTCGCATCACAGTGTTGTGGATATGAAAGCGCGACGCAGTCAACTGGTAAAAAGGCGAATAACAAGTGAACATATTATTGAGCAATGATGACGGTGTAAATGCAGTAGGAATTGCGGTACTTTTTGAGCATTTATCAAAAGAACATGATGTCACGGTTATTGCACCTGACCGCAACTGCAGCGGAATGAGTAACGCACTGTCGCTGCACACACCGTTGCGCATTGAGAAAATGCCGAATGGCTTCTATGCAGTGAATGGTACGCCATCAGATTGCGTCCAATTGGGTATTAACAAATTCATGTTGCAGGAACCTGATTTAGTTGTGTCTGGTATTAACCACGGCGCTAATTTAGGCGATGACACGATTTATTCAGGTACGGTAGCGGCAGCGTTAGAAGGTCGCCATATGGGCTTGCCGGCAATAGCTGTCTCACTTTGCAGCAAAAAAGAAGAGCATTTCGATACCGCTGCAAAGGTGGCTTGCGATATTATTCGCCGCCTTGCCTCGCATCCCCTAGAACGAAACGAGATTTTAAATATAAATGTACCCGCCATTCCTTATGACTGCTTAAAAGGCATAACAGCTACTAGGTTGGGTAAACGTCATCGTGCAGAGACGATGGTAGAAAGTATGGACCCATTTGGTAGAACGATATATTGGTATGGAAAATTGGGTAGTGAGCAGGATGCGGGTGAAGGTACTGACTTTGACGCCGTAAATAACAATTACTGCTCTGTAACACCGCTGTCAGTGGATATGACGGTGCATCAGAAAGTAAGCAAAATGAACGCTTGGTTGAACACCAAAGAAGCGATGAACTAGGAATAGAAATGGCAATATCATCTCGCAAGGGTTTACAGCTCGCGCAATTATTAGAACAAGAAGGCGTAACGGACAATAGAGTATTAAGTGCTATTGCTAAGATACCTCGCGAACTTTTTATTCCAGACGCACTTAAACACAAAGCTTATCAAAATACCGCCCTACCTATTGGACAAGGACAAACGATATCACAACCGTATATTGTGGCAAAAATGACAGAGTTATTGCTTAACGCGCCAGTATTGCCTAAGAAAATCTTAGAAATTGGCACTGGTTCTGGCTACCAAACTGCAATTTTAGCAGGTATTTTTGGGCACATATATTCAGTCGAACGCATTAAGGCTTTGCAGTTTCAAGCAAAACGTCGCATGAACCAGCTCGACTTTCACAACATTTCAATGAAGCATGGTGATGGCTGGCAAGGTTGGCAAAGTAAAGGTCCGTTTGACGGCATTATTGTTACGGCAGCAGCCACGAAACTACCACACGCTTTACTGGAACAACTTAACGACGGTGGCCGCTTAATTATTCCAGTCGGAGATGAGCAACAAAGTCTTAAGTGTATTGACCGCCAAGGTGGAGAGTTTATCGAAAAAGCCATTGAATCAGTGCGTTTTGTGCCATTAATTGCGGGCGATTTGCTGTGAAGATATTCGAAACTTGTTATGAACTTTGCCTCAAATGGGCACAACACAAACATGCTGAAAAATACCTCGCGGGGCTAAGCTGCTCTGAATCTATGTTCTTCCCTATTCCGCCCGATGTTATGTTGGCTCCCATGGCGCTTAGTCAGCCACAAAAAGCATGGCGTTTTGCCTTAATCACCACCGTTGCTTCGGTTATTGGTGGTATATTGGGTTACTTGTTAGGATATTTTGCATTTGAATCTTTTATTCAACCCGTAGTTATAGAAATGGGTTATCAAGAAAGACTAGCCCAAGCCACACTTTGGTTTGAAGAATATGGTATTTGGGTAGTTTTTTTAGCTGGCTTCTCCCCTATTCCATATAAAGTGTTTACTGTAAGCGCTGGTTTTTTGCATATGGCACTCATTCCTTTCATAATCGCGTCAACCATTGGCCGGGGCATGCGTTTCTTTTTAGTTGCAGCCTTGATGAAATACGGCGGACCAATGGTGGAAATTAAACTAAAAAAATACATAGAGATTATCGGCTGGGGTACTGTTGCATTTGCAGTCGCTCTCTATTTAATATTCAGGTAATAAATACATGACTTGCTTGGTCAAACGGAAATTACTGATCTTTGCAAAAGTAGGGTTCTGTGTTTTTGCGCTCATTTTGGTGGCGTCATGCAGTGGTCGTTCGCAGCCAGCTCCGGTTATGTCACTTAACACCACTGTCGCGAAACAAAATAATCTCACTGAAATAGACGGTGAGACATATGAAGTTCAGAGGGGCGACACGCTCTTCGCCGTGGCGTTTTACAGTGGCAATGATTACAGAGACATCGCTAAATATAACAATATAAAAGCTCCCTACAGCATATATCCAGGTCAAACCTTGACCTTAATTGCGACGCCTCCAGAATATAATAGGAATAAAAACAACGGTATAACATCAAAAGCAAATAGTGCCACTAAAGTTGTAGTTGACCCGGTTAAAACACAGGCGTATGGTGAGAGAGAAAAGAAAGTTCATCGAAAAAAATTAAATAAAAAATACGAACCGTCGAATAAACCTGATAATGATGTGAGTTGGATGTGGCCAGCATCAGGTAAGTCGACGTCTGCGGTAGTCGGTAGCGACGGCACAAATCGTGGGCTCGATATAAAAGGCGATTTGTATTCCCCAATATATGCAGCTGCTAGTGGTAAAGTTGTTTATGCAGGTAACGCGTTAAAGGGATATGGAAATCTGGTAATTATTAAACATGATAATAATTTATTAAGCGCTTATGCGCACAACGATACGATTTTAGTTAGCGAGCAACGTTATGTTAAGCAAGGACAAAAAATTGCAACAATGGGTCGTTCGGGTTCTAGCGATGTTATGCTGCATTTTGAAATCAGGCGTAAAGGGAAGTCCATTGATCCCTTCGAATTCTTACCAAAAAAATAATTCATGTATTGGCTCATCCATATCAGGATCTGCTTTTCAAACGCTCACTAAATCTACTTTACAAAGCTGATAGGGGTGGATCATGACCACGAAACAGATTGGCAATACAACAGCCTCAAAAGAACAAACTGATGTCTTAGACGTCAGCGCTAAACAGCTTGATGCCACCCAAATATATTTGGGTGAAATTGGCTTTTCGCCATTATTGACTGCTGAAGAAGAAGTTAAATTTTCGCGTGAGTCTTTGAAAGGTAACGAAAAATCCCGAGAACGAATGATTGTTAGTAACTTGCGATTAGTGGTTAAAATTGCCCGCCGCTATAACAATAGAGGCTTGGCTTTGCTAGATCTGATTGAAGAAGGTAACTTGGGTCTAATTCGAGCTGTTGAAAAATTTGATCCTGAACGTGGCTTCCGCTTCTCAACCTATGCAACTTGGTGGATACGTCAAACTATTGAGCGCGCGTTGATGAACCAAACGCGTACTATTCGTTTACCGATCCACATCGTTAAAGAACTCAACTTATATTTGCGAACTGCTAGAAAGCTCTCTCAAGAACTCGACCATGAACCCACAGCAGAAGAGATTGCTGAGGCTACGGGTGAGCCAGTCGCTAGCGTGCAAAAAATGCTAAAATTAAATGAACGCATTAATTCTGTCGATACACCTATTGGCGGCGACGATGAGAATAAAGCACTACTTGACATTATTGCGGATGAGCGCGGCGCTGAACCTGAAAACCAACTGCAGACCAGTGATATGAAGCTGCACATTATAAAATGGTTAGAAGAGCTCAACCCAAAACAAACAGAAGTATTAGCGAGACGATTTGGTCTACTGGGCCATGAGCCAGCAACCTTAGAAGATGTGGGCATCGAAATAGGCCTAACGAGAGAGCGTGTTAGGCAAATTCAAGTTGAAGCATTAAAACGTTTGAAAGATGTTGTACGTCATCACGGTCTTGATATAGAGTCATTGTTTACATACCAAGGGTAATAAAAACTAAACTCATGATTTTTGCTTTCATACGACTTGCTATATCTGGCCTCATCGCCTTCTTTTTCTATGCTGCGTGGGCTTACTACGCTAACAGTTTAGTAACCGATGACACCAACATCCTTTATAAAGCGGCATTAGTGCAAGGTACCTACAGTGGTGGTATTACGCTTATATTCACCTTTATATTGGAGCTTTGTCATAAATTTTTTAGAAATAAACAATTTTGCCTTCCGTTTGTTGTTCCGACAGTGGCAAAACCCGGCTTTTTTAGCAAAGAATGTGCAACAACCAAATCCTTTGAAACATCTTTACTAACTATTGAACATGCCCGCAGAGGAAGTTGTGTAGCTGGTATGTTGGTAACACCATTACCGGCAATTGCAGTGCAGAGTGTATTTGTGGTGGGAGTAAATGTTGCCTTTATGACGCCTAATTTATGGCTAACAGTTGCACCGTCTATATTTTTTAGTATGGTCTACGGCTATGTATATAGTATTTCACTGACCAAAAAACTTAAGCACGCTCAAGCATAACGAAGGTATAATTGTATGGATTTTTTTCATTTTTTTGATGAGTTTCTCGCTCTATCTCAATCCAATTAGCATTTGCTTCATAATCTGGGAACTGTGTATCACCATCAACCTTTAAGTCGATGAAAGTCAGATACAGTCGTTGCGCTTGTGCCAACATCAATTCATAAATACTTCCACCTCCAATAATCATGACTTCGTCAAAGGCGGACGCTTCTTGCATAGCTGCCTCAATTGATGTCACCACCGTTGCATCATCTAATACATAAGATTTGTTGGTCGTAATAACTATATTTGGGCGCCCTGGTAACGCCCTTCCAATCGACTCATAGGTTTTTCTGCCCATAAGCACAGGTTTGCCCATAGTGACAAATTTGAAGTGCTTAAGATCTGCTGGTAGATGCCAAGGCATATCATTATCAGCACCAATTATGCGATTGTTTGCCATAGCGGCAATCATGGATATCATCTGTGTATGTCCAAAGTGTTATCTTGGCTGTCTACTTCTGGTAAATAACTTCAACGTCATAATCGTCATCATCCCAATCTTCATCGTCCAAGTCGGCATCAGCATCTGAATCGTCGTTTTGAACTTCTGAAACAGCTTCCTCACGATTGGTATTCCACGTAAACGTCATTTCTTCGTCTTTATTGAACATTTCCTCTTCAGGTGGAAGAGAATCAATGAACTCCATGATGTCTTGGCAAAGTACATCAACATTCAACTTTTGGAAGGCTGAGATTTGATAGTAATCTTTTTCCCATCCTAATTTTGCAGCAATATCTGCGCATAAAGCATTTGCTTCATCTTCTAACATTAAATCAATTTTATTGAACACTAGCCAGCGTGGTTTGGCGGCTAACTTAGGACTATATTTATCTAATTCGTTGTCAATAGTTAACGCATTCTGAACTGGGTCTGAACCATCTGCGGGCATAATGTCAATCAAATGAATTAATACTCTACAACGCTCAAGATGCCTCAGAAACTGAATACCAAGTCCAGCACCATCAGAAGCGCCTTCAATCAAACCGGGGATATCGGCAACAACGAAACTCGCTTGTGAGTCGAGACGAACGACGCCTAAATTTGGTATCAAAGTGGTAAATGGGTAATCAGCAACTTTTGGTGTGGCTGCAGAAACCGAACGAATAAACGTCGACTTACCCGCATTAGGCATGCCCAACATACCTACATCCGCAAGCAACATTAGTTCTAAAGACAGTTTACGAATTTCGCCTGGTGTGCCGTCTGATTTTATCCGCGGCGCTCTGTTGGTACTACTCTTAAATCGAGCATTACCCAAACCGTGATAACCACCTTGAGCTACTTTCATGCGCTGGCCATGCTTGACCAAATCACCCAAAAATTCACCAGTGTCTTTGTCGGCAGCGCGGGTACCAACCGGTACTGCCAAAATCAAATCCTCACCACCGCGACCAGTGCAATCGGCACCTTGACCGTTAGTGCCACGCTGCGCTCGATGAAAACGTTCGAAACGATAATCAATTAGGGTATTTAAGTTTTCGTCAGCTTCAAGGTAGACACTACCGCCATCACCACCGTCACCACCATCTGGACCACCATTAGGTATATATTTCTCGCGTCTGAATCCAATAACGCCGTTACCACCGTCTCCAGCTTCTACGCGTATTTCTGCTTCATCAACAAACTTCATATCTTTTCTCTAAACCTGTGGTTGGTGCGCGTCAGCAAGCCAAGTGCAATGCATTCGCACGAAATTACGCTATTAGTATAGCAGTTTTTGCTGTACCAGTAACTGGTCTTTAAACCAGCTTTAAATTCTAAACAATTCAGATCTTTACATACCGATGTCAAGATATTTGTACATATCAGTGTCATATTTCATACACAGCACTGCCGCTTGATAAACCTACCTGATCTTCACAAATAGCCTGTGGAATTGGCATTAAACAATTAATGTAATACTGAAAACCCAACAACTCTAGTCAGTGTATGTACAAATAATACAAAACGCTTGCACATCAATCAGTGCATTTTACGCCAGAAAATATCTGCCATAGGGTCCGGATTAAAAAATAACACAAAAAAAACCCCGCCGATAGCGGGGTTTTCGATATGCTTTAAACCAGACTACTCAGAAAGAATACTGACAAATCTGCGGTTTTTAGGGCCTTTAATTTCAAACTGTACTTTACCCGCTGTAAGAGCGAATAATGTATGGTCTTTGCCGATACCCATGTTGTTACCAGGGTGGAATTTAGTTCCACGCTGACGAACAATAATGTTACCAGCTAATACATCTTGGCCGCCGTAGCGTTTAACGCCTAAGCGTTTACTTTCTGAATCGCGACCGTTTTTAGTACTACCACCAGCTTTTTTATGTGCCATGAGTTAGTGCTCCTATTATACGTTGATTGCAGTGATTTTTACTTCTGTAAACCACTGGCGATGTCCCATCTGCGTTCGACTATGCTTGCGTCGACGGAACTTAACTACTTTAATTTTCTCGCCACGACCGTGAACAACGATCTCAGCTGTAACTTTACCACCAGCAACATAAGGGGTTCCAATTTTTACATCTTCGCCATTGCTAATCATCAAGATATTATCGAATTCGATTGACTCACCTGGAGCCACTTCAATCTTTTCAAGACGAACGGTTTGACCTTCGGCCACACGGTGTTGTTTACCACCACTTTGGAAAACCGCGTACATATATTTCTCCGCACTGCGCATACAAGCGCTTTTTATTCAAAAAACAGGGCGCGAATTGTACTTTATGGAATCTAATCTATCAAGCACAAAACTGAATTTTATTCAGGGTATTTTCAATTAGATAGAAATAGCCACAATAAGCAGGCAAAGTAAGGCTTATTTGCATCAGTTTTGTACATGACATTATAGATTAATGTACACTACAGGTCATCAAGCGTATTCTTTATAATTAGGCCCGGTACGAGTTCAATATGGATTTAGCAAGTATTCAATCACTCACTGCATTGGACATGCAGGCAGTTAATAAACTGATTCAAACGCAGGTTGATTCTGACGTTGCTCTTATTAATCAACTCGGTTTTTACATCGTTAACAGCGGTGGTAAAAGATTGCGTCCATTGCTCACCGTCTTGGCTGCTCGGTCCCTCAATATTAAAAATGATGAGCACCATACGTTGGCGGCTATTATTGAATTCATACATACGGCAACACTATTGCATGACGATGTTGTTGATGAGTCTACTATGCGCCGCGGTCGAGAGACCGCTAATGCGGTATTTGGTAACCAAGCGACTGTGCTCGTGGGTGATTTTCTATATTCACGTGCCTTTCAGATGATGGTTAGCTTAAAACGTATGAGGGTAATGGACATTTTATCTGATGCAACCAACCGAATCGCACAAGGTGAAGTCATGCAATTAATGAATTGCAACGATCCTAATACCACCGAAGCGAGCTATTTAGAAGTTATTTATAGCAAGACGGCGCGTTTGTTTGAGGCCGCAACGCAACTTGCGGCGATACTAACGGATCAAAATGAAGAAATTGAATTAGCAATGCAAGCTTATGGAAAGCATTTAGGCACTGCATTTCAACTCATTGATGATGTCCTTGATTACACGGCACAAGCAGATGACATGGGCAAGAATGCAGGCGATGATTTAGCTGAAGGTAAGCCAACCTTGCCTCTTTTACATGCAATGTGGCATTGTGATATAGCAGATGCACGTCTCATTCGAGACGCAATTGAGAACGCAAATGGCATGGCACATTTCGACCATATATTAAAAATAATGCAAGCCACCGGCTCACTAGCTTACACTCGAGAATGTGCTGAAATTGAAGCTCAAAAAGCGAAGGAGGCATTAATTCCTATTCCTGACAGCGAATTTAAAGAAGCCCTAATTGGGCTGGCCGATTTATCCGTTAACAGAAACTACTAACGCTTTTTAACGCATTGTTTTATCTCATTAAGCTATTGGAATTACTGTATTCGACGCAACTCTATATTCGCCCATAAAATTTGGACCGTTGTCGATGTGTCGACTAGCTTCAAATCGCCCATATCATTTATTTGGTTAAGCAGTACGCCACCAAAAAACGGAATACGTCGGAAATAGGTTTCCCCACCTTTTTGATAAAGATAGTCTTGTGACTTGGCCAAAACAAACAACACGGGTAAACATAGAACAAACCAGAGTGCCCACTGAGAATAAAAAAATGAAATCATTTGCAATGGCAAGGCGCCGTAAAGAAGTGCAAAAAATGCGCTATTAAGAATAGACCGTTTCATAAAAATCCCTTTTAGCACTGCGTCTTCGAATACAATTATGTTGCTTCGTTCAACGCAGTGGCCGCGAATAATAGCAGAAATTTTGTGCAGGCAACAGAAAATATAAAAGCTTCTTCACTGAATACCCTGACTCAAAAAAGCCAGTTCATAAGCCAATGCCTATTCGTTGGCCTCTTATTACTTCAGTCACTCGATTAGCTATATATTATATTAAGTCTATAGATGGCAACGCTAATCGCTTACCAAGCCTAGCTCTCTCGTCATATTTTCATTGCGTTCACGGTGCACGATAATATTGTCTTCAATACGAATACCACCAAACGGTCTAAATTTATCAACAACGTTCCAATTAATGAATTTGGATTGCTCTGAGCCTTTAAGCTTCGTTAGTAAACTATCGATAAAATACAATCCAGGTTCAATCGTGAACACCTGTCTTGGTTCAATAATACGAGTGCATCGCAAGAAGGGGTGATTTTCTGGCGCCGGATTAGGTGTTCCGCGATCGTCTCTGGCATGGCCGGCAACATCATGCACTTGTAAACCTAAGAAATGGCCAACACCATGGGGAAAGAACGTACTTACTATGCCACTTTCTACGCAATCTTCTACCGACAGATTCACAATACCAAAATCATGCAAAATTTGCGCAATACCAACATGCGCAGCCAAATGAATTTCAACATAACTTAAGCCTGGTTTCATTTGTTCGCCTAAATTAATAGTTAACGCATCCACCGCTTTAATTAAGTCGCTAAACTCATGTTGTTTGGCGCAATACGTGCGGGTAATATCAGCAGCATAGCCATGGTAAGTGGCTCCTGCATCAATCAAGAACGTTTTAAAGTCAGCCGGTGCGACTGCATTCGTTTGCATGTAATGCAGTATGGCTGCGTTTTCATTTAACGCTACAATATTGTTATAGGGAAGTTCATTGTGACCTTGTCTTGCTGCACTGAGGTAGGCATTGTTAATATCAAATTCGCTTTTTTCATCAAAAAACGCAGCTTTTGCTGCTAGATGTGCACCCACCGCGATAGTATTTGCTTGGCGCATACATTCGAGCTCATAATCTGTTTTAAAGGCTCGTTGCCAGTGCAAATAGTTAAGTACACGATCCGGATTAACTAATTCGAAGCCAAGTGCTTTGGCAACTTCAATATATTCCCCCACATAAGCGTATTTTACTTTGTCATAAGGCAAATGTTTTTCAACTGCTTTAGCTTGTTTTAAATACACAATATCAAAATGCTCAACCCAAAATTCTGTTGGCTCAGGCGGCACTTTATGCCAGAAGTCCTCAGGCCGATAAAAAATAAGCTTTGGCTTGTCAGTGCCATTCACGACTAACCAGCAGCAAGGATTATCAACGACTGGAAGCCAGGCTTTAAATTGAGGATTCACTTTGTATGGATAATAGTTATCATCCAAGAACATGATTTTGCCCTGTCCAGAATGGATAATTAAACCGTCAATACTTTCTCGCTGAATTGCTTCGAGTGTGCGAGCTTGTAAAATCTTTATATGTTCAGCGTAAGATGCAGAGTGGCTTAGCATTGGTGTCCTCGTTTAGAGCATAAATCTCAACCTTATTTGGTTGACTTTTACATTGTTTTTTCAGCAATATACTTGTTTGTCTTAGGCTAGCACGCCATCACACGGTTGTCAGCGATATAAGAACCATACCAGCTAATTTTAGTCGCCAACATTGATCGGAATTTGCATTTGAACTAGCTCACCGAAAACCGAATTAGCTATTAACTGCGGCGTTTTTGAGTTGCTGATTTCAAATAACTGGTTTTGATAAATCTGCTTGTATGCCATGACTGCTTTAACGTAGTTACGAGTTTCTCTGTAGGGAATAGTTTCGACCCATAAGTCTGCCCCAACTGATTCGCTGGCGGGCAACCAACTTTTCACCCTACTCCAGCCTGCATTGTATGAAGCAGTCGCAAGCAGCGTATTATTATCTACTTTATCCATTAAGTAGCGTAAATATTTATTCCCCAATTTAGCATTCGTATTGGGATTCATCAATGCACGATTTGATACCCGTTTTTTCTCTAAATATCTAGCGGTTGACGGCAACACCTGCATCAATCCAAGGGCTTTAGCTGACGACACGGCATCGCTCATAAAAGAACTTTCTCTGCGCGCAATAGCAAATGCCCACTCAGGATCAATTCTATTACGTTGCGCTTCTTTGGTCAGAATATCCGAATAGGCCATGGGGAATCGTCTATTTACATCGTTCAAATAACCTGTAGTAATAAAGGTAAATATAGCTTGATCATGCCAGCCCCATTGACCCGCAATAACCGCAGAGGCGAGCATTTCTTGAGCGTTCAATTGTTGTTGTACAAAGCGCCATTCCAATCTTGCCTCGTGGAATCTTTCTAACTCTTTAAGTTCCAAAGCACGCTTGGCACTAGGCAGTTGTTTAATTCGCTCAATCACCTCTTTTTTAATAACCAAAGGCTGATCCTGAAAGTTAAAAGACTGTCCTAATCTAGCACTTGCTAAAAATCCATAATAATGGCGCTCACCAGCCAATTGCTTAAATAACTCATTCGCCTTGTTATCATTACCTAACTCAGCATAACTGCGGGCTAACCAATATTGATACTCATGAGCGCGAGTTAATGTGGGTGACGCTTGTTCTATTAAGTTTATAATACTCGGCCAGTTTTGGTCTTTTAATAATGTAGCAAGATGCCAACGCAACACTTCCGGATCTTGCTCTAATAACTCTGATTTAATCAACCAATATTCAGCATCTTGGTGTTTCGAGATCGCCATACTTATTGCAAACTTATTCGCAACATGCGCTTGTTGTTCATCGGTGAACGTAAATTTCTTCTGCGCTCGTTGCCATGTTTTTACTGACTCAGCTTTGTTTCGCCAAATTAAACGGCCTAAACCATAACTGATAATTTCTGTTTCAATATCAGGATAATTACCTTTAAATACATTCAATCTCCTTACTGTAGAAGGAGACTTTCTAGTTTCATACCACAAATCGGCGAGGTACTTCTTATCTTCAGGTAATAACGTTCTCAGATAGGTAATAATAGAGTACTGCCCGCCATTCGCTGCTTTAGCGATGCGTTGCAAAATTAACTCCTCAGTCAATTGAGCGTCCGCTTTCCACTTTTTAAATACAGGGTCACAGTCTTTCGGTTGCGACTTACTGACATTCCACAAGTCAGCGATTTGCGAGTATAACTGGTCCTTATTAACATTGTCCTCGAGTTGATAACGCAAATATTGGCACGTTAATTTAATGTCACCCATTGGCTCGTAAAACTCCATGAATAAACTTTTACGGTTGTTCTTCGCAAGATATCGCAGCCATGGACGCAGAACACGACTCTCCAGCGGAGTGTCTTTATATTCTTTAAGAAAAGCGCGAACTTGATCGACTTTCTTTGTTGTTAATCCGTGCAAAATTTTTATTTCTATCAAATAAGGTATTAATGGGTAATCACCTAAGTTGATTACTAACTTTGCAAAATCTTTATCACTGGTACTCCAAACTTGTTTTTCAATTCGCAAAAATTCAGCACGTTGACTCTCCAACTCTTGTTCTGGTGATTTATTTTCAAGTGAGAAGGCAACATCAGATAAAA
This sequence comes from Glaciecola sp. 33A, assembly GCF_002836745.1. Classification (GTDB taxonomy): domain Bacteria; phylum Pseudomonadota; class Gammaproteobacteria; order Enterobacterales; family Alteromonadaceae; genus Glaciecola. The sequence continues at coordinate 62,430 of NZ_PJAR01000042.1, read as the reverse complement.
AAATACCGAATATCAAAAACAAGCAATAAATAGTAGCTATAACGTTAGACAATGGGGGCATCCGCTGTTGTTAAGAGTTAATTACATTAAACAAACAAAAAAATAACTGGTACAATGAGTTCTTGAAAAGTTAGTATTCACAACCATGTTGATGATCTATCGGAACGTTATGTGTTAAGTAGTACCACAATATTTACCAGAACGTTCAAGTATAGTATAAACCACTATCGAAAAATGGTGGTCAATCTCAACAATTTCTATAATCCGTGTTGTAAATGTCACAGGAGAATATAATGATCTTTGAAGGCAAGAGTCTTTCAGTAGCACTGACCGACAATTCAATCGCTGAACTTGTGTTTGATGCACAAGGTTCAGTTAACAAATTCGACCGACAAACAGTTGAAGAACTCAACCAAGCCACTGCTGCTATAGCTGCCTCAAGCGACGTAAAAGGGGTACTTGTACGTTCTGCAAAGAGCACGTTTATTGTGGGAGCGGACATCACTGAATTCCTACCATTGTTTGAAATGGACCCAGCCGATATTCTAACCTGGGTTGCAAAAACATCTCAAGTATTTGACCATTTTGAAGATTTAGCGGTTCCTACTGTTGTTGCAATAAATGGCTTTGCTCTTGGCGGTGGCTTTGAAATGGCGTTAGCTGGCGATATTCGAGTTGTCGATACATCTTCAAGAATCGGTTTTCCTGAAGTAAAACTCGGCTTAATGCCCGGTTTTGGCGGAACAGTCCGTCTTCCGCGAGTTATTGGCGCTGATAACGCATTAGAATGGATGACCACGGGTCGTGACCGTGACGGTGCCCAAGCATTGAAGGAAGGCGCCATTGATGCTGTTGTTGCACCTGAACATTTGCATGAAGCAGGGCGTAGCATGCTCCAAGATGCAATGGCTGGTAAGCTTGATTGGCAGGTTCGCAGGGCTCAGAAAAAAGCACCATTGATGTTAAACGCAAACGAATCAGTAATGAGTTTCTCAACTGCAGCCGCAATGGTAGCCGCACAAGCGGGCAGACATTATCCAGCTCCACATAAGATGGTAGAAACCATCAGCAAGGCTGCTCGTCTTGACAGAGACGGTGCACTCAAACTTGAAAATGAAGGTTTTGTTGCGCTGGCTAAAACCGATGCGTGCAAGGCACAAGTGGGTATTTTCCTTGCAGACCAATTAGTTAAAGCTAAAGGCAAAAAAGTAGCTAAAGGCGCCACTAAAGAAATCAAACAACATGCCGTATTAGGTGCTGGTATTATGGGTGGCGGCATTGCTTATCAAGGTGCTGTAAAAGGCATTACGACTATAATGAAAGATATCAACCAAGCTGCTCTTGACCTTGGTTTAAAAGAAGCGTCAAGCATTCTTGAAAAAGGCATGCAGCGCGGTAAAGTTGATGCAAAAAAAATGGCATCAACACTAAACAAAATCATCCCGACGCTTGATCAAAATGCGATTGCCAATGCTGATTTAATTATCGAAGCAGTTGTCGAAAATCCAAAAATCAAAGCGGCTGTGCTGGCTGCAACGGAAAAGACCGTTGCTGATGATGCTATTATTTGTTCAAACACCTCTACAATTTCTATTAATCAGTTAGCAAAAAGCTTAGAAAAGCCTGAGCGTTTTTGCGGTATGCATTTTTTCAATCCAGTACATAAGATGCCTTTAGTTGAAATTATTCGCGGTGAAAACACCTCGGATGCCACAATTAGTGCGGTTGTTGCCTCTACATTGAAGATGGGTAAAACACCTATCGTTGTAAACGATTGTCCTGGTTTCTTAGTTAACCGGGTATTGTTCCCTTACTTCGCAGGTTTTAGCCAATTGTTAATTGATGGTGCTGATTTTACTGCTGTTGATAAAGTGATGGAGAAAGTATTCGGTTGGCCTATGGGTCCTGCATTTTTACTCGACGTTGTTGGCATGGACACAGCTGATCACGCTTCTAGCGTCATGTCTAATGGCATTCCTGAGCGTATGCAAAAAATTGACAATGACCCTGTTACTTTACTTTATAAAGCAGGTCGATTTGGTCAGAAAAACGGTAAAGGCTTCTATGACTTCTCGCTAGACAAACGCGGACGCCCAGCCAAAAAAGCCTCACCAGAAGCTTACACATTATTTGAAGGTCATGTGGCTGCAACTAAAGAGTTCGACAAAGAGGAGATTATTGCTCGCGTGATGATCCCGATGGCGAACGAAGCTATTCGTTGTTTAGAGGAAGGGATAGTAGCAAGTGCTGCAGAAGCCGACATAGCATTGCTGTTTGGCTTAGGCTTCCCTCCTTTCAGAGGCGGTATATTCCGTTATATTGAAACCATGGGACTGGCAAATTTTGTGGTGTTAGCAGACAAGTACGCAAGTTTAGGTCCAATTTATCAAATTTCAGATGGCGTGCGCGAAATGGCGTCTTCTGGAAAATCTTATTTTTCACAATCAGCCTAATTCACCAGAGGAGATAAAAATGAAAGATGTCGTCGTTATCGATTGTATTCGTACCCCTATGGGACGTTCCAAGGGTGGTGTTTTTAGAAACGTGCGCGCTGAAACTTTGTCAGCGCACTTAATGACAAAATTAGTAGAGCGTAACCCAGGTGTTGACCCAGCTGAAATTGAAGACATTATTTGGGGCTGCGTGCAGCAAACCAAAGAACAAGGTTTCAATATCGCTCGAAACGCTCAGTTACTAACGTCAATTCCAAGAAGCACAGGTGCCGTTACGGTAAACCGTTTGTGTGGTTCTTCAATGCAAGCATTGCATGATGCTGCATCAGGTATCATGTCTGGTCGTGGTGACGTTTACATGATTGGTGGTGTTGAGCATATGGGTCACGTACCAATGGATTTCAATATTGATTTCCACCCTGGTATTGCGAAACATGCAGCGCGTGCTTCGGGCAGCATGGGCATGACAGCCGAATTATTAGGTCGTCAAAATGGCATTACGCGTGAAATGCAAGACGCATTTGCTGCACGTTCTCATCAGCGCGCTCACAAAGCAGCTGTTGAAGGTCGTTGGAATGAAATCGTACCGATTGAGGGTCATGATGCCCATGGCGTATTACGCTTAATTGAGCAGGATGAAGTAATTCGTCCTGAAACTTCCGTAGAAGGGCTTGCTGGTTTAAGACCCGTGTTCGATCCGGTTAACGGCTCAGTAACAGCGGGTACATCATCAGCGCTGTCTGATGGCGCTTCTGCAATGTTGATCATGTCTGCGAGCCGTGCAAAAGAACTTGGCCTAACACCACGTGCGAAAATTCGTGCAATGGCTGTTGCTGGTTGTGATGCGGCAATTATGGGCTTTGGTCCGGTTCCTGCCACACAAAAAGCATTGAAACGCGCTGGTATGACAATGGCAGATATTCAATTAGCTGAATTCAACGAAGCTTTTGCGGCGCAAGCATTGTCTTGTATAAAGCATTTAGGTTGGATGGATGAATACGAAGATAAAGTAAACTTAAATGGAGGTGCCATTGCATTAGGTCACCCCTTAGGTTGCTCTGGTTCGCGTATTTCCACAACTCTAATTAACTTGATGGAAGCGAACGATAAAGAAATTGGTTTAGCGACTATGTGTATTGGTTTAGGCCAAGGCATCGCGACTATTTTCGAACGCGTTTAAAGGCTTTTAAGCACGAAAAAGGGATGCTCATATGAGTATATAGTAAAAACAATGTATATTCGTGAGTGAGTAAGTTGCAAGTCATATGCAGCATACTCACACAGGAAAACCTTAAACGTACACACTATGTATATTTGTGTGTACGTTCTTTATTTACGTTGAGTCATCGGCGGAAAATAATCTTCCTTGAATTTTTGCTCACTTGTAGACTTTAACTTGTCATTAACGTTAGCTCTCTATATCAATCTACCTGTGCGGCATATTAATGTTTGAAACTGGATATTAATGTTTGCAACTAGACATTAAAGTTTGAAACTCACAGTAACATTATGAAACCGCTTACGAGTGGTTTTTGCTTTATGATTTGTTTGGTTTGCTAACTCATTCTTAACAGCTATAGCGCCTCAACTATCTTGACTGGTCAAGTTCATTGTCGCTTAACATAACAGTACAGTTAAACTTTTGAATGAAAGTGCTCGCCTAAGGAGACGGTCAGATTTGTTCTGATCATTCCCGCTTTTTGCTTATTGCGATATATCTCTGTCGGTCGGCTCTACGGCAATAGCCGCCAGTCGATGCCACGAAAGCATATGAGCATTTTGTGCCAAAACGGGACGTTTAGAGGCTAGAATTATTGTCCGTTTTAGTGAAAGCGGACATTATGAAGAAGATTATGAACCCGTGGCCAAAATTACCGGCCCACTACAGATGAATACGTTGGATAAAATTAGCCACAGTGATGTGGAAATCGACGAACTGCTTCCATTCAATGGTGTTGCATTATAGGCGGTATCGTCGGACGCGCATGCCAAAGCCATGCACGTAAGAAAATACAAATTACCAGTTTCTCATAAAGGCTTAAAATGGTTGGTAGACAAATTAATTAAAACTCAAGAAAAAAGCAACTTACTATCGCTCGACTATCTCTAGTCTGCAGGCACTTCAGCAGATTTAGCAGGCAGCGGTGGCTGGTTGCCATGGTCAGAAGAAACCGGCAGCCTAGTCAAAATGACTGGTATCACCATCTAGTGGCGCTGGCACTAACCGCCAACGCCGCTCGAATACACTGCGCAACCAAACCGATAACATCTGCCTATCCCACGGTTAATTGTGCTTTAGCATTTCAGCGAACCTGACCCCTTGTTCACTTTTTCACGAAAATACAGCTGTCAATAATGGTAACCAATAGCGTATACTTTTATTGAAAAATGTAATTTGGTGCATATTCGTCTATTTCACCGTCGTCTATCAGATAATACTCTAATCTTAAGCTGCTCCATGAGTCGATAGTTAATTGTGCATATCTTTTTTCATCATAATGAGGCGTAGCCAAAACACATTTATTATCTGATTTTTGTACTTTAAACGAAGCAAGGAACCTTTCGTCCACGCCCATTCCAGCTCTAAAAAATAATAAGTCTATTTCTTCATTTCTATTATCTAGACCAACATAAATATTCTTTATGATGCCATGAATTTGTGGCGGAGTACTATCGTCTTTTTGTGTTTTTATTAAAAAATCTGTGGAATCTAAATCAATAATATCAAAGGTATAATTGCTAACAATACTTTCTGTTACTCCATGAAATTTTTGAGTAATCCCCATTTTTTTTGTTTGCATAACTACTTTCCGTAAAACATTCATGTTATCCAAAGCACTTAAGTCTGGTGAACACACTGGACCAGCAATAACTTTATTAGAGCTTAGACACACTCCAACAATCAAAACGCTCAATAATCGTTTGTTCATAATAAATTCCCTAAAATTCAATTTCTGTAAGTGGTTCTGATTTGCCTGCTTCGGCAAAAAAATAAGCATTTCCACCCTTCGTAGCAATTACAATGTAGGGCACATTTTTTGAGACAGCAGCAAAGTTGTATTGTCCTGGGTTTAACTCGACATTCCTGCCATTAGCGTCACTCCTAGTCACAATGACAATAACGTATGTTGGTGGAACGACAAGTCCACCACCACTAGCTCCGCCTGTTTCACTCATCCATTGATCCCATCCCCGCCACAAAGTCGAATTTGCCAAACCTTCTTTGTACTCGCCATCTTCAATTGTAATTGCAACCCCCATAGAATTGAAACCCGGATTATCTCCCACTTTGTGGTGACTTTGAGCATACCTCATAGCATTGTTTACCATTTCCAGTAGAGGCTGATTTCCTTTCAACAAAGTCAATAATTTTACTGAATCTTTTGCGTCTTGTTTCTTTTGTCTATCTTTTCGCTTCTGCTTATTTTCTCTTATTTCATCGAGCTTACTCTTCCACATCCCAGTTGGATCGGTGTATTTGTATGGGTTATTAGCAACATATTGATATCGATTAAAACTATGTATATCCCTTAACCCAATTGGATCATTGCTATAAAACCGCCCAATCACTGGATCATAATATCGTGCCTGCATATAGCTTAATCCAATATCTGTATCAAACTTATGACCTGTATACCCCATTTGTTATGTCTCTTAAATAATAGAACTGAAATAATAGTCCCTAAAAAGGACAAGCACATTCAGCCATTATCCGTTTTCCCGTTACCGGATGGTCAAATTGTAATTTTTCAGCATGTAACATCAGTCGATCTGCAGCTTTATGAGTTTGTTGTGTGCCGTATAAATCACAACCTAGAATAGGATGGCCAATATGTTGACTGTGAATACGCAATTGATGAGTCCTGCCGGTTAGTGGCTCATATCTTATGCGGGTTGATAAGGGGCTTTGCAGTCGTTCGAGGACCTGATAGTCAGTTTGCGCTTGTTTGCCATGCTCAATACAGATTTTTAACCGAGGAAATAGCAAAGGATCTTTGGCTATGGGCATCTTAATCTGCCCACTGTCCTCAATCACGTGGCCAGCTAAAATACTAATATAGGTTTTAAACACGCTACGTAATTGAAATTGCCCAGCCAAATTAGTATTTGCTGGCTTATTCAGGGCAATTAGCATAATCCCTGAGGTACCTAGGTCGAGACGATGCACCAAGCTAGCGGTGGGGAAATCCTGTACCAAGCGAAAGTGTACTGAATCTTTGTTTAATGGATTTTTACCCGAAAGCGATAGCAAACCACTGGGTTTATTTATCAACAGAAAATCAGTACTTTCAAATAAAATGTCGATTTTTTGAAAGCATTTTGGCGCAACGAAATTGTCAACAATTGTAGCCGTCACAGAGCACAAATCCAGTCATCTTTTTGCTTAATTGTCAGAAACAAAATCGCTCCACGATTGCAACACTCGAATAAAATCTTCCAGTCCACAACCCGCTATAGACTCCTGATCATACAATTGTGTTCCCTCTGGCAATTCATCTGGCGCCTGTATATCTAAAATTTTCGACCTAGCTTCTACTTCATCTGGATCAAATAATAAATTAATTTCGTTGCCTTGCAGCACAAACTCTTTAATTTGACGACTTCGTAACTCTTGAATTGCTTTAAATATAGCCTCAATTTTATGTTGATCCGTGCCTAGCTCTTGTGTAAACCATTGCGAAAAAATCTCACTCCCCATATCAAATTCGGCAACTGGACTGCCTTGCTGATCACGAATAAATTGATAGTTCATCATTGCCTCATGCTTTGTTAATAACAGATTGATTCATATAAACTTCACCCTTTTCTTCCAAATGGGTTAGATAGACTCTGACATCAAACTCTATTTGATGGTAGTCAGGCAACATATGCCGGCAAAGTTGATAAAACGCTTTGTTATGATTTTTTTCTTTTAAATGTGCCAATTCATGCACCACAATCATATTAAGAAATTCATGCGGTGCATTCTTAAATAAAGTACTAATACGGATTTCATTTTTACTCTTTAGCTTACCGCCCTGGACTCTGGATACAAAGCTATGCAAACCTAATGCATTATTTACCACATGAATTTTCTTATCAAATACTATCTTGCTCAGTGGCTGGGACTTTTTAAGATACTGATTTTTCAGATCCATTACATAGCCACGAAGGGCTGCGTCGTTTGGTATGTCGCTAACTGTAGGGTATTTCTGAAGCAAATAATCAGTCAGACGATTTTGCGACAACAATTGTGCAATCTGCTGCTGCAAGTCAGGAGCGTAAGAGGCTAAATACTTTAACGAAGACACGATGCTACTATCGGTTATGGATCCTTCAATAGTGTACTCCTGAGGCGCCCCACTGTCATCTGCTGGTGCCGCTTTTTTGTAATTGAGCACTTTGCAAATAGTAAGATGCATGGAGAGCTTTATGGCTAGTTGCATAGACAAAGATTAGTGTTACCATTTCGATAGTCATATAACTTCAATTCAAGCTGTTTTACTATTCAAGGAGAAACACTCTTGGCGCCAAGCAACCACCGTTTTCCAATCAATCTCATTCTTTTAGCTACCTTGTGTTTAACCACTCTCGGCTGCAGTCAACCCGCATCGGGTCCTAGTGCAAATGAAACTGCACAAGCAGCTGTAGCGATGCCCGACAGTTACAGTGCCGATGTTGCCAAAGAAATATTACAAAAAGGCGGTAACGCCGTCGACGCAGCTATTGCGGCGCAACTTGTACTTGCAGTCACATTACCTGAGGCAGGAAATATTGGCGGCGGTGGTTTCATGTTGATTTATAAAGACCAAAAAGCTGACTTTATTGATTACCGGGAACAAGCACCGTTGTCTGCGCACAAAGATATGTATTTAGATGAGCAAGGCAACGTAATTCCTTATAAATCCGTTATCGGTGTATTATCATCTGGGGTCCCAGGAACAGTAGCAGGAATGTGGTTAGCACATCAAAAGTATGGCAGCTTGCCATGGAAGGAGTTAGTGCAACCTGCGGTTACATTGGCAGAGCAAGGTTTTATTGTACATCCTAAACTGTCATCTTCTATTACAGAGCATATTGAAGACCTAGAAAAACGCGGATTTGATGTTAATTTTAAAGACTACTTTGGCTCAGCAAAAGCCAATGAAGTATTTAAACAACCAGAGTTAGCTAGCACGCTCGTGCGAATTCGAGATCAAGGTCGAGATGGTTTTTACCAAGGCGAAACCGCAAAAATAATTAGCGATTTTATGCGTAAAGAAAATGGGCTAATTACTGAACAAGACTTACTTTCTTATGAAGCCAAGAGTCGGCAGCCCATTAAAACAAAATGGCGTGAATATGAATTGGTAAGCGCTCCGCCCCCGAGTTCAGGTGGTATAGCCATACTACAATGGCTAAAGATGTATGACATATTAACCCAAGGTCAGCCTCAACTAGCGCATAATTCCGCTGCTTACGTGCACTTATTGGCCGAAATCGGTAAACGCGTATTTGCCGATAGAGCAGAATACCTAGGGGACCCTGACTTTGTAAAGGTGCCAGTTGATGAGTTAATTGCTGACGACTATATTGCAATGCGCAGCCAAAGTGTCTTGCGCGATAAAATATCAGTGACTGAAAGCATCAAACCAGGATTAAAAGAAAGTGAACAAACTACTCATTTTTCAATTATGGATAAATGGGGTAATGCGGTATCAAATACCACGACCATTAACTTAGGCTTTGGCAGCGGTGTAGTCGTGGAAGGTGCCGGCTTTTTGCTGAACGATGAAATGGACGATTTCAGCGCTAAACCAGGGGTAGCCAACGTATTTGGCGCCGTAGGTGGTGAAGCCAATGAAATTCAACCGCAAAAGCGCATGCTTTCATCGATGACGCCTAGCATGGTGTTAGAAGACAACAAAGTCGTTATGGTAACCGGTTCTCCCGGCGGCACTACCATCATCAGCTCGGTGTATTTATCTATATTGAATGCATTGGAGTTTGGCATGAGCGCACAAGATGTTGTAGACCAACCTCGGTTTCATCATCAATTGCTACCCAAAAACGAAATTCGATATCATGAAGGCCTTGATGAAGAAGTCATCAGCCAGCTCGAAGAAATGGGCTACATCATGCATCAAAGTAGCTTCGGTGATATGCACATCATTCTGCATACTAGCGATGAACTAGATGCGGCCTCGGAATCCTCTGGACGCGGACAATCTGTCGTTTTTACGTTTGAATAAACCGCGTTAAAACACACCATAATTTTGTGTTGTGAGTCTATTTAGGTACTTGATTGGGCAAGCGTTATATACGCTAGACGCTTGCCTCTATCCAAACTGGTACGCCATTAAGCACTGCATTGCCAGACAATTCATCGATCACCATTTCATCTGTTAAGTCATTCACACTGACGCCTGCATGTTGCTCTGCAGTTTTCCAACGCATACCTTTCTTATTGTGCCCCCAACCATGCGGAATAGAAATAACGCCAGGCATGATCTTATGTGTAATTTCTGCCGGCAAACTGATTTCTCCCACGCGTGATTTTACGTTTATCATTTGTTTGTCTTGTATTGCGAATTTAGTCGCATCATCAGGGTGAATTTGCGCCGTGCAGCGAGACAGTCCATTATTAGTCCCTTTGACCATGCGCTTGCTATTATGCAGCCACGAGTTATTCGTTTTTAAATGGCGGCGACCAATCAGCTGCAGACTGTTATCATCTGGCAGGTCAATCTCAAAAAAGTGTTTATCTACACGCGTTAGGTCGGGCATAAAATAATCAAAACTCATGTCGATTTTCTTATCATTATGGAAAATTGCACCAGGTAGATCAGCTTGCAATGGCCCTAAGTCAATACCATGCGGTAAATCTAACAATGTCTTAATGCTAATAGGTTTGCCTGCATGCTGGTAACGCCCCATTTGCAACATATCATCAACTACGCCTGTTGGCTTTTTGTCCCACAGCAACTGATACTTATCAGTAGGTAAGCCATTGAGCTTGTCGAGTCGCTCAGCTAGGCCCAGATATATTTGCCAATCGGTTTTACTGTTTGCTTCTGGTGGGAATATGGCAGGCGAATATTTACTGCTGTTACGAACCGCAAAATTATGGAAAACAATATCATAGTGGTCTCGTTCAAGCGCAGTCACAGGCGGTAGTATAATATTTGCGTGTCTAGTGGTTTCAGTCATATAAAAATCAACGGCGACCACAAAATCTAAATTCTCAAAGGCCGCATCAAGCTGCTGTCCGTTTGGTGTAGTAAGAACCGGGTTTCCTGCACCAATAACCATTGCTTTGATTTGACCTTCACCGGGCGTTGTCATTTCTTCAGCTAAGGCAGAAACAGGAAATTCGCCAGCAAAAGCAGGAAGCTTGCGTACCCGAGTATGAAAGTTACCAATTGAGCCACGACCAGAATGGGGTAAAAAATCTGCAGCCGGTTGCGTAAACATCATGCCACCAGGTTTATCTAAGTTGCCGGTTAACATGTTGAACAGCATAATTAAATATTGTGTTAACGTGCCAAAAGCTTGCACACTTGCGCCCATTCGGCCATAACAAACGGCCGATTCTGCAGCACAAAAATCACTGACTAACTGTTCAATTTGAGCTGCTGTCATCCCTATTTTCGTTGCCACTTTATGCGGAGTATAAGGCAATATGTAATCCTTAACGTCTAATAACTGGGGTGCAAATTCTAGCAGTCGCGCTGGTGCTTCTTTATTCGTAGCAAACACAGTATTGATCATTGCCAATAGTAGCAGCGCGTCAGTGCCTGGTTTAATAAAATGATGTTCACTGCTCATGTCCGCTGTTTCAGACTGTTTAGGGTCAATAACAACCACTTTACCCTGTCTGCTTTGAATGGCTTTTAATCGGCGCTTAATATGCGGAACAGTCATAATGCTGCCATTTGATGCTAAAGGATTGCCACCAATAATCATAAAATATTGGGTACGATCAATATCAGGAATAGGAATTTGTGATTGATGCCCAAATAGCTTTCGACTCACAATATGATGCGGAAGCTGATCAACTGACGTCGCAGAAAAACGATTGTGTGACTGCAATGACCGATAAAAGTAAGGACCATATAAAATAGAGCCCATATTATGTGCATTGGGATTACCTAAATAAGTCGCTACGGATTCAACTCCATACTGTTGCTGAATTTCAAACAGGCCATTCGCCACTTTATCTAGGGCTTCGTCCCATGGAATTTCTTGCCAGCCAGACGCTGTTTTCTCTAACGGCATTTTAATGCGGTCAGGATCATCATATAGGTCTTTTAGCGCCATTGCTTTAGGACAAACATGACCTTCACTGAATGGATTTTTTTTATCCCCTACAATAGACAGTATTTCACGACCTATTGTGGTGACTTCAATACCACACATAGCCTCACATAAGGTACAGGTAGAATAGTGTTTTTGCTCGATTGATACCGCCGCTGACGTCATGTTCATTGCCAATGTAAGTGATTATGAACATAAATTAGCGGGTAAGCAGGCTATACACAAGCATCATTGATATTTATGGGGCATCGTGCAAAGCTACTGATGAATCGGCGTCATCATAGGAGCTGTTAGCAACACCCGCCACATTTTATACTTTTGGAGCTAGTATTGAATCCCTGTCACCGCAGTCCAATACATTATTAAGACTCGATAGGCTGTGCTGAACTCTTTCACCGCAGCAACATTGTATAAATTAAGCGAGTTATATAGCCCTTACTTTCTTCTAGGTTGCCTCGGTTTATCATTCCGACCTTCACGATTTCCATTGACCCCATCCGAACGTGTATTTTTAGGTCCTTTAGGGCGCTTTGGTTTTTGTGCTTTTAGGGCAACAGGTGCTAACTTTTCACTTGGCTCGAAACCTTTAATCACCTCAGTTGTTATAACTTTGCCTATCAGACTCTGGATATCACTGATATTTTTTTTGTCTTCTATGGTTGCAAAACTATAAGCATGACCCGTCGCACCAGCTCTGCCTGTACGACCAATTCGGTGAACATAGTCTTCAGGAATATTAGGTAAATCGAAGTTCACAATTTGCGGAAGCTCATTGATATCGATACCTCTAGCGGCAATGTCGGTAGCTGCTAATATCTGAACTTTACCGTTTTTAAAATCAGCTAACGCTCTCGTTCTCGCGCCTTGGCTTTTGTTACCATGAATAGCTGACGCGCTAATGTTCCTCTTAATTAAAAATTTGGCGAGTCTGTCAGCACCATGCTTTGTTCTGCAAAAAACCAAGACTTGTTGCCAATTATTTTCAATAATTAAATGGCTCAACAAAGTATTCTTATTTGTTTTATCCACAGGAATAATGACCTGTTCAACTGCCGTTGCAGTGCTATTTTTGGTATTAACCGAAATCTCCACCGGATTATTCACAATTGTTTTTGCTAACTTGCGAATATCATCTGAAAACGTGGCGGAGAAAAGCAGGTTTTGTCTCTTTTTAGGAAGTATTGCCATGATTTTTTTAATGTCATGAATAAACCCCATATCTAACATGCGGTCAGCTTCATCGAGCACGAGTATTTCAAGTTGAGAAAACTTTACTGCTTTTTGTTGATACAAATCCATTAATCGGCCAGGCGTCGCCACTAAAATATCAACACCTCTGCGCAATTTAATCATTTGAGGATTAATACCTACTCCACCAAACACGACTTGAGTTTTCAGGTTTAAATGCTTGCCGTAGGAACGAATATTCTCGTCGATTTGAGCTGCTAATTCTCTAGTTGGCGTTAAAATAAGCGCCTTAACATTATTCGCTGCAGCAGGTGTCGTGTTCTCAAACATCGACAGTATAGGCAACGTAAACGCGGCGGTTTTACCTGTGCCTGTTTGTGCAGCAGCCATGACATCCTTGCCTTCTAATACAACCGGGATCCCTTGTTCTTGAATTGGCGATGGTTGTTTGTAGCCCTTTTCTTCTATAGCTTGCAGGACAAGAGGGGATAATCCTAAGGATTTAAATGACATGGTTATACTCGTTTGAAGAACTGATAGGACCTAACACGCTGTTAAGCAGGAATCGCCTAGCAAAATAGCTTATGCATATTGCTAACTGATACTAAGATCGCAGAGGGTACAGCAGAATGTAATACATCGCAATGAAAATGCGGTGTTGTTGACCTATTTATAGGTCAACAAACAGCTATATTTACTTGCACAAATAGCCTTCATTTGGTCTACCTACAACAGTTGTTTTGCAGATAATATTAGCCTTAGACTATTTTACCTTTTCAATCTTGTAGCCTTTGGCCTCTAATTTAGCAAAAACACTGTCTTTACCTGCTAAGTGAGCTGCACCAACCAACACAAATTCAGTCGGCCTGTCCTTTAGCATTTGCATGATTTTAGGCATCCAATTATTATTACGTTGAATGATTAAGCTATCGTAAATTTTAGGGGACGTTTTTTCCATTGCTTCAACAAGCGACTTATTTAATTTTTCGAGATCGCCATCCCTCCAGCTAGATAACATATCATCAATAAGGGCTGGTAGAGTTTGGATCTCATCAAGCGTATGTTTGATCATTGCATTGTCATCATCGCCACCGAGGTTAACTATAAAATCTAATTGCTCATCAACAGATTCGAACCATTGTATTGCTTTTCCATCTGCTTTTGCTCTGCTTGCGAAAATTTGGTCAACACCATCGTGGTCGAAACCGTTTGCTCTAAACTCCATCATTGAAATCATTAATGCCAGCATTGAAGGTTTAAACCGATGGAACTCGACGATCTGCAGACCTCTGGAATGTAAATGCGTCTTCAGTGCATTATAAGTTCCATCATTTAAGTGAGATTGCAGTGTTGTGCCATCGGTCAAGGTCAGTTTTGATAACATTTTTTGTTGAAACTCTACCGTTTTAATACCGTCAATATCGGTTTCGAAAACCAACTTATCAGAAGCCGCGTAAGCTATGTCATACTCAATTGGCAAAGGTAAGTTTTCAGTTTTCAAAATATGAATAGTACCACCAAAATAAACGCTGTTTTCACCATCGGTTACCTTCCACACAGAAGCTGATCGCACCGAAAATGACGTCGATAAAAACACTATCCATGCAACTTTTTTTAGCATATTCATTATCTTGTTCTATCCTTAAGGTCCGTGGAATATCACTCTAATATGAGTGCAAAGTGCAGCTTAGTCAGTGTGCCTAAATTTAGCAAAGTCTTGATACAAAGATTTAAGTGACTCATCTTTTTACTCAACTTATAATAGAGTTGATAAGTTTAAACTAACTATTATTTAAGGTAAAAAAAATTGCTTCAAAAACACATAGGATTTGTACTCAGCATTATCGCAATTGGACTTTTTGTACCAGGTATTCTGGCCCCCATGTTTACATTAAATATGGAGCTTGCTGTTGTTCTTTCTGGCCCCTCAATTTCTTCTGAGCTAGTCAATAAAGAACTATCCATAATAGGCACGGTACAGGAACTAGTGAGTGAAGATAGGTTGTTTGTTGCTCTGCTCATATTTATTTTTTCTGTGGTGATCCCATTAACTAAGACCAGTTTAATTACCTCAGTTTACTTCACTAAAAGTGTTGAATTTCAGCATAAAATTAGCAAATTTGTAGCGGTTATCGGTAAATGGTCGATGGCTGATGTCTTTGTGGTTGCTATATTTCTTGCCGTACTCTCAACTGACCATGCACAAAGCGCAGAACAACATCAACTTTCTTTTTTTGGTATGTCTATCGACTTTGAAATCAGTACGCAAACGTTATCGAATGTAGGAATGGGTTTTTACTATTTTGTTGGGTACTGCGTGGTTTCGCTGATTGGTTCTCAGTTGATGTTATCTGCTATTAATCGCTCACAAAATACAATCGGAAACAATAAGCTATCGAAAATAGCCGATAACAAACCAGGAAATGGAGTAGAGTAATTTTTAACTAAAGTGACGAGTGGACTTAAAAACTAGCTTTTGCTTATTTAAATTTGGCTGTGTTGTATTTTTATTCGCAAACTTTGTTGATAGCAGTTACTAGGTATGGGGGTAGAAAAAATGCGTGAAAAAACCGACTTTACAGGAAGTAACAACGCAGACATTCGTCAATTTTCTGAGAAGTCGAATTGGCAAGGCGCATTACATGCTTTTTAAGCGCCCAAAAGTTAATCGTTGGATAGGGGTGTATTCTGCGGGGCCCCAGTTATTGCCGACGTAGATGCTTATCGAACATATCACTTGCAACGTCATAAAGACGCTGCAACACAAAATGATCCAGACCACCTAAATTACAAAAATGATCCCATTACCCATGCTAGCGTGCTACGAAAAGTAGCACGCGACCTAAGTGGAACTAATGCGCTCTAATTTTTTGATCGCTGTTGCTTATGAATGCTGGTGTATTGGATTACGATTCCGTTTATAAAAACCAAACAAGTAAACAAACGCTTATTGTTTCTAAAATAGTCACTAATTTGGTTAAGGGTCTGTGGCTTCCTGTTTTTTTGTAATGTAATGCTTTGGTTTATTTTATTCTCACTAAAAAATGCTTTCCTATATCTATTAAGGGTTGCAGCCTATTTCACAGTCTACCCATTATTTTTGCGCTTAAGGAATGCGGCCGAACACGCAGCAGTGCCTAATTTATTAGATAGATAACCACGCAAACATGCACGAACCATAAATGCAAGATGGTGTGAAAGGCTAACGGTGACACCTAACTACGTTAACTTTCATTTAGAACACCATTTAAGTGATGACCCTGCTGCCTGCTAACCTTAATTGAGGCGAATACTATTGTCCTCTATATCAGCCTCAATCAGCTTACCGTATTGTTTAACGCTCTGCCTGATATCATCGGCTTTACCCACAATCACAAATTGCATATTTTCTTTAGGAAAATACTTTTCGATAACTTCTTTGCTGCGCTCTACATCAAGTTTATTGACCTGTTGGGTAAAGGTGTTAATAAAGGATTCATCAAAATCATATACAAACATTTCAGCTAGCAAAAAGGCGATATCAGATGATGTCTCATAACGCGGAGGAAACTGTCCTTTAACGTAAGACTTGGCTGAATCCAATGTGGCCGCATCAATACCCTGTTGCCATAATTTGGCATAAGTTTTTAATGCAAGATCAATCACCTCAGTGGTAGTTTCTGTTTTGGTAAATGTAGAGATTGCAAAGCTGCCGCCCTCTTTATTACTTGAAAAAGAACTTCTCGCACCGTAGGTTAAGCCGCTGTTGACTCGTAACTCATCATTCAGCCAACTGGTAAATCTGCCTCCCAAAATAGTATTGATTACCGATACAGCAACAAAATCTGCATTACTGCGTTTTATGCCGGGTCCGCCAATTAAAAATGTACTTTCAGTCGCATCCGACTTGTTCACTAACAACACGGTTGATTGTTTAGGGGCAGGTAACATTGAGTTCACCTTCGCCACGACTTTCTCACCCTCCCATTCACCAAACAGCTCTTTCAATTTTTTTGCCATGGTCTTAGGATCAATGTCACCGGTCACGATAACCGCTGAATTGCCTGGACTAAACCACTTTTCATGAAATGCTTTAACATCTTCTAGTGTGATACTTTGGACTGAATCTACATTGCCGCCAACGGGATTTGCATAAACGTGATCAGCGTACAAAAGCGCATTAAAGAACGGCCCTACTTTGGCCCTTGGACTTTCTGTCTGACGTTCTAAATCAGCTAAATAGCGGGATTTTTGTTGATCAAACTCGGCTTGGTTTAATCTAGGGTTAAGTAATACGTCGCGCAGAATAGGTAATACAGTATCAATATCTTTACTTGCCAAGGAGGCGCTCAACACACTGTATTCTAATGCTGCACTGCTACTTGTTTCTGCCCCAATAAAATCCAGCTTTTCTTGAAATGCCTGTCTATCCAGCGACGTTGTACCTAACAACAAATTACTCGCGGTCATTTGCGCTACACCCGCCTTTTCATCGCTTACTGCCCCAGCCTTAACGATGGCTACAACATCGACTAAGGGTACTTCATCCTGTTTCATTAAATAAATAGTTAAGCCATTTTTAAGTATCATCTTTTCATATTTAGGCAAAGTAAACTCTGCAGCGCTAGCAAAGTTAGTGAAACTGAACAAAGAAGTCGAAACAACAGTTATCAGTAACTTATTAAAGATCGTTTTCATTGCTATCCTCCTGGGCTGCTAGAATACCGACAGTGCGGTTTGCTTTTCGTAAATACAAATTGGCAACGCGTTGCACATCTTCCTTGGACACTTTGTCAAGTGAATTTGGCAATTCAAATAAAGCGTTATAATCGCCAAAATAGAATTCATACGACCCCACCGTGTTGGCTTTGCCATTAATCGTCGACATTTCACGATAAAAGTTTACCAATTGGCGGTTCTTGACTTTTTGTAGTTCTTGATCTGTCACGCCGTTTTTCATTACTTCATTTATTTGCGTGATCAAACCTTTTTCCAGCAAATCTACATCAACATTTGGCGCCGCAATCGCGTAGAAATAAAACAGGTTAGGATTGATAGATTCTGAGCTAAAGGCGAATACTTGAGCCGCTAATTCTTGCTCATAAACTAACGTTTTGGTGAGTCTTGAAGTATCACCATCACTTAAGATACCGGCTAAAATTTGTAACGCATAATAGTCTTCATGTTTGGTTTCTGGCACATGGTAGGCAAGCATGACGTTGGGACTAGTCACTGATTTTTTCTGCACATACACACGCTTTTCACCCACTTGCTTGGGTTCCACTGTATGTACTTCGCGGGGCGCAGCTTGCGCTGGAATAGGTTCGAAGTATTTTTTTGCAAGGCGTATGACGTCCTCAAATTTAATCGCCCCAACAACAACGACAATAGCATTGTTAGGTGCATAGTAAGTTTTATGAAAATCTTTTAAATCTTGCAGTTTCCAATTGGCAATATCGGACTCATGTCCTATTACAGACCAACTATATGGGTGAGCTCGGAACGCAGCGGCTTTAACTTGCTCACTAAGCATTCTGTAGTTTGAATTTTCAAGGCCCGTGGAACGCTCTGAGGTTACTACGCCACGCTCACTTTCAACTACGTCGGCATTAATGTCCAAGTTTTGCATACGATCAGCTTCAAGATCGAACATAAGCTCTAGCGCATCAGCAGGAAACCAATTGGTATAAACCGTCGAGTTTTCTGTGGTATACGCATTGTTAGAACCACCCGCAGCTTCCATTGTGCGGTCAAACATTTTAGGTCCATATTTTTTAGAGCCATTAAACATCATATGCTCAAAAAAGTGCGACAAACCTGTGATCCCAGGGTATTCGTTTCTAGAACCTACTTTCCAAAATAAGTACATGTTGGCATTAGGAATAGAATCATCTTCTAAGACGATTATTTTCATTCCATTAGCTAATGTGAATTGCTTAATATCTTGTGCTGTGGTGATAGCGTAGGCTTGAGCTGATAGTAAGATGGCGGCGCAAAATAATACGATTAACCACTGCGTGATAGCGTGTTTTTTCATCAGAAAACTCCATTTATTTAATTAATACTGTTCGCACACATCAGTACATTGAATATTTTGTGCTGAATATCTTACGCAAAATAATAACGAGTCGCCCGCTGATGCACAACATCTACGTGTTTTTGCTTACTTAATAAATGTAACAAAATCACATAGCTATCATTTTTGAAGGCGACAAATAGAAGTTAACACACAAAAGTTATTATATAGATGGTTTTAATCTCATTTTGAGTGTTTTTTAAATCCTTAATTCGTAGCATTATAAATCTAATAACGTCGTTAAGATGATTGCAAATAACACAGACTCATGACAATAAAGTGGAGAACATAATGAAACCAGAAACAATCGCGTTACATGCGGGTTATACTAGTGAACCAACAACAAAAGCCGCTGCAGTACCCATTTATCAAACAACATCTTTTACTTTCGATGATACGCAACATGGTGCAGACCTTTTTAATTTGGCCGTACCTGGTAATATTTATAGTCGTATTATGAACCCGACGAATGCAGTTTTAGAACAACGAGTTGCTGAATTAGAAGGCGGTATCGGTGCCTTAGCTGTTGCCTCAGGAATGGCTGCTATCCGTTATGCGATAGAAACAATAGCAGAAGTTGGTTCCAACATCGTCAGTTCCAGTCAGTTGTATGGCGGAACGTACAATTTGTTTGCACATACTTTTCCACGTCAAGGTATAGAAACTCGATTTGCAGAAGGTGATGATTACGCAAAACTAGCTTCACTAATTGATAAAAATACTAAAGCTCTATTTTGTGAATCCATTGGTAATCCTGCTGGCAATGTGGTCGACATACAACGATGGGCAGAAATTGCGCACGCAGCAGGCGTTCCTTTGATTGTTGATAACACCGTTGCGACACCCATCCTATGTCGTGCTTTTGATTTAGGCGCTGATATTGTTATTCATTCACTGACAAAATATATTGGCGGCCACGGAACAACTATCGGCGGTATTATTGTAGACTCTGGCAAGTTTGATTGGTCAGCAAATGCAGAGCGTTTTAGCATGCTAACTACACCGGACCCTTCTTATCACGGGGTTGTATATACAGAAGCGCTTGGTGCTGCAGCTTATATTGGCCGATGCAGAGTCGTGCCGTTGAGAAATACCGGCGCTACACTTTCAGCTCAAAGCGCATTTCAAATTATGCAAGGCTTAGAAACGCTGTCTTTACGTATGGAGAGACATTGCGAAAATGCTGAAAAAGTAGCGAAATATTTAGAATCACATAGCGCTGTTGCTTGGGTTAACTACGCGGCACTTCCTACGAGTAAGTACTACGAAACATGTCAGCGTATTTGTGGTGGAAAAGCAGCAGGTATTGTTAGTTTCGGTCTAAAAGCTGGAAAAAATACCGGCATTGAAGCTGGTTCAAAGTTCATCGATTCACTTCAATTGATCCTACGACTAGTCAATATTGGTGATGCGAAGTCATTGGCTTGCCATCCAGCAAGCACAACTCATCGACAGCTGGATCCTGAAGAACTGGCAAAAGTAGGCGTTTCACTGGAAATGGTTAGGATTTCAGTTGGTATTGAACATATTGATGACATTATTGCAGATATAGAGCAAGCGTTGACAGCAAGCCAGGCATAAACCTGTCTGAAGTACAGATGTAAAGAATCAATATTGCTGTTACTTTGATAGCTGATGGCGCGACTATGTAGAAGCGCCATTCAATACATTGCTAGCAATTTCAAACAGGCTTGAGACACTCTTCGCGAGCATTTAGTTGGAATGAAACGTGTTTGCGATACTTATGCTAAATGAGGTCAGTGTGTTTCTAGTTTGAATTGTTAATAGCAATACATTTTTTATAATAAATGAATAATTTAAGGATAAATTAAACATGAAAAACTTAACTAATGCAGAAGTAGAACAGGTATCCGGTGGATTTTTACAAGCCTTATTGAGCTACTTTGGTCCCAAGGTAATAGATAAAACCTTAGAAGCAGCCTCAAATGTCGATGACATGTATCAAGATCCAAATAGAAGTCTACCTTACAACCGATTATAAAATCTGACACAGATCACTTCAAATAGACATCAATGAGGTGTAATCATAAAATAAAAGCTATGCTTAATGTGTTTTGGTAGGTGATGGCTTTCATCATATAAAAGGAAATTAATGTGAATAAACGGATCTATAGTCGCTTAGCTTTTATTTTTTTAACACTAGGGATCGTGTCAGCTGTTTTTCGACAATCCCTCGATATAACAAATTTCACGGCTACAATAGCATGCAATATACTGTTGATATTGTGCGTAATTTGGTCCATTCCGGTTATTTATCCCTCACTATCATCTAAACAATTTGCGCTGAGCAGTTCATGTTGTGGAATGGGTGGATTTTTATACCAAGTTACTATTCATTGGTCGAGTAACCTTTTTATATTGCTCAGTATGCTCATTATACTATGTGCAGTTGGCATAAGTAATTTAGTGTATTTAAGAATTGAACGCGTTTAAAGGATATTTATTTGGGGATTGCACCAGTGTAAAATACCGAGTTATTTGAGGGTGTTAATGTACATGTGTTGAATATTGACTTTTGAGGATTGTAACATCTTGGAATTGAAATTTATTGATAAGGATAAGTTAACCTTAAATGAAAAAACGAGGCGATGCAGATGCATCACCTCATAAGAAACTTAAATTGTTTCAACGTTTGCTGCTTGCAAACCTTTTTGGCCTTCTTCTACTTCGAAAGACACTTTCTGCCCTTCTGGAAGAGTTTTATAGCCTTCAGCAACGATAGCTCTAAAATGAACAAAAACGTCTTTGCCGCCATTGTCCTGTGTAAGAAAACCGTAACCTTTATCAGCGTTGAACCACTTAACTGTGCCTGTAACTTTAGACATGTAAACCTCAAATATATGTAAATTTAACCGCGCAAATAGCTGCGCATTTCGAATTTCTGGGAAGATGACTTACTGAGATTTTACTAACAAATGGAAAAACGTCTAACTAATGTCACGGGCGTGAGCAAAGAGGTTTATAGCACTTACAGTATCAAACTAAATAACGTTGTCTTTTCAGAAACAATTGGAGTGTAGCACAAAAAACACCGTTGCAAATCTTTATTCACTGAAACTGCTAATTAATTGAACAAATTTGAGCAATGGTGCTTCTCTTAATCACACGCACAAAAACTAAGGTCGCAGCGCTTTATCGCCTCTTGCAAGACCGCAAACACCCGTGCGTGCGGACTCGATAATATCACCACACTGTGACATTACATCTTCAAACGCGCAAAGTTTATCGCTCGTACCGGTGATTTCAATCGTATAGTTATTGGCATTTACATCTAGTATTCTGGCTCTGAAAATGTCCACATTTCGTTTTACTTCGGCACGCGACAACTCTGTTTTGTTGCCTACCTTAATAAGCATTAATTCGCGTTCAATGTGCGGGCCTTCAGTTAATTCTGCTATTTTGAGTACGTCAATAAGCTTATTTACCTGCTTAGTAATTTGCTCAATAACTTTATCATCTCCCTGCGTGATAATAGTCAAGCGAGATAAGCTTTCATCGTCAGTTGGGGCTACGCAAAGAGAGTCAACGTTAAAACCGCGTTGGGAAAACACACCGACTATTCTTGACAATGCACCGGGTGCGTTTTCCATTAATACTGAAATAATTCTTCTCATTATGTACGCTCCTTCTTACTCAAGCGCATGTCATCCATGGCACCATACTTAATTTGCATCGGATAAACGTGTTCATTTTGGTCAACCATTATGTCCATGAAGACTAGCCCAGGAGTCGCAAAACAACGAGCCATTGCATCATCTAGCTCATCAAGATGGTCTACTTTAATTCCAGTATGACCATAAGCTTCAGCCAACTTAACAAAATCAGGCATTGATTCCATATATGAGCAAGAATGGCGGCCCTTATAATTCATATCCTGCCATTGACGAACCATACCGAGTGCGCGGTTGTTCAATGAAATAATTTTAATAGGTAAACCATATTGCAAACAAGTCGATAACTCTTGAATATTCATTTGAATACTGCCATCACCCGTTACCACAACAGAAACCGCATCTGGATACGCAAACTGAACGCCCATGGCGGCGGGAAGACCAAAGCCCATAGTGCCCAGCCCACCTGAATTAATCCAACGCCGAGGTTTAGCAAATGGATAATACAATGCTGCAAACATTTGATGTTGCCCAACGTCTGAACTCACATATGCATCGCCCTTGGTATGTTCATACAAACACTGAATAACTTTTTGTGGTTTTATTACCTGACTAGACTGATCGAACTGCAAGCATTTTTTACTTCGCCATTCTTCAATCTGTCGCCACCAATCAGCAACCTTCTGTTCTTGGTTTGCGAAGTCCGCATCAGCAAGCAGGTCTAACATTTGCAACACCACTTTATCAACAGAACCAACCACGGGAATATGTGCATTCACAATTTTTGAAATCGATGCGGGGTCTATATCTACGTGAATAATGTCAGCATGTGGACAAAACTTGTCAACATTGTTAGTGACACGATCGTCAAAGCGCGAACCCAAAGCAATAATACAATCTGAATTGTGCATTGTTTTATTTGCTTCAAGCGTGCCGTGCATGCCTAACATACCAATAAACTGAGGGTGTACAGATGAAAAAGCGCCTAAGCCCATGAGTGTGCTGCAAACAGGTGCTTGTAGCAGCTCTGCCAATTGGGTCACATAAGCACCAGCCTCGGCTACGATCGCACCGCCGCCGACATAAAGAACAGGGCGTTGTGCCTTTAGCATTGACGCAACCGCTTTTTTGATTTGCTTATTGTGGCCCTTCAAGGTCGGATTGTAGGAGCGCATTGTTACGTCATCAGGAAAAACATAAGGATGTGAATCTTGAACGTTTACGATGTCTTTAGGTAAATCAACAACCACAGGACCGGGACGACCCGTATTCGCAATATAAAATGCTTTTGCGATTGCCATTGGTATATCTTCTGCTTTTTTGACCAGAAAACTGTGTTTGACGACCGGCCTAGAGATCCCCACCATGTCACATTCTTGAAAGGCGTCTTCTCCGATATGCATAGAAGGTACTTGGCCAGACAGAATGACCATTGGAATCGAATCCATAAAAGCAGTCGCTATGCCAGTAATCGTATTTGTTGCGCCCGGTCCAGATGTGACTAAGACCGCACCAGTTTTGCCTGTTGCACGCGCGTAGCCATCAGCCATATGCGCCGCGGCTTGTTCATGGCGCACGAGCACGTGCTTAATGTCGTCTTGAGCATGCAAGGCATCATAGATATCCAATACCGCGCCGCCCGGATAACCGAACAAGTGCGTTACGCCAACTTCTTTTAGGGCTTCTACCACCATTGCAGCGCCCGACATCATTTTCACAGAGTTCTCTCCTAAAGTATTTTTATCATATAAAATAAGGTCACACCTCGAATATAGCGTAGCCGAACCAAAGATAAAACCCAAAAGAACCAAAAAGTGAAAAAATATCGTAATAGATGTAAATGCCATCCTAATATATAAAAATATTAGGATAAAAATACTAATATATGAATGTTAATAGCTTGTAAATAGGATAAAACACCTAATTATTCATCCACATCAATACTTACATCATCATCTTTATCGTTTACTAGATCGTCATCCAATCGGCTCTCATTCAATGCTTTTGTCGTACCGTGTATACTTGCATATTTTGGTCGATTGATACGGCTTTGATACTTCAACCAAGCACGCTCAGGAGCAGTCTCTGGTTTCTTGCGTCCAAACGCAGATTCAATGAAGCCTATTTCTTCATCGTTTGATGGTAATAAATGTCCGTCAACTAATGCGGCAATTAAGCAACCATATTGCAATAGAGCCTTGCTCTCAGCGATAGAAAAATCACCAGAACGAGAAAAACCATAAGGATAATGCTTAGCATCGCTAAACATACGTTTTAACAGTGATTCGCTATTCATATTTAACACAAGAAACTGCTCCCTGAAATAAGACAAAAACAATGGGACTTGCTGACAAACCGCATTAGTGATCGGAACTTGCGTATTGTCAACTGCTAATTTTTATATTATTTAAATAGTGAAAGAATACCGACGCGTGGGCATGCGAATATGAGTGCCATTAAGTTTCTGTTTTAAAAAAAAAAGCGTCTATTGGCAGGACATCAGTAAGTAACTAGCATCGTATCTTTAACGATACTTCGACTCATTATTTTTTATCTTTCTCAACCCATGCCCAATGCATTTCTGCGATGACAGGCTCATTCCCACTTTCATCCGTTACTTTAACGTTAACCAGAAAGTCGCCTTTGGGTTCATTCTGCAAAATATGTATTTGCTCATCAGTAAGACTCGCAATGGCCTGCATATCGCCATAAGCTCGCTTTACATAATTAAGATTCATGTTTTTTATGAGAGGAAGTTTATCGCCAGGTAAATTTATCCCTACGACGAAACCGGTTGCTGATTCAGCGATTAATGCCATCGTCGCCGCATGAACGCTGCCGATATGATTTTGTACTTTATTACGGTTTTTAACAAAGAATGTGACGCTTTTCAGGTCAGTTTCTTTTATTTCTATCTTACAGGTTCCAACTAATTTTACCTTATACCTAAACATCCAAGTCAATATTTTAAAACGCAGCCACAATGGCATTTTCATCGCCCTGTCTGCAAAGATTCTCAGCGGGTTTGGTATGAACATAAAAATCGCCTAGGTAAGTAAATCAATTAGGAACTAAAATAGATGAGCCAAAAACCAAAAAAGCACAGTAAAAACTGTGCTTTTTTATATTTGGAGCGGGAAACGAGATTCGAACTCGCGACCCCGACCTTGGCAAGGTCGTGCTCTACCAGCTGAGCTATTCCCGCAATATGGAGGCGCATTTTACAAAAATACTCGAGCAGTGCAAGTCTAATTTGCAATTATTTGTAAAATAACCTGTAATCGCCTAAATCTTAAACACATTCTCTCGGTAAAATTTCATTTCATCAATTGATTCGATAATATCGTCTAATGCTAAATGAACCCCTTTCTTCTTGAATCCAGCAAGTATCTCCGGTTTCCAACGGGCTGTTAGTTCCTTAATTGTACTTACATCCACATTTCGGTAATGAAAATACGCTTCTAACTCTGGCATATATTTAACCAGGAAACGTCTGTCTTGACCAATTGTGTTACCGCACAAAGGAGACTTCCCCTTCGCTACGTATGTCTCTAGGAACTTTATGGTTTCTTTCGTCGCCGCGTCTACATCGTATACACTCGCGCGGCAACGAGCCGTCAACCCTGTCGCACCGTGGGTTTTAACACACCAAGCATCCATATTATCAAGCACATCATCAGACTGATGCACTGCAATGACAGGGCCTTGAGCCAATATATTAAGTTCTTTGTCTGTTACAATGGTTGCGATTTCCATGACTACGCAAGCCTCAGGGTCTAACCCTGTCATTTCCATATCAATCCAAACTAAATTTGAGTCATTAAACGATTCATTCGGCGACATGATTACCCCTGTCATTAAATATCATGAAAATAAAGATGAAAAAAGGTAACATGCAAATTAGTATTTCGCCAACAAGTATTCAATCAGCAAGGTTCACGTGGCTAAACAACCAAAACTATCCGATCGTCAAAAACGACAAGTCAAAGATAACCGCACAAAACGCTTAGCAAGCAAACAAGTTGCGCATAGCGATG
Organism: Glaciecola sp. 33A; assembly: GCF_002836745.1. Taxonomy (GTDB): domain Bacteria; phylum Pseudomonadota; class Gammaproteobacteria; order Enterobacterales; family Alteromonadaceae; genus Glaciecola. The sequence continues at coordinate 35,789 of NZ_PJAR01000042.1, read as the reverse complement.
AGCACCTTGGTGCTGAATTAAAAGGTCGCGTTATTGGCCGTTTTGGAAAACACGCGAATGTCGAATCCATTGACGATGGCAAGGTGCATAAATGTCATATTCGCCGAACAGTTACCTCTGTTGTTTGCGGTGATAATGTGTTGTTTCGCCCTTCTCAATCGGATGACTCGCGAGACCGTGGCGTAATTGAAGTTGTCTTGGACCGAATTACAACCCTCACTCGACCCGATTTTTATGATGGTGTAAAACCTATCGCCGCTAACATAGATCAAATTATTATTGTGGCTGCTATTGTTCCTCAACTGTCAGCCCACATCATTGACCGCTATTTAGTTGCATGCGAAGACGTCGACATCCAGCCCGTTGTTGTTATAAATAAAATGGAGCTGTTAAGTAACGAAGACCGTGAGTATGTAAAAGAGGTCGTCGAAATCTATGAGGAAATTGGTTACAGAGTAATCTACATGAGTTGTGTCACCCAAGAAGGTATTGCTGAACTGTCCACTTTACTAAAAGATAAAATTAGCGTTTTTGTTGGCCAAAGTGGTGTAGGTAAGTCCAGTATCATTAACCAGTTACTTCCAGACGCAGAAGAGATGGTTGGTGATATTTCTAAAAACTCAGGCTTAGGGCAACATACAACAACCGCGGCAAAATTATTACATTTTGAGCAAGGCGGCGACTTAATTGACTCTCCAGGAGTAAGAGAATTTGGCCTTTGGCACTTACCTGTTGAAAAAGTAACCTCTGGCTTCATTGAATTTCGTGATTATATAGGAGGCTGCAAGTTTACCGATTGCAAACATGGAACCGACCCGGGGTGTCTTATCAGACAGGCTGTGATGGATGAAAAAATAACCGAAGATCGTTATGAGAGCTATCATAAAATTGTCGATTCTTTGGAAGAAAACAGTCCCTCTTATTCGAAAGGGTAATTTCACATAAGAACTTAATTTCTCATTCGTTTGTTCTTTGTTGTACAATCACGAAGTCTAAATTATCGAGAGAATCCAGTGCTAGATTGGTTTAAAGTTCACGTTCAATATATAGTTCCTAAACACTTAACGTCAAGATTCGTCGGTTGGTTAGCTGCGGCTGAAGCAGGCGTTATTACCCAGTTTTTTATTCGAATTTTTATTAAAGCATTTAAAGTGGATATGTTCGAAGCTAAATATTCTGAGCCAAGCGACTATAAAACCTTTAATGCATTTTTTACACGCCAACTAAAAGAAGGCATTCGGCCTATCGAGGAAAATAACAAACAGCTTTGCCATTCAGTTGATGGAAGAGTAAGCCAATTCGGAAAAATTATCGGTGACGAGATTTTTCAGGCCAAAGGTCATAATTATAGTTTGACCACATTATTGGGCGGCAAACCCGAGCTAGCAGGTATATTTAAAGGCGGCGACTTTGCTACTATTTATTTATCACCAAAGGATTACCATCGCATTCACATGCCCATTCACGGCAAACTTACTGATATGTTGCATGTTCCTGGCGAGCTATTTTCGGTCAATCCTTTAACAGCTGCAAATATGCCGAGATTGTTTGCGCGTAATGAACGTGTTGTGACCATATTTGATACTCCCGTAGGCAAAGTAGCAATTGTTCTGATTGGTGCCACTATTGTTGCGAGTATTGAGACGGTTTGGGCCGGTAACATAACGCCACCCGCAGGAAAAACAGTGCAACATTGGCAATATGAAGATCAAGATGTTAGCTTGCAGAAGGGAGACGAAATGGGGCTCTTTAAATTAGGCTCAACAATTGTGGTTTGTTTCGAACCAAATGCCATTGAATTTGCGAACTTACAAGCGGGTATGGTGACACGTTTAGGTCAACCATTTGCGGTTGTCAAAGAAAAAATTGAAACATCAAGCGACTCTGAATAGCGTTGATGGACCCCGTTAAGAAAAGCCTAATATCATTGCATATTACTGTAATGCTATTAGGCGGCACCGCACTTTTTTCGCAATTAATCCCACTGGGTTCAATTGACATCACCTTTGGTCGTTCTTTAATTGCGTGTATGCTACTTTTTGCAGTGGCTAAGTTCACCGGTGAAGGATTGCGGCTGAATTCAAGCAAAGACTATTTGATTGCATTCGGTCTTGGCATCATTATGGCTGTGCATTGGGTCACTTACTTTATGGCGATGCAATTGTCCAGCGTATCCGTTGGTATTATTGCGCTATTTACGTTTCCGGTAATCACAGTGCTAATTGAACCTTATTTTGAGAAAAACCGCTTGCTATGGCAAGACATATTGAGTGCGCTTGTGGTGTTAGCTGGTATCGCCCTAATCGTTCCCGATGCGTCATTGGAAAATGAAGTGACTTTAGGTGTGATTGTGGGTGTTTTTTCGGCTTTTCTTTATGCCATTCGTAACTTACTACATCGCCATTATTTTTCACATTACAGCGGCGCAAAAGCGATGGCATGGCAAACACTCATCATATGCCCTACGTTGGTCTTTTTTGTATCCGATGAATTGGCAATGATTGACTTAAATACATTATGGTTACTGGTTGCATTAGGTACATTTTTTACTGCTGTACCACACGCTATGGTTGCTAGTGCTCTGAAGCATTTGCGTGCAAAAACATTTTCCTTAGTTGCTTGCATGCAGCCCTTTTACGCGATTCTATTTGCAATGATTTTAATTAATGAGCAGCCTACCTGGCAAACTTTAGTTGGTGGTTTACTGGTAATTTCTGCGGCGGTATACGAGACTATTAATACCCATAGAGAAAACCAAAAAGCCAAACAATGCTCGTAATTGCTCATCGCGGTTTTAGCAGCCAATATACTGAAAACACAATTATTGCATTTCAACAAGCGCTAAAGCTTGAGGTTGATGCAATTGAACTCGACATTCATCAAGTTGAACACGAGTTTTTAGTTTTTCACGATCCATACGTAAACACACTGACCAATGGTGAAGGTCGTATCTTTGATATGCCACTGGACCAAGCGCGTCAACTGCGGGTCAAAGATAAAGAGCCAATACCGACTTTGGGCGAGGTCGCGGCGCTCATAGGCAACAGAGTCATATTGAACATTGAGGTAAAATCACTGCAATCAGTTCAAGAGTTTGTTGTCTATGTAAAACATCTAATTGCAACACATCAATGCAGAGTAGTAATTTCATCTTTTGATCATCCTTTACTGATGGCTATAAAGGCCAGTTTCAGTGACTTCACAGAAGCAGATTTATTATCTGAAGAAGCGTACCCCGTGGAATTCGCGGCATTAATTGCTCATGCCCCCTTTGATCACGCTAAATACGCAAGCAGTCTCGGCGTATTAATAGCTGGCACCGATTGGAATACAGTTAATGCTGACTTTGTAGATGATGCACATAGGCGTGGCAAAAAGGTATGGTGTTACACGGTGAATCATCAAGAAACGCTATTAGAGCTTCTAGACATCGGCGTCGATGGCATATTTACAGATCGCCCAGACTGGGCGATGCAATTAATTACACAAAGAGCAAGTGTGGGCTCACAATAAAGTGTCAAACTAAATAACGTTTTTTCATATTTTTGGATTAACCTTTCGCCAGTTAAAGGGCGGGGCCATAGCGAACATAAGGAAATTTATTTGTTCCATATGGCTTGCGGTCGGAAGCTATCCTTAGGGTAAGCGTGTTCATATTCATCGTTGGCAAGCACTCATCTATTGCCAATGTATGATAGGTATATAGCACTAATAGAGAGAACGACGCGCTCTGCTAGTTGCTCATATGGTTGGGTGGGGTAATAGAAAATAATCGGTGTTACTAATAGATCTAACAACGTAAACAGAGAACATAAACATGATTCGAGTTGTACAAATTGCTTTTCCCGCCTTGTTATTTAGCGTATCAACATTCTCACCGGCGTCCAATGGATCCGACAAACCCGACAATAGCAATGAAGTAAATCATATTGAGAAAATTACGGTTGAAGGTTCAGCAACGGCAAATAACAAGCCGGTAGGAACCTTTGGTTCACTAGTTTCAAATCTAGAATATGATCCACGTGTTGACCTACAGTCGCGCAATATGGCCGAAGCTCAAGCCGATGTAACAATTCGTGGTGGCATTTTTGAAAATACAGGATTTAGAATAGGCAGCGCGACATTATTTGATCCGCAAACCGGGCATTATTTTGCAGAAATTCCTATTGCTCAGGAAATGTTAAGTGACGCGAACGTGCTGACTGGTGTAGACAATGCGCTTCTGGGTGTTAACAGCTCGGTGGGAACTATTTCGCGTGAGTGGACCCCCATACAAACTTCTGGCAGCGTTTCTATTGGCGCGGGTAATAACAACTTTAATTTACAACGAATTCACAGTGGTGTGACTTTAGCACTGGGTGACTTTACAGATTGGACTATCGGTTTTGAAGGTGAGTTCTCTCGCTCTGAAAGTGACGGTACTATAGAAAATGGCGACCACGATTTTCAACGTGCATCTGGTCGTATTCAGTTAGTTGGGCCATCATCACAAACTGACTTGTTCTTTGGTGCTCAAGAGAAATTCTTTGGTTGGCCAAATATGTACACACCATTTAATTTCAATGAAACTGAAGACCTTAAAGCGCGACTATTGATACTTAATCATAAACAATATTACGCACAAGACAGCATATTTGAAATTTCTACTTACTATCGTCGTCATAATGACCATTATATTTTTTCACGTGAAAACCCAGATATATTTGAGGCTTTTCACGAAACTGATGTTAAATCGATAGCGCTCTCTGGGCGTCATGTACAAACAGTATCCTTTGCACTCAATTATTCAGCACAGTTTATAGCAGATGGTATCGAATCAACCACGCTTGAAAATAACTTTACCTCTCGTCATTATTACAAGCTCAGTGTATTACCTGAATACCGCGTGGATCTGCAAAATGATCGACAGTTAACGTATCGCCTCGGCGCGACTTTTGACGATACTAACCGAGATGGTTCCGAAATGTCACTAATTGGTGATATAACGTTGAACACGATAAATGCTGACAACACCTCTCAAATTGTCTATCTTTCTTATGCTCAAGCCAGTCAAGTGCCCGGTTATACAGCTATCGGTGGCAGTAATACGGGTGGGCTATTCAGAAGTAACTATGACCTTGAGCGAGAAACCACTAAAAATATTGAATTAGGCTTGGCATTAGAACGAGATACTTGGCGTCTTGATTCTGCTATTTTTTATCGACAAGATGATGATTTAACCGATTGGACTTATAGTTTAAGTTCAAGCTCTGCGCGCTCTGCAAACCCGGTCGATATAAAAACTTTAGGTCTGGAACTACTTGCCATAAAGCGTTTAGATAACGCAGAGATCATTACCAGCTATACCTTCCTTAATAAATCTGAAGATTATGGCGCTACTGATATCGATGCTAGCTTTTATGCATTGAACTACCCCGATCATCGCGTAACATTAGGTGTTATTTGGCGTCCTACCAACATGATTGAAGTCCGTGTTGATAATGAGTGGCGTAAACAAGAAGAAAATACACTACGCAACGGCGATGACGATGCATTATTTACACACCTTACGCTAAAGATATCTCCATCGCAGTTGAAAGGGCTGGATATTATGCTTGCAGCTGACAATCTTTGGGATGAATCTTTTGAGGAGGTTCCTGGCACACCCGGCCGAGGAGAACAATACACGCTCAGTGCTACGTACCACTGGTAGAATTGCATAAAGTCCTTGGCATTGCCCCACCTTATTAGTTGTATGAAACTTATAAAGTAGTTTTCAGTAACGAATTATTATTTTCCTAGCAATCATTGGCAACTAAAGACGGAGCCAAGGAAATACTAGGGTCCCAAATCCTATCCCAAATGCGGCCTACCTTACTTAAGTCTGGCCGTTCACTTACTTTCGCAAAGTCTCCTACCCGAATACCCGACATTGTTTTTTCACCCACGACGAAGTTAAATACGTAACTGCACTCAACTCCCATTCGCAAGTCAGACAAGATCACTTTTTGTTCTTTTTGCCGCACTGAGTAAAATCCCCGAGTAAACCACTGCAAACGTTTAACACCCCATTCATCTTGAATGCTGTTCAGCAGCGCCGGATAAGTTTGATAAGCATCCAAGGTGATATCTTGTGGATCATCGAAAATAGAAGCGTAGCCCTCATAATATTGCCCATCAGACATAACCACAATGCGCCAAAGCATCGTAGTTAATGGCGCAGGCGTACTAATATAGTCATTTACTTGTATGCCGCTGTTGCTCAGTGCAGTTTCGAGTTTATGGTCAATCGCGACTTTAGCGATAAGAGACCAACAAATATAGACACTACTTAACGCTAATCCTAAAAAATTCATGTGCCGGGCTGTTGTCGTTTTTACCTTTGGAAATAGCGCAAAAGCAATGCCCAGCAATAAAGGCAAGGTATACATGGGGTCAATAATAAACATATTGGAGACAGCAAATGGATATTCAGTGAGGGGCCACATTAATTGAGTGCCATACACAGTCAAACTATCAAGAATTGCATGCGTCGATAAAGTTAAAAACACTAAGCAAAACCACTCTTTTTTATACTGCTGGTCGCTAGTATGCAGTTTTAATATTAACCAAGTTATAACCGGGCTAGCGAAAAGATAAACGAAAAAAGAGTGACTGAAGCCGCGATGGTAGGTAAATGCCTCTACTTCGCCAGCATAGGGTAAAAACACATCTAAGTCGGGTAACGTGCCTAAAACTGCGCCCCAGACGGCGGCTTTACGACCAACTTTACTTCCCAGTACAGCATATCCAACGGCTGCGCCCAACGCGACTTGTGTCAAAGAATCCATGTTTTCTTAATTTTTTTATAATGCTATTTATGATAGTAAATCAAGCATTCTTAAAAGCCAAAAAAAATAGCGATATATCCATAAAAATATAGTCTACAAATAGTGGTTGTTATAAATGTGTTGGTATCAAAGCTCAGCGTGGAAAGTTTCTTTTAAGTCGTGGTAGAATTTAATCTGCACAGCGTCTTGTTTAGCGCTATACATTGCCTTGTCCGCAAAATTTCTCAGTTTGGAAGCGCTTAGTGAATCATCAGGGTAAATGGCGATACCAGCACTAGCACTCACCGATAAATTGTGAACACCTATTGAGCAAAATGCAGACAGTCTATTTATTAATCTAGTGACTATTTCTAAAGCTTCGTCGGGGGATTGTAAATTTGGCAAAACAAACAGGAACTCATCGCCACCAATACGCACAGCGGTATCCATATCTCTCATTTCTTCCCTGAACAGTTTTGCAACAGCAGTTAACACAACGTCACCAATTTCATGACCTAAGTTATCATTTATTTGTTTAAATTCATTTAAATCTACAAATACAACGGCAACTTTGTGAGTTTTTCTTTTCGCCGTGTTCAAGGCACTTTTTAACATTGGAACTGCCAGCCTAGCAGAATAATATCCCGTCAGGGCGTCGTGATTTGCTAAGTATTCTATTTCCTGTTGTTGCAATTCAATTATTTCAAATTGTTTAGAAAGCGCTTTAAAACCTTGCGATGCTAGGATCAATATTAAGGTGATTGATAACCCCGAACCTATCGCAACAATTACCCAAGAACCAAATGTCGCACTGTAGATTTCAGGTTTTACCGAATATTCAAGCAATTCATTAACAAATAAAAATCCGAGACCAAGAACAAAAAAGCACCAAAAAACAGAGAACCATATGGCAGGGCGGATACCCCATAACACCGCGACTAAGAAAGAGGTGAACGTAGCAAATGTAATCACCCCGCTTTGTAGTCCAAATGACAGCATTCCAGCGATAATCATGAGACTAAGAACACAGATAATGACCACAAAATCTAATTCGTAGTTAGATTTATTGGGCCTAAAATTGCAGGCTAAAATGATGATTGTTATTGCGATGTGGAGTAAAAAAACCGGCTGAAAACCAATCTCAAACCACCGCATAAGTGACAGCGGCAAAGCGATACAGACGATAATAGAAAAGCCGCGCATTAGTTTAGAAGCTATTGAAATTTTAAAGTCTTTTAGCGCATCGTTCAATAAAAAATAAAATGACAAATGACAAATACCTATCTCAATAAGTAGACTTGAGTATAGCGCGTTGCATTACTTTTTCAAATTAGGCTGAATTTAGCTTTGACTTACGCACGCAAGAAGCAATGTACTAATTTGCCGACCCGCATTTATCTTCGCAGCTTTTGCAATTGTTACACAGACGCATATTAGTCACGTGAGCAGCAACAATGAGGAAAGCACCAATAGCAATAGTGAAGGGTTCATATTCGTGACCAAATATATCCTTATTCCAGTATATTAACCCCCCAAGTGCGAGTGAATACAAAGGATAAAGTTGACGATGATATTTGTGAAAACCGACAAACAAGGCGGCAAAGCCGACCAAAATTGAGAATGTTAGTATCATACGCTCAAACCATACTTCGGCAAAAACACTACTGGCAACTAAGGGTGCAAGGGGCAGCAGAATTGGTAAAAGCAAACAATGTACAGCACAAATGCTAGACGTCCAAATACCCACTCGGTCCAAAACTGCATTTTGTGTTTTAGCCCCGACAGCAGACTGCACAGATACAAGTGCCCCTATTTCTGCTTTTAGTACTTCTGGTTTAACGTCAGCTACTTTGCTGTTCATTTACTCTTCTCGAAAAAGCCGAATGGTATCGGCATGTGTTAAGTTAGCGTTATAATATAACATCTAATTTAAGAAGTGTAAAAGTATTAAAACGACACAAGTGTATTTATTCTGGTGCAATGTCAGTTGTCGGTAACATTGTTTCTTTTGCAAGTCTTGGTTGTTCAAAGCTATCGATGCTCTCGCTGCCGCCTACGGACAGATATTCACTTACCGTAATTAGCTCAATATCATCAGGTAAATTAGCCAATTTTCGTTGTAAAAATAAGATACTGATTTTATATGGATGGGCTATACCAATCACCGACCCGTCGCGTCTGGCTTTTCGAATAAGCTGGTCAAATTGCTTTTCAAGGAATGCTTCATTTGCATGATGATCGAGGAATACATGTCGCTGAGCACTAGCCACACCATGCTGCTGCGCGATTATATATGCTTTGGTAAATTTCGTCGTGCGGCTGTCAATAAAGTATAAGTTGTGCTTATAAAGAACGTCCATAACTGCGTTCATCTGCAAGGTAATTTGCGTGAGTTTACTGCCCATATGATTATTCACGCCGATAGCATGAGGTACTGACTCTAAGGCTGACAATAAGTTATTTTCGACTTCTTGAGGATACATACTAGCGAGTAGAGCACCATCGCCTAGGGCGTCACCATGCAATGACTCCATCGGCATATGCAGCATAACTTCTCTCCCTTGATGATAGGAATAGCTTGAAAATTGCGTCGAAAAAGGTGCGTGCGGTAATATCGAAAAGGTGACTTTTTTAGGGAGAGAGAAAGCGTCGGCATCGGCTCGTTTGTTTCCGATATCGTCAATAATGATGGCAATCTGAGCCTTTTTTTGCTTATAGCTTGAATATTGCTTTGCTTGTTGAGAACTCACTAATTTCACGTTCGCTGATGTCGTTGTCACCGAGTTGATTTTAGTTTGGCTATCTTTAGTCAATAGCTGAGTTGCATCTGCAAGTAAACTAACGCAAACCAATAGCATGACTATGGTTATTTTTTTTAGCACACTTCTTCTTCTTCACTCATCGTCACCAACTACTTATTCGGTAACACAAGTTGTTTACTATTATTAGTCAGTTATAGGATATCAATGCCCTGCAATAATTGCACACAAAATGAAGGCCCTAAATGAATTTAATTTGAAGAATTCAACTCACCACGTAAATTTTAACGCAAACCATTGTATCGATTGATTTTTAATTTTTTATAATACAAATTTTCCTTACAAATTATCGTTTTAAATATCTACTCAAAAGAACAGAGTAGCCAACATACTGACTCGTTAAACTATCTAAGGGTCATTTTCAGGGTTTTGATGCTCATTGAGTAGTGACTTCTACCACCGTTCTACTATCCAGTATATAGCTAGTCCTCCGACCAAAAGGGACAGCAGTTGCATTCCATACGATTTGTAATAATTGCTTTTTCTTAACCATAACAAAATAGGTAAGAAAATGATTAAAACACCCAACTGCCCGATTTCCACACCTAAATTAAAACCTAGTACACTTAATAATTGATGCTCTTTAGTAAAACCAAACTCAGACAATGCCCCCGCAAAACCCATGCCGTGGATTAGACCAAAAATGAACGTAATGACGCCCAATTTTTTAATCATCGGGAATAAATTATTGATAACATTAAATAATATTGACGCAGCTATAGCGACTTCAATCCAAGAACCCATAACTGGAATAATACCAAGCGCCGTGCCTGATAAGGTGATTGAATGTGCAACGGTAAATGCAGTAATAATTACCAGTGTTTTTCTAATAATGATTTTTTTAGACTCTATGTTCTTCCACTCATTTAGGTGACGATAGAGACATAACGTTAATAATAGGGTGAATAAAAATAGGATGTGATCAAGACCAATAAGAATATGAAATATACCTTGGTAAATAAACGCCCCAAATGTAGCCCATGATGAGTTCTCATTTAAACTAACATCTATCGAATTTCGGCTGTTTTCATCGTCTACTATAAAAACATGTTGCTGTGACTCGACAAGCAAACTGAAAATAGCCTTGTGATTGGCCGCTGCATCAAAAAGTAGTGAATACTCGAAACGTAACTTACTCATTTTTGGACATTCTGAAGAAAAAGGGACAACTAGATAAGTAACACCATTCAACTCTTGTAGCTCAAGCGGGCTATTCAAGTTGAGCATACATTGATCGGTACCCGCGAAAAAACGTAAACCATTGGAAATATAGGTATGGACGATGACTTTACTCACTTCCAGTTCCCCCCAAGTTAATTCACCGTTGGCATCGATATCAAGTGTAATCACTTCTTTTAAGTCTAAAACATCGAGCTTTACCTGTCCGTTTAGACTGCCATCTTCGCTAAGTTCAGCCGCGATAAAAGTTGTGCTTAGTTCATGCGCTACTACATTGTTCAGAAACAACAAAGCAAATAGAAAAAATATGTTACGAATAATCATTTATCGTCGCCCATGAACTGTTTGTCTGCCGGAAGCATTTGCAAAGCATCTTGAGTCATTTTTAATAAATTCTTATCGTCTAATAATTTTGCTTTATCCCAATTAATCAGAGCCCAAGAGTGTGCTTTGTGATATTTACGTTCAATAAAGTAGTAATAAAGGGCAATGTCGAAAGCGTGTTCTGTGTCATTTCTAGATTCTCTCAAATCAATTCTTGCGCGCACCTTTTCTAGCCACACACTTTTTAGCGGAACTAATCGCTGTTCCGCTAAAGCAAGTCTTAAAATAAGAGCATCATCCTGATTCTGTGAACTTTTAACAATACTTTGAAGACGATTCATTACACGCTCTGGATCCTCTAATTCGAGTTCAATATCAGACCAAAGGACCCAAAAACTGACCGGCACTTTTTTATCGATATAAGGTGCTAGTATTCGCTGTGCACGCTTAAGCTCGCCATTCGCTCTGGCAAGGCTAGCGAGAGTCTCTGCTGACCATATCCCTAAGCCTTCATTACTTTGAGCGCTTAAATCATTGTTTTTCAAAAATGTAGCGAGTTGTTCCAGACTTGATTTTAAATCACCCTCTTGCGCTCTTACATTGAGTACACAAGTAGCGACGAAAGTTTGCGGAGCGATTGAGATGAGACGAATACACATCTTTTCAGCGAGTTGATGCTCTCCTAAAACAGAATACATATTGGACAGTAATAACAACGCATTAGGATTCTTAGCTTGTGTTTTCAACAAAGTAAGGAGTAGTTCTTTACTTTCTTTAAATCGATGATAGTGCTGTTTTATGACTGCCCCATAGTATAATCGGTCCAGCACTGACAGGTCTTGAGTGGAGGACTGTTTAAGTAGGCTTGCTGCAATGGAATAATTTGCGCTATTGCCAGGATAAGAAGCGTCATTGAGTAGATTTTGTATTTGATTACTTACGTTTAAACCTAATGTTTGTACTGGCCATTTAGCGACCACAAATTCAGATGAATAAGGCACGAAAGACTCTGATGAGAAGGCTCTGTTAGAACAGATAAAAAAGAGTAACAAAAGTAAAGTCATGCGTTTCACGAGAAGGGGTACTCCTAGTAATAAATTTAAAAATAAATGGTAGGATCAATGGAATTAGAAATGCCATCCTTGGCAAAATCGATTTAGTTACCGTCTAACAAATCTTGGTAATCACTTTGATCATTTGAATCTTGAGCCAGCTCTCTGCCATTTAGCGACAATGGTTTATCACTCTGTGGTGCAGTAAATGCATGACGACTATAGTTAAAGAATGATAACTGCAACACTTCGATAGTGATGTTAACTGTTGCAGATGCCTCTAAGCCACCAACGTCGGTCACCATGTATGTAAACGCATCAGAACCCGTCACTTCATTGAATGGCTGGTATGTGAACGTACCATCTTCATCAATCGTCAGACTACCAGACTGAGGCTCTGAAGAGAGCTCAAAGGTAAGTACTTGCCCTTCAGGATCTGAGCCTGATAACTGGTCAGTGATAGCCACTTCAGTTTGCGTAGTTAAATCGACAGACATTGCGATAGGGGCTTCGTTAACTGGAGCGGAAGCGACTGCAACGTCAGTTGCCGCTTTATCATTATCACTATCGAAACAGCCAGATAAACTTATAACACCAGCTATCGCTATCGCCACTTTGATTACAGACTTTTTAATCTTCATAATTGTCTCCTTAACTATTATTACTTAGAACCGGCAATTGGAGTAGCTAAGTATGGGAAAGCTGTCATCATCATACTAGCGTCGCTTGGCGCTCCGTCAGTAAAGGCTTGATTTCCAACACTCGCATCACTCTCTTCACAAAGACCTAAGTTTTGTGGTTCGCCATTGATAGGGATTGGGTGGCACAGTGCGCCCATAACTACGCGTAATGCGATATCTACGACATCATCACCAGGACGACGACCATTTGGGAAACCAGCTAGATCATCACCAGCGACGCCAAATGGGCTCTGCTCAGCAGCTGGCCTCGCTGCAATACCGGTATTCAAACGTAGCATTTCAGATGCCGTAACCGTAGACATTTGATTCACACCAGGAAAACCAGTTAAGAATGCAGTGACTAAATCGACTCTAGGGAAGTTAGTTGGAGCAAGTGTTTCAAATCCACCGCCGGTGCGGGCATTGACGGCGTCTAAGAACAAAATATTCAATAACTCAGGTAAAGAAGGGTTAGTTACATAGTCAGCAAATTGACCATCATCTTTTGGATGTGATGAAGAGAATGCATCTTTATCTTTTAAACCAATAACTAGTTCGTTAACTAATGGTGAACCCAGTCTAGATACTTGTGTTAGTGCACCACCACTCTTTGCCGGCTTATCGAAAGTAGCGTTTGGATTAAGAATCCTCACTTGCGGTAAACTTGCTGTAGTCCAACCACCAACAACGCCGTTTCCTTCGCCAGTTATACAGCTTTTAGGTATTTCAATTGCGATACTTGTCACATTTTTATCTATCAAGTCATCGTTAGACGAATCTTGAGTAATACCATCTGGAAAACCATTACCATCCCCATTTCCTCGGACACTATCGCCTTCAACAGGAACGTAGTTGACTAAATCAAAGGTTTTTCCTAAGTTAACCACGAATGCGTCTTTACGTTGGCCGACAAAAACTTTTGCTTCAGTAGAGCAACCTGGTATTTGCATGTTATAAATGTAAGCGCCTGCGTAGGCAGAGTAACCGGCCTCATCTGTAAATGTTTTATTACCGATATAATCTAATGGCTTTTCAAATGTAGATTGGCTGCCATAATCACTTTGAACACTGGCACCACTTGTTCTGGTTATCGCCGTTCTTGTTCCGTTTCTCATTGAGCCTTCAATCAAAGACACCTCATAAGTTTCAGAAAAGTTTGCAGCGCCGTCGTTACCTGCAGAAATTCCGCCGACATTGACTAAAGGCACAGCGATGGACTTCTTATCACCTTCAGGGCCTATATCTAATGCAATACCAGGACTAGACTTTGTAAAATTAAAAGCAAACGTAAGGTCCTCATTTGCATCACCATCATTATCAATGTGAATGCTATATGTAGCATCTTGATCCATTGCAAAATAATTTGGACCTCCGTATGCATCTTGAAGAGGAATATAGTTAGCAATTATGGTGACGAAATCGCCACGACCTTCTTCATAACTATTAAACATATAGAAATCTGTTGAATCTACTGTTGGTGTTTTAGTCATGTTTGGCGCTTCACGGTGACTTGATGCGTTTGCTGCACCAGCGGTTAGCACTGCAGTTATCGCAAGTGCTATTTTAGTATTTCGTGTGTTTATCATTATAATTTCCTTTATTGGTATAAATTAGGTATTCAGGAAACCAAACGCATGAGGGTCTGTATTGGATGCAAAAGAATTTTTTTTTATTAAGTAATTTTTGAAGGGGGATTTGAAATCGACTCTTGGGATGGCTGGAGCAGCAATAAATGCTGCTCCATGCGCATATCTTTACTTACATAAACGCAAGTTCAACAGCATGAAGAACATCTGTCGGGGCTCCATTAGGTGATCCTCCTTTTGGTTCTTTACTTACCGCTAGTGCCGCAATATCAATATTATCAAACTCAACCGGCTTCGATAAATAGAACTCACCCGATTGCTGCATTACGCCAATTGAAATAGGAGCGGCACCTGAAGCAGGAACTATCCAAAGTTGATAATCATTATTTGGCAGGTTTGGTACAAAAGAAGTCACTTTGACTCTTATATCGTTCGCCAAAACATCGATAGACCACAATACTTGCGCGTCTTCATTGCTTATGACTGCAAGGCTCTGAACTTGCTGCGTAGTATCAACCTTAATGTTTATTGAAACCAAAACTGCAAGAATTAGTGCCGCTGCTGTGGCCAGCCCAGACCACCATTTCCAGATCATATGTTTATCTTTTTGAGTCGTTTTATGTTGCTTAAATTGTCTGACACTGCTTGTATTTACGGGGGCATCACTAACCCTATTTTCGGCGCCAACAAACCCTAATCGTTGTCGTATATTTTGTAAGACATATTCTCTTGGCTCAATTGGCTGAAGATGCAAAGCCATTTTATTTAAATGTGATTCCCAATACTTAATTTCTTTGACTACATTTTCATTTTCAAATTTTAACGCTTCAAATCTTTCTCTGGCTTTGCCCCTCAATGTGCCAAGCACATATTCAGCTGCTAACGCAGATATTAATGGTGGGTTGTCGTAATTCATATACCTAAACACCTCTGTAAACTGGTTAATCCGCGTCTAATCCAACTTTTGATAGTGCCTAAAGGATGATCCAAATGTTCCACCACTTCGGAATGCGATAAGCCGTTGAAATAGGCCAGATGAATTGCCTGCCTTTGCTGTTGGTCAAGTTCTTTCATACAGCCTTCAATTTTAATATCATATCCAGATCCAGTCGTTTCGGTTGCGTCTAACTCGCTCAATATGTCGTCTGATAAATCGTCTTCTTTTTTAACTTTTTGGCTTCGCAGCATATCTAAGGCGCGGTAACGAATGATGCTCACCATCCAAGTTAGTACTGTGCCTTGACCTTCTTTATAGTAATCAGCTTTATACCAAATACTAACGTAGGCCTCTTGCAAAGCTTCTTCGGCGCTATCTCTATTTTTTAACATTTTAAGTGCAACAGCGAAAAGTTGCCCACTGGTAATCTTGTATAGTTGGTTAAAAGCGGGCTGGTTGCCTACAGCAACTTTCTTCAGCAAAAAAAATAGTTCTTCATGTTCCATAACAATCCTCTATTTCACTTAATTAGCCAAACGAGCGACTCAGCAAGGTGGATGCAAAAAATGAATTGTAAAATATAAATAATTTTATGTTCAAAAAAGTAATCTTTATTCAAGCTAAAAATGCACTTCGACAGAAATCCAGTAAATTGAGCGCTAAACTACACTAAATCATGACAATAGCTACATTCAGTTGATATTCATATACAACCCTCTAAGCTAGGGGTATAAAAATAAAACGCTCATATAGCCATAAATTGCCGGCACCGAAAAGGAATTACTATGTCTCTATCACCCCCTAATATATTACCGGTAGGCATCTTCTGGATGCTATTCAGTGTAAGCCTAGGTGCAAGTCTATCGTTGTCATCAGCATTTGCGGCAGCTCCAAAATCGCAATTTAAAGATGTAAATCCAATAGTGCTAAAAGCAAAAGCATTGAATGATCAAGGCAAGTACAAGGATGCATTTACTTTATTAAAATCAGTCGCTAAGACCCCAGCAAGTTACGCCGCTATGATTTCAAACTTAGCTAACATTGATATGGATAATGCTGAAGAAACGGCTAATGAGGCGGTACGCGCTTTTCCAAAAAACGCAGAATTGCATTATTTACGCGGTGTTATTATGGGAAACCAAGCACAAAGTTCAATTTTTAGTGCCTTAGGCTATGCCGAAAAATCGTTAAATAGTTTCGTAAAGGCAACTGAACTGGAGCCAACAACGGTTAAATATCGCAAAGCCTTGATGAGTTTCTATCTTGCAGCACCGTCAATTGCAGGAGGCGATGAGGAGCTTGCGTTGGTACAATTGCAAGCAATTCAAAAAGCAAATACGCTAGAAGGAGTGTCGTCACAAGTTGCGTTTTACCAACTGACCGACAAGCCCGAAAAAGCCACTCAAGCATTGCAAAAAGCAATAACTGACTTTCCGTATGAGATTAACTTTGTGTTTAGATTAGCTACTTACTACGCACAGCAGGAGGATTACAAGCAAGCCTTTCCTCTATTCCAGCAAGCTGCTGGGATGCCAGAGCCGAAGTTCGCTATAGACCCTGCAACAGGGGAAACACAAAGCGGTTATATTCGAAATATGAGTGCAAAATTGAATGCACTTTATCAAGTGGGTCGCACGGCAGTGGTAACCAAAGAAAATACTGAAGTAGGCCTCGCGGCGATGGGCAAGCTACAAGCCGCTGTCGAAAGCAGTAAACTTGATACCAATAACCTGCCTAACATGGAGTGGGCAAAAGCAAGAATTGCGGAGTTATATATTCAATCCGGCAATAAGAAGGCGGCATCAGATTTACTGATGAGTATATTGGTAGCAGACAATAAAGACTTAAGGAAACAAGTCAACAAGTTGAAGAAGCAATTGTAGATCATAAAATAAGGAGTGATAAAGCCGCAGTAGCTTTGCATTTTTACAATGAAAAATACAAAGCTATGCTATTTTCGATGTCGGGTTTACGGAAAGTTCATTCCAAATTCTGCTATTATTTGCAATCGTTAATTGCTCTTGAAGAATGTCAGACAAATGTTCCTTGGTAGTTAAAGGATTAGCTAAAACCACACGAAATACAGTGATGGCCTCACCATTGTATTTCTCAATTTCAATCCGTGTTCTGGATACAAACGACTTCCCCGCTTCACGTTGTTGCTTTTGTACCGACACCGTTAAACTATTCAATTTGTTATTGATATTCGTAATATCCGATGCCGGCATGCCTGCTAACTGAGCTAACGAAAAAGGTCTAAGTCGATAGGTAAGTAAAGATAAAGTGGGCTGCGTGGTTAGCTCAAATTCAGGATGAACGTTTATCATCTCGGCAAATTCAAACGCCAACTCAATACTTTTATTAATAAGAAGTTCGTAGCCTCGACGACCCAAAATGTGTAATGAAGAATACACCATCATCGCCATACCATTACGCGAACCTTCAAGCGTCGTTGCGCCTAAGTCTTTAGAACCCTCACGCAGCACATACTGTGCATGATGACGCACGGCATTACTATGCTTTGGATCTTTGAACAAAGCCATACCTGCACCCATTGGCACATACATTTGCTTGTGCGCATCAATAGTGACAGAGTCGGCTCGTTCGATGCCCGCTAATTTACTGCGATAACGTTCTGAAAACAACGTTGCACCGCCCCAAGCAGCATCAACGTGAAACCAGCAATTCAATTCTTTTGCTACATCAGCAAGCTCATCTAATGGATCAACATGCCCGGTTTCAGTCGTGCCTGCTATCCCAATAATGGCAAGTAATTTGTTGCCCGACTCTTGATAAGCTTTACCCAGCTTTAACGCTTGTTGTGGATCAAGCTTCTGTGTCGGGCTTTGCACCGTAAGCATGTTGTCGCGACCAATACCCAATACATCTACTGTTTTAGACAATGAATAATGTCCTCGATTAGATGACATCACCCCAATATTCTCGTAACCATAATGGCGGTAAGCAGCTGCGAGACCTGCTTTTGCGACACCCGGAAACTTTCCATCGGCAGACAATAATTGGTTTCTAGCGATCCACAGCGCTGTTATGTTCGCAACCGTACCACCGGAACAAAAGGATCCCAAAGCATGATCCGCACTGTGCAGATAATCTTCATAAAATTTATCATCTTGCTGATAAATCAAATTATGCATCATGCCAAGGGTCTGTCGTTCGAGTGGTGTGAACGCTTTTGAGGTTTCAATTTTGACCAGATTTTGATTCAAGCCAACCAATAATTTGGCTAAGGTTAAATGAAAGTACGGCAGAGCCGACGTCATGTGACCTATAAACGTGGGAGAATAGGTATTAACTGAATGAGCCACCAATTTATTAAGTAGTGATTCTGCATGCTCAGAAACAAATTCAGGACTATCAGGCACAGATGCACTAGAGAAATCTTTTTCAATCTCTTCTAAAGAGGTCTTTTTTGTGACCACATGCTGAGAAAGGAAGTCTGAAATATTGTCAGATAAATGCCGTTCTATTTTGGCTAACGTTGAATCACTATGCTCAGGTTTAGTAAAAACTCTAAATAAATGCTCTAAGCTAACTTCTGCTTTTGCCAATTTGTAACCCTAGGTGAAAACTTTCAAGATCTAATTTTACCCCACTTCCTCATCAATACCAAGATCCTGAATGTGACAATTATCGACAAAACACATTAAATTAATGTAAATATAGGTGGATTTGTTGAAAACACTCAAGATTTTGCGATTAGAACTGATACATATTAAACAGACAGTTAAGTTTGAACCTTCGCAAAATTAGGACAGGGTATTGAAATGGGTCACTCACAGGTCGAAACAGAATTCAAAATGGAACGTATCGTTCCATACTTTCAGCCAATAATGAATTTGCAGAGTAACCGAGTGTGGCGATATGAGTGCTTAGCCAGGTTATTGGGTGAAAATGAACATATTTTTTTACCTAGTGAGTTTTTGACCATTGTTGAACAAAAGAATTGGAATATCGAATTAACACATCATATGTACGAACAAAGTCGCCGCTATTGCGTTCACCGCAATATGCCATGGAGTATAAACCTGAGCGAAAAAGATTTAAATGACGAGTCTTTAGTGACTTGGTTGATACGCTCTCATGAAAATACATTGACGACTCTATTTGGTATTGAGATTTCCCATTCAACCTTGAAAAAGCACTTTGCAGTAGTCGCTCATTTAAATGAGAACTGTCCAAATTTAACTATCATCATAGACGATGTGTCAACGTCCTGTGCTATTTTGACGCAAGCACTAAAGTTAAAAATTCAAGCTATTAAGCTTTCAGGAATAATGATAAATAATCCCTATGTAGATAAAAAAGTACTAACTGAACTTGTCGAGTTGTGCAAAATTGATAATACGAAACTGGTTGCTGAACACATTGAAGACAAAAAAACGCTTGAGTTAGTCACTTCACTGGGGATTGATTATGGACAAGGGTTTTACCTGTCTTCGCCCTCAGCAAGCGTATGAAGCCGCCAACATGGTTGGCCTGATTCAGTATATTTTCGTTCGAACGGGGTAATTGGGGCACCGATAATAGGATAAATTTGGCTTTTTACGCCATGAATATGCAGTGCTTGTTGAAATTCTTCAAGATAGGTTAGCCAATTACTTCTAACTTCAATATTAGTTGAACAACCAAGCAGAGCGATGAATGCGGGACTCGCATGCCAACGCTTTTGAACCTGAGCTTTTTTAGGGTAAGGATTGGGATAAAACAGGCATTGTTTACTTATATTCCATTTCGCTGTTTTCAGATACTCAGCTATTAACCGCCAGAAATCATGTAGGTCAGCTTGAAACACCCTGACATTGTCACTGCTATTATGATTTTTTTGGCGCTTGTAATGTGTGTATTTATTCAGGCGAACGGCCGACTTGTCAATACCAATGACCTTAGCATTCTGATGTTGTTGAGCAAGTACGATACTACTTTCGCCCACACCGCAACAAGCGTCAATGATGACGTCACCCTGCCAATTACCTAGCCACTCAATGACCCCCTCGAAGCTTTCTTGAGTGTGTTCAGCAATCGGCTTTTTAAATTCAGAGTGTCGATACTTATTCACAATATCAGTAAGGTCTTCGTGAATGCCACGCTGATTCGTCGTAATTTCTCTTGGACTCGATTCCATTAAGTGCGAATACCAGTACCGGTAGAGAGTAGACGGTAAGCAACCGCAAATAACAGCACATTTAGGCCAACCAACATACTAAGTGCTAATATAAAATTAACATCAGCGCTGCCTAAAAAACCGTAACGAAATGCATTTACCATATGATAAATCGGATTGATTTGGATTACACCCTGCCAAAAGTCATTAAATACTTTTTCTAGCATCGATGCTGAATAAAATACACCCCCGAGATAAGTGAGAGGGGTTAGCACAAAGGTAGGAATAATACTGATATCGTCAAAGCTTTTGGCGTAGATACCGTTGATTAACCCTGCTGTAGCGAACAAGATAGAGGTGAGTAAAATAGTCACGATAATGACTGCATAATGCGCTATTTTTATGTCAACAAAAAACATTGATACAAAAATAACAACCACGCCTATAATAGAAGCCCTCGCTACGCCTCCACCTACGAAGCCCATAATAACAACCCATGTGGGTACTGGAGCGACGAGGATTTCCTCGACATTACGCTGAAATTTCGCACTAAAAAATGAAGACGACACATTCGAATATGAGCTCGTTATCACTGCCATCATAATTAATCCAGGAACAATAAACTCCATGTAACTAGAGCCGTCAATTGGACCTATTCTGTCCCCCATAAGCTTGCCAAAAATCACAAAATAAAGCGACATTGTGATAGCGGGCGGTACTAACGTTTGTACCCAAATGCGTAAAAATCTAGTGCACTCTTTAATCCAAATGGTATAGAGCGCCGTCATATTACGATTACTCATTGGTAGTTCCTTTTGCTTGATTTGCTTCGACTAGGCGCACAAATAACTCCTCTAGTCGATTCGACTTATTGCGCATACTCATCACTTCGATATTTTGTTTTGATAGCTCCTCAAAGACCGGATTTAAGCCTCCTTTTTTGAGCACATCGACTTCTAAGGTTTGGTCATCATTAGCTCGTGTCTCAAAACCCTCAATACTTATTTGATTTGCACCCGATGCAATATCGAACACATAGGTTTCAACGTTTAATGTCGCTAATAGGGCCTTCATGCTAGTATTTTTAACAATTTTTCCTTCATCAATAATCGCAATATTTCGACATAACATTTCAGCCTCTTCCAAATAATGTGTAGTCAAAATAATAGTAATGCCCTCTTCATTGATTTTCTTAAGGAAGGTCCACATTGAACGACGCACCTCAATATCAACACCAGCAGTAGGCTCATCAAGTATCAACATACGAGGTTCGTGCATTAACGCACGAGCAATCATTAAACGGCGTTTCATGCCACCTGATAGCTCTCTACCTGCAGAGTTCCGTTTATCCCACAGGTCTAATTGCTTGAGGTACTTTTCAGCGCGCTCTTTTGCAATTGAACGAGGAACACCATAATAACCGGCCTGATTGACCACAATTTGGAATAGAGTTTCGAACTGGTTAAAATTAAATTCTTGAGGTACTAGCCCAATGCAGCTTTTAGCATTAACAATATCAGTCGCTAGATCGTGTTCGAATACTTTCACACTGCCACTAGACTTATTAACCAGAGAGCTAATAATTCCAATAGCGGTTGACTTACCGGCACCGTTGGGTCCTAGCAAGGCGAAAAAATCACCTTCTTCAACCGTTAAATCAATCCCTTTTAGCGCCTGTACTCCACCTTTATAGGTTTTCGCCAAGCCCTTTATATCTAATGCTTTCATTATGCCCCTCAAGCCATTTTCACTTATGTGAATATAGTGATTTTGCGCGTACCACAAAAAGTGGCGGTATTATGCCAAAATTCAAGCTAAAAAGTTACACCTTAACGAAATAAGATAAAAGTAAACGCCCAAGAATGCATAAATTCAGTGGGCTTGTTTGTCAAAGCAACCATTTTTGTATATTGCATAAGAGCGCAGCCTTAGCCATTCAGAAGCATATGCACGCCAATACTAGCGCCATAACCTAGCGCAATTGCAGGAGTCCATTTTAGATGACCAAAAAACGTATAATGACCGCGAGCTTGCCCCATCAATGCAACGCCCGCTGCGGAACCAATAGAAAGCAGGCTTCCACCAACGCCAGCGGTCAGTGTCACTAACAACCATTGTACTTCGCTCATTTCAGGATTCATGGTGATCACCGCAAACATGACCGGAATATTATCCACAATAGCTGATAATACACCTACTAGAATGTTGGCATTTAATGCACCTAGCTGGCCATACATGAATTCAGATGTCATGCCTAAATAGCCCATAAACCCTAAGCCACCTACGGCTAAAATAACACCATAAAAGAAGAACAATGTGTCCCATTCTGCTTGTGCAATTTTATTGAAAATATCAAATTTTCCATAACTACCATTTGGCGTTGAGCCCGGAGAAGCATCTGGGTCCTGGTCCCCATTTTTAGAATGTCGATTGAGGAAAAAAGCATACAACTTCAAATAGGCAAGGCCTGTCATCATGCCAAAAACTGGCGGTAAGTGCAGCACTAAATGGAAGCTAATCGCGGTGACAATAGTGACAAGAAACAAACCGACAATGACTAATCCACCTTGTTTTATCTTGAAAATTGGAGCATCAATTTGCGTTACAGGCTTGCCAGGTGGAACGGCGAAACTAATAATAAACGCCGGTATCAAAAAGTTGACTACAGAAGGGATAAATAGCTTAAAGAATGTCCAAAATTCAAGAATGCCTTTTTGCCAAACCATCAATGTGGTTATATCACCAAAGGGACTAAAAGCACCACCAGCATTAGCCGCCACAACAATATTAATACAAGCCAATCCGATGAATTTAGGTTGGTCTTTGCCTACTGCCATGATGACTGCGCACATAACTAGTGCGGTGGTCAGATTATCGGCAATTGGCGAAATGAAAAATGCGAGCACACCCGTTAACCAAAACAAACTTTTATAGCTGAAGCCTTTGCTGACGAGCACATCACGCAGGGCATCGAAGACACCGCGCTCTAACATCGCGTTTATGTATGTCATTGCAACCAATAGGAAGAAAAACAACTCGGCATATTCCAAGAAGTTGTGTCGAATCGCTTGCTCTACAAGCAAATGATTGGGTTCTCCTAAGTAAGCTACAGCGATCAAAATCCAAATAATACCGGCAGCTAGCAGCACTGGTTTCGATTTACGTAAGTGTAGCTTTTCCTCTAAGATGACAAAGACATAAGCAATAACGAAAATGATAATTGCAATAAAACCATAGGCTGTCGCGGTTAAATCTAAAATACTTGACCCAACAGCGTCGATTTGTTGCGACGCTTTCGCACAGAAACTCAAAAATAAAGATATTAATAGCAAAGCACCCACGCGAAAACTCATTACAAACTCCATTAGCATTAAAGGTTAGTAGGATAGAGGAACAATCAAACTGGAATATAAGACCTTGGTCTAGCAAAGACAGCTATCATCAAACACGTCCCCATAATTAATTTTTACCCGTATTATTTTTATATTCTTTTGCTGTTTTTACATATAAGAGAAAACAATATTGACTATTTGACGTATAGACTACATGTTTCACGTTTCGTGTTAATATTTCATGTTGCTTATGGAGGACAATAAATGTCTGATGAAAAATTTGTAGACCCTCGGTTGCAAGCGAAGGAAGGTATATTCCAACAATTGCACCTAAGTACCTTCGACACAATGGGTTATGCCCATGCGATTATTCAAGAAGTAAACGACAGTGGCAGGGATATTGACGAGGACAACGACAACTATCAGCAGCTATTACGCGATTATCAGGTAACCAAGAATATGGCACCGATCACTGGTTCCCCACTTGCATTACTTTGCATCCAAACCGATCATAATATCGGAGACTCAAAACAGGCTCACGCATCTATCTCACAGCTTTGCGCTGCGGCCACAAATACCCTGAATCATTGGCGTATATTAGCAGAAATTCCAGCGGACTTGTTAGATGTTGAAGAAGTGAGTAGTCAGCTAAAACAAAACTATGCAAATCACTTGGCGGCTTGGCACCAAGTCTTACAGGAGTTCGAACCCACCAGCAAAATAGACAAGATCAAAAACAACACTTGATCTTGTCTTATGTAGACAGATTATTTATTACTGTCTTTGGTCAAAAGGCGACGTTCACGTCTACGCCACATCACTTTTGCGAGCTGTTTCATGCTCACGTTAGTGTCGCTTTCATCTACTATTTCGATACCTAGAAGGCTTTCAAGTAAATCTTCTAGCGTCAGCAAGCCCTCTAAGCCGCCATATTCGTCTACAACTAATATCATATGAATGCGAGATTTCAAAAACTGATCGAATGTGCTGGATAATGGCATGCTACTTAAGACGGTGGGTAAGGAGTTGCTCATTTCGCTAAGCTTCTTGTCATCTTCGCCATTCGCTTTAGCCAATAGGATATCGGACTTAATAACAAAGCCGCTTATATTTTCGCGATGGTCATCTTCATAAATGGGGATACGAGAAAATTCCGTTGGTAATTTCTGTTTCATAAAGTCGTTGACTGACATTGATTCAGGGGCTGAAAATACGACCGTACGATGAGTCATCGCGTCTTTTACGTTTAACGCATGTAACTGTAATAAGTTCTTTAAAAAACGTGATTCTTGTTTGGCTAATTGCCCTTCTTGACCAGACAACTCCGCCATTGCCAATAACTCGCTTCGACTTAAGCCTTTGAGCGGACTGTCTTCTTTAAATCCACGGGTTAATTTTTCAGACATTTTTACGAATGGATACAAAACAATAATTAAATATTTGAGAAAATGTGCCGTTGCTGGAGCCAATCGTCGCCAATAGGTTGCGCCGAGTGTTTTTGGAATAATTTCTGAAAAAACAAGGATCAGAAGAGTCAGCACTGCAGAAATAACCCCCAAATAGGCATCACCGAATACCGCAGCTGCTTGAGCACCAGCACCCGCAGCACCCATTGTGTGTGCAACGGTGTTTAAGGTGAGTATTGCAGATAATGGTTTATTGATGTCGCTGGTTAATTTGCCTAGCAGTGTACCGGAGGGCTTCCCGTCTTTTTCTAGTAACGAGATATACGCTTGCGAAACGCTAAGTATTACGGCTTCCGCAATTGAACATATAAACGAAAAACCAAGTGCAATGAGCACATATATAATAAGCAAAAGCATAATACGAAGTCGTTCTCAACATACAAAAAAGTGATTGTAGCACTTAGCGCAGGCATGTCTCATTATTCTGCAAAGAATTTCGTGATTAAAACGAAATCACGCCCTGCAAATTTGCCCTTTAATGTCTGTGACGAGCCCGGATACTGAATACAAGCCAAAAAACACCTAATGCGCAAGTTACAATAACCGCACCTATATTAACGCTAGGAAGTCTATTCAGAATGTTGAAGTCGAAAAATTCAGAAATGATGGTTAGGTAGAACAATGCCAAACACAACACTAACGCGCGAGTTAAATTGCGTGTTGTTAACAACGTCATGGTACTTGCTCCTAATACAGCTACGCCGAGCTTTTGTGCTCGAGCTTATTATTATGTTTCAAATTATCTAGGTTACGCACAACTTGTTTGATATCAGCAACTAAAAAAAGCCCAGATATTACCAGTTCAATATGCATATCACTGTTGTGAAGATTTCTAGCCACATGTTATACCCAATAAGATTGACCTAATCAATACCTATGTATAAAAGAGTAGACGGTGAAAGCCAACAATATAAAAAATAATCTCTTGTAGCGTCTATAGGCCGGAGCTGACGCTATTTAGCAACATAGCGGCTTGGTTAATCTGGATAGAAATAAATCAACTCAATTGTTCTGATTGTTAACAATCGATCCGTGTAGATAGCATTGAGTAGAAATTCCGAGGGTTTAAGCAGTTAGATAAGGCAACGATGACTAATCGTGGTGCATTGCTTATAGACTGGGTAAGCCATGAATAAACAAAATTTATTATAATATTGCCATCGTTGAAGGAATGCAAAGAAGGGAAGTGGATGCCTTAAGCGCTAACTAACTGTCAATAGATACCGCAACAAACCTTAATTGATCTTTCCCCTCTTCTTTAGCTTCGTAGGCTTTAATATCGGCTTTTTTAATAATGGTATCGAGTAACAGTTTTTGCTCGTTTTCATCAAGTTGTTCTGGAACATAAGAAACCACAGAAGCGCCCATGCTTATAGTTATTGGTAGTATGATACTTTCACCTTTATATTCACAGATATGATTTTTCAGTGCTTGTTGCATTCGATAAAATATCATTGTCACTTCTTTTTCGCCTGCATTGGGTAAAAGTATTATAAACTCTTCGCCGCCATACCGACCCATAACATCTGTTTCCCGCAGCGCACCGAGCATAATTGACGATAAGTTCTGAAGGACTTTGTCGCCTACATCATGTCCATATGTGTCGTTAACTGCTTTAAAGTTATCGACGTCTAAAATAGCAATTGTCATTGAATATTTTTTATTGACCTGATTGCTCAGCATGACTTTTGCTTGATGCATGGCATTTCTGCGATTTGGGCAGCCTGTCAAGTAATCAGTCATAGCTAAATGACTCATCTTTAATTTCAAGTTACGCTCTCTCATATAGACATACACAAGTAACACGAGCATTGCGATTGCAAGAGAAATGACGGTCATTAAAAATCTATGCTTGCTTTGATTTCTTTCTATAATAATCGATTTAAGTTCATTTTCTTGCTCTAAGCGCAGCGATTTCTCTTCGGCTAATTCAAGCTCGAAATTTAACATTAAGCGTTGTGCGTCTTGCTTTTTTTTGGCTTTAAAATTCTCTCCTTCTAATTTTATTAGCTGTTTTCGGTAAAAACTTGCTTTATCCGAATTACCATTTCGCTCTTCAATAAGAAAACTAGATTTAAGCAATGTAACCGACGGTATCGCTGGATTTTTTGAGTTTTTGAGAACGAAGTAAGCCTCCATTACATCCTTTTTCGCTTCATCCCAATGGCCTAAACTAATATGGAATTCAGCTTCATAAGCTAGCGCTTCTATGATCTTTTGCGTGTAATTGTTTTCTTTATATGTATAGATTGATTTATGTATTATTTCGATTGCTTCAGCACTTTTTCCAAGACCATGTTTTGCGCGGGCAGCAGTTTCATTTGATGATGCAAAGTATATATAGTTGTCTATTGCTTTTGCTTGTTGAGAGGCAACAGTAGCTGACTTGAGGGCTTGTTCCCACTGTAACAATGCAAGCTGGGATGAAGCAATGTTATTATTATAAATAAGCATATTAGTAGGGCTTAACAAATTATCTGCTTTATCATGACCCCTCTCGTAATACTTTATGGCGTTTTTATAGTCACCCAAAGTGTAGTATGTATTACCTATGTAACTGAGTACGGTAGATATTCTTTTGCTCCTATTTATGTCACTTAGACTTTCGCTTTCTTCAAAAGCCTTCATGGCCTGTCCCAACATTATTAAACCTTCTTTGTAATTTTCTGTCCTTATGCTGAGTTGACCAGCAGCAAGAAAAAAATAGGCTTTGTTAACGTATGTTATGTCATATAGTGATAGGTAGGACTTCATTTCTGCTAATAACACTTTGGCACTGTCAAATTCTTCCAAATTTAAATAGGCATTAGCAACACTGCGCAGTAAGGGAAGGTAACTATCTATAGTTTTATTAGTTTTATTAATATTTTTCAAGGGGGTAAACGTTTTAAATAACGTTGTTATTTCTGCATAACTTCCTACTTTTAACATTTCAACCAGAAGCGCTTCGTTAAATATAAGTATTGCGATGTCATTTAGATCTTCTTTTATTTTTTCTCTGTTGAGCAATGCTTCGTAGGCAATTATTTTGTTTGCAGAAGATAAACTCGTATCATGTCTTATTAAATTGACTAATTGATTAGCTTTGGATTGTGATGAACTAATCTGAGCAGAGAGAGGAAGGGGCAATATTAGACAGCTAAATAATAATGTAGTGAACCACACACGCTTCATATCATGTCTACCTTTAGTCCATCTGTATGTTTATTAATAAAATCCAGCTCATGGCATAGTCTACTATCGGCATGTTACTTAAAGATATAAATAATCACTTGCAAGTATAGCTGAAGATTTTTTATATGTTAATGAATAAACTGTCAGTGGAGAAAACGTTGATACATCAAAATCAATTGAAGCCCAACAAACCCGTTTGCCGAGTGCGCTTTTGGACGAAAGGTTACTGAACCTACATTTGACAATATGCTAATTAAATTACCGCCTTTTAAACGTCATCTTTTCAGCGTACAATTGTAAGTTGAAACTAAATTAACACTCAAATAAGCCATTATCGTGAAGCAAACAGCCAGTCCACAAATACATCAATACAGTAAGTTAGAAGAGCGGTTGAATGCGTTTACTCATTTTTTTGGCTTTGCGTTGGCAGTCCTAGGCCTTGGCGCGCTGCTGCTTAAAAGTAATGGCTTGGCAGAAGTCATATCATCTATTGTTTTTGGAAGCTCAATGGTGCTTTTGTTTGGGGCATCTACCTTGTATCACTCAGTCAGTAACTCAAGGTTAAAGCCCATACTAAAACGCGCCGACCACATTGCTATTTATTTGCTGATTGCCGGCACTTATTCACCTTTTTTAGTGGTTGCAATTGATGGCTGGGTGTCTACTGTGAGTATTATTACTATATGGGCGGTAGCATTATTTGGGGTCGGTTTCAAAGCCATCTTTAAAGACAAATACCCGAAACTAGCTGTGACTACTTATGCTGTTATGGGTTGGTTGGCCTTGCTCATTATTGTACCCATTTACAATGCTGTTCCTTTAACCGGGTTCATATTTTTATTCTTAGGTGGTGCCGCATATAGCTTGGGTATTCCATTCTATATGGCAAAACATAAACACTACACGCATGCTATATGGCATTTATTTGTGCTATTAGGCGCAGCTTGCCACTTTTATGCAATCTACGCCTTTGTTATTGGACAAACTGTCGTCGTTTAACGTCCTATTGCGGCATTCGCTTCTTGACAGTGGCAGTAGCAGGTGAATTAGCTGGGTCGTCTGGCCAAAAATGTCTCGGGTAACGGCCCTTCATTTCCTTCTGAATTTGCTTATAGCTCCCTTGCCAAAACCCAATCAGATCGTCCGTTGTTTGCAAGGGTCTTTGCGCGGGTGAAAGTAATTCAAAAGTAATAGTTAGTTTGCCATTTAATAGTGTGGGGTGCTGTTGCATGCCGTATAGCTCTTGCATTCTCACAGACAATAACGCTCTACCGTCCTCATTATAATCAATTCCAGCTTTTCTCCCTGTAGGAATAATGATACTTTCTGGTAGTAATGAATCAAGCTTTTTGAGTTGCTGATAATCCATTTGCTGACTCAACAGCTGATAAAATGGCAGGTTGACAAATGCCTGCCACGTAGTCTTGCCATTCAAAAATGGCAACAGCCATTGATCAATATTCTGTCGCAATGCGGCGTCAGAAAAATCCGGAAACGCTTCGTTTTGCTCCGCTATATTTACTCCTGCATTTAACAAACTGACTCTTTTGATTAATTGCTTTGTACGAGTATCAAAAGGTATCGCCGGTATTCCTTTTTTCAGTATTTGCTGCCGCCATACGTCATTTAAAGACACTGACGAAGGCTTAGGAAGTGGTTTTTTAGAAAATGAGATACTGCCAAAAAATTGTGATTCAAATGCGCTAATCCGTTGTTTCTCTTCATCCCATTGGACTATTTCTTTGTCGTCAAAAAATGCTGAAAAATGAGTTTGTATCTGTTCAAATTTTATTGGTTCAGCATATCGAATAATGGCGCTATCCTTCTGTTTGT
Organism: Glaciecola sp. 33A; assembly: GCF_002836745.1. GTDB lineage: Bacteria > Pseudomonadota > Gammaproteobacteria > Enterobacterales > Alteromonadaceae > Glaciecola. The sequence goes on along the minus strand of NZ_PJAR01000042.1, from coordinate 5,497 downwards.
CGGTCAGCTGCATATGCCCGACGGCTAACCAACATTGGTTATTTTGCGACAACGATTGAGGTCCTAAATGTCGCAACAGTTGATCATTAATACTCAACGTCGCGCCGCTACCATTAGCCAAACTAAAACGTCCTTCTGAGCGATATTTTGCTATCCACTGAGGAAAACCAAAAGCCAGAACAATCGCGAGGTCTTGTAAAGGCCATTCAACTAATTGAATATTTTGCTTGCGGTGCCATTGCTTAATAAGCAACCAAATGCTGTGCTGTTTATTTTTTAGCAAAAAGGTCAATCGGGGCGTCACTTCAACAGTTTGCGCTTGCGGTAATGGATCTTTACTTTCAAGCAGCGCAGCCAATGCGCAAGCCAGACTCTGATGAGCTAGACTCAATTGAGCACTCTTTAGTAACATAATGGCAATGCTTGCATTACCGCCCAGCGCATGCACTTGGCGACCAAATTCGGTTATTTTATGACTTTTCTCAATAACGCCAAGACTCATTAGTTTCTCTTTACCTTGCGAGAGTTGTGCCGAATTCGGTTGGTCAATAAGCGCTAGGTCGGCAATTGGCGCGCCCCAAATAGCGGCTTCTAATACTAAGTCTGAAACGTCAGATTGCAGTATTTCCGGCGTTGATTGTTGCGCAAGTCGACCATGCAATTCTTTTGACCATAAACGATAACAAGTACCCGCCATAACTCGCCCTGCCCGGCCTGCTCTCTGGGTGGCCGAAGCTTGTGATATTTTTTGGCTCGTTAGTTGAGTAATACCTCTGCGTAAATCGAATATTGCCTTTTTCTCAATTCCACTATCAATAACTACTTCTATTCCTTCAATGGTCAGGCTTGTTTCCGCAATGTTGGTTGCCAATACAATTTTTCTTTTGCCTTCTTTATTAGGCATTAATGCTTCTTGCTGATGTTGTTTATTGAGGTCTGAAAAAAGGGGTAAAACAACACAATCTGGTAGCTTTCGAGACAGAATTTCAGCTGCCTTTCTAATTTCATATGCCCCAGGTAAAAAAACCAGAAAGTCTTTGTCATGGCAACTAAAGGTTTGAATTAGCAGTTCACAGACCCTATCAACAACTGGTATTTTTGGATTTGAAGCAACGTATTTAATATCAACGGGATAACTTCTGCCTTTGGACTCTAGTAACTTTGCATCAGGCATTATTTTGCTAATTGCCTGTGCATTTAATGTGGCCGACATAACTAGTATTCGCAGATCATCACGCAACGCTTGCTGTACTTCTAGGCTTAATGCTAATGAAAAATCCGCATGAATACTGCGCTCATGAAACTCATCAAAGATAATAAGTGCAACTCCTGGAAGCTCAGGCTTCGCCTGCAACATGCGCGTAAGAATGCCTTCGGTAACAATTTCCAAGCGGGTGTTGGCACTGGTTACATTTTCACCACGCACCCGATAGCCAATTGTTTTACCTACCTTTTCGCCCAATTTTTCAGACAGATAGTAGGCAATGTTTCGCGCTGCAATACGACGCGGTTGCAGCATAATAATTTTACTATGTTGAAAAGCCGGTTGCTGTAACAAAAACAGTGGCAGTGCTGTTGACTTCCCCGCTCCCGGTGGTGCAACAACAATAGCGTTACCATCTGCCAGTTGCAGTGCGAGTGCCTTAAGTATTTCCTGTATGGGAAGCAAGTGAATTTAAGTTCCTAAATGAGGTAAAAGCGTTATATAAACGGCAATCTTCAATAATTATCCAGTATCTCAGAATGATAGCAAAAACTGTCAACAGGTTCAGTAGCAATTACTCATTATCAAATTACAATGAATAGAAATAAAATATAAGCAAAGGAATGCCGAAATATGAGTAACCGACAAGCTAAAAAAAATCCAAGAAGCAAACCACAATTTCGGTATGAAGGCACAACACTTGTAGAATTGATGGTTATTGTTGGTATTTTAGCAATAGTAGGGACACTTGGAGTGCCTAGTTTTTTGTCGATTATTACCAAAGCTAGAATTACTTCTGAAACTAATCAATTAAATAGCCTAATTCGCTTTGCACGCTTTAAGGCAATTGAGCAACAGCAACTGACCTTATTGTGCCCCACTAGCGATTACAGTCATTGCGATACTGACTGGAATGGACCCAAAATTGTCTTTATTGACACTAATAACAATAATGAAAGAGACCCTCAGGAGCCTATGCTGATGAGCATGCCAAAAAGTCATGACAGCAATCAACTTTACAGTCGCAAAAAGACTATCAAGTTTTATGAAAGTGGGATCACTGCAAGCCCAGCAAGTGTGCGTATCTGCCCAGCCTCAAACGACGCTAAATACGCAAGATTACTAACAGTGAGTTTGCAGGGGAAAATAAAGCTCAGCAGTGACAGAAATAACGACGGTATTCATGAGAATAGCGCGGGTACCGCATTATCCTGTTTATAAAATTTTATCTATCTGTGAGCAGCGCCTGCACTTTCTCTCTATCATCTAAGACAAATAATAGAACAAGGTCACCAACAACAGCGCGATCCATTATTTTCTTAGTGCCATCTAAAGGATCACTAGCGAGTATAATGTCTTTTTCTGCAATACCGGTTGCAAGCAAATGTGCTTTAACTAAAAAAGAAATTTCATTTAGCTCTCGTCCTCTAAGATATTTCTTAATCTCAGCTAATACATAAGTACTAGGACGTAATTCACTTACTGCGTTAGCAACGTCAAGCATATCTTTATCAGAACGATCACCTGCATGGCTAAACATAACGTGCTTAGCCTTCGCTGGCATATTTGACGCCATATTGACCACAGCTTGCATGCTATGACTGTTATGCGCGAAATCAACGATAACCGTTACGCCGTTAACTTCATAGATGTTGCCACGTCCAGGATTATCGCTTGCATCACTGCTAAAATTCATTAGTCCAGAAATAACGTCATCATTACTAATTCCTAGCGCCTTAGTTAGCCCAATCACACCCAAAGCGTTCTGTATATTGTGCTTTGCAGTGCCGTTTACCGTCATCGGAATATCACTAACAGCAGCAATGATGACTTGCTCACTGTGGCTATATACAAGCTCATTATTTCGCACAAAAACACAGGGATGATGTTGACTCAATGCGCGTAATATTTGAGGGTTATGTTCATTTTCACTAAACCAACAAATAGGAACATATAGCTTTTCAGACTCTTTTACTAGCAACACGTCATCTGCATTTAACACAAGCATGCCTTTCGTAAAGTCATTCCCTTGTGGAATAGCTTTTGAAACCATACTTTTAACCGTTGCTATTTCCTCGACTGTATTTATCCCATATTGCCCTAGATGATCAGCAGCCACATTCGTAATCAAAGCGACATTTGCGAATTGAACCGGTAAACCACGTCTCAATAAACCGCCTCGAGCAACTTCCAAAAATGCAATTTCAGTACGCTTATCTCTGAGCACCAGTCTTGCACCACCAGGACCTGAATAATCGCCGTCATCAATAATTGTGTCTCCCACTTTGATAAAATCAGTCGAGGTTACACCTGCACTCAGGGAAGCTGCTTTTGCAATTCCGGCGGCTAAGCGAACACTCGTCGACTTTCCATTAGTTCCTGTGATTAGGGCTAATGGAATAGTAGAATAGTGCTGCCAGCTAACATCTTGAGGATCTGGGAATGCATCAATAGGCCATGTTTCAGATTTGGATCCCATACCAAGGCTAATTTCATCATCGTCTACTAAACAAACAACGTCGTGGGCCTTAGCTTGCTGCATGAATTCAAGTAATTGTGGGTTTCTCTCCTCAACAATCGTTACTTTTAGTGCTGCCAAACGAGGCAACATTGAAACGCTGTATTGGCGATTGTCACCTACAGAAAACTCGGCAGCACATAGGTCCCAAGCAAGTTCAATTAAGTCGCATGCACTATAAAGTAAATCCATAGGCGCAGAAATCGACATACTTGCACCGCCTTTATAATGTCTATCATAGCAGTTAGACGGCCATGCATACTCACCACCCAAACTCACCTGACAGTGATAAAGGTGCTTTTGCCAACAATCAATAACAACTTGCGCCTCGACGTCATCAAAAAACACATCTATTATCGCTCCGGGGTCATTGGATAATAAATTAGGACCCGTTAACCTTCTCACCTCATCAAGTTCAAAAGCCATCAGTATCACCACTCATTATCTTACTTATACGCAATTTAATCAGCGTCTTCTTCTCTATCAACAACAATATGAACACCGCGCTCATCTTGTACAATTCGGGTACCTTCTTGTAGTTCAAATTTGTGCTCAATAGGTTCATATAATTTTTCGGGGAAGTCACTCGATGGTTTATCCATATCGCTTCCAGGGTGCTCAGATACGTTATTAAAGTGTACGATCTGTTTCCAGCAACGGGTAATGTTATCGCCTAAAATAATGAGTAAATCACCCGGAGTACAACTTACTAAGGCAGCTTCAACCGCGTCAGCTTCGCTTGGTATTACCTGAATATCTTTCGCATCAACACCGCTAGCTTGTAAGGTTTGCTTGAGTAACATTGGCACTTCATCGTGTCCGCGACCGCGACGATCATCATCGGCTTTACACACAAAACTGTCGAAAGTAGAAGCCACAATTTTGGCTGCCTCTATAATATCTTCATCTCGTCTATCACCTGGCATAGCCAATACGAGCCTACGCTTTCCTTTCACACCTAGACGCCCGGCTAAATCGGTAATTGTTTTAATTGCTGCGGGGTTATGCGCGTAATCTAAAATAACCTTGAACGGGTGTTCATCAAAGATATTGAGTCGACCCGGGGCTTGATAGAATGACGTATTAAATATTCTCAAACCTTGGCGAATATTTTCTAATGAAGTATCAAAGCTATATGCCATTGCCGTTGCGAACATTGCATTTTGCACGTTATGCATTGCTTTGCCTTCAATCGTTGCTGGTATCAAATGCGTCCATAACAAAGGAATATGAGCCCCGTTGTCATAAATCGTGATCATTTCCCCATTAATACCTTTTTCTAACACAACCGCCATGCCGCCTTGACGAATATGCTCACGCACCAGTCCATGACCAGAATCAATAGTGACATAACAAATTTGTTTGGCTTCGCAAAACTCTGCCATCTCTAGACAATGGATATCATCTGCGTTAAGCACAACGCAGTCTTGGGCTACTTCAACAACAACCCGTTTAATTTGTGCTAATTGCTCTAAGGTATCGATGCCTCGTTGACCTAAATGGTCGGCTGAAATATTTAAACACGCACCAACGTTACATGTGCTATAACCCAAGCCGCGTTTAACGATACCGCCGCGCGCAGTTTCCATAATGGCAAAATCGACACTAGGGTCACGTAATACAATTTGGGCTGCGGTTGGACCAGTCATATCACCCTTCACTGTAAGGTGCCCATCGATATAGACACCATCTGTTGAAGTCATACCGGTGGTAAATCCAGCGCTTTTCATAATGCTAGCTAACATTCTAGACGTGGTGGTTTTACCGTTGGTTCC
>NZ_PJAR01000008.1 GCF_002836745.1 Glaciecola sp. 33A | reverse complement strand
GTAATATTACCATAAAGGAAACGGCCATCTAAGCTGTATGGCGAGTAGGCTGTATATGGGAATATCTGGCTAAAGTTTGAATAGCCAATGTTGTCTACAGTTGCCTGCGGATATTGGTCAAACAGATTATTTGCACCTACAGCAAACTGCCAGTGTTTGTCTGCTTGGTATGCTATTTCTAGGTCGGTTATCCACTTCGCATTCAGATATTCATCGCGAGCAGCGGTTGTTGAAATATCAGCAACTTCACCATAACGAGTGGTGCGCAATGTGGTTTGCCATTGGTTAACGCTCCAAACAGCAGATAAGTTCCATTTGCTATCAGGTGTGCCTTCTTCAAAACGACCCACTTCACGACGTGCAAATACCACGTATTCATCACCTAGTGAGTTAAGTTGCGCCGGGTTGTCGTCGATATGCGTTACTTCGGTATCGTTGAAGTTAGCAGCCGCGTTTAAGCGCACGTCGCCCAGATTATTTAGCGCAAGTGAATAGGTAGCAACGATATCGACGCCTTGGGTGCGTGAATCAATAGCATTGGTAAAGTAACGCACACTTTCAGTATTTAACTCGCCAGCGTTTGCTAAAATTTGCTGCACGGCTGGGCCTGTTAAATTTTCCGACAACACAACACGGTCATCAATATCAATACGATATGCATCAACTGTCAAACTAAAACTATCTTGAGTGTAGATAAAGCCCGCAGTGATGTTTACCGAGTCTTCTGCGTCTAATTTTTTAGCACCCAGTGCTTTAGCTGAAGGCGCATCGGTCGGGAACAAACCGACTTCAAACGGTTGGTTATTTTCAAGTACCGTTGAAATTTGGCGATAGGAGGTTTGCGCAAGCGAGGGCGCGCGGAAACCTGTGCTAATAGCACCGCGAAGTGATAGGTTATCGGTAATGCTGTAACGCGTTGCCAATTTTGAATTAAACGTGTCTCCAAAGTCGCTATAATCTTCGTAGCGACTTGCAAAAACAAGATTCCAATTTTCAGTAAAGTACGCGTCAAATTCAGCAAATACGGAAATATTATGTCGACTTTTATCCGTTACACTTTCTGGCCCAAATCCTGAAAGCACCTGTGCACCTCCGGCCGAAACGGGATTACCGTTAGTATCTACAGCGGTGATGTAAGATGCTTCTTCGCCTTGTTCAATTTTGTAACTTTCACGACGGTACTCAGCACCAATGGTAAAAAATACGTCGTCGGGCAGGCCTAAATCTAAGCCTGTATTTGCATCTGCATTGACTATCCATTGGTCATAAATCAAGGCACCGTTATCAAATTCAGTTTGACTGCTATCACCTAGTGAGGTGTTTACACTATTAACCACGCCCAAGGCAAAATCGTTTTGGCCATAGTTAGTGCTTACATCCCACGTCCAGTCACTTGTTTCGCCTTCCAAACCTAGCGCTAATGAATAGTCCTCTACGTCGGTTTCAATTTGCGGTAAGAAACCGTTTGGATAAAGCGACTCTACGTTACGGCTGTCTTTTGCGCGGCGATAAAAACCAGCTGAGTTGCCCTCACGTTTTGAATAGCTAGCAAAAGAATACAGGTTCAGGCCATCGTCTAAATCGTAGCCCAGATTGTAAAAAAGTGCGTAGTCTTCTAAGCCGGCTTTGCCAAAACGATGATTATAGCGATTAAAGGTGAATTCGCGTGGGTCCAAGCTGCCGTTGTCTAAGCGGTTGTATTGTTCGCGAGGGTCAAAGCCAGAGCGTTGAGTCGCATCGTTGTCACGATACTCAATTGATACATTTACGAAGCCTTTATCGCTAAGCGAGAAACCAGAATTAGCACTAATTGTCCGCGTGCTACCATCGTTTACTTCACGATCACCGCCTACATCAAAGGCAAGGTCACCGTTTGTATCTGCATAGGCGCCTTCTAAGTTAGGTGCGCCGGCCATTTGGCTGTCATATTGACCATAAGTCACACTAATGCTGCCACCTTCGGCGGCATCTTTTAATACAATATTAATTACACCGGCAATCGCGTCAGAGCCATACTGCGCGGCGGCGCCGTCACGTAGTACTTCCACACGCTTAATTGCGGAGGTGGGGATCATGTTTAAGTCAACAGATGTGGAACCACGGCCAACCACACCGGCAAGATTTAAAAGTGCACCTGAGTGACGGCGCTTACCATTAATAAGTACTAAAGTGTGATCGGGCGCTAGACCGCGTAAAACAGCTGGGCGGGCATGGTCAGTTCCGTCAGCAATCGTCGCGCTGGGGTAGTTAAAGCTGGGTATTTGGTTGGCAAGTACTTGGCTGATTTCAAGCTGGCCTGTGCTGGCCATATCGGCACTGGTAATGATATCAACAGGGACCGTACTTTCGGCAATACTGCGCAGATTACGGCGCGTACCAGTCACTGAAATGACTTCAATATTTTCTTCTGCTTGTGTACCTTTCTCTGCAACATTAGCCTGCGAGTAAGGAGTGCTAAGTGCG
>NZ_PJAR01000007.1 GCF_002836745.1 Glaciecola sp. 33A | reverse complement strand
TCACGCCACTTTGGTGTTGTATGGTTAAGCCGCACGGGCAATTAGTACAGGTTAGCTTAACGCCTTACGACGCTTCCACACCCTGCCTATCAACGTTGTAGTCTACAACAGCCCTTCAGGACAGTTAAACTGTCTGGGATGACTCATCTCTGGGCTCGCTTCCCGCTTAGATGCTTTCAGCGGTTATCGATTCCGAACGTAGCTACCGGGCAATGCCATTGGCATGACAACCCGAACACCAGCGGTTCGTCCACTCCGGTCCTCTCGTACTAGGAGCAGCTCCCATCAATCATCCAACGCCCACACCAGATAGGGACCGAACTGTCTCACGACGTTCTAAACCCAGCTCGCGTACCACTTTAAATGGCGAACAGCCATACCCTTGGGACCGACTTCAGCCCCAGGATGTGATGAGCCGACATCGAGGTGCCAAACACCGCCGTCGATATGAACTCTTGGGCGGTATCAGCCTGTTATCCCCGGAGTACCTTTTATCCGTTGAGCGATGGCCCTTCCATTCAGAACCACCGGATCACTATGACCTACTTTCGTACCTGCTCGACGTGTCTGTCTCGCAGTTAAGCTGGCTTATGCCATTGCACTAACCTCCTGATGTCCGACCAGGATTAGCCAACCTTCGTGCTCCTCCGTTACGCTTTGGGAGGAGACCGCCCCAGTCAAACTACCCACCAGACACTGTCCACACGCCCGATCAGGGCGCAATGTTAGAACATCAAACGTACAAGGGTGGTATTTCAAGGTAGACTCCACATCATCTGGCGACAATGCTTCATAGTCTCCCACCTATCCTACACATGTAGGGTCAATGTTCAGTGCCAAGCTATAGTAAAGGTTCACGGGGTCTTTCCGTCTAGGTGCGGGTACACAGCATCTTCACTGCAATTTCAATTTCACTGAGTCTCGGGTGGAGACAGCGAGGCCATGGTTACACCATTCGTGCAGGTCGGAACTTACCCGACAAGGAATTTCGCTACCTTAGGACCGTTATAGTTACGGCCGCCGTTTACCGGGGCTTCGATCAAGAGCTTCGCTTGCGCTAACCCCATCAATTAACCTTCCGGCACCGGGCAGGTGTCACACCGTATACGTCATCTTTCGATTTAGCACAGTGCTGTGTTTTTAATAAACAGTCCCAGCCTCCTGGTCACTGCGGCCCTCACCTGCTTCATGCGCGAAGCACTACACAAGCAAGGGCGTACCTTCTCCCGAAGTTACGGTACAATTTTGCCGAGTTCCTTCACCCGAGTTCTCTCAAGCGCCTTAGTATTCTCTACCTGACCACCTGTGTCGGTTTGGGGTACGGTTCGCTATATCATAAGTTTAGAGGCTTTTCCTGGAAGCAGGGTATTTGCTACTTCAACTCCGTAGAGTCTCGTCTCGTGTCTCAGGCTCATCTTTTAAATGTGGTGTCCGGATTTTCCTAAACACCAACCCTACGCACTTTCACTTGGACTACCAACGCCAAGCTAGCATAACCTTCTCCGTCCCCCCTTCACTGATATAACAAGTACGGAAATATTAATCCGTTTCCCATCGACTACGCGTTTCCGCCTCGCCTTAGGGGCCGACTTACCCTGCCCTGATTAGCATGGGACAGGAAACCTTGGTCTTCCGGCGTGGGGGTTTTTCACCCCCATTATCGTTACTCATGTCAGCATTCGCACTTGTGATATGTCCAGCATTCCTCTCGAAACACCTTCAGCCACTTACACAACGCTCCCCTACCACTTGAACCGAAGTTCAAATCCGCAGCTTCGGTATATTGCTTAGCCCCGTTACATCTTCCGCGCAGGCCGACTCGACTAGTGAGCTATTACGCTTTCTTTAAAGGATGGCTGCTTCTAAGCCAACCTCCTAGCTGTCTTAGCCTTCCCACCTCGTTTCCCACTTAGCAATATTTTGGGACCTTAGCTGGCGGTCTGGGTTGTTTCCCTCTTCACGACGGACGTTAGCACCCGCCGTGTGTCTCCCGGATAGCACTCATCGGTATTCGGAGTTTGCAAAGGGTTGGTAAGTCGGGATGACCCCCTAGCCTTAACAGTGCTCTACCCCCAATGGTGTTCGTCCGAGGCTCTACCTAAATAGATTTCGGGGAGAACCAGCTATCTCCCGGTTTGATTGGCCTTTCACCCCCAGCCACAAGTCATCCGCTAACTTTTCAACGTTAGTCGGTTCGGTCCTCCAGTTGATGTTACTCAACCTTCAACCTGCCCATGGCTAGATCACCGGGTTTCGGGTCTATACCTAGCAACTCAACGCGCAGTTAACACTCGCTTTCGCTACGGCTCCCCTAGTCGGTTAACCTTGCTACTAAATATAAGTCGCTGACCCATTATACAAAAGGTACGCAGTCACCCTACTATCTCCGAAGAGAATCCAGGCTCCTACTGCTTGTACGTATACGGTTTCAGGTTCTATTTCACTCCCCTCACAGGGGTTCTTTTCGCCTTTCCCTCACGGTACTAGTTCACTATCGGTCAGTTAGGAGTATTTAGCCTTGGAGGATGGTCCCCCCATCTTCAGTCAGGATAACACGTGTCCCGACCTACTTAATATGGCAACTATGATGCTTCGTGTACGGGGCTATCACCCTGTATCGCTGTGCTTTCCAACACATTCCACTACCTCATAATTACTCGGCTGCTCCCCGTTCGCTCGCCGCTACTTGGGGAATCTCGGTTGATTTCTTTTCCTAAGGGTACTTAGATGTTTCAGTTCCCCTCGTTTGCTTCGTTAACCTATGTATTCAGTTAACGATACCGCCGAAGCGGTGGGTTCCCCCATTCGGACATCTGTGGCTCAAATGCTTTTTGTCAGCTCACCACAGCTTTTCGCAGACTTACACGTCCTTCATCGCCTCTAACTGCCTAGGCATCCACCGTATACGCTTAGTCACTTAACCATACAACCCAAAATGGCGTGTGCATTCACCCCGCCAAGAATGAAGTACAACGCATTTTATCAACCCACGCCTTTTTAATCGCGGGTTGCGGTGCAGCTGGCTCATTGCTGAGTCGCTGCTAGCTGTATGCATGACAAGTTTTTTTGCTAATCAAATAAAA
>NZ_PJAR01000006.1 GCF_002836745.1 Glaciecola sp. 33A | reverse complement strand
CGTTAAAAATTTAGAGAGAAGTTTGTATCATAAACATGAGTTAATGTGCGCCGCAGTGACAGGCAAGTCCCAACTATAGCCGACATTTGCGTCAGCCAAACTTATCGCTTAACCCGAAACTAAAAACAAAAAATTCGGCGAGAAATTACATCAAATGTAAACTTGGGCAAGGTGAGCATAAAAAAAGACGCAATGAGTAGCACAAATACAGCAGGAATAAAAAAGTAAAATTTACTCACATGCTTCACAGCTTTTCTGATGTCTTGAAATGCAAAACTACTTGATACAAAAATAATGATTATACTAAAAAAGGGGATCTCATCTTTATTGACGGTCGGAAAGTCAGTACCTACAAAAAAATAAGGCAATAGCAGCAATGAAATGCCAAATGAAATACATAAGCCCCATATTATTAAGAGTACTTTCTTACCCAAATACTCTGTAACAGGAACTAAATTTTGCTGACTTTCAGACTTTATCCATTTATTCCATTTTGATAAAAGAACTTACCAAATAGTAACGCATGTATTAAATATATCAAACAGAATTGCTTTGCTTCATTAAACCATAAAGCATATTAGTTTGTGTTAGGTGGAAAAAGAGGAAATCAAGGCTTGATTGCGCCCGCTTAATATGACGAACGTTACTTTAAATCGTTAATTTGCTCAGCTGCGAGCGAGTTGCCGCCATACTGCTTTTTGTCCGTAGTGAGGCTAAGACATAAAATACTGTAGGCCAAAACTAGCTTAAGTTTGAATAATTTGTTATAGATAGATCAAAGAATAAAAACGACCCATTGGGTCGATATTAAATTGTTATACAGCATAAGGAAGATGCAGTTAGGATGATTGAAACACAACAAAATAAACCTCTTGCCTATTCACTTATTTGTCTGTCTATCGCGCTAACTTGCTTCGCGGTCTACTTCGTTCTGTATTCTGAATTATTGATTATGGCACCAGCGCTTCTTGGTATCGCCTCCTTACTTTTTCTCCTAGGAAGGCAAAAGATGAAAAAGTGGAGAATGGATAATTCAAAGTTTAACTCTTATATTCAAACGGCGACCCAGAGCGTTTTATTATTTGCCTTAGCTTTAATACTCTTCAGAGTGCAGGGTTATAAAGTGCTTCAATACTCCCCATTAATTTTAGGCTTTAGCTCTATTGCACTTCAGTTTTTTATTCTATTAAGGTTCAGACAACTCGAACCTAAATTAGCCATAAAGCTTTATGACGGAGTTATTTTTAGTTCAAAGTGGAAACATCAAAAAAAGGCGGTAAATTTTATATATAATCCTTTTGTGTGGTCTTTGGTTAAGCATAAAAGTATAAAAATCGCTTTGTACTTGAACTTTATTGCTGCTTTCGCTGTTCTATTTTTAGTATGTATTAGGCACATATAACAAACAATTTAACCTGCTCACTGTCGTCGAGGGGGCACTTACACGGAGCGCCTTCGGCTATTGTGCGCGCCGTGTAATTGCCCGTTAATTGGGAGTTAGCTATATGGAGTGTCCAATGACTGTTACAAGGAAAGCTAGTGAATTACTTAATATTCCAACAATGGAAATCTGTGATCACATTAAAAAAGTGTTAAGTGAAAAGCAGCGTTTTTATTCTTATATCAATATTATTGAAAATGACGATGGTTTTGATACAACTGTAAAGCCAATATTGTGGCCATTTTTTCTTTCCACAAAAATGAATATTACTTTTGCTGATTACAATGAAAAAACGGAAGTAATTGTAAGTACTCAATCTCAATGGTTTATTTTGGGTGATGGATTTAATGCTTATAATAGGTATATAAGGACATTTCTTGATGGTTTACGCAAATATAGCTAACAAAAACATCATGGTGGGAATTTTACTCGCTGAAAAAGCACTCTTAAAATCCCCATATGTTAAACGTTAGCCACCTATGTATACACCGAAAGTTTTGCAAACAATCAAGGATGAAAAGCTAAGGTTAGAAACCTCTGTTTTTATGCGTCACCTTTTAGTTTTGCTTCAGACTGTGATTATTGGAACACCATTTATTTTTCTCAGCATACTAGCTACAGAATTGTTGCAATCATATTTTAGCAAATCAGTTATTCTATGTACGTCACTTCTTTTGAGCTTCTTAATCAGCTATCTATTAGCAAAACACCAGCACACTGCAACGAAGCTTCGCTTAGCAAATTCAAGTGAATTTAAAATTGCTGCAGTTGAGGTATTAGAGGAATCAGGGTTCAAAGTTACAAATAACAATAACAAATTTTTGGCCGCAACTTGCATTCAAAATCGAGCGCACATAAGCGACAACTTCTATGCCGTATACACAAAATCTGCTGTTCTTGTTTTCTGTATTTGTGAACTACCTTTTCCATTTTCACAAACGAAGTCAAAAACGGTTATTGCAACGATCAAGGAAAGGTGTAAAGGTGGCTAACGAAACATCATGGTAGGGATTTTACTAGCTGAAAAAGCGCTCCTAAAATCCCCATATGTTAAGCGTTAGTGTCCGCTATAGAGCATAGCCCTATCAGAAACCGAATATCCCCAATGACAACTGATCGCTCTAAGCCGCCTGTTGTTAGATTTTTACGACAGTCTGCAAACTGCCCTTTTTTGCCTGATTAGGTAAGCTCGTCATATTATATTTTTTGCCAAATTATAACGGGCTTAAATACGGCAAAAGCTGCCGTACGCCATTTGAAATTGTGTAACAGATTTGCACAATTTGCTACCAACACAATTCGATTGACAGAATTACTCATCAAGATGAAGAGCGGACGTTCCTCGTTATAGGTTCTAAGCAATCCACATTTTACAAAAAGCCTAAAGACAAGTTACATATCGTACTCAAACCTACAATTCTTCGCCTTGTTGCCAAGCACGCGTAAATACCTAAGCGCCACGTTTGAAAATTACTATTGCAAAGAAAGTAAGCTTCTGAAATTATAAGTATTTACTTAATTTATCAAATTGCACTGATGGATTGTCCTAATAAAATCGCCCCACAAGTAAGGACTAAATTAGCATGAGACTAGCATTTTAAGGCGCAACGTTAGTTTTCTATAGTTTTCAACTCATGCAGAATCATATTCATGGCTCAAAAAACATTTTGAAAAGGAGCAACAGATTCGATCTGATGAAAATCGTCAAAATGAAAAATAGCAACTCAAACAATAGGAAATTTCGACGGTGATAATTTAGACACCACTTCACTGGAAGCAACACTTTCATCCGGTGGGTCAGAATTATTAGATGCGGCAACTAATATAAATCCAACTGAAGTAGTTGTTAGCGGGCTTTAGGGGCTTTAGGA
>NZ_PJAR01000005.1 GCF_002836745.1 Glaciecola sp. 33A | reverse complement strand
GTTGGTAAACAACGTTGATGTCTGACTTTGTAGTGACTCTGAGTAGGTTATTGCGGATAACATCAGATGATGAATAACATAAGGCTGAATTGATCGCCTAATAAGCGTGGCTGCAAAAATGAATTGATGTGGATTCTTTGAATTTGCTATTGATAAAATTAAACGTTAGGCCAGCGATACTGACCTAATATGTCTATAACGCTATTTTAGAGGTTCAAGTGCAGGAACAACCTCGGGAGGCGGAGGCGGATGTTGAATGTTCATATGCTGTGCGTATGCAACTGTGAATGCGTTTTCCTGAAACGCTTTTAATCCAGTTTCTGTAAAAGGCACAACAACAGGATTGCGCTTAATTGATTCTTTAAAAATTTGTGGAGACATGGTCTCAACATCTAGGCCATCGATAAGTTGTATAGCAGATTCCATTTTGAACCCTAACGCACCGCCGGCAAACTTGCCTTTCAATGGTCTTTCTTTTATCACTACAGCGCTTATAGTATAGTCTGCCATCAATTTACTAAATGTAGATTGAAAATAACGGATGTCACCAGTAGCGTTGCGTTTGTTAAATTCAATTTTTCTTACTCGACAGTCGGGTAAGTTAAATAAGCCGTCTTTAAACGATAGTAAGCAAATTATTGCCTCAGAACCCTTTAATTCAACACCACAAATTTTCATAATACACTCTCTATTTTTGATGTCCTTATTGTAACTCATTAAATGACAACTTCCACCACCAAATTCAACCAGTTAGTTAAGACTAATAGTTAACACGAAATTACCTTTGTCGTTTAGCCTTAAAAAACCAAGCCTCAACAATAAAAGTTGGTATTATACTATTTACGCTAGTTTAAACACGCATATACTTGACAACAAGGATAGACATTGACAGTGGTTCCTTTAAAAAATCTGCATACTTTTGGTTTTGACACATTGGCGCAACACTTAGTTGAGGTCCATACTAAGGATGATTTGGTTTCCGTTTTTCAAGGTCTGAAAACGAAACAATTTTATTTGTTAGGTGAGGGAAGCAATAGTATCTTCCTTGAAGACTTTGCAGGCACTATTGTACTTAATAAGTTGAAAGGGATCCAAGTACATGAAAATGAGAACGAGGTCGGTTTATCAGTCGGCTCAGGCGAGTCATGGCACGACTTGGTTGAATATACATTATCTATTGGTGCATATGGCTTTGAGAATCTTGCATTAATACCAGGTACTGTAGGTGGAGCACCTATTCAAAATATCGGTGCTTATGGTGTTGAAATCG
This sequence comes from Glaciecola sp. 33A, assembly GCF_002836745.1. Classification (GTDB taxonomy): domain Bacteria; phylum Pseudomonadota; class Gammaproteobacteria; order Enterobacterales; family Alteromonadaceae; genus Glaciecola. The sequence goes on along the minus strand of NZ_PJAR01000005.1, from coordinate 2,878 downwards.
AAAAATTTATAGCCAGTGTTGAATATTACGATATACATTTAAATTCCTTTCACATATTAAACCATCAAGACTGTCATTTTGTTTATCGTGATAGCATCTTTAAACACCAACTTTTTAATAAAGCGGTCATTACAAAGGTCAATTTCATATTGCCAAAAAATAATAGAGTGGAACACAGTTATGCACCGCTCAATCAATTAGTTGAACCGACGCCAATTGATATATTTAATAAAGTGATTGAGGTAAGAACAGAGAAACTGCCTAACCCAAAGGTCTTGGGTAACGCCGGTAGTTTTTTTAAAAACCCAGTGGTTACAAATAAGGTATTAAACGAGATAAAGATGCGCTACACGAGTGTCCCGCATTATAAGGTTTCTCACACAAGCGTTAAGATCCCAGCTGCTTGGTTAATTGATCAACTTGGGTTTAAAGGAAAAATGTACTTAGGGGTAAAATGTCATGAGAGACAACCGTTAGTACTTGTCAATATTGGCAGCGGCAATGGAAGGGGTTTACTCATGCTAGCGAGACAAATTAAACAGGACGTGAGCAACGCGTTCAATATTGAATTAGAAAATGAAGTTCGATTGGTAGGTAAGAACGGAGTGATAGATTTATGAGAAAGAAAGCAGCTCAAACCCGTTCTCTACTTATACAGCGACTTGCTAACGGGGAGTTTAATTCTGGTGAGTTGTTAGGTGAACTTGTCGGCATTAGTCGCAGTGCCGTGGCGAATCATATCAAGTATTTAACCGGCATAGGTTTAGATGTTTTCAGCGTCAAAGGCAGAGGTTATCGTCTATCAACGCCACTCCAATTATTGGATCAAACGAAGATACTACATCTTATGGGTCAAAAACAAAAAAACACAATCAAAGTAATAAGCGTGATTGGTTCAACCAATACGTACATCAAAGAGCGCTTGCACGAATTACCTCAGGGATTTGTTTGTCTTGCTGAAGCACAAACCCATGGTCGCGGAAGACGCGGTAAAACATGGGTGTCGCCTTTTGGTTCGAGCATCTATATGTCAATGGCGTGGACATTCAAGGGCGGCTATCAGTCAATGGCTGGCGTATCTCTATTAGTAGGAATTGCAATTAACCGTTCCTTAAAAAAAATTGGCGTTCGTGATTGTAAGTTAAAGTGGCCCAACGACGTTTATTACAATCTTAAAAAATTGGCTGGAATATTGGTTGAAGTCGAAGGACAAGTAGGCTCAGATGCGAGTGCTGTTATCGGCATTGGTATCAATATAGACTTACCTAACTCGATAGACGGCATCGACCAACCTTTTATTGATGTAACCAGCATTACGCAAGAACCCGTTGATAGGAATGAATTAGCCGCACTCATTATTGTTACCTTAACTAATATGCTTGAGGAATTTGAAGTCGAGGGTTTAAGCCCCTTTTTATCGGAGTGGAAAGAAGCAGATCTCTTTTACAACGAATACGTTTATTTAGAGTCTGGCAGCAACCGAATTCACGGACTTAGCAAAGGTATAAATGAAGGTGGAGCGCTGCTTTTAGAAAATGCAGGTAAAATAACGCCGCACCATGGTGGGGAAATAAGTGTTAAAAGAGCATAAATTACTCATTGATGTTGGGAATACCAGCATAAAATCAGCGTTATATGGACCTGAAAGTGTTTCTATTGGTTTAATTTCTCGTCATAGCGATGTTCAAGAACTCACCACGCTTATCACCGTTGCTAAAAGCGTCTATCTCTCAAATGTCGGTAAAGATGAAATAACTAGTTATATTCAAGATGTTTGTGACACTAATGATATTCCGCTGTTTATCGCCAAAACTCAATCCAGTGCCTTTGGACTAATAAACTCTTATTCAATACCATCAAATATGGGTGTAGACCGTTGGCTCGCAATGTTGGCCTGTATGCAAAAAAGCTCGAGTAAAACATTTTTAGTCGTCGATGTAGGCACAGCAATGACAATTGATGCGGTTAAAAATGGACATCACTTAGGCGGCTGGATAGTTCCTGGCGCTGCATTGCTAAAACAAAGTCTATTTAAAAATACACATCGGGTTTTTTCCGATAACAAAAATTTGAGTTTAACCAGCTTTGGTAACGACACACCACGTTGTGTTGATAATGGTTGTAAAGCTCAAATTTTAGGTACTTTATTGATGGCTGACCAAGAAATGAAGAAAAATGTCGATAAATTTGAAATATTTTTAACGGGGGGTGATAGAAATTTGTTTTCGAGCCTTAACATGCAAAACATTATTGAGCATGAAAATCTGGTTTTAGAAGGCTTAACCTTGTTTGTTGATTAAAAAACGTCAATAAATTGCAGTAAAAAAAGACAGATCTAGAAAAAGTACAAAAAAATGCATCTTTTTCACAATTAGCTATTGCCACATGCCGATCATTTCTTTACTATGCGCACCACTTGATGCAGTGCCGACTTAGCTCAGTTGGTAGAGCAACTGACTTGTAATCAGTAGGTCACCAGTTCGACTCCGGTAGTCGGCACCATCAATCTCGGAGGGGTACCCAAGCGGTCAACGGGAGCAGACTGTAAATCTGCCGGCTCAGCCTTCGCAGGTTCGAATCCTGCCCCCTCCACCACTTTCTCATGAAGTGGGGACGAGAATTAGGAATGCGGGCATCGTATAAAGGCTATTACCTCAGCCTTCCAAGCTGATGATGCGGGTTCGATTCCCGCTGCCCGCTCCATTAACGTTGCTGATATGGCTCAGTTGGTAGAGCGCACCCTTGGTAAGGGTGAGGTCGGCAGTTCGAATCTGCCTATCAGCACCACTTTCTAACATTCTTTTCTTATTTCATTGAAAATTTAATTTTTAATACGTTGCTGGGAATATCTAAAATGGCAAAGCAAAAGTTTGAACGC
>NZ_PJAR01000004.1 GCF_002836745.1 Glaciecola sp. 33A | reverse complement strand
CATTCTAAAACCCGGTGCGGCATTGCACTCACAAATGCCACCACCAATTTCTTTGTATGATTTGCTGATGTCATCAGTTAAAAAATCAACGCCACCAATATCAAGACCAATGGCACGAATAGCGCGCACGGCCATTTCTCGGTTATCTGGGTGCACAATGTCGGTCACATCGATAGCGGTGCCGCCTGTCGACAAATTTGCAGTCGAGCGCAGATAAAATGTATGGTCTTTTTCAAGTACCGTGTCTTTGTCATAATCGGCTTCTTCCATAAGCCGAGCCGCTTGCTTATCTAATTCCAGTCTAGTTAGCACTTTTTCATGCCCTACTCCGCGGCGTGGATCTTTATTCACAATATCAATTAGCTGTTCAATAGTATGCATACCGTCGCCAATAACATGACCTGGGACTCGTTTGGCGACCGCAACTAACTCATTATTAACGACCAACATTCTGTGGTCATAGCCAGTGATGAAGCTTTCGACTAATACAGCTCTGCTCGTGCCATGCTGCTGCGCTTCAGCAAACGCAGCTATAACGTCGTCATCTGTCATCAAGTTAATACTGACACCGCGACCATGGTTCGCATTCAATGGTTTTAGTACAACCGGAAAGCCTATACGCTGAGCAGCTCTCACTGCTTGCTTATCACTATAAATCATCATTTGTTGTGGTACTGGCAAGCCCAAGTCATTGAGTAGATTATGGGTATCTTCCTTATCACATGAAATCTCAACCGCGATGTGTTTTGTTTCGCTGGTAATGGTCGCTTGAATTCGCTGTTGATACTTACCCTGACCAAATTGCACTAAACTGTAATTATTCAAACGTAGCCAAGGTATGTCACGTTCTTCGGCAGCCGATACCAAAGAGGCGGTACTTGGACCAAACTCTTTACGCTGCGCCATTTTAATAAAGTCATTAAGTTCATCTGCAAAATTAAAATCTGGCTCAATCTTGGCTGTGATCGACTTTTGTATTGCAGGAGGCATTAAATGCGTTAGTAGTTTTAAACCCAACGCGCCGGCCTCTATGCCTACATCTTTTTGTTGATATTGATAAACAACATAATAACAGCCTTTTTCTTTCAAGCTTCTTGTGCGTCCAAAGGACACTGAGGACCCTGCTAAGTTTTGCAATTCTATTGCTACGTGTTCCCAAATATGACCAATCCACGTTCCTTCATCTTCAACTAATCTTCTTAAAAAGCCACCTTCCTCACCATAAGAACAACCGTGTTTTTGCAAGGATGGTAACGCTGCGATAAGACCATTAATAAAGTCTTCACCTAATTTGACCGAAGGCCAATTTTCTAATTCACCAATGTCAATTTGATAACAAATGACCGGAAAGTTAGCATAGACATTTGGGCCGACATAAACGTTTTTACTTAGAATTTTCATGGTTACAGATCCTTTAGTGCGACTTTTTTTATTAATTAACGGCAACGATGAAACAAGCAGTTAATTCAGTATTTGAACCTTTGGCATTATCTCAATAATCTATAGACATGAACGGGTCAATTAAACTGTTATTATTAGTGATCTAAACTACATAAAAAAGGCAGCTTACGCTACCTTTTGAAGTGTTTTATTTTGTCCTTCTGCGCATCACAATGAGCAAGCAGAAAATAATTATATTGATACTCAACTTACATAAGCTTTTCGGTTTGAAATGTCGAATCTGGCACCAGCTGCTAAAATATGTAATTTAACATTGAGTAAAGTAAGGGCGTCTCCAGTTCGAGCTTCTGCCATTGATGAATATTCTATGTCGCTAGGATCAACAACCGTAATAGCGCCACTACCGACAACCGTAAACACGTTATTATGGTCAATAAATGCGGCCGTATTTTCGTCCAACCCCACCCCAATCAAAAACGGATTATAACTAACAGCTGAAAGTAAACGAGCTAGTCGGTTGCGTTCATTGAAGTGCTGATCAACCACGATAGTATTAATTAACCCCATACCAGGGGCCAAGTTAACACCGTCTTCGGTCGGCACAGTGCCTGTGCTGCCACCAGTAATCATATGCTGCGAGACAATAGCAGCGCCTGCGGAAGTTCCTGCATAATGAACACCTTGAGCATTTAATTGGCGAATTGTTTTTGCGATAGGTGTGCCACCTAAAATAGTAGATAGCCTCAGTTGATTACCACCAGTCACAAATATGCCGGTACTTTTTTCTAAGGTTTGTACGTATTCAGGATTTTGCGCATCACTACGTTCAATAATTGGTAACGAATAGGTTTTTTTTACGCCTATTTCTTCGAAAATTTTCTGATAGCGTGAACCCGTGTCGTCAAGTTGTGAAGCGGTTGGAATGATGGTGATTACAGCATCTTTGCCTCCGCTAAGCTCAATAAACTTGGCCAAAATTTCGGGGTTATCTAGTTTTTTTTCTGCACCACCAATCGGAATTACATATCCTCTTTGGGTGCCATCTATAGTTGGAGAGGGCATAATATTTACTCGAAAGTGCCTTTTTTGATTTGTTGTTTATACTTAACATGCCAATGACCCATCGCCATAACATGCTCAATCCGATTTTGCTTATTCAATATTATGATATCGGCATCAGCACCCTTTTTAATACGGCCTTTATGATGAAAATTCATCAGAGTCGCAACATTTTTGGTAAAAAAGGGTAAAAACTTTTCAATCGCTTGGCCGTCATCTACTAGCTCGTAGAAGATATTCGTCATCGATTGGGATTCAGCAAAGTCCATTTTCTTTAAACTACCATCAACATGAAAGTCGGGTAAGCATCCGCCGCCATCCGAACTAATAGTCAATTTATCTTGTGGCAAATCTTGTTGCATATAGCGCAGCAAAGCTTCACCCGGCTCGAAGCCAACATCGCCAGTTTCAAAAGCAGTAACATCAACCCAACAACCTCTTTTTGCTAGCTCACAGGCTTCTTCAAATAGGTACCGCTGGCGATTAATATGTGTAGGATTATACGTTCTAGGCGGAATTTCAGCTGAATCTAGAGCCTCTCTAACCAAACTTAAGCCACGTTCACCGTCACCTAAATGCAAGTGTAGCATACCTGCTTTGCCGGTCATCAAGCGTGCCACGTGAGCTTCAGATGCGACTTTTAACAATTCATTCAACGTTGGTTGGCTTGAACGGTGGTCACTAATAGCTAACTCTCCGACACCAATAATCGGTTCAATGAAAACAATATCCGATTTCACCGATCCGGTTAAGGTTGTTGCCGGTAAATGATAACCACCGGTGTAGCAATAAGCTGAAAAACCTTCTTCTCTTAATGCATAAACTTGGGCAATCAACGACTCAGTACTACGAGTTAAATCATCTGTACCTAGCAAACCAACAGCGGTGGTTACACCCGCCCGCGTAAATTTACTTAATGGAACGGCAGGCACTCTTGTCGAAAAGCCGGCTTCACCACCACCGCCAGTAATATGGGTATGACCATCAATAAAACCGGGCATCACAATGCAGCCCTCAGCATCAACAATATTATGCTCAAGGTTAAGTTCGGGTAAAATGTCACCTACGTAAACTATTTTATTTTCTGCGATAAGAATGTGCTGCAAGCCCAAATGCTCAGGTGCGTATACGTCAGCATTCTTAATTATTGTGATCAAAACCGAAATACTCTCTTGTACGTTGAATCAGTCCACAGAGTCTATAGGTTACCCGACAAAACACAAAACCATTTTTAGTATATTTCAGTTTTAATTGGAGCTAAAACATAAAAAATCTACGCAGAAAATTAAAATAGCAAATCGCGGAGTTGCACAATACACAAATCTGTAAGGCTTAAATGGGAAGCAGATGAGTTTGCTCTTGAGCAACTAAGGGCGATAGGCCCTGACTCAGAATCTTTTGCACGAGGGATGAAGAAATTTGCTGAATATACGGATAGCGAAAATAAGCTAATTACAGAAGATCTAGAGAAAATATTGAGCTCACACCCCCTAACTAAAGAACGGATTTCAAACGTACTGGAATTTGCCGGTTTCAGAGTCGGCGTTCGCTGACATGGAAGTTGAAAAACAAAAACTGATTTTCCAAAGTAGGTCTTACTTTAAAGTCAAACTCTCACTTTGCTTAATTTGGTTTTCCTCATCGACCACAGCTGTCGAATTCCATCCGTTCGGTTTGTCTCAACAGCCATCGCTGTCGGCTTTTCCTTAAGCAAAAAAAAGGCGCTCAATGAGCGCCTTTTTTAAGATGTAATGCGGTATTACGCAACAATCTTTGATACAACGCCAGCACCTACTGTGCGGCCACCTTCACGGATTGCGAAGCGTAAACCTTCA
>NZ_PJAR01000003.1 GCF_002836745.1 Glaciecola sp. 33A | reverse complement strand
CAAACGTGCCACAGACCGATACCTCGGGCGCAGCAAAAAAAGGCGTATTCAATAAATCGTTATTCAAATACGACGCGCATCAAGATATCTATATCTGCCCTGCGGGCGAAGAATTACCCCATCGCCTTGACGATAATTCAGAGATACCCGTTCTGAGAAAACAAACCGTAGAGCATCCGTTTGGCACGATTAAAATGTGGATGGGCGCGACCCATTTCTTAATGAAGCGGAAAAAGAATGTGAGCATCGAAATGAACCTGCATGTTCTGGCTTACAATCTGAAACGAATGATGACGATAATGGGAACAACTGGATTGATGGAGGCGATCAGACAATAGGGGCGAATGTAACCTCAATGGACGCCATCAAGCAGCCTAAAACGTCACATTTATCATTATTTCCCAACCTTAACCTCGTAAAATCAAGATACCTCGCAACGCTAATAATCGATAGCTAAGTTATTTAACAGATTGAGTATCGAACACGATAGGGTTTCACCCCAACCGCGCTCGATTCTGCCTACTCATGGTTGTGTAAGCAACGCCGTAACTTTCCCGCCCATGCCGATAGCTGGCACCTGCGCTTTCACTGGGACACTATCCGCAGTGAGTTGCTACAAACACTCAACTCGCAAAATTACACCTTCCTGCCGCTGAATGTGGTCACCAAAGCCAATGGTGAAACCCTTCATTTGTGGTCATCACAAGATGCGTTGGTATTAAAGATGTTAGCCATCGCGCTACCGGATGCCTTGTCACCGGTTATTGCTGCCTATTACTTAAAGGGCTTGGATGAGCAGATGGAAGGTGATACCCGTTATTTTTATCGTAGGTTTATGGACGATGTCATTGTATTAGCCAAAACTCGCTGGCACCTACGCAAAGCGGTGAGAATAGTCAATCAACACTTTAACCAATTAAAAGTGGCGCAAGCGCCTGATAAGCCCTTTATTGGGCGTATTGAAAAGGGATTTGATTTCTTGGGTTATCGATTCGGGCAAGAGAAATTAAGTGTTTCAAAACGAACATTAGAAAATCACATTCGTCGATTATCGACAACGTTGGGCTACATGGGGTTATGCAGCTATTCCGTCGTCGATGCTTGATTTTAAAATAAAGGCGTTAAGACTTTTTACTAAAACGACGTGACACCACGCCAATCAAACCTAAGCCTAATAAGGCAAGGGTGCCTGGTTCAGGGATTGCAGGAGGCTGCGCCTGAGCTACATCGCCGTCACGAACCGCCCAAACATTTAAAGTAGTACTATTACGCGTGAGAGTGCGATACTGGTCACCGTTGGCTAGTTGGTATGACATCGCGGTACCGACCACGGTGCCATCAGAAAACGTGAAATCCAAATCGGCTAAATTCGACCAATACAATTCGTCTACAACTATATTGCTGAACAAGTTAAAACTAGCATTACTGCCGCCTTGCAATGTGGCCGCCGCGTCACCCCTCGATAGGCCAAAATCATTGTAATACATCTGAGCAAGTTCATTCCCGGCACAAGCAACTGCAACACAAAAGCTATTATTAGGAACGGCACTAAATAAACGCCAACCAGTTAACATACCATTAACCGTACCGCCATCGTAAGATAACTGGGCCGCCCAGGCCAGGGATTCTTGCCAGGTCATCCTGCCATCGCTGTCATAACCGGAGGTCTTTGCGTAGCTGGCATCTTGCAACCAGGTTATGTTCTGCGTATCGTCGTAAATCAGGCCGTTACCACGGTCGATTAAAGCCGCATTGGCGACATTTACCAAGCATATTACTGACAGTAGCAGGCCCGACAACGTGGTATTTATAAACTTCAATTTCATGTAATTATCCTTTGTAAATTTTGTTCCCGTGCTAATGGGCGCGTATTTCCTATATCGCTTATGTTATACACTCTGCATTCATTCGTTTAATATAGTAATTGATATGTACGCAAATAATATGCCACTAAAGTATAATAAATAAATTCAATAGCTTAGTGTGTTTTTACTGTTTTACTAATGATGAGGTGTAAAGATACCTGTCTCATTCATTTGCATTAAAACAACCGTAAACAATCGGTTGTAGGTGAATTTCATAAATTTGACGATGTCAAACGGGGGAAATAACCTGACACTACACAATATAAACGTCCGAACGGGCCAATAAAGAGAGTAAAGTCGATGTAACCACCCTCTTTTCTCTGCGCCGTAGCGCCTCTGCGTGAGAGAGAAATGGACACTGCGTGCTACCCTGCTCTGGGTGAATGTGGGTAAAAGAATGACAACCAGCTCATAGACGTTTAATAACCTAGGGCATGCTTGCTACGAAAAGGCTAAAATCCCACTGTCCTTTATCGAGAGAATTTATAACTTGCGAGATAAACCCTGAAGATCCGCTTCATGCTACTAGTACGCGTATAATGCCAGGCGTTTGTAGGTCGGCAAAACTGAGCTAGGAGCCGCTCAGGTAAACTGATTTAGTTTTATCATTAATTCAGTCTGAGAATTGACTGCCACTTTCTTAAAAATGGTCTGCAACTGAGTACGCAGAGTATTATAACTGACGTGATAAATCTCAGCTAGTTTCGTCATTTTTTGCTTGGCATAAAGGGCTTGTAACAATCGCATTTCCATAGGTGTTAAAGAAAAATGCGCACTTATTTTTAACCAATCCAGTTGCTGTTGAAATTTAACCGTTACCATACAACAGGGCACTTCAATATCATTGAATACATTTTGGTTTATCAGCGGCGAAATGGTGAGCATAATATTATCATTGTGCCCACCATCGAGAATAATGGTTTTCTGCACACCAATGTCGGTATAGGAAAGGTTGGCACACTGTCTAATAAAAAACATTAAGCGATGTTGATGATTGATATCCTCTATAACTACTTTATTGTCTGCCAGGATAACCGGGCACTTTTCATCCAGCTTTTCATATGCAAAACCGTTAGCGAGCATTATTCGACCGTTTGCGTTACAAACAATAATGGCCTTGTCTTGTTGGTCTAATATACTTTTTGAAATATTTGAATAATTTTTATACAGCCGCAACTCTTTAAAAATATACATGGCGCGGCTAAAATGGGGCGTAATGAGGCGGAACAATTCTTCCTCATGGTGCTGATAAGGCTGCTCGTCTTCGTCGCGATTGATTACAACTAAGGACTCATACTGCGCATCTCTGCACAAAATGCCCACTATGGAATGGAATATCCTCAATGGCCTGCAAATCTCTTGAAAAAAGCTTGAATCTCTTTGCAAGCTCATATCAATATGCTTATTAACACAGGTCGATTCGCCTTCTGCCAAGTACTTGGTTATTTGATAACCAGGACCTTCAAACGGGCGGCTTTGGTAATCCAGTAAGGCTGATTGAGAATATTCAAAGGTAGTTTCCAATTCCATGATAAGCGATTGCTCGCTATCTAATTCTTGCAAGAAAAAAAATGCTTTATTTGATTGGGTGCTATCAATGAGTTTAGTCAGCACAGACTGCCACTGACCGGTCAGGCCCGCATGGTAAATTTCGCCAATAAATTCTAATAATTCGTCAGATGACAGGGGCATTGCAGTTAGTACATCCTATTTTATCTAACCGCATTAAAACGGTTTCATTGACAGTATCGAGCTGGTGGATGAATAGCAATCAAAACGACCAATTTAATCCAAATGGATGAGTTGTTAATTTACGCCCTCGGTAGATCAATTTCTTGTGCAATTCAACAGGGCCGCTAAAACACTAAAACCCTCCCGCTCTGGATGATTGCAAAGAGGGCATAGCCCATGTTACGACAGCCTTAACCCACTGTCCGCTTACTGCTAACTAGAGTCATTCTTTGATTGGTTCGGCTATGACCCCTTTTGGCACAGAAGGTTGATTGGGTAATAACTTCTGACTGTCTGCTTTCTCAGTTAAGGCGATCTTCGGGACTGATTAATCGTACGACTGGTTCACGCAGCTCATTGCCGTCAGTCAAATTTGTTTAATCGTAAGATTATTTTTCGTTCAACATAGTCTGATAGTTCGAATTGTCTTACGACCGATTTAGGTCGATAGTGGCCCTTTCAGCCAGGAGCAATAGTGACGATTGAGTGGCAAAAATCAGTCTAATTTAATTAAGCCCCACTGACGGTTTATGGTACAAACCCCTCTGTCAGTGAAAGCTGATATCGATGGGCTTTAGTAGCAAAGTACACATCTAAGATTCTTAGTATTAATGACGGCTGTATCCAATTTTAGTGATGTAATGTTGTTTCAAAAATTCAAAACAAGTCTTTTCGTTCTCAGTCCAAAACTTGGCAGCATTAGAGTAGGTCAATATCAACGATATCTAATAAACTGCGATTCGCGATCAATGTTTTGGCATTCTCAATATTTGGTGAAAAATATCTACCTTTGTCGTAAAAAGACACCTTTGTTCGCAGCAAGGCTTCAACAGATTTAAGTTTGTCAGTGGTTTCAAGCCTTACTCTAAAGCCTAAACCTTGGCTGGCAGCTAACCATTCTATGCCTAAAATCCCGGCCACATTGTCGAAAAAATACCACAGCCGTCTACCCGCAAAAGTAACCATTGATATATGATCTTATTGATTGGCCGAGGTAGGTAATGAATTTATTGATGCAGGGTATGCCAAAGTTTGTTCTCACTGGCAAGTGCGGCACTGATGACCGGTGCAATCATAAATCCCGAATTAACGCTGCCGTTATCTACTAAAAAAGGTACCAGTCCACTTAGGTGGTAGTCGATCAATAACGCCGTATGTCTTTCATACAAGGCATCAATTTCGGATATCGCTATAACCTTAACGCACACTTGCGAATAAAAAAACCAGCACTGCTAGCAGTACTGGTTTTAGCTAACAATTACTAATTAAATAATTATGCGCTTAGCGACGCCATATCAATAACAAAACGATAGCGAACATCAGAACGTTCCATTCGCTCATACGCTGTATTAATTTCGTCAATATTGATCATTTCACATTCTGGCAAAACA
>NZ_PJAR01000002.1 GCF_002836745.1 Glaciecola sp. 33A | reverse complement strand
AAAAGTTTCATCCTTTAATGCCTAAAGAGCCGTTTTGGGCAGTTTGCTGCCGTTGAGGTTTTTACTGAAAATGACTGCAATGCCGCCACTTAAGGCTGCTGAGCAAACGACAATGTTTGATGATCTCACCATCCAAAGGGACTTTGACTTTGGTGCGTGACAAAAAAGAAACATCATGATGCTTGAATATTCCATATTCTGAGGCAAGGCGCTTAGCATCTCACTATCCAGATTTCAGTAGTAACAGCCAGATTACGTGTTCACCCCAACGACAAAGATTTCGCTAATTTCCCCAACGCAACAAATAAGCAAACGCGAAACTACCCTCAAATACAGCTGTCACAGAAGCTAGTCAGTAGCGTTAATTCGTCCTATACTCGGGGCTAGTATTTTGATGTTCATGTAGGCAGTAGAGTATTGTAATTTTTCTGCCGCATAGCGGCTTCGTTCAACAAACAAATCACGGCAGGGACGCGAAAAAGCCGCGCCCAATATTTGAATCGTTAGTTGCCACGGATGGTTTTTCGATGAGTCTTAATGTTCGCAACTGAAATAACACCTATTATAGCCAAGCCCCATTTTTAAATAACTCTTGTTTGTTTTTCACGATTTTGGAAATTGTTTCTCTTAACCAGAGTAAACCTACATCTCGGTTACTTCGGTTATGCCATGCCATTGATATTTCAGCTGGCGGAATGTCTATGGGCATAGATTTAGCAATTAACTCTCCACTTTTCACATGTTCAAAAGCAATAGGATAGGGCAAAACACTTATCAGAGATGTTTGCTTAATCAAACTCATTGCACTGACAAAACTAGTTGTCGACATGGCTATACGGCGAGTTAAGTTTTGCTCAGCTAATTTAACATCAACAATGCCAGATGCTTCACCAGATAAAGATACCAATAAATTATCACTATCAACGAGTGCTTTTATATCAAACTCTTTATCCACCAACGGGTGTTGAGGTGACATTATCGCTACAAAGTAGTTAGTACATAAGTGTTGTCTTTGAATGTATCTACCTAGATCGGGAACATAATCAGCAATAAGGTCAGCTTGAGCTTCCATTAACAAACTTTCACCGTTCTTAGTGTAGGGCACAGCATGAATATTAATTTGTGGTGCAGTTTGTTCTATCACTTTTCTTAGCTCTAACCACAATAGCGATAACATGCCTTCGGTTAACGCTATTCTAAAAGTACGTTTGGCATAATAAGGTACAAATTTTTTAGGGTTAACAACATCAGAAATTATATTTAATGAACTTGATATTTGTAACCACAATGAACTAGCAAAAGGAGTGGGTTTAATACCCCGACCATCTTTAATAAATAAAGGATCTTTATAAACATGTCGCATACGCGCTAAAGCATTGGATACCGAAGGTTGCGTCATAGATAACCGCCGCGCCGCGCTACTAACAGATTGTTCTTGCATTATGGCGTCAAAAATCACCATTAAGTTTAAATCAGGTTTGTTCATTTCAATAACAACTCATCAGATTAGTCAATGGGTACTATGCTAACTATCAATTAGAAATTATCAATGAGTTTGTCGATACTAGCGTCAACAAAGCAAATAACATAAAAAGATCACTAGGAATTACAATGAAAGCAGCATATATAAAACAGTATGGTAACGTAGATAATTTAATCATTGGTGATTTACCAAAACCCAGTATTTCAGCTTATCAGGTACTAATCAAAGTAAAAGCAGCTGGTGTCAATCCTGTAGATTTTCATATTAGAAATGGCATGTTAAAAGACTCAGGTACCCACGAGCTACCATTAATCTTAGGTTGGGACGCAGCAGGTATTGTGAGTGAAGTCGGGCAGCACGTAACAGATTTTAAGCTAGGTGATGAGGTTTATGTATATTCACCATTAACAGAGCAAGGTGCACAAGCAGAATATTTAGCCGTAAATGCCAATATTGTCGCACATAAACCTGCATCCTTAAACTTTATACAAAGTGCAGCGGTACCTTTAGCTGCCTTAACGGCACTGCAAGCATTAACAAAACACGGTGAATTACAAAAAGGTCAAAAAGTACTGATCCATAATGCATCGGGTGGTGACGGTAGTTTTGCAGTACAAATAGCCAAAAACATAGGTGCATATGTCATAGCAACAGGCTCGCAAGCTAAAGAAGAATTCGTTATGGGTCTTGGCGCTGATGAATTCATTGATTACAAGCAAGACGATTTTGAACAGCATGTCTCTGACATGGACTTGGTATTTGCAGCCGTAGGGGGCAATAACATCGTTGAGCGCTCACTAGCTGTAATAAAACCCAATGGCCGATTAATTACATTATTAGATGAAATCGACGAGATAAAAGCACAATCAAAAAATATTCATTATGCACGTATGATTGTAGAGCCATCAAAAATAGGGCTTAACACAATAGCTGATATGCTTGAATCAAATCAGCTTCAAGTCACAATAGATTCAGTTTTTAGCTTAGATGATGCGAAGAAAGCAATGATCAAAAGTGAAAGTGCTCGCGCAACCGGCAAAATAGTAATTGAAGTGGTAGCAAGTTAACGTTCACTGTTAAAACTAACATGCGTAGATAAAGATGCTCCTTGATAGTCAAGGGGCATCTTTATCTAATTAACGAAATACGCTATTAGAACAGCAGATTAGAATTTTTATACTTGGAGATCATCATGAGTATTAATAAATCACCCAATCATAAGATACATTCGCCAAAAATTCAGAAAGCACGTAATGTACTTTCCGTAGCGAGCCTTATTCTTGGCCTTGGTATACCATCAATGTCATTTTCCAGCGACTGGGCAATGGCGTGGTATGCAAGTCCGCAGCCGAGGTTTTTGCCTAGTTTTATTGAATCTAACCCAGTACCAAAGTCTATCTCTAATCAAACGATTCGACAGATAGTGCGCCTGAATCTTGATGGTAGCAAAATTCGCGTGGCGATTTCGAATGAGTACGGTATCCAACCACTGACTGTTGGTGTAGCGTCAGTAGCAAGCCTTGATGCTGACGGGCTAATTATTCCAAAAACAAACCAAGAACTCACTTTTGGCGGTGATACGGAAGTTCGTATCCCACAAGGTTCAAAAGTGATCAGTGACCCAATTAAAAGAGATGTGTCTGCTTTCGATAAATTGGCGATCAGTATGTACTTCCCCAAAGAAGTAATGCTGGACACTTTTCATAATTTAGGTAGAGAAACTACTTACCTTTCTGGGGTTGGCAATTTTGTTAATAAAGCGTCATTCAAAGCAAAAGCGTCGTTTCCTTCATGGGTGCTGCTGTCAGATGTTTTGGTTGATGCACCTGAGGATGCCAAAACTGTGGTGTTGTTTGGCGACTCAATTACGGATGGCTATAACTCTTCGCTTGGCATGAACCGACGCTATCCAGACTTCCTTGCTGAACGTTTCCATGCTGAAGGATACTCGAATGTTTCTGTGGTCAATGCAGGCATTTCCGGCGCGCAATTAATGAATGCTGAAGCTGGTGAGAGTGCGCTGGCACGGCTCGATAGCCAGGTACTTACGCAGCCAAACGTGAAAATAATGGTACTTTTGATGGGTATCAACGATCTTGGCTTCGCGGAAAGTCTAGACCCATGGAGATCAGTTCCGAGTAGCCAGGATTTAATCAAGATGTATCAGATGATTATTGACCGAGCGCATTTACAGGATATTCGTATCTTTGGAGCAACGTTGACACCTTTTAAACATGCGTTTAAAGGTATTAATAATCTTGAAGATTATTACAGTGATGAGAAAAACAAAGCTCGCGAAGAAGTTAATGAATGGACTCGAACCAGTGGTGCTTTTGATGGGATCATCGATTTTGATAAAGTTATTCGTGATCCCGCCAGAGTAGACTATATGCTTGATAAGTATAATTCTGGTGATAATCTACATCCGAACGACTTGGGTTATAAAGCTATGGCCGACGCAATAGATCTGAAACTATTGTTGAGAAAATAGTTCTATTTATCAGTACAGCAGGTGTTATTTTCTGTTTGGGAATACCTGTTTTTTGTAACCTTGAATTGTAATGGATTAGCTAATGATTCAGTTTTTAGCTTAGATGACGCGAAGCAAGCCTTGATCTGAAATAAACAAGACACCCATTTTTAAAAAGTAACAAAAAAGGAGTTATGCCCTAAACTTTAAGGTATTCAAATAACCAAGGATGGTGTGTTATGCCTCAGCCCCATAAAACTCAAATCAGTTTAATCGATACGCCTTATTACCATTGTGTTTCCCGTTGTGTTCGACGTTCATTTTTGTGTGGTGCGGTAACCGCGTCAAAGATAAGTTCACAGGCCAAGGGTATGAGCATCGGCGCGGTTGGGTAGAAGAGCGATCACTATTTTTGGCTTCTGTGTTTTCCATTGATAGCGCGGCTACCGCATTTGTGCTTATGCAGTGATGAGTAATCATACTCATGTGGTGGGTGCGTGGACAATGACTTAGCGGATAGTTGGTCTATGATTGAAGTAGTCAGACGTTGGCATCACTTGTACCAAGGCACGCTGTTAAGTCAAAAGTATCAAAAAGGGGATAAGCCTGTTTGTCGAAGGACTGCGCGAGCTATTTGAGCATAAACGCTTATTGTTCTTTAGTGAAGTCAGCGAACTTGAAGACGCTGATACCTTCGCTAAGTGGTGCACACAGCAGCAAAACCGAGATTGGGTTGTCTATGCTAAAAAGCCCTTCGCAGGGCCTAAAGCAGCGCTAGCGTACTTAGCCCGATATACCCATCGAGTCGCCATATCGAATAGTCGATTAAAGGAAATAAATGACCAACACGTGACATTTACTTATAAAGACTACCGGCGAAAAGGGAATAACCAGCACAAAACAATGCAGCTTAAGACTGTTGAATTCATTCGCCGCTTTATGCTGCATGTATTGCCAACGGGGTTTCACAGGATACGCCACTTTGGTTTGTTGGCGAGCAGACCTAAAATGGCAGTGGCCCGTCAATTGCTGGATGTACCTGCACCCGAGGTGCAAGTAACACCAGAAAAAGAGCATGATGAGCCTGCGGTGTTTCACTGCCGCGCGTGCCAACATCCCTTGGAAATAATGGCGATAAAAGACCCTATATATTTGCCTCGCGCACCACCAATAACCAAACCTGAATGCGCGTAAATCAGCACCAAAATACGACCAACATCATCGTGAAAAGACGATGACAGTAGCATTATGCTTAAAAATTGGAATAACAAAAAATTATGCGCAAAAAAGAGTTAAGGAGCGAAATAAACAAGGTGGATCACTATAAAATGACATCCAAAATGGGTAGACCACCTGCCCAGAAAAACGAAGTTACCAAACATCACCTCAACACGCGCCTAAACAACAGCGAAATCCCCATAGCGTTACATCGAAGGTAACTCACCGCGGTTCCGTCCTTGGTTAATTATCTGCCATCTGTCTCTAAATAGCACTAGGCTGCTCAGCTTCAGTGTGGGCGACAGATAACTGATAATCTAAATCACAGCAGTCATTCACATAATTTTTTGGCATGACTCCAATAAATCAATATATTATTATGGGTAGTTTGATAAATAAACCTGCTATGCACGAAATAGTTCTAAATTTAGTTCAACTTCATCCCCTAGCCAGTAGGCATGCTCAGTGTGATCTTTCAGGTTATCGCCTGTTAATCCATGCACTAATACACTTCGCCCTTGGCGTTGTGCTTCAAGCCACGGAATAAATGCCTCAAAATCATCTGATGAAAATTTTATTTGGCAACTCCACTGTGGGTATGGGCCTATTTGTTTTTGATGAACTCTACCTACTTGTAACATGAATAAGTCACCCGATCTTTGGCATAACTCAGTAGCAAAATCTATGGTTTCTTGATCAAAATAAAGGTGTCCATGGTAATGCTTATGCACATTAATTTGGGAGGCCGATTTATCCATTCAGTTATTATCTCTTCTCATTTTTCATCGTCGATGTTCAATAATGTTATTTAAATACGAGCAATATGTTCATGAGCATGAGCTAATACTTTAGACTCATCTAGGCCAACACTGCTACTGTCAATAAAGGTGATATCCGTAATGCCAATGAACGCTAAAACATGCCGTACATAATCAGAAATAAAATCCAGTTCAGTGCCTAATTTAGTCCCACCTGAAGCAACAATAATGTATGCTTTTTTATTATTCAATAAACCTACTGGCCCAGTATCAGTATACTGAAAGGTTAATTTAGATCTAACAACTTGGTCTATCCACGCTTTAAATGCAGCTGGGACACCAAAATTATAAATAGGCAAACCAATCACTATTAATTCTGCCTTATTTAATTCGTCCACTAAGGTATCCGACGCAATCAAACTTTTATGTTGATCTGCAGTGCGCTCATCAATCGCGGTAAAATTGGCTGCAATCCACTGTTCATTAATTAAAGAAATGCCGTCAGCCAAGTCCCTAGTGGTTACTTTTACATTGATACCTTTTTCACCATTGAGTTGTTTAATTAACTTGTCCAATAAATCACGGCTATAAGAATCCGTTTTTCTCATGCTCGCATCAATTCTTAGAATATTTTTACTCATATTACTTTTCCTTTTTAATGACTGAACGCTGTTAAGTTATTAACGAACAACGCTCATTTGCATAAATAATGCTTAGCAATTTACGACAAAATAGGATTAATATTGATACCGCCATCAATATTATATTCACCGCCAGTAATGAATGAGGCATCATCAGACGCTAAGAATGTAACAAGCTTTGCAATATCTTCTGGTTGTCCGAATCGTTTTAATGGAATTCTATTTTGCATCGCTCCTGCAAATTCATTCAATTGGTCTTCTGCCATGCCTGTTTTACCAAAAATTGGCGTATAGGTAGGGCCAGGGTTTACTGAGTTCACACGTATTTTTCTTGGTGCTAGTTCAGTTGATGCAGTTCTGGTGTATGCATTTAACGCTGCTTTAGATGCCGCATAAATAGCGGTATTTGGCATACCTGTATAAGCATTAATAGACGATAGATTAATAATAGAACCGCCATCATTAATAAAGGGTAAAAATTTTTCAGTAGTAAATACTGCGCCTTTAAAGTTAATTCCCATCTGCATATCAAACATCTCTTCCGAGATTTGACCAACTGGCGCTGGATTAAAAACCCCTGCGTTTACAAACAATACGTCTATTTTTCCAAACTCATTTTTTACTTGCGCAACCAAAGAGTCAATTGCCGACAAGTCAGTGACATCAGCAACAATCCCCTTAACACCTAAACCAGCTGCCGCCGTAGCGACTCTATCAGCTGAACGCCCCGTAATAACAACATTAGCGCCAGCCTCTTTAAAATACTGTGCTGTTGCATAACCAATTCCGCTATTACCACCAGTTACTACTGCAATTTTTCCCGTTAAATCATTCATCTTTTTTGCTCTTTAAGTTAATACCAATTGTGGACCAATCGGTTCAGTATTGACAATTTATACTGATCGGTTCACAATTGCAAGCGTAAACTTTTTCAACAATGGAAAATATAATGACAGCAGGCCGTAATCGCAGTTTTGACAAAGACGATGCACTTGAACAAGCCATGTTAGTTTTCTGGACAAATGGATATCCAGGTACGTCGTTAAGTGATCTCACTAATGCGATGGAAATTAATAAATCTAGTCTTTATTCGGCCTTTGGTAATAAGGGAAAATTATTTAATCAAGCTATTGATTTATATTCGAATAAGTATGGCTTAGTGCATACCGACGAACTTTCAAAGATGGAAAAAACATTACCCGAACGGATTAGAAATTTCTTGTTGTCTATTGCTCGAATGATAACCAGTTCCAATTTACCAAAAGGTTGCCTGCTTTGTAATAGTACGTCTGAGATCGCGGGAAACTGTTTACCTGACAACGCAGCAAAGAATATCAGTGCAATGAACCAACACACGGTCATATCGTTAACTGATTTTTTTCAAAAAGAACAACAGAAAGGAAATTTGAACGACAAATTTTCACCCAATACATTAGCGAACTATCTTCTAACACTGCAATTTGGATTAGCGGTTTCAGCCAGAAACGGCAGTGATATGGAAGAGCTGGAAGAAGTAATAAACTTCTCTATAGTTCAATTTGAGTGAATTACTTTTAAAATCAGTTGGTGACGGCTCACAAATTGGCACTTGTGAGCCGTCACCCAATAAAGCTTATGGATACTTTGTGTCATTAGTTAGCGTTAAAATGCGGAATACCAACGATAATGAGCTTAAACCAGCCCCACAAATGAGCAAGAAACTTCAGTTAGTACTGCCCAAATATGATCGTGCTTTCACAAAAGCTAAGGTCAGCTTTTGGATAGCTGAAGAACTCTCTGAGGATCACTGGCTTAATGTTAACAAAGATACGAAAGCGGAAGTTCCACACAGACATAAATATGCATTGTTTGACTATAAACATTGCCAATTAAGCGGATAGCATGACTGGCAAAAATGCCAAAGCAGACGTAGAAGCTTAAAGCACTAATAGCCTGCATCACCGACGTTTTTGTCATCAATAAAATACTGACTCACCTTGATAAACAGTACCCAGTATCAGCTCAAACGAAGCTATTGCCGCCTCTGCGAGCCCCGCCTTACGATTTCACCATTCAACGCGA
>NZ_PJAR01000001.1 GCF_002836745.1 Glaciecola sp. 33A | reverse complement strand
GAAATTGCAGAGGTGGTAATTGCAGAGATCGAAACTGTAGAAACAGAAATTGCAGAGACCGAAGTTACTCCTACTGAGATTTTAGGAGGCCAGGCCCAAACACTTTTAGCTAGGGTATCAGCATCCTACACAGCAGAATCGCAAGGTATTGACACAAATACTCCGACGACTACTACTGACACCTTTAAGGTTGCTGACAACGTCGGTGCTAACGTAAACGTATCTGTGAGCAGTGAAGCTTGTCCAGAGAATTTTAATCAAGTTAGTATTCCGGCAAATGGTAAAATGTGCCAAATATTTGCCGCCGACTTTCCGGCATCAATGATTTTATTTATCCCGCAAACACCTGAAGAGGTCGTTCAGTATTATTTAGCATCTTCCAACAACTTCGTTAAACCAAAGAAAATTAAGCAAAGAACCATGCTAAAAAGCGCAGACAACAATACAACGCTAATTATTTCTAAAGACGGCGGCGGTACTCAAGTTGATATTCTTGTTAAGGCGCCTGTGTCATAAAATAAATATAATTCAAGATGTTACGTCTATAATAAAGTAATTTAAATCAGTATCTGAAATCATGGACACTGATTTTTTTGTGTCTACAAGGTACTTAAGTTAATTTTTATTACGCTAAAAAAAACGCTTTTTCCTTTCTACATTTTTATTTTCAACTATAAATATCTATTGGCACATCAATTGCAAAAACAATGAATGCAATGGGAAGGTTCCCTTTGTATTCTTGATTTGGTCTTGATGAGTTTCTCCCTCATTACAAAATTGAAGAAATTAACTAATGTATTAGGAGTCGTTATGGAATTCGCAATCGTACTTATTATGGTATTAATAGTTGTTGCTATTGTTGCGGTAAAATTTAGTGTTGAGGAGGTTAGCTTTCCCTTTATGAGTAAAGCTCAACTTTTTTCTCCCGTTGAACATCAATTTCTCGATATGATTGAAAAAGCCGTAGGCGATGAATTTAGAGTGATGTGTCGTGTTAAACTAACCGATTTACTAGCATTGCGCAGAAACACCAATAAGAAAATGGCAAAAAGTGCATTACTGCGAGCTGGCAGTAAACAACTCGACTTTGTTTTAGTGAGTAAAACCGACATGACGCCTGTTCTGGCATTGGATCTTGTTCACTCGCTAGGTAAAGAAGGGCACAAAACAACTAGAGACTTTTTTGTCACCGGTGCTTTAGATTCAGCGGGTATTCCACATGCACGTATAAAAGCGCGTCATGGCTATAAAATTGAAGATATCAAAGCATGTATTGAAGCCAAAATTATGCCCCTCAGGCGGCGTCAGGGAAAACTTCCTATCCCAGTAGCTCATGAGGCTCCAAGCCTGTTTACTCCGACCAAGCGTCCTACTCGTCCGGTTCGGTCCTCAAGGCAGGTCGCTGCTTAAGCATTTCCCATAAATTAACGTAAGAAATCGTATGATTTCTTGCGTTTCTGTCCATGCTTAGTAAACTTCGGGCCTATTGAACAAAGAGATAACACATGAAAATAGCAATCTTAGGTGCGATGGATGAAGAAGTGAAACTCATAAAAGAGTCTCTCAATCACTTGCAAGAAGTCGCTTACTCCCACTTAGTTTTTTTTACTGGTCAATTGCATGGTCACGAGATTGTTTTAGTCAAGTGCGGTATAGGCAAAGTGGCATCAGCTGTTGCTACCACTATGATTATCGACAAATTTGACCCAGACTTTGTTGTCAATACCGGCTCGGCAGGCGGCTTTGACAAAGAACTCAACATCGGTGATATTGTGATTAGCGATGCAGTAACTCATCATGACGTTGATTTAACCGTATTTGGTTATGTTCTCGGACAATGCGCTGGCATGCCCGAGAACTATGTGTGTAACGAGCAGTTAATTGAAGCTGCTGAGAAATCAGCTAAACAAATTGAAGGTGTTAAAGTGAAAAGGGGCTTAGTTTGCTCTGGTGACAGCTTTGTTGGTAGTGATGAACTTGCATTGGCAACGCAACAAAAATTTCCATCCATGATAGCCGTTGAAATGGAAGGTGCAGCCATTGCACAAACTGCTTATTTAATGGGTATTCCATTTTTAGTGATCCGCAGTTTATCCGACATAGCAGGGAAGACATCGACAGTTTCATTCCAAGCCTATTTAGAAAAAGCAGCGCAAAACAGTGCACAGTTGGTAATAGGAATGGTAAAAGCACTGGCTTAATCTATGGACACCCTCATCAGTTTTATTACAAGCCCTGCTATTTCACCTTGGTTTATTTTATGTACCGTGGTCCTTTTTGAGCGTTTTTGGTACTTACCCACTCGAGCAGATCCTCTGGCTTTTGTTCGTTTATTAGGTATAAGAATGGCGGAGCGAGTTTGTCCGGTTGTAAACTCATCTGCACCATATCCGAAGAAAACACAATTTTGGATATCTGGTGCGCTTGCTGCATTCATGATAATCGCGCCCAGCCTTGTTATTTTAGTCATATTTAGAGAGTTCGTTTATTATCCTGCAATATTCGACGCCATAATTTTATATTTTTGTATACAGTTTTCATCTCATATTCAACGTTTTCAACACATTCGACGTGCGTTATTAACCGGTAAGAAGAAACTAGCGAAAGACCTATTGGCTCCCATGGTATTGCGAAAAACATCAACGTTATCTGACGTTGGAATAAGTAAAGCCGCAATTGAAACATTGTTACTACGCTTTCATTATCAAGCATTAGTTTGCTTCTTTCTATTTATCGTTCTTGGCCCATTTACTGTGTTGACCTATCGATTATGCTACGAGTTACACCTGGTTTGGAACCCTAAAATTCAAGCTTATCGCGAATTTGGAAAGCCAATGGCCAAGCTAGTCATACTTTTTCAATGGCTGCCTATTCGACTTAATTCCTTGTTATCCATCTTATTGAGTCGCGGTTTTAAGCTATTTCCTTACTTTACAGCAAAAAAACTAACAACGCGTTGGCGTGAACCACACGGGGCTATTTTACTTCACGCAAACCATTTTGCACTTGACATCAACCTCAGCGGTGCAGTGTATTATGATACGACAAAAGTGCGTCGCGTTAAGTATATAGGCAACGGTGAACCCACAGCCCAGTTTATGCCTAACGCACTAGCCATTGTAAATCGGGTACTTACGGTTAACCTATTGCTCTTACTGCTAACTTGCTTAATAATCAATACTCTTTCTATGAGTATCTAACAACAAGAGGCAACACTTATCGCCATTTGTAATTGCAGTTCGTTTTATACTGCTACTAAATCAACATCCATAGATAAAAGTAAAGCTATCGTAACGACTTCAATTCTGCTGTTTTCACTCTTATTTTTGAGCGCACTACCAAGCAATGCTCAAGACAACAAGCTACGTATTATAAGTTTGTCTCCTCACCTCACTGAAATTGTGTTTGCACTTGGTCGAGAAAAACAATTGGTTGGTGTAAGTGACTACAGTGATTATCCTTATTCTCAAGGATGTGTTGATAAAGATTGTTCGAGTAAATTACCTTCGATAGCTAGTTACCAAGGCGCTGATATTGCTGCAATTATTAGATTAAAGCCGAGTATTATTCTTGCTTGGGAGGGTGGAAACAAAGCCCAAGATATTGCTAGGCTAGAACAGTTGGGTTACTCTGTTTTTAGGTCATCACCAACAAATATTAAAGCGCTGATGGCGGAAATTCTTGCGTTGGGGAAAATCCTCAATGCAGCACCCAGAAGTAAGCAACTACATGCAACAATGACAACGCAACTTGCACAAATAAAATCACAATACGCAGAAAACAATGTGCATGCGCTTTATTACATGAGTCAACAACCGTTGAGCGGCATGGGCAGTGACAAGTGGCTAAATTCCCTGCTTTCCTTGTGTAACATTAAAAATATCTACGCAGCACTGCCGAGTGCTTACGCGCAGTTTTCTATTGCAGATATTATTAGAAAGCAGCCTGAGATCGTTATTGTGGCAAGCCATCAATCTACTTCCTCAGTGAGTGCTTTTTGGGCTTCTCATCGGGAGGTTTTTAAGCCCAAAGTGGTCATGGTAAACCCAGATGCCCTGCATAGGTTTACACCACGAGTTTTACCTGAGTTAGCGCGTTTATGCAAAAAAGTGCATTTTTAGAATTATTAGCTAAAATGTTAAATAGAAGTAAATTGAGTGGCCCCAGTAAAAATTAAATGGAAGTAATACAATGAAAAACCCTACACTAATAAATCGCACTAAAACCCTATTTAACTTAATGACTTGCCTGTGCTTATTTTTTATATCGGCGGCAGTAATGGCATCAAAAGATATTAGCCCCGAGACGATGTTGGCGATGGAAAAATCCGAGCGTTTACTATTAGACGTCAGGACTGTTGAGGAATATACCAACAGTCATATTCCGACATCGGTCAATATTCCACTTAATGAAATAGGAGCTCGTTTATCTCGTCTTTCCGATTTCAAAGATTCTCCGGTGGTTGTCTATTGCCGGACTGGCACTAGAGCAGCTAAAGCAATTACCTTGCTGGAAGACAACGGTTTTACTAATGTGATGCACCTTGAGGGCGATATGGTAGGCTGGGAAGCTCAACAAAGACAGACTAATCAATTAGGTAAATAAAATGCGTGATCGTGTTTGACTTCCGCGATAATGGCAGTCAGCGTCAAAGCAAAAATAAAGCAAGCGATCAAAGTAAATTGGTTGCCTGGACTCATTCTTCAGGTATTTGCACTCCTTGTAGTGCTACTTTATTTCTATTATTCACCTGCACAACCTACGTTTAGTTTTATTGCAGCATTAAAACTCAAATACAATACTTATTTTGCAATAATCTCAACCGCGATATTTGGCGGCTTACTTCCTTTTGTTATTTTATTTTTGAAGAAGCGAATAGTAAGACCGTTTGTTTTGCATCTGCTTTTCAATATTCTACTGTGGGCATTTATGGGCTGGCTTATTGATAGTTTTTATCAACTGCAAGCGTTGATTTTTGGAACTGGTATTGATGTTGCTACGATTGTTAAAAAGACCTTACTGGACCAATTTGTATTTACCGTTTTTATTACAAGTCCTTTAATTACCACATTGTATATCTGGAAAGAAAGCAACTTCAATCCGCTACAAACAATAACAAGCTTGCAAGTCAGCTTTTTCAGGGAAAAATTACCTGCAACTATTTTCAGCACCTGGATTGTCTGGTTACCAGCCGTCACTTTAATCTACATGATGCCACCGGCACTTCAATTACCATTATTTAACCTGGTGCTATGCTTTTTTGTACTGTTGCTAAGCGCGCTTAATAACGATTGAGCACAGGCATTACAATATCTGAACGCACTCAATCCATGCTGAGTGCTTTATTCACGCTAATCACATCTACTCAGATACACACTCAATTGGCATCCAATGCGTAAATATTTTAAACGAGACTCTATTTACACTAACCTGATCCTCGCAAACTTCCGCTTACCTACCTGATACACATTTTCGCCCTTCCGTTGCACAACAAAACGCGTATCGGTTACTTTTTCACCATTAATTTTAACAGCACCTTGCTTGATCATGCGCATCGCATCTGATGTTGATGCAACCAGATCAGCCTGTTTCAACAAGTTCCCAATGGCAATACCTTGTGCATCAATAGTAACTTCAATTTCAAGCATCTCATCCGGTATGGCATTTTTCTGAAAACGCTGAATAAAATCTTGCAGCGCCGCCTCTGCATCTGCTTTACTGTGAAAGCGCGCTATCAGCTCCTGCGCTAAAGCAATTTTAATATCGCGCGGGTTTGTCCCGTTTGCCATATCTATTTTAAGTTGCTCAATCTCTTCGATCGGTTTAAAACTGAGCAAATCATAATAACGCCACATGAGCTCATCAGAAATAGACATTATTTTTCCGAACATCTCTGTCGGTGAGTCAGTAATACCAATATAGTTGTTTAATGACTTAGACATTTTCTGTACGCCATCCAAACCCTCAAGCAATGGCACCATTAATATACTTTGTGGCCTTTGACCTTGGTCCTTTTGCAATTCTCGGCCCATTAACAGGTTGAAGCGCTGGTCTGTCCCCCCCAACTCTACATCGGATTCCAGGGCAACAGAATCCCAACCTTGTACTAAAGGGTAAAGAAACTCATGAATGGCGATAGGTTGACCATTCGCATAGCGCTTTTTAAAATCATCACGTTCTAGCATTCTTGCGACAGTCTGACTAGCAGCTAGCTTAATCATACCCGCGGCCCCTAGTTTATCAAACCACTCGGAATTAAAGCGGATCTTAGTCTTTGCAGGATCAAGTATTTTGAAGACCTGTTCTTGATAAGTTTTAGCATTCTCAAGCACTTGTTCTTTGGTAAGTGGCTTTCGAGTCGCATTTTTCCCAGTCGGATCACCAATCAAACCAGTGAAATCGCCAATAAGGAATGTAATTTCATGTCCTAACTGCTGAAATGTACGAAGCTTATTTATTAAAACCGTATGCCCTAAATGTAGGTCAGGCGCAGTCGGATCAAAGCCAGCTTTGATTTTTAAAGGCTTGCCCGTTTTTAACCTCTCTATAAGCTCTTCTTCAATTAAAATCTCGTCTGATCCGCGTTTTATTTCCGCGAATGCTGTTTGCCAATCTGCCATTACTTATTCCTGTAGTATAAAAAGTATAAAGTGACTCACTTTATAACTCACTCAATTTATTAGATTTTAGTTGAAGTATTTTACCAGCAAGGAAAATACGCACTACATTTACATAACAACAACGGTTAAATTGAACCTTTACGCTGGATCCGAGCCCGAAATCATTATACTCTATTGTTTTACCAACTATGCATTTTACGGTCGTATGATTACGAATACAATAAAACAACTGCCAAAACCACATCGATGGACACTTGCGTGTGTCGCGTTGGTCTTGGTGTCTTTGATTTTATTCCCATTTGATTCAGTCAAAGCCTCAAAGAATATTGAGGTCAAACAATTATTTCCTGGTATTAAATATGAATTACATCTTCCCCTGCTAACCACCGGTTCTGCTAGTCCGGCGACAGACGATGATATAGATAATTGGCTAACCTATAAAGTAGAAAGTGGCGATACGTTAGCCAAAATATTTTCACATATTGGGTTAACCGCCCGCGATACTTACGATGTTAGCAGTGCTGGCGACCTAGCTAAAAATTTAATCAAAATAAAACCCGGCGATATTGTATATATACACGTTGACGACGCTAACCAATTTGTATCATTGCGTTACCCGCTTTCTAAAACCGACACCTTAGCCATCGAAAAAAGTACAGATGGTAAGCTTGTTAGCGACGTGTCAATCAAACAAGTTGCAACTTTGTTGAGCTTTGCACAAGGCGAAATCCGCAGTAGTTTTTGGAATGCAGGCACTGAATCAGGCTTAACCGATAATCAAATAATGCGTCTAGCCGGTATTTTTGGCTGGGATATCGATTTCGCACAAGAAATACGTGAAGGCGATACGTTCAATGTTGTTTTTGAAAAACAATATATCGATGGTGAATTTATAGGTTTCGGCGATATTGTTGCGGCTGAATTTAACAACCAAGGTGAAGTTTTCCAGGCTGTTAAATACGACGACGGCAACTTTTACACCCCAGACGGCAGGAGTATGCGTAAAAGTTTTTTACGTGCCCCCGTTTCTTTCAAATACATTAGCTCAAGCTTTAAAAAACGTCGCTTTCACCCTGTGCAAAAAAGATGGAAAGCGCATCGTGGCGTCGATTACGCGGGTAAAGTAGGTACGCCAGTGATGGCTGCAGGTGACGGAAAAGTTATCAAGTCGGCTTACGATAAGTACAACGGTCATCATGTTTTTATTCAGCATGGCGAAAAATATACAACCAAATATTTACATTTTACCAAACGCGCAGTGAAGTACGGTGAAACAGTGAAGCAAGGACAAACCATTGGTTATTTAGGCTCGACTGGCTTAGCTTCTGGTCCACACTTACATTATGAATTTCTTGTTAATGGTGTGCACCGAAATCCCAGAACAGTGACGTTACCCGAAGCAAACCCAATAGATAAAGAACATGCCAAAGAGTTTAATTTAATTGCGCAAAAACGCATGAAGCAACTTAATAACAATAAACGCATTATGTTGGCGATGAACTAAGCAACCATCGCTTGAGCACGTGTGACTAGGCTCAACTTTTCAAGTGAAGCTATCCACCCATATTGTTGATGTAACATGTCTTCCTCACGCTTAAAGCCACTTTGAGAGAGTTTAATTGATGTGGTCGTAGGATTATCACAGTTAAATTCAATGCCCACTTGAGTGATGTCGTTTGTGTCTTCCCAGCGCCAAGTGAAACACAAACTTTGGTTTAAGTTAATGGTTTCATAGGTGCCTACAATCGTCTGTTGAAAACCGTCAGGGGATTGCAGTATCAATCGATAATTTCCCCCTTCAATAAAATTTGACATAAACTGAGACACCATCATGTTGCCGGGTGCAAACCAACGTACAAGCACATTTGGATCATGAAAAGCAGTATAGACGTCGTCAAGTCCTGCGTTAAGTGTGCCGTTAATGGTAAAATCATACATAGAATCTACTTCGCTTATTATTCTTAGCTGTGATATAAAAGTTATCGGCATCATTAGCATTTTCTTCACTGTGGATTTCATCAAATTTGGATTATTTTGTATGCCTAAGATAGCGATTATTAGCCGCGACTATTCTGCCTATAAGAACGCACTGCATGATTTACAGTTAACTGGTGAACTCGATGATGTTGAACTTATTTGGGCCAATGAGCATGCCAACGGTGCTCCTCTAAGCGACATTGAATATGCCTTAGCAAATCCAAATATTATGTCGGAATACATTGATGAATGCGTTAATCTTACTTGGCTACAATCAACTTGGGCGGGCATTAACGCTCTCGGAAACAAGCCTAAAAGAGACTATCAGCTGACGGGTTTAAAAAATGTGTTTGGCGCTCAAATGCGCGAATACGTGATCGCTTATTTATTATATTTTCAACGTCACATTCCCGAATTAATCAGCAATCAACAACAGCGCCAATGGCAGCAATATCGTATTCCAACGCTGCAAAATCAAACTATGGGGATCATGGGTTTAGGAAGTATTGGAAAAGACGTAGCCATCGCAGCTAAAGCATTTGGTATGAGAGTCTACAGCTTAAATGCAATGAGCAAACCGGTCGAGGCTGACCGACACTTTAATTTGGCTCAATTGTATGAATTCGCAAGTAAAGTCGATGTCATTGTCAATTTACTACCACATACAAACCAAACAACCGGTATTTGTGATGTAACATTTTTTGAAAACATGAAAGCGCATGCCATTTTTATCAATGCTGGGCGAAGTAATGTCATAAATGATGACAACGACTTGGTCAATGCGTTAAATAATCGCAGAATACGAGGCGCTGTTATCGACGTATTTAAAACAGAACCACTATCCACCGAACATCCCTTTTGGGATACGCCTAATTTACTAATGACCAATCACACGGCAGCAACGAGTCAACATGAGTTAGTATTTAACGTATTCAAAAACAATTTGCGTAAAAAACTACAAGGCTTGCCTCTTGATTCATGCATAAACATCGAACAAGGTTATTGAATAACTTACTTTCTCGGTTTATTTAATTTGCACCAATTGACCCGTTTTTTCAACTGACGTTAGTCCTTCAAAAGCCTCGTCATTCCGAGATTGAAGAGGCGTAACCAATGACCACTGAATTTACCTTTGCATTCTTTATTGATAGTAATAACCGCATCTTTCTTTGATTTTCTTTGCTGCTTTTTGGGGTTTATCAAACCATCATATTTGTCTAGGATGGCGAGCAACTTCGCGCCATCACAGATTTCTTCATTTTTAAGCCCCATTGGGTATCCAGTGCCATCAACAAGCTCATGGTGTTGCATAACCATTTTTCTAGCTTCATCCCATAAACTCAGATTTTCCAGCAAACGCGCACTTTTATACACATGAGAGCGTAATAAATTTTGTTCTAAAGGAGTCAACGCAGTCTCTTTATTGACCACCTCTGCAGGCATGAAAGAGATACCAAAGTCGTGCACGTAGCAGGCAACGGCTAACTGCGCTTGATCGATGGGTTTGTCATTCAATGCGTTAATATAGAAAGCCAGTTTGGCAATTCGATCACCTCGCCCTTCGGCATACCCTGCACGCTTTTCAATTGGCTTCATCAATTCTCTAAAAAAAAGCAAATCGACTTGCTGCTCTGGGACTAAATTTTTTGGGATCCCGCTGCGCGCTAAGTTAACTATATTTTTCGAGGGTGCATCGTCTTGGCGTAATTGTCGAGATGGCTCAATGAGGTTAACTGCTCTGGCAAGCAAGCCTTCATGGCGCGGCTGATTGGTCGAATCTATTTCAGATATAATCTCGATAACTGCATCGTTTAATTCGTTGTCATATTCTGCCTGTCCAGATTTCACGCAATTTTCAACAAACACTTTTACGTTGTCCATAAGCAAAAGCACGAGGTCACTCATGTTGCTCGTGTAATCAATTTCGCCTTTTCGAAGCAAATCAAGCAGGTCTTCTAGGCGCTGCAACACATTGATCATTGGTGTGAATGCGACTAAGCCTAAATCCCCTTTAATAGTATGCACTGAGCGAAACAAAGCGCGTTGTAACTCATTATCTTTAGGTGTGAGCTCTAACTCTATTAGTGTTTGCTCACTCGCTTCGTATAATTCATTAATTTCTTCAATTAAGTCGTGAAGAATATCGTCTTCTAATTCTTCATGCTTAAAGATGGGCATAAGTGCTCTCTTACTAAAATTAAATACACAATGGTAGTATATCGGCACTAGTGCAAAATTCATGCATTAAATCGACTGATAAGGTATCTTCAAATAAAAATCTCCGTATAATTGTGTGCAATTGAAGCTTTTTGGAATGTCTGTGCTAGCTATTATTCGAATCATAGCGCTATTTGTTTATTTTATCGTGGTTAATGCCGTACTCTTCTTAATTTACCTAACGCGTCCTTTTCATAGAAATAACGTGTATTTAGCTGGCCAATTCTACTCAACTATGACTCGAATTCTTGGTTTAAAAATAGATTTGCGGGTGTCAAGCAAGGTCGATACTGAGCAAAATTATGTGTTTCTTGCTAATCATCAAAACAGTTATGACATTTTAACCATCAGTAAAGGTGCATTGCCTGGTGTAGTCACTGTAGGTAAAAAGAGTATAAAGTGGATCCCCATTTTTGGTGTTATTTACTGGCTGTCTGCGAATATCATGATTGATCGCAAAAATACAGGAAGCGCTAGAAATACACTGAACGAAACCCTAGATAAAATGAATAAAAAGAAACTGAGTATTTGGTTTTTCCCTGAAGGTACCCGCAGTTATGGACGCGGACTATTAAAATTTAAAACAGGCGCATTCAGGTTAGCGCTAGAGGCTCAAAAATTAATTGTCCCGGTATGCGCAAGTGAAATGCATAAAAAAGTTAAGTTAAATCGTTGGAATAATGGCACTGTCATTGTCGAAGTGATGGACCCTATTGAATTACCAGAAGGAATGAGTGCTAGAGAATTGGCGATTTATTTTCATTCCATCATGTCCACAAAAATTGATCAGCTAAACGTAGAAGCTGAAAAACTAGATAACGCATAAGGTCAATTGACCTAGATTTACAAGATGAGGTTAGTATGAGTTTGCATGACGCCAATGAATGGTACGAATTTAATAAAGAAACAATAGAAGCGTTGATAGAAGATGGAAGCGATATGGACCTTCCACACACAATCGAGCATCATTTGGCTTGCAGTGACTTTGATGCACTTGAAAAAGCCGCTGTGGATGCTTTTAAAGCAGGTTTTGAAGTGACAGATGCAGAAGAGCTTATTCTGGACGACGGCGACACAGTTTTTTGCTTCGACGCTATTGTAGAAAAAAAGCTGGATGTCGAGGTATTTAATGCCGACTCAGATAAACTTATCGCGATTGCCGACAAGCACAAAGTCTATTATGACGGCTGGGGTACTTACTTTATTGGCGAAGGTGCCATTGAGCGAGACGAAATCGACGATGCTAATAGCTATGAATATGACGATGACGATGACGATGACGATTGAGAGCAAAAATGATCCGCTAGATGCAGGATAAATAGGTGGATCCGCGAATACATTTACATAAGGGCACTAGATAGAATGAAAGAGTGTAACCAGTGTGGAAAATGCTGTATCAAATATGGTAATGGCGCTCTTTCTGCCACAACCGAGGAAATTGATCTGTGGGAGCTATTTAATCCAGAAATTTTTGAATTTGTTAAAAACAACGAAATTTGGTTTGACCCTGAATCTGGCTTGCGCTTAACAACATGCCCGTTTCTCGAGATTGAGTCCCCTAAAAGTGCTCTCGCTCAAACTAAGTATATTTGCAGCATATACTTAGACCGCCCCGAGGATTGTCGCCATTACCCGAGTCGCATTGCTGAAATGATTAGAGACGAGTGCGAAATGATTGAAGTCGTCGATTTAAGTGATCATAAACGAGCTCAAGGCAAGTTAGATTTATTAATGCAAGATAGTCGCCCTTCTGAAAATTCATAGCGCCTTATTGCAGTGACTCACCTAAGATACTCACCTGAGTTTACACTAGTCCAGTCAGCTGCCGTTCAGTTTAATTTCAGATTAGGTTCAGGTTGCTAAGAGCATAATACGTCTTAAGCATTAAACTTAAGGTGTTACCTAATGAAACCATCTAAAAATAAATTTCTTCATGCAACTGTTCCTAAAGCAATCGCATTAGCCTCCATTTTCGCTTTAGGCTTTGTCTCAGCATCTGCATTAGCATTAGCAAGCAATACATCACCACCAGACGATAAGACATTGCAGGATGTGGTGGTTAAAGGAATCGAATATCAGCCCAACATGCTGCGAGAAGACGGTTCTAATGTAAAAGTTAAGAAACAGTTAAAAGGTGCAAAGCCACTTGTTGCTAATTCAAATGCCCCCACACCATTAACACTTTCTAAAAGGGCGCCCTTACTAAGAGAGTCTGCTCGCAGTAATGATGATCCTGATTTTTGGATATACGATAGCTTCGTCACGCTTACTGTAGATCTTGACTATGATGGTTACTATTCATCTTTTACACTCGAATTCGATGTTGACACAGTCTATTTATCAGCGCCTATTTACGCCGTAATTTATACCTCAACGTCGGACGTATTTACACCGTTTTATACCACTGAGGTTTATAATATCAATGGCGACAATACTCAAGACGCTATTATTGTTGAAAACCAGTTAGTCACTGGCTTTCCAAGTAATGACTATGAACTGATGGTGATGATCTATGATGCTGAGACCGACGAAGTCGTTGCCGTAACTGATGGTACTGATGACGCTGATTTAGCAATTCTTAGCTTAGAAAGTGAAAACTATGAATACGTAGAGACCGTTGAAGTTGTGGTTATAGAGAATGGTGGTGCGCTAGGTATTGGCTTAATTGCCGGATTATGCTTGCTCGCTTATAGACGATTAAAAAGTTAATTTTCTTGACCAGTCGCTTTCTACCTTTACTACTTTGTAGATAACGAGGTCTATGATTGGATTAACAAGCAAATAAAAAGCGCGCCTACTTAACAGCAAGGCGCTATTTGCTGGCTACTGGGTTATCCCGTGAGAAGCTAACATAAACGCATACTCTTCAGCATAATCACGTAAACGGCCATATCGACCACTATTTGAAAAGTGACCTGCCCCCATGTTAATACGCATGATTAACAAGTTATCATCGGTTTTAAGTTCACGCATTCTAGCCGTCCACTTTGCTGGCTCCCAATACGTTACTCGCGGATCATTTATGCCGCCCGTCACCAACATCGGAGGGTATTCTCTTGCAACAATGTTGTCGTACGGAGAATAACTTTGAATGTAATCAAAGACAACTGGCTCTTCAATAGGATTCCCCCATTCGCTCCATTCCGGCGGTGTTAGCGGTAAGTTGGCATCAAGCATGGTATTTAAGACATCAACAAAAGGCACACCTAAGGTTACTGAACGCCACAACTCAGGCGCTTGTATCGTAGCTGCACCCATCAATTTACCGCCGGCACTACGACCAGATATACTGATATTACCCTGAGCTACATATTTTTCAGCAACTAGGTGGCGAGCAACATCTATAAAATCATTGAAGGTATTCATGCGTTTATCTAACTTACCGTCTAGATACCATTGGTGACCCAACATATCACTGCCACGAACATGGGCAATTGCATACGAAAAGCCTCTATCGAGAATACTCAGGCGTGTGGTTGAAAAGCTCGGACTTACTGTACTTCCGTATGCACCATAACCATATAAATACATCGGTTGACTGGCGTCTTTCTTAAAGCCTTTTTTATACACCAACGTTACTGGCACCATCATACCATCGCGTGCAGGCGCCATAATACGCTCTGTAACATATTGTGACTTGTCATAGCCCGACGGAATTTCTTGAACTTTTTTAGTTATTAACGCTGTGCTACCGACTTTATAGTCGAACACAGTACTTGGGGTTATCATAGAGTTGTAATTGATGCGCACAAAATCTTGCTCGAACTCAGGGTTACTGCCATTAAATACAGAGAATACCGACTCAGGAAATGCGACATCATGATTATTGCCGGCATAATCATAG
Organism: Glaciecola sp. 33A; assembly: GCF_002836745.1. Lineage (GTDB taxonomy): Bacteria > Pseudomonadota > Gammaproteobacteria > Enterobacterales > Alteromonadaceae > Glaciecola. The sequence continues at coordinate 13,850 of NZ_PJAR01000001.1, read as the reverse complement.
AGTGTAAAACGTTCAATACCATTTTCTCTTGATGTGACGACCATGAAACTTTGGAAATTTTGCATGTCCATGAGATAGCGTTCATCTGACCCTGCAATCACTGTCTCCCAATTATTATAGCTAGGCTCTTTATCCGATACTTTGGCTAACCTTGAGTTTGTATGGGTATCATTGGCAATGATATAAAAGTAACCATTAGCATGATCAACATTGTTAAGAAAATTCTGCTCCCTGGAAACTAGCTGAATAGGCGTTGCAGCAAAGTCAGAAGCTGGTACCACATAGGTTTCAGAAGTTTCACTTTGACTACTACTAATAACAAGATATTCCTTGCTACTAGTAAGACCAAAACCAAGAAAAAAACCATCATTGCTTTCTGCAAACATGACTTTGTCGTTTACTTGTTCACTACCTAAATTATGTACCTTAACGCTCTCTGTGTACCAGCGATCGGTTGCCAATGCACCATAAACAATAGAGCGACTATCAGTGCTAAATACAATATCACCGCTGGTGTCGTTAAGTTCATCTGAAAGCATCTCGCCGGTATTCAGGTCCCTCACTACGATCCTATATCGTTCGTCACCATTAGTGTTGTAAGAATAAGCAATAAATTGGTTATTCGGACTTATTTCCCAATCATCCATTATAAAGTAGTCAAACGGTTCGGCTAACTCGGTGATACTTAAGAAAACAACGTCCTCGTCACTCTCTAATTTGCGACGGCTAAAAGTAAGATATTCCTCCCCTGGCTTATAGTAGGACTTATAGTCATAGCCGTTTTCAATCCAAGGAACCGAACTTTCAGTGTCATTGGTGCGGCCTTTAAATTCCTCAAACAAGGTGTCTACTAACCGTTTTTTGGGTGCCAAAAAGGCATTAAAGTAGGCATTTTCTTGGTTCAAATAATCAATAATAGGCTGATCATTAACGTCAGGATAACCGGCATCCTTTAACCAATTAAAATGATCAGTAATGGTTTTACCGTGATACTCAGCCGTAAATGGTATTTTATTTGCCTGTGGTGCTAGGATACTAAGTTGTTTCAGTCGTTGTTGTTCAGCTATCGGCTTTTCTGGCATTTGAGACTCTTGTGATGGTGAACAGCCCGCCAAAATAGCAAGACCGCATACGGCTAGCGCTGGCGCAAAAAATTGCCGTAACATAATTATTCCTTTTAGTCGTGATCTGTATGGCAAGAAATCGAAACTCAAATAGCCGCGATTTCTGCTTTTTGCGCTTGAATTTTACCCAATTGCATTTCCATATCAGCCAGTTTTGTACGTTCTTTATCAATAACCGCCGCAGGCGCTTTACTCACAAAACTCTCATTGCTGAGTTTACCTTTTGTGCGCTGTGCGTCTTTTTCAATCTTCTCTGCCGCTTTATTTAGCCTAGCGAGCTCGGCTTCTTTATCAATCAAGCCTGCCATAGGGATTAAAATTTCCATCTCACCAACTAAAGCAGTTGCCGATGCAGGTGCTTGCTCGCCTGGTGCTAAATGCGTTACCGATTCTAGCTTAGCCAGTTTGGCTAAATAACTTCCACTCTTATGCAATCTTGATTGGTCGCTTTGACTCACGTTCCTAAGTAAAATAGGTAAGGGTTTTGACGGTGGGATGTCCATCTCTCCACGGATATTCCGAATACCTACAATAAATGATTTAACCCATTCAATATCATCTAGGGCAGCTTGATCATGTTTGCTTGCATCAAATTCAGGGAAAGAATCAACCATGATACTTTCGGCCGTTGTTTTATTGTTTGAAAGCGGCTGAATTTTTAGCCAAATCTCTTCAGTAATAAACGGCATAAACGGATGCAATAAACGCATCATGTGCTCAAGCACGTTAATCAATGTGTTTCTTGTGCCGCGCTTTTCAGCTTCAGTGCTCTGTTCTGAATTTAATACCGGCTTAGATAACTCCAAATACCAATCGCAGAATTGATTCCAAGTAAACTCATATAAATGCTGCGCAGCGATATCGAATCGATATTGGTCTATGGCAACTTCATAAGCCTTTAATGTTTCTTGGAATTGTGACCAAATCCAACGATCAAAAACACTAAGTGACATTTCGCCGCCATCGCGGCCGGTGTCGAATTCTTCGGTATTCATTAAGACAAAACGTGTTGCATTCCAAATTTTGTTACAGAAGTTACGATACCCTTCAACACGCCCCATATCAAAACTGATATCGCGACTGGTCGACGCCATTGCTGCAAACGTAAAGCGCAATGCATCTGTACCATAAGCGTTAATACCCTGGGGGAACTCCTTTTGTGTGGCTTTGCCTATTTTAGCTGCCATTTTTGGCTGCATCATTCCAGAAGTACGCTTATCCATCAGCGAATCAAGGTCAATGCCATCAATCAAATCGATTGGGTCAAGCACGTTACCTTTAGATTTTGACATCTTATCGCCGTTTTCATCACGAATAAGGCCCGTAATATAAATGTCTTTAAATGGGACTTTACCCGTGAATTTTTTCGTCATCATGATCATTCTGGCAACCCAGAAAAAAATGATATCAAAGCCGGTAACAAGCACCGAACTGGGTACAAAAGTCTCTAATTCAGACGTTTGCTTTGGCCATCCCATGGTTGCAAATGGCCATAAAGCAGAGGAGAACCAAGTATCTAAAACGTCTTCATCCTGTCTCAATTTTACCGCATCAGGGATGTGGTTTTTCTCTCTTATTTCCGCTTCATTGCGACCGACAAAAATTTTACCATCTTCATCAAACCACGCTGGAATCCGATGTCCCCACCACAATTGGCGTGAAATGCACCAATCTTGGATATTGTTCATCCATTGGTAGTAAGTCTTGTTCCAATTCTCCGGTACAAATCGAATTTCACCACTTTCTACTGCTTCAATTGCCGGTTTTGCAAGTGACTCAACCGCCACATACCACTGATTAGTTAGATAGGGTTCGATGACAACACCTGATCTATCACCCCTAGGAACTTTGAGTTTATGCTCATCGGTTTTGATTAGCACCCCAGCTTCTAGCAAATCAGCAACAATCGCAGCACGAGCATCAAAACGGTCCATACCTTGATACTTAGCCGGCACGACGTCATTTAACTTGGCTTCGTCAGTCAATATATTGATAATATCAAGGTTGTGACGTTTGCCCATTTCGTAGTCGTTGAAGTCATGGGCAGGCGTTATTTTAACGCAACCTGTACCAAATTCTTGATCAACGTAATCATCTGCAATAATCGGGATTTCTCTGCCCGTTAATGGCAACGTAATGGTCTTACCAATAAAACTAGCATAGCGCACATCGTCAGGGTGAACAGCAACAGCGGTGTCGCCTAACATAGTTTCAGGGCGTGTTGTTGCGACCACTAAGTGACCCGAACCATCGGTTAGTGGATAACTCATATGCCACATGTGACCATTTTCTTCTTCGTTAATAACTTCTAAATCGGAAACAGCAGTGAGTAATGCTGGATCCCAGTTGACCAAACGTTTACCACGGTAAATCAAGCCTTCTTCATGCAGCTTGATAAATACTTCTTGTACCGCATCAGAAAGACTATCATCCATGGTAAACACCTCACGTTCCCAATCTGGAGATGTCCCTAAACGACGCATTTGCTGGGTAATAGTGCCGCCCGACTCTTCTTTCCATTCCCAGATTTTTTTCACAAAACCTTCTCGGCCGAGATCGTGGCGGGTTTTACCTTCCCCATTTAATTTACGTTCGACCACCATTTGGGTTGCGATACCGGCGTGATCTGTGCCACATTGCCAAAGCGTATTATTGCCTTTCATACGTTTGTAACGGATCAAAGAATCCATAATAGTATGTTGAAAAGCATGGCCCATATGCAAGCTACCCGTGACGTTTGGTGGCGGCAACAAAATGCAATACGGTTGACCTTCTCCGGACGCTTTAAAATAACCTTGTTGCTCCCACTTCGCATAACACTCTTTTTCAATATTGTGGGGGTCGAATGTCTTATCCATTAATTACTCTCGTTTATTTGATTAGCTGGGGTAAACTGCATATTGCAACCGGCTAATTTATACTGTTTGTATCTTTCACGTGCCTGCTGCTTCTGCGTTTCTTCAACAGGCACAAAATCAATAATATGTTGATATTGGCGGTGATTTTCTATCATGGTCTGCGATAAATTAATCAGCGTATGACGACTATTTAACGCTTGTCCTAACCACGTAATTTCAGCTGGCGTACCTTGTTTAGGACCCTCGCCCACTAAATTATGCGGGATAAAACTATCTACCGGGTGTTGCCAAACAAATTCGTCGACATCCTCTGCCTGCTGTTTATCAGTGCACAATACCGCTGCCCACTTGCGTTTCTTTACGGTATCTAATAGTAAGTGAGAGCAGGCTTTTAAAATATCCTGCGTCGTGTCTTGGCTATTGTCGTCCAATTGATAAAAAGTCACGATTGGCATTTTTTGTCACATCCATCGCCGAAAAGATAGTCCACTTTGGACCCTTCTTGGTTTACTAATTGAAATGCAAATTGCATTGTTAAGTCGCTATTTCGTGTTTGCTTGCTCAATCGAACAGGCACTTGGCTTCTGGATTGACGCCAAGAAACATTAATCTTCACTGACTAATCCTGCTTTATTAAATAGATACTGTGACAGCATCGGCACAGGTCTTCCGGTGGCACCTTTACGAGCGCCACTTACCCAAGCAGTGCCTGCAATATCTAAATGAGCCCAGTTGTACTTCTTAGTAAACCGAGATAAGAAACACGCGGCTGTAATGGCACCAGCCGGTCTGCCGCCCAAATTCGCCATATCAGCAAATGGACTTTCAATCAATTCTTGATATTCATCCCAAAGCGGCAAACGCCAAGCTTTGTCAGAAGACTGTTCCGATGCATTTAGTAATTCATGAGATAACGGATTGTGAGTACTTAGCACTGCAGTTGCATGAGGACCTAATGCAATCACACAAGCGCCGGTTAACGTCGCAATATCAATAACTGCTTCAGGCTCATATCGTTCGACGTAGGTAAGCGCATCACACAACACTAATCGGCCTTCAGCGTCTGTATTAAGCACTTCAACCGTTTGCCCCGACATAGTAGTTAGGATATCACCGGGGCGATATGCATTTGCATCTGGCATATTTTCACAGCCAGCAATCACGCCGATGACATTAATAGGTAGGTTCAATTTGGCGACTGTATGCATGACACCTAGCACAGAACTTGCGCCACACATGTCGTATTTCATTTCATCCATGTTGGCACTTGGTTTTATTGAAATACCACCGGAATCGAAAGTTAAGCCTTTACCCACCAACACAATCGGTGCTTGTGAGGCGTCAGCGCCTTTATGATGAATAATACTCATAATTGATTCGTTAACTGAACCACGTCCAACGGCTAAGTAGCTGTCCATTTTAAGTTCAGCCATTTGTTTTTCGCCTATTGTTTCAAGGCTCAGTGACGCATAGTCTTCCACCAACAAGGCCGCTTGCTCATTCAAATATTTTGGGTTACAAATATTCGGCGGCATGTTACTGACATCTTTTGCAACTAAAACACCTTTACTAATGGCTGTGCCATGTTCAATGGCACGTTCACCTGATGTTAATTCTTTGCGCGTTGGCACATTAAAGACCATTTTGCGCAATGGACGACGTGGTTCACCTTTTTTAGTTTTTAATTGTAAAAACGTGTAAAGGGTATCATTTGCCGCTTCGACTGCTTGGCGAACCTTCCAATAAGTATCTCTGCCTTTAACATGCAGTTCTGTTAAAAAACAGACGGCTTCCATAGAGCCAGTTTCATTTAGTGTTTGAATTGTTTTCGCAATAATTTGTTTATATTGTCTTTCATTTAGCTCTCGCTCTTTACCACACCCAACAAGAAGAATGCGCTCACTTAACACATTAGGTACATGGTGTAACAACAGCATTTGTCCTGCTTTCCCCTCGAGGTCGCCGCGACGAAGTAAGTTACTAATATAACCGTCGCTTATCTGGTCGAGCTGCTCCGCAACATGAGTAAGGCGACGAGGTTCGAATACGCCAACCACTATGCAAGCACTGCGTTGCTTTTCTGGGCTACCGCTCTTGACGCTAAATTCCATGATATCTCCTCAATGATTATGCTTAGTTTGTCTGCTTAAAACCAAGATTACTTTGTTTTCAGGTTCGTGCGAAATAAAATATATTTATCTGTGTTAGCAAAAGAATTCTTTATGCTAGACTTATACGCGATTTATATACGTTGTGTGCATTAAAACAGTTAGAAACACTCAGTTTACTGATATATCTGCACCTTTCCACTAAAACCTATGTTTTAATCAGTAACTAAATGCTAATTTTTCGATATTTGTTGCGCGAAACATTCAAATCACAAATTGCTGTTTTTTTAATACTCATGGCAATTTTCATCACGCTTAAATTTGCACGAATTTTAGGTGATGCTTCCGATGGCGATGTTCCGGCCGATTTAGTGCTCGGTTTCATTACGCTTTATAGCCCAATTTTAGCCTCACTAGTACTGCCCATAAGCCTATTTTTGGGTGTTATGCTTGCACATGGCCGTATGTATGTCGACAGCGAAATGACCGTTTTGAAGGCTTGCGGAGTAAGTGAGTGGTATATTACCAGAGTTACCTTGCTATTTGCCGTCATCATGGCATTAGTCACCGCTGTGGTGACACTTTACCTCGCTCCTGCTGCCGCAGAAAAAGAATATCAATTACAAGAACAAGCCACCGCAAAATCTGGGCTTGCCTCCGTAATGCCTGGCCGTTTTCAACAAACAGGAAATAATAAAGCAGTAATATTTGTGCATGATGTTGATTCTGATAGTCAACAATTACAAAAAGTTTTTTTATCGCAGCGTAGTCAAGACGATAACAAGACGCTTCTTATTTACGCTAAAACTGGCACCATTCAAACAAGTGAAATAGGTGACCAGCAACTGGTATTGTTCGATGGTAACCAATATGAAGGTTCGAGCACCGACCAAGCTTTTCAAATCGTTGATTTTGATGAGTATAGAGTGACAATAGCGCCGAAAAATCAGGAACAAAAACGTCGTAAACTGGTAGCCTTGCCCACTTCAGAACTGATGAAGTTAGACAGTATTGAAGCCATTGCAGAACTACAATGGCGAATTGCAATTCCCCTCTCATTGCCATTTTTAGTGCTTATTGCAGTTCCACTGAGCGCCGTTGACCCTAGACAAGGCCGTTTTGGTAAAATGTTTCCAGCCCTGCTGTTGTATCTTGGTTACTTCTTGTTGCTACTTGCTAGCCGCCAAGTTTTAGAAGATGGGAAATTGCCGCCGGCACTTGGCTTATGGTGGGTGCATTGCGTGATGTTACTGGTTGGTATGGGATTAATCGCGAGAGACCGCAAAACAGGTGTGGTTTTACGTCAACTATTTTTAAGGAGAAAAGATGTTCCGTCTCCTTGATTTATACATAGCACGCACTCTTCTAGGCACTGTGACTGTGACACTTTCAGTGTTAGTCGGACTAAGTGCGCTTATCAAATTTGTTGAGCAACTACGCCGGGTAGGACAGGGCGATTATGATATGACCTTGGCTGCTTTATATGTTCTCTTGAGCTTACCGCGAGACATCGAACAATTTCTGCCTATGGCAACACTCCTCGGTGGCCTAATCGGTATGGGGTTATTAGCACAAAAAAGTGAGCTTGTTGTTATGCAGGCATCGGGTTTAAGCCGTTGGAATATTATAAATTCGGCCATGAAGTCACTTATCATATTGATCATTGCGGTGATGATGTTAGGCGAATGGGTGACTCCTCGCAGCGAAGCAAAAGCCAAGGAGATTAGAACACAAGCATTGTCAGGAGGCAGTCTGATTTTATCGGACGAATTATTCTGGGCCAAAGATGGTAGTGACTTTGTAAGCATTGGTGAAGTGCTCTCGAAAGACACACTGCGAGACATCACGGTGTATCAATTTAGTTCCGAACTTGAACTAACTAATGTCTTAACTGCAGATGCTGCGCTCTACAAGGGTGAAAGTTGGGAGCTTCGGAACGTTAGTTTACTGACGTTTTCACCAACAAAAATAGATAAGTCAGAAGCCAATACGTTGTCTTGGGATAGTACCTTAACTCCAGATAAATTAGGTATTGTAGCGATAAAGCCTGAAGCATTATCCATTCAAGGGTTAGTGGGTTACGTAAAATATTTAAATAACAGCGAACAAGATTCAGCGCGTTATGAATTAGCATTCTGGCGAAAGATAACCCAACCAGTTTCAGTGGCCGTGATGTTACTAATGGCATTGTCATTTATTTTCGGTCCTCTACGCAGCGTAACAATGGGCGCTCGAACCATTATGGGTGTTATGGTTGGTTTTTCTTTCTTCATTGCTAACCAAGTATTTGGCCAAGTTAGCCTTGTGTTCCAATTACCCGCCTTTGTTGGCGCACTGCTCCCCAGTGTTGTATTTGCCGGTATTGCTATATTGCTATTGAGGCGTCAATAAGATTAGCTTTACCAATTTTTATGATCGTTTGCTTCTTTAGAAAGATACAAGACCTCGGTTTTTGCAATTCTATCTTGGAGCGACTGTTTGTTCTTCACATCTAACAATACCAGCAATGTCCCTAGACCTAAAAAAGCAGTCATTAGTCTGAGCAGAAGTCGTGCATAACTGATATTTTTTTGGTCTTTTAGATTATAGATCTTAAGCCTCCAAGCACGCATGCCCAGTGTTTGCCCACCATTCTTCCAAAACCATAAAAAAAAGCCTGCGATCCACAGCCCCACCCACACATTAGCAGTTAACTTAAGTAAATCGCTGGATTGAAAATAATCCATGTAGTTTTCAAAACCACGGTTTTCAAGCACCTCTGTTTGAAACAAAATAAGCACCAAAACTTGGAAAGTTAACCCTGACAACATAGCCACAGCTGTAGCAACTAGAGCGTCGTATATCATGGCTGCTAAACGTCGAAAAAATCCCGCACGTTGATACGACCTTTCCGTTTTTTGTGCCTTTGGGTTATTTTTTGATATAGATTTACTTGGTGCCAACGTTTCCAGCCTCTAACAAATGAAATTAAAAGGATTTTTTACGTATATTATCACTGTTTAGACTTGCAACGACATCTGCAAATCCATTTTTATTAGCTAAACAGCTCATCTTTTGTACATATGGGTAAAATAAGACTTGATACATGATCTTAGATAGATATAATGCTCCTCCATTCGGCGGAAGTCGTGTGGCATTCTGTGCCAGAGTGGCGAAATTGGTAGACGCAGCGGATTCAAAATCCGCCGGTAGTAATACTGTGCCGGTTCAAGTCCGGCCTCTGGTACCACAATCAACCTGTTGAGTTTCAACAGGTTTTTTTGTTTCATGGCTTTGTTACTTTCTGATTCCTGTCCATGCTGCCAAAAATTCAGGACGCAAACTGAATCTTCCATTTTGTAGACACGGATCAGGTCTTAATAGTCAATACAAACACCAAAGTATCTAACTGTAGCCCATTGCTATTGCTTATTCACTGGATAATAAACCGAATCCAGCTATGGTAGCAGCCAAACTCGACTTGTAACGTTAACAAATGCGAGTAAAGTAACGGCAAAAGTCGCTGTCATTGTGTCAGCTGTGCCTATTGTGCCTGCCGATGCTAGCCTTTACCTTGTGTCCGAGTGCGATGTGGTTTTGCGTTTTTTTCAATAAAATCAAAAACTAAATCTGCCACATCTTTTTTAGTTACGGTTTCTATCCCTTCTAAGCCAGGTGATGAGTTGACCTCCATTACCACTGGTCCTCGAGATGAACGCAATAAATCAACACCGCACATATTCAAGCCCATTATATTCGCTGCAGCTATGGCGGTCGCTCTTTCTTCTTTAGTAAGTTTAACCAAAACGGCTGAACCTCCACGATGCAAATTCGAACGAAACTCACCTTCAGCTCCTTGTCGTTTCATTGCAGCGACCACTTTGTCGCCAACCACAAAACAACGAATGTCGGCACCGCCAGCTTCTTTTATAAACTCTTGGATCAAGATGTTTGCATTGAGTCCCATAAATGCTTCAACAATAGCCTCTGCCGTTTTAGTGGTTTCTGCTAATACAACACCTATTCCCTGAGTACCCTCAAGTAGCTTAATAACACAAGGCGCGCCGCCAACATTTTTGATTAAATCCTTAATATTATCTGGCCTGTTTGCAAAACCAGTTCTTGGTAAGCCTACCCCCTTTCTTGAGAGTAATTGCATTGAGCGCAATTTATCTCGAGAACGACTAATTGCTACCGATTCGTTGATACTGTAACTCCCCGTCATTTCAAACTGTCTAACAACTGAGGTGCCATAAAATGACACCGAAGCGCCAATGCGAGGAATAATAGCGTCATACTGCGGCAATTCTACACCTTTCATTCTAACAGCTGGGCGGTTACTCGTAATGTCCATATAACAATGTAGAGTATCTATAACATCAACTTCGTGACCTCTGGCCTCTCCAGCCTCCTTTAAACGGCGGGTTGAATAAAGTTTTTTATTTCTAGATAGAATTGCAATTTTCATCTTTATTACCTTTACTTATCAGCTTTTAGGAATTTTTACGAAACTGTATTATAAGATAATTAAGAAATAATCAAAATAATATTTGGCTATTTTGAGTTAGTAAGTTATTTAATTGATTACTTTGCGGACTTTATTTAACCTTTTAAAATACGATTTCATCTACACTAGAAACCAGGTGTAGAACATATTCAGTTTAGGCACTACAAACATACTTTGTGAGAACAATTAATGATGGGAACAAATAAGCAGTGGTGTGGCGAATTTGAATTTGCGCTTGGCGAAACCAAGTGTTGGCGCATTGATGAAAGACTCATCGCCATTAGACGTACCCCTCACGAGTGGACTATTTAGAACAAAGAAACTGAATCTGAATTACACACACCGATAGTGGTTAGAAAGCCAAAACCGAAAGAATCCTTTGATAATGTGGATTATAGGAGATATGTATTAGGCTCAACCAGTGAGCAAATGATTATAGAACCGTCGCTAGCAGATCGAGCAATGATAGCAACATTGAATAAACCAATTGTTGTCTTGCCTGGTGAGGAAATAAAGGTATTTATTAGTACGCCATTATGGATGACTATTTTAGTTCCACAGCGTAAAGTACCCATTGCCGACATTCCTTTTTGACGACCAACAGATTCTTGGTTTGGTCCTTCAACGATGACTGGGGACCTATGCTATTCAAAATCGGTGTCTCAGATATGTCAATTAGCACCCGACAATCCGGCAACCATGAGCAAAGTGTCAGAATCAAGAGAGTTAAGCAAAAAAACGTCATTTTCATCCTCGATAAAAAGCCTAGTTGACTAAAGGCATAAGCGAGAACAGAGAGAAAAGCGATGTCACACAGAGATGAAAAAAACTAAGCGAATAAAAACATGAGCATTAAAACCGCCCTATAACGTCGGGCAGTGACATTTTAAATATTTTCGCTGCTATTGAATTTCGATATCCAAATGATATCCAGAGTATTTTCTAATATTAATCACTCGATCGTGATCGAGTAAAAGATATTGACCCTTAATTCCTTGTAATTGCCCTTCAAAACCAAGCTCTTTATCTAAGTTAATCGATTTTATTTTAGTAGGATATACATCAACAGGATACTTGATATTAATAATGTCTGAATCAATATCCGCTATCGACTGAATACCAAATTGATTTTGTAATTGATTAAGTTGAGGTGCTGCATTTTTTAATAAGGTCTCTTTTAATGCGTTCAAATCGATATGCTCAGCTTCACCTTGCAACATTTTACGCCAGTTGGTTTTATCAGCAATTTGCGCCTTTAACGCAGTTTCAACTAAACCACTCATTAACCTATTTTGAACACGCAAAATTGGGATAGCTTGCGACGCTCCCTGATCAATCCATCGAGATGAAACACCATCAGTCACGAACCGAGTTATGCCTACCTTTGCGTTCCCTGTATTAGAAAGGTAAACAAAGTGAGACTGAAGACAATTCGCCTCTCCCCAAGATGGATCTCGACAGGTTCCTTGATCATAGTGACACTTTTCAGGCTTTATTATACAGATGTCGCACTGTGCTAATTTAGTTAAACAAGGGTAACAATAACCCTGATTGAAGCTTTTTTTAGTTTTTCTACCACAATGAACACAATTAATGGTTGCTTGATAATTAACGGAAACACGCTTTCCAATAACATCGTTCATATTAATCGCGGTGTCTCCAACATTGAGTTGATACTGCGCCAGATTGTCCGCGTTTACATCTACGGACATCTTTTTAATGTTGCCTGAAAGTACAGTCATATTACTCTTAATCAAAACCTCTATGGGGTAATGATAAGGTTATCTGGTTTAGCTTACAAACTAGATACGAAGATTATTCGTAAAAATGACGATTTATTTTTAAATAAGAGGGTAGTAGATTGAGTTGTAACACGGTTATGTTAGCTTACTAGTCATGTTTTCTGTTTAGCTATAGTTGATGCTTGACACTCTAATGGACAAAATATGTCGAATAGTCACCTTAATCAATTGTTAGAAATCGCGAAGTTGGAGTCTATTAACTACTTGGAAGGTTGCGATAAACTGCCTGTTTTTCCATCGGATGATGCACTAAAATTATTACAACAGTTTAATGAAAAGCTGCCAACTGCTCCAAACAATCCACTGGAGACTCTCAAAAAGTTAGCGGACATAGGTTCACAAACTACAGTTAAGCACGGAGGAAGCAGATACTTTGGCTTCGTCAATGGGGGGATTCTCCCTATCGGTATTGCGGCGCGTTGGTTGGCTGACACTTGGGATCAAAATTCGGCACTGGGAGTTATGTCACCGATTTCAGCAAAGTTAGAGGAAGTGTGTGAACAATGGCTTATTCAGTTACTACATTTACCACCTACCAGCAAAATGGGTTTGGTAGGTGGAACTTCTGTTGCAACGCTCTGCGGATTAGCTGCCGCAAGAAACTATCAATATAAGAAACTGAATTGGGACGTTAATGAGAGAGGTCTGATGGGTGCTCCTAGCTTGCGCATCATTATGGGTGATCAGACGCACGGAACAGTCGCAAAGATGGTCAAACTCTTGGGTTTTGGTTCGCAATCTATAGAGCTAGTTGCAACAGATGACCAAGGTCGTATTATGGTTGACTGTCTACCCGACATGGATGAGTCGTGTATTCTTATTTTACAGGCTGGGAACGTTTGCTCGGGATCATTTGATGATTTTAGCGCGCTTTGCACTATTGCGGATCAATCAGGTGCTTGGACTCATATAGATGGAGCCTTTGGACTATGGGCTGAGGCCTCTGCGCAATTGAAGCATCTAACTGTGGGCATGGAATTAGCAGACTCATGGTCAGTAGATGGACACAAAACGCTAAATACACCATATGATTGTGGCGTCATATTATGTAAGCATCCAGACGCTATTACTGAAGCTTTGCATCAACAAGGAAGTTACATCGAATATAGCAAGACACGAGACAATATGGTGTATACACCCGATATGTCTCGTCGTGCACGGGGTATCGACCTTTGGGCATGTATGCATCATCTGGGTGAACAAGGTATCGCTACATTAATGAATAAACTGCATGACGGCGCGAAGTACCTAGCAAAACATTTGAGCTCTATAGGTTACGTTGTATTAAATGATATTCATTTTAATCAAGTCATTGTGCATGCTGGTAGTGAAGAATTAACCAGACAAGTTTTAAAACGTTTACAGTCCAGCGGTATTATATGGTGTGGCAGTGCCACTTGGAAGGGTCAATTTATTATCAGACTTAGCGTGTGCTCTTGGCAAACCAATGAGAATGATTTAGCAAAAGCAGT
>NZ_PJAR01000034.1 GCF_002836745.1 Glaciecola sp. 33A | reverse complement strand
TGTTCAAATATGTATGAAAAACTTTTGCCATAAGAAACCATTGAGATTGGAAATTTTGATGGGCTGTTGCATCTCCAAACCAGTCATTTAGCCAGTCGTTAATTACGCCTCTTTTTGCCACACTTGTCTGCACACAATTCAAGGATGAACGAATGTGCTGGCAGTGCAACAGCGAGAGCAATATAAACGCCACTGACCAGAAACCACTTTACTTTATCAATTGATCGAACGGTACTATCCCGACTTTACCGCAAACTTAGCCGAGCAAGGCAGGTACTTACCTAAGTATGCTGAGCGTGAGTTTGATGAGTTCTTGCGTTGTGGTCGACTTGAGTGCGGTTTCTAGCGAGTGGTATGCGCCATTTCCACTCACATTGTGAGCCAAGCAGGCTTTTCCAATCAACAAGCAAAAACGGGGGCTGTTACCCTAATTCAACGTTTCGGCAGCGCCCTTAACCTAAACATCCATTTTCACATGCTTTTCTTAGAAGGCGCAATAAGTGAAAACGCATGGGGTGTCACAACATTTACCCGTATTAAAGCACCATCTCGGTGACCGGTGCAACACGACGACATGGTCGAGCTAGTGCATATCATTAGCCGACGTATTGCCCGATATTTAGAGAAAGTTGGCATAGTAGAGCGCGATATAGAAAACAGTTTTCTCAATTTGCCGCTAAATGACGAAGACAGTTTATTGCAGTTGCAAGGCGCATCGGTAAGCTTCCGCATCGCCATGGGGCCTCAACAAGGAAAAAAAGTATCTACACTACAAACCTTACCGACCAGCAATGAAGGTGAGTATGGACAGTTAGCCAATACAAGTGGATTTTCTCTACACGCAGTCACTTCGTGTCGAGGTAGTTCGCTAACGCGGATGAGCCTGACAAACTAGAAAGGCTATGCCGTTAAATCAGTCGCCCTGCCATTAGCGAGCAGCGCTTGAGCATAACCGACCATGGCAAAGTGCGCTATGAATTGAAAATACCTTATCGGGATGGCACTACCCATGTATTTTTTGACCCCATCGATTTTGTTGGCAAACTAGTCGCTCTCATTCCCCCACCTAGGCTCAACTTAACCCGGTTTTTTGGCGTATTCGCTCCCAATAGCAATCTTATAGCTCAGGTTACCGCTTCACAACGTGGAAAAAATAGTCCTCAGCTCGTTAAACAACAGGAGTGCGAATCGGATAAGTCTTATCACGCTAGGGGCATGACATGGGCCCAGCGCCTGAAGCTAGTATAAAACATAGAGGATGCATATATCAAAGGCTAGGATTAGCTATCTCAATAAAGAAGCCGTATGTACGCTCGCGACAAAATAATATAATTCGCTAAAAATTCTTGTGAAACAGGTGGAGTCCATATACGTTCATAGCCGAAAAAATCAGCGAACGTCTCTTGCTGGCAGTTTATTGACAATTGACATTTATACCTAAATGATGGGAACGCTCCCTATAAGTAGCTATTTGCTTTACATATTCACCAGAGCCACTCAAAGCTAGAGAAACGAAAAAAATTTAATTTTTAATTTTTTATTGACATTTTCAAATTATTAACGTAATTTTTTTATTCATCACATGAATAAGGAAATTCAATAAAAATTAACAACCAATTCAAAACTTTGTGCTCCCTAATTTTGCTAACTTCTTTCATTGCCAGTGTAACGGCTTATGGTTCTCTCAACGACGATGTAGAGATTATTTAAGTAATAGGCAGTATCCAAGGTCCGATGGTTATACTTTTGCATGCAGAGGGCCTGAATGTGCCGGTTCCGCTGATTCAATAGGAGACGCAATTAGGGAGATGCTTCAAAGAGCAACTCAAGTGTATCTTGAACAAGAGGAAACTAAAAATAATTTTTGTAGTAGTTTCGCAAGCAGACAACCAAGCGATTGTAGAGACCTCTTTGCACCCGCTTTGTTCTCAGGTACAAATCCCTTTATTAATTTTTCGGGCCCAAGTTCATGGATTATACCTGCAGCCACTAATGGGTGTGGAACAGGCAGCACATTTGAATCCATCGGGGCTACATTGGTCGACTTGTTCGATATGGGTGGGTTCAGCGGAGATGTCCATGAGCCGTCTGCAGGCTTTGTGTTCAAGAACTCATGCGATTCCCACGACTTATGCTATGGTGCACTTCGGGCAGCCAAACAACTTGCGATAATCAGTTCGCTGACTCCCTGAGACAATCATGTAATGGAAACCAAAACTGTCAAGGGTTCGCTGACATTTACACCGCCGCAGTGAGGCTTCAAGGTGAGGTTTCTTTCAGCAGAGCTAGATCTGACGGGAACCGACGCGTGCAAGCATGCCGCAAGTATAAGCAAGATCACGAAGCAAATTGTTCATCAAGTAGCGGTTCAGGTGGTCTTGGTTCTTCTTAAGGATAAGTTATGAAATTTGTGAAAGCTGCTTTTATTTTTATAGTTTTGATTGTTGCTAGCTATTTGCTTTTACCTACAATTATGACGGATGTTGAGGAGAGTGAAGGTGGGAATAAACTTGCATTTGGTCCTGCAGAAATCAGAAAGGAAATTGACAACTCAAATGATTTTGCTGATAGAAAAATTGAGACAAGTATTGTCGAATTAAAAAACACATTTTCAGTTTACATTGAGAGTTTAGAGCCAGAAATTGCAGACTACTATAAACAATTAAATAATGATTTGTTTGGTGCTTTGCAGTTTTCTGATAGAACAGAGTACGAAACACTTTTGATAAACGGCTTCCCGAGCGAAACTGAAGTAAAATTTTTAATCGATAACGAAGTATTATTTACATCAAATATGCTGTTTGCTGAAAGGATCAACTCAGTCGAAGCGAACTTAGATGGAAATATTTCGAGCAGTAATTTAAGAGCCGCTAATCTAGTTAGAGCAATAAGGAATTTGGAGCAAAGTGTTCAATATTATATCCCTCACTATACTTTGGGAGCGCCATTTCCAGTTAGTAGCGATTGGCCTAGCAAAACCAAGCCTGAACTAATAGATTCAAAAATAAAGGAATTGATTATAGCTCGAGCCGCAATCAATTCCGAGTACGCATTAGATAAACTTGCACTCGCTAGGTTTTTAGAGCTAAACGTATATGGTGAGGAACAGCCAAAGCTAATGCGTTCTGTTTTTGAACAAGTTTCGGAAGCGCAAGAACAACTTAAGTCAGAATATATTTCTCTTTATGTGAATGAAATGTACCCCGAAAACGCGAGCTTTTATAACAATATTATAAACGAAAAGTTACCGAAGTAACGACGAAGATGATTTTTCAGCAAAACGCTCAGTATCTGTCTCTTGGAAAAATAAAATGGATGTAAATCGTTAGTGTTTATTGTTTTACTAATCGGCGTCTGCATACACATATTTTGCGTACTGACATTCCGAACGTGCCAAAGCGGAACAGAAAGAGTTTCTTTCTTTTTGGGGTTGCTAGGTATCATAAGTTTACTCATTTTGCTTTTGGGAATGTTTGCTGGGGTAACCAATATTCAAGGAGTACATGGAAACTTGTCATTCTTCACTATTCTCTTGTGGATATGGATTGGAATAACAATGTTTACAGCATTCGCTATCATAGAAAAGCTATTCAGCAATAAAAATTCTCAACGAAATGAATAATACTAAATAAGACGCTATTACGTTTGTGCTTTCTTGACATTGGAGCTTGCTATCCGGCATGCGGCTCAGGTTAATATATTGGATTGCAATGGAGGGTACTGTCAACTTATCGACCTTATTCCAAATTGTGGGATAATCCGGATATGAAAAACACCAAAATGTACTCCGGATATCGCTACCCATCTCAGGTCATTAGCCATGCTGTATGGCTTTACCATCGATTTACCCTAAGTTTTCGAGATATCGAAGAATTATTGGCAGCCAGAGGGATCACCGTCAGCTATGAAACCATCAGAAATTGGTGTCTAAAATTTAGACAACAATACTGTAACCAAATAAGGAAAAATCGCGGTCAGTTAGGCGGTACATGGTTCTTGGACGAGGTGTTCATTAAAATAAATGGTGTCCTTTATTATCTGTGGCGGGCAGTCGATCAGGACGGAGATGAAATTGATATTCTGGTTCGGAAATGCAACTATTTTTATCCTGCCATGGCATCGTCAATAATCTGTTTCGACTTGGTCGACATCTTATGAAGGCCAGTAATTACAGAATGTTCCGTGAACGATCGTTTGATGAATGGGATAGGGTGAGTTGTATTCAAAATCCGACATAAGACGTTTAAAACTAGTTTTTATCGTCTAAATTCGATAAGTTGACAATACCAATGCGTTGAATGGTGCCTTTCCGTAATCAATCACAAAAAGTACGTGTTACCGAGTTATGACCGCAAGCAGGGCAAAAGTAGGCGCTCCCTATAACGGCAAATCGAGATCCGCAGCCTTTGCTGGAATAGTATGAGTCCTTTTGGAGCCTCCAGCTACCTTCATAGACATCGAAATGAAGCTGTTTCTTGGTTGGTGCCGGTTAAACTTGCGAGCGCTTCTATGCAACAGGCATTGATCTCGTTGGCAGTTGGCTGATTAAAGCTCACCACCGTGATTATTCGAGCATGTTGTAAGGGCTTGGATAATGCAATTTTACCTGTAGTTGGCTTATCGTTTGTTCAGCATCAATCCATTTTCCGTTGGCGAACTCTCTTGTATCAGGTGTAAATTGAGGATTGCGAATGCCTTTTTGTTGCGCGCACCATGTATAGTATCCTTCTCTCGTTGGGTGTTCTAAACTACATAAATTGGCTGCATAAAAATTGCATTCAAGCAAACTGTTTGTCATTTCCAATGAATCACTATCGTGTTTTTTTCGTTCTGCGTGTTGCAATACGGCACAAATAACTTGAATGACATCTTGCTGGTGGATCAAGTTAACCGGATTTCTACCCAACGCAATATTCGATTTTTGCGATAAAGTGGTAATAGGATGTCTGTCTTTTCCAACTAAGCCTGCAAGACGAAGCACAGAACAACTAAAGCCAATGGCACTCGTCGATGGAGTATCTGGTTGGGTGACTAAACACGCCTTAATAGCATCGCCCTGAGGCTTAGTGGCAGATGCCATCGCCATGTCCTTTAGATATAATTCTAGTTCAACATGAGCATTCCCTGAGGGTGTATTTGGAACTAACGCTGAATCATTATTTATTCGCCCTTCTAGTGCACCAAATACTGATGTCGTGCTAATAAAACAGATGTGGTGTGCATGGTGCAGAAGTATATAATCGAATAGCAATTTCATGCGCTCAATAAACAAGGTAGGTTCAAAACCTTTGCGACCCGGTGGGATATTAATTACCACATTAGCGTCTTGAAAAATATCCCAAGGAATTGCTGTTATGTCATTTTCATATAGGTCAAATAAGAGAGTTTGAATACCTTTACTGGCCAGGAATTGCGCTTTTTCTGAATTACGTGTGGTTCCGGAAACCGACAGGCCTGCACTTAAAAAATGCATTGCTAGCGGGCTGCCTAACCAACCCAGCCCAATGATAATATGTTTACGCATTCTTATTTTTAGTCACAATATCGACGTTGTTAAGGCCTTTAATTGTTTGCACTTTGCTTTCAGAATCATCAATCGTTGTTAGCATCTCACAAAGTTTTTTCGCTTCTTGTTCAATGTTCTTAGTGCGACCTTCAACTTTGGTTTCAATGTCTTTACCCATTTTTTCCATACGTCGTTCAAATGATTCCATTGAGCCCTCGCCATTTAGCATACTTTTACCCATTTGAACCAAAAATTCACCCATTGCATCTTCCATCACACGGGAGACTATTATATCAATTTCTTTTTCGAAATCGGGGCCAAGGCCTAACTCATTCTCTAGCTTTGCTGAGTCGAACGTAAGTGATCCAGGATTTTGATAAACATGATCTTTCAATTTTCCATATAAATCGTCTAATCTAATTTCTAATTGCGATGCAACTGTACTTTCAGCACCTAAAAATTCTCGCAAAACCTCGCTAACCGCATAATTGGCAATTTTTATACCCTCAGCTGCGACCGTCATTGCTTGCGGAATACTTTGTTCAACACTGTCGTAGTATTCTTTAACCCAGGTTGTTTGTTCTGATGAAAGTACTAATTTTTCGCCATTTAAATAGACTAAGTAGCTATCAGTGATCTTTACTTCATCATCTGTTTTTGTTTTAACGGTTAATGTCTTATCTGCAAAGCGTATCTCACCCTGTAAATTAATATCGCATTGGTTTGAGTGATATTGACCAGCGCCAACATTGAAGGCTATTAAGGCGCAAAGACTGATTGTGGTGGCTATTACTTTTTTCATTTCGGATAATCCTTTTGGTGATGCCATAGTTTAGTCGGTGTTTATAAATATCGCTATTAAAAGCGACAGGTCACTTTGTAATTAGCATTCTTTTTTATAGGTATGCGTATTTTTATTAATTAACTGTTCATAACTGCTTGTTTTAAATATAGCTCGAAAACAATTGACATGTTTCGAATTTATATGTGTGGGGTTAGCAAAGATTGTTCCCAATTTAAAATCAATATAAAAGTCAATAGTTTATGTTTTTTTAAGTTCTAAAGTAAGACATGGGTCGCTATTTAAATTAGCTTTTTACCTAACAGTTAGTGATATTGACCAAGATCAATTTTAGTACTAAACCAGTGGGTAGGATGTGACATTTTTGCAGATTAGTGCATAATATACGCGCTTTCGGCTTTCGGCTTTCAAATTAGGAATTTTATGAACGATATACTCAGCGGCTTTTTATTTGGTGCAACTGCAGTAGCGCTAGTTTTAGGATTATCCTGTATCGTTATGGCGTTTTTGACTGGTAAAACAGGTGCAGAAGGACTTCGTGAGAAAATTGAATATGGATTTATGGGTGTGTCAGGTTTAGCGATAACGTTTTTGTTAGCTTATGCAGCGGGTTGATATGAACCGCGGTTGAGAAGTCTGGGTTTAACACTCGCTGTCGTTGTTGGCAAAAGACGAATTAAAAGAGTGATACACAGACAAAAAACGCGCTAAGAGGCGTTTTTTTGTGGCTGCTCGTTATTACTAGAAATACGTTGGTAGGCGCGTAATTTAAAAACGGGCATTATTGCTAATAGGTGGTCAAAAATATCAGACTGAATGCGTTCATAGATTACCCAATCTTTTTCTTTACTAAAACAATAGATTTCCAATGGAATACCAATTTCGGTCGGCGGTAACTGCCTTACCATGCAAATTAAATCTTGGTTTACGAATTCATGACTCTTTAGATAGGCAGCTAAATAAGCTCTAAATGTACCTAAATTAGTTAGTCGTCGGCAGTTTAGTATATCTGTTTCCGCTATGTCTTTTAGTTTTCTGTCGTCCAATAATTCTTGTTTTTTACCTTTTAAATAGCCGTTTAGCAATTTCATACTTTCCCACTCGTCCAGCAACCCAGCATCAGCAAATCTAACAGAATGGATATCAATGTATACCGATCGCTTTATCCTTCTGCCACCAGACTCCATCATCCCGCGCCAGTTTTTTACTGCATCAGTGGTGAGTGCATAGGTAGGGAGCGTGGATATTGTTTTATCCCAGTTCTGGACTTTAACCACGTTTAACCCAATTTCAAGTATTTCACCATCAACTTCGTATTTAGGCATGGCAATCCAATCGCCTGTATTGAACATTCTATTTGCGGCAATTTGGATGCCAGCAACAAAGCCCAAAATTGTGTCTCTGAAAATTAACACCAGCACTGCGGCAATAGCGGTTAGTCCTGATAATAAAAATACCGGACTTTTACCCAATAATAACGACAGAATTAAGAATATGAGAATAAGCGTGAAGAGTAGTTTAGCGACTTGAATAAAACCCGTAATAGGGGCTTTTTTAGCCAGCTGACTTTTGCTGTATATGCTCTCTATTGCGGTTAATGAAGCACTTAATGTTCTCCACACAGTGAATAAAAGGTAAATGGCACTCAGGTTTGCCAATAAGCTATATATTTTCTCTTCGGGCCCAAAAAACAAACTGTATGTCGAATACACAATGATGCCTGGGACAATCCTAGCAAGACGTCTAAATACGCCTGCTTCTAACAAGCAGTCGTCCCATGTATTACTCGATTTAGCAACGAACCGTAGTACTTTAAAATGCAGGACAAACTTCACAATTAGAAACGCAATAATTGCCACAGCAAAAATACTACTTAACGCAAATAATTGATATGAAATACTACCGAGCTCTAGCTTCATTCCAAGATATTTGCCTGCTTCAATCAACAGCTCGACAAAATCAGCAACGACTTGGCTGCGCATTGGCTCTGTGACACCCTCTGTTACTGACGCAGTTGATGTAAAAATTAAGGATAAAACCGTCATTACATAATTCATTCTATTGTGCCTTCAACCCTTTCATCCAGGTTTTCATGCGTGTGTTTTTATTGACCCAAAGCTCATTGAGCCAAACTTGGAAGTTTTCTCTAAAGCCTGAGTTATTGAAGTAATCGCCAATTATCTGCTCATGCACAGGGTGAACACTGACATCTATTACAATATGTGTCATGTCGCCGCTCAACATATCTCGCATTGGGTGGTCTGCATTCTGTGGATAAGCAAGTGTAATGTCCAGTAAGTTGCTAAATTGTTCGCCCATTGATGCAAGTGTGAAAGCAATCCCCCCCGCTTTTGGGGGCAGCAAATTTGAAAATGGACTTTTACGGTCTTGGGCTTTAGCCGGCGAAAAACGTGTACCTTCAACAAAGTTAATAACGGACGTCGGACTATCTAAAAATTTAGCACAAGATTGTCGAGTTGTTTCTATATCTGTGCCTTTTAAATGCGGGTTTTTTTGCACAAAATCTTGAGTATATCGGCGCATAAAAGGCATATCTAGAGCCCAAGCAGCAATACCCACAAAAGGAAGCCAAATGAGCTCTTTCTTAAGGAAAAATTTTGGAGGTGAGGTATGTTCTGCACAAAAACGAATGAGTAATATAATATCTAAGTAGCTAATATGATTAGCTATAATTAAATACCATTTGTGTTTACTGAGCTCCTCATCCACTTTTACTTCAATATTTACCTTATTAAAAAATTTAATCATTCCAACGCTAAAAATGCTGAATGTAAAATAGAAAAAATGCATCAGCCTTAGCAATAATTTACTAACAATGTTGATAGGAATAATAAAGCGCATAATACCGAAACAAAAAATCATCATTCCCCAAAAGCCCAAATTAGTCATTTGTAATACAAAATGGATAGGAAAAATAAAATATGATTTTAACGACTTCATTTATTGTTTTGCTCCATAAACTCTAGCTCCCTGTCTTTTTTCCGCCACATCTGATTTAGCCATTGTTGAAATATTTCTTTTTGCGCCGGATCGTCAAAATAAGCGGCTGAAAAAATGCCTTTGTTAAATAAGTCTTCAATTAATACGGTTTGGATACTAACGTTTATTGTAGATACTTTCCCAGTAACAAAATCCCAATAAGTGGGTGTTCCACCAGGGTAGTGAATTGTAACGTCAACCAGTCGAGTTAATTGTTTGCCCATAGCACTTAATACGAAGGCGATACCACCTGCTTTGGGAAGTAGAAGCTTGGAGTAGACCCCACCTGTTTTGTGCCGTTTTTGTTCAGTAAAGCGTGTACCTTCAATGAAATTCATAACGCTAACAGGCTTATGTTGAAATTTTTCACATGCTTTTTTAGTGGTTTCTAAATCCTTTCCCTTCAAATGTGGATTTTTCTTTAAAAACGCTCGGCTGTATCGACGCATAAACGGAAAGTCTAGCGCCCACCACGCAATTCCTATAAAAGGCACCCAAATAAGTTCTTTTTTGAGGAAGAACTTTAAAAATGGGATCCTACGATTAAACACGCGCTGTAGTACTAAAATATCAACCCAAGATTGATGGTTTGAAATAACCAAATACCATTCTTTTGTGGTTAGACCCTCCAGGCCCTTAATATCAAAGCGAGTTCTAGAAAATATGTTTTGATTTATATTGTTAACACTTATCCATGCCGTTGCGCAGCCATCGAGCGGAAAAGAGACAAACTTTTGCCAAGATTTGATTGGTATTACCTTTAACAAGGATAAAATAACGATAGGTAAAACCCAGAAGACGGTATTAATAAAGTAGCACAATGCTGAAATACAGCCGTTTATAAAATAAAGCAATGCGGGCACGACCTAGTGTTATTTAATTTATTTAATTAAGTATATACGAACACAGGCTTTGTGCCGAAACAAATAAACCGTAAATTTATTGGTAAGCATCTTATAGAGTGCAAGAACCTACTCGGCGTCAATTGTGACGATGGACAATTGATTACGTCCGTTGTGCTTGCATTTATACAACTCCTCATCAGCTATATTAATCACTTCATGCAAGCTCAATAAACTATTTCCTAGTAAACTGCACACACCGATACTGATGGTAAAACTCACTGGGGTTTGCATGTCTTTAAGGTTCAACAGCATATTTTGCGTTTGTAGGCGAATATTATGGATCAGTTGATGGTGGGATCTAACGTCTTTTCCTGACATTAATATAATAAACTCTTCGCCCCCATAGCGACCAATGATATCGGTTTCACGTTTACAATTATCTTGCATTAATTCTGCGAATGCTTTGAGACATTCGTCACCGACTAAATGACCATAACTATCATTAATGAGTTTGAAGTGGTCGATATCAATTAGCGCTAAACTAATAGGCTGATGCAGGCGTTGATTTGTTTTAATTGCATTGTAGGCAATCTCATCGAATCCACTGCGATTAAGAAGTTGTGTCAATCCGTCTTCTCTTGCTTGAGCGGCAAGTTGCAAATTCATCTGCTCTAATTGATTGGTTTTTTCGGTGACCTTTTGCTGTAATTGTCCTTCAAAGTCACGTAATAAATTATGAGATTTTCTAAGTTTAACGGCAACTTCATTAATTTCTTGGCTCGATGTTGCGCCTTGTGTATTTTCAAAATTAGAAATGTAACTCTCAGAACTATTCTTTAATAACTTAACGAGGGGCGCGGTGATTTGTTTAGCTAACTTATGCGCTATAAATAGAAATAACAGAATAATACTGACGACCGTAGCCGCTAATACCAAAATATGACGACTGAATAGTTGTACGAGTTCGGCGGGTTGCTTAATGATATAAACTTTCCAATTAAAGCTGTTTTTTGCTAAGTGATAAGGATGATTTTTACCATTAATAGATAATACTGGAAAGTCTGGTGTGAACTTACTTTTGCCAACGTTAGCAACGTATTTTGCTAAAATATTTAAGCCTGTTGGAGCTGAAGCATAAATTACTATGTCTTCTTTGTCCGTAATAATGACGTAATCTGTTAGCAGAGTTGATTCCATTCTTTGATGCAACTTCGTTATAAATTGTAGATTCATTGCACCAAGCAGAGCACCTCGAAATTCATCATTGATGATTATCGGACTGGACATAGCAACCATGGGTGCTGCAATGATACCTCTACTCATCATCGCATTAGAAATAAAGGGCGTTTTTTTGTCGCGAGCATGAATAAAATAACTACGGTCGTTCACAAACCTGAGATTTTCTGGCAAACTTTTCACTTTGGCATTATATTTTGTTGGCGCAAAGAAGGCGGTGTAACCGTCAGCTCTTATAAAGGTCAGATTAAAAAAGTCAGGGTAATTAGATTGCGCATCTACCAAAATGTTTTTTCTAGTATCCTCATCTGAGACTCTTGACAATGTTCTAGCCAATTGATTTACAACCGCATAGTGTTCGTCTATAAAACGTTCTGTAGCTAAGCTAACACTATTGGCCTGAGCCCTCAAAATTTTAACCAGTTGTTCTTCATTGCGCACACTTGCTGTGCTAACCAATACAAAGGAGATGGTAACGAGAGGTAAAATCAATGTGAGCGCACTTAATGCAAATATATTAGACGATAGGCTTTTATTGACTGAATTTATGCGTTCAGAAATCCATCTGCTAGGAGTCAATAAATACAACAATGCCGCTAACGAACCATTAAATAATCCATTTAATCCTTGCATCACGGCAAATATAAAGCTGAATTCTTGACTATTGCCACCGCTTGAAAAGCTGTTTAAATTTAGCCAGTAAAGTGGACTACCGATAAATAACCAAAAACAAAGAGACGCCATAACAACAAAAAAACGTTTATGGGTAAGGTACGCAATAGTAATAAATTCGGCGAGACTGATAACAATATCTGTGAGCGGTTGGTCCAATATATACATTGAAAAAAGACTGAATGCGAGAGTAATGATGGACGCCCTAATTCCAAAACTAATCAATACATAAATGCACAGACCCATGCTCCAAGTTAGACTTAGCGCACCATAAATAGGTATTGATAAAAACAAGTTAGCAATGACCGCAAACACACCAAACAGCAGTCCTTGCAAGATACTTTCTTGAGTCTGTTTTTCAATTATATTGAGCATCTAATAGCTAGATTGTTCTTAAATCAATTTATGCAGCAACACTAGTCTTATTCAGATTAAAAGTCTATATTTTGCACATTTTACATTTAATCAATTAGGGGCTTAGCGTTGGTACACGAGTTTGTTGCTACTGGGCATATATTGAGATTTTATTTTTGCCGGTCCGTTTGCTTTTATACAGTTGTTCGTCCGCCGATTTTACCAATCCTTCGAAGCTCATCCCATAGTTGCTGCCCATGCTACTAACACCAATACTGATGGTCATTCTTACAATAATATCTCCGCTGTTTACTTTTGTTTTTTGTACTGCACGGTGAATTCTTTTGGTCAACTCATGATGCTCTTCAATATTACCACCACTCAGTAAAATAATGAATTCTTCGCCTCCATATCGACCTAGTAAATCAGTGGTACGTTTGCAAAAATGATTAAAGGTTTTAGAGATAGAAATAATGCAAATATCACCAAAAGGATGGCCATAGGTGTCGTTGATTAGTTTGAAATCATCAATATCAATGAGCACCATCGACAAGGGGATGTGATTGCGCACGCAATTACGAAAAGTCGTGTTGGCAAGGTCATCAAACCCACTTCGATTTAGCAGGTTGGTGAGTCCGTCTTTTTGCGCTAAATTGTATAATTGATTGTTTAACGTCGTCAGTTGCTTTGTTTTATCTTGTACTTGTAAGGTCAAATGCTGTTGAAAATTCAACATTATTTCACGAGAGTTAATTAACTTATCGGTGACCTTCATCATCTCATCACTAATCTCAGCCTCGCTTACCATATCTTCCGAAGCCGAACTGTCATTAAAATGGTTTGCCAAATTAACAAGAGGCAGTGTTATTCGTTTACTCAATTGGTTCGCAATAATTGCAAACACAACAAAAGTAATAAATAAGCATGCAGCTAGTATATAAAAGTTTTTTGAAATAACCTGCGTGACAATGCTAGGGGAAGTTAGTACGGTGATTGTCCAGTTATGCTGGGTTATGGACTGGTCGTAGAGGTATTTATTATTCTGAAAGGTGAGTTCCGGTATCTTGTCTATTAGTAAATTCTCACTCGGTTGATAACTAAATTGCGACAATGTCGCTAATTCAAGGTTTGGCGAAGCGAATAGAATCATATTGTTTTTATCTGTAATGACGTATTCGTAAAATACAGTCGCATCTAAAACAGTCTGTACAGGGAGCGAAAAACCAGACTTAGAAAATGCGGTTGCAAGCGTGTTTACTGTGGCTAAATGACTGTCAACAAACGCATCTACGACATACATGATTTGTTCGCCCTGTCTTGTGAGCGTGTTCGCTATATCTTGTTCTTTCTGAGTTGTATTTTGCCAAGTAAAAATTAAAGAAATAATAATTGTAGGTAATGTGACCGTTAACATGCAAAGCGAAAAAATAACAGTTGCCAACTTTGGCGGTTTTCCTCTGTATTTTTTATACACGTTTTTGATCGGCAAAAAGGAATAAATAAGGGCTGCTAAAGACGCTCCAAATATGCCGTTAATACTTAATGTTAAGCCCGAAATGATGAGCAGTTCTGATGAGGTTGCGCCTGTTAACATCAGCAATAATAACGTCAGCGGCACGCCAATAAATAGCCAATAAATGGCATCTGCTAGTAATAATGTTTTGCCACTGCGCAACATCATATGAACGACAAACGTTTCGCTGACTAATACAATAAATAAGAACGGATCGTCCAGCTTTATTGCCAATGCGGTTGCTGAAATTACTGAGGCAATGATGCCAGCATTGAGTCCTCGCGTCACAAGACACAAAAGAACCAATATTTGACCGAAATAAAGTGAAAAATAGCCGTAGAAAGGAATACTTAGGAAGTAGTTGGTTAGGGCACCAATAATACCAAAACCGAGCCCAAACAAAAAAATACCTGCTGAAAAAACAGATTCTGAATGCGGAGGGGACTGACTTACTAACTTTTTAATAACAAATCCCTTCTCCTAAACCGCGGTAAATATAAGCGCAAATCGAATGTTTTACGCACATTGATATTAATCCTTTCAGTATCGAGATCAAGAGATTGCGACAGTTTTATATGGATTTATAACCGTTTATGGCTCGTTTGTCTTATTTTTGTACAGCACTTGGTCATACAATTAGGTTTGATCTTAATCCACAAAGACTTAATACTCTATATATCAAAAAATTGCTATTGAGGAAAACCCATGGAACAAAAGTTTATCAAATCTAAAGCAGCGGTCGCGTGGGGGCCTAGACAACCGCTTGTTATGGAAGAAATTGATGTGATGCTGCCCAAAGCAGGTGAAGTGCTAGTGAAGATAGTTGCCAGTGGGGTTTGTCATACCGATGCATTTACACTATCGGGGGAGGATCCTGAAGGTTTGTTTCCAGTCGTATTAGGGCATGAGGGCGGTGGTATTGTTGAACAAGTGGGCGAGGGTGTAACAAGTGTTTCAGTAGGTGACCATGTTATTCCTCTTTACACTCCGGAATGCGGAGAATGTAAATTTTGTTTGTCAGGAAAGACTAATCTTTGTCAAAAAATTAGAGAAACTCAAGGTAAAGGCGTCATGCCCGATGGTACATCTCGCTTCTACAAGGATGGTAAACCTCTTTACCATTACATGGGGTGTTCTACTTTTTCTGAGTACACCGTATTACCTGAAATTTCACTAGCCAAAGTGAATAAGAAAGCGGCTCTGGACGAAGTCTGTTTATTTGGTTGCGGTGTCACTACAGGTATTGGTGCTGTTATGAACACGGCTAAAGTTCAAGCGGGCGATACCGTCGCTATTTTTGGCATGGGTGGCATTGGTTTATCAGCCATAATTGGTGCCGTTATGGCTAAGGCTTCAAGAATTTTGGTTATCGACATCAATGAAAGCAAATTTGAATTGGCTCGAAAGTTAGGAGCAACCGACTGTATTAATCCAAAGAAAGTAGATAAACCCATTCAAGAATATATTGTTGAGTTAACCGATGGTGGCGTAGATTTTTCATTTGAGTGCATCGGCAATGTAGACGTTATGCGAAGCGCTCTTGAATGCTGCCACAAAGGCTGGGGTGAGTCGGTGATTATCGGTGTAGCTGGGGCTGGTCAAGAAATTAGTACACGGCCTTTCCAATTAGTAACAGGACGGGTATGGAGAGGTACTGCGTTTGGTGGTGTTAAAGGTCGTAGCGAGTTACCCGATTATGTTGAAAAGTACCTTAGAGGCGAAATCGTCTTAGATGACTTTATTACGCATAACTTACCCATTGAAAAAATCAACCAAGCCTTTGATTTAATGCATGAAGGTAGGAGTATTCGCTCGGTTGTGCACTTTCAACCTAGCCCAAAAATATAACGGAAGTGGCGATGAAAAAATTATCTTCGAATAAAGTATTCGGCGGCGAACATGCGCAATATAGTCATTACTCTGACGCTAACAAGTGTGACATGACCTTTGCCATTTTTTTACCGCCGATAGCCTTGGGTAAAGGCAAAGAGGCACAGCGAGTTCCAGTAATATATTGGTTGTCTGGGCTTACCTGCAATGACCAAAATTTTATGCAGAAGGCGGGCGCTTTCCGAGCGGCCGCTGAGCTAGGAATTGCCATTGTTGCTCCTGACACTAGCCCACGCGGAGAAGATGTACCTGACGATCTAGACGGTGCTTTTGACCTGGGCTTGGGTGCAGGTTTTTATCTCAATGCAACACAAGCACCATGGTCAACCCATTATAATATGTATGACTATATTATAAATGAGCTGCTTCCTGGTGTTCAGCAAACGTTTTTTGTTAATGAAAATTCTGCAATATCGGGTCATT
Organism: Glaciecola sp. 33A; assembly: GCF_002836745.1. Classification (GTDB taxonomy): domain Bacteria; phylum Pseudomonadota; class Gammaproteobacteria; order Enterobacterales; family Alteromonadaceae; genus Glaciecola. The sequence goes on along the minus strand of NZ_PJAR01000034.1, from coordinate 17,051 downwards.
CAATGGGTGGGCATGGTGCTCTTACCATTGGTCTGAAAAATCCTGATGTGTTCACTTCTATTTCTGCATTTAGTCCAATTTGTAGTCCGGTAAACTGTGCTTGGGGTCAAAAAGCTTTTACACATTATCTTGGTGATGACCAGCAGACTTGGTTGCAATACGATGCTTGTCACCTTTTACAAAATGCCTTAAAACAAATTCCAATTCTAATTGATCAAGGCACCGACGATAATTTTCTGAAAGACCAACTACAGCCTAATAACTTAATCAACGTGGCACAAATGTCCGATTACCATCTGACGCTCAATATGCGTTCGGGCTATGACCATAGCTACTTCTTCATCAGCAGTTTCATTGATGACCACTTATCTTTTCACGCGACATGTTTGTTTGCCGGTGAATAATATAGGGATTATTTTGCGTATTTAATTCGATATCAAATCGACCTCAAGAATACCCATTTTAGGATTTAGGCCGACAGAAGTAAGGTACTATGTAGATCGTTTTTTAATCATTATTAGTGTGCAAAATGAAAATCAAACTAGGTTGCCTACTTACATTATTTCTTATTTCGACTGCTAGTTATGCAGTCGACTCTTTAAGTGATATCGACACTGCTAGTTATTACCCGAACGACCATAATCAACCCTCTCTCGTCAATAGTCGGACTGATCGCTACTTTACTGAATTTCAACTTATACTTAAAAACGATTTGAAATTAACTGGTCAATGGACACACCTTCACGATCCATATAACGACGGTTATGATGCTAGTAAAATATTACGTCCAGTAGAATGGAGCCTAGCCAATGAGTCACGAAGTTCAAGCGCTCGTGAGCTCGGAATAAATTGGACCGTGTTTGAAGGGTTGCACGCACATGCTAAAGTTCAGACTGTGAATGGATCGGCATGGATACCCCTAGTTTCAGTGCCCCGTTTTGTAACGCAAGAATCGGAGCGATGGACCTTAGCTGCTGTTTCGCTTGTTTATCGTTTTTAATGCCATGGCTAAACGCACCTTTAATATTATTCCAAAAGGCTTAATCTTCAACGGTTCTGCCGCATCATAGCGCTCGCGTTTAAGCGTTAGCCGCCTTGTATAGCAATCTGCTATCTAAAACACATTTAGAATAACTTCTTTTTCAACTGGCATCGGTCGAAAAGCTAACTATGCTTAAAAAGCAAACAAATCTATTCACTGATAACAGAAGGAATTGTATATGTACGTAGTCACTAATCGGGTCATTGGAAAAGGCAGAACTACAAAGGTATTTGGCCATACTCCAAGCCCAGCAGGCCCGAATGAACTCAGAATGCTTGAATTAAACAAAGTAAAAAATAAATGGAAAGTTTCTGAAATAGACGACAAATTAACGCAAGAGCAGGTAACTCAACTAAATAAAGAACATCACCTCAATTTCGATATTAAGGCTGATTGGCATGGTTCATTGCAAGTTGCATGTAACGTATTTAAAAGGGCAAAAGTTGAAAACAAGGCAGTTCTATTTTTCGTACACGGATACAACAACGACATAGATGACGTACTGAAAGCAGCAACGGAGTTGGAAGCATTATACGAGGTAATCGTGGTCCCTTTTACGTGGCCGGCTAATGGTGGTGGTGCTATTTCAGGCACGGCCTCATACTTAAGTGATAAGGCAGATGCAAGGGCCTCCTCCGGCGCGTTTAACCGATTTGTTGAAAAAATTCAGTTCTTTCATCGTGCACTTTCTGAAGCTAACGTAAAATCAATTAGGCAAAGCGTCCAACACAAATATAAGGATAAAGATAATCCAATGGCTGCAGCGGCCTTGTATGGCAATCTGGTAGACAAAGCCTGTAAGGTCAAAATAAACCTGCTGTGCCACAGTATGGGGAATTATCTGCTTAAACATTCATTGATGACCAGTGATAACAAAACCTCAGAATTAGTTTTTGACAATATAAATCTAGTTGCCGCCGATACTAACAATAAGAGCCATGCGAATTGGTTAGACAAAATAGACGTTCGCAACCGTATCCATGTGGTTATTAATGAGAATGATGCAGCACTAAAAGCGTCACGGGTAAAACCGGGCAAAGAACAAAGAGCGCGTCTCGGACATTATTTGAAAAGTCTCAACAGTGAACATGCGGTTTATATTGATGTAACGGAGGCCCATGAAGTAGATAGTGAACACAGCTATTATAAGGGAAGTGCGGTGAAAAATAATGCAGATCTAAAAGCACTTTTTAACGATTTATTTACCGGTTATAGTGTTGAAAAGAGACTCCCTTATTTTGCAGCGAATAATTATTTTAAGCTGGAATAGTCTGCGTTTAATGTTGCTCTTACTTTATGAGTTGCAAACAGCGGTATTTCTCATTAGTGGCTTGGTAATGCTATCATATGCCATCATTAATTCCTGTAATGACAAAATCGGACAGCAAGAGCGTCACGATAAGGAATTAAAGGAAGAAATGTCGCGGCAAACATTTAGTTTGAAAATATTATATACAACATGAGTTTACATTGAATAACACCACTAACCTGCTAAATCATCGTCTCTCCGTCGCCCCCATGCTTGATTGGACCGATCGCCATTGTCGATTCTTCCTTCGTTTACTATCAAAACATGCCGTTTTGTATACCGAAATGGTGACCACTGGAGCGATCATTCATGGCAAGGGTGATTATTTAGGCTATAACAAACAAGAACACCCCGTGATACTGCAGTTAGGTGGTAGCGACCCCGAAGCAATGGCCCATTGTGCTGCTATTGCCGAGCAGCGCGGTTACGACGAGGTGAATATTAATGTTGGTTGCCCTTCAGATCGTGTTAAAAACGGTAGTTTCGGAGCTTGTTTAATGGCAATGCCTGAAACGGTTGCTGAATGCGTTTCGGCAATGCAATCCGCTATTTCTATTCCGGTCACAGTTAAATGCCGTATTGGTATAGATGATATGGATGACTATGAAGGTTTGAGTCGTTTTGTCTCTGTTGTCGCTGAGAGTGGATGCGAGCATTTTATTGTTCATGCCCGAAAAGCTTGGTTGCAAGGCTTGAGTCCAAAAGAAAACCGAGATATTCCGCCATTAAATTATCAGCGAGTTTATGATTTAAAAAATGAGTTCTCCCAGTTGCAAATTTCCATTAATGGCGGAATAACCACGCTGGAAGATTCGCAACAACATTTGCAACTGATTGATGGCGTTATGATGGGGCGTGAAATTTATTCAAATCCGTACATCTTAAGCAATGTTGACTCTTTACTTTATGGCGATACAGGCGTCGCTATAACAAGAGAAGCGGTGGTAGCAAAAATGACGGCCTACATCAAAGACCAAGTTGCACAAGGTTCAAAAGTTTGGCACATTGCAAGACACGTATTAGGTTTGTTTCAAGGACAAGCCGGTGGTCGCATTTGGCGTCGTTACTTAAGTCAAAATGGCACACAGAAAAACGTTTCCACCGATCTTTTGCTACATGCTTATGAACAAGTACTGCAAGCACAAACCAAAGCACGCGAGTTTAGAGAGAGCAAAATAGAAAGTTAATACACTTATTTCTTAGCTTTCTTAATAACGTAAACACATAAGCTTAATATTTGGTTAATTTTACCAACTCGGCTGGTTAATTTAACCAGTCATCACTTCATTACACCTGTGAATTGTCTGCACTATTGCATGAAAATTCATTAAACATATGATATTAAACAATAAATTATATTCCTTAAAAGTTGGCACAACAATCGCTATAGCTAAGTGTCGTTGCCGTAAAGGCACTTAACTTAAGGTTCCGTAGCCGTATACGTAGCCAATAATTTTTACATTTTGAGGAAAATATCATGTCCATGAAAAAAACAGGTCTAATTACTTTATTCGTTGCTGCTATCGCGTTAACGGGTTCAGTACAAGCAAATGAATTGCAGGTTAATAAGGTTTTATCAAACATGGTTAACCAAGCAATGAACACTGCAAAAACAGAAATTAATCAAGAAGTTCAGAAATCGATTTTGACTTCAGCTTATAACTTAACTTTTGCAAAGGTTGTTGACCCATCTGCTCCGGCAACGCAAGTAACAATTACCGACATCGCCGGCACAACAGCGAATGCGAAGTCTACACAATTAATTGTTACCAAAAATAGCGAAGACAAATCTTCCGATTAGTTGCTTCGCTATTTTTTGTTTACCAAGGAGAGAGTTATGTTAAGTCACATTAACCTTATCGGTTTGCTAGTTACGCCTATTCTATTTTACATAGGTAGCGCAACGGTTGTCATATGCCTTGAGCATTTCAAGTTAATTACATCCGGCCAAAGCTGACGTAAAAGCAGCTAAGAAAACCCGCGCCAGCGTTGTTCTTAATATTTTGCAGCACAAATAAATCACAGATAAAATAGGTACTTACAATGAAAACAGTGATCAATAATAAAAGGCTATTCAGAGATGCCAACCGCGCTATTATTTCTGGGGTTTGTGCTGGCTTGGCAAAATACCTAGATATCGACCCGCTATGGGTTAGAGTTGGTGCTATCGTAAGTATGATATTTTTAACTTTTCCAACTGCATTAGCTTATGTTTTAGCAATCCTTTTGTTGCGATACAAGTAGGTACGCTTGTACACTACACGCTCTAGGGGCCTAGTTTTTATTTTCAGCCGTTTAATTAATCGGCTGTCGGTGTTTCGGCTCAGGTTAACAAACGTCAAAGGATATTTATGACACAGTTTTTTTCGACTAAAACAGTTTCTGCGGGCATCTCCATTATCGTACTGTTGTTTGTGTTGCTTGGTTTTTGGTGGAGTTTTGCGCCAGACACATTTAACGTGCGCCAGAATGCACAAGACATGGCTGCCCAGAAGGGTCATCAAATGGTGACGAGCTACACAACAACATCTACACTGATTAAAGTCACTGAGATGATGCTGTACAAAAACGGCGGATACATTACTAACGATGTGCTGCCACCGGGCATTTTCATGGACAATATCCCTGCCTGGGAATTCGGCGTTTTAGAAATGAGTCGAGACCTCGCGCTTTCGATGCGCAAAGATTTTAGTCGCTCTCAGTCGCAGTCGATTGAAAGTCCACAATTGGTGCAGGCACAACCTTATTATAATAATGATAGCAATCGTTGGATCTTACCTTCCTCTGAATCTCGATATGAAAAAGCCATCGAGCAACTCTATTTATATCAAGCTGAACTTGGCAATATTGACAGTGTCAATACCCAGTTTTACGCTAGAGCGGATAATTTGCGTGATTGGTTAAAGCAGGTTGAAAAAAGGCTCGGAAGTTTGTCACAAAAATTAAGTGCCAGCGTCGGTTCCGATGTCATTAACACGGAACTGGCCGGTGACCCAGAGGCGAGGCAGTCAACGCCGCAAAGCCCTGTTGTTAGAAACAAGACCAGTTGGTTTAAGTTAGATGATAATTTTTATGAAGCGCGCGGGGCAAGTTGGGCTCTGTTGCATTTTTTGAAGGCAGTAGAAGTTGATTTTAGAGATGTTTTAGAAAATAAAAATGCAACCATTAGTTTGCGTCAAATTATTCGTGAATTAGAAGCGACTCAAGAAACTGTGTATACGCCCGTTATACTAAATGGAGACGGCTTTGGTATGTTAGCTAATCACTCGTTAGTAATGGCGAACTATATTTCAAGGGCGAATGCTGCTTTAATCGAATTATCAGAACTACTAAATCAAGGATAAAATATGAAAAAGTCACTTTTGGCTTGTGCTTTACTCGCTGCAACAGTCGTTGCCCCGGTGCAGGCTGATACGTTACTAGGCGCTTATGTTGGAGCGCAGGCGTGGAATATGGGCGCAGAGGGTGGTTTTTCGAATCAAGAATCGTCGCTTACTGACTTCACTTTTGATGATAAAACAAATGGCTCTTTTTATATAGCACTAGAACATCCGGTGCCAATTATACCAAATATTAAAATAAGCAGAACAATGTTGGACACGACAGGTGTTACGACACTTGCGACAGAATTCGAATTTAACGATACCTTGTATGGTGCCACTACAAACCTAAATACTGATTTTGAAATGATAGCCACTGATTTCATTTTATACTATGAGATTCTTGATAATGACCTAGTTAGTATTGATGTTGGTATTAATGGTAAGTATGTCGACGGCACTATTCTGGTTTCTGAGGCCAATGGTAATAGGATGACGTCGGAAGATTTCTCTGGTGTTATCCCAATGGGTTACGCAAAAATTGAACTTGGCTTACCTTTCACTGGCTTAGGCTTGTATGCAGAAGGTAGTTTTTTAGCAATCGACGATAATACTGCCTCTGACTTTCAAGCAGCAGTAACCTACAGTTTCGTGGAATCACTAGCGTTAGATATGACGTTGCAAGCGGGTTATAGAGCAATGAAAATAGAGCTTGAAGACGTAGACAACCTCTATTCAAACCTAGAGTTTTCAGGTGTATTTGTAGGGCTAGAATTCGATTTTTAAAAAAGACCACTTAATATGCTTTTTTTATAGTCCAAAAAGTAATAAAAAATCTGATTTAATTCTTTCAAGTTATGATTGAAAATCGTTAACCTTAGCCGTGTACTAGCTAAGGTTAACGATAAATGACATCAAATAACGGCAATAACAGTTTTTCAGCACTAACAGAACAGCAACTTCAGTTGCTTTCAAGTGCCGCCTCATCTTTAAGTAAAGAACAGCTTATCTGGGCAAGCGGCTTTTTAGCTGGCTTAGTCGGTTCAGCAAGCGCACTGCCAATGCCAACCTCAATTGAAACAGCGAATCATGCCGCTTCCGCTTCCGCGTCCACGTTGACGATCCTATATGGCTCGCAAACCGGTAATTCAAAAGGCGTTGCTAACAACTACAAAGCCTCTGCACTTGAACAAGGTTATCAAGCAAATGTGGTAAGCATGGCTGACTACAAACCACGACAGTTGAAAAATGAAACTCATCTTGTTGTTATTGTGAGTACTCACGGTGAGGGTGATGCGCCTGATGATGCCGTAGACTTATTTGAATTTTTGGCCAGTAAAAAAGCCCCTAAATTACCTAATCTGAAATTCGCTGTCGTGGGATTAGGAGATACGAGTTACGAATTTTTCTGCCAAACTGGCAAAGACTTCGAAACTCGTTTGCTTACGCTTGGCGCTACGGCGCTAGTTGAAAGGCTAGATTGTGACGTCGACTACGACTCTGCTGTGGCTGACTGGACCACATCGTTAAATGCTAAGTTGAAAGACGAGCTGACGCCAGTGGTAACCGCACAAATAATTAACTTAACACCGGCTGCCAACGCGGTCGCTGAATCTCTTTACAGCAAGAAAAACCCGTTTGTCGCTAATTTAAGTGCAGGCTTGAAGATAACGGGACGTGATTCAGTCAAAGACATTCGTCATATTGAAATTTCTTTAGAAGACAGCGGTATTGTTTATAAGCCAGGTGATGCTTTAGGTGTTTGGTTTAGCAATGATGAAGCCGTCGCACGGCGTTTACTATTGGCGACATCAACAAGCGCTGAGGATAAAGTAATGGTGGCAGATTTGGAGTTTACGTTGCTAGATGCTCTGATCAATAAATTAGAATTAACCTTAAGTTATCCAGGCTTTGTGAAATCGTATCAAGTCACCACGGGCCATGCAGAATTGGCTACGTTGATGGCTGATAAGGCCGCACTAAGGGAGTACTTATCAGTCTCTCAAATTGTCGATATTGTTGAAAAATACCCAGCAAAAATAGCTGCTCAAGCGTTAGTTGACGCGCTTAGGCCTATTGTGCCAAGACTCTATTCAATTGCCTCAAGCCAAGCAGAAGTCGAAGATGAGGTGCACATAACGGTCGCTCATGTTGAATACGAAGCTAACGGATATACTCATCAGGGCGGTGCGTCAGGGTTTCTTTCAACTCGTTTGGAAGAAGGCGACAATCTGAATGTTTACGTTGAGAGCAATGATAACTTTAGGCTGCCAACTGATCCAAACACGCCAATTATCATGATCGGCCCCGGCACAGGTATCGCGCCATTTAGAGCTTTCTTGCAAGAAAGAGATGTGACAGAAGCCGAAGGCAAAAACTGGTTGTTTTTCGGTAATCCTAATTTCACGCAGGATTTTCTTTATCAAACTGAATGGCAGCGCTACTTAAAGTCAGGATTGTTAAGCAAGATAAGTCTAGCGTTTTCGCGTGATCAAGCGACTAAAATTTATGTGCAAGACAGATTAAAAGAAAATGGTAAAGAAGTATTTGAATGGCTAGAACAAGGCGCGCACGTCTACATTTGTGGTGACGCTTTAAGAATGGCCAAAGATGTCGAATCAACACTCTTGGCCTTAGTTGCCGAACACGGCGATAAAACGGCTACGCAAGCAAAAGAATACCTAACAAATTTACGTAAATTAAAGCGTTATCAGAAGGATGTTTATTAATGAGTGATGACAGCAAGTTCAAAGTTGAAGGTAAACTGTCTGATAACGAGCGATTAAAAGGTCAGAGTCGTTTACTTCGCGGTACGATTACCGATGATTTGAAAGACGATGTAACGGGTGGATTTACAGCAGACAATTTCCAACTCATTCGCTTTCATGGAATGTACCAACAAGATGATCGTGATATTCGTGCGGAGCGAATTAAGCAAAGGCTAGAGCCTTTGCATAACGTGATGTTGAGAGCTCGATTACCAGGCGGTGTTATTAAACCTGAGCAATGGTTGGTTATTGATAAGTTTGCAGGTGACTACACGATGTACGGCAGTATTCGCTTAACAACTCGTCAAACTTTTCAGTTTCATGGCGTGCTAAAGCCAAATATGAAATTGATGCATCAAACCCTGCACAAAGCGGGTATTGATTCTATTGCAACAGCCGGAGATGTTAACCGCAACGTACTGTGCACATCAAACCCAGTTGAATCACAAGTACATAAACAAGCTTGGGATTGGGCGACTAAAATCAGTGAGCATTTATTGCCTAAGACCAATGCCTACGCTGAAATTTGGCTAAACGGTGAAAAGGTGGAATCAACCCAAGAAGATGAACCTATCTTGGGTAAAAACTATCTGCCGCGTAAATTTAAAACAACCGTTGTTATACCGCCTCAAAATGATGTGGATGTGCACGCTAACGATTTGAACTTCGTTGCTATTGCAGAGAAGGGCGAACTTATTGGCTTCAACGTGCTTGTAGGTGGTGGTTTGGCAATGACCCACGGCGATCATACAACGTTTCCGCGTAAAGCGGATGATTTTGGTTTTATTACGCTGGATAAAACACTAGATGTTGCCGAAGCCGTGTTATCAACCCAGCGCGATTGGGGTAACCGAGTTAACCGCAAAAATGCAAAAACCAAATATACGATTGAACGCGTTGGGGTTGAAAACTTTAAAGCGGAAGTAGAGCGCCGTGCGGGCTTGAAATTTGAACCAAGCAAGGCATATGAGTTTACTAGCCGTGGGGATCGTTTTGGATGGGTTGACGGCATCGATGGTAAGCATCACTTAACGCTATTCATTGAAAACGGGCGAATTTTAGATTACCCAGGTAAAACACTAAAGACAGGCTGTGCTGAAATTGCAAAAATACATAAAGGTGATTTTAGGCTAACTGCTAATCAAAATTTAATTATCGCTGGTGTATCTGCGGAACAGAAAGCAACAATAGAAGCCCTAGCCATTGCGCATGGTTTAATGCAAGCAAGCGTATCGAATCAGCGAAAAGACTCAATGGCTTGCGTGTCTTTGCCTACTTGTCCACTGGCTATGGCTGAAGCTGAGCGTTATTTACCTGCCGCAGTTACCGAAATTGAAGGCTTACTTGCAAAACATGGCATGCAGGACGAAAGCATCATTTATAGAATAACCGGCTGCCCGAATGGTTGTTGTCGGGCAATGTTGGCTGAAGTTGGTTTAGTAGGTAAAGGGCCGGGTAAATATAACTTCCATATTGGAGGTGATCGTCAAGGCACCAGAATTCCTCGGATGTTTAAAGAAAACATCACCGACACTGAAATTATGAGCCTTTTGGATGGGTTAATTGGCCGTTGGTCTACAGAAAGAAATAAAAAAGAGTCGTTTGGTGATTATGTGATTAGAGCGGGCATCATCGCGCCTGTCGTCGATTCGGCTAAGGACTTTTATGACTAACTTAGCACAGCAAATAAAGCCTGAAGGCAATCTGAATTTTAATCTTGATACGACGTTCATCACTGAGTTAAATCACACACTTGAAGCTATGTCGTTAATAAAGCGGGTAGAGTGGGCGTTAGATAATTTACCCAGCAACCACATGGTGTCATCTAGCTTTGGTGCACAATCAGCGGTGATGCTGCACTTACTAAATGAGGTTGCACCGGGTATTCCGGTGGTACTTACTGACACCGGTTACCTATTCCCAGAAACGTATACCTTCATCGATGAAATGACGACGCGGTTAAACCTTAATTTACACGTGTATAGTGCTAAATTGAGCTCAGGCTGGCAAGAAGCTCGGCATGGAAAACTCTGGGAACAAGGCGTAGAAGGTATTGAAACATACAATAAATTGAATAAAGTCGAACCAATGAAGCGCGCAATTGATGAGCTTGAAGTCAAAACTTGGTTCGCAGGCTTGCGTAGAGACCAATCCGATTCGCGTGGCAAACTGAAGGTTTTACAAAAGCAAAGCAAGCAATTTAAATTTCATCCCATTCTTGATCAATCAAACAAGCAGTTGCATGAGTATCTTAAAGTGAATCAATTACCATACAATCCTCTGTGGGAAAAAGGGTTTGTATCCATTGGTGATTGGCACACGACTGCTGCTTTGAAAGACGGCATGACAGAGCAAGATACTCGGTTCTTTGGCTTAAAGCGTGAGTGTGGTTTACATGAATTTGGTGATGGGGACGGCATTTAAGATAGTTGACGCGTTAACGCTGATATAATTCATTATATTTATACTCAAGCAACTATAAAAAACCAGGAACAGATCAGGCATAAGGTTACCTGTGTATAAGGTCCATGCCATTCAACCATCTGAAAGTGTATTTACTGTCGCATAAAGGTGACAAAGTTGTCTCTGACAATACCTAAAAGCAGTTTTTAATCGGGGGATAACATTAATATCTCGATGCTGTGGTCTGTTTATTATATTAAATAGTCTACTAATAGCGTAAAAAGACTAATATTTCATGATTCTGTCGTTTAACTGTAATATAATTGTAATACTTGTATGGTTTTACTTGAATTGTAGGTTATAAATGCATATACTCAGTACACTGTTAATTCACCGAGAACTGATATGAAGTATTTAAAAATCATCATGTTAATAACAGTTTCTGCGATTGCAATGTCTGCGAACGCAAAGTCCGGTGAAGCTAAGTTGTTCAATTGCATGGATAAAACTACATTTGAAGTAAATAGCGAATGTATGAGTAAACAAATAGCATCAAATTTAGTCTTCGTACGAGCTGAAGAAGCTGTAATTCAAAAAGCCAGCGATGTAAGTGATAGAGCAATAGCTACTATGACTTTTAATCCTAAAACAATGTCGATTGATGTTGTGGCACACAGAGACGCATATTTAGCTAAAAACTAAAAACGTGTTCTTATTGTATAAAAAAAACCTCCAAATTGGGGGTTTTTTTTTGCCTATATTTACCAGTAAAAGATTAATTCAAGGACGAAGATATATGGCTTTGCCAATGTTGTACTCGTAAAAAGCTCAATTGTGCTGTTAGCAGGCTATCAATGATGCTGGTATTACAAAAAAAGGCTTAGTGCTGGCTTGTTCTCTTTGGCATATAAGGCTAACGATAGGCTGAGAGATAAGGTATTAATGATTCAGAAATCAAAAGAAAGGATGCCGAAGCATCCTTTCTTATCAAACTTATCAATTACGCCGATTGAGGCTCTAGGTAAAAGGAATATATTGTTCGCCACTTTTGCTTTTGAACAGCGAGTGTCTGCTTCAACTCTTTATATTTGAAATCAAGTTCTAAACGCTCATATGTGGCCTTTAAATTTTTCTTCTTCATATTTACCAAGCGCTTCTTAGTCGCATAATATTCGACCATGCGATGCATCAAAACGTCATATTCATGTTGAATTTTGGCAACAATTTCTTCAGCGTTTGGCAAGTGTATTGCCTTATCTTGCGCATATTTTAGCTGCATTTCTAGTTTAGCTTTTTCAATGCGTTCTTCAGTACACGTTCTAAGATTGGTTGTTAGCTTTAAAAATGATAAGCCCTTGATCATCCATTTGGTTGGATCAAACTGCCACCATTTCACCCCATTTCTATAGTCATATTCGAATATATGATGGAAATTATGGTAACCCTCTCCGAAGGTAAAGAAAGCTAAAATACCATTATCCCTGGCTGAATTTTTATCAGTGAAAGGTCGCGAACCCCACATGTGCGCCAAAGAATTTATGAAAAACGTAACATGATGCACCAACACAATTCTAGTAACACCAGCTAATAGCATCATGCCTAAAATGTCACCATTCAACCAACCCAATAAAGCCGTAATACCGACGTTCGACACTAACACAATGGGGAGGTAATAATTGTGTTGCCACGTAACTATCTTTTCTTTCTGCAGGTCTTTGCAATTGCTGTAGTCTGCATAATGCGTGGCTTGATATTCGCGCAACATCCAACCTATATGAGAAAACCAAAAACCTCTTTTTGCTGAGTAGGGGTCCGAATCATTAACATCAACGTGTTTATGGTGCACCCGATGATCAGATGACCAATGTAAAATACTGTTTTGCACCGTCATGGCACCGCCAACGGCCAAAATAAATTGGACAACAGGATGAGCGCTATACGTTTTGTGTGACCAAAGACGATGATAACCAGCAGTAATCGACATGCCAGTAAAATAGAATAAGAAAATGGCAGCGCCAACTTCGAACCAATCGAAACCGTAGGTTAGTGCCCAAACGGGGGTCCCTACCAATGCAATTAGCGTCAGGATACTAAAAATTAAAACGTTGGTAATTATGAGGGGCGGTTTTTTCAAGAGATACCTTTAAATTTGAACTTACAACTGTAAGCCAACTTAACTTTTGTTGGCTTACTTGGCAAGAAATAAAGTTCTTAAAATTACATTTTTTGATGTATTCTAGTTATATATGAATAGACAAGAACAAAAACTGCAAACAAGACAACGCATAGTTGATGCCGCGTTTAGTTTATTAAACGAAGATAAAAGTTTATCTGCAATGAGCCTGCGTGAAGTAGCGCGTGAAGCCGGAATAGCACCAACTTCTTTTTATGGGCACTTCACTGATATTAATGAATTAGGCTTAACATTGGTTGATGAGGCCGGCTTAGCATTGCGCCAACTCATGCGACAAGCTAGGCAGCGCATTGAAGCTGGTGGCGGCGTAATCGACATTTCTGTTGATACATTTATGGAGTTTATTACGGACAATAAGAACGTATTCCGTTTATTGTTGCGCGAGCATACAGGCACTTCTGGGGCCTTTCGAGCTGCCGTTGCCCGGGAAATACAGCACTTTATTGAGGAGCTGAGTGACTATATTGTATTACAATTAAAACTACCCAGAAGTATCGCTACCATGCAGGCCGAGGCCATGGTTAAGCTCGTGTTCAGTGCTGGGGCCGAGGCCCTTGATTCGGACAAGCCATGTGTTGCTGAAACTGCAAAACGGGTTAAACTTCAACTTCGATTTGTGCAACTTGGGGCCGTAAAATACGCTTCACGTTGAAATCTGCAGCATTAAACCTTCATAGTCGACGCTCCAAATACACACCACTTTCTATATGGTCAGTGAATGGAAACTGATCAAACACCGCCGCACGTTTAATATCATGGGTTAAACATAAGGTCTCTAAATTTTCTGCAAGCGTAAGCGGGTTGCATGAAATATAGATAATGTTATCGAATTGCTGAATAAGATCGAGTGTTTTGTGATCAATACCGGCACGAGGAGGATCAACTAGCACAGTCGAAAAATCATATTTGGTCAAATCAATATCGCTTAAGCGACGAAACGCTCTGACGCCGGACATCGCTTCAACAAATTCTTCACTTGAGAGTCGCACAATAGTGAGATTGTCTATTTTATTCATTTCAATATTACACTGCGCAGCGTTGACCGATGTTTTTGATATTTCGGTTGCTAAGACGTTGTTAAAACAACTAGCCAGAGGAACTGAGAAATTACCAGCGCCACAATATAACTCAAGTAAATCTCTATTTTGGTCACTCACTTGAGCCATCGACCATTCAATCATATTACAATTGACTCTGGCGTTAGGCTGAGTAAAGCTATTTTCAATTTGTTTGAATTGGTATGTTCTTTTGTTTATAAATAGTTCTTCAATAACAAAGTCGTTGTTCAACATTACTTTTTGTTTCTTAGAGCGACCAATAAAACTGATTTTTAAATAGCTAGGGAGTGTCGCTGCCAGCTGTTTTATTTCGTCTTCCCAAGCCTGATCTAGTGCTTTGTGATAAACCAATGTAATTAATAGTTCTTCAGTGAGTGTACTCAAGTAGTCAACCTGAAAAAGTTTTTTTCTGAGTATTTCATTTCCCTTAAACGCAGCGGTCATTAAGGCCATACCTTTGTTAATGATTTCGCTAGCCGCGTCTAATTGGTCAACTCGATATTGTTCTTTATTCACTTTATCAAACATAATGTGGTAGGTATCGGAGCCATCGTGCCAAATCCGAAATTCTGCTCTCATTCTGAAATGTGTTGGTTGAGAGGCGTAAATATCAATATCTGATTGGTAAAATGAAGAGAGCAAGTTGATGACTCTATTGGTTTTTTCATCAAGTTGTTGTTGATATTTTTCGGCTAGTTGGTGCGACATGTATTACCTAAATATTTATTGTAGAGCCTGATTGTAAAGTTTTTTAAAAATTTACCAAGTTAAAGCTAAAGGTTTTATTTTTGCGTGCCGATAAGAATGTTGAGGCTAAAGAGGTATTGGTAATGAATTTAAGTGAAATTAAGATTACACAGTCAGACCAATCAACGATGGTTCGACCTGAAGTTGTACTTAACAAACAACTACAACAAAATGGGTTGATGCAAGCCAAAGAGCTTCAGCAATCTTTTGTAAGTGAAAATCAAGGTATTTCGGATAATCGAACGGTGGCTGCGCGTGTCTTAGGTATGTCTATTAGTCAGACCTTGACGATTGAGGGTAGAACAGCTGATGTATCCGCCAAAAATAAAGAAGATGAGCAAAAGGTTAAAATGCCGCTCTTTGATTTTGAAGAGGTTGCGCGTAATGTTCTGAGTTTTGTTGGTAACGTTATTAAAAAAGCATCAGATGATGGCGTACCTGATGATAAGCTCAGTTCACTATTTGAACAAGCTCGCTATGGCGTGTTAAAAGGTATTAAAGTAGCCGAAGACGAATTGGGGCCAAATTCCAGCAAAGAAGTTAAGCAAGGAATTGTCAAAAGTAAGGCATCGATTTTTGATGGAATTCAAAAGCTAGAAACCAGTATTTTTGATAAAATAGAAAAAAGCGATAAAATGGCAAGTGATTCTTTATCCTTACAGAAAGCAGAATTGAGTGAATTTTCGGTGCACACTCGAGACGGTGACGAGGTTCAGGTTCGTTTTGGCGTGCGTGAAAGCACGGTAAAAGAAAGTTTTATGGAAAGTAATGGTAGCTTACAAGCCAGCAGTATCTATCAACAGACAACCAGTTTCTCTTTGCAAATAAAGGGCGACCTCGATGAGGCTGAACTCAGAGCGATCGGTGATCTCGTCGCACAAGCTGATGATGTTGTTAACACCTTTTACTATGGCGATATCGAAAAAGCATACAACAAAGCACTTGAAATTGGATTTGATAACAAAGAGTTGTCTAGTTTTGCGTTGCAGTTAACTAAAGTCGAAAGTTCACAAAAGATTCAAAAGTATGGTGAGGTACAGCAATATTCTGAAACTCCAAGTTTAGATTTGAAGGCGCCTAAAGCAGTTGCCCAATATCTAAATAAAGTCTTAGACGGTATGAATCAAGCTGCACAGAAATTAGGCTCGCAAGATGATTTTAAGTCGGTTATCAATAGTTTGGTGAATGAAATGAAAGATGTTCAAGTGCCTGATATTCTGAGTGCGATCAATAGATTCCATGCATTTAATGCAAAACTATTAGATAGTCTAAATATAGACAAACCATCCTTTTCCTCAAATGAAAAGCCCGCTGAATAGCGGGCTTTTATATAGTCGAAAGAACGATAAGTTTAAGCCACTTTATCCTTAGCGGGTCTAACCTTTATGGTTCTCTCTTGGAACTCCGAATCATTTAACTTGTCGATCATTGAATCAGCTTGTTGTGCAGAAACTTCGACAAATCCAAATCCCTTTCTTTTTCCAGTTCGTTTATCTTTCATTAGTCTTACCGACCTAACATAACCGAACGTTTCAAAATGTTCTTTTACTATTTGTTCGTTAGCACGATATGGCAGATTACCTACGTATAAAGTGGAAACGTCTTCATCAGATTCATCATCATGATCATCATCATGTTCATCATCATTCGATATAGCTGAACTAGTCACTGAAGTTGATGCTGCAGACGCATTAGATTTTGTCATGCTGCTTAATATAAAAATTAAAACAGCGTTGAGAATGACCCCAACTGCAAACATCGACTTTTCAATACTTGTTGATCCTTCTCCAAATATTAGACCTGCGACATAAAAGCCAATCACAGCCAAGATGACTGAAGCCACGAATAATAGTGGCGTTTTAACGGATACCATAACCTTTCCTTCTCTTATTTTTGTTAACGTTATGTAAAAGGCGCATATAATATGACGGTTTTATGTCACATTTGCTAGTACTGTGTTCATTGACTGGGATATTTATTGCTAATTGTTCGTATTTCACTCGATGTGGGTAGATTTAAAGCACATGAAGTATTGATCCGTGAATTTTTCGATTTATTTTAGAAAAAGACTTGAACATATTTCAGATACCTCTATTATGCGCCCTCTCTTCAACGGAGACATCCGAAAAAACGTTCGGACGAAAGTTGAACAGGAAGTTTTAGCAGGATTTAAATTGGTTTTATCGGCGGTTTCGGTTAAAAACAAATTT
>NZ_PJAR01000033.1 GCF_002836745.1 Glaciecola sp. 33A | reverse complement strand
GAGATGGATAGCGATATCCGGAGTACATTTTGGTGTTTTTCATGTCCGGATTATCTCACAATTTGGAATAAGGTCGATAAGTTGACAGTACCTTTTCAGGCACAGCGCGGCAACGCACATGCTAGATGGCGGCGCTGATATTCGCCAAATACAGGTCTATTTGGGACATGCTGATATATCCACTACGATTGTGTATACGCATATTACTAATCCAGAGCTGGAAAAGACGTATGAGAAGTCGCACCCTGCTGCCAAAGAGCAACCCAACATAGATACCTGAGCAAAACTGTGCTAAATTAAGCGCAGTTTTTAACAATATGTGAATAGTACTTTTGACCGTTTTGAAAACAAAAGATATCTGTGAAGCGCTAAATATTAAGCGACATCAATTGCGAGCGTGGACTGATGCGCTAACGCCATACAGTAAGCAAACTACTCATGCACGCTCTGCTCGTCGGTTTGATACGGGTGATCTCTTGTTCTTTGCGACGGTTCAACATATTGAGAAAAAGTTTGGTCTATCTATCAGTGTATTTGCCAAATTATCACAATGTATTTATGACACGGTTCGCTCGCCGCGAACAATAAATGATCATGAACGAATATTTTTGGATATAAATAGTCAAAGATGTTTTATTACTGATACATTGTATATTAATGCAGAGGGAATGCTTGTTGATATTGCGCCAGTTAAGAAATTGGTGAGTGGTTTTTTAGGGCTTACACCTACTCAAGAAGAAATACATTTTGGTTTAGCAAAAGTAAGCTAACGACTATTAATATTACGGAAGACACATTATGGCCACGGCTGAACAAATAAAAGCACTTCTAAAAAGTCATGCAGATCGTGACGATACTCGCTTTTATTCACTTGCAATGCAATTGGCTGCAAAGGAAGCGAGAAAAGGTCACACTAAACTCGCGGATGACATAAAAAATATCATCGAAAAATCACAAGCATCAAATGTGAAATCAGTTTCTTCTGCACCTGTTCAACTTAAAAAAGTGACTTCAGGTGAATTGCATGGGCTGTTGGAGCATACATCTCATTCAGTTAGATTAAACGAACTTGTTCTTTCACCCGAAATCGTAACAAGGTTTGAGAAAATAATTTTCGAACAAAGGCAAAAAGACAAGTTGAGTCGCTTTGGTTTAGCGCCAAGTAGAAAGTTAATGTTCGTTGGTCCCCCTGGCACAGGTAAAACTATGTCTGCATCGATGCTAGCAACTGAGCTAAAGTTACCGATGTATACGATTGTTCTTGATTCACTTATCACGCGCTTTATGGGAGAAACTGCGTCGAAACTTAGGTCAATATTCGATCATATTGCTCAAACACGAGCGGTTTATCTATTTGATGAGTTTGACGCAATAGGTGCACAAAGAGGCGCTGCAAATGACGTTGGAGAAATTAGAAGAATATTAAATTCTTTTTTAATGTTTGTTGAGCAGGATAATTCAGATAGTTTAATAGTCGCTGCAACTAATCATCCAGAGTTGCTAGACAGAGCGCTTAACCGTCGCTTTGATCAATTTATTAGTTTTTCTAAACCAGACCAACCCCAAATTTCTGAGTTAATTGAAAGAACACTAGCGTTATTCGATTTAGGGCAAGTGAGCATGAGTCCAATTTTAGATACCGCAGCGGGTTTAAGCGCTGCTGAAGTGACCCAAGCTTGTGAAGATGCTGCCAAGGAATTTGTGCTTCATAACGATGCGTTAGTTGATGAAGAAATTTTATTAGCTGCATTTGAAAGAAGAAAATCAGGAAAGTCTTTATTTAATTACTAATGAGGTAGTCTGTGAGTGAAAGGAAGCACCATTTAAAACTTCAAGGGTTTTACACTAATGAGAATTATGAGTCAAAGCAGACTGCTAGAGGCGCTACTGTACCTTTAAGAAATAGAGACCAACACGGGTCCAGCCTAAGACGTGAGTTCTCTAGTGCACTAGCTAGCTATCAACAAAAAAGACAAACAATCGATTCCCCATTATCTGAAGAGCTTGGGATTTACATTGAGTTAACTAGCTTTCCTAACCAGCCACTGCCTTTTGATAATATCGACAATAAAAGTTTTAGATTAAAAAGCCTTTCTAACAAAGATAGTATTGAACATGCCGTCGTGTTCGTGCCGGAATCTAAAAGAGATGTGTTTCATAAAAAAATTGAGGAATATCTTGATAACTCGCGGTTGAATAAAAAGGGCGAACCAAGAAATCATAAGTTGATTGACAGTATTCGGTCTGTCCGCTTAGCAGATATCAAATCATTTTGGACTGATAATCCGGATTACTTTCCAGAAGACAGAAACCAGCAAGTCTGGATAGAACTTTGGCTAGGCAAAGATAGTAATACTTCACAAGAATTTGTCTCACTGCTTGCTGAAAGGCTCGGTGGTGAGCTTGGAAACTCCTCTCAAACGTTTTTTGATTGCACTGTTCACTTGATTAAAGTTTCAATATCTCAGCTAGAGAATGCTGTTTACCTGATCTCAAATTTAAAAGAACTTCGCCGGGCAAAGGAAGTTCCCGTCCCAATCGTATCTAGCGAGCCACAAGAGCAGCTCGAATGGGCAAATAACGTACTTCAACGAATTAGCAATCCAAATGATGTAAGCACATCGGTAGTAATACTTGATACTGGTGTAAACTATAACAATCCCTTGCTTTCACCTTTTAGCAATGCAAGTTATTCGGAATGTTGGCTTCCCACTTGGCCGCACTGCGATAATTATATTTTAGGTAGCCCGCCATACTCGCCCCATGGCTCATTACAGGCAGGTATAGCAGCTTACGGTGATTTACAAAAAGCAGCGTTGTCTAATGATAATATTGAGATAACGCATATTATAGAGTCTGGAAGGATTTTACCGCCCACTGGAACCAACGACCCAAAACTCTATGGTGAAATTACATTAGGTACGCTTAACAAATTAGAGATCAATAATCCAAACATTAGCAGAGTTTACTCGTTGGCTGTTACATCAGATCCAGAATACTTAGGAGGTCAACCTTCGTCTTGGTCTTCTCAATTAGACGATTCTGCATTTAACTTTAGCGAAGATTTTAATCGATTATTTATAATTTCAACAGGTAATAATAGAGCAATCTCGCCTTACGTGGATTATTGGGAGCAAGCTCACTTATCTCAAATTGAAGACCCAGCGCAAGCATGGAATGCAATTACGGTAGGAGCTTATACAGAGTTAACGACAGTCGATGAGTATGGCTTTGACGATTGGTCTCCTTTTGCTGAAGCTGGAGATGTAAGTCCATCAGCGCGTACTTCTGTCAATTGGGGGTGGAAGCGTCATGCACCTTATAAACCAGAGTTAGTTGCTGAAGCAGGTAACAGACTGTTATCACCAGATAAACAATCTCTAACTGAAGCTGATACAGTTTCGCTGCTGACAACCTCTGGCAGAACAACAGGCCAACTGTTTGAAACAACTAGAGATTCCAGTGCAGCTACAGCCGTAGTATCCAATTACGCTGCCCAACTAATGGCTGAATACCCTGACTTGTGGCCTGAAACCGTTAGGGGATTACTTATTCATTCAGCCAATTGGACTGATAAAATGTTGCGGAGGTTTAACGCCCTCAAAACAGATCATACGCAAACTGTTGCGAAGGAAACTATGCTTCGCAGTGTCGGCTATGGCGTTCCAAATTTTGATCGCGCAAAGTATAGTCTAACCAATGAACTTACCATGGTAGCTGAAAACACTATTACGCCCTTTGAGCAAGGCTCTACCACCTCTAGCGATCCAAAACTTGGAAATATGCAACTTTACCAATTGCCTTGGCCTGCATCAGTACTGCGCGATTTACCCAATAATATTAATGTAAAACTCAAAGTGACGCTCTCATATTTTATTGAGCCCAATCCGAGTCGAAGAGGCTTTAAGCAACGTTACAGCTATCAGTCACACGCATTAAGATTTGAAGTGATAAGGCCTGGACAAACACTTAGTAATTTCAAAGGAAAAGTTAACGCATTAATGGCCGACGTTAATTACGATGGGCCGGAAGGCGACAGCTCTGGTTGGAAATATGGCAGCGATTTCAGAAAACGGGGAAGTATTCATTCCGATATATGGACGGGGTCACCTCAAGACTTAGCTGATATGGATACAATTGCAATTTGCCCTGTAGGTGGTTGGTGGAAATATAAGACAGGGTTAGACCGTTGGCAAAATGATGTTCGGTACAGCTTACTTATTTCTCTAGAAGCGCCAGACGTTGAAATTGACCTGTACTCTGAAATTGTAACGTTGATTGAGAATACGGTAGTAATAGAGACTTAAATTCCTCAGCTTTTCAGGCGGATCGTAGAGCCTTTGTATCCATATGAAGGGACGGATTTATGATCCGACGATTGGGCGGTTTATGCAGGCTGACCCCTTTATTCAAGCACCGAATAACAGCCAAAATTATAATCGCTATAGCTATGTGTTGAACAATCCGATGAGTTATACCGACCCCAGTGGGTATTTTTTCAAAAAGCTTTGGCAGGCGACAACAGGCGACAACAGGCAACATTCTTAGAGCTATCGCCAAAGTTCCAATCTTAAATACTGCGATTAACGTGGGGTTGAATTTCATTCCTGGGTGCCAAGTCTGGTGCAGTGCAGCATTTAGTGCAGCTACGACATACGCTGTTACGGGAAGTTTGAAAGCAGCCTTTACATCAGGGGCAATAACAGCGGCTACAGCGTATGCATTTTCAGAGGTTGGTCAACACTTTAATGGGTTGGATGAAAGTGGAAGTATCAACTTCGGTGGTAATATGTTAACGAGTGGGCAAGTTGCGCAACAAATTACTGCACACGCACTGGTAGGTGGTGTATCTTCTTCTCTCCAAGGTGGTAAGTTTGGACACGGTTTCTTTAGTGCCGGCGTCACAAAAGGTATCGGTGGAGCATTTCTTCCCGGAGGCGACAATTTGTCCAGTGGGGAAATTGCACAAGGAACGGTAGTTTCTGCTGTAATTGGGGGGACTGCTTCTAAGATTTCAGGTGGCAAATTTGCCAATGGTGCCCAAACCGGTGCGTTTCAATATTTGTTCAATCAAATAGGCAAGAAGGTATCTAGAGAGATAGCAATTAGGCAAGCTATGAGAAATTTAAAGGAGACCTACAAAGCAGGATTGCAAACAGGTTCTTTAGCAATTGGTGCTGGAATTGTGAGAGTAGGTACATACGTTTATGAGCATGAATCATGGTTCAGTGACAAGGTGTTATATTCAGCAGACGGATGGGTAAATGGAAATGGAGGAAGATTTCTTGATCTTCATAGTAATGCTGGTGCTGGTTCACAAGGAGTCCCAAGTGATGTATCAGATTGGCTCGTTACAATTGATGAGGCGATGGGCTCTCCGGACCTTTTAAGGCTTGAAGCTCGCCTCGGTGATAGTTTCGACGTAACTAGTATCGATATATGGAATACGACAAACAATGCTATGCTCCATGTGACAAGACCAAATGGTTCAAGTAATGATTGGTCATGCAGCAATTTTAAATCAGGTGAAACATGTTAATTAGGATTATAGTAGTTCTTTTTACTATCTTTTTTTGTTCGTCGTGTCGCGGTTCTGTGGAATTCAAAACCGTTCCTATTTTTGAATTACTATCGACAGATGAATACTCCCAAAGCATCGTCATGACGAGCGGATATTTGACACCGACTCCTGATGGTTTTTTTATTTACCCATACGAACACGATGCACTTAGCCGAGATTTTACAAGAGAAATCATGGTTATAATTAATACAGAGTTCTCTAAAAACTTTAATAAAAATTGCAAAAAAGGAATGGTTTTAATTAAAGGTACTTTTTTTGAAAGTGGAGAATTGACTGGAGGTTTTAAGCAAATCTCTAATATTGAAAGCATCGTGATGTTGTCACGCCGACCGAATAGCCTAGAAAGAGTAGACTGTTTAAAAAGGAGCGAGTAACAACTCTAGAATCCTAAGTTTATTGCGTGATTTTAATTCTACTTATTTTCTGTTCCTTGTTTCTGTTTGCCTAAGTCTATCCCGTTGGTAGGTATGTTTGTTTGGTGAAATAGGCAATTTCATAGGCCTTATAGTCGGCCGATAACGGTGCGGGTAGTCAGGCTGCAAAAGCGGAGTGGGTAAAAGGTGCTAGTGCAATTATTTGACTAGTTTTGGTCCATTTTAATCAGAATTCTGGTCCAATAATAGACCAAATGATGAATTAGCGCTGTAGCCCAAATTGTGACCAACGATCCAAATGAGAAATAAGAAGTCTCATTCAAAAAGTGGTTTTAAGTAATGACTCCCTGTTAGATTGACTTGACGATTTACTGAAACCGAAACTATCTAGCTTCGCTAATTATAATCAGAATAAAATTAATCTAAATTCCTCCCCGAATTCTGTCTCAGTAAATTTGCAATTACTTGCTCGTTTTTTTGCGAATAAACAACTAGGATTTATTTAGTTTCTTGAAAAACGGATAGCCTGCAACTACGACCAATATGTAAATCCAGATGGTTACTGTTTCATCAAAACCATTTGCATAAAGCAACGAACAGAAGAAAGACCAACTTAGATGCGTAAAAGTATCGCTTAGCAATTAAACACGGGGTTGTGGGGATTACAGAACGTCCGCTATCGTTCTTTTATGCCGCAATAAACAACCAAACTGCGGAATCGGCAAATGGGACATATTTTCAAAACAACTCTCAACGGCGGACGGCTGCTTATGCCGTGTTTAGGACTGAGTTGGTCGGGCAACAATTGCCACCAACTTACCATTACCTTAGACGGGTATCTCGTCTTCATCGATGGCTTTCATTGAATCTATATCAGCAAAGCCCAGCGCGCCTAAGTTTCGCACGATGGTAAAACCAGCAATTAAAGTCTTTTCCACATTGATAACGCCGATAATAGCGAGCCTAGGGGGTTGAAACCGTCAATCCGCGCACACCGCGCATACTGGACGAACTAGTTAGATGTAAATGACTGTCGTGTTGGTCTGACATGAGCGTCACATTGCCCAAATCTAACTCTTGCCAATCACCATCGGGAAGCTCTGAAGGCGAACCAATAAAATCTCTGACTTTATTAAGATGTTAAATATACACTTAGAGAATTGCTTCAAAAGCTTACGGGCTAACATTACTTGCCGTTAGACGCACTTTGGCAGCGTTCTACTCAATGGTTAGCATGGTCAATTGCTGCTTGAAGTTCCGCAACTTGAGCAGAAAACTTACCATCTTTTAAACTATCTAAGCGTTCAACTGTTTTATCCCAATCGAGAAAGCTTGTAACGGCCTCTTGAGACAGAGGGTAATATACTTTGTCACTCATTGACCAGCCCCTAAGATGGTTCAGTATATTGATAAAACCCTCATCAGTTTTGCTGTACTTACGCACCCAGTTATTTGCTTCTTTATTTTTAGTTAGGTTTTTCCAGCCGTATAGGTAGGACGTAATGTCAGGCATATTTGGTATTAGCGATTTCGTTTCTTTCGCTTTGACGCGCACTTTCAAGATAGCGATTGCATCGTCCAGAACCTCTTCTGAAATTTCCCATTGGTCCGGGGTAACCGCTTCTTTGCCGACTTTTCCGTGGCGAAACAGTTGGCCTCTAAAGAACTTACCAACCAACCAATTCAAGGCCCTTCCTTCTTTTGCTATCTGTAGGACAGTCGCAGCCTGTTTTTTTGGGTTCAGCTTGTTTAATTGAATTAGGCATCTCTTTACAACCTTATTAGCAATTCCATCAAGCGTAGAAGAAAATACACGATGTTTACCGTCTGCTGCCATTGCGCTATCCATCATATCGGACAGCGCTTTAACTAACCCAATAAGCTGATCTTCATCCAAGGTCGCTATGCATTCTTTGTCTAGTCGGTCCAGCACATGTTCGAACCACGTTTTGCCAGAGGTACGTCGCCTCATCACTTCTTCGATAAGGCGAATAGCCAACAGATCGACATTTTCCCTTGCCAACGCCAAGATATGATTGAAATCCTCATCTGACATAACCGTCTTTGGACCAGTGAGAGCAAAGTAAAAACGATAATGCAATGGACTACCGAGCCTTTTAAGGGTAATCGCGTCAGCAACATCAGCCGAATCCATCTTGTTAAAAACCGTTTCTTCTGGTTTGTCAGCCTCTGACACACCCGGAATAAAACGTTGCAAATTCCAAATCGAATCGCTAGAGAAAGGACCCTTTGAAGGCAAGAGCGTCTTTAACTGCTCACCTATTTTAGCCTTTTCATCAGGAGGGACACTTGCGTCTCCAGTGACTAATACAGAGCGTATTGAAAGATAAGACTCAATCCACTGATAAAGTTTGTATTTTGTAATTTTGATCAAGTGCAGACGGCAAAAGTCAGGGAAATATACATCGTCTTTGATTTGCGGAAACACAAAGCGAATGCTGTTCAAAGCAAGTTTGACTTCACGTGGTGTAGATAGCCCCATTCCTTCTTGGTCGACAGCTGATATTAAATCATTTAGTAGGTCGCCGTTGACGTCATCTCCCATGACTTCGGCATAGATAGCTTTTGCTTCCTCTCGAAATTGGTTGCGAAGATCAAATGGCTCGGGAAGCGGAATATTGAAAGTGAGCTGCACGATTTTTTGAAGGAAAAGGTCACCATCTTCAACTTTCAGACCCGTCTTTAGGGCTTGAGCCAAGACCTCACGGTCGTAACACATCAGGTATGCGACTTTTGGAAAATCAGCGACGGAACGAACTAACCGAACGACTTCAACTGCTTGCTCAGGTTCAAGGCGATCCAGATCATCGAGAATAACAACAAACCCAACATCCAACGCTTGGATTTTATCCGATATTTTTTGCTTTAGCTCAGATGGGGTTGATCCACTAGGTATCAATTTTTCAGCCGCTGTTGCAGCGCTATCTAATGCTTTTCCTGCAATCTGACCTCCTGGGATGAAGTGTCCGGCAAAATTGGCAACTGACGCAAACTTCCGAGCCGTCTGTGGACCGTAGTCCTTTAAAAGCCGGCCGACTTCAGCCATCTGTTTTTTAATGGCAATATTTTTCTCGCCAGCAGTTTCAGCAAGTTCCTCTTCTTTGGCCTTGAGTATTGCAGTCATCGGTCCTAGCAATGACATGACCATCGATGAGGTATCACCATTCAGCCACGGCGCGATTGTAATGGTATGAATTCCTTTGTCTTGCGTTGCAACAAGTTCAGTGCGTAGAAAGTTCAAAAGTGATGTTTTTCCTGAACCCCAGCGGCCTTCAAGACCGATAACTATGCCATCGCCCTTTGATGCTTCAACGATTGACGGGGCAAGTCGTTGTGCTATGCCAACAAAGCCGAATTGATCTTTCGTTTCATTTACAAGGGCTCGGTCTGAGTCCAGAGATGTGGTCATTATACTGTCCAACCCAAATTATAATTTATTAGAATAAGAAGAAAGTGTAATCAGAATAAACGACATTTCTTGTCTATTCAACAAAGGTAAAACTGGTCTACAAAAAGATAAGGCTAGGTAAATTCTCGTCTGTGTCGTTTACATTTTTAGATGTTCTAACTTCTTTATCCATCATAGTACGGCACTATTGCATGCTTTAATAAGTCTATCTACGTCTTGTTTCTCACTGGGTTTGAATGCTAAGTCATACTGGGCCACAACAAGATTAAAATTCGCAACTGACCAGTTTGGTGGCGATCAAGATCGTTATAACCAGTTTTTTTTAAGCCTTGGCTATGTCCTCAAAAGCACAAACTTCTCACACAAATTTGAACGGCGTACGGCCCCTATTGCCGTTTACTTGCCTATCAAGGCGATAGATAAAAACCTAATTCCTAGTAAAAATGACAACTAATATTTAGAAAATAGCTATGACCGGTTTCTTGGACATTAATCTCGCCGACATTTTTATAAATGAATAATTGTCGAAAATTATCAGACTTTATTATAATTGAAAATGAAATCTGATAAAAAAATATCAAACATTAGAGTTTTATCCTCAATATATTCCCACAATTTATATCGAACTGTATTGCCGTCATACACCAAAGGTGATGCATTATTTAGCAGTTAAGTTGATTAATAGTCTATAGTCACCAAAAAACAGAATTGGATATTGTCTGTTCGTTGATTTTTAACGGATAGTGATTTCGGTCTTTACCATTAAAAGCCGTGTGAATTATTAGGAAGATTATGGATAATCAAAACTACTACGATAAAAAATTTAACACCAGCCTTGTCTACAATGACTCATTACATGATGCTTCTCAACGTATTATAGAAGCTTATCTTGACAATAAACCCGCTGGCTCTAAAAACAAAAAGGTGTCACCGACAGAAAGAGACCAATTATTTTGGCATAGCGTGCTTTGGCAAGTCACTCCCTCGACAGTCTATAATTCAGAGGCTTTTGTTCTAGCACTAACAAGGTACTTCAGCCAGGATGTTGTGAGTAATTTCCCATTGTTGAAACTCATCGCCTCTGAATCACCTTTATCCGTTAAGAATGCCGTTAGGTATTCAGAGTTGGCCCTGAAACCGAACACAAATAAATGGCAAGAATTCCAGCAATTAACAGAAAGCAAGACACACGAATTTGATGAATTAATCGCTATCATCAAATTAATGCATAAAGAACATGAAATATTATTAATGGATTTAGAGCAAGCTCAACGCAAGTTAAGTAGTTTGAGTCCATTAACTTGTTTAATTTATATTAGTCTGTTCGCATTTGAGCATCTGCTCGGACAACATAGTGAAGTTGATTGTCACTTACCTGAAGATAATAAAACTACCGAGGCTTGGACAGCATTCAAAAATATTGTGGCTTGGAAATTAGAAAACACCAAAATTGAGGATTTCAACTTAACAGAGAAGTGCATTTTTGACACCGTAAAGGAGCACTTAATACCCTTTTTATTTCCGACAGGTGAACAAAAAATCGATACTAAAACCTATCAAAACATGTCTAATTTGATAATAAAACAGATTGCCCTCAATAGCTTTATTTCACAATCTGCTCATGCGTTTTGCTTCGACGATAGCATTGCATTTAAATTAAAAAAGGGTATCGCCGTAATTGAAGTGGCTAATGAACAACTCAATCTAGATTGGAAGAATAATGGTCATAAATTACAGCTATTGGATAGTTACTGGTTAAACCGAGGAGTAGATGAACTAATTGCTTCTGGTATGGCTGAACAAAAAATTGGTTCAGCCGAGAATCATGATGCTAATCAATTTGCAGTTATCAAGACGTTTTCCAATCAGTTACGATTAATTGAAGTTTACGGTTTAAATGAATATTTAACCGCTGACAGTGGGTTACGCGTAAAATTACATGAAGCCCTACTTTCTTTAAATCTAATGTCGGCCTTTTATAACAAGGCCTTTATAGCGCCCTATCAACAATACTTGTATGTCGAGAAAAATTGGTTAGCAGCAATTAGTCGTTTAGCATTTGAAGGCCTTAAACAAGGGGAAAACCGCTTCCCAATCACATGGTCATTTAAAAAGGATAAAGTCGGAAATTTAAAGACTGGACTGTGAATGAAACCTTTCCCAATGGCAATTTAAAGGCGGCAGAAGCGATAATTGATTTTTGGTCTTTTGATTTAAAAACTAAGGCAAAGAAACTGCAAAGTAATAAATTACCAATGGTGATAATGCCAGAGCTGTATGAGCGCCCAATATTTGCACTAGGTAATCATCTTTTTGAATTCCCTTGGATGGTGGCATTTCAGAACAACTCGACTGCTACCATTAATAACCTGAGGCGTGTTGGCGCTGGTCGAACCGAGGCCCGTGCCGAGACGGCGGCTATTGAAGCGAGGTTGGCTGACATTTTGAAATCTCGTGGGTTTACCGTGCTACTTAATTACCAACCCGAAAAAACGCCTGAACGGGACCCTGGTGAAATAGACATTATATGTGTCTTGGAAGGCCACACTCTTGTCCTTGAAGTCAAATCCACGTTTTTACGCAGCAGTAAGAAAGATGCTTGGTTTCATAAAACAAGAACACTGAGAAAAGCGGGTAAGCAAATTTCCCGTAAAGTGAGAGCAGTTGAGCAAGCGCTATTAAGCGATGTAAACTTTAAGTCGACTCTTGAGGTCGATACAGACGGCCCAATTCCAAAGGTAATTGGTTGGATTGTTGATACCTCAGTAGAGCTTGATCATCAGCTCTTTTCTGGCTACTTAAAAGTATCATTGGAAGAAGTAATCATAGCGCTAAGAGATGACAGTCACCTGTTATTTAGTATGGTTGATATTACTGAAGGTAAAGAAATTGAAAGAGATACTGAGTTTACTTTATATCCTAATGGTTTTTCGATTAATAATTTCTTGGGTGTTATTGAACAACAGCGAATTTGGGGAGTGTTGAACCAATCTGATTTGCACTAGAAAAATAATATAATCATTCTTCTAAGATTGAAATCACCTTTAAGGGGAAATATAAAGATGGCAAATCATCTTCACCCAAAGGCGCAATATGCCACTCTTGTAGGAAATGTAGCAACAACGGTTTATTTAACATAACAACTCGTCGCTTAGATTCAGTGTCAAGGCAATATTCCATTACGATGGCATCCTTATCGAGCCCGTTTTGATTGATACCAATCTCAACTTGTATGAAGGTATTCCAATCTTTGTCTATCTCGGTTTTATATTTATAACTATTATAAGTTACTTTTTTTGATTCGAGAATTCGATTGAGTTTAAAGTTTCGAAATTCATTTGTTTTGTGGTCTTTAGCACGGCAATAAGTACCGCTATTAGTTACAAATAACGAGTGTGGGGATATAGTTCTAACGGATTTACCTGAAGTCATCGACACATAAGTGATATCCACCTGGCGCTTAAGATTCGTTGCTCTAAATATTGGAGCTACAACATCTAGCTTAGGTTGATGCATTAGTTGTAATTTCGAAAATGAATTTTTCTCGATTTTAGGAACGCAGACTAACCTTTGTTCACCATTGGCTATTAGGTCTATTGCATCGTTTACTTCATGATTAAAGTATGGAGAAAAGCAATCTGTGGCGACATATGCTTTTCGTTTGTGATCATATACCAAGTTATGCCCAGCGAGTTCTTTATATGCGTTAAAGTCATTTGACGCTGCGGCCTGTTTAACATCAAAACGGTCCATTAACACATTACGATTCACCTCACCCATGATGTATGCATAAAGGTCGATATATTGTAATCTTGTTGCTTGCCTCTCAGATTTCATACCAATCATTTTATTTCGTGCTTTGAAAAACATATACCTTATTATACACTGTATGAATTAATACACTATATACTTTTATACGCACCATATGAATTTTACTCTTTTTAAAAAGATGATATTAAAGATTACAGAAAACAAAGCGGTCGATTATGCCGCGTTTCTTAAATTCTTGGATGACCCATCAATAGACGTTAGTTATACAAAACAAGATATTCAAGCATCCAAAATTGGAAACACGCTGTATCTGCTTACTTTGTCTGAAGGTCTTCAAAGTCAATTGGAAAAGTATGTATTGATAAACAATGAAGATAGAGTGAGTGCGAGTCTCCATAATAACAGTCATTCAAAAAAAGTATCAGGTTCCTGGTTAGTGGTGCGAAGTGCTAGAAATCAACCCGAGCTGCGTATGGTCGATAAACATGGCAACATGTCCAATGAAGACTCAGCATTTCAAACCGCTATCATCGTTGAAAATAAAGAAAATTTTTTGCGCATAAACGAAACCGCTTTGTTTTTAAGTAAGTCGTGCGACATACCGTCTTCTGTAGTTGCGAGGTCCCTTTTCATCTTCGCTGATGGAAACCAAATTACAAACTCGCTTCACAAGGCATATTTACAGCAATTCGATTTGATTTATTGTTTCTTGGATGTTGATGTTGGTGGTTTACAAATTGCGAGTAATTTGATGCGCCTATTGCCTGACTCCAATGTGACCTTTTTAACACCAATTGACATAAAAAAACGCCTTCATAATGTGCCCGTAATTGCTAATCCAAAAGACATAGAACGAGTCATAGCGATCGGTCAAGAGCAGCCCTCCTTGGCGTTAATTGCCTCCTACATAAAACAAGCACAACGTGTGCTAGAACAAGAGAGTTATCTGCATGTCGACAAATAATGATACTCATTTATTGAAAGAAGACTACACCCTCACAAAGTTAATTTATATTAATTCGGCTGGCCATGCTTTTTCAGAAATACCGCTGAACAATCATCTAGCTATGTTTGGGGGGAATAATGTAGGTAAAACAGCGAGTCTAGCTGGCACCAAGTTATTACTCTTTCCTGAAAACTCGTTTACACGTTGTGAAACAAAATTCCAGTTCGCAGGTAAAGGTGGTTTATACGATAAGGAAAACTCATACGACTTCTATTTTGCTGACCCTCGATCATTTATTGCAATGGAAATTCAGAATCCTGAAGGTCGTTTTTGTATGGTGCTTTATCGTAGGAACGGCTATGAGTATGGCCGCTTTTTTGTTCCTGTGTCGTTTGAAAAAATTAGGCATCTTTTTTGGGATACAGACAAGGGTTGCTTTGCAAAGGATATTGGCATTTCACATTTGAAGACATTCGTCGCTGATAATGATGGTATTCAGACATCCGACATTAAAATGATTAAAGAGCTAATGTTCGAAAGTTGGCGTGGACATAAAAATAAAAAGCGTTTCTGTGTATTACCGCTAAAAGATACCGATGACAAAGCGATAGACGCATTTAAAAACATTTACCAGTTAGCATTTGAGACAAGTGATAACAATCTTCAATCTCTCCCCAAGGCAATCGCAACACTATTAGAAATGGGTAGGAGCCATGATCGTGAGAAGTTAAACGCAGATTTTCAAAAATCTATTCAACAGCATACACAGCTTATGCAAAGAGACAAAACACTGCAGGTACTTAAGAATAACAAACCGACTTTTGAAACAGCAAAGATTGTCAGCACTCTGTATCAAGATAGCTTAAGCAGTTATTCACACGCTTACCATTTGGCCTTTAAATCACTTAAGCATCATCGTTCCGTGTCAGGGCCGCAACTTGAAAAACAGCAGACATTGGTAACCAAGCTAATCGAAGAAAAACAAACATTAGATAAACAATCTGAAACATTAAATAATGCGTCTCAACAACAAACAGGTGCGCTAGAGAGCAAGCAAAAAACATTGAAACGCAAAAAGGAGCTTCTGACCAAGCATAAACAAAAATGCGCTCAATATACGGATAAAAACAGGCTTCAAGTACTCGCGTTTCTCACTGAATATATGGAAGACCTACGAAAAGAAATAGCTAGTTGCAAAGAAGTTGGAGGACTTCAACAACGTCTACAAAAAGATATTTCAAAACGTAACCAGTTAAACGGTGCGATTAAACAGATGAAGGCAGCATTTGCTGATTATCAGAATACTATTTTCGGGCAACTGGATTCTGAACATTCCAAGTCTGTTCTATATTCGTTAAGCCCCTCGTTTTCTTCGGTTACTACCCCTCTTAGTCGTGACCAGATAAAAGTAATCTGCGATTTTGCAGATTTATTATCAATTGCTGACAATGGATTAGTGAATTTCTTGGATGTTCTATTAGCAGATGTCATGTTTGTCCCTTTCGATCAATCACTGAATCATTCTCAACTCAACACAAAGATAGATTCATTGGAAGAGGAGGTTGAACAACTTAGTAATTCAATTTTAAAGGTCAAGAAGGCACTATCGAGTTCTGCCAGTGGTGTTCAGGTTTTATTAGAAAACAACGAAAACGATCTGGTGGGCTCTCAAACAGATTATGATGATATTGAGGCAATTCCCGCACTCGAAAAAGAGGTAAACCAATTAACAGATGAAATCAACGTTTTAAAAGTTGACCTAAAACATACTGATGACGATTTAGCATTAGTAAATAAAAACATCGCTAAAGTTTGGAGTGAATTGAGCAAAGAAAATAATATTAAAGAAGGCCTTGAAGAAAAAAATAGAAAACTTAAATTTTTTGAAAGCACCTTAGATAATGCCGTCGCTCAAACAGTACCTGAAAACGTAAAGGAAAGTGAGCATAAACCACTGGAAAACGGGCTTTTTGATAATGTTGACAGGTTATCAAAAGAGACAATAAAGCATTATCAAGATTTTCGAGATGCGGTATATCGCCTTCAGCTCCAAGTCCAAATTGATGGGGTAGAGTCCCATCTAGAATTAGATCAAAACAGCATTGCCAGTGTCATGTCTACCTATATTAGTTTGTATGAGGACCTTCCTTATGATCTTAATACTCATCGTGATCAAGTCCATCTTCACAACCGCTCTATAAGCAGTATGCTAGACGAGCTTCGGCAAGCCAAAGAAATGCTCACTCATTACATAAATGGTATCAACACTGAATTGAATGACAAAAAAATATCTAATTTGGAAGCGATTCGTCTAAACCTTACTGTTAATGGCCAGTTTTCTTCACTACTGGATACGTTAGGCAAACAGGATATTTCTGAGTATGAGCTGCTCGACGAACAATTCTATATTCACCTCCATCGATTTGCAGAAAGCTATTTTGATAAGCGAACAAACAAACTCAGTATGAGTGACATCATCGATTCGATTAATTATGAGTATACGCTCCAAGAAACGGGCGAGCGCATAACAAAAAGCCAATCAGGTGGGACTACCAGCACTATCACAGCTTTTGTATTGTCTGTGCTTTTATCTCGCCTTACACCTAACCATGTTGCGTTGCGTATTCCTATTATCGTAGACGAGATAAGTACTCTTGATGGAAGCAACACACAGTCAACTATTTCTCAAATAGATTCACATGGATTTTCGATATTCTGTGCAACGCCATCTTTTTCAGGAAATCTTTGCCGTCTGGTTGGCCGTTGGGTTCGTTTAGATAGTCATCACGTAAGCGAGCCATTAGTTAGTAAATGCCATATGAATATTTTGCCTATTGATGTGGAAAGTTTTGGGAAAAACACTGATGCGGCTTAATCGTGACGTCTTAATTACTTCAATATTGAAACACCAGAACCGGTTTTTCAAATTGCTTGATGAGATAGATGAAAATGATGGTAGTTATGAGATACAAGAAATATCGTATTTGTTGCTATACAATAATGAAATATGCCCTCACGAAGACGATTTGAATGTCCACGAACACCTTACATTAGATTCACTTTTAGAAAACGGCATATTCATCCATTACGACCCTAACACTGGCAAGATTACATTAGAAAAAGTCATCGTAGACTTGCTGAGGTTTCTAGATATTAAACGCTCTCGTGAATTGTCAAACAGTGACTTCGAGGCATTGCGAGCAAGTGTCGTGGACTTAACAGAAAAGTTATCTCGTTTGCCTCTGTTGTCTGACGAGTTTAACCAGGCCTCACGCACATTTCACACGCTGTTATCTGAAATACATTCAAAGATTAAAGAAAATGTTAGTCGGTTAACATCACAGGTTGAAGATTTATCGGTTGATTACAGCGACTATAATAGTGGTGATGGTGGCATTAGTGTCCATGAACTCTACGACCGTGTGATTCACTTAAACAATAATTATGTAAAACCGTGTTATGAATTTATCAATCCGGATTTACAAATGTTGGAGACTCGGTCATTTAGCGACACAATTAAATTTTTAGTTACTTACTTTGAAGACCAGCCAGGATACCAGCAACAAGCCCTTAATCTGAGATATCGTGTAACTGCTATTACCGCTTATTACAAAGACATTGATGCATTGGTGCAGAAACTTTCTTTGTTTTCTCGTAGCTTAGAGCAGGACCGAAAAGAATTTATTGCCATAGATAGCGCATTTACCCAGCTACAGTCATCATTGACCCAATTCAGACATGGTATGCAGCGTAATAAATACATCACACCTGATTTAGGTGTATTTGAAGATATTACCTGCTTTGATGGTGTTGTTACTCGTCGAACGGTTAACGCGCAAAAATTCGATCTGCGTGATGCGTTTAGGGTTTCTTTGCGTTTCAAAGAATACATGACGGTATTAAACGAAACCGACCTACCTGATAAAACGCCTGTCTCCATACAATCAGTCGTCACTAATGTTGATGAAAACGAGTTGCGTAATATTGCAATCAGTAAGTTAATGATGGCCACATCCATACCAAACAATATTAATAATGTTCACCAATGGGTATCAGACCTACTCGCAAATAGTTTATCTGATTATTGGTTAGGCGATCTTTTAGTTGGCTTGCAAGAAGTTGAATCTGCCCTTGCGCAGCATCGCATAAATCGTCATCGTAAAAGACATCGTATTGTTTACGGTCCTTACTATTTAGATTACTTATTAACCTCTGCAACGATGGAGATTTCGAATGTATAATACCGATATAAGCGCACTTATTTACAAACAATTTATTTCAGGTAAATTTATTAACAAAACTATTCTAGATAACAGTGATAAAGACGTCTTGAATGCAGACTTCATGGAAGTCGATAGTAATTTTGATGAGTACCGACAACAATACGAAATGATAGGCTATGAACTTATCCATGCTACCAGTTACATGTATATCCGAGAGCGCACCCTGCCAAAAGAAGACTTCAAAAACGACATTACCCTTAAGGCATCTCTTTTGCTTTTGATGATGGGTAAATATTTAAACGACAACAATTATCGTCTAACTAAACTTACAGATCCGACAGGTGGTTTTTCACAACAAGATATTGCTCAAATGCAAGAATACCCAGACAATCAGGAGTTGATCACAAAGGCGAAGCTAAGTCTTGATTTAAACGCTGAAATAAATACAATTTTAGTTAAACGAGGTATTGCCCAAGAAAAAGTTGCGACAAGTGACATTATCCTGACTGACGCTGGTAAGGCCTTCTTTGAAAACATTGTCAAAGCATTCGTTTAAATTGGTTCCAGTTTAATGAAAAATACAATAACGACTTTATTCTTAAATAAGAAGGGACACTCGTACACAGTGAGCCAATAATGGAGGTATCCCGCTCATTATTACTTCTTCGATAATTGCGAATATCACTAAGAAGTTTACTAATAAAGGTACTGTCAACTTACTGGGATCGGATGAGTTAAATGGCATTGTATCTACCTATGCCAAGTTTTTAACATGACTCACCCTGTTCCATTCAACGAACGCTCTGTCTGGGATACGTCTGCAATTACTCGATTTCATTAAATGACGACCAAGCCTAAATAGATTATTGACCCCACCATGACAGGAAAGAAATCGTTGAGCTTGCCTGACCTTGGGATGTAAATTCCCTCATTTGCCTCTCGTGTTGCCGACTAAGTTGATGGGACAATTCGCATCTGTTGTTTTCATACTGCTTGGAAGAATGCCCAACATCAGATATCAGCTCTTTCATTGCTGCTGAATAACTCCGCAATTTATCGGTGACTATATTGGTTAGCGCGGCTTGTTGCCCTTTGAGTGACTTTCTGAAGAATCGTCTCGCCGCTTTCTTGTCTTTACGTTTCTGAACCAGCCTGTCAATTTCGTCACCATCCTGATCGACTGCACGCAAAAGGTAATGCAGCGCTCCATTTATGTTGGTAAATACCAAGCAAGTATCACACTGTAAATTAACACAACGTCCTTGTTATCCTCGCTTCCCTTCTGCTCTTAGCTTGTTTTCAAAAGCACTCTCTGACACTGAACCCGCGAAGCCGTCCCATATATTAGCGGTTCATCAGAACCAGAAAATTGCTCCCATGTAAGTGACATCATTTTTGGTAACACATTGCTAACCGTGAGCCCCCTAAGTAATTCCAAATGAAAGGCTTCCGCGATAGTGCGGCTGGCTAACTTGCTTGCCTCATTTGAGCTCTCTAAATGATTGGCGATCACAAAATGCAGGCCATCTTCGTTCCAATACAATAAGCCTTGCTCAGCCAACTCACACAAATTGCTATATTCTTGACATCCACTAGTTTGTCCTTTGTAAAAGAAGTCAGCCAATGCCACCAAGTTTTGCGATACGCTATTGGCCCGCGGGTTTTGTTGCACTGCGTTTAATACTGCTCGGCAATGGTCTATGTACACAGCTATTTTATTTGTATGCCAACTTCCTGGAATTGCACTCATATTGCTGATGAGGGCTGCAAGTTTTATTGTAAGCGCGGCAGCAGGCAGTGTTTTCGCTTTTTCGATTGCGAGCGCTTTACGAGACGCCAAACTAAGAGATTTATCATCTGTAAGGCTAAGTACTATCGATAACACATTATTGCCAAATTGAGTTTCGATATCTTTCGCGGTAAGGGAACTGTCTTCTAATGTGTCGTAAAGAATACCGGCAAATAATACCTGTTCGTCTTCAACACCAGCATATGCTAATAGATTGAAAACTTCATTGAGGTGCACGGTATAGCTCGAGCCATCATATTTTCTAGTTTGCTGCCCATGCGATTTCGCAGCGGTGTCGAATGCGGTAGTGATGTTCAAATTCATAAATACTCCATGAAAAAAAGAATGTGTGTTGACCTTGCCGGTTGCTGGCAAGCCATATTGATTAGGTATTAAGTGAGTTATTCAGGAACACCATTAGGTGGTGCGGCAGTGGCTATGATGATTTATTTGGCAAGGGCTTCGAATCATCATGTCTAGGCAGCGCCTTCTCAAACGCCGCGACTTGCCCTGCGAATTTTGCATTCTCGATAAGTAGCTTCGCATTCTGCTCCGCTAACTCCTTGAGCTCAGACTGCATGTCCTTCAGGTCGTCTTCGAGACGATGAATAGAGATGTCAGCACTTGTCTCGTATTCCCGATAAAACATCATTTGCTGGTCGTGTTTCGATAAGTGGTCGTCCAAGCGCTTATCAAACAATGACTGACAGCGCTGAAATGCACAAACCACCAAACGCTCTAATTGAGATTTCTGCTGATGGATAAGGTGTTCAGTAGCGTCAGCTATTTCCGTGGGCAAATCTTCCAATACAATGTGATGCGCATCTGCAGTTTCGCTGCCATTTGCTTTTGCTTGGTGCTTCTCCCACACATCGCGAATGCGTATTAAGCCGCCTTTAAAGCCCAGTTGTGCGCGGATAGCGCCGGGATTCGCCATTTTGCCCTTTTGCTCAAGTGCTACGCCGGCCTCTATGATATCTTTTTCTTTCACTTCTGGATGTCGTGCCATGTTTATTCCTTTAATTAAATTAATTACTTTAATTTAAATTATTTGTTTGAAGGAGCGCACTGCCGCGGTCATAGACTTTTAGCATCTTTGCGGTTTTAGTTTTTGCTCTAAACCCATACTTTGCGGTTGGCGACACACATGTCCAATTGTGTCTCAACTGATTCGCTAAACCTTTGTGTTTTGACGACAAAATCTTGAGTGCCGCAGAACAAATCTCTAGCGTTAAATCGTCATGATCAACAGAATAGCCAAGATCAGCGCGGGTCAAGTCAGGCGTCAAAGTAAGCGTTTTACCAATATCGTGTAACAAGGCCGACACAATACCTATGTCTCTATCTGCGTGGCTAAGGGATTTATCTAAATAAAAACTCAAAGCAACCTCATAAGAGTGTTCAAGTAACCCGCCAAGATTATTGTGATGGTGATTTAAACTTGCAGGGCACTGTACAAATCGAATACCAATGTCGGGCTGTGATATCACATTGTCTAGAAACTCGCGTAGTTCAGTTGTCTTGATTTGTTCAATTAAACCAATCATGGCATGCAGAACATCAGGATAGGGGCAGCGCGCCACCGGCAATTGATAAATATTTCTGACCATATTGATACCTTTGTCAGCGTTCTGAATCATTTTGCATCTAAAATATGGTTCACTACCTGACATATCTAACGCAACTTCTATGTCAACGAGAGATTCAGGTTTCAAATCCTCTAAAATGCATGATTGATCACGACAATAAAGTGTCAGGGTGCATGACGCATCAGAAATCAAGAGGATTTTGACTTGGTTTTGTTGAGAGTCCAGCCTATCTGAACATCCAACCAAGTAGTAGGTACCTTTAAATCGAGTAAAGCTTGATGCATACATCAACAAAGGTTGATGACTAAGGCTAATCTGATTTCTCATTCGTTAACCTCCCACTACGTCCGCAAACATTTTGTTTGCGGCTGAACCGTCTTGGCGGGTCAAATTAGGCACGTAGCGTGAGTAAACTCTAAACAACATTTCCGTATTTGAATGCCCTAATTGATTCGCAATCCACTCTGGGTTTTCACCCGATGACAACCACAATGTCGCTGCGGTGTGGCGCATTTGGTATGGATTTCGCTTCGGTAAGCCAAGAAATTTTAGCAATGGATACCAGACGCGCTTTGTAACGTTGTCGTGCCGGAGTGGTTTACCCACATTATTCACAAATACATATGTATAGTCGCCAGTACTCAATTTCATTGTAAGATATGCTTGATACACAGGTTCACTCATTTGAATATTTCGCTGGCTAGCGTCGGTTTTAGTATAAGATTCCTCGCCATCTACAATGGTCTCTCTAACGAGAATACAGCGGTTTTTGAAGTCAACGTACTTCCACTTCAAGCCGTCAATTTCCCCCGTACGCATACCTGTGAAAAACCGGATAAGAAAGTCCTCATAAAAATCTTCACGCACGTTATCTAAAATCAACGCGATTTCGTCTATAGTAAAAGGCTGAATATCAGTCTTTGGGACCTTTAATGGCTTTACCCCGCGATAACCATTTATAAAGCCGAAACGGTCAGCCGCCTCTATTATGATTGCCCGCAGAATCTTCATATGACGGTTAATCGTTGAAGGCGCAAGCGACTTGCCACTTTTCTTCTTCACGTCACAGACATGCATCCTGAAAGCTAGCACCTGCTGCTTCGTAATTTGGTCGACAGGAATATCACCGAAAAACGGAATAATACGATTTTCTATAATTTGGACAACAGAATTAGTATGGGTTTTACGCCATTGCACCCGACTTTCAGATAACCACAATTCCGTAAATTTATCCATTGACGCCGTCATTCCATGACTTGCATCTATGGCTTGCGCGGTCGCTTTTAACTTGTTCACCGTCTTGCTATTTGGAAACATTGCTGAGAAGTCAAACTGACCTAGCAAAATCTCCGCCTCAATACGGTCGAGTATTTTTTGTAGCTTTTTACGATTTGCGGGCGTATCAGTTAACTCCGTTTGCTCGCGACAGCGAATATTGCGGAAGCGAAAATCTAAGTACAATTTGCCAGTTTCTTTACGAACGTTAATACTAGCCATGAGCGACCCCCCCTCTTGTCATTGGTATTGCCATAGGGTTTTTAGAAAACTTGACCATGTCTTTTTGAATGGCATCCCAGATGTAAAGGATTTTGCGGCCGCCAAATGGACGGATGTAGTGAACGCCTTCGATAAGAACTGAATCTTTTAGGCGTTCGCGAATGGTACGGGTGTCGTATTTTATCCGTTGAGATAATTCCGAGGTTGTTAAATAAGTCTGGTTCATACATAATCTCCTACCACTAAAAAGAGTGTTTTTGTAACTTAAGAGACACAATATATAACTCCACCGGCGCAGTCAAGCATTTTTTGTACCTGCAAAGGAACATTATGATACTAAAAAATGATAAAATGTAACCTATCAGGATTATTAGGCGCTAAACGGTTAAAGATAGCCGATGTAGTTAGAGAAACTGGTATTAATAGAGGTACGGTTAATAGGATCTATCACGAAACGACTACCAGAATTGATTATGATACGCTTGAGAGGTTGTGTAGGTATCTAGATTGTGGTGTTGGTGATCTATTAGAAGTAATTCATGAGTAGTTTGTGCATGGCGGGTAAGCTCACTTTGTAATCAAACATACGCTTGAGCATTTTTAAAAACTACGTTTGAATATTTGTTACCAGTTATGAAAGCAAATAATTAGATTCTACCAATTACAGCTCTACGTCAGATATTTTCTCAAATAAGGAATGTAAATTTTTCCACTTAATGCGTAATTGGTTTCGCTTCTTTGGCTTCCATTTATAATTAACAAATTTGAGATTTACTCCGGGGTCATAGTAAATAGCTTGGTCCCAAATGCTATTTAAAAAGTTCTGCAATGTCGCTCCTTCAGCTAAACGAATCTCTGGACCAAATAGATATTCAGGAATAGTTTCCTTTATTTTTGTAACGCTCACAAAACAAGTTTTTGAATGCTTGTTCTTCCAATGATCAATTAACTTACCGAATCCCCAACCAGCAGCAAGAACGCTATTTGAATCGATTAAATGCAATCCCCCAGTCGGGTCAGTTATCTTTGATGTTGTGCGATCAAACCCAACTAACCTTAGAGTTAACTGCGTGCTAATGTTTGTTTCACCATGTTTATGTATACCAGTAAAGTCCATTCGTTCTTGTTCTTTAACTTTGCCATAATTTCGTACAAAAAATTCTAGAGATTCGAGGTAAGTCCCACAACTTGGCTCTGGTGTCATTAATGTAACGACGCTGCCAGAATGTGATTTGAGTTCCCAATCCTCAAAGTCTGGGTCAGGAGAACCATTAGGGGTAATACCAAATAGAGCCTCTAACGTATAGCCTGCCCCATTTTGAGCCTTATAATCTATTCTATTACCGTCTCGATCAAGCCTATGAGATTGTACCGGTCCCATTTTGTATATTTCTTGTAGCCGAGCCAATAATTTTTCTTTTGAGTCAGACCTTTGAACATAAAGCTCATAGAACACGGAAGTGATGAGTTGTGTTTCTTGATTGGAAATAAGGGATAAGGCTTGCTTGCTTACATCAGATTCCCATGCACTTACATATGCAAACACCTTATTTTTCTTAATACCGAGAAAAAGGTAACGGTTACTACTTTCCCGAGCTTTGCGTTGCTCTGGAGTAGCAGGTTTCATTAGTTGGCTAGGTGCTAATGAACAGTTCTGCAAAAAACCAGATAAACGCACCTCCGGATATTTTGGATATAGTATAAATTGGGTCCCTTTCGCCTGTTCTGGGGCTCTATCAGGGGCTATCCACCAAAAATCAAGGCGAGACTTAAAGATTGGTCCTTTAGAGCTCATCCCGTCATTGCGTGTTTCACCGCTCGGTATTAACTGAATAACATCAAAGTTGCCACCAAAGTATATTTGTTGCTTTGAATTGTCATTGTTTGCAAGTGGTTTAAAAACAACTTTAGTGCAGCCTAGAATCGTAAAAGCCGCCTTTATATCTGATAAGTTCTGAAACTCGATAACCATTAACTCACGTCAATATCCATATACTTGTGTTTAACTATATGATCTTATTACGTCAATTGAAATGGATTAGTAAGTCAAATTAGGCGGCGACTTCATTCTGTTTATTTTTATTCGTTAACTCCATCGCTTCTTCAATGAGAGGTCCCATCAAAGCTGCGATTGCTGTGAAAACTGGCACAACAACCGAGTTACCAAATTGTTTATATGCTTGGGTATCAGATACTGGTATAACAAATTCATTACCATCCGGTTTGTCAAAGCCCATCAGTCTTGCACATTCTCTTGGGGTAAGCCTTCTTGGCCTGCGAATTTGATTGCCCTCATTCCAGAAGTCTTGTTCTCCAAGTTCTTTATCCCAACCTCTATCTATCAATATCTCCGATCCATCTTTATGGTAACGAGCAGACAAGGTTCTACAAACAGCATCAAGATTTTTGGGACTTACTAATCCGTAACCAAAACCGTTTCCCTTGGCTTTGTGTTTTTTGGAATATTCATATAAGTATTCCCAAAGCCTTGGTGTCAGTGTGTACTTTGACTCGCGTTCTGTATCTAATTTTTCAAGCAAGTCGGCTAATGTTGGTTTAACTTTGGGGAATTGTAGAGCGCTTAAACTTAAACGCTGAGTGAGGCCAAGGTCTCTTCTAAAGCCAACTAGGGCAATTCGTTCTCTATGCTGAGGTAAAAAACGACCACCATCTACTATTCTAGGATCCTTAACACCAGTGCCTTTATAACTTGGATCAGAAACGTCATAGCCTAGTTCATCTAAAGCCTCTAAAATGACTTTAAAGGTTTTCCCTTTATCATGACTCTTTAAGTTTTTTACATTTTCCAATAAGAACGCTTTCGGTTGTGTAGCCCTTATAATTCTGCAAACATCAAAAAACAAAGTTCCTTGTGCTTCATCTTCAAATCCATGACTTCTGCCTAGCGAATTCTTTTTGGAAACCCCCGCTAGCGAAAAAGGTTGGCACGGAAAGCCTGCAAGTAAAACATCAAACTCAGGGATACTTTGCCTAATATGATGATCAGCGAGTTCTTCAGCAACATCGTCTTTATTTGAAAGCGTTACTTCTCGGATGTCCTCATTAAAAACGTGGTGTAGAGGATCAGAATAATGATTAGCTTTATAAGTTCGTAAAGCAAACTTGTTCCACTCACTAGTGAATACACACTTGCCGCCTATTTCTTCAAATCCTTTGCGGATACCGCCAATTCCAGCAAACAAGTCAATGAAACGGAAGCAAGGGGTATCGTAATAGTGCGGTTTTTTGGGGAATAGCCCCTCTAAAAAGAAGATTTCTTTTTCATCAAACGTTTTGTCACTTTTATCTTTTAGTACTCGGTTTATAGTTTCGCGGCACCAATCGTTATCGGTAACAGGATTTAATTTTTCAGCGATTTGCTTCTGATCATAAATTTCTAACAGGCGACTTAGCAGTTGTTTAGTTTGATCTTTTTTGTTCATTTATATTCGCCTATAATTTTACGTAAAAGTTTATCACTCGTTTGACCCAGAGTAAAACTATATGCCTGTTTAAATATACAGTTTTAATCTTTTTAGAGATTATATAAATAAAATAGAGAGGCAACTACTGGTATTTAGAACGTGATCCTCCCCTAAGTGTGTGAGTATTTTTTTAATGGTTAGTTAGTGTGTCTATGATGCAAGCAATTATGCCTACATTGTATTTTTCATACTTTTCGTATTCGGTAGTGTCAATGTTGAATACTAGTACTGCTTTCAGAAGCAACCTCCAAAGTTAGTAATAAATCAATGTTAAT
Source organism: Glaciecola sp. 33A (assembly GCF_002836745.1). Taxonomy (GTDB): domain Bacteria; phylum Pseudomonadota; class Gammaproteobacteria; order Enterobacterales; family Alteromonadaceae; genus Glaciecola. The sequence continues at coordinate 11,245 of NZ_PJAR01000033.1, read as the reverse complement.
CTATATTCTCCGTAATTATTGGGTTAGATTGATTTATAGTTTAATTTAAATGAACCAAAATTAAGCCCATTTTAAACCGACTAGACACGACAAAGGCACGGTATTATACTAATATTGTCGCTTTATAATATAGATATTATTGTAACATGAATTCAAACAGTTCCAGTATGCTATCAGCAGTATCGGTTAATCTTTCAGAAATCTATTCAGTTCACCCCTCTGTGGGAAACGATTACTCCAAAACTGTACATTGTGATTTCGCGGCTAATCGGCCAGTCTTTTCTAAAGAGCAGTTGGTCGAGTTTAGTAAGCTGCATCCTCTGCACTTAATAAAAGCAAAATATAATGGTGGCTACTTCATTTTTGGAGGTCTTCGTATCTATGAGATTGCAGCGACTTTAGAATTCAATGATGCACCCTTGACGGCATTCGTATATTCAGAAAAGACCAAAAACGCTGTTATAATGTCGATATTTCATGCTGACACATTGATATCGCCACTTGTCTATTCACTCGGGACTAAGCCTCGCTCACAATTGATAAAATTAAGAGAGCTTTTTGGCAAAGAGCTTTGCACAAAGCTCTGCTCTATCTACGGCCGCCTAGACAGAGGGAGCTTCTAGTTTGTTTCAGGATTACACACCGTCGTTAAAAAAGTTAGAACTTGATAATCACAAGACAATTCGGCGCCTTTTATATCATTTGGATGCCCCTTCTAATTTGCTCGCGATTGAGGGTGTGTTGGAAAACTACTTGTTTTATATATGCGATCGCTCGTTACTAACAGTGTTTGAAGCCTCATACAAAAAGGAAGCAAGAATCTTAATTGAGGCAGTCAAAAATCTTGGCGACGACGACAGCATGAGAAGCAGACGTAATGTAGACTTCAAAAAGTTATTTACAGGGTACTTAGAAAAGAATGCGATATATGTAGTTCTCTACCTCAAAGACGACACGTACCAAAATGCTCTCACCATACTTCAGCAGACAGTGCTTTATTGTCGTAAATGGGCACCAATAAAAGCGCTAGATTTTAAACCCGCTGATATTGTAGATTTTTGCAGGGCGGTACGAGTTTGGACCGAGAATAAAGATGCTAGGCTTTGGTTGGCCACCACTTTTAAAGATATAGAGTTACCTCTACGCAAAGTCCTTTCACTTATAGAAGTAGAACTAAAACGTGTTCGGGATGGGTTGTCATTAAAATCAATTGACAGTGAAAAGCAAGCTAAAAGTTACGAAAACAATCTACTAAATTCATTAAGATTACTGCGCTGTGCCGCTGGCGTTAATGTTACACGAAGAGAAAGCCAATCTGCAATATCTTGGACACCACATAGTGTCAGGCACTCCTTGGGTATGAGGGGATATTCACAAATATCAGAGACATCATTGCTTATTGTTCTAGCCGAAGAAGAAACAGAGCAAGCGGAAAATAGTCTTTTACTTTCTGCTCTGCAGATGCCTGATAAAAAGGATCATGAGGAGCTTAAACATGCAAATATAGAACTATATGAAGAGCTCGAGGAAAGTGACCTCCTTATTACCGAATTAACGACTGCAGCCAGTTACATACAAAAATACACCGATAAAAGAAAAGGCAGGGACGCAAGACATCGTATTGAAAAATTCAATCAATATAGTCCGCTGAGTATTAGATGTTTAAATCAACTGGAGTGCGACCAAATATGGCAATTCATTGGAGGCAAGTCTGATGCTTACGCCAGCATAGAAACTGAATCAGCAATATTGATTATGTTTTTTTTGTCACTACCGTTCAAACACCTAGAAAGCTTCACTATCTATCAAGATTCAAAACGAAAAGTTAATGACGGATGGGGCTATTGTATGGCATCAAAAGCTTGGATTGTTCCTGCTTACGAGCTTCACTACAAGCTACCTTTAATAAAAACTAATAATGCGTACAATCTTGCGTGTCATTATCTATTGAAAAGTGACACCCTTATTCTCAGCAAAATGCATATGCTCTTAGGTGACACTGACAAGAAAACTCGAAAACCGTTTACTGGTTGGAGCGAAGATAAGCCCCAATATACAAACCTTCAGTACACATTAAAAACGATCTGCACCACCCTTGATATCCGAAGACTCTCGAATCATTTGTTTAATATCGCGCAAAACACCATTGGGAAATCAGCTTCAACGTTTCTATTTAATCGTCCCTCCTCGGGCTCTTTTGCTGAGCTCTACTACACCGCCGTAAATACTGAATTTTTGAACTATAGATATGAGCAGTTATTGTTAAGCCTAGACCTCAAATATAAGCCAAACAAATATGAATCGAGTCCGGATGCTCGCAATATATATGTTGGAGCTAGATACCGACCTAAAGTGTGCTTTTTGAGAAACGTAATCCAGGGTATGCGCAATGACATTGAACGACTGAGAAAAAGCTTAGTATCGCAGGACGATTGCTGGATTGAGTTTCACAATAGATACACCGCTTACTGCATTTTCACACAAGGTTTTATAACCGGTCATCGAGCAACTATTGACCCCTTTCTCGTCGATGGAAATCTAATACGCGATGAGTTAATTGCATTGTTTAATGACAAAAGGCAGCACGACAATTTTAATCAAAGAATAGTGCCTATTATCCAAATGGCTGTCGACATTGCTGATGCTTACCAAGAGCATATTAAAAGCATTGAGGTAAAATTAATCAGGGTTGGATTACATAAAAAAAGAAAAAGTGACCAATATAATAAACAAACTACATTTTTATTGGTTAAAAATAGCCAAGATAAAATAGATATAGAGCCCTCTAGCCCAACAAACCTGAAAAAATACATGTCTAGTGTCAATATCGATGACGCTGATAATTATCATTTTGACTTACCCATGAATATAAATAGAAAGTTGCTTCGCAGCAGCATGATTGAAAGCGACGTGGACGAGCGTTTTATCGATGGCTTTATGGGCCATGCAGAGCTAGGGCGGGTCTTTTGGGACAGATTTTCGGGCATACAATTTCAAGATTACCAACATGCCACTCGCGCACATTTAGCTCGCATTGCAACAGCCTTGAACCTTAAAGCTGTAATAGGAATGCGCTAATGAGCCAGTCGATTACGTGTACCGAAACAATCAGTAATTTGGTTGAATGGCGCCAATCAATAAATCCGCAGCGCGGGCACCAGTCGCAATTGACACAACAAGATTATGATTTTTTAAGATTAATGGTGCTTCGAACCAACAACAGTGAAACGGAATATACATCAAAACAATTATTGACTGCCCTTAATGAGCTAGCATCTAACTCCCCTAAATTTGAACCTGACGTTTTGCTATCAGGAATAAGTAAACTTATTCGACCAAGCCCGCCTGTAACAGAGGAGCTAATACCCGACATCGAGAAGCTTAAGCGTATCGACATCCTCTGGTTAAACCAAAATAGTGATAATTTCACATCGGTATACCAGCATATGGGCTATTTACTATATGGATTTGCTAGGTTCGGCGGTATATTACGGTCAGATTTATTACAAAATCTGTGTGTTATATTGCAACAACCAATCAAACGACTTGATAACCTGTATTGGATTGAACTTGAAGGACAGGCAAATGAAACGCATATCTATCACCCGCCAGCAATAGTGCTGCTAGCGCTGAGCAAGTGGTATTCCCAGTTCGACACTCTTTCCTCTAGTTGGAACGACGAATACGTAACATTTGAAGAAAGGCGCTGGCTACGAAACATAAACTCGTTTATCAAGCAGACAAAAGCAGAACCAATTTATAGCGCACAATCAAACCTTATAAAGGGCATTAAGGCTTTACTAAGCTTCTATATTTCGCCTTGCAGCATAAGTATTAGCTCGGGTGAACTCTTGAACTTAACACTTGAGCCAAGTTGCTATAACCGACTAATTACCGGCAAGGCACCAAAAGCCCAAATAAAAGCAACAAAGGAGCCTCTTAGTAACACAATAATCCCCCTACCAGAAGCCATTACTAATGTTGGGCATATACCAGAAAGACATTCTCAGAGAGATAATCAACGAAATCATAATATTGAAACGCTCGCCAACAACATAATGAAAAAGAGTCGCCATATCTTAAATAGGCATAGAAATGTGCCAAAACATAAATCACTCGCCAACATACGGCAAGCAAGTCACAAGTTAAAGACACTCTCTGACTCACCCGACATACCTATCAATTTCAAGATAATCCTACAATGGGCCTCATTCAGATTGGTATCAAAAGGATTATGGTCCAATAAGTTATCAATCAGCACTGTTGCAGGTAATTTATCCGTTATTAAAAGATACTTACTACCTATGCTAGTGAGTAGCAATGTCAATGAGCTCAATAAAAATCAGTTCGACCAAATTTATGATGCCATTATTGATATTTCCGATTCGCACAATGGTAAAAAGAAAACTGCCGCCATTTTGCGTGATTTTCATAGTTATTTAGAAGCCCATTATTCTGTTCCGCCTTCGTATGCTTTTAACAAATATATTTTTGCGGGAACAAAAAAAGCTGCGGCGTCTGTTGACGCCCATGTATTAATGCCTTGGGAATATAAAAAAACCCTTAGATTTTTAGCCCCTATAGCGGCAGACACAAGCAATAAGAAGATCCTCAAATTAGCCAGACAAGTGGCTTTAATTTTTGGCTTTAAATTCGGATTGCGACGAAACGAGATAATGTATTTGTTAAAAACTGATTTAGTTATACATAATTCGGTATTACTTGAATTGAATGTCAGCGACAACGAGAAGCGAAGTCTAAAAACAGTCGCTGGAAATCGTCGAATTAGGGCTATCTGTCTTGACAATGAAGAGCAAGAAATAGTTCTCACATTGTTGTCATTACAAGAAACAGTATCAAAGGACAACAACTATCTCTTTGCCAGTTTTGATACCCGTTACCTATACATACCAGTAAAAAACATATTTAACCCTATTTCAAAATGTCTTGAGTATTTAACTAATGACCAAACGATGCGTTTTCACCGGTTAAGACACTCATACGCTACATGGCGTTACCTATACGAAAACCGGAAGTGCAAGCTACATCCTATATTTAGGCTATCAAGCCTGTCGAGAAAACAGATTAGTAGTTTATTTGATAATGTTAAACCTACTAATGATGGTAGATTTTCGCACGATATTGGTAGGGAAATAGGCCATAGTTCGCCGTCAATTACGATGACCCATTATATTCACAGTGCTATATGGCTTCACGAAATCGAATTAGATAATGCGACGTCTCATCATACAGATCAAAACATAGCTGCTGTTGCTGGTGTAAGCACGAGGACTATTGTTAGGAAAAAATTGCAATATGAAAAACTAGATGAGAATACGAAAGAAAAATTCGCGAACTCTTTTCATGATTGGCTTGCCCGGATGCAGTTAAGTAGCAGTAAATCGACCCAAACTGATAAAAAGCTTTTTGAACATAGAAAACTATCAAAGCTAAGGGTTGAGCGAGGAGAGTTACTTAATAGGCCTCAACAAGAGTTTGTTGCTTTTAGGGCAATTCGTGAACATTATAAAACCAAAACGTCACTCGAGTTTTATGCTCGGCAGTATAACGTTCCCCTCAGTGCACTGGAGAAAGCAAAAGAAGCAGCAAAAGTACTGTTTACTATAAAATATGGCGAGGACGGACAGCCTGGACATTCAAAACACCGCCATAGGTTAAAACATAAAGCACCTTCTCCAGACAGTTCTAAACTTAGTCAGAAGGCATTAAGGTTGGAGCGACTCAGGTTTGAACCGCGTAAAAAAGAGCATAGAAAAATTGCGCGCCGGCTGCTAAGCGCTATCAATACAACCATCCAAAATGAACCAGTAGCTAAACTAGAGTATGACTGGCTTTTGAAGCATATTTTGAATAACGATAACTTTAATAGCCCTACAATAAAATTTACACAGCCGTCGGATTTCCATCGGTTTTGTAAACTTATAATAATCACAGATAAGTATTATGGCATCGACAAAGTGGCTGACACTTTGGAGGAGTTCAAGAAAAGGCTTACCCTGAGGTTAAGTGTGCGACTTCATAAAAAAAATGCTGCCATTGACGACAAACAGCAACTAAATAAATGGTATTCAAACTTTCAGCTAGATGAGCTAATTTGGAGCTTTGATGAACGCATTATTAATCAGAATAGAGACCCAAAGTCACGAAATATTGACTCATATATTAGGGTTGCAGTTTCTGATTTGGAGCCAATCCGTAAAGGATCACCAAGCAAAAAAAGACAACATTATCGGCGCAGTAGTACTGGCTTTTCTTATGCTTTGTCTGTTTTATTTTTAACTTGGGAGTTAAATATAAATGATAGGCAAGAAATAGAAGGTGAATCAGACAAATAAATTGTATTGGAGTGATTGTGCTAGTGTCATTACCAAGGGGAAATATCGTTCTAATTTCCAAGCAACTTTGTCGTAATGACACCAGCAGTTAGCTTTTATTATTGCAACCTGACTGGCTCAAAGAAGCCAAACGGCCATTCGTATGTCAAATTTTTACCAGAAGTTAAAACCCTTTTTGGTCATCGGTATCGAAATAATATCTATCCATTGTTGGCAGCGTCGCCGCTTTATAATAGGAAAGCGTTGCATTGACCGATTGAACTCACAGCACATTCTTCCCGTACAATGTTGAACGACGTAGGACCGCTTAGGGCAGTTAGCCGACTGTCGGTGTTTCAATCAATATGACTGCTGTGCCCTCGATTAGGAATCATTGCCACATTTTGAGTTGCCGTTCTTGGAAGCGGTCATTCAAGATATACCGGCAGTACCTCACCTCCCAAAATCAGGCTCATAGTTCAGTCGTTTTCTAAGCTCTTGTTTGACATCCTTGAATGCCACTATTCAAGGACGAAGGAAGTGCTGGCAATACAGCAAGAACAAAAGTACAAACGGCACCGCCCCGAAACTACCTCGCTGTATCAGTTGGTAGAACGTTATTATCCTGAATTTACTACAAGCCTAGCCGAGCAAAGCAAGTACTTACCCAAATATGTTGAACGTGAGTTTGATGAATTCTTGCGTTGCGGTCGACTTGAGTACGGATTTTTACGCGTGGTATGCGGCGACTGCAAACATAAAAAGTTAGTCGCGTTTAGCTGCAAGCGACGTGGATTTTGCCCCAGTTGTGGTGCCAGAAGAATGGCAGAAAGTGCAGCTTTGTTGGTCGATGATGTGCTACGAGGCTACCCAGTTCGTCAATGGGTGTTGAGCCTCCCCATCCCTTTGCGCTTGCTATTGGCAAGATACCCAAGTGAGTTAAGTAAAGTGATGCAAATCATTCACCGCGCCATTTCCACTCACATTGTGAACAAAGCAGGTTGTACCAACAAACAGGCAAAACCGGTGCCGTTACGCTCATTCAGCGATTCGGTAGCGCCCTCAACCTTAATATCCGCTTCCACATGCTGTTTTTAGAAGGCGCAATAAGTGAAAATCCATGGGGTGGTACCACCTTTACCCGCATCAAAGCGCCATCTCATCAAGAGATGCTTGAACTAGTGCATACTATCAGCCATCGCATTGCTCGATATTTAGAAAAAGTCGGTTTAGTACAACGCGATATGGAAAATAGTTACCTCAATTTGCCAATTGATGATGAGGATAGCCTGCTACAGTTGCAAGGAGCGTCTGTTAGCTATCGCATAGCCATGGGTCCTCAGCAAGGGCAGAAAGTATTTACCTTGCAAACCCTTCCGGCAACTAATGAAGGTGAATTTGGCCAGTTGGCCAATACCTCTGGTTTTTCTCTTCACGCCGGTGTCTTCGCCAATGCAGCTGAGCCAGAGAAATTAGAAAGGCTGTGCCGCTATATCAGTCGTCCGGCCATTAGCGAGCAACGTTTGAGTATGACTGACCATGGAAAAGTACGCTATGATTTGAAAACGCCCTACAGTGATGGAACGACTCACGTCTTCTTTGACCCCATCGATTTCATTGGCAAACTAGCCGCACTCATTCCACCACCAAGACTTAACCTCACCCGATTTTTTGGCGTTTTTGCTCCTAATAGTAACTTAAGAGCGCAAGTGACAGCATCCCAGCGAGGGAAAAACAGTCCTAAACTAGTAAACAAAGAAGAATGCGACTCTGATAAGCCTTATCATGCCAAGAGCATGACGTGGGCACAGCGTTTGAAGAGAGTTTTCAACATAGACATTACCGAATGTGAGAAATGTCTAAAGAACAATGTGACGATAATTGCCTGCATTACCCAACCTAACATCATTCACAAGATATTATTGTATTTAGACAAACATGGCTCACCCATTACTGGCAACAATACCAGAGCACCGCCACTTAAGGCTGCTGAGCAAACGACAATGTTTGATGATCTCACCATCCAAAGGGACTTTGACTTTGGTGCGTAACAAAAAAGAAACATCATGATGCTTGAATATTCCATATTCTGAGGCAAGGCGTTTAGCATCTCACTATCCAGATTTCAGTAGTAACAGCCAGATTACGTGTTCACCCCAACGACAAAGATTTCGCTAATTTCCCCAACGCAACAAATAAGCAAACGCGAAACTACCCTCAAATATAGCTGTCACGGAAGCTAGTCAGTAGCGTTAATTCGTCCTATACTCATAGCTTTAGCTTTTCTTTTAAACACTTTTTTAGTTGCCTTAACTACTTCTTTATCACCATAAATAGAACCTACCACTAACCAATGTGGCAGCTGGTTTTCAGAGGCGATATCCTGAATTTGTTGTTCGCTCATGAGAACGTTACTTTCAAATCCATTTGGATTTTCTGTGGTGATAGAAATCAGTCTCCGTCTGTCCATCAAATTTATCGAACCAACAATACCCGCGTAATTTTTTAGGATATTTTTGACCAGAGCAACTGTATCTTCAAATTGCTCTTCATTAAATACCTTTAGGTAAAAAGCACTAAAATATTCAGGTTTAGGCGCGAGTCTTATCGTCATCTCAGAAACGATGCCTAAATTACTTTGAGTAAAAAGACCATCAATGTAAGGGCCTAAGCCCCATTTATAAGATTTATCAATGAAATCTGTGTTAGATTGATCGAATGCAGAAAGAGCAGATTCATATTGGTGCTCACAAAGTTCAGGGTGCGGGATAAATGCTTTCAAGGCAGTGCAAGCATAAAAATGATCATTATGTGGAGTAATTCCATAACCTCGTTCCAGCGCATTGCTTACAACGCCAGCCTCTGGCCCTGCACCCGTGACTGGTGCCATGAACTCCCAATTGTTCTCAGTCAAAAAGTCATACAGTTGCTGCTGGGTTACGCCTGGACCAAGGGTAACCAGTCCAAGTTCCTTATCAGTGCTAGATATGTTACTCAACTGACCTAGATCAAGGATGACGTTTGGCCGGCCTGAACACAAATTAAAAGAACCATATCCCCAGTTTTTATTAGTACCTACTGGGTATAAATTAAATTGCAAAACATTGGCTAGCTTTAGAGCTTTGCCTATTGTCATCACTTTTTTGACAACAATTACACAATCAATATTGATAGGGGCTGAAAATGTTGTTTTTCCATAATGTTGGGTTGCTTCTTTAGTCTCAATCAAAAGCACGTCATCTTCTACAGAAAACTGTTTTTTTAGTTCGTCAATGATTTGCATAAATCTCTCAAATTCCTTTAGAAGGCACTCTACAGGATATGATTAAGACATTTGTTGATTTATTTTACAAGCTTCACAATGGAGTTCATGTATATTCAGTGATGGTAAGACCAGAAGTTATTTGGTGAGATAATATATGAGCAATATAATTCTCCAGATATAAAAAAAAGCCAACAATGTTGGCTTTTTTATTTTAGGTGTAATTTACTTGCGAAGTCTATTTCTAAGTCCTAAGCCTAATAAACCTAAAACCAATAAAGCAATACCCGTTGGAGCAGGGACAGGAACTTCTCTATCTGAAAGACCAATTACAATATTATCGAATTCGCCGGCAACACCATTTGAAGTAAACCTTAACTTTGTAAATACTACTAAAGCATCAAATACAATTTCTACATACACGTTGGCGCCTGGTTGATTCTGACTACCAGAATTGGCATTACCTGCTGCAAGTACCTCTGTACCAAAGAGTTGAGTAGTCGTACCATCTTCATAATAGAATGTAAAATCATTATAAGTTTCAACTGAACCCCAGTAGAAACCAAGATAGTTGATAGCACCAAGACCGACGTTTGATAAGAAAGCTGAGTAATCAACTTCAACCCATGATGGAACTGTACCGCCTTCTTTGGGTGTATAACCAAAACAAGTTGTGTCACCGGCTGGAGACGCTGCTACACCACTTTTTGACCCTTTACGAACACCAAAAGCGTCAGCCGAATTACCAGTTACTTGGATCCCAGCACCGACACCATTTACGGCACAATCTACATGAGCAGTAGTATCAGTATCATTATAAGCAGTGCTGCCAACAGAGAACGGAATTGTAGTACCGGGCAGATATGTTTGAGTTCCTTGGTCAAAAGTTTCAACGAAAAAACCATTACCACCATCTGTTAAATTATCAGAAGGAACATTTACACTGGTAAGTCCAGAACCGTCATCTGCTACTTGAGCAACTCCGTTGAGGTCAGATGATGACCCAAACTTAATTGTTGCTGCACTAGCACTGCCAGCGACTGACATCGCTAACAATACGCTAGCTGAAATCATTTTTGAATTGTTAAATAAGTTTTTCATTTTTTTTACTTGCGATTGTGAAATTTTCTGAACAACAAATACTAAGCACTCTTCGTGCCAAAAATAAAAATGCTTTTAAAAACAATTAATTGTGTTTTATGTCATTTTAAAAAAATAAAAATTGTAAAAAAAGCTGACATTTTTTAGGCTATTGATCAATTTTAAATTGGCTGATTATCTTTTTATCGATGTTATTTAGGATTTTCTTAAAGCCAGGTGTTAATCCCGTCATTAATAGATTGCGGCTAATATAATAAGGAGCGCGTTGGCCATGATATTCTACAATAGGTCCGACTTTTTCAAATGAAATACCAACAAACCGCAAACTTCTTGCTAATCTTGGCTCCATCATCACAAAGCAATGATTTATATCTTGTCGCAAACAAATTGACGCCGCAGAGAGATATAGTCCCACAGCAATAAAAGGAAAACATCTGAGTTCTCTTTCAGCATAAAACTGCTCGTTTATAACACCGGTTGCTGAACCCGTAAATCGGTCAGTTTGACGTTTTCTGAACTGTGCCGGTACGGCTAATCTTGATATTTC